>DASZBD010000021.1:0-38423 GCA_035944475.1 Microvirga sp.
ATGCCCGCATTCCCATTCTCAGCAGGAGCAACTCGTGAACAAGAACGATCTGGTGGAGCGCTTGGCCGAAGAGCACGAACTGACGAAGGTGTTCGCGCGCGAGCTCGTGGAGAGCGTGTTCAGCATGATCGCGACCGCGGCGCAGAAGGGCGAGGAAGTGCAGCTCTTCGGTTTCGGCCGGTTCAAGGTCTCCGAGCGCGCCGCCCGCAAGGGCCGCAACCCGCAGACCGGCGAGACCGTGAAGATCGCGGCCTCGAAAAGCCTCAAGTTCACGCCCGCCCGCTCGCTCAAGGCCGACCTCAACACCAAGCGCCGGAGCCGCAAGAGCGCCTGAGCGAAGATGCGGAGGGGTTGCGACGAAATTGACCAGTCGCACCGCGAAACCTTCCGGCTGGAGCCGCGTTGTACGCTTATCTCCGGTCCCATTCTGCCCCCACGGGCCGGACACTCGAAAGCGCTCCTCGTGAGCGCTTTTTCTTTGCCCCGCCTTCTTCGCCGATGAGGAGCCCATGGACGACGGCACTGAGATCAAGGGCGGCTGCCGCTACGTGGCGAGCACGGGCTGCCTCCTCGGGCTCGGCGCCCTCCTCATCGTGATCCTGCTCATCATGGCCGTGCTCACGCTGTTCGGGGCGGGCCTCTACTCGGCTTTGGATTGGGTGTGGTCGCTGCTCTGACGGGCCCCGGACATGACAAGGGCCGCGGCCGGCTTTGCGCCGTGTCCGCAGCCCTCTGGCCCATGGTGCCCCCACGGGATTGATCCGTTGCTAGGTGATTTGGGCCGCCGCTGGCAACGGCCACTTAACGCCCTCACCTCGCACGCCGTCCGCACAGACCGCGTTAAACGCCCGTGCGGACTCGCTCTTTCGGCTCTCCGCCGCCGGGTCGGCGCCGCTCAATCTTTCGTCCCATCAGCCGGTGCGGCAGGGGTAGCCGTGAACGAGGCTGTTGATCACCGCCTGGCTCACGGGCAGGGATGCATCGTCGGGCGTCGCGAGCAGGTAGTGCTTGAGGATGTCGATCTGCTGCTCGGGCGTGATGCTCATGTCCTGCGGCAGGCAGAACAGGGGACGCCCGATCGCGGACCGGGCCGCGTTGTTGGCGGCGGTCACGCCCGTGCTGATTCCGAGGATGTAGGTGCGGGCAGAGGAGCGGTGCTCGTTGAGCGCGTAGAGGAAGGCCGCCGCATCGACTTCGGCCCGCGCCGGCGCGGCCTGAAGCGCGAGCGCGAGGGCGGCGATCGGAAGCATGCTGATGGACGGTCTGCGCGTCATCCGGGGGTCCTGGCGAGTCGTGGCCGTTTGGCCCCTCTGTACCCGGCCCCGCGTATCGCCAGGGTGAAGCCGATCCGTCAAATTGCGAGCATCGCCCCGCAAAGGCGCAAAAAAAAGAGCCCCGCCTTGACGAAGGCGGGGCTCCCGTAACGTCAGCCCTGGGAGGCCGGGGCGCTTACTCGATCACCTCGATCACGCGACGGGTCTCGGGCTCGACGAGCGCGATCTCGTCGCCCACCACCACGTAGCGGTAGGTGCGCAGTTCGGGGATGTCGCTCACGATGGTCTGCGGGACGTCCACGAGCGTCACGTCCTGCGGCAGTTCGAGGCCTTCGCGCAGCTCGATCCGCGTCGTGGTCTGCCGGGTCGAACCCGTGGTCTGGACCGACGACTTGAACTTGCGGCGCTGCTCCGTGCTCAGGCTCACCGAGGCCGTGGCGCGGCGGGGCGAGCCCGACCGGGAGATCACCTCGACGATCCGCTTGGTGCGCGGCTCGACGATGACGATCTCGTCACGCACCACCACGTACTGGTAGTTGCGGTACTGCGGGACGATCCGCACCACGTCCTCCGGCACCGGGGCGAGACGCACCTCCGTGTTGATCGTGGTGCCGACCGACACGTTGAAGTTCACGTTGTTGACCGTGTTCACGTTCGTGCTCGTGAAGGCGCGGGTCACCTCGGTGCGCTTCTCGGTGTCGAGGGACGACACGGCGTTCGTCTCGGTCGAGCTCTGCGCCGTGGTGTTGGTCTGGGTCGAGGTGGTGCCGCCCTGGGCCGTGTTGTCCTGCTGGGCGCCCGTCCCGCGCTGCTGGGCCGTCGAGCTGCCCGACTGGTTCGCCGTGCCGCCCTGCTGCGCCGTGCCGGTCTGACCGGTCGTGCCCTGACCGGTGGTGCTGTTCTGCTGAGCGGTGGAACCCTGCGGCTGGTTCGTCGACCGGCCGTCCTGGGCCGTCGTGCTCGACGAGCCGGAAGGCTGCTGGTTACCCTGCGCCGCATTGGTGCCGGTGGAGCGGCCCTGGCCGTCTTGGCCCGTCTGCTGGGCGTTGTCCTGGTTGCGGCGAGGCTGATCGGCGGACTGGGCGGGCCGCTCCTGGCTACCCTGGGCGGCGTTGCCCTGGCCGGTCTGGCCGCTCTGGCCCTGCTGCTGGCGGCGGGGCTGGCCGTCGGTGGACTGAGCCTCCTGCGAGTCGGAGCTGGCGCCGCTTTCGGCCGGACGCTGCGCGGAGGACGAGCCCGCGGCGGAGCCGCTGTCGTTCTGGCGCTGAACCTGGCCGGGAGCGCCCTCGGACCGGCCCTGGGCCGCCTCGGACGCGCCGGAGCCGGAACCCTGGCCTTGGCCCTGGCCCTGCGGCACCCGCAGCTGCTGCTGGCCGCTCGATCCGCCCGAATTGCCGGGGGACGAAGCGTTCTGCGCATAAGCCGAAGCGCCGACGGCGAGAGCCGCGGCCGCGACAGTCGTCAGGAATGTAAGACGCACGAGGAACCTCCTTGGAACGGGTCCGCTTTTGAAACGAGACTTGTCCAACGAGGCTCGGGGGCGAACGTTCCCGCCGCCGGCGGGCCGAACGTCCAGAATGTCGCAGATGTGAGGCCGATCCCCGGGCGGGCCCTCGTCGCGGGCGCCGGCGGGAAGCGGCGCCCCGGAAGCGGTCTTCCGGGGCGCGGGGGCGTTACGCGGCCTTCGCGCCGTGCAGGGGGGCGACCACGGCCTCCTTGGCGCGCTGCGGCACCTCGCGGAGCACCTCGACCACCGTGCGGTCCGCCGGGGCGCGGGTCTCCGTGCGGGCGGCCGTGGCCGGGGCGGCCTGGGGCTTCGGCATCCAGCCGTGGACGAGATCCTCGTCCGACGCCTCGACGAGGCGGCGAAGCTCCACGGCGGCCGCGCCGAGGAAGCAGACGCCGGCGAGGAACCCGATGGCGGAGAGATAGATGCCGCCGTTCAGGCCCGCGGCCTTGCCGGCGGCGACGAACATCAGCACCGGCAGCAAGAGGCAGAGAGCGACGACGGCGGCGACGGGACGTGACATGGAAGGCCTCCTCGATTCTTCTTTCCGTCAAGATGAGCGAAACAGCGCGGCGTGGCAATTCACGCCGGTGCGAGACGATCGTTCTGGGGATGCCACACCGAAAGGGCCCCCAGAAGCCCGAAAAGAATGGAACCGTATACACAAGCTTAACGTTGACTGGCATTGCGATTTCTGGAGCAAGCTTATGAGTGCCGGCTCAGCGGTTCCGACCGACGATTCTCAGCTGTCCTCTCCCGCGGCGAACCCACCCAAGCACTGGCGTCAGATTCAGACCCATCTCGGGCGCCACCTGCAGACTTCTTATGCGGACGTGTGCGCCGAGCCCCTGCCCGAGCGGCTGCGGCTCCTCGTGGAGCAGCTGGAGCGTGCGCTGGCGAAGGGCGAGCAGGTCGCGCCCTGGTTCAAGGAAGGCCTCCTGCGGGCCATGCCGAGCCTGCGCGCCTTCGCGATCTCCCTCACGAGCAATCCCGACCGGGCGGACGACCTCGTGCAGGAAACCATCATGCGGGCCTGGGACAAGCGCGACAGCTTCCAGCCCGGCACGAACCTCAACGCCTGGCTCTTCACGATCCTGCGCAACGCCTTCCATTCCGAGTACCGCAAGCGCTCGCGGGAGGTGGAGGACGCGGATGATCAATACGCCACGTCGCTTCGCACGATCCCGGACCAGATGGACCGCCTCCAGCTCCAGGATCTGCGCGAGGCCCTCGGCCAGCTCTCCCCCGACCAGCGGGAGGCCGTGCTCCTCGTCGGCGCGGAAGGCCTGTCCTACGAGGAGGCGGCCAATATCTGCGGCTGCGCGGTCGGCACCATCAAGAGCCGCGTGAACCGCGCCCGCACGCGCCTCGCCGAGCTCATGGGCTACACGGCGGGCGACCTCACCTCCGACAACGTCATGCAGGCCGCCCTCTCGAGCGGCTGACGCAAGGCGCCCCTCACCGACGGCGGGGCCGCGTGCCCGGCCCATCCCGCGGCCCGAGCCCCCTGACCCAGCCCGAGCGCCATCCCCGAACCCCGGACGGCCGCTATTTCGTGGTGCGCGGGCGCCTGTGGCGCCTGAGCGATCCCGGCCTTGCCCCCGCCGAGCGCGAGCGCCTCGTGCGCGAACTCATGTCGGCGCGCCGGGCCGTGCGGGATGCGGGCGGCGACCCGGACCGCCTCGCCGCCGCCCGGGCGCGGGTCGACGCCGCCAAGAGAGCCCTCGGCGAGCGCGGCCCCGTCTGGTGGACGGACGGCGCCCCCGATTTCAATCGCAAGCTCGTGAAGACGACGCCATACGCCGATTGGTACGCGTCGGTCGTACAGGGGGAGAGCGGCGGGTAGCGCGAGGATGCTCCGATGGGTCAGGGAACGCGGGAGGCGCCACCTTGCGCTCCTCCCCCTTGAGGGAGGAGTTGGAGGTGGGGGTGGCGGCAGGACCCTCACCGGACAACACACGGCCGCCACCCCCACCCCTGACCCCTCCCCTCAAGGGGGAGGGGGAACAAGCGGCGTCGCACCCTAAACATTCCCCACAAACCTCGCTTGTAACGGACGCAGCCCGATGACGACCGACAGCCCGGAACGATTCTCCGAAACGCCGAACGGCGGCCTTGCGGTGGTGATCGGCGCGTCCGGCGGCGTCGGGCAGGCGCTCTTCTGGCGGCTGAGCGGGTCAACCGCCTACGCGGAGGTGCTCGGGTTCAGCCGGTCCGGCGAGCCGCGCATCGACATCACCGACGAGACGAGCGTCGCGGAGGCGGCCCGGACGATCGCGGCGCGGGGCGGGGATCTGCGGCTCGTCGTCGACGCCACCGGCTTCCTGCACGGGCTCGGCTTCATGCCGGAAAAGAGCTGGACGCAGCTCGACCCCGCCCACATGGCCCATGCCTTCGCGGTGAACGCCATCGGCCCGGCGCTCCTGATGAAGCACCTCCTGCCCCTGCTCGCCCGCAGCGGCCGCGCGGTGTTCGCCACGCTCTCGGCCCGGGTGGGCAGCATCGGGGACAACGATCTCGGCGGCTGGTACTCGTACCGCGCTTCGAAAGCCGCCCTCCACCAGCTCGTGCGGACGGCGTCGATCGAGCTGCGGCGCCGGCGGCCTGAGGCGATCTGCGTCGCCCTCCATCCCGGCACCGTCGATACCGGGCTCTCGCAGCCCTTCGGCAAGGCGGGCCTCGACGTGCAGCCGCCGTCCCTTGCCGCCGAGCGCCTCGTCGCCGTGATCGAAGGACTGACGCTCGCCCAATCGGGCGGCGCGTTCGACCATCGCGGCGAGCCGATCCCGTGGTGAGGGACCGCGGACTTTACGGCCGGGTTCGGCCCCGCGCGGCCGCGATGGCTTCGCGAAGATCCTCCGCCTCCTCGCAGCCCGCCGGGCAGAGGCGACGCAGGACCGCGAGCCGCTCCTCGGCGAGGGGCAGCCGGCCCGTCTCGGCATAGAGCTCGCCGAGATACTCGTTGGCCCCGAGGTGGTCGGGATCGAGTGACAGAGCCTTGAGATAGAGCGGCAGCGCCTCGTCGTAACGCCGGAGCTTGCGCAGCGCGAAGCCCTTCAGGCTGTAGATCTCGGCCTCGCGCGGATAGTGCCTCTCGAGTTCGGCCAAGCGCCGCAGGGCGCCCTCGAAATCCCGCGCCTCGATTAGGGCTTTCGCGGCGACGTAATCGGCTTCGCCCGCGAGCAGGATCGAGGGATGCGGAACCGCCCCGGCGCCGCCGGCCGGGGCGAGGAGCGCTGAGGCCGCCAGGAGCACGAGGCCGGCGCATCGAAACCGTGTCACGGCACCCCTCCCCATCGTCGCCTCACGCCGGCTCCGGCTGGGCGAGCCCCCGCAGGCCCTCCAGCACCTTCAGCCGCTCCCCCTCGAGTTCGCGGTAGCGGCGCTGCGTGTCGACGATGTAGTCGCGCACGATGGGCGCCGCGTCGCGCTTCTTGGCGAGCTGCATGTGGAAGACCTGCTGGCTTCCTGTCGTGAACATGGTCTCGGCGCTGATGAGATAGAACTCGAACATCCGGCAGAAGCGCTCGTCGTACATCGCCTTGATGCGCTCGCGGTTGGCCTCGAAGCGGCGATGCCAGTGGTTCAGGGTCTTGGCGTAGTGCAGGCGCAGGAATTCGAGATCCGTCACCCAGAGCTTCGCCTGCTCGACCACCGGGAACACCTCCGAGAGGGCCGGCGAATAGGCGCCTGGGAAGATGTACTTGCGCAGCCACGGGCTCGCGGTGCCGGGCGGGCTCATCTTGCCGATGGAATGCAGCAGCATCAGCCCGTCCTCGGCGAGGAGCCGGTTCACCTTGGCGAAGAACTCGGGGTAGTGCTGCACGCCCACATGCTCGAACATGCCCACCGACACGATGCGGTCGAAGGACTGGTCGAGGGCGCGGTAATCCTTGAGCTCGAACCGCACCCGGTGCGAGAGCCCGGCCCGCCGCGCCTTGTCGTTCGCGAGCTGGTGCTGCTCCTTGGAGAGCGTGACGCCGGTGACGTCCACATCCTCCATGGCGGCGAGATAGAGCGCGAGATCGCCCCAGCCGGACCCGATGTCGAGCACCCGCTGGCCGGGCTTCAGCTGCAGCTTGGAGGCGACGAGGCGGAGCTTGTTCTGCTGCGCCTCCTCCAGGGTGTTCGCGTCGTCCGTGAAGTAGGCGCAGGAATACTGCATGCCCCTGTCGAGGAAGAGCGCGTAGAACGCGTTGCCGAGATCGTAATGGTGCGCGACGTTCTTCTGCGCCTGCCCCACGGGGTTCGCCTGCTGGAAGCGCTTCAGCCCGCGCGAGACGCCCCGCAGCACGTTCTGCAGCGGGTAGGATGCGAGGGACTGGCGGTTCATCGAGAACAGTTCGAGGAAGTCGCGGAGCGTCGAGCCCTCCACGAAGTCGAGCCGTCCGTCCATGTAGGCCTCGCCCGCATGAAGCTCGGGATTGAAGACGAGGGCGCGATAGAGCTTCGGGTCGGTGATCCGCATGGTGACCTGCGGGCCGGGCGCGCCGGAGAACACGTGCCTTGCGCCGGCGGCGTCGATCACCGCGAGGGTGCCGGTGCGGATGAAGGACCGCATCATGTGGGACAGGGGAAACATCGCGGGCTCCGGAGGCGTGACGGCGCGGTTTAGCGCGGCCGCAGGCGGCCCGTCATTAAGATTTCGGTAAGAGTCTTGACTGACCTAAGGACACAAGCGCGACGATCCTACGCACCTGAACCGGAGGGGTGAGGATGACGATCGCACTGGTGAGCATTGCCTGCCTCGGAATCGCGGCGGAACTGGCCTTGGGTTTTGCGGCGCTCGCGCGCCGCTGAGGCGTCCCGGCCCTCGGCCTCCGCGGGCAGAGTTGTCGCAGCGACAGCTTGACCATTGAAGCCGCGCCCCGGCCGATGTTGATGTCGGCCCGCGAGGGGGGCACGGGTTCATGGAGACGACGATCAGCTTTGCCGCGGCGGGATGCGCCGTGGCCTATGCCATTGCGATGATCCTGATCGTGCGCTTCGCCCGCTAGCCCGACCGGGGCGGCTGCGGCCGCCAGATCTTCTCGCGCTGCTGCTTCAATTCCAGAAGAGCGATCTGCCGCTTCGCCTCGTCGAGTTCGGCTGCGAGCGCCCGGACGCGGGCGGCCTTGCCGTCGCCCCGCGGGCGCCCGACGAAGGCGGTGGCGAGGCCGCTCAGGATCAGCAGGATCAGGGTGCTGTACTGGTAGCGCCCGGACGGGCCGGATTCCGGGATGGTCACGGCGACCACGGCGAGCAGCAGCGAAATCATGAGGGCGCCGACGGAGCGGGCGACGAGGGCGGCGAGCACCGGCAGGGCCAGGCCCGCCAGAAGCCATGGCGGCAGGGTCATGGCGTAGGCGACGACGCTCTGAAGCCACGCGGTCGCCACCAGCCGAACGCTGTCGAGATAAGCCACCCCACTCCCCCTTTCGGCCGGATCGTAGCCCCGAATCAACATGGCGTCATCCGGCCCGGCGGCAACGAAAAACCCCTCCTGAGACGGGCTCGGGAGGGGTGCAGTCGTCTGCGAGGGTCTCGGGGGCAACCGAGGGACCCTCAGTCTCGGGGACGAGCCTTGAACGAATGCTTGTGCGGATGCTCGAAAGACACGGGCATCGCCCGATTCACCCGCGGCCTGCCCTTTCAGCAAAAAAGGCCCGGGGTGAGCCGGGCCTTTCTCGTTGTGTGTCTGGGGCGATCAGAACTTGAAGGAGACGCCCAGGCGCACGGTGTGGAAGTCGAAGTCGTCGCCGTCGATCTCAACGTTGCCGAAGCGGGTGTTGATCTCGTCGAACGCCGTGTAGCGATACTCGAGGCGGGCCGTCAGGTTGTTGGTGAAGGCATGCTCCACGCCCAGACCCACGGTGTAGCCCGACACGGTGTCGTCATCATCGTCGAGGACGCCGCCGAACGAGTGGCCGCCGCCGACACCGCCGAAGGCAAAGCCGCCGGTGGCGTAGACGAGGGTGCGGTCGAAGGCAAAGCCCGCGCGAGCGCGGATCGAGCCCTGCCAGTCGAGCTGGTTGGCGCCGATCGTGTAAGCCAGATTCGGGCCCGTCGGGGTCGTGCGAACGAGCAGCGTGCCGTAGTCGTCATCGTCGTCGCCGAACACGCCTTCGATGTCGCCTTCCACGCCGACCACGAACGAGCCGAACTGGAAGTTGTAGCCGGCATGCGCGCCCGCCACGAACGCATCGTCCTCGTCGGTGTCGAACACGTCGTTGAAGTCGTTGTCGCCGTCGAACTCGAACAGGTAGCCGTTGTAGTTCGTCTCACGGTCGGAGAACTGATACCCAACCTGAGCACCAACGTAAAAACCCGTCCACGTGAAAACGGGGACCATGGCGACGGGCGCCACCGGCGCGGTGCGCGCCGGCAGATCGGCGGCCTGGGCGGCCGCGGCGGTGAGGGCCAGGGCCGCCGTACCGGCGAGGAGCCCCAAGAGACGTGAGCGCATGAGCAATCCTTTCAAGGAGGTGGGATACGCAGGAGGGACGCTACGTCACTCGGGCGAGTCCCGCTATTGTAAAGCTGCTACACCATGACAATTCGTTGAGGGCCGCCGAAAACGTCCGAAGCTGAGCCGTAGTCCCGCCCGGCCCTCCCGCCAGCAGCGCCCTCCCCTATCCTTACGTCATCCGGATGCTATGGTCCGGCAGGCCGGCTCGATCCGGCGGGGCGAACAGGGGATGTCCGTTGCCTGATTTGCGCGCTCTTGCACCCATCCTATTGATTCTCGCTTTCGCCGCGGCACCGGCCCGGGCCGAGCCCGGCCCCGAACCCTTTCCCGCCCTGCCGCTCCCGCCCGCCATCGGCGGCCTGACCCTGCCCGAAACCTACCGGGGCGGGCGGCGCGAACATCTCGATCTCGTGACCCGGACGGCCCTGGAGGCGGGATTGCCGCCGGAGGTCGCGGATGCGGTCGCCCATGTGGAGAGCCGCTACGATCCCGGAGCCGTGGGCGGCGTGGGCGAGATCGGGCTCATGCAGGTGCGGCCGCAGACGGCGGCGATGCTCGGGCATGCGGGCGGGATGACGGCGCTCTTCGTGCCCGAGGTGAACGTGAAATACGGGGTCATGTATCTCGCCCGCGCCTGGCAGCTGGCGGAGGGCGATCTGTGCCGCGCCCTCATGAAGTACCGGGCGGGCTGGGGCGAGCAGACCATGTCGCCGCTCTCGGTGGAATATTGCCGCCGCGCCCGGCAGCACCTCGCCGCCATCGGCTCGCCGCTTGCCGCCGGCGAGCTCCCGCCGCCGTCGAGCGCCCCCGCCTCACCGCCGCCCCGCCCGGCGGAGGCCCTCTCGCTCGCGGGCGGCCCCTGGCCTAGGACGGCTCTCGCCCTGCCGCCCCGCCGCCCGGTGCTTCAACCCGCGCCGCCGCTCCCGGCGCCGCGCCCCCCGAAGGTGCAGACGGCGGCCCTCGCCGCCCCGGCGATTCGCCCGGCGGAGAACCGCAAGGCCGTTCTCAAGCGCCGGATGTGGGCCGCCCACGAGGTGCGGATGAACCAGATTACCCGCCGGCTCTCGTCCGCGCAGTTGCGCATCGCCAGCGGCATCTGATGGGGTGAGGGGGAAGAATGGCCCGCCCCGAACGAGAGGTCGGCCTCAAGGCAGCCCGCGCGCCGTCGCCGGGCCCAGCCTCTTCACGCCGCGGCTACTAGCCGGCGCGGACGGGGATCGATGGTGATGTACTGGCCGGTCTTAGGATCGAAGAGGGTCATGGTGCTCCGCCCGACAGCATGTGAAAGACAAACGCGTGAGCAAGCGAAACCGACAATTTGATCTATTCTGATGGTGAACAGATCGTTACTGAAGAAAAGCCGCTCCGGGATAGGATCCGGAGCGGTGCGAGTTCAACAGGGAGGAAGACCTCGACGTCCAATGCCGAGGAGGACAGGCTGACTGATTTGCCCCAGCGTGGCTGTAGCCGCCCGGCCACAGGGCGCCCCGCAGCAAGCCGCAGCGGCCGCGACCATCCTCCGTACGAACACGCATGCCCCATCGTCACCCCGCCCGCACCGGGCCCTGCACCGGAGGCAGCGATCATGCGGCGTCCTGCGGAACGCCATGGTCCTCGGCGACGAGAAGCGGCCCGCGCCGCGATTCGGGCTCGCGGCGGAGGTCCGCATCCGTGAAGGCGACGCCGCAGCGGTTGCCGCGGCTCCACACGAGGTGCGCCCGGTAGCTCTGGCCCCGGGACGCGATGTGCACGTCGAACTCGCGCGGCAGCGCGTACTCGCCCGGCAGGACGAGGCTCGCTCCCAGCCCGGAGAGGTTTCGGACGAGGCACTTCAAGGTGAGCTTGCGGGTGTCGAAGCCGATATGCCCCTCGAGATAGGTCGGGTGGCGCGGCTGGCGGCGGGTGTCGGAACGGTTCGGCATGGTGCACGGTCTTGACCAAGATGTCGCGACCCTAGCATCCAACTCTTCAAAGCCCGCTGACGCAGGTGAGAGAATGTTGGGCTCTGTATCAACCCTTCGTTCACGCGCGCTCTACCCTGGCATTCCTGCGCATCGCGAGAACAGATCGTTCATCATCTCGCAGCTTTTTAAGTTGTTCGGCACGGCTCCTTTAACAACTCCCCTGTTTCATCGGCTCGACAGAACGAGCTGAACAGGTTCATCGATGCAAACTGCTCTGGAAGCGCCCCCGGAACGCCAAGCGGATCGAACGGAGCGCCGCTGCCTCGTGATCGACGATCACCGCTTCCTCGCCGAGCGTCTCGCCCTCTCGCTGGAGGATCTCGGCTTCACGGTGGACCGCGCCTATAACGGCGAGGACGCGCTCCGCCTCATCGATGGCAACCGATACGACGTCATCCTGGCCGACTGGAATCTGGGCCACTCCATCAGCGGCCTCGGCATCCTGAAGCACGTGCGCTCGACGCCGGGGATCGCCGCGACCCCCTTCATCATGATCACGGCGGCGTCCCCGACGGAGCTGGCCCTCGAGGCTGCGGAAGCCGGCGTCTCCGCCTTTCTCTTGAAACCCATCATCCCTGCCGAACTCGCCCGCAAGGTGATGGCCGTGACCCGCCGGTCGGCGCTGGAGGCGGAGCGTCCCCTTGCCGAGATGAGGGCCTCATGAGCGCGACCGTCATCGTCGTCGACGACGATCCCCTGATCCGGACCCTGCTGCAGCACAAGCTGAAGGCCAAGGGCTACCGGGTCGAAACCTACGCCACAGGCCCGGAGGGCTTCGAGGCCGTGCGGGCGATGCGGCCCGACGCCGTGATCCTCGACACCATGCTGGGCGCGCCGCCGAGCGGGCTCGACGTGCTGCGCGACCTGAAGGCCGATCCCGCCTGCCGGGGCATTCCGGTGGTGATGCTGACGGCCCGGCAGCTCGAGGCCGACATCGTCGGCGCGCTGAAGGACGGCGCGAGCGACTACGTGACGAAGCCCTTCCGCGCCGAAGAGCTCGTCGCCCGCATCTCGCGCCTCCTCGCCGCGCGGGCCGAGGCGGCCTGAGCCTCCCGCCGGCGGCTCACGCCGCCGCGAGCTGGTCGGCGATCTCGCTGTCGAGATCGGCGAGGAAGGGCGCCATCTCGCGGCGCGCCTCGCGCAGTTCCCTCACCGCAAGGTCGATTGCGGCGCCGGCCCGGCAGGCATCCTCCACGGCCCGGCAGGCCTCCGAGAACCGGTCGAAGCCGATGAGGCCGCTGCACGCGATCGTCTTGTGGGCGACCGCGATGAGCCGGTCCCGCTGGTCCGGCTCGGTCATGGCGCGGTCGAGATCGGCGAGGAGCCGATGCAGTTCGCCGAGCCACTCGGCCATGCCGCTCGCCCCGAGCGCCTCGATGACGTCGTCGTACATGCTCCGCGAGAGAACCGCCGTGCCGGCCTCGCCCGCCGCGCCGGTGTTGCCCGCCTCGCCGGCGCCCTGGAAGGTCTTCGGCTCCCGCGCCTTGGCGACGGCCGACAGGATCTCCTCCCGGCGGAAGGGCTTGCCCACATGGCCGTCCATGCCGGCATCCTTGAACATGCGGATCTGCTCCGCATAGACGTTCGCCGTGAGCGCGACGATGGGCGTGCTGCTCGCGGGGCCCGGCAGCGCGCGGATGCGGCGCGTCGCCTCGATGCCGTCCATGACCGGCATCTGGATGTCCATGAATACGAGGTCGAACCGCTCGGCCCTCACGGCCGCGACGGCCTCCTGCCCATCGGCCGCAAAGGCGAGGGAATGGCCCGCCTTGCCGAGGATCGAGGAGACGAGCTGGCGGTTCACCGCGATGTCGTCGACGACGAGGATCCGCGCCGGCGAAACGTCCCCGGGCAGGTCCTGCGGCAGCGCCACGCGCAGGTCGGTTTCCGCGGCCACGCGCAGGTCCACCGTGAACCAGAAGGTCGATCCGACGCCGGGCTCGCTCTGCACCCGGATCTGGCCGCCCATCATCTCGACGAGGTGCTTCGAGATCGCAAGGCCGAGGCCCGTGCCGCCGAACCGCCGGCTGATGGAGCTGTCGGCCTGCGCGAAGCGGTCGAACATGCGGGCGAGGTTGTCGGCCGAGATGCCGATGCCCGTGTCGACCACGACGAACCGCAGGCACGCGACGTCGCCGTCGCTCCCGTGCTTGAGGCCGATGCTCTCCACCTTGAGCACCACCTGGCCCACTTCCGTGAACTTGATCGCGTTGTTGAGAAGGTTGAGCACCACCTGCCTCAACCGGGGCTCGTCGCCGATCACCAGCGCCGGCAGGTCGGCGTCGGACGCGACGCGCAGGTCGATGCCCTTGGCGTGGGCGGCGTCGTGGAGGAGCGACACCGAATTGTCGATCATCGCCGCGAGCGAGAAGGCCTGCTCGTCGAGCTGGATCTGGCCCGCCTCGATCTTGGAGAAGTCGAGAACGTCGTTGACGACGGTGAGCAGGGCCGAGCTCGCGGTCTGGATCAGCTGCACGTGATGGCGCTGCTCGGGGCGCAGGTCCGTGCCGTCGAGGACGAGATCGGTGAAGCCGATGATGCTGTTGAGCGGCGTACGCATCTCGTGGCTCATCGTCGCCAGGAAGTCGGTCTTCGCCTGGTTCGCAGCCTCGGCCTTCGCCTTGGCGGCCTCGGCGGCTTCCTGCGCCTCCTGCAAAAGGCCTTCGCGGCTCGCGAGGCGCTCGGCGGCGCCGTCGAGGGCCCGAGCCACGGTGGCGAGATCGCCCGCATGGTTCGGCACGTTGGAGCGCGCCGCGAAGTCGCCCTCGCCGAGCTTCTTGGCCATGGCGGTGATGCGGTTGAGCCAGCGCAGGAAGAGGAAGTGGCCGCCGAGGATCGCCAGCACCGCGGCGAGCACGAGAACGATGCCGAACTGCCAGAGGATGTGGCGCGTCGCGGCCTCCTCTTCGGCGAGAACGTCGGCGGCACGGAAGCTCACGACGAGGCGCGCGCCCGTTCCCTCGATGGTGGTGAAGGCGCCGTAGCGCAGGGTGTCGTCGGCGCCCTTGTATTCGAGCAGGCCCTCGTGGCTGCGGAAGACCGGCTCCATGCGCGGGAGCGCGGACACGTCGCGGCCGACGAGGCTGTCGGGGTCAGGGAAGTGGGCGAGCACGATGCCCTTGCTGTCGAGGAGCGTCACGTCGGCTTTCGCCTTGCGCCCGATCTCGCCCACGAGATCGCCGATCCAGGCGAGGTCGGGCGTGACGATCGCCACGAAGGCGACCTGCCCGGCCTGGTCGCGGAAGGCTTCGGCCACGGCCACGGAGGGCTTGAGGCTCGGGCGCGCGAGGATGAAGTCGCTGAGCACCGCCTCCTTGGCGGCGAGGGCCTGGCGGAAATAGGCGCGCCCGAGAAGATCGATGGCGAGCCCGATCTGCGCGCTGTTGCAGATCACCCGCCCGTCCGGACGGGCGATCAGGATGGAGCGGGCCCAGGTGTTCCGGGCCTGGATCTGCTTCAAGAAGCCGTGGCACTGGGCCTCGCTTCCCTCGCGCACGGCAGGCACCTCGGTCACGACGTGCAGGAGCGCGTCGGCGCGGCTGAACAATTCCTTCTGCATGCGGCCGCCCGCGCGGGCGAACTCGAGGGCGTCCTGCTTGGCGGCCGCGATCTCGCCGGCCCGCCGGGTCAGCACGTCCCACGCCCTGAAGCCGATGAGCGGGGCGAGGGTCAGCACCAGCAGGATGAACAGGCGCAGATGCGAGCTGCCCCAGCGGAAATGTGCGAAGGCCATATCGAACCCGAATCGGCCCTGTTGCTCAGGGCTTTGCGGGAGATTGCGCGATCGAAGGCTTCGAGATGGTTAACGGCGGGCGAACGCCCCGCGCGTCTCAGGCGCTCAGGCTGATGCGCTCATCGAAGGCCCTGCGGCCCGGCGCTTCGGGCGCCGGCCCTGAGCGCGGCGCGGCCTTGCCCGATGACGGCGCGGCTTGCAGGTGGCGTTCGACGAGCGCGGTGAGTTCGTCGCGCCGCACGGGCTTGCCGAGATGCCCGTTCAGGCCGGCGGCCATGAAAGAGTCGATCTGCTGCTGAAAGACGTTGGCGGTGAGCGCGACGATGGGAAGATCGCGCTTGGGCGCCGCCATGGCGCGGATGTGGCGCGTGGCTTCGAGCCCGTCCATTTCCGGCATCTGGATGTCCATGAGGACGAGGTCGAACTCACCCTCCTGGACCGCCCTCACGGCTTCGGCGCCCGTCGACACGACGGTGACGCGATGGCCCGCCGCCTCCAGCATCGCGGTCGCGATCTCCTGGTTGATCGGCATGTCCTCGGCAAGAAGGATGCGGCCGCTGCGGCGCTCCCCGGACGATGCGGGCGGCTGCGCCGGCAACGCCCCTTGCCGCTCCGGCACGGCGGGCAGCGCGACCTCGAACCAGGCGGTCGTGCCCTTGCCCGGCGCGCTGTCGAGGCCGATGGAGCCGCCCATCAGCTCGACGAGCCGCTTCGAGATGGCGAGCCCGAGGCCCGTGCCGCCGAAGGCGCGGGTGTGGGATTGGTCGACTTGGCTGAAGCGCTCGAAGAGCCGCCCCTGCCGCTCCTGCGGGATGCCGATGCCGGTGTCGCGCACGGCAAAGCGCAGCCGCTCCGCACCGTTGGCGCAGCCGGCATGCTCCAGCACCACCGCGATGCCGCCCGCCGGCGTGAATTTCGCCGCGTTGTTGAGAAGGTTGAGGAGCACCTGCCGCAGCCGGCTCGCATCGCCGAGGAGGCGGGGCGGCAGGGTGCCGGCGACGCTCACGCTCAGCGCGAGGCCCTTCTTCTCGATGAGCGAGCGGACGATCGCCACCGCGTCGTCCACGAGATCGGCGGGCGAGAACGGGTGCGGGTCGAGCTCGACCTGTCCCGCCTCGATCTTCGAGAAGTCGAGGATGTCGTTGACGATGGTGAGGAGCGCCGTTCCCGCGCCCTCGATGCGCTCCGCCTGGCGGCGCTGCGCCGGCGTGAGCGCCGCATCGTCGAGAAGGAGGTCTGTGTAGCCGAGGATGCCGTTGAGGGGCGTCCTGATCTCGTGGCTCATGGTGGCGAGGAACTCGGACTTCGCCTCGCTCGCCTGCTCGGCCGCATGCTTCGCCTGCTCGAGCGCCGCCACGGCTTCCTTGCGCTCCGTCAGGTCGAGCAGCGATCCCACATAGCCGAGGAACGAGCCGTCGGTGCCAAAGCGCGGCACCGCCGTATCGAGAACCCAGCGATAGACGCCGTCCACGCGCCGCACGCGATACTCGATCTGGAACGAACGATGGTGCGCCGCCGCGTCCTGGAACGAGGCCGCGATCATCGCCCGGTCCTCGGGGTGGATCACTGCGAGCCAGCCGAGGCCCGAAGCCGTCTCCTCGCACTGCCCCGAGAACTCGCACCAGGAACGGGAGACGTAGTTGCACGCCCCCGTGTGGTCCGCCATCCAGATCATCACGGGAACGCTGTCCGCGAGCTTGCGGAATCGCTCCTCGCTCTCGCGAATCACGGCTTCTGCGCGGGTGCGCTCCGTGATGTCGCGCGAGACGGAGACGAGGCTCGTGACCAGGCCATCCGCGTTCTGCACCGGAGACACGGATACGTCCCAGGTTTTCGGCGTTCCCTTCGCGGTCGGGCAGAAGGCCTCGAAGCGCACGGGCTCCCCGCCCCGCGCCCGCTCGACCGCGCCGCGAACCGTCGCCGCGGAATCGGTCGGCCAGAGGCTCGCCCATTCGGCGCCCCTCACCCGATCGAACGCGTCGATCTCCATGGCGCAAAGGCCGTTGGCGTTCATGAAGGACAGGGAGCCGTCGAGCTCGACCACCTTGATGCAATCCGTGGATGCATCGAGCACGGAGCGCAGGAACGCCTCGTTCCTCAACAGCCGCCGCTCGCTCAGGATGCGCCGCGCCGCTTCCTCGCGGTTCGCGATATTGGCCTTGTGCAGTTGAAGATGCGCGACGACGACGCGGGCGAGATCGCGCAGGGTCGCCCGATGGTCCTCGGAAAACGGCCGCGGCTCGGTATCGATCACGCACAGGGTGCCGACGCGGATGCCGGCTTCGAGGATGAGCGGCGCTCCCGCATAAAAGCGGATATGCGCTTCGCCCGTGACGTAAGGGTTGTCGCGGAACCGCTCGTCCTTGGTGGCATCCTCCACCACGAGGAGATCGTCGCTCAGGATCGTGTAGTTGCAGAAGGCAACCTCACGCTCGGTCCCTTCGATGTCAATTCCGCAGCGGGCCTTGAACCATTGGCGGTCCGCATCGACGAGCGAGACGAGGGCGATCGGGACGCCGAAGGTGCGGCGCGCCACGTCGACCACCGCATCGAAATGAGCTTCGGCCGGCGTGTCCAGAATCTGGAGCATCCGCAGGGCGCTCAGGCGCTCGATTTCGTTGTGCGATACAGGAAAGGCGGACATCCCGCAGCCACCGAGTTGAGGCGTGAGCCGGAGCTTGGAATCCCACCCTCTCACGGCAAACACAATAAGTCGTAAACCGCGGTTGTAAAACGTGAATTTCCATGCGGACGCCCTTCCGCTAGGTCACCCGGCGGAGCGCATGGTGGATCGCGCGAGCATTGTCGCAGGACGGCGCAGGAGCCATGCCCCAACGGCAGGAGCGTCGCTGCGCGCGGGACGCGCGCGGCTCACGTCAACGCAAGGTTGGGTTCGGTGTCGCGCCTGCGCCGCAGCGGTTGCGGCGGCAGGCTGCGATGAAGGGTCTTAGCGACCGCGCTTGCGCGTCTGGCTCCGCTTCGTCTCCCAGGCCTTGTGGGCCGCGGCCCGGCGCACCTCGGAGATGGAGCGTCCGTCCTTCGTCGTGCGCGCGGCGGCGGCTTTGGCCGGGGCGCGCTTGGCGGCGACGCGCTTCGTCGCCGTCGCGGCCCGCGGGCTTGCCGCCTTGCGGGCTGCGGGCGCTTTCTGCGGCGCCTTGGCGGCGGCAGCAGGCTTCTTCTTCAGGAGCGATGCGAGGGCGCGCGCCGCACGCTTGACCTCGGCGGCTTCGGTGCGGGACCGGTCCACGACGAGGTCGCCGACATCGCCCAGCGTCTCGATCAGCTTCTGTGTTCTCTGCTCAACTCTCGTCATCGCGAACCTTTGTCTTTCTCTGCCCGCAAGGGGCGGCGTGCCTCCCCATGTAGGGCGAACAACCCCCGTTTACAGGGGAAGGTTGCATCCTCGCGCATTCGTGCGCGGTGCGGCGGCGCCGGACAGCCTGCGCGAGTATCGGCCAAGACAGGTTGCGGAGCGCGCGATACTCGCACGGGGCGTGCGACGCGCATGCCTCGGTATCGACGCCGGACGAGCATTCGTCATCGGCCGCGAGGCGATGACCGAGGAACGCGGAGCGCGAGTATCCGCGCCGCGTGCACTCTGCGCTCCCGCTGCAGCGTGTCGAGACTTCGCTCCGTCACACCGCCTTGCGCAAGACGACGCGAACGAGGGCAAAGACGCGAGCCCGGCGGCGTCCTGCCACAGTTAAGCTGCATTCGAACGCAGACTGCGCTTCGCGTTGCATTACCGAATCGTTCCTCACGACAGGAGGGCCCATGCAATTTCGTTGGACCGACCTTCTGAACATCGATCAGCCGGGCACGTATCTCCTGCCCGATCAAACCCGCATCAAGATCGACGCCAAGCACATCGTGCTCTGGACCCATGATCCCGACGGGGTCTTCGACGCGTTCCTGTATCCGGGCGACAAGCGCCGCCCTGCCGAATACACATTGACGGATTTTCACCCGACCGATGAACTCACAAGCTGATCTCGATCACCGCCGTCGCCCGCGCGCCGCGCGAGCGACGGCACGCCCCTGGACGGACCAGGACGCGTTCGACAGCCCGGAGCTGATGTTCTGGACCGTGATGTGCGGGGCGATCTCGCTCGTCGGCCTTGCGGGCTCGTTCTGGGCGCTCGCGATCTGACGGCCCGCGGAGCCTCAAGGGCTCTGCAGGTCGCGCCGCGCTAGTCGTCGTTGCAGCGCCACTTCGCCGGCGGCTGAAGGCCGGACGGCAGCTTGGTGCCGGGCGAACCGCAGGCGAGCTGCAGCTGCTCGGCCGTCAATCCTTGCGCGCCGCTGAGGTCGGCATCGGACAGGTTCGTGAGATAAAGATACGCGCCCGTCAGATTGACGTCCTTCAGCACGGCGGCTGCGAGATCCGCGCGGGCGAGGTTCGAGTAGCTGAAGTTCACGCCCGTCACCGTCGCGCCCTTGAACGCGAGCCGGCTGAGCTCGGCCTTCGAGAGATCCGCGCCCGTGAGATCCGCGCCGCTGAAATCCGACCGGATCAGTTCGGACTTCGCGAGCTGCGCGCCCGACAATTGCGCCTTTGAAAAATTCGCGCGGCTGAACTGCGCCGCATGGAGCCGCGCGCCCGAAAGATTGCTGCCCGCGAAGGACGGGCGCATGCCCGCCGCGCGTTCGAGATTGGCACCCGCAAGGTCCGCCTTGTCGAGCCGGGTGAGCGAGAGTTCGGCTTCGACGAGTTTCGCCTGGGTGAGGCGCGCGCCGGTGAGCGAGGTGGAGGAGAGCCGCGCCTTGGTGAGATCGGCGCCCGTGAGGTCCTGCTGATCGAGGAGCAGGCGGTCCTTGCTGCAATCCGTCCAGACCACCCGCGGCCGCGCGGAATCGCTGCAGCCCGCCTCGGCGCCCGTGGCCGACACGAGGGCGAGGAGCGCGAGGGCGATCGCCCGGCCTGGCGCCCGGACGGCGATCGGGGTGACGCGATGCGGGCGGGGCGTTCGGCTCATGCTCATCTCCGTGGTCGGGCGAGCCTAGCGCGCGGCGCGTGCCTTTGCACGAACGGCGTGGGGCCGCTCTCGTCGCGGGTTGCGGCAAGAAGCGGGGCGAGGCGGCCCTCAGCGCAACGCCACGACCCGGCCGGCCCGGTCCACGTGACAGGCGACCCGGGCCTGGCGCACCTGCGACCGGCCCCGGCGCTCGTACACGATCTCCACGTCGAGCGGGGTCACGCGGGTGCCGCCTCCGGCCGAGCGGAGGGGCCCGGCTTCCTCGACGGCGACCTCGACCGCGCCCCTCTGCCGGGCGGCCTGCCCGATGGTGGCGCCGCAGGCTCGGACCACCGGCGGCGCGAAGACCGCCTCGACCCGGAGCGGCTGCACCGCGCGGGCGCGGGGCGCGACCCCGAGGACCCGCGGCTGCGGCGCGAGGGCGCCCGTGCTCGACGGCAGGAGGGCAAGGGGCAGGACGCTGTCGCCCCGCCCTCCGGACTCCCGGTCGGACAGGGACCCCGTGGCGCTCGGCGCTCCCCGGGGGTCGGCCCCGGGCGAGACACCGCCTCCGCCGAATCCACCCCCGGCCGAGCCGCCGGAGGATCCTGAGCCACCGAGGCCGCCCCCGCCCGCGCCGGAGCCGCCCGGGTTCGAGCCGCCGCCACCGGAGCCGGAGTCGCCGCCTGTGCCTCCACCACCGCCGCCGGAACTGCCGCCAGAGTTCCCGCCGCCGCTTCCACCGGAGCCGCCGCCCGTGCCCCCTCCGGAGCCACCACCCGAACCACCGCCGCTGCCGGAGCCGCCGCCGCTCGACCCGCCGTCCGAATCGCCGCGGCCACCACCTCTGCCGCCGCTATCGCCATCGCCGCCGCGACCGCCATCGCCTCTCCCGCCGCCGTCTCCGCCCCTTCCGCCGCCGTCGCTGTCGCCGCCCCGGCCGCCATCGCCCCCCTTGTCGCCGCCGTCCTTGGCGGGGGCGGGCGACGCGGCGAGCAGAGCGGCGAGAAGGGGGACGAGCAGTCGCGTGAACATGAAGTCCTCCGGCAGGGGCTGATGCCGGTGAGGTAGAGCGGCGGACCGGTGGTGGGAGGGTGCGGGGGCGAGAAACGCGGCGCACGAAGCGGGTGCCGGCGCGGGCGGTCCCGCACCGGCACCGTCACGATCGGGCGGTCAGGCCGCCTTGCCGGGCGCCGTGAGCGGCGTCAGGGCGATGTCGGTCTCGTTGGCGAGACGGGTCGAGGCCGCGGCGAGCTGATGCATGGCGCGGCTCGTCTGTTCGAGGTTGCCGCGCAGGAGTTCCGCCTGCACGGCGAGGAGGTCGGGCACGGAGCGGCAGCGCGCCATGGCGCCGGCGGCCTCCATATTGAGCCTGAGGCCCTGCTGGACGAGGCCCGCCCATTCCCGGCCGAAATCCTGCGTGGTCCGGGTGAGCACGGCGGCGACGTCGCGCATGACGTCGATGGTTTCGGCCGCCGGGCGCAGCATGGCCTCGCGGTTCTCGAGCCCGCCGAACAGGGAGCCGAAAGCGGCGGCGCCGGACGCGGCGCCCTCAGTGGCGTCGTTCGCGGCGCCGGAGACGCGCTCGCTCGTGCGCGCCGCCGCGGCCATGGTGAGGCGCGCCGCGCGGGCGGGCGCGTCCTGCGGGGCGTTGCGGGCGCGGGTGGTGGTCCTCTTCGTCATGATGTCGATCCTTGCTGGCAATGAGGGGCCGCCCTGCGCGGCGGAGCGGCGGGCGGCCAGGGCAATGGGGTGGGCGGATGAAAGATCCCCTACTGGGCGCCGCGCTCCGTGCCGGAGCTCCGGCGCCAGCGGGAGAACGCCGTGTCGGGGGAGTGGTTTCACCGCTTGAGGCGGCGGACGTTCTTGCCCACGTGCCGGCGGTAGCCCTTCACCACCTGGTGCGCGGAGCCCCCGGACGCCATCGTCATGGCGGCCTCCGTGAAGGCGAGCATCTTCTCCGTGACCATAAGCTGCGCCTCCGCCGCCGTGCCCTGGCCGGCCGCGATCTGGCCGAGGCGGGTGGCGATGACGAGCTGCGCCTCCATGGCGAGGAGGGTGGTGTCGGTGGCGAGCTTCCACCAGGCGAGGCCGATCATCATCGCTGTCCCGTTCCGCCAAGCTGTCCGATGCGGATGTCGTAGGCCTCGCCGATGCAGGCCTGGAGGTTCGGCTCGGTATCGGCCATGCGGGCGCAGGAATCCCGCATGGCCCGCCATTCCCGCTGCGCCCGCTCGACGCCCCGCGGGTCGCCAGGACGGGCCTCGGCGAAGAGCCCCGCCATCTCGCGATCCTTGGCGGCGAGCGCCGGATCTTGGCAGATCGCCCGCTCCACCGCGGAGCGCGCATAGGTGCAGTCGAAGCTCGGGCCGCTCGCCGGCCGGGGCAGCGAGCCCGTGACGATGGGATCGAGCTCGGCGATGCGGGCGTCGTAGGCCCGGCCGATGCAATCCACCGCTGCGGCCTCGTCGGGCGAACGCTCGGCGCAGGAATCCCGCTCGGCGAGCCAGCGGTCCTGCGAGCGGCGCAGGCCCGACGCCCCGCGGCCCATCCGCTCCTGGGCCTGATCGAACAGCGCGTTGAGGGTCTGGTCGCAGCCGCCGAGCCGCTCGTCCCGGCAGATCAGCACCTCCGCGTCGCGCCGGGCGCTGCGGCAGCTGAAGGCCGGCGCCCCGGGAGAGGAGCTGCCGCACTGGAACGCGCTCGCGGGCGCCTCGCGGCGGGGCTGCGGCGCGGGCCGGTCCGGCGCCGGCAGGACGTCGGCGCTCCGCGGCGCCTGCGCCGCCTCCCGGCGCGGCTCGCGGGGCGCGAGGAGCACCGGCGGCCCGACGAGCTCGTCGAGATAGGCGGGGCGCTGCTGGTGGTTCACGGAGGCTGCGGTCTCGACCACCTCGTCGCGCACGACCCGGGCGAGGCGCACCACGGAGCGCACCTCCTCGAGGTGGCTCAGGAGGACGCGGGTGAAGAGCGAATGGGGCTCGGGCTCGTTCGCGGCGAGGCGGTCGAGGGCCTTCTGGCCGGCGCTCGCCGAGAAGAGGACGAAGGAGCCCTCCGGCATCTGCCGCCCGACCTCGCCGCAGAACGAGGCGCCGAGCTCGGCCGCCCCCTCCTGGGCGTAAGGATCGCCCCGGCAGCCGTCGACGAAGAAGAGCTGCGCCCGGGCGCCCGCCGCCCGGATCTCGTCCGCCAGGGCGCTGAGGCCGACCCCGCCCGTGCGCCGCAGGTCCTCGCCGCCCGCGCCGACCGCGGGCGCGTTCACGGGCAGGAACAGGAAATCGTCGTTGAGCCGCGCCGCATGGCCGGTGAAATGGACGAGGGCCACGTCGTCCGGCTGCAGGGATTGGGTGAACCGCACCACGGCCTCGTCGAGGGCCCGGTCCTCGGGGTCGAGCACGAGGGTCGATTCGAAGCCGAGGCCCTCCAGCACCTCGTGCACCGCCTGGCCGTCCTCGGCGGGCCGGGTGAGCTGGGGCAGGTTCAAGTACTCGGCGACGCCGATCACGAGCGCCACCCGCCGGGGGGCCTTTGCCTGCGGATCCGCTTGCGCCATCGCCGGCCCCGCGGCGGAAAGCGCGAACCCGATCGCGGCGATGAGGGCAGCCGTTAAGCGCAGCATGATCCGGCCTCCGGGTCGACGGGCTCAGGGCATCAACGAAGGGAGGAGGGCAGCGTTCCGTCCCCGCCTTGCCAAGGACCCGCCTCCAAGGCACAGCTGCGCCCCTGATTTGCCAACCATGAGCAGAGCGCGGGAGACAGCGATGACGGCTTCCACCGAGCGCCCGGCCGGGCCGGCCGGGGCGACCCTCACCACACCGGCGCCGGGATCGGCGCTCGACCGCCTGGCGGGCCTCCTCGCCTCGCCCCTCACCGAACGCGTCATCCTCGGCCTCATCGTCGTGAACGCGGTCACCCTAGGACTCGAGACGAGCCGCGACGTGATGGCGGCGATCGGCCCGGTCCTCACCGCCGTCGACCGGGCCATCCTCGCGGTGTTCGTCGCCGAGCTTGCGGCCCGCATGGTCGTGCACCGGGGGCGGTTCTTCCGCGATCCCTGGAGCCTGTTCGATCTCTTCGTCGTCGGCATCGCTCTCGTGCCGGCCACGGGCTCGCTCTCCGTCCTGCGGGCCCTGCGGATCCTGCGGGTGCTGCGCCTCATCTCGGCGGTGCCGTCCTTGAAGCGCGTGGTGGGCGGGCTCGTGAGCGCCCTGCCCGGCATGGGCTCGATCCTGCTGCTGCTCGGCCTCATCTTCTACGTGTTCTCGGTGATGGGCGCGAAGCTCTTCGGCGGCACGGCGCCCGAGCAGTTCGGGAGCCTCGGCCAGACCGCCTACACCCTGTTCCAGGTGATGACCTTCGACGATTGGTCCGCCGGCATCGTGAAGCCGCTCATGGCCGAGCATCCCCTGGCCTGGCTGTTCTTCGTGGTGTTCATCCTCGTCTCCACCTTCATGGTGCTCAACCTGTTCATCGGCGTGGTGGTGAGCGCCCTCGACGCCGAGACGGCGGAGGACGCCCCCAAGCTCACCCGGCCCGCCGGCATCGACGAGCGCATCCTCGACGAGCTCGCGGCCTTGCGGCGCGAGGTGGCGGCCCTGCAGAAGGCTCCACGCTAGGCGCGGAGCAGCGCCTCGATGCCGGCCCCGATGGCGAGGAGCCGCCGGTCCTCGCCGTTGCGCGCCATCAGCATGAGGCCGACCGGCAGCCCCGCCACGGGCAGCGGCAGGGAGAGGCTCGTGAGGTCGAACTGGTTCGCCACCATGGTGTTGCGCAGCACGCGCAGGTTCATGCGCGTGTAGAGCGCGTCGTCGACGAGGAGCGGCGCGATCTGAGGCGCCGTGACGGCGACGCTCGGCAGGGCGACGGCGTCGAAGGGCGCCATGGCGACGTCCATGGCGCGGATGAGCGCCGCGCGCCGTCGCATCATCAGGATGTAGGCCGGCGCCGGCACCGCGCCCGAGAGCGCGATCCGGTCGCGCACCCGCGGGTCGTAGAGGGCCGCCTTTCGCTCGAGCCAGGGCGCGTGGATCGCCGCCGCCTCAACGGAGGCGATGGAGGCCCGGGCGGTGGCGTCCGCCATCCCTTGCAGGAGATCCTCCACGGGCCGCTCGACCACCCGCGCCCCCCCGGCCGAGAGCCGGGACAGGGCCGCCTCGAAGGCCGCCGCCACCGCAGGCTCGGTGTCCTCGAAGAGCCGCCCGCGGGGCACCGCGATCCGCAGGCCCGCCACCGGAAAGGCCTCGAGGGGCGCCGGCGCCTCCCCCGCCATCACGGCGTCCGCATCCGCGCAGGCCTGCACGCTCGCGGCGAGGGGCCCCACCGAATCGAGGCTGTAGGAGAGCGGGAACGCGCCCTCGAGGGGCACGCGCCGGGCCGAGGGCTTGAAACCCACGATTCCGTTGAGGGCCGCCGGGATCCGGACCGAGCCGCCGGTGTCGCTCCCGATCGAGATCGCGCTCGTTCCCTCCGCCACCGAGACCCCGGCGCCCGAGGACGATCCGCCCGGGATGCGGGCGGGATCGCGGGCGTTGCCGGGGGTGCCGTAATGCGGGTTGAGGCCGAGCCCCGAGAAGGCGAACTCCACCATGTTGGTCTTGCCGACGATCACGGCGCCCGCCTGCCGGAGGCGGCGGACCACCGGCGCATCGGCCGGGGCCGGCGGCTCGTCCCGCAGCACGAGGGAGCCTGCCGTGGTGGTCTCGCCCGCGACGTCGAAGAGATCCTTGATCGACACCGCGGCCCCGTCGAGGGGTCCGAGGGACAGCCCGGCCCGCCGCCGCGCCTCCGCGGCCGCCGCCGCGTCCCGGGCCTGCTCCTCGTAGAGCTTCAGGAACACCCGCTCGTCCTCCCGGCGCGCCGCAAGGCGGTCGAGGATGGCGTCGAGGCGGTCGCGGGCGGAGGTCATCGGCAATGTCCGGCAAGGTGGCGCCAGCGACCAAGCACCGGCCCGGCGGGCGGGTCAAGGAGCGGCCGTCGAACGGTCGGCCTCCCGGGCGGCGCGCCGTGGCCTAGATGATTGCCTCAAGGGTCGAGGTGCCGGAGGAGGATGCGGTGCGGCGGTGGCTCTTTCTTGCTCTGGCGGCGATGCTGGCCCTCGCGCCTCGTGCGGGCGCCGGGGAGCGTGTCGTGCTCGAACGGCAGGGCGGGGATCCGTCCTCGGTCGAGCTCTTCCTCGACCGGCCCGAGGGAGCCGGCCCGTTCCCGCTGATCCTCTTCGTGCATGGGCATCAGAGCGCGCCCCGGCCCGGCGCGCGGGCGTTCACGCGCCTCGAAGGGCGCCGGCCGGCCCTCGCCACCATCGACGAGGGCCGCCTTGAGCGCATGCGGCAGCGGGGCTACGTGGCGGCCGCCGTTTCGCTCGGCGGGTACGGAGCGACGCCGGGGCCGGCCGATTTCTGGGGTCCGCGGGCGCAGGCCTCCCTTGAAGCCGCGCTGGAACACCTCGCCGGCCTGCCGTTCGTCGACCGGAGCAGGATCGCGGTCTACGGGGTCAGCGGGGGCGCCGCGACGGCGTCCATGGTGGCGGGAACGCGGCCCGTCGGCGCAGCGATCCGCGCCCTCGTGCTGGTGGCCGGCATGTACGACCTCGCCGAGTTCTACCCCACGGGCGAGCCCGGCATGGACCGGCAGGTGGAAGAGGGCGCCGGCACGACGCCGGAGGCCGCGGCCGCCCGGGCCGGGCTGCGCCATGCGGGAAACATCCGCGCCGAGGCTACCCTCATCCTGCACGGAGGCGGGGACCGCGCCAGCACGGTCGGCCAGGCCCGGCGGATGGCCGAGGCGATCCGGGCCGCAGGGCGCGACGCGCGGATCCGCATCTTCGAGGGCACTCTTCACCAAATCCCCTTGCCGCAGCAATGGGAGGAGATCGACCCGTTCCTGCGCGAGGTCGTCGGCCGGTAGGCTCCCGCGGGCCTTGCGCCCGCGGCCGGGGGCTCCTACACTCCCGACATCTCAACGGGGTGCTCGCCAGAGCTGAGAGGCATCCGCCAACCCGTCGAACCTGATCCGGGTCATGCCGGCGTAGGGATTGAGCATGTACGAGCCCTCTTCGCACATCCGCAGCCTCCGCGCGCCTGGCCCCACCTGCCGGGAGCGGAGCCCATGCTGCTGAACGTCGTCACCCTCTCCATTGCCGCGCTCGCGGCCCTCGCCGGCCCGGCCCTCGCGCAGCCGAAGCCCTCGCTCACGGTCTACACCTACTCGTCCTTCGCCGGGAAATACGGGCCCGGCAAGCCCGTGGAGGAGCGCTTCGAGGCCGTGTGCGGCTGCGACCTCGTGTGGGTCACGGCGGAGGACACCGGCACGCTGCTCGGGCGCCTGCGGCTCGAGGGCGAGACCACCCGCGCCGACGTGGTGCTGGGCCTCGACATGAACCTCGCGGCGGAGGCCCGCGCGACGGGGCTCTTCGCGGCCCACGGTCAGCCGCAGCCGCAGGGCGGCTATGCGCTCCCCGTGGCGTGGACGGACGATCTCTTCATTCCCTTCGACTGGGGCCACTACGCCTTCGTCTACGACGAGACCCGGGTGAAGACCCCGCCCGCCAGCCTCAAGGAGCTCGTCGAGAACCCGAAGGGCCCGACCGTGGTGATCCAGGATCCGCGCACGAGCGCGCCGGGCCTCGGCCTCCTCCTCTGGATGCGGCAGGTCTACGGCGAGCGCGCCGGCGAGGCCTGGGCGCAGCTCAAGCCGCGGATCGTCACCGTCACCAAGGGCTGGTCGGAGGCCTACGGCCTGTTCCTCAAGGGCGAGGCCGACATGGTGCTCTCCTACGCCACCTCCCCGGCCTACCATATTGGCGCCGAGGGCAAGCGGAATTACAGGGCGGCCGCCTTCGCGGAGGGCCATTACCTCCATGTCGAGCTCGCCGGCATGACGCGCACCGCCAAGCAGCCGGACCTCGCCCGGCGCTTCCTCGCCTTCGTGCTCTCGGACGCTTTCCAGGCGATCATCCCGGAGACGAACTGGATGGTGCCGGTGACCGTCCCGGCGGGTGGCCTGCCGGCCTCCTTCGCGGACCTGATCCGGCCGGAGAAGACCCTGATCGACACGCCCGAGGAGATCCGCCGAAACCGGCGGGCGCTCACGGATGCGTGGCTCAACGCCACCGCCCGCTAGGCCCGAACCCTTGCGCGCAGAACCGATGGCCCGCCTCAGCTCCGCGGCGCCGGAGCGGGCGGGGCGTCGCCTGCCGCGGCCTGCTCCCGGCGCCGTGGTCGCCGCGGGCATCGCGGCCCTCCTCGCGGGCGGGTTCGCGGCCCTGTTCTCCGCCGCCGGCGAGGGCTCGGCCCTGAAGGAGCTCGGGCCTTATCTCGCCCGGGTGCTCGGCTTCTCCCTCGCCCAGGCGGCGGTTTCGACGGTGCTGTCCCTCGCCCTCGGGGCGGCCCTGGCGCTTGCCCTCGCGCGCCGCCGCTTCCCGGGCCGGAGCCTCGTCCTCTCGGCCCTCGGTGCCGCCGCCGCCATGCCGGCCATCGTGGTGGTGTTCGCCCTCGTCGCCGTCTACGGGCGCGGCGGCTTCCTGCAGGAGGCCCTGCGGGCCCTCGGCTTCGAGCCCGACTTTCGGATCTTCGGCTGGCCCGGCATCCTCCTCGCCCACACCCTGCTCAACGCCCCCTTCGTCGCCCGCGCCTATCTCGACGCCCTCGCCGAGGTGCCGGCGGAGCACTGGCGCCTCGCCGAAACCCTCGGCCTCGACGCCCGCCAGACCGCCCGCCACATCGACTGGCCCGTCCTGCGCGCCGAGTTCGCGCCGCTCGCGAGCCTCGTCTTCCTCCTCTGCTTCACGAGCTTCGCGATCGTGCTCAATCTCGGCGGCGGCGGCGGGCGGGCGACCCTGGAGGTCGCGATCTACGAGGCGCTGAAGACCGACCTCGATTTCGCCCGCGCCGCATGGCTCGGCCTCGTGCAGGTCGCCCTGTGCACCACGGTTGCCCTCACGCTCCACCGCATCCTCGAGCGCCCGCCGGCGGCCCTGACGGCCCGCCTCGCCGTGCCGCGCCCCGATGCGGGGCATCCCTGGCTGCGCGCCTTCGACGTCGGTGTCCTCGCCCTCGCGGGCCTCCTCGTCCTGCCGCCCCTCGCGGCCGTCCTTGCCGGGCTCCCCCACCTGCCCCGGCTGCTCGATGCGGACCTTGCCGTCGCGCTCGCGACGAGCCTCGTCCTCGCGGTGGTGTCGGCCCTCGCGGCCTGCCTCATGGCCGTCGCCCTCGCGGAATCCGCCCGCCGGCCCGGCGCCTCCGCGATCTACGGGCTCATCCCCGCCACGGTGCTGGCGGTTCCGCCCTTCGCCCTCACGGCGGGGCTCTTCCTCCTCGTGCGCCGCTTCGCGGATCCCGCCTTAGCCGGCCTCGTCCTGCTGCCCCTCATGAACGCCCTCGCGGCCCTGCCCTTCGCCTACCGGTTCGTCGCCCCCGCCATGACCACCACGGCCGAACGCTACGGCCGCCTCGCCAGCCTCCTCGGGCTGAGGGGCTGGACCCGCCTCGTCCTCGTCGACGGGCCCGCGCTGCGCCGGCCCCTCGCCGCCGCCTTCACGCTGGCGATGGCGCTCTCGTTCGGGGATTTCGGCATCGTCGCGCTGTTCGGCGGCAGCGAGCTGCGCACCCTGCCCTACCTCCTCTACGAGCGGCTCGGCGCCTACCGCCTCGACGAGGCCGGGGGCATCGCCCTCCTCCTCGTCGCCCTCTCCCTCGCCCTCGCCTACGCCTCCGCCCGGCTCACCCATGCTCGCCGTTGACGATTGCCGCCTCGCCTATCCGGATTTCGAGGCCCGCTATACGCTGCACGTGCCGCAAGGGGCGCTGTGCGCCGTGGTCGGGCCCTCCGGCGGCGGCAAGACGACCCTGCTGCACATGATCGCCGGCTTCGAGCGGCCGCAGGGCGGCACCTTGCGCTTCGCGGGCCAGGATCTCGCGGGGCTGCGCCCGTCGGAGCGGCCCCTCGCCATGATCTTCCAGGATCACAACCTCTTCCCGCACCTCACCGCGCGCCAGAACGTCGCCCTCGGAGTGCGGCCTACCCTGCGCCTGCAGGAGGCCGAGTGGAGCCGGGTCGCGGAGGCGCTCCGGGCCGTCGACATGGCGGCGCTGTCCGAGCGGCTGCCGGGAGACATGTCCGGCGGCCAGCGTCAGCGGGTGGCCCTCGCCCGGGCGCTCGTGACGGCAAAGCCCCTGCTGCTCCTCGACGAGCCCTTCGGGGCGCTCGACCCCGGGCTTCGGCAGGACATGATCGGGTGGGTCGACCGGCTGCGGCGGGAGCGGGGCATGACCGTGCTCCTCACGATTCATACGCCGGACGACGTCGCGGGCGTCGCCGACCGGGTCGCGTTCGTCGCCGACGGGCAGGTCCTGGCGGAAGGCCCGGCCGCCGCGGTGCTGGAGCCCGGTCGCGACCGCCGCATCGCCGCCTTCCTCGGCCGGGGCGCCGGCGCCGCATGAAAAAGGCCGCGCGATCCTCGCGATCGCGCGGCCCTTCGAAGGGACTTGAGGCCCGGTTAGCGGCGGGTGCGGATCACCACCTCGGGACGACCCGGGCACTGGCGGCGCTCGCTCGTCACGATCCGGCCGGCCCGGTTGACACGCCGCGTGATCGTCACCCGGCAGCGGGAGCCGCCCACCACCACGTAGCGGTAGGTCGGGGCGAGGGTGCGCACGAACACGTCCGGCTCGTCGCGGAAGCGGAAGCGCACGTCGGGGCGGCGGTCCCGCTCGCGGATGATCACGCGGGTGTCGCGGTCGCGGGCCTGGGCGCGCTCGAAGCGCGTCGAGCCGGTGGCGTCCTCGTCCCGGTCGAAGGCGCGCCGGTCGATGGCGCGCTCGCGCCCGACATCGTCGCCCCGAAGCTGCTCGCGCTGCGCGCGGCGGAATTCGCGGGTCTCGTCGCGAAGGCCGCCCTCCTCGCGAAGGCCGCCGCGCTCGGCGCGCTCGGCCTGCCGCTCGGCGCGCTCCGACTGACGCTCGAGACGCAGCTGGCGGCGGTCCGAATCGCCGCCGAGGTCCGGAACCTGCGCGGCCGCCATGCCGGTGCCGAGGGAGAGGGCGGCGGCGGAGGCGAGCAGGAGCTTGGAGAAGGTCGTCATGAATGCCTCGATGAAAAGGAAAGGTCCCCCACCAACGTCAGGCGCAAGCACCTGTTCCATGAACGAAAGATAAACGCACCCTGCCGCGCAGACGTTCGCTGTCGTCGCGCCCGCGCCTCCAGCAAACCCTCGATCCGGCGCCAGTAAACGGACGACGATGTCTGAACGAACATTCATCGACAGCTTCGCCGAAGCGCCATGCCGGCCGGCCAAGGGCCGCACTGTCCCCCGGCGACGATCCGGCCCCTCTCAGGCGAGGGCGCGGATGTCCTGCAGGAGCCCGTCCGCCAGGGTGAGGCCCTCGCGGGCGGCGCGCTCGCGCAAGGCCAAGCGCCGAGCGCCGGGCAGGCGCGCCCCGGGCTGCGCCTCGATGGCGGCGGCAAGGCGCGCGCAATGGTCGAGGGTGCGCGGGCCGCCGAGCGCCTCGGGGTCGAAGGCGAGGATCAACTGGCCCGTGCCGGGCGGGCCGCCCTTGTCGTCCAGGAACGAGCTCGCATCGGCGGCGAAGTTCGCGCCGGTGAGGCCCGCCGCGAGAAGTTCGACCATGAGCGCCAGCGCCGTGCCCTTCGCGTCGCCGAGAGGCAGCATCGTTCCTTTCAGCGCCGCATCGGGGTCGGTGGTGGCGCGGCCCTCCGCGTCGAGCGCCCAGCCCTCCGGGATCGGCTCGCCCTTCTGCTTGGCGGCGAGAATGTTGCCGCGGGCGACCTTCGAGAGCGAGAGGTCGACCACGACGGGGGCGCGGCCCGGCAGCGGGCACGCGAAGGCGACCGGGTTGGTGCCGAACACGCCCGTCGAGCCGCCCCAGGGCGCGATGGCGGCAGGGGTGTTGGCGAAGAGGATCGCGACGAGTCCCGCCTCCGCGAGGCGCTCGACGGGGTGGCCCGCCGCGCCGCAATGGTGCGAGCGACGCACGGCCGCCGCCGCCACGCCCTGCCGGCATGCGATGGCGGGCAGTTCGGCGACGGCGAGATCGATGGCCGGATAGGCGAAGCCGTGGGCGGCATCGACGGCGAGCACGGCGGGCTTGGCGACCGCGCTCGACGGGGTGGCGAAGCCGTCGACCTTGCCGGCCTTGGCCTGCGCCGCATAGGTGGCGACGCGGGACAGGCCGTGCCCTTTGAGCCCGTCCGCTTCCGCCGCGACGAGGGCGCGGGCGACGCTGCGCGCATTCGATTCGCTCGTGCGGCAGCGAACGAGCGCCTCGGCGACGAGAGCTTCGGCATCGGCGACGGTGAGAACGGCCATCGTTCAAACTCCCGCGAGGTGCTTGCGCACGTTCTCGACCGTGACCCACGACACGCGCACATTCGATTCCACAGCGACCCCGGCGATGTGCGGGGTGAGCACGAGGTTGGGGCAGCCCTCGAACACCGCGCCCTTTGCGGCGGTGAGAGGCTCCTCGTCGAACACGTCGAGGGCCGCGCCGGCGAGGCGGCCGCCTTTCAGCGCATCCGCGAGTGCCGCCTCGTCCACCACACCGCCGCGCGCCGCGTTGATCACGATCGCATCCCGCTTCATGCGCGCGAGCGCGCCGGCGTCGATGAGGTTGCGCGTCTCGCTCGTCAGCGGCACGTGCAGCGAGATCACGTCCGAGGCCGCGACGATGTCGTCGAGCGACGAGGGCGAGACGCGCCCCCAGGGCTGCCGCCACACCGGGCTGTCGGCGAGCACGTAAGGATCGTAGGCCGACACCTCCATGCCGAGCGCCGCGGCGCGCTTCGCCGTCTCCTTGGCGATGTTGCCGAAGCCCACGAGGCCGAGGCGCTTGCCCATGATCTCGCGGCCCATGAGCCGGTTGCGCGGCCAGGCGCCCGCGATCACCTCGCCCGTGGCCGTGTAGGCGCCGCGCAGGAGCATCATGGCGGTGCCGATCACGTATTCGGCCACCGACACGTCGTTGGCGCCGGTCGCCGGATAAACGGCGATGCCGCGGGCCTTGCAGGCCTCCATGTCGATGTTGTCGAGGCCGACCCCGAGGCGTCCGACGGCCTTGAGCTTCGGCGCGGCGTCGAGCAGCGCGCCGCGCACCTGCGTGCGGTTGCGGACGATGACGGCGCGGGCCTCAGCGAGGGCTCTCATAAGGTCGTCCGGCTTGTCCACGAGCTTGGGGTCGTAGACCACGTCGAAGCCTTTCAGGCCCTCGCGGATCGCTTCCTCGTCCATGAACTCGCTGATCACGACATCGGGCATGGGACAACCTCAGGCAAGAACGAGAAGACCGGCGACGACGCATCCGAGGATGACGAGGGTGGTGCCGGTGAACACGGCGATGTGGCGCCAGCCGATGGCGAGCAGCGAGGCAAGCGAGGTGCCGAGCCCGAGCGCCGCGATGGCGACGAGAAGGCCCCAGGTGGAGGCCTGCACGAGGGCGGCCTTGACGGGCGCGTAGACCGGCATCAGGGCGGGCAGCAGGGGCATGAGGCTGTTGAGAACGCACAATCCTAAGAAGGCCAGCGCGAAGACCGGGACGGGCACCTCGGCCTCGCCCGCGGCGCCCGCGTGCCGCACGAACCACCAGCCGATCAGCAGCACCGCCGGCAAGAGCAGGAACACGCGGAACAGCTTCACGATCACGGCCGTGTTGCCGACGGGCTCGGAGACCGCGTAGCCCGCCCCCACCACCTGCGCCATGTCGTGGATCGTGGCGCCGAGCATGACGCCGGTGCTCTGGGGGTCGAGGCCGAGGAGGGTGCACAGCGGCGGATAGGCCACCATGACGAGGGTCGAGACGGCGTTCGCCGCCACCACCGTGAAGGCCACGTCCGCCCCTTTTTGCGGGTAGTGCGGCACCACGCTTGCGGTCGCAAGCGTCGCGGACGCGCCGCACACCGCCGTCGCCGCACCGGCGAGGGCACCATAGCCCTCCCCGACCTGGAACAGCCTGGCGAGGAAGAACCCCGACGCCACCGTGAGCGCCATGGCGAGCACCACGAGGAGGGCCGTGCCGACACCCAGATCCACGATGTCGGAGAGCGCGATGCGCACGCCCAGGAGCCCGATGGCGATGCGAAGGAGCTTCTTCACGCACCAGGTCAGGCCGGGCTCGAAGGCGGGCTTGGCCGCCACGGGGTTCAGCGCGATGCCGACGAGCAGCGCGATGACGATGGCGGGCAGCTTGTAGCTGAAGCCCGTGACGCCCTGAATGGCCGCCGCGATCGGCGCCTCGGCAAGAAAGGACACAAGCGCCACCGCAACCGACAGCGCAACGCCGGGACCGAGCCGCCGAACCGTGAGATTCGCGCGCTCGGCAGCGGAAAGGGTCGGGGCGGCGGATGGGGACATGGGGCGGTCTCTGCCCTCCCCCTTGTGGGGAGGGTGGCGCGGGCAAAGCCCGTGACGGGTGGGGGTGGTGCCGGAGAAAGCGCCAGCGGTGCCTCCTGCACCACCCCCACCCCTGGCCCCTCCCCTCAAGGGGGAGGGGAAGACACCTTTTAAGCGCTGCGGTACAGCTTCGTCATCACGAACTCGCGGTGGCCGAGGGCCTCCGCGGCGGTGAGGCGGCCGTTCGCGGTGCGCACCACCATCTCGATGAGCGCGTCGCCGGCATCCGAGATCGTCATGTCGCGGCGCAGCACGCCCGACACGTCGACATCCACGTGCTCCGACATGGTGCGCACGGTCTTCGGGTTGCCGGTGATCTTGATGACCGGGACGATGGGATTGCCGATCACGTTGCCCTGGCCCGTCGGGAAGGTGTGGACCACGTAGCCGCCCGCCGCCATGAGGGTGATGCACTCGGCCGCCGCCGACGACGTGTCCATGAAGTAGAGGCCGGGCCCCTTGGCGGGCGCTTCGGCGGGCTGGAGCGCGTCGATGTAGCGGCACTCGCGGCCGATCTTCTCGAGATTCCCGAGGGCCTTCTCCTCGATGGTGGTGAGGCCGCCCGCGATGTTGCCCTTCGTGGGCTGCGAATCCGAAAGATCGTCGGTCTTGTGGGCCTCGATCACGTCGTCCTGATAGGACTTCCAGATCTTGTACCACTTCTCAGCGACCTCCGGCGACGCCGCCCGCTCCTTGGCGAGGTGCTCGGCGCCCGTGATCTCGGAGGTCTCGCCGAAGCAGCCGTAGATGCCGTGCGGGATGAGCTTGTCGTACATGTTGCCGACGGTGGGGCAGGAGGAGAGGCCCGTGGTGGTGTCGGACTCGCCGCACTTGGTCGAGACCCACAATTCCGAGATGTCGCATTCCTCGCGTTTCAGCTCGGAAGCCCACTGGAGGTAGTCCTTCGCGACCCGCGAGGCCTTGGCGACCGTCATGATGTCGCCCGTGCCCTCGATGCCGAAGCCCGTCACGGGCTTGCCGGTCTTGGCGATGCCGTCGACGACGCGCTGCGTCCAGCCTTCCTCGATGCCGATGACCACCACCGCCGCCACGTTCGGGTTCGAGCCCGTGCCGATGAGGGTGCGGAAATGCAGTTCGAGGTCCTCGCCGAACTGCAGGCGCCCATAGGCGTGCGGCAGCGCGAGGGTGCCCTTGATGTTGTTCGCCACCGCCTCGCAGGCGGCGTTCGAGAGATCGTCGAGGGGCAGGATCACGACGTGATTGCGCACGCCGACGCGGCCGTTCTCACGCCGCCAGCCCATGAAGGTCAGATTGGAATGTCCGTTTGCTTGAGCCATGGGGCTCTCCTCGTGAGTGGTGAGTGGCGAATGGTGAGTGGCGAATGGAAAGCTTCGATCGGCCTGCCGTCGCGCGGCCCGGGCCGACCTCAATCCCTCGCCGCTCCCCTCACCACCTTTTCGTCTTCACATTGTGGACGTGGACGTGCTCGCCTTGGCGGATGTCGGCGATGGCCTTGCCGATATCCTGGCCGTACTTCCAGACCGTGTCGCCCTCCTTGATGTCCACGAGGGCGATCTTGTGCCCGATCGGCACGTCCATCTTGGAGGTCAGGTTGAACGACGAATTGTCGTGGGTGACGACGCAGAGCATGTCGGTGCCGGCCTTGAGGCCTTCCACGACCACGACTCCGACCGTATCTTTCTTCTCGTGGACCAGGAGATGCGGAGCCCCCACGGTGTCCTCCCTTGATTGGTGCCGTAAAGCAGGCTTGCTGATCGGTATGTCTTGTATAAGATATAAGAGAAGCCGGTCAACACGAAACCGCCGGCCGCGCGCACCGTTCATCCCGAGCGGGCGTGGCCGGGGATGATGCAGGGCGCGATGGCGAGCGGAGCGGGTGCGAACAAGGCGTTGGGCTTCCGCCCGCTGTACCGGCAGGTGCGCGACGTTCTCGTGAAGCGCATCGCGGACGGCGTGTGGCATGCCGGCGAGGCGCTGCCGAGCGAGCAGGAGATCGCGGTCGATCTCGGGGTGAGCCAGGGCACGGTCCGCAAGGCCCTCGACGAGATGACGGGGGACAACCTCGTGGTGCGCCGCCAGGGCCGTGGCACCTACGTGGCCAAGCACGACGACGCCCGCATCCTGTTCCAGTTTTTCAAGCTCGTGCCCGATACGGGCGAGCGCACCTTCCCGGAAAGCCGCATGCTCGACGCCCGCAAGGTCGCTGACCGGGAGGCGGGCGACGCCCTCGACCTCAAGCCCCGCGACAAGGTGGTCCGGCTCGAGCGCGTCCGCTCCATCGGCGGGGAGCCCTGCATCCTCGAGCGGATCCACCTGCCGGCGCCGCTCTTTCCCGACATCGAGGCGCGGCCGCTGCCCAACAATCTCTACGAGCTCTATGCGTCGGAATACGGCGTGGCGATCGGCCGGGCGAGCGAGAAGCTGAAGGCGGTTGCCGCCTCGGCGGCGGAGGCGCGGGCGCTGGGGGTCGGGGCCGGATCGCCCCTTCTGCGGATCGACCGCATCGCCTTCGCGCTCGACGGACGCAAGGTCGAGTGGCGCGTATCCCTGTGCCACACCGACCGGGTTCACTACTGGTCCGATCTCAGGTGAGCGATCGGACCCGATGACCAACAAGCTCGCCATCGGGAGAACGCCATGAGACGAACGCTGACCGCCCTCGCGGCCCTCGCCCTGTCGGCGACGGCAGCCCTCGCGCAGTCCTTTCCGAGCCGGACCGTCACGGTCATCGTGCCCTTCGCGGCGGGCGGCCCGAGCGACGCCATCGCGCGGCTCGTCGCCCAGTCCATGTCGACCACCTTGAAGCAGCAGGTGGTGGTGGAGAACGTGGCGGGCGCCGGCGGCACCACCGGGGCCGCGCGGCTCGCCAAGGCCGACAAGGACGGGCACACCCTCCTGATCCACCACGTCGCCCTCGCGGCGGGCGCCTCGCTCTACAAGAACCTGTCCTACGACACGCTCGGCGACATCGCGGCCGTGGGCCTCATCAACCAGGGCCCGATGGTGGTGACCACCAAGAAGGACTACCCGGCCGCCGATGCGCGGGCGCTCTTCGCCAAGCTCAAGGCGGACGGGCCGAAGACCACCGCCGCCCATGCGGGCATCGGCTCCAACTCGCATCTGTGCAACCTGCTCCTTCAGCAGGCCCTCGACGTGAAGTTCACGGAGGCCGCCTATCGCGGAACCGGTCCTGCCATGAACGACCTCATGGCCGGCCAGGTCGACCTCCTGTGCGACCAGTCCACCACGGCCGTGCCGCAGATCCAGGGCGGCACTGTCAAGGCCTTCGCGGTGACCTCGAAGGACCGCCTCGACGTGATCAAGGACGTGCCCACCATGGCGGAGGCGGGCTTCCCGAGTTTCGAGTTCGTGATCTGGCACGGCCTCTACGCCCCCGCCGGCACCCCCGCCGCGGCCGTCGAGACCCTCAACAAGGCCCTCCAGGTGGCCCTTGAGAACCCTACCGTGACGGCGCGCTTCGCCGACGTGGGCACGAAGGTCTTCGGCCCCGACGAACGCTCGCCCCAGGCGCACCGGGCCCGTCTCGAAAAAGAAGTAGCGGCCTGGCGGAGCGTGGTGGAGAAGGCCGGCGTCAGCGCCGGCAATTGAGCGGAGGCGCTGCCTGCCTTCCCTTGACCCTCCCTCGAGACGCCGCTGCGCGGCTCCTCAGGATGAGGGTCGAGGGTGAGAGCGGCGGGTTGAGAGCGGCGCGTGAAGCCGGCGCAGGCATAGCCCTCATCCTGAGGGCTTCGCGCCAGCGAAGCGTCTCGAAGGACGAGGGCGTCTCCAGGGCACCTCGGGCGGCGCTCCCGCTTGTCATTCCGGGGCGCCGCAGGCGAGCCCGGAACCCATAACCATGACGCGGTGAGGTGGGCTCGGCGCTGGTGCGCTCTCCTCTGACACGCTGGTGTTTATGGGTTTCCGCTTCGCGGCCCTTCGGGTCGGGCTCCGCTGCGCGGCCCCGGAACGACAAGCGGCGGCGCCCCGGAGGAGCAGCGCCCCTCCACTCGCCACCCGCCACTCCCCCCTGCCGTCCTATGTTCCGCTTTTGTTCTTGACAGCTCGTCCAAGCTGTGCTGTTGTTGCGGCACTCGTCTCCCCGTTGGGGAGCTGCCGTGATCACCGGCTCAGCAGCGGAGGCGAGGCGGTCCTGCGGGGCGTGCTC
>DASZBD010000022.1:0-2719 GCA_035944475.1 Microvirga sp.
GTTCGCCTCCCCCGCCACCGCCCGGGCCGTGAGGGTCTTGCCGGTGCCGGGAGGGCCGACCAGCAGAACGCCGCGTGGGATGCGACCGCCCAGCCGCTGGAACTTCTGCGGATCGCGCAGGAACTCCACGATCTCCTGCAGGTCCTCCTTCGCCTCGTCGATCCCAGCAACGTCCTCGAACGTCACACGACCATGCGCCTCGGTGAGAAGTTTGGCTTTGGATTTGCCGAAGCTGAGCGGCCCGCCGCCCGGCATGTTCTTCAGCGCATTGCGGGACAGCCACAGCCAGATGCCGATGATCAGGATCCACGGCAGCAGGGACAGGAAAACGCTCGTGAGCAACCCGGGCTGCGGCGGCGGCTCGGCCCGCACCTCGACGCGGTGCTGCTGGAGGGTGTTGACGAGATCGGCGCCGGGCGGCGCATAGGTCGCCACGGTGCGCCCGTCCGTGCGCTGGGCCTCGACGTTCGGGCCCTGCAGGGTCACGCGGGCGATCTCGCCGCGCTCCACCGAGGCGACGAAGGCCGAATAGGCCAGCTCCTCGGGCCGGTTCGCATTGCCCTGCTGGAGATAGGTGCTGATGAACAGGCCGAGCAGCAGGGCGATGATGATGCCCTGGAGGGCCGGGAAGCGGGGGGGCTGGGGCGCCTTGTTCGGCGCGCCCTTACTGGGTGCAGGGTCCATCGGACGCCTCCTGAGAACCTGATGGTTGACGGGAAGCCGTGTCCGACATCGCGAACGGGGGGCCGTTCGCCAGAGGGGCCCGGACGCGGGTTGAACCTGATGTGGCGATGGCCGGCCCCGCCCGCAAGGCAGCGGGGCCGTGCTTCCATTGAAAACGCCAATGGTCCTGATCAGACGCGGCCTGAAGGGAACCAGCCGCCCCGGGCGCTCCCGTCCCAGGCCGAAAAGGCCGCGGCGGGAGCGCAGCCGACCTCAGGCCGTCTCGCGTTGGTCGAGGAAGCGCACGCCCAGTTTCAGCCCTGTCAGCGTCATGACGACGATGCCGGCAAAGACATGCACCTTCTTGGCGCCGGCCACGTCGGTGAACCCGAGAAGGAGCGGGGAGAACACGGCGACGAAGCCGAGGGCCGCCACCATCGCGTCCTGCCGAGCCTCGTCCATGCCCGTCCTGAGGACGGCGAGGGCGACGAGCGATAGGCCGAGCACCCCCGCGCTCAGCAGCGCGAGCGGATCGGCTCCGCCGCCCGCATAGCGAAAGCTCCAGTAGACCAGGAGAACCGCCACCGCGGCCTGGATGTACTCGACCGCCGTCCACTCGCCCTTATGCCTCAACCTCATGACCGTTCCTCCAGGATTTCGCCCTCGCGGGCGGTTCGGGATGAACGGCATGTAGCGACGGCCCGGCTTGGAGCGCAGACCGAAACGCATTGGAACTTTCGATCAGGCCGATTGGGGAGGGGCCTCGGCTCGGGCGGGCGCCGCGACCGGCTCACCAAATCGTGGCTCCGCTCGCCTGAACCGGAGGGACCGATCGGTGTTGGGGTGCATCACGTGAGGAGCGGACCATGGCCGAGTACGAGCAGACCCTGCTGATCCAGTGCAAGCCGGACCAGATCTTCGACTTCATCGCCGACATCCGAAACCTGCCCCGCTATCTTCCCACGACGAAGGCGGCGCAATCGCAAGGCGAGAACCGGGTTCGCGTGCAGGGCGAGGCGCACGAGCATGCTTACGATTCCGACGGCTATCTGCGGCCCGACCGCGACGCCATGCGGCTCGAATGGGGCGCCGACGAGGGCTACTATGCGGGCTGGATGCAGGTGAGGCCGGACGGCGCCGGCTCCTTCGTGACCGTCCATATCTCCTTGCGCGGCCAGCCCCCGGGAGCCGACCCGAACCACTCCCCGAGCGACGAGGAGATCAACGAGGGACTGATGGCGTCCCTGCGCTCCATCCAGAACCAGATGGAGGGGCGCGGCGGGAAGGAGGAGCCCCGGGCCGCCACGTGAGGCGTGCGCCGGGCCTGGAACGGCTCCTTCAGCCTGGCATTGTCCCGGCAGGAGGAGCCCGATCCATGCCGACGACCCTGCCGAACGAGAAGCCTCTTCGCGAGCCCGGCTCGATGGAACTCGACCCGTCGGGCGACGGCGTCGCCATCGACGAGACTCGGCGCCTGATCGCCTCGAGCAAGGTCGAGGGCACGCCGGTGTTCAACGCGGGCGGCGAGCAACTCGGGACCGTCTACAACTTCATGGTCGACAAGGTCACCGGCCAGGTCGCCTACGTGGTGATGAGCTTCGGCGGCTTCCTTGGCATCGGCGAGAACTATCACCCACTGCCCTGGCGGGCTCTCACCTACGACACGGCGCTGGGCGGCTACGTGGTCGATCTCGACCGGGACCGGCTGGAGGGGGCTCCGCGCTACGGCGCCGGCGAGGACCCCTTCGCCGACACGGAGTACGGCGCCAAGGTGGACGCCTACTACAAGACCGCACCGACCTCCTGAACCCCACAGCGGAGCCGCGTGGCCGGCTCCGCTCGAGCGGAGCGAAGAAGCGTCATCCTCTCGCAACGATCCCTCTTGCAATGGGCGGGCGGATGGATCATATGCGCTCTCCCGGTTTGCTGGTTGATTTGGCGGGTTGGGTTTTTTCGGACACGGTTGGCGTGTGCTGTCTTTGGGCGTGTTGGCCTGGGGGTGGTTTCGCTGTTTGTGCGTGTTCTGGCCAAGAGTGTTGGCGGGTTGAGGCCTGCT
>DASZBD010000023.1:0-7797 GCA_035944475.1 Microvirga sp.
TGGGTGCCGTCCTCCAGGAACGGCATGTCCTCGATCGGCACGATCCGCGACACGACACCCTTGTTGCCGTGGCGGCCGGCCATCTTGTCGCCGGGCTGGATCTTGCGCTTCACCGCCACGAAGACCTTGACCATCTTCATGACGCCGGGCGGAAGCTCGTCGCCGCGCTGCAGCTTCTCGACCTTGTCGAGGAAGCGCTGCTCAAGGCGCTTCTTCGACTCGTCGTACTGCTTCTGCATGGCCTCCATCTCAGACATCAGCGCGTCGTCCGAGACGGCGAACTGCCACCATTGCGACCGCGGATACTCGTTGAGGAGATCGCGGGTGACGGTGGTTTCCTTCTTGAAGCCCTTCGGCCCGGCGACAGCCGCCTTGCCGTCGAGGATCTGCGCGAGGCGGGCGTAGGTGTTCCGGTCGAGGATCGCCTGCTCGTCGTCGCGGTCCTTGGCGAGGCGCTCGATCTCCTCGCGCTCGATCGCCTGGGCGCGCTCGTCCTTGTCCACGCCGTGGCGGTTGAACACGCGCACCTCGACGATCGTGCCCGTCACGCCCGGGGGAACCCTGAGCGAGGTGTCGCGCACGTCCGAGGCCTTCTCGCCGAAGATGGCGCGGAGGAGCTTTTCCTCCGGCGTCATCGGGCTCTCGCCCTTCGGCGTGATCTTGCCGACGAGGATGTCGCCCGCATGGACCTCGGCGCCGATATAGACGATTCCGGCTTCGTCGAGGTTCTTCAGCGCCTCTTCCGACACGTTCGGAATGTCGCGCGTGATCTCCTCGGGACCCAGCTTCGTGTCGCGGGCCATCACCTCGAACTCTTCGATATGGATCGACGTGAACACGTCGTCCTTCACGATCCGCTCGGAGAGCAGGATCGAGTCCTCGAAGTTGTAGCCGTTCCAGGGCATGAACGCGACGAGAACGTTCCGGCCGAGCGCAAGCTCGCCGAGCTCCGTCGACGGACCGTCGGCGATGATGTCGCCCTTGCGGACGACGTCGCCCACCCGGATCAGCGGCTTTTGCGTGATGCAGGTGTTCTGGTTCGACCGCTGGAACTTCTGCAGCCGGTAGATGTCGACGCCCGGACGGGTCGGATCGGTCTCTTCCGTGGCGCGCACGACGATACGGGTCGCGTCCACCTGGTCGACCACGCCGGCCCGGCGCGCCGCGATGGCGGCACCCGAGTCACGGGCAACGACAGCTTCCATGCCGGTGCCGACGAAGGGAGCGTCCGCCTGCACGAGGGGCACCGCCTGGCGCTGCATGTTCGAGCCCATGAGGGCGCGGTTCGCGTCGTCGTTCTCGAGGAACGGGATGAGCGCGGCCGCGACGGACACGAGCTGCTTCGGCGACACCTCCATGAGGTCGACGCGGTCGGGCGCCACGAAGATGTTGTCGCCCGCGCGGCGGCAGACGACGAGATCTTCGGTGAGCTGGCCGCCGGCGTCGATGGCGGAGTTCGCCTGGGCGACGTTGTACTTCGCCTCCTCCATGGCCGAGAGGTAGATGACCTCGCTCGTCACCTTGCCGTCGCGCACCCGGCGGAACGGCGTCTCGATGAAGCCGTACTTGTTCACGCGGGCGAAGGTCGCCAGGGAGTTGATCAGACCGATGTTTGGGCCTTCCGGCGTCTCGATCGGGCAGATGCGGCCGTAATGGGTCGGGTGCACGTCGCGCACCTCGAAGCCCGCGCGCTCACGGGTGAGACCACCCGGGCCGAGCGCCGAGAGACGACGCTTGTGCGTGACCTCGGAGAGCGGGTTCGTCTGGTCCATGAACTGCGAGAGCTGGGACGAGCCGAAGAACTCGCGCACCGCGGCGGCGGCAGGCTTCGCGTTGATCAGGTCCTGCGGCATGACGGTGTCGATGTCGACCGACGACATGCGCTCCTTGATCGCGCGCTCCATGCGCAGGAGACCCAGACGGTACTGGTTCTCCATGAGCTCGCCGACCGACCGGACACGGCGGTTGCCGAGATGGTCGATGTCGTCGATCTCGCCCTTGCCGTCGCGCAGGTCCACGAGGGCGCGGGCCACGGCGAGGATGTCCTCGCGGCGGAGCGTGCGCACCGTGTCCTCGGCGTCCAGGTCGAGGCGCATGTTCATCTTCACGCGGCCGACGGCCGAGAGGTCGTAGCGCTCCGCGTCGAAGAACAGCGAGTGGAACATCGCCTCCGCGGTCTCCAGCGTCGGGGGCTCGCCCGGACGCATGACACGGTAGATGTCGAACAGCGCATCCTCGCGCGAGGACGCCTTGTCGACCGCGAGCGTGTTGCGGACGTAAGGGCCGATATTGACGTGATCGATATCGAGCACCGGGATCTCGGTGAGACCCGCATCCTCGAGACCCTTGAGCATCTTCTCGGAGATCTCGTCCCCGGCCTCGGCGTAGATCTCGCCGGTGCTCGCATTGACGAGGTCCTCCGCGATGTACTGGCCGACGAGGTCCTCGTCCGTGGCCTGCAGGGCCTTGAGGCCCTTCTCGGCGAGCTGCCGGGCCGCACGGGCGGTCAGCTTCTTGCCGGCCTCAAGCACCACTTCGCCCGAATCCGCATCGACGAGATCGACGGTCGCCTTGAAGCCCTTCATGCGCTCGGCATCGAAGGGAACGCGCCAGCCGTTCTTCGCCTTCGTGTAGGCGATGCGGTTGTAGAAGGTGTTGAGGATCTCCTCGCCGTCGAGGCCGAGGGCGTAGAACAGCGACGTGACCGGGATCTTCCGCTTCCGGTCGATGCGCGCATACACGATGTCCTTGGCGTCGAACTCGATGTCGAGCCAGGAGCCGCGGTACGGGATGATGCGGGCGGCGAACAGGAGCTTGCCGGACGAGTGCGTCTTGCCCTTGTCGTGGTCGAAGAACACGCCCGGCGAACGGTGCATCTGCGAGACGATGACGCGCTCGGTGCCGTTCACGATGAAGGTGCCGTTGTCCGTCATGAGCGGCATGTCGCCCATGTAGACGTCCTGCTCCTTGATGTCCTTGACGGACTTGGCGCCGGTATCCGGGTCCACATCGAACACGATGAGGCGCAGCGTGACCTTGAGCGGCGCAGCGAAGGTCATGCCGCGCTGGCGGCACTCGTCCACGTCGTATTTCGGCGCCTCGAAGGTGTACTTCACGAACTCCAGGAGAGCCGTGTTGGAAAAGTCAGAAATCGGAAAAACCGACTTGAAGACGGCTTGCAAGCCCTCCTCCAGCCGGCCGCCTTGCGGTTCATCGACCATCAGGAACTGGTCGTAGGACGCCTTCTGAACCTCGATGAGGTTCGGCATCTCCGCCACTTCCTGAATTTTTCCGAAGAACTTGCGAATGCGCTTCCGGCCGATCAGTGTATTGGCCATCTGGACCTCGCTCCTCATATGCGGCTGACCGGGCGCCCCTGCCCTGTTGGAGGGCTTTGCGTCCGCGGAGGACGCCGGATCAGCCGCCCGACGGCTTCTGTGCTGGCCGCCAGACAAACACCTGAAACACGGGGCTTCGCCCCAAACTCACCGCCCAAGGTTGACCACCTCCGGGACGGCACGACGGCCCCAGGCGAAAAGCCTGGGACCGTCGGTTTACTCAGAGCGCCATGGACGCCCCTGTCGGCCCGAGATCCGCGGAACGGGCGAGCCCGTCCGGGAGCGGACGCGAAGCAATCACGGCGTGATTACTTCAGCTCCACCTTGGCGCCGACCTTCTCGAGGGTCGCCTTGATCTTCTCGGCCTCGTCCTTGGCGACGCCTTCCTTCACAGGCTTCGGCGCGCCCTCGACCAGGTCCTTGGCCTCCTTGAGGCCCAGGCCCGTGATCGCACGGACTTCCTTAATCACCTCGATCTTCTTGTCGCCGGCAGAGGCGAGCACGACCGTGAACTCGGTCTGCTCCTCGACCGGGGCAGCGGCAGCGCCGCCGCCGCCCGGACCAGCGGCCACCGCGACGGCCGCAGCCGCCGAGACGCCCCACTTCTCCTCGAGCATCTTCGCGAGCTCGGCAGCCTCGAGAACGGTCAGCGACGAGAGATCGTCGACGAGCTTGGCAAGATCAGCCATTTCTATGTTCCTTGATTTCGGTTCGAACGTTGAGGTTGAGGGTTACGGCCTCACGCCGCTTCGCCTGTCTTGGCATAGGCTCCGAACACGCGGGCGAGCTTCGCCGCCGGCGCATTGGCGAGCTGAGCGACCTTAGTCGCCGGGGCCTGAATGAGGCCGACCAGCTTGGCGCGCAGTTCGTCGAGGGACGGCAGCGTGGCAAGTGCCTTGACGCCGTCCACGTTCAGAGCGGTCGCACCCATGGCTCCGCCGAGGATCACGAGCTTGTCGTTCGCCTTGGAGAAGTCGACTGCGACCTTGGCCGCCGCGACCGGATCGCTCGAGTAAGCGATCAGGGTCGGACCTTTCATGAGGCCCGAGATGGACGCGACGTCCGTGCCTTCGAGAGCGATCTTGGCGAGCCGGTTCTTGGCGACCTTCACGGTGGCGCCGGCCTGCTTCATCTGCGTGCGCAGCTTCTGCATGTCGGCGACCGTGAGGCCCTTGTAGTGGGCCACGACGACCACGCTCGTGTTCGCGAACACGTCGTTGAGCGTCGAGACGAGCTCGCGTTTTGCTGCTCTATCCACTGGGCTCTCTCCGGTTGGCGGACGGATGTCCGCCGGTTGCACCTGTCGCCCAACGGGCCCGCGGCTTGCGCCTCGAGCCGTCTTGAGCGACGCTCTCGCAAGCCCTGTCCCCCAGGCCCGTCCGGCGGACGAGCAGGGCGAGATGGTTCGAACCGAATGCATGGCCCCCGCGTTAGCGAGGGCAATTCGGCCTTCCCCGTCTATGCAGGCCCTTTCGGCTTAAGCCGGCGGGACGAACCCGGGCCGGCGCCTGCAGTCTCGGACAGGACATAGCCGGACCGGGCCGAAGGAACCCTTCAACCCGCCGGCTTGTCACCGCCCCATTACCGGGGCGGATCCTGAGGTGAAGCCGCGCTGTTGCGCAACTTCAACACATTTTGGAAACTCGAACGGGGTCCATAGACTCTTTTGTCGGACCTGCCAAGAGGCCTCCGGCGATTTTCTGACGTTCCGGAACCCCGGCCCGCATAGGTGGGGATGAAGCCCGATCGTTCAAGCACCGTGGCAGTACGAAGGTTCGGACCTCGTCTTCGGCCCGCCTAAAGAAAAGCCCGGCGCGGGGCCGGGCTTCTCGGTGTCGTTTCGGGGGTGCCTCAGGCGCCCAACACGCTCGACGGGTCGACCTTGACGCCCGGGCCCATGGTCGAGGAGATCGCCACGCGCTGGATGTAGGTGCCCTTGGCGCCCGTGGGCTTCGCCTTGGCGACCGCGTCCGCGAAGGCGCGGATGTTCTCGACGAGCTTGCCCTCGTCGAACGAGGCCTTGCCGATCCCGGCATGGACGATGCCCGCCTTCTCGACGCGGAACTCGACCGCACCGCCCTTGGCGGCGCCGACGGCGCCCTTCACGTCCATGGTGACGGTTCCGACCTTCGGGTTCGGCATCAGGCCGCGCGGGCCGAGCACCTTACCGAGACGGCCCACCAGGGGCATCATGTCGGGGGTCGCGATGCAGCGGTCGAAATCGATGGTGCCGCCGTTGACCGTCTCGAAGAGGTCCTCGGCGCCCACGATGTCGGCACCGGCCGCGCGGGCCTCGTCCGCCTTCGGGCCGCGGGCGAACACCGCCACGCGGACCGTACGGCCCGAGCCGTTCGGCAGGTTGCAGACGCCGCGGACCATCTGGTCCGCGTGGCGCGGATCGACGCCGAGGTTCATCGAAACCTCGATCGTCTCGTCGAACTTCGCCTTGGCGCGCTCCTTCACCAGCTTCACCGCGTCGGCGATGGGGTAGAGCTTCGCAATCTCGATGCCCTCGCGGGCGGAACGGATGCGCTTACCTTCCTTCGTAGCCATCGTGCTGCCCTCCCTTAACCGACGATCTCAAGACCCATGGCCCGCGCGGAACCGCGGATCATGGCGACGGCCGAATCGACCGAATCGCAGTTGAGATCCTGCATCTTCTTCTCGGCGATCTCACGAAGCTGAGCCTCGGTGACGCGGCCGGCCGGCGCGCCCTTCCCGGGGGTCTTCGAACCCGAAGCCGGCTTCTTGCCGATCTTCAGGTTCGCGGCCTTCTTGAGGAAGAAGGACACGGGCGGCTGCTTCATGTCGAAGGTGAAGGACCGGTCCTGATAGGCGGTGATGATCACCGGGATCGGCGTACCCTTCTCGATCTGCGCGGTCTTCGCGTTGAAGGCCTTGCAGAATTCCATGATGTTGAGGCCGCGCTGACCGAGCGCGGGACCGATCGGCGGCGAGGGATTCGCTGCGCCGGCGGGCACCTGGAGCTTGATGTAGCCCGCAATCTTCTTAGCCATGGGACTGCTCCCCAATGGACCACGCGCCCGGTGCCAACCAGGCTTGTGGCGGTTGCAGATCGCGGTGCGGCCCGTTGTTTCCCCGGCTGGCGACCGGGCGTGCCTCCCGCGGCTTGGGGCGGATGGCTTGAGGGCCACCCGCCGACGGTCAGACCTTCTCGACCTGACCGTATTCGAGTTCGACCGGCGTGGCGCGGCCGAAGATGGACACGGCGACCTTCAGGCGGGCGCGGCCCTCGTCGACCTCCTCGACCACGCCGTTGAACGACGCGAAGGGGCCGTCCGCCACGCGAACCTGCTCGCCGATCTCGAAGGCGATGGAGGGCTTGGGCCGGTCGACGCCCTCGGCCACCTGGCCCTTGATCCGCTCGGCTTCCGCATCCGGGATCGGAACGGGCTTGGCCTTGTCGGCGCCGAGGAAGCCGGTCACCTTCGGGGTGTTCTTGATGAGGTGGTAGACCTCGTCCGTGAGATCGCACTTCACGAGCACGTAGCCCGGGAAGAACTTGCGCTCCGCATCGACCTTCCGGCCCCGGCGCACCTCGACCACCTTCTCGGTGGGGACCATCACCTCGTCGAACTTCTCGAGCAGGTTGCGCTGGGCAGCCTGATCCTTGATCGACTGGGCGACCTTGTTCTCGAAGTTCGAGTAAGCGTGGACGATATACCAGCGCTTCGCCATCGTTCCGTTTCCTTAACCGCCGAGCCCGAGGACCGTGCGCACGCCCCAGCCGAGGATCTGGTCGACCACGAAGAAGAACACGCTCGCGAGGATCACCATCACGAACACCATGGCGGTGGTGATGAGGGTCTCCTTGCGCGTGGGCCACGTGACCTTCGCGCCTTCCGAGCGGACCTGCTGCAGGAACTCGAACGGGTTCGTCTTTGCCATGTGCGATATCGCCCTCCGGCCTCCGGTGGCGGGAGCCTGTCTCCCGCCGCCTCAGGCCGAGCGTCCTCTGTGAGAGCCTGCGAGCCTGCCCGCCTCAACCGTAGGCGAGCCCGCTCCCGACCGCTCGTTGCATTGCTGGCGCACGACCCGTTTCGAAAAACCGCGATTTTTCAGGATCATGCTCCAAGCCAAATCGACAGGGGCGCGGAGCATCTTTGCCCCGCGCCACCTGCCTTGAAACCTGGATGTTGGGCGCCCGCATAAAGCAAAACGCCCGCCTTGTCGACCCGCTGGCAGGAGTGGAGGGACTCGAACCCCCAACCCCCGGTTTTGGAGACCGGTGCTCTAGCCGATTGAGCTACACTCCTCCGGCGGTCGACGGGCGGCGGCGAACCGCCGCCCGGAACTCATTAATCCATCACCTGGGCGACGACGCCGGCGCCCACGGTGCGGCCGCCTTCCCGGATGGCAAAGCGCAGCTTCTCCTCCATGGCGATCGGCACGATCAGCGTCACTTCCATCGTCACGTTGTCGCCCGGCATCACCATCT
>DASZBD010000024.1:0-51009 GCA_035944475.1 Microvirga sp.
GCTCTCGTCGCGGGCGCCGGGGCCGACGGCGACGATCTCGCCCTCTTGCGGCTTTTCCTTCGCGGTGTCCGGGATGATGATCCCCCCCTTGGTCTTCTCCTCCGCATCGATGCGGCGGACGACGACACGGTCGTGCAGCGGACGGAAATTCATAGAGCTTCCCTTGTGTTGACGGGCGGCGTCAGGCGCCGCCTCCGGCTTGCGGGCTGTTAGCACTGTCTGGTCAGGAGTGCTAAAGCTTGCGGCGAGATAAGCGGGCGGGTTCCGGGTGTCAAGAAGGGAGGCCCCGAGATCCGTGGTTGACCGGAGGTCGGCGACGGGGACAATCGGGGTGATGACCGATCTCGATGCCATCGGCAAGGCCTGCTTTGCCCTCCATGCCCGGATGACGGCCCGGATCCTGAGCCGCGCCTACGATTCGGCCCTTCGTCCCTTAGGGCTCAAGATCCCGCAATTCGGCATTCTGGGCTCCATCGGGCACGGCGCCACTCTGTCGGAGACGGCGCTGGCCGAACGGCTCGGGCTTGAGCGCACCACCCTCGTGCGCAACCTCAAGACCCTCGTCGACAAGGGCTGGATCGAGCCCGCTCCCGGCGACGGGCGCGGCCAGCGCCACCGGCTGACGCCGGCCGGCCGCGCCGTGCTGGAGGCTGCCATCCCGCGCTGGGAGCAGGCGCAGCGCCGGCTGGAGGAGCGCCTTGCCGACGCCGACCCGGACGGCGTCAGGCAGGCCATGCGGTCGTTGCGCAAGGCCGTCTACGCCCGCTGAAGGCACCCTTGCCATTCCGGCGACGGCCTTCTAACGTGTAGATACACGCACAGGAGACGGCGATGGACAGGGCTTACGGGGTGGTGTCGAAGGACGTGCTTCTCTCCGAGCCGGGGCTCGACTTCCTGCGCGGCCTCATCAGCGGCCGTTATCCCGCCCCACCCTTCTCCCGCTCCACCGGCGTCTATCTCACGGAGGCGGAGGAGAACCGGGTCGTCTTCAAGGGCACGCCGAGCGCAGATTACTTCAACCCGATCGGCACGATCCATGGCGGCTGGACATCGGCTATCCTCGACAGCGCCATGGCCTGCGCCGTGCAGACGACGCTGAAGGCCGGGCAGGCTTACACGACGGTCGAGATGAAGCTCAATTTCGTCCGCACCATCATGCCCGAAACCGGCGAGGTGACCTGCGAAGCGACCGTCATCCACCGGGGCGGCACCATCGCCACCTCCGAGGGCCGCCTCGTCGACGCCGCCGGCCGGCTCCTGGCGCATGGGACCGAGACCTGCATGATCATGGACATGGGCGCGCGGGTGAGCCGGGCGGCTTAAACGTTGGCGCAGTCGGGCCGATCCGTCGGATGCTCATGGGTATAGGCTCCGCCGCCTACCGCCGTGAGGTGAGGAGCGCCGCTCCGATGATCAGGGCGCCGCCGAGGAAGGTCGCGAGGGTCGGGATCTCGTCGAAGACCGCGTAGCCGATGAGCCCCGCCCAGATAAGCGCCGTGTATTCGAGGGGCGCGAGGCGCGCCGCCTCGGCTTTCGCGAAGGCCGAGGTGAGGAGCATGTGGCCCGAGACCCCGAGCACGCCCATGAGGCCGAACCAGGCGAGGTGGTGCGCCGCGGGCGGCTCCCAAACGGCGAGGCCGAACGGTGAGACCAGGATCATCGGGCCCACATTCTGGAAGATCACGATGTGCAGGAACTTGTCCCGCTGGGCCCGCTGCCGCAGGAGCACGACGGAGAGCGCATAGAGCACCGCCGATGCGAGCGCCGCGGCGATGCCGGTCCAGGTCCGGACCCCGCCCTCCTCGCCCCCGCCCCCCAGCACGACCACGAGAGTGCCGACGAAGCCGACGGCGAGCGCCGCCACGATGCGCCCGTCCACCCGCTCCTTCAGGAGCAGGAGCCCGAACAGGGCGACGAAGGTGGGCGCCAGGAACGAGAGGACCAGGGTCTCGGCGAGGGGCAGCTGGCTTAAGGCGTAGAAGAAGCTCGTCGCCGTGCAGACCGCCACCACGGAGCGCATGCTGTTCGCCACCACGGTCTCGCGGGACGGCCAGCCGGGCCGCATGGCGAGCACCACCGCCGAGACGATGATCGACCCGGCGATGAACCTCATGAAGGTCACCTGGAGGACGGGATAGTGCCCGGCCATGCCCTTGATGACGGCGTCCATGACGGCCAGGAGGGCGATGCCCGCGGTGGCCCGGAGGGCGGGTCCGAACAGCATGATGGTCTCGCGACAGGAGATGACGACGGGCGCGGCCTTAGAACTCGATGCCCTTCTGCGCCTTCACGCCGTCCCGGTAGGGGTGCTTCACCTGCTCCATGGAGGTGACGAGATCCGCCGCCTCGACGAGGGCGTCAGGGGCGTTGCGACCCGTCACCACCACGTGCTTCATGGCCGGACGGGCGCGCAGGCCCTCCACGATCTCGTCCACCGGCAGGTAATCGTAGCGCAGCACGATATTGAGTTCGTCGAGGATGACGAGCGCGTGCTCCTCGTCGTGGATGAAGGCGAGCGCCTGCTCCCAGGCGGCCCGGGCCGCCGCCACGTCGCGCCCGCGGTCCTGGGTGTCCCAGGTGAAGCCCTCGCCCATGACCCGGTGGGTGACGAGATCGGAAAAACGCTCGAGGGCGTGCCGCTCGCCGGTGTCCCAGCTGCCCTTGACGAACTGAACGAAGGCGACCCGCATGCCGTGGCCGGCGGCGCGCAGGATGAGGCCGAGGGCGGCGGTCGACTTGCCCTTGCCTTTTCCGGTGTTGACGATGAGAAGCCCCTTCTCGATCGTCTTCGTCGCCTGGATCTTCTCGCGGGCGGCCTGCCGCTTCTTCATCTTCTCGGCGTGGCGCGCGTCGCGCTCGGCTTCCGAGACGGCGGCATCTGACGTGGTCATGGGCGGTCTCCCTCGACCGCCCCGATAACACATCCGGGCGAGACCTCAATCGCGAGGTCCGCCGTGCGGTCAGTCGAAGAGGGCGTCGATATCCGTCTGGTCGACGTGGCCCACATCCTCTTCGAGCTTCGGCCCGTTGAGGAGGGAGCGCTCGTGGTCGACCTCGTTTCCGGCCTGCTCGGCGAGTTCCTTGAAGGCGTCGAGGCCGCCCCACACGTCGATCACCCGGTCGAGGCGCTCCTCCACGAACTTCATCACGCCGACGATCTTGGAGATGCGCTGGCCCGTGAGGTCCTGGAAGTTGCAGGCCTCGTACATGGTCACGACGCGGTCGAGGATCGTGCCGACCGGATCGCTGCTGCCCGTGCCGATGCCGGCGGCCCGCAGCATGTTGGCCTGCGTCTCGATGTCCTCGACGGCGTTGAGGATCGTGGTGGCGGCCGCCTCCGTGGCGCCTACCACCGCGTCGAGCTCGCCGGCCACCCGGCGCATGCCCTTGCCCTCGCTCTCGGAGCGGTGGAGCGAGGCGATCTCGAGCTTGGTCGAGGTGATCGCCGCCTTCATGGCGTCGATCTCGGCTTTGAGTTGGTAGACCTCCTGGACCTCGCGCCGGTAGGCGTCGACGATGTCGCTCGCGGCCCGCTGGGTCGGATCGAGGAAGGCGCGCAATTCCTGGACGGTGGCGAGGATCTGGCCGATCTGCTCGTCGTTGACGGGAACGACGCTCGGCCCCCCGGTCACGGGCTCGGCGCGGAGGCTGTCTTCGATGCGGTAGCGTTTGGCGGTAGCGGCCATGGGTGATCCATTCTGGATGTCACGGTGAGCATGGCGCCAAACCCTTGCGAGTTCTTAAACGAGACCGGCGAAAGCACGGAGAATGCCTGTCAAATGCGTGCCGCCGCCCCGGCATGCCCCGCCCGGAACGGCGGTTTTCCGGGCGATCCTTGCCCCATTCACGTCCGATTCACCCTTCAGTCAAGAAATCTGCCCTAGAGCTTGTTTGGTTCGGAACGACTGCCATGCGCTTTCTTCTCATCGCGTCAGCCCTCGCGGTGTTCGCCGCCCCCTTCAGCGCCGACGCGCAGCCGCGCCGGTTCTTCCCCGGCGAGGTGGAGATCGACGAGGAACCGCCCATGGGCGGCGGGTTCATCGAGATGCTAATGACGGGCCGGGATCCCGGACCCTACCACCGCAGCTACCGTCCGGTGCCGGTCGACCCCTATACGGGGGAGCCCCTGGAGGTGCGCCCGCGCCGGGGCACCCGGGGCGCCGTGGCGGCCCTGCCGCCGTCCTACGCCTTCGAGCCCGAGGAGGAAGGGCTCGGCATCGCCGTCGACCCGAAATACCACCGGCAGGTCGTGCGCTACGACGGCCCCCACAAGCCCGGCACGATCGTGGTCGATACGCCCCGCAAGTTTCTCTACCTCGTGCAGGAGGGCGGCCGCGCGATCCGCTACGGGATCGGCGTCGGGCGTCCGGGCTTCTCCTGGGCCGGCGTCAAGACGGTCTCGATGAAGCGGGAATGGCCGGACTGGCGCCCGCCGGCCGAGATGCTGAAGCGCCGTCCGGACCTTCCGCGCTTCATGGAAGGCGGCCCCGACAATCCGCTGGGCGCGCGCGCCCTCTATCTCGGCTCCTCGCTCTACCGCATCCACGGCACGAACGAGCCCCACACCATCGGCCGCGCGGTCTCGTCGGGCTGCATCCGCATGATGAACGAGGACGTGGTCGACCTTTACGAGCGCGTGCGCGTCGGAACGAGGGTGGTGGTGATCTGAGGCGGGCTCCGGCGCGGGGCAACCGTCCGCGCCTGCCGCCCGGATACAAAAAAGAGGGCCCGCCGGCCCCCTTTCGCTTGTCACTTGGAGAGGGTGCGCGCCTTCAGGCCCAGTCGCCCCCGTCCCCGCCGTCGCCGCCGTAATCCGCGTCCTGCGCTGAGGCGTCCTGGTAGAGGCCGTCCGTGATGCCGGCCTGGTCGCCCGCCCCTGCGGCCTGCTCGCCGCCGAGGCCCGCCAGGGAGTTCGCCGCGTCCCCGGCCGCGGCGGCCGGATCCGCGCCGCCGAAGGCGCTCGACAGGGCGTTCGCGATCATGACGCCGCCGGCGACGCCCGCGGCGGTCGCCATGGCGCTCTGGAGGAAGCCGCCTCCGCCGCCCCGCTGCATGCCCCAGGGGCCGGCGCCCATCCCGGGCGCCATGCCGTGGCCCTGATGGCCCATGCCGTGGCCCTGATGCGGCATGCCGTAGGGCTGCTGCTGCATCGGCTGGCCGGCGGGCCGGCCCCACGGGGAGCCGCCGCGCGGGGGCTCGGGCGCGCGCGATCCGCCGCCGAAGAGGCCCGACAGGAACCCGCCCCCGCCCTGCGGCTGGCGATGGCGCTCGGCGCGCAGGTGTTCGACTTCGGCGTTGAGGTTCGCGAGCGCCTGCTCCTGCACGTAGACGGCCTGCGCCATGGCGTAGGGCGCGTAGGGCTGACGGCGGAGCTTCTCGGCGATGTACCGCTCGGTCTCGGGATCGCGCGGCTGGTTCGCCACCTGCTCGAGCCGCCGGAAGATGTCGTCGATGACCTGGCGTTCCTGATCGTTCATGGGATCAAACCTCCTCTGGGCCCCCGCCCTGCCACGCTGTGAGATGGGGAAGGCCTCGCGCCGATGCCAGAGGGGAAACGACGAGCCCGCCGGAGGGGTCCCCGGCGGGCGAAATCACGTCCTCATCAGGGCGTTCAGCCGAGCAGCTTGTAAGCCGGCAAGGTGAGGAACTCCTCGAACTCCTTGGCGAGGGACATCTCGGCGAAGAGCCGAACGGCTTCGGGGAACCGGCCGCCGTCGTAGACCTCGGGGCCGATGGCCTCGCGCACCTTCGCCATCTCGTCGTCCATGACCTGGCGGAAGAGGTCCGGCGTCACGGTGCGGCCGTCGTCGAGGTCGGCGCCGTGATAGAGCCATTGCCAGACCTGGGCGCGGGAGATCTCCGCCGTCGCCGCATCCTCCATGAGGTTGTAGAGCGGCACCGCCCCGCGGCCCCGCAGCCAGGCCTCGATGTACTGCACGCCGACGCGGATGTTCTCGCGAAGGCCCGCCTCCGTGCGCACGCCCGGATGGACCTCGAGGAGCTGGTCGCGGGTGACGGCGACGTCCTCGCGCCGCTTGGCGAGCTGGTTCGGCCCGGGCATCAGGCGGTCGAACACCTCCATGGCCACCGGCACGAGATCGGGATGCGCCACCCAGGTGCCGTCATGCCCATCGCCCGCCTCGCGCTCCTTGTCGGCGCGCACCTTGGCGAAGGCGGCCTCGTTGGCGGCCGGATTGTTCTTCACCGGGATCTGGGCCGCCATGCCGCCCATCGCGAAGGCCCCGCGCTTGTGGCAGGTCTTGATCACGAGGAGCGAATAGGCGCCGAGGAACGCCTTGCCCATCACCATGGCGGAGCGGTCGGGGGTGAGGAAGCGGCGGTTCTTGCCGAGGCGCTTGACGAACGAGAAGATGTAGTCCCAGCGCCCGCAATTGAGACCCGCGATGTGGTCGCGCATCTCATAGAGGATCTCGTCCATCTCGAAGGCCGCCGGCAGGGTCTCGATGAGCACCGTGGCGCGGAACGTGCCCTTCTGCAGGCCGAGGCGCTCCTCCGCATGCGTGAAGGCGTCGTTCCACAGGCGAGCCTCGAGGTGGCTCTCCATCTTGGGGAGGTAGAAGGCGGGCGTCACGCCCTTGCCCACCATCGCCCTCGCGTTGTGGAACACGTAGAGACCGAAATCGAAGAGCGAGCCCGACATCGGCTCCCCGTCCACCGTCACGTGCTCCTCCAGGAGGTGCCAGCCGCGCGGGCGCACGAGGAGGGTCGCCGGCTTGTCGGACAGCTTGTAGCTCTTGCCGTTCGACGGGTCCGTGAAGTCGATCCGGTCCTGCCAGCGGTCGCGCAGGTTGATCTGGCCCTCGACCATGTTGGTCCAGGTGGGCGACGAGGCGTCCTCGAAATCCGCCATGAACATCTTCGCCCCGCAATTGAGGGCGTTGATGATCATCTTGCGGTCGACCGGGCCGGTAATCTCCACGCGGCGGTCTTGGAGGTCGGCGGGGATCGGGGCGACGGTCCAGTCCCCCTCGCGGATGTGCTTGGTGTCGGGCAGGAAGTCCGGCAGGTCGCCCGCATCGAGGCGCTTCTGGCGCTCCGTGCGCAGGGCGAGGAGCCGCCGGCGCGTCGCGTCGAAGCGGCGGTGCAGGTCGGCGAGGAAATCGAGGGCTTCGGCGGTCAGGATCTCGTCGAAGCGGTTCTGCATGGGACCGTTGACGACGGCCCCGCCCTTCTGCGGCGCGGCGGCTTGTGCACTCATGGAGCGTCCTCCCTTCAGGATCAGCCCTATTGTGGCGCAGGCCGCTTATGCGGGAAGAGGAGGTGCCGGAGGATCACTCTTTCCAAAAACGAAAAAGCCCCGCGTGGTGGCGGGGCTCCTTCTTTCCGGGCCGGAGGGTCACTCCGCAGCCGGCGCCATCTTCAGAAGGCCGAAATCCGCGAACTCGTCCTCGATGGCCGGGGCGCCCTCGTCCTCCGCCGTGTCGAGGCGCGTTTTCTTGCGCAGGGACACGTATTTGTTCTGGATCTTGGCGCGGCTCTCGCGGGCGATCTCCAGGGCGCCCTGCAGCATGGAGCGCTCGGCCTTCTCGTTCTGGAGCTCTTCCGTGAGGCGGCGGTTCACCGCCTCGAGGGCGTTGCGCTCCTGCTCGAAGCGCTTGGCCATCTGCTCCATGCGCTCGGTGAGGGTCGCCATCTTGTTGTCGGCGCTCTCGATCTGGAAGTCCTTCGCCGCGAAAGCCTTGTTCAGCATCTCCATCCGCTCCTGCATCTCCATGCGGGAGCGCTGCAGTTCGGTGACGAGGCCGACCTGGCGCTCCATCTCCTGCTGCGTGGCGGCGAGGCGCCGGTCGAGGGTGTTCTTCTCGATGGCGGTCTCCTTCAGCACCCGCTCGATGGAGCGCAGCGCCTCGTTCTTGTCGCGCAGCTGGTCCCGGGTGTGGGCGAGGATCTTGTCCGTCGCCATCAGGCGCGAGGTCAGGCCCTCCATCTTGAGGTCGATGCTCGACAGGTCCGCCCGATGGGAGGAGCGCTCCTGCTCGACGAGGGTCTCGGCGCGCTGGCGAGCCGTCTGCTCGGCCATGAGCTTCGATTCGAGCTCGGTCACGCGCTGGCGGGCGACCTCGAACTGCTGCTCCACCTCGGTCTGGCGCTTCAAGGAGCCGGAGAGGCGAAAATTCTGCTCCTCCGTCACCCGTTGCAGGCGCTTGACCTCATGGTCGAGAAGGCCCGTGCGCTCGCGGGTCTCGATGAGCTCGCGCTCGGCCCGGGCGACGGCCTGGTCGGCCTCCTGCGCTTCGAGGCGCAGGGCGTGGTTCTCTTCCGTGACCGAGCGGGCGCGCTCGCTCTCGATGGTGAGCTGGTTCTCGAGATCGGCGGCCATGGCCTCCCGATCCTTCAGGTTGAGGCGCAGATCCTCGATCGCGGCCTCCTGCTCGCGCACCCGGCCCTCGGCCTTGCGGAGCTGCGAGAGCGCGCCGGAGAGCTCGTCAGCGGTCTTCGCCTGAAGCGCCGTGACGTCCGTAAGCTCGCGGCGGAGCGTCGACACCGTGTCCTGCTCCTGCCGCAGGACCGCTTCGGCCTCGAGGAGCCGCGACTGCACCTGCGGGTAGGAGGCGACGAGATCGAAGACCGGTTCAGAGAGCGCCTGGAAATCGTCGCGCAGCGAGCGGATCTCGTCGAGCCGGTCGACGAGGTTGGCAAAGCGCACGCGAATGAGTTCGTTCTTCTGACCCACCGTGTCGAGGAGGCCGTTCTGGCGCGCGGGAGCGGGCGGCGGCGGCTCGCTGGCCTGCACGGGAGGCGCCTGCACGGGAGGCGCCTGGATGGGCTGTGCCGGCGCAGGCTGCTGCGGCGGTGCGGCGGGCGGCTGAACCGCCTGCTGGGCCATCGGCAGGGTGGGCCGCACGACCGGCATCACCGGCGCCGGCATGGCGGGTGCCGGCGGCGCCGGCTCCTGCATCAGCGGCGCGAAGGAACCCGCCGGCGGAAGCCGCAGCTCCTCCTCGAAACCCTCCTCGTCAGCCTTGCCGAAACGCCTTTTTAACGTCGCCCATGGTTTGGTCATCGCTCGGGCCCCCAGCCCAGCTCTCCGATTCGGCTAAGGTTAATTCAGCCGGGGGCCCGCCTTGAAGCGCTTTGGCTTTTTATGACGCAGCGGCAACCTGCGGCTGCGTCGAACTGTGGCTTCTTTGTGTCACATTCCGCAACGCCGCCGGCTCCGGACCGCCCGTCGCCCAGTCGAGCAACTCCACGGTGTGCACGATGGGGATGTCCGTGCCCCGCCCGATCTGCGTCATGCAGCCGATATTGCCGGTGGCGATGAGGTCGGGCCTGGTGCGCTCGATATTGGCCACCTTGCGGGCCCGCAGCTGCGCCGCGATCTCGGGCTGCAGCAGGTTGTAGGTGCCGGCCGAGCCGCAGCAGATATGGCCCTCGGGCACGTCCTTCACGGTGAAGCCCGCCTGCTTCAGCAGCGTCTTCGGCTCGGTGCGGATCTGCTGCCCGTGCTGCATCGAGCAGGCGGAGTGGTAGGCCACCACGAGGTCGCTCTCCCGCACCGGCTCCATCAGCTTCAAGGTCAGCACGAACTCGGTCACGTCCTTGGCGATCTCGGAGACGCGGCGCGCCTTGTCGGCATAGGCCGGGTCGTCCCGGAACATGAAGCCGTAATCCTTGATCGTCGTGCCGCAGCCCGAGGCCGTGATGACGATGGCGTCGAGGCCCGCCCCGTCCATCTCCCGGATCCAGGCATCGATGTTGCGCTTGGCGAAGGCGTGGCCCTCGGCGTCGCGGCCCATATGGTGCACGAGGGCGCCGCAGCAGCCCTCGCCCTTGGGCAGCACCACCTCGATGCCGTGCCGGTTGAGCAGCCGGATCGCGGCCTCGTTGAAGCCGGGCTTCAGCACGGGCTGGGCGCAGCCCGAGAGAATCGCCACCCGCCCGCGCCGGCGGCCCGCCGCCTTGTGGGTGCCGGGGCGGCTGAACGGGGATCGGCCCGGCATGCGCGCGGGGGCAAGGTCGATCATCGCCTCGAGCCTGGAGCCGAGCTGCGGCAGGCGCCCGATGAGCCGCCGGAAGGGCTTGGCCGCCATCGCCCCTGCGAGGGCGAGGCGAAAGCGCATCGGATAGGGCAGCACCCGCGCCAGCACCTCGCGCAGGAGGCGGTCGTGCCAGGGGCGCTTGTAGGTGGCCTCGATGTAGCTTCGCGCATGGTCGACGAGGTGCATGTAGTGCACGCCCGACGGGCAGGTCGTCATGCAGGACAGGCACGAGAGGCAGCGGTCGATGTGCTTGACCACCTCGGGCGTGGCGGGCTTGCCGCCTTCGAGCATGTCCTTGATGAGGTAGATGCGCCCGCGCGGGCTGTCGAGCTCGTCGCCGAGGAGGAGGTAGGTCGGGCAGGTGGCGGTGCAAAAGCCGCAATGGACGCAGGTCCGGAGGATCTTCTCCGAACTCGCCATGGCGGCGTCGGCAAGCTGTTCGGGGGCGAAGTTGGTTTGCATCTCAGCTCGTGATGATCTCGTTTACGGCACGATAGAGTTCGAGCGGCGACGCAGTGATTGCTCTTGCGCCAGCCTGTATTGCTCGCGAGCCAAACCGTTCGACGGATGGCCGGCTGGTGTAGAAAACCAGCGGGATTTCCAATCCATACGCCTGCATCGATTTCAGCAGATCGAGTCCAGCATCCGGAACATAGCGCTTACCCGGCTCCCTGCGACCCATATCGGAGATAACGAGGTCGAAGCGACCGTCGTTCAGACGTTGAAGGGCATCGCTTGTTGAAGTCGCGATCTCAATCTCAAAGCCGTCAGATGAAAGCTTATCAACGAGCAGAGCATTGTTATTAGGCTCATCGTCGACCCAGATGCATCTTCTGCCTGACGCAGCAGCAGGTGCCATAGGTGCAACTACCCCTTTCGCCTCGCCCTCAACTCTCCCCCTCAACGCTTCGAATTTTTCTTGCAAGTCTACAACTTGCGTTCGAAGCGATTCCGTCGCTTCTTTCACACTGATTTCCATCTGCCCGATCTTGATATTCAAGTTCGGATTGGTGAGAAGTTTGTCCAGATGCGGCAGTATTCGCCAGACAACAAAGCCGGCTATTCCTACCCAGCATAGGCCTACGGCGGCAGCTAACAGTTCTGCGAAGTCCTTCATCGTTCAAACCCCCGCATACATCCGCCCCGGATTGAGCACGCCCGCGGGATCGAAGGACGCCTTGATGCCGGCGGTGACGCGCATGATCGCGTCCCCCGGCGGCTCGAACACGTCGACGGCCGCCCGCACCTCGGCGGGCGCACGCACGAGGGTCGCGTGCCCCCCGACGCCCCGGAGCGCCGCCCGGATCGCTGCCGCGCCCGCATCCCCCGTCGGCTCGGTCGAGAGCCAGACGAGGCCGCCGCCCCAATCGTAGAACCATTGCGCGTTGATGGAGCGGGCGATGCGGGCGGTGAAGTCCGGTCCCTTGGTGGGCCCGGTGGAGACCCGCCAGACGGCCCGGTCGCGGGGCTCGGCCACCGGCGCCGCGTCGCGCACGGTAAGCCACAGGCTCTCCGCGGCGCGGCCGTCGATGAGGTCCGCCGGGCCGAAGCGCTTCAGGAGGCGCCGCAATTCGCCGAGCCGGTAATCGACCGAGAACGAGAATCCCTCGATGCGCAGGAGCGTGCGCGCCGTGCCGGGTTCGGGCGACGGCAGGTGCGCGGCGCCCGTGATCTCGTAGGGCGAGCCCAGCGCAAGGCTCATGGCCTCCACGGCGCGGGCGTCGTCGAGGCCGCGCAGCACGAGGGTCGCCGTGCGCTCCGCTTTCGGGAGCACCTTGAAGGTCACCTCCGTGAGGAAGCCGAGGGTGCCCCAGGAGCCCGCCATGAGCTTTACGAGGTCGAGCCCCGTCACGTTCTTCATCACCCGTCCGCCGGACTTCACCGCCTCGCCGCGGCCGTTGACGAAGCGCACGCCGATGAGGCTGTCCCGCGCCGCGCCCGCCATGATCCGGCGGGGTCCCGACAGGTTCGCCGCCGCCACTGCGCCGATCGTGGGCTCGCCCGAGGTGCCGAGCAGCCCCCGGTAGTCGATCGGCTCGAAGGGCAGCTCCTGGCCGCGCTCGGCGAGGGTGCGCACCACCTCGGCGAGGGGCGTTCCAGCCCGCGCCGCGATCACGAGTTCGGCGGGCTCGTAGAGCGTCACGCCCGTGAGGCCGGCGGAGGACAGGCTCGCCTCCGTCTGCGCCGGACGCCCGATCCCGGCCTTGGTGCCGGCGCCGACGACGCCGAGCGGACGACGCGCCGCGGCGGCTTCCGCCACGATGGCCGACGCTTCTGTCTCGTCGCGGGGGGTATGGAGGGTCATGAGTGGCCACGCGGAGGACGGCGGGAGGTGTGACGGATGTTGAGGATGCGGACCTCCTGGGCTGCGAGTCGATAGAACACCCTGTAAGGCGCGTCAGGCAGTGTGAGGACAAGACGTCCTGCCGGCTGGGTTGGATGACCGAGATTCGGAAAATCGCGGAGGGTGTTGATCGAAGCCTCGATGCTTTCGACAAGCCGCGCCGCAGCGGCGGGATTGTGAGCGGCAACATGGGCGAAGATGCCGTTGAGGTCCTTGACGGCGCGTGGAGTGAACCGGACCTTCATGGATTTCGATAGCGATCAAAAACAGCCTTCACCTCTTCATCCGTCGCGAACTCGCCGCGCTCAGCTTCAGCTTCCGCTTCTTCGATCGCGGCAAGCTCCTCGTCGGATAGAACGTAGACGTTGCCACGCCTCTCCTCGAGCATCATCAGCATGAGCGCTGCCCGCTCCTGCTCTTCCTCACTCCACGTGCGAACGCGGTCCAGCACTTCGTCGATCTGTTCACGCGTCATCGCTCAACCTCCCTTCACGCCGCCACCCGGCCGTCCAACGGGAACACCTTGGCGGGGTTGAGGAGCCAGCGCGGGTCGAAGACGCCGCGGACGCGCATCTGCTGCTCGAGATCGACCGGATCGAACTGGCACGTCATCAGGTCGCGCTTCTCGATGCCGACGCCGTGCTCGCCCGTGAGGCAGCCGCCCACCTCGACGCACAGGCGCAGGATGTCCTCGCCGGCCTTCTCGGCCTTCTCCATCTCGCCGGGCTTGTTGGCATCGAACATCACCAGCGGATGCAGGTTGCCGTCGCCCGCATGGAACACGTTCGCGACCCCAAGACCGTAGGATTTCACGATCTCGTCGATGCGCCTCAGCACGAGGGGCAGTTGCCCCGTCGGGATCGTGCCGTCCATGCAGATGTAGTCGGAAATGCGGCCCGTGGCGCCGAAGGCCGACTTGCGGCCCTTCCAGATCGCGGCGCTCTCCGCCTCCGATTGCGACACCTTGAGGGTCTTGGGCTTGAACGGCTCGGCGATGGCGACGATGCGGCGGAGCATGTCGTCGATCTCGGCATCGGAGCCCTCGACCTCGATGATGAGCATCGCCTCCACGTCGAGCGGGTAGCCCGCATGGGCGAAGGCCTCGCAGATCTTGATCGCGGGCCGATCCATGTACTCCATGGCGACCGGGATGATCCCCGCGCCGATGATCGCGGCGACGCAGGCCCCCGCATCCTCGACGGTCTCGAAGCCCATCAGCGCCGGCCGGGCGCCCTCCGCGGCGCGCAGGATCCGCACCACCGCCTCCGTGACGACGCCGAGCTGGCCCTCCGAACCCGTGACGAGGCCGAGAAGATCGTAGCCGGCGGCATCGAGATGCTCGCCGCCGATCTCCACCACGCTGCCGTCGAGCATTACCAGGGTGACGCCGAGCAGGTTGTTGGTTGTGACGCCGTATTTGAGGCAATGGGCCCCGCCGGAATTCATGGCGATGTTCCCGGCGATGGTGCAGGCGAGCTGGCTCGACGGGTCGGGCGCGTAGAAGAAGCCCTCGTGGGCGACGGCCTGGGAGATGGCAAGGTTCGTGATGCCGGCCTCGACCCTTGCCGTGCGGCCCGCGAAATCGATGTCGATCACCCGGTTCATCTTGGCGACGCCGAGGACGATGGCGTCCTCCTGCGGGATCGCCCCACCCGCCAGCGACGTGCCGGCCCCGCGGGGCACCACCTTGACGCCGTTCTCGTGGCAGAAGCGCATGACCGCCGCCACCTGCTGCGTCGAGGTCGGCAGCACCACGGCCAGCGGCATCCGGCGGTAGGCCGTGAGCGCGTCGGTCTCGAAGGCGCGGCGCTCGTCCTCCGAGCGGATCAGCGCCTCCCCCGGCACGAGCTGGGCGAGGCCCGCGAGGATCTCCTCGCGGCGGGCCAGAATGGCTTCATCGGGCTTTGGGAATGCGATCGACATGCTGGGGTCCTGTCACCGGCGCCGCGCCGACGGATCTCGTGCCGTTAACCTAGATGCCTTCCGGCACTTTTTCCAATACGTTCGCCGTGCTCAAGATTGTTTCCGCTTGTGAACAAATGGCACGCCCATGGACCATCTCGGCGACCTCGACGTCTTCGCCCGCGTGGTGACGGCCCGCTCCATGTCGGCGGCTGGCCGCGAACTCGGGCTCTCGCCCGCGGTGATCTCGAAGCGCGTCCGCCGCCTGGAGGAGCGCCTGGGCGTGCGCCTCCTCCAGCGCACCACCCGACAGCTCGCCCTCACGGAAGCCGGCCAGGGCTTCTACGAGCGCGTGGTGTCGATCCTCTCCAGCGTCGAGGAGGCGGAGGCCTGGGTCGCCCGGGGCAGCGACACCGTGCGGGGTCTCTTGCGGGTCTCCGCCCCGACCTCCTTCGGGCGCCTTCACGTCGCCCCGGCCCTGGCCCGGTTCCTCGAACAATACCCCGCCATCGGCATCGACCTCCAGCTCTCGGACGCCTTCGTCGACATCGTCGGCGAGGGCTTCGATGTGGCGATCCGCATCGCCGATCTCCAGGATTCGAGCCTCGTCGCCCGCCGCCTTGCGCCGAACCACCGCATCCTGTGCGCGTCGCCCGGCTACCTGGCGCGGCACGGGCGGCCGGAGCGGATCGAGGACCTCGCCCACCACCGGCTCCTCTCCCACACCACCGGCGAGTGGCGCCTCGACGGGCCCGACGGCATCGTCCATGTGCGCCTCCACGGGCCCCTGCGGACGAATTCGAGCGAGGTGGTGCGGGAGGCCGTGGTGGCGGGGCTCGGCATTGCGCTTCGCTCCACCTGGGACGCGGCGCCGGACCTCAAGAGCGGCCGGCTCGTGCCCGTGCTGCCGGGCTATGCGGGCTCGCGCCGGGTCGCCATCCATGCGGTCTATCCGAGCCGGCGCCATCTCGAGCAGAAGGTGCGCGCCTTCGTGGATTTCCTCCAGGGTCTCTACGGCCCCACGCCCTACTGGGACGAGGGCCTCGACCTCGTCGCCTAGCGCCCGGTCCGCACGGTGCCCGCGGCCTTCGGCTGAGACATCTCCTCCCCTCGCCTTCCCCTTGACCCCGGTCCGGGATCCATGGTGCATGCCTCAAGCGCCCCACCAGAGATCCCCACTCCGTGAGCCAAAAGCCCCAATCGCCCCGCGTCGGCCTGTTCGTGACCTGCCTCGTCGACCTCATGCGCCCGAGCGTGGGTTTCGCGGCGGTCAAGCTCCTCGAGGATGCCGGGTGCCGGGTCGAGGTTCCGGCGCAGACCTGCTGCGGGCAGCCGGCCTACAATTCGGGCGACCGGGGCACGACGCGGGACCTCGCCGAGCGCATGATCGAGGCCTTCCGCGGCGTCGATTACGTGGTGGCGCCGTCGGGCTCCTGCGCCGGGATGGTGAAGGCCCATTATCCGGAGCTCTTCGCCGAGGATCCGAACTGGCTGCCGCGAGCGAACGCCTTCGCCGCCAAGACCCACGAGCTGACGAGCTTCCTCGTCGACGTGATGGGCGTGACCGCCGTCGACGCCGCCTTCGACGGCGAGGTCACCTACCACGATTCCTGCTCGGGCCTGCGCGAGCTCGGCGTCCGCACCCAGCCCCGCAAGCTCCTCGAAACGGTGGAGGGCCTGAAGCTCGTCGAGCTGCCGGAGAGCGACGTGTGCTGCGGCTTCGGCGGCACCTTCGCGGTGAAGTACGGCGACATCTCCAACGCCATCGTGGAGGCGAAGGCCGCCAACATCGCCTCGACGGGCGCCGGCACGGTGCTGGCGGGGGATCTCGGCTGCTGCATGAACATGGCCGGCAAGCTCAGCCGCGACGGCAGGACGGTCGCGGTCCGCCACGTCGCCGAGATCCTCGCCGGCATGACGGACGAGGTCGCCCCCATCGGCGCACCGCCCAAGCCCGCGGATTAGGGCGCGTCGGGAAACCCGCGAGGGTCGCCCTCCCCCGGCATGGAGGAGGGCGTGGCCCGCGGGATCACATGGCCTGGGGGAGAGCCGCGATGTCGCGCACCGGGCCGGCGACGCCGGCGATCTTGCCGTGGGCCGTCGCCTTGCCGCTCGCCAGATCGACCTTGTAGAGCGTGTCGCCCGCCATGAGCCAGCCCGTGTTCTGGCTCTGCCCGGCCACCTCGCTCGCCACGATGTCGAAGGCGGCGTTCTCGGCGGTCATGCCGATCATGCCGACCGAGTTGAGGACGCCGTCGTTCGGAGGCGCCTGCTTCACGAGGGCGCCCGTGGCGTCGATGTCGAACAGCGCCGTCTCCTTGGCGCCCTTAACCGAGTTCGTGTAGGCGCCGGCGACGATCTTCGGCGCCTTGCCCTTGTGCATGTCGGCCTCGGCGAATTTGAGCTGGCCGTCCTTCGTCACCTTGCCGTCGTCCACGTTGGCGCGAAGGTTCGAGCCGTCCGAGCCGATGATGCGCAGGCGGTCCGCCGCGGGATTGAAGTCGACGGTGGCCATGACGCCGTCCGCCAGCATGGCGTCGAGCTTCGACTTCTGGGTCGCCTTGCCGGTGGCGGTGTCGATGGTGACGATCGTGCCGTCGGACACGAGGCCGTACAGCATGCCGTCCGCCGGGCGCACGTCGATGCCGAGCAGCCTGCCGGACAGGCCGGACACCTTCATGGACTTGTCGGCCTTCTTCGCCATCACGTCGACGAGGGCGATGGTGTCGTCGCCGACGAGCGCCGCGACCGTCTGGGCCTGGGCGGCGCCGGCGAGAAGGGTGGTGCCGAGGAGAGCGGCGGCAAGGGTGAAGGGCTTCATGGGGTTCTCCGCTGAATGGGATCCGGCTCGAACGGCCGGTGACGCGGTTACCCGCCAGGCTCCGCTCCGGATGCAGGCTCCTGTGAATTTTGCTGAAGAACCTGCATCCAAATGCCCGCAGCCCGTGTAATCTCAACGGGTTCCACAACGGAGACCCTCGTGCAAGGAGCGCTCGGGAAGCTCACTTCCCCGGCCGCAACGGACCTCAACGACGCCCTGCGCCGCGTGGCGCAAGGCGATCGGGCGGCCCTGCGCGCGGTCTATGATGCGGAAGCCTCACGCATGCTGGGCGTCGCCGCCCGGCTCCTGCGCCGGCGGGCGCTGGCGGAGGAAGCGGTGCACGACACGTTCGTCCAGGTCTGGCAGAAGGCGGCGGGGTTCGATCCCGCCCGGGGCGGGGCCCGCGCCTGGCTCTACGCCATCCTGCGCAACCGCGCGCTCAACATCCTGCGGGGCGAGAACCGGACCGACCTCGTTGAGGATTTCGAGCCCATGGGGCTCGAAGCCCCCGAGGAGGATCCCGAGGCGGCGGTGCTGCGCCTGTCCGATACGGGCGCCCTCAAGCGCTGCCTCGAGCGCCTCGAGCCCGTGCGCCGCAAGGCGGTGCTGCTCGCCTATGTGGAGGGCCTCAGCCACGGCGAGCTCGCGGGCCGGCTCGGCGTGCCGCTCGGCACCATGAAGTCCTGGATCCGCCGCTCGCTCATCGCGCTCAAGGAGTGCATGGCATGAGCGCCGGCAGCCCCGCCCCCGCCGACCGCGACAGGCTCGCCGCCGAGCACGTGATCGGCCTTCTCGAAGGCGACGAGCGGCGCGAGGCCGAGCGCCTCGCCGAGACCGATCCCGGCTTCCAATCCGCCCTCGCGGCCTGGCAGGCGCGCTTTGCCGAGCTCGACGACACCGCCGCGCCGATCCCCGCCTCCGGCGCGCTCTGGAGCCGCATCGAGGCCGGCCTTGACGCCGAGCGTACGGCGCCGGCGCCCCTCATCGTGCCGAGCCCGGCTTCGGCCTTCACGGCTTTGTGGCGCAGCCTCTCCTTCTGGCGCACCGCGGGTCTGGCGGGCGCCTTCGCGACGCTGCTGCTCGGCTTCGGCGTCGGCCTCCTGGCGAACCGCGCCGCCCGCGAGCCCGTGGTGATCGCGGTGCTGCTCACCGGCCAGAACCAGCCCGCCGCGGTGGTGAACGCCTTCGCGGACGGGCGCGCCGAACTCACCCCGCTCGCGGGCTTCCAGATCCCGGCGGGCCGCGCCCTCGAAGTCTGGGCGATCCCGGGGCCGAACCAGAACCCGATCTCGGTCGGCGTCGTCAGCGAGGCGCGCTCGCTCGCCCTCGACCTCGCGCGGCTGCCGGGGATCCGCCCCGACCACACCATCGCGATCTCGGTCGAGCCGCCGGGCGGTTCGCCGACGGGCCTGCCCACCGGTGACGTGATCCTCACCGGCCGGGCGACCACCGCACTCTGACGCGCGAATATCCGGCGTTGACGTTTCCGTGAGGCTGCATCCGCCGGCTTTCGCGGCGTGTAGCCCCCTCGAAGGCCGCAGCGACGCGGCCCTCGCCGCCCGCCCTCAACGGCGCCGCGCGGCCTTGCCAGACCCAAGGAAGGGGATGACGCCATGAAGCTTCGTTTCGCTGCCCTCGCCGCCGCTCTCGTACTCGCCGGGCCCGCGCTCGCGCAGGAAAAGACCAAGACCGTCGGCGGCGCGCCGATGTACCCGTCGAAGACCATCGTCGAGAACGCCGTCAACTCGAAGGACCACAAGACCCTCGTCGCCGCCGTGAAGGCCGCGGGCCTCGTCGACACCCTCGGCACCAAGGGTCCCTTCACGGTGTTCGCCCCCACCGACAAGGCGTTCGGCAAGCTGCCCAAGGGCACGGTCGAAACCCTCGTGAAGCCCGAGAACAAGCAGACTCTCACGGGCATCCTCACCTATCACGTCGTGCCGGGCCGGCTCACCGCGAGCGACCTCATGATGCAGGTGAAGCAGGGCGGCGGCACCGCCACCCTCAAGACCGTGCAGGGCGAGACCCTCACGGTGCGCCAGAACGGCCGCAGCAGCCTCACGGTGACGGACGCCAAGGGCGGCCGCTCGACGGTGACGATCGCGGACGTGCTGCAGTCGAACGGCGTCATCCACGTGGTGGACAGCGTCCTGCTTCCGGGCTGAGTTCGTTCAGAAAAGGGCGCCGCGGGCTCACCGCCTGCGGCGCTTCCCCCTACCGCTCCAGCCGGTCCACCGGGAGCGTCATCGTGAGGTTCAGGCCCTCGCGCCGCCAGTCGAAATGGATCCGCCCGCCGAGCTGCCCCGTGATGCTCTTTCGGGCGAGCTGCGAGCCGAACCCTTCCGTCGCCGGCGCGCCTTCGACCGCCGGGCCCCCGCTCTCCGCCCAGGTGAGGACGAGGCTGCCGCCGTCGAGCCGCCACGCGATGGCGAGGCGCCCGGCCTCTGTCGAGAGGGCGCCGTATTTGAGGGCGTTCGTCGCGAGTTCGTGCAGAACGAGGGTGAGCGCCGTCGTGGCGTTCGGCCCGACCTTCAGGGCTTCGCCCTCGGCCGTGATGCGGCCTGTCTCCTCGTAGGGCGCCAGAACCGCCCGCACCAATTCGTTCATGGCGGCGGACCGGTTCTCCACCCCGCCCCCACTGAGCGCCGGCGCGATGAGGCTGTGCGCCCGGCCTAAGGTTTCGAGGCGGCCCCGCAGGGCCTTACCCATCTCCTGCGGCGAGGTGGCGGAACGGGCGGTGAGCGAGACCATGCCGCTCGCCACCGCGAAGAGGTTCTTCACCCGGTGGTTCAACTCGCGCACGAGAACCTGCCGGTCCTCCTCCGCCCGCTTGCGGTCCGTGATGTCGATGACGGTGCCGAGGAGGCGCAGGGGCTTTTTCGGCCCCTCCCCGCTCTCGTAGATCATCTGCCCGCTCGCCTGGAGCCAGCGCACCTCGCCGGACGGGCGCAGGATCCGGTGCTCCAGGCGCAGCCGCCCGCCGGAGCCGGGATCGTTGACGCGTCCGACCGCTTCCAGAACCGCGTCCCGGTCCTCGGGATGCAGGGCCTCGCGCCAGCTCTCGAAGGTGACCGCCGCATCGGGCGGGAGGCCGAAGATCTCCTTTTGCCGCTCCGACCAGAAGACCCGGCCCGACTGGGCGTCCCATTCCCACAGGCCGAGCTCCGTCGCCTCGATGGCGAGGCCGAGGCGCTGGGCGTGGTACTGGGTCGCGCGAGTCTGGTTCTCCGCCTCGGCCCGGGCCTGGAGCTCCGCCGTGACGTCGACCCCGATGGTGAGGATGCCGACCGGCCGCCCCTCCGCATCGCGCACCGGCAGGAGCTTGAGGTCCCAGAAGCTCGGCTCCTGGCCCTCCCCCATGGGCATGGCGAGCCCTGGCAGGTCCTCCGGCTCGCCCGTGTCGAGCACCCGCTGCCGCTTCTCCTGGACGGCGGGCGAGAACAGCTCCCGCATGACCTCCGACACCGTCCGCCCGATCGGATCGGCGGCCCGCGTCTCGAGGAAGCGCCGCGCCACCCGGTTGGCGAAGACGTAGCGCTGCTCGGGCCCCATCGACACCGCGAGCGCCACCGGCACGTTGTCGAGAAGCTCGGTCAGAGCCTGCTGCCCCAAACCGGTCTCCTCCGCATCGAAGCGGATGCCGGCGAACGTGACGGCCCAGGGAAGCGGCGGGTTCAACAGGAGACTCGCGGGCTGACGGCGGAACGCCGGAACAGGAGCCGTCACATTACAGGTTTCGGGCAGGGGGGCTAGGGTTGCCTTTGCATGGCCCGGCGCTGCAGGAATGCCCGGCCGTCGGGATGAGCCCGTGGCGGCAAGCCAGTCTTGGATCATCGCTGAGACTGCAGCCACGCATGCGCTGTCCCGCCGGATCAGGGACCGAAGGCAATGAGGCTTCCGAGCCCGCCCTGCGCCCTCGTTCACTCTTTATTCCCGCACCCCGGCGCGCCATATTGGGGGCATGGCGAAAACACCTGAGAAGAAGTCCGGCTCGAAGGCCAAGGCGGCGCCGAAGCAGGCGAAGCTGTCCACCGGCAAGGCCTCGAAGCCCGAGCTGAAGCCCCTCGACACGTACCTCGCGGACCTCCTCAACCCGGCGGTGAACCGGGAGCGCGAGGAGGCGCAAGGGTTCGCCGAGCGCGCCCAGGAGACCTTCGCGCACGGCCAGGTCACGGACGTGGACCCGGCGCTGGCGAAGAAGCTCGGCCTCAAGGGTGCCGACGACGGGCCGGACGAGGCCCAGGACACCCCGGACGACGGCGCCTCCTTCGCGGCGGACGGCGTCTCGGCCACCGTCGACGCCCTCACCAAGCTCCTCACCGAGGGCGACCCGCGCTTTCGGGACGGCAAGGCCTGGGTGCCCCACCGCCCGCCCCGCCCCGAGAAGTCGGAAGGCGGCATCCCCTTCAAGCTCGTCTCCGAGTTCAAGCCCTCGGGCGACCAGCCCACCGCCATCGCGGAGCTCGTCGACGGGGTGCGCCGGCAGGAGCGCGACCAGGTGCTTCTTGGCGTCACAGGCTCGGGCAAGACCTTCACGATGGCGCAGGTGATCAGCGAGACGCAGCGCCCCGCGCTGATCCTGGCGCCCAACAAGACCCTCGCGGCCCAGCTTTACGGGGAGTTCAAGTCGTTCTTCCCCGACAACGCGGTGGAGTACTTCGTCTCCTACTACGACTACTACCAGCCCGAGGCCTACGTGCCCCGGTCGGACACCTATATCGAGAAGGAATCCTCCATCAACGAGCAGATCGACCGGATGCGCCACGCGGCGACCCGGGCGCTGCTCGAGCGCGACGACGTGATCATCGTCGCCTCCGTGTCGTGCATCTACGGCATCGGCTCGGTCGAGACCTACACGGCCATGACGTTCTCGCTGAAGCTCGGCGAGAAGATTGAGCAGCGCCAGCTCCTCGCGGACCTCGTCGCCCTGCAGTACAAGCGCATCCAGAGCGATTTCGCCCGCGGCACGTTCCGGGTGCGCGGCGATGTGGTGGAGCTGTGGCCCGCCCACATGGAGGACCGCGGCTGGCGCATCGGCCTCTTCGGCGACGAGATCGAGAGCATCGTCGAGTTTGACCCGCTCACCGGCAAGAAGACGAACGACCTCCAGTTCGTGAAGATCTACGCCAACTCCCACTACGTGACCCCGCGCCCGACGCTCCAGCAGGCCATCAAGGGCATCAAGGACGAGCTTAAAAGCCGCGTTATCGAGCTCACCCGCATGGGCCGGTTCCTCGAGGCGCAGCGCCTCGAGCAGCGCACCACCTTCGACATCGAGATGATCGAGGCGACGGGCTCCTGCGCCGGCATCGAGAACTATTCGCGCTACCTCACGGGCCGAAAACCCGGCGAGCCGCCCCCGACGCTCTTCGAATACCTGCCCGACAACGCCCTCGTCTTCACGGACGAGAGCCACGTGACGGTGCCGCAGATCGGCGCCATGTACAAAGGCGACTTCCGCCGGAAGGCCACCCTCGCCGAATACGGCTTCCGCCTCCCCTCCTGCATGGACAACCGGCCCCTGCGCTTCGAGGAATGGGACGCCATGCGCCCGCCCTCCGTGCACGTCTCGGCGACCCCGGCGAAGTGGGAGATGGAGCAGACCGGCGGCGTCTTCGTCGAGCAGGTCATCCGCCCCACGGGCCTCGTCGACCCGGTGGTGGAGATCCGCCCCGCCCGCTCCCAGGTGGACGACCTCCTCGGCGAGGTGAAGGACCTGGCGGCCAAGGGCTATCGCACCCTCGTCACCACGCTGACCAAGCGCATGGCGGAGGACCTCACCGAGTACCTTCACGAGAACGGCGTGCGGGTGCGCTACATGCACTCCGACATCGATACGATCGAGCGCATCGAGATCATCCGGGATCTTCGCCTCGGCGCCTTCGACGTGCTCATCGGCATCAATCTCCTGCGCGAGGGCCTCGACATCCCCGAATGCGCCCTCGTCGCGATCCTCGATGCCGACAAGGAGGGCTTCCTGCGCTCGGAAACCTCCCTCGTCCAGACCATCGGCCGCGCCGCCCGCAACGTGGAGGGCCGCTGCATCCTCTATGCCGACCAGATGACGGGCTCCATGGAGCGCGCCATCGCGGAGACCAACCGCCGCCGCGAGAAGCAGCTCGCCTACAACGCCGAGCACGGCATCACGCCCGAGAGCGTGAAGAAGAACATCGGCGACATCCTGGAGAGCGTCTACGAGCGCGATCACGTGCAGGTGGATACGGGCCTCGCCGACGTCACGGTGGGCCACAACCTCAAGGCCGTGCTGGCGGATCTCGAAAAGCGCATGCGCGAGGCCGCCGCCAACCTCGAATTCGAGGAGGCCGCGCGCCTGCGCGACGAGCTGAAGCGCCTCCAGGCCACCGAGCTCCTCCTCGGCGACGACCCCATGGCCCGCCAGGGCGACGTGGAGCGCGAGGCCGGCCGCTACGGCGGCACCCGCAAGTACGGCAGAGCCGCCAACCAACCCCCCTCCCCCTTGAGGGGAGGGGACGGGGGTGGTGCCGCGAATGGCGCCGCCGCCTCCCCCGACGGCACCGGACCTCACCCTGAGGAGCCGCGCAGCGGCGTCTCGAAGGACGAGGGCACCCGCATCCGCAAGCCCGGCCTCGACGAGATGGGCCCCGGCACCGACCGCGAGGTCCCCCTCACCTGGCGCGAACGCCCGGCGGCGCGCTCAACGCAAGGGTTTGCGGGGCAGAAGCCGAAGTACAAGGGGCGGAAGGGGCGGTAGCGCTTGCCCCTTAAGCGGGAGAGTAGACTGCGTTGTCGAACGACCAACAATGGGTCGCCGCGCTAAGCAGCCTTTTGTTCTGCAACCGCAGATAACTTCAGGATTGGGGCCGTTACTCGTTGCAATTCGTCAAGGCTCAACATTAAGCGCTTACGGATGTGCCAGAACTCGGTGTGCTTGATACGACGCGTCGCTTGACCCGTTTTGAGGCTATAAGGGTGCGGAGTGTGAGATTTTCCCCGAAGCTGGTGCAGTAGCTTAAATCCGTCGATCGCTGTCGGCAGCAGCACTTTCAGCCTTTTCGGCGGTGAATTGACCAAGCTTCCAAAGGTTGATTTGCCAATTTGAACATCAAACAGCTTGTTAAACCGTTGTAGAACACCGTCACAAAACGCATCCAGGCGCACGACATACGCGTCGATGTCAGTTTCAAAACTCTGTTTCATCGAGAGTGCAAGATGCGCAAGACTCTGATGCTCCGTTCCTAAGAAGCTTACCCAGTCAAAGGAGCCTCGACGTAGTCGCAACGAGTACTCAAGCACATACGGGATCGCCGAATGACCAGAGGAGCTGAAACCTTCAATTTTTGCCGTAGCGAGCCTTCGGATAACGTCGCGGCTCAGCAGACTTTGGTCGGTGACAACTACGTTCTGTGTGAACAATGCGCCAATTGATACCGTGCAGACCTCGGAGTTATGGTTTCGAAGCGCGATGTTCACCAACTCCGAGAAAGTTGGATGGCCCAAGCGACGAATGTCGAGAGTAGAAATAACCTCCTTAACTAGCCACCAATCCCTCTCCTTCTCGATGATTTTCCGGATCTCGCTGTAATTCGTGATACCGTGCTGAAGACCATACTTGATAAGCGCGAGCTTTAGGTTGGGCTGAAGTGGCACGCCACCAACCTTGTTAGTTCGTAATGCTTTGGTGACAAAGCCGTTGACCTCTACGGATGGCTGAACCCGCTGAACTATCCCTTCTAGAAGATCTGCAACAACCGTTTGGTAGATGTGGCTTTCGTCACTGATGTAGCGCCGGATTTCGAGATCAAGCTTACCCGGTAATTTGCGGTATCGCGATAAGTAGGTCCTGATCGAGGACGAGTAATGAGGGCGACTCCTCAATAGGCCAACAATATACTTGTTGATCTTCGCAGAAGGCTTAGTCCGATGTAATAAATACCTAATGTTTAAGTCATCAGCATCAGTCGGGTTGCGTAGCTTCAAAAGCACGATCAGCTCAGCACCTAGATCGATCAAGCCTGTTTGGGAAGGCGGGACATATTTGTTGAGCTCCTTAACCTCATCCTCTGGGCGTTCTACACGGCGTATTCTCGTCTTGGCAGATTGCGGGAACAGGCCGACCTCCTTTGCGGTCAGGTCCAAAGCTACTAGGCGTCTACGCAGGGTCACTTCATCGTTAGCCAGTACACGAATGTCATCAACATACCTGAGGTAGGCGACTTTACCTCGAGGTCCACGCCCAGCTCTTTCATCGAAGTACTGGAGCACAACTTCCGACAACATGCCCGAAGCTAACGGGCCCTGAGGTATGCCATGGCCATGCGAGATGCGCTGCCTACCCACGGGCCATGTTGTACATGTCCAAGTGCTGAGGCAGCTAATCAGAAAGTTAATGAAGTCGTTATCGAACCGCATTCTGCGAAGAAAGTGAGCGATAACCTGATGATCAATGCTGTCATAAAACGCCGTCAGATCGAAGTCGGCCACCCAACGTCGACCGTCCGCAATCTCTGATTTGATGCGGTTTTTGTATTTTCGGTGAGCCGTTTGCCATCTAACATGGAAAAATCGGGAGCTCTTACCGGCATACAGATGATTGAAAACGCTTGAGAAGCGGCGCTTTCGGACCTTTGGGGTTTGGAGCGCTTCGGCAATCAAGTTGACGAGTGCTTGGTAAACTAACTGATCCTCAAGCGTGAGGATTGTGTAAGTGCGAAGCAGGCCGCTCGGCTTAGGGACAAAAACCTTACTGGCTGGGCTTGGCTGCCAACGGCCAAAGAGAAGATCTTCTCTCAACTGTTCCAGATTGACGGCGCTTGTCAGTGCGTAGGCTTCTAACGTGTCTCTGAAGAAGCTCTTGTAGCGCGCGTCGGTGCTCGACCTGATCCACCGATATGCTCGTCCGAGATTCTCTTGGGTAAAAGCCTGTTTCAAATCCGGCATGACTAAGGAGACAAGCTGAGGTTGCACCAAGCTAAACGGATAGGCTCGGCCGTACAACGTCTCCAAAGCCACTTGCCGGAAAAACACGTGGACTAAAAGTCAGGGCGTCTACGATTATCTCTCAATGCACCGCCGCCCGCCGCGCCGGTGCCGCCTCCCCCATCATCGCCGCCGACCATTCGGCCACCGTCTCGCGGTTGAGGTGGCGGGCGCGGAGGCTTCGCCATTCGGGGCGGATGCGCTCCCAGACGGCGCGGCGGGCGGGGTCGGGGGTGTCGGCGTAGACGTGCTCCAGCACGGCCGCGAAGGAGAGCGCCTTGCCGATCATCCGCGGGGCGAAGCCCCCCGGCGCGAGCCAGGCTTCGAGAGCCGCGATGAAGTCCCGCTCCGAGCGCAGGCGGCGCCCGCGCAGATCCTCGATGAGCGCCGCTCCGAGGCTGAAGGCGAGGTCGAACTGCGCCTCCCGGTCGAGGCCCACATACCACAGGCGGAGGTGATCGAGCGGGGTGAGGTGCATGGCGCGAATCCCGGAGCATCTGTGCTTGACGAAGGCTCCAAGTTCACGTTTTGTTCCGAACAGTCAAGATTGAACCGGCCCCGCGGCGGCGCGTTCCACAGGCGCTCCAGAGGCGCCTCTGGGGCCGGGCCATCCGAGGAGGTAGGTCATGGTCGGCCATCCCCGCTTCTCCCTGCACGACGGGCGCTACGGCCCCCTCACCCTCGCCGGCTACCCGGAGGTGGTGGTGCGGGTCGAGTGCCCCTGGTGCCCCCACCGCCGCGGGCGCTACCGCCTCGCCCGGCTCGCCGCCCGCTTCGGCGCCGACATCACCCTCGACGACCTCCTCCACGCCCTCTCGGCCGGCTGCCCCTTCCGCCGCGGCGCCTGGGAGCGCCCGCCGGGCAAGTACGAGCCGAAATGCGGCGTCCGCCTCCCCGACCTGGAAGACCGCTTCATGCGGGGTCAGATGCCGCCGGTCGAGGCGGGTGGCGGGGGGGCGTGACGGGGGTGGTGTGAGGCCGGGTGCGGTCCTCATCTGGGGTCTGGGGTGGGTGTAAGGCGCCTCGGGTTGGGTTGTCATTCCGGGGCGAGCGGAGCGAGAGCCCGGAACCCATAAACACCAGCGTTTCAGAAGAGAGCGCACCAGCGCCAAGCGAACTCTCGATCTGCGGTGGTTATGGGTTTCGCTCCGCGGCCCTTCGGGTCGGGCTCGCCTGCGGCGCCCCGGAATGACAAGGGGGTGCGGCCACCAACACGCGTCCTTAAGCTAACCCTCCTCCCTCCCCTCAGGGGAGGGGTAGCCCGCGAAGCGGGCCGGTGGGGTATCGCGCGCAAGCGCGAGTTCTAGCTTCAATGAGCTTGCCGCTGACGCGGCATACCCCACCCCTACCCCTCCCCTGAGGGGAGGGAGCGGGTAGCGCGGCGCCACGTCCCCTCTCCCGGCAGGCTTCGCCTGCGACCCTCTCCCACAGAGAGGAGAGTGTCGACCCGCGCCGCTCTCACCCTCCAACCCTCATCCTGAGGAGCCGCGCAGCGGCGTCTCGAAGGAGGGTCCAGGGAACGCGGGAGGCGCTACGGGTCTCTCCTCCCCCACGCAAGCCGGCTGTTGCCGGCTTGTGATCCCCAAGGCGATCTCGGCAACAGCCGAGATCTCCGGGGAGGAGTTGGAGGTGGGGGTGGCGGCAGTACCTTCTCCGGACAGACCTCAGCCGCCACCCCCACCCCTGACCCCTCCCCTCATGGGGGAGGGGCAACTCCCTCCCGGTGGCGTCCTCGCCGTCCTTCGGGCAGGATGGCACCGGTTTGCGCGGGGGGCGGTCATGACGGCGGAGCTTTGGGTGGTTTATCTGGCGGCGGCGGTGGGGCTGTCGCTGACGCCGGGGCCGAACGGGCTGCTCTCCCTCACCCACGGCGCCTGCTTCGGCTTTCGCCCGACCGTCGCGACGGTGCTGGGCGGGGCGCTCGGCTTCTTCGTCCTCATCGCGGCCTCCCTCGCCGGCATGGGGGCGCTGCTGGCGGCCTCCGAGCAGGCCTTCACCCTCGCCAAGTGGATCGGCGCCGCCTACCTCGTCTATCTCGGGGTGCGGGTGTGGCGCGCGCCGGCGCCCGTGGTCGCTCCGGCACCTGCGGCGGAGGGCGGGCCCGCGGCGCGGCCCCTGCGCATGTTCGCTCAAGGCTTCCTCGTCGCCGTGTCGAACCCCAAGGGCCTCATCTTCTTTGCGGCCTTCCTGCCGCAATTCATCGTGCCGGGGGTGCCCTTCGCCGTGCAGCTCGCGGTGTTCGGCGGCACCTTCGTCGCCGTGGAGGTCGTCTACGAGCTCCTGCTGGCGGGCCTCGCCCAGCGCATCGCCCCCTGGCTCTCCCGGCACGGGCGCTGGTTCAACCGCGCCGCGGGCGCCACCTTCGTGGGCCTCGGCGCCGCGCTCACGGGGGCGAACCGGTAGGCGGCGCAGGCCGTCGCGGGCGCGCATCCGACTGAACAAATGTCATGGTGCGGCGCAAACTGTTCTTGGCTCTACTTCCGCAAGGGGCATCGGCGGCGCCAATGTCTTGTATAACACTGGTGAATCCGAACTAACATTCTACGCCGGGAAGCAAAACGGCCTTACCTCCCCTGCGGCAAGCATGGTACAAAAGTCGCAGAATCAAAAGAACAACGAAACGGGGGCCCGACGGGTGGAACCATGTCCAACGAACCGATTGTCATGCCGGCCAAGACCGAGGCGGGCGCTCATTTCAACGTCTATTTGCCCCATATCCAGCCGCTGATGCAGGACCTCTTGCGCACCCTCGCCAATCTCGATTTCGAGCACGAGATGGAGCTGGAGCGCCTGGAGACGAGCCGCATGGATGCGGCCTTCAAGCGCCAGATCCGCGAGCGGCTGAAGGAGCGGCACCGCGAGCGGCGCGAGCCTTACGTCCACCATCTCAACGAATTGCAGAGCCGGGCGACCATCGCCAAGGTCTACGCGGCCTGACGCGGGACGGGCCATGATCCCGCGCTTCTCGCGCCCCGAGCGCCTCGCCGTCACGGGCTTCGCCCTTCTGTGCGCCGCCACCGGCGCCGCCTTCGTCCTCGAGGCGGCGGGGCCGGGCGCGCCCGCCGTCGTGGCGGACGCCATCGGCTTCCTCCGGCTCCGGGCCGGGGGGTAGGCCGCCCTCGCCCAATCGAGGTTCGCCCTCCCGGAGCGGGAGGGTTGCGGGGCTCGGCGGCGTTTCCCAGGATCGGCGCTCGCAGCCCCAGGCCGCCTCGCCCCAGTCCCAGGCCGGAGCGGCCCAGTCCCAGCCCGTTTTCGGCCCAGGCCCAGCCCGTTCCGGGCCGGCCTGGGCGTCTCGATCAGCCCATCACCAGGTAGCCGGCGAGGGCCATGCCGGCGAGGCCGAGCACCCCGCTCGGCCAGAAGCCCCAGGTCCGGCTATAGGGCCAGACCGGGACCGTGGCGATCACGAACAGGATCACCAGCAACACCAGGATGGTGCTGAAAGGCATGGGCTTTTCGGCCCGTCAGCGCTTGTCCATGTCGCCCCGGAGGCTGTCCTTGATGCCCCCGAAGGTGTTCTGGATCCGGCCCTCGGCCTGGTCCATCTTGCCGTCCGCCTGCATCTTGCTGTCGCCCGTCATGCGGCCGAAGAAGCCCTTGATGCGGCCCATCATCGTCTTGGCGGCGCCTTCGCTGCGATCGCGGTCCATGGTGGTCTCCCTGTCGTTCAGGTGGCGTTGTCGAGGTCAGCCCCGACAGGGGAACGGGCCGCAAGGGGGCGGGTTCCGCCGCCCGCCGCGCCGCCTCGAGGGAACGCCGCCCCGTTTCGCGCGTTGTCCTCCCGGCGACAGGGCGCCGCCGTTCGTGCGACCCCGACTGGGAGTGAGGTCGCGCAGCCGCATGTCTCACGATCACCGCAAGCCCCGTTCCTCCTCCGAGCCGTCGAGCCAGGGTCCCCAGGGCCAGGGCCCGTCCAACGCCCGCCTCAGCCGGCAGGTCCAGGCCCAGCTCGGCCAACGCCTCCGCGCCTTCTACGAAGCTCTGGCCCTTGGCGAACAACCGGTCCCCGACCGGTTCATCGAAATCATCGACCGGCTCGACCAGGGCCGAAACGAGAGCCGCCAGGAGAAGCGCTCATGACAACAGCCATCGAACCCGGTCTTCGCGACGCGATGCTTCGCGCGACCCCCAATCTGCGCGCCTTCGCGATCTCGCTCACCTCCAACGTGGATCGCGCCGACGATCTCGTGCAGGAAACCCTCATGCGGGCGATCGCCAATATCGGCCGCTTCCAGCCCGGCACCAACATGCAGGCCTGGCTCTTCACGATCCTGCGCAACCTGTTCCATTCGGAATACCGCAAGCGCCGCCGGGAGGTGGAGGACGCGGACGGCAAGTACGCCGCCACCCTCGCGGTTCAGCCGCACCAGGGCGCCCATCTCGACTTCGGGGATCTGCAGAAGGCCCTCGCCCGCCTGCCCCACGACCAGCGCGAGGCGTTGCTGCTCGTGGGGGCCTCGGGCTTTTCCTACGAGCAGGCGGCGGAGATCTGCGGCTGCGCGGTCGGCACCATCAAGAGCCGCGTGAACCGCGCCCGCACGCGCCTCGCCGAACTCATGCACCTGACCGATATCGACGAGGATCTCGGGCCGGACCGGGTCACCCTGTCGGCCCTGCAGGCCGTCGCCTGACCCTCTGCCTCGGTCCGGGGCCGCGGCTTCAGCCTGTGGCGCCCCGGAACGGCGAGGACCTTAACGCCGGCGAAACTGCGGATTGCCGCGCTGGGGCGGGCGCGGACCGGTGCCCGCATTGGCATCCTTGTGACGGAAGATGAGGCGGCCCTTCTCAAGGTCGTAAGGCGACATCTCGACCGTCACCCGGTCGCCCGCCAGCGTCTTGATGCGGTTCTTCTTCATCTTGCCGGCCGTGTAGGCGACCACCTCGTGCCCATTGTCGAGCTGAACGCGATAGCGGGCATCGGGCAGGATCTCGGTCACGAGACCCTCGAAGGTGATCAGTTCTTCTTTCGCCATCAGGCACCTTTCAAACACAAAAAGCCGTTCTCGGTGCGAACGGCTATAGCGCAGGCCGGCTGATCCGGAAACATCGGCGCTCGAAGAGATATGGGGAGAGCCTGCGCGAACGGCCAGGATCATCACAGCGAAAAGGGCGGCTCCGCATTCAGCGGAACCGCCCTCAGATCATTGCGCGAACCGCTTTACGCGTTCTGCAGGTTGACCGCGGAGGTCTTGCCCGTGCGCTGATCGGTCTGAAGCTCGTAGCCGATCTTCTGACCTTCGCGCAGGCCGCGCAGGCCAGCGCGCTCGAGGGCGGTCGCGTGGACGAACACGTCCTTGCCGCCGTTATCGGGCTGGATGAAACCATAACCCTTGGTTTCGTTGTACCACTTCACCGTACCCGTATCCATCGGGGTAACCTCTTCACTGACGTTTGCACGTGACGGGCCGGGCCCGTCGTCCAGTCGATATTGGTAGAAGGCAGAGAACGTGCGCCCGGCAGTGCCAAAGCGAAGCAGCCCAGTCGTCCGGCCAAAGTCGATACCGGTTCCGTAAGGGACGGATGAGGCGATAGCAAGGCAGTGGGGCACCCACCTTCCGTTAAGGTGCATACTCCGTTGCCGCGGGACGGCGGGATGACGGCATCCGGCGGGGCCCCACAAGCGCCAGCAGCGCCGCGCTCAGTCCCCGCTCAGCGACCGGCGGAGCCCCTCGATTACGGCCTGCAGCAGGCGCTCGCCCTCGTCGGTGAAATGAATGCTGTGGCCGTCCGCCCGCACGAGTCCCCGGTCGGTGAGCTCGCGGACTGCCTCGTCGTCGGCCCGGTGGCCGGCCCCGTCCCGCTGCACCACACTCGACACCCGCTGGCCGCTTTCGAGCTGATGATAGGCGGCGAAGGCGAAAACGGCGAGGGCCTTGTCGCTCAGGGTCTCGGTGCTGGCCATGGATGCCTCATGCAGGATCGCGGGTTCGGAATGATCGGGCAACGCCTGACGCGGCAATGCGTTCAGGGCCACGGTCGGGGTGCGGCCAGGAACCGCCGAGTCGGGGGCGGCGTTGACCGGCCGGACCGCGAAAGACGGTTCTTCTGGCATGGGAAGGATGGTTCGATGGCCGACAACGATCGCTACGGCAACGACCGCGACCGGCGCTACCGCGAGGGCGACATGCGCGGGCGCGGCAGAGAAGAATTCGGCGGGCGCGGCTTCGAAGACGACGGCTACATCGCCCGTCGCGGCTTCGGCAACCGGAGCGCCGGTTATGAAGGCGGCCGGTCGGGCTTCGAGCGCGGCGGCTCCTTCCGCCGCGACGAGGATTACGGCCGCCGCGAACGGGATTTCGGCGATTCCGCCGGCTATGGCAGCGGCGGCTCGACCCGGGACTGGCGCGACGTGATGGGCGATGAACGCCACCGCGACACCGGCTACGACCGGAGCCGGGAGCGCGGCTTCGCAGGAGGCTACGGTGCGGGGCCCGTGGGCGGGCGCGAGGATTACGGACGCTCGGGCTCCGGCGATTTCGGCCGCGGCTCCCGCCACGACGGTGACGAGCGCGGGTTCTTCGAGCGGGTGGGCGACGAGGTCCGCTCCTGGTTCGGCGACGAGGATCGCGGCTCCGGCGCCGGCCGGCCCGGCGACGTCCACCATCGCGGCCGCGGCCCTAAGAACTACACACGGTCCGACGACCGCATCCGGGACGACGTGAACGACCGCCTCACGGACGATCCGCATGTGGACGCGTCCGAGATCGAGGTGACGGTCCAGAACCGGGAGGTCACTCTCACCGGCACCGTGAACTCCCGGTTTGAGAAGCGGCATGCGGAGGACGTCGCCGAGAGCGTCTCCGGCGTCGCGCATGTGCAGAACAACCTCAGGGTCATGCAGACCGGCATGGGTTCGAACGTGATGTCCGGCAATCTCAGCCCCGGCACGGGCTCCGGGATGGAGACGGGCGCGGGCCCGCAGGCCGGGACGGCCCATCACGGGACCGGCTCCACCGGCTCGCGGTCCAACCTCGTCGGCGGCTCGACGGGGACGGGGCTCGGGGGCGTCGAGGTCTCGACCCCCGAGGTGAACGCCACCACGGGCGGGCGCCGCCGCGGCTGATCTGCCGCCCGCTGGGCATTGCAATGTCCGGCCGGACGAACAGCGACCCTCCCCCAAAACCTTGGGGGAGGTTTTGTCCTTGGCGAAAGCCGGCGAGATGCGATGACCTGGCGGCACCCCGGCCCCCGAAACCCCGGGTCCGCCACCGGACCCGCCTTCCCTCTGAGGCCCGGACGGGCCATATGGTGGGGAGGACAGGAACCAGGAACACGATGGCCGGCATCTCCGTCACGCTCGAAGGCAACAACATCCAGCTCGCTTTCCAGAAAGGGGATCAGTCGACCGCGGTGGTCATGGACCCGCAGGCCGCCCGGTCCCTTGCGAAGGCGCTCGGCCAGTTGCTTCAGGCCATCGGCGAGGGCCAGGAGACCTCCGAGGACGGGCTGGAGGAGATGGTGGACGTGACCTCCCCCACCATCGATATCGGCATGGACGAGAACGGCCAGGCGGTGCTCGCCCTCCAGGCCGGCGCCCTCCCCCCTTTCATGCTCCGCCTGAAAGACGACGAGGCTCGCCACATCGCCCAGAGCCTCACCGAAATCCTGAGCAGTCCGGGGGACGTCCGCACGTCGCTCGGCGGGCACTAAGCGCCCCCGGCGGGGCACCCGCCAAGCTGGCAGGAACCTTTCCCCGCGATGGCCTGTTGTCGAACGCGCGGCCCGCCGGCCACGCGTTCGGACTCTCGACATGGCCACTCGCGACACCCTGCTGTCACCTCCCGCTCTCGCCGACGTTCCGATGATCGACGCAAAGGCGGAGCCCACCCTGAAGAACCCCGAGGCCGAAGCCTTCTACGTCGAGGCGTTGAAGGAGCTGAACCAGCTCGGCCTGCCCTATCTTCTCGCCGGCACCTACGCGCTTTCGGCCTATACGGGCATCACCCGCCCGACGAAAGATCTCGACATCTTCTGCAAGGCGGGGGACTACCCGCGCATCCTCTCGCACTTCAAGAGCATCGGCTACGCGGTCGAGATCGAGGACGAGCGCTGGCTCGGGAAGGTGTTCAAGGGCCAGCACTTCTTCGACGTGATCTTCGCCTCGTCCAACGGGACGATGCCGATCGGCGATCTGTGGTTCGAGAACGCGCGCCAGATCGAGATCTTCGGCCAGCCCGCGCGGATCGTCGGTCCCACCGAACTCGTCTGGTCGAAATGCTTCATTCAGCTGCGCCACCGCTACGACGGCGCGGATGTGGCCCATACGATCCTGAAAGCTCACGACCAGATCGATTGGCAGGGCCTCCTCGCCTACATGGAGGTGCACTGGGAGGTGCTCCTCATTCACCTCCTCAACTTCCGCTGGATCTATCCGACCGAGCGCGACAACGTCCCGCGCTGGGTCATGGACGAACTGCTCGACCGGCTCGCAAGCCAGCGCGATCTGCCGCCGCCCCAGATGAAGGTGTGCCGCGGCCGGATGTTCTCGCGGATCGACTACGAGATCGATGTGAAGGAGTGGGGCTTCGCCGACGTTGGCGGCGAGGGCGAATGGCGCAATGACTGACGGAAATGGAACCCTGAAGGTCGCCGCGATGGGCGACCTGCACGTGCGCGACGACGGCTCCGCCTCGTATCGCGACGTCTTCGGCGAGATCTCCCGCGAGGCCGACGTGCTCGTGCTGGCGGGAGACCTCACGGATCTCGGCAAGCCCCAGGAGGCGCAGCTCCTCGCGCAGGATCTCAAGGCCTGCTCGATCCCGGTGATCGGCGTGCTCGGCAATCACGACTACGAATGCGGCTGCCCCGAGGAGGTGACGCGGATCCTGCGCGATGCCGGCATGCGGGTTCTCGACGGGCAGGCGACGGAGGTGAACGGCGTCGGCTTCGTGGGCGTGAAGGGCTTTGCGGGGGGATTCGGGCGGCGGATGCTCGGCTCCTTTGGGGAGCCCGCCATCAAGCAGTTCGTCGGCGAGACCGTGGCGGAAACCATGCGCCTCGAAAACGCTATGCGGACTGTCCGCTCGAAGCGCTCGGTCGTGGTGCTGCACTACGCCCCGGTCGCGGACACCATCGAGAGCGAACCTCCCGAGATCTACCCGTTCCTTGGCTCCTCGCGCCTTGCCGAAACCATCGACCGTTTTCAGGTGAGCGCGATCGTGCACGGCCACGCCCATCGGGGGCGCTTCGAGGGCCGCACCCCGGGCGGCCAGCGGGTCTACAACGTGGCCCGCCATATCGAAAAGCCGAACGGCAAGCCCTACGCGATCTTGGAGATCTGACCGCCTCGCTCGCCAAGGAGCGAGGCGGCCGCCAGCGACTACCTAAAACCGCGTGCCGGGGTTCGTGGGACCGCCCGGCAGGTAATCAGGCTCGGATCCCGGGCCCGTCGGGTCCGTGATTCCGGGCTCGTTCACCGGATAAGGCGTGCGCGGTCCAGTCGGTCCGATATCAGGCAGTTCGTCGGGGGTCGGGTTCGGCGGCACCTCCGTCGGGATATTGCCGCCGGGGATCGGGTCAGTGCCCGGGTTGCCGGGATTGGCCATGGTTGCCTCCTCTGGTCGTGTGGGCCTCGTCAGGGGAGTCAACAGACCCTGCCGCCAGGGGTTCCGCAGGGCATAGGTCACGAGAAAGGGCGGCCGGTTCGCCACCGGCCGCCCTTGTTCATCGGATCGGAAGAGCTCAGGCCTGCTGGATTGCCGAGAGCTTCCATTCTCCGCCGCGCTCGCGGCGGAAGGTCCACAGCTCGGTGGCCTCGATCTCGCGCTCGGCATCGCCCTGAACCACCCGGCCTGTGGCCTTCTCGACGGTCACGTCCGTATGGGCGAACCGCATGGCCACGGTGGCGTAGTCGACGGGACCCTCGCGCCAGGCCTCGGAGAGGTCGCCCTGGACGAGGCGCACGTTCGACACCGTGTTCACCACGCCGTTCGACGCGTTCTCGTTCAGCTCCTCCTGGATGTAGCCCGCCATCTCGGGGGTCGCGACGCGCCAGAGCGCCGCCACGTCGCCCGCCGAATAGGCGGCCTGCACCTCATGAAGCTGGCGCTCGAAGGCGGCGTAATCCGCCTCGCCGATGCCCACCTCGTCCCGCACGCCCGGACGCCGCGGCGCCTCCTGCGTGCGGGCGCGGTTCAGACCCATGCCGCCGAGGGCGCCGCCAAGACCGGCTCCCCCGAGGCCCGAGCCTCCGAGGCCGCGCGCGGACGGCGTGGGGCCGGCCCCCATCGTGCGGCCGTAGGCGTGAGCCGCGGCCGGCTCATGCCGGCGGCGGAACCAGCGGACCGCGAAGGTGATCACGAGGGCGAGAAGCGCCACCTGGATCAGGAGGCCGAAGAACGAGGCGAGGCCCGCAAGTCCCCCGAAGAAGCCGCTGCCGAACAGCATGCCGAGGAGGCCCGCGCCCAGAAGGCCGGCGAACAGGCCCGAGCCGAAGCGGCGCGGCTGCGCCACCTGACCGGCGGGCGGGACGCCGGGACGGTTCTGGAACTGGCCCTGCGGGATCTGCGATCGCTCGATCGGGCCGGCCTGGTTCGGGGCGGTGCGGGTCACGGGAGGCGCATCGAAGGTGCGCGCACCGCGCGAGCCGAAGCTGCCGCCCCGCCCGACGCGCGCTTCCGCGATGCTGCCGACGAGGGTCAAAGCCGCCGCAAGCGCGATCACGGCTCGGCCGCGACGGGTGGAAAAGGTCATCATCGTGTCACTCACCATGAGGGGCGCGATGCCCCGTACCGGAAAGATGGGAACGCTCGGCCCGCTTTTGAAGGTCCCGCAGACCCGTGGGGTGCGACGCCGCGGGCCTTGTCGCCCAAGGGTTCCGGGCCGGTCCGGAGCGGCGCCGGACCAGCCTCTTACCGGGCCTTCTGGCCGAACATGACGGCGCGCACCGCCGGGTCATTCATGTCGGTCTTCTCGCGGTCGTCCGACTTCACCGCGATGGCACGCTCCACCGCGGGACGCTTCAGGACCGCCTCGAGCCAGCGCTTCACGTTGGGAAAGGTCTCGATGTCCTGACCCTGCCGCTCCCAGAGCTTGGCCCAGGGGGCGATGGCCATGTCGGCGATCGAATACTCGCCGGCAACGAACTCCCGGTCGGCGAGGCGCCGGTTCAGAACGCCGTAGAGCCGGTTCGACTCGTTCGTGTAGCGCTCGATGGCATAGGGCACCTGCTCCGGCGCATAGATGCGGAAATGGTGCGTCTGGCCGAGCATCGGCCCGAAGCCGCCCATCTGCCAGAAGAGCCACTGGTCGACCTCCACCCGCTGACGCTCGTCGGCGGGATAGAACTGCCCTGTCTTGCGGCCGAGATATTGCAGGATCGCGCCGGACTCGAAGACCGAGATCGGCTGCCCGCCGGGCCCGTCGTGATCGACGATGGCGGGCATGCGGTTATTGGGCGAGATCGCCAGGAAGTCCGGCTTGAACTGGTCGCCCTTGCCGATGTTCACCGGAACGATCGTGTAGGGCAGCCCCGCCTCCTCGAGGAAGATCGTGATCTTCCACCCGTTCGGGGTCGGCCAGTAATAGAGGTCGATGGGCTTGTGAGGAGCGGTGGCCATGGGATCTCCTTGCGGGGCGAGGACAGGGCTAAAGCTTTACGGCAAAATCGGCCGCGCAGGTACTGGCGCTCCCGTCGACCCCTGATGGATAACGCGGTCGGGCGGGTGCCGGTGCATTCTCCCGCAACCAAGAGGACCCGACCCGTGATGCCAAGCCTTGCCCGAGAAAAGCGGCTGCTCCAGCAGGCCGTCGCCCTGGCGGCGATCCTGCCGATCTCGGCCGGCCTCTACGGCGTGCTCTTCGGGCAGGCTCTCACCAACGAGGCGGTGAGCGTGTCGGGCGATAGCCACTTCCGGTACCTGTCGGGCCTCCTCCTCGCCATCGGGCTCGGCTTCTGGAGCACGCTGCCGGGGATCGAGGACAAGGCCGGCCGCTTTCGCCTCCTCACGGCGATCGTGGTCCTGGGCGGTCTTGGGCGCCTGCTCGGCTTGGCGCTCACCGGCGTTCCATCGATCTTCATGATGGGCGGTCTCATCATGGAGCTGGCCGTCACGCCGGTGCTTTGCCTGTGGCAGACGCGGGTCGCGAACCGCTATGCGGACGAGACCGGGGTCGCGGAGCTCTGACCGCCCGAGCGGCAGCACGTCACAAGGCTTTCTCGAACCGGTACTCCACCGAGTTCGAGATGTCGCCGAGATCGCGCGTTCCGCCGACCCGCCCGTAGCCCAGGCGCTCATAGAGGCGGTGCGCCGTGGTGAAGCGGGTATCCGACCAGAACACCATGCGCCCTGCCCCACAGGCGCGGGCGTGCTCCTCCGCCGCCCGGATCAGCGCCTCGCCGAGCCCCCGGCGGCGTTGGTCGGGCCGCACATAGAGACGGTGGAGCTCCGCGACGCCGCTCTCCGGAAAATCGACCGACACGCAGGCGCAGACCCGTCCGCGCTCGTCGTCCGCCACCCAGAAACGGCCGCGCTTTTCCACCGATGACGATGCTGGAGCTCGCAGGTCCTGCAGATCATCGTGAGGGTCGACGTAGCATCCCGGGTAATCGGCGAAACAGATCGCGAGGAGCCCGAAGAGATCCTGGGCATCCGAATCACGAACCTCACGCAGGGTTGGGGCGTCGTCACGACCGACATGGGCGGGGGCGGAAGGCGGAATCATGCGCGTGTCCTTAGGCTTACTCAGGGCCACCATGCATGTCTCTGCGGAAGCGCGGGCCGTCAACATGGCGCATCGTGTGGATTGATGTTGACAGCCCGCCTCAGAACCGCTTTCAGACATCGACCGTCCTTGTTTCCGCCACGAACTGGCGCGATCAAAGGAACGCAACGAAGACGACAAGGCTGCACAGGCCGGGGGCGCGTAAAACCACCATAACAAGAAGAGCGTCCCTGCCTTTCCGGCGAGGGGTTTAGCGATGTTCGACAGGATTGCCAGATTTGCTTTCGCCGCCTTGTTGAGCGCGGCTCTTCCGGTGGGCGCAGCCGCCCAGCAGGCGCAACAGGCGCCGGAAGCCCGGACGAAGGAAGCGCGTTCCGCCAGCGACCGCGCCAACGCCAACACCGTCACGGTCATCTCGGGCACGGTCTCCGGTACCTTCATCCAGATCGCCAACGACCTTTCGTTCGTTCTCGACGACGGCGACAATCTTCGCGTGCTGCCGATCATCGGCAAAGGCGCGCAGCAGAACCTCTACGACATCATGCGCCTGAGGGGCCTCGATCTCGGCATCGTCCGCTCGGACGGTCTCGAAGAGATCAAGAAGAACCCGGCCTATCGCGGCGCCGAGCGCGACATCGCCTACATCACCAAGCTGTTCAACGACGAGGCGCACCTCATCGCCGGCAAGGACATCACGGACATCCGTCAGCTCGCCGGCAAGAAGGTCAACATGGATCTTGAGGGCAGCGGCGCGAATTACAGCGGCCGGCTGATCTTCGAGCGGCTCGGCATCCCGGTCGAGGTGGTGAACGTCGACCAGCCGGCCTCCTACGAGATGCTGAAGAAGGGCGAGATCGCCGCGACCTTCCAGATGTCCGGCAAGCCGATCTCGGCGGTCGCCCGCCTCGATCTCGGCCCGAACTACCACCTCGTCGAGATCCCGTACGACGCGAAGCTCGCCGATCTCTACCTGCCGGCCACCTTTACGAAGTCGGACTATCCGCGCCTCGTGACGGGCGAGGCGGTAAACACCGTCGCGGTGAGCTCGATCCTCGCCGTGTTCAACTGGCAGAAGGGCACCGAGCGGTATCGCAAGGTGGAGCGGTTCGTCGACGCGCTCTTCACCAAGCTGCCCGAATTCCAGAAGCCCCCGCGGCACCCGAAATGGACCGAGGTGAACCTCGCCGCCGAAGTGCCCGGCTGGCAGCGCTTCCGGGCCGCCCAGGAATGGCTCGACCGCAACGGCGGCGGCGCCGACGAAGCGAAGGCGACCTTCGACAAGTTCCTCCAGGCCCGCGGCGGCCGGACGGTGACGGCCGAGCAGCGCGAGCAGCTCTTCCGCGACTTCGTGGAGTGGCAGCGCCGCCAGACGCGCTGACCATCGCAGGACCAGGATCAACAGGGGCGCCGGACAAGAGCAAAGAGTCGGACGGCGCGAGGCGGACCGCCATCGGGAGGCAGAGTGATGCAAGACCTTTACGAACAATACGGCCACGGGCAGACGCTCCTGCCGAAGAAGCGCGGGTTCGGCCTGCCGGTGGTTCTCGCCTCCGGCGCGACGGCCCTCGCTCTTGCCGGCTTCTTCACCGTCGCGGCCCTGAGCCGCAACGAGGCCGGCGAGCCCCTGCCCCCGCGCAGCACGCCGCTCGAAGTCGCCAAGGCGCCGATCGAAACGGTGACCGGCAGCCTTCCGGCCGCCACGCGGCCGGCGCCCGCACCGGCCGAGAAGCCGGCGCTCGCCGACAAGCCGGCTGTTGCCGAGAAGGCGCCGGCGGTGGAAACGCCGCTGCCGAAGGTGACGGAGGTCACGCCGGCGGCAGCGCTCCCGGCGCCCGCTCCCGCCCCGGTGACGGCGCTGATCCAGGCCCAGCCCGCCCCCGAGCCCAAGCCCGCTCCGACGCTGGTCGCCTCGGCTGAGATCCCGGTGGCCCTGCCCTCCCCCATCCCGCCGATGGTCGCGCCGACGCCGCCGGCCCCCGTCGCGGCGGCTCCCGCGCCCGCGCCGCAGGCTCCTGCTGCGGCGACCGCCCCGGCTCCGAAGCCGAAGGCCGGGCCGTCGGCGTCCGAGATCAGCCTGTTCACGGGCCGCGCCCGCGACCTCATCAAGTCCGGGGACATCGCCGGGGCCCGCCTGCTCCTCGAGCGTGCCGCCTCCGGCGAGGACGGCCCGGCCCTCCTCGCCCTCGCCGAAACCTACGATCCGGCCGTTCTCGGGCGTTGGGGCGTCGTCGGCGTGCGCCCGGACGTGGAGCGTGCCCGCAGCCTCTACCAGAAAGCGGCCGAGCGCGGCGTGAGCGCGGCGAAGGAGCGGATCCTGGCCCTGCGGTGACCACCGCCGCCGCTTAAAAACAGCAAGGCACGAAAAAGGGGCGGTTCACCGCCCCTTTTTCGATGGTCGGAACAGGGCGGCCTGCCCTACTCGATCCCGAGCTTCGTCTTCAGGATCGCGTTGACGGCGCTGGGATTGGCCTTGCCGCCCGTCGCCTTCATAACCTGGCCGACGAACCAGCCCAGCAGCGTCGGCTTGGCCTTCGCCTGCTCCACCTTGTCGGGGTTCGCGGCGATGATCTCGTCCACGGCCTTCTCGATGGCGCCCGTGTCGGTCACCTGCTTCATGCCGCGGCTGTCCACGATGGCGCGTGGGTCGCCGCCCTCCGTCCAGACGATCTCGAAGAGGTCCTTGGCGATCTTGCCCGAAATCACGTTCTCGCCGATGAGGTCCACGATGGCGCCGAGTTGGGCTGCCGACATGGGCGAGGCGGCAATCTCGAGCCCCTCCTTGTTGAGGCGCCCGAAGAACTCGTTGATGACCCAGTTCGCCGCCGCCTTGCCGTCACGGCCGCGCGCCACCTCCTCGAAGAAGTCGGCGGAGGCGCGCTCGGCGACGAGCACGTCGGCGTCGTAGGCCGAGAGCCCGTACTCCTTCACAAAGCGCGCCTTCTTGGCGTCCGGCAGCTCCGGCAGGCCCTTGGCGAGATCGTCCACGTAGGACTGCTCGAATTCGAGCGGCAGCAGATCCGGGTCCGGGAAGTAGCGGTAATCGTGCGCCTCTTCCTTCGAGCGCATGCTCCGCGTCTCGCCCTTGCCGGGATCGAACAGGCGCGTCTCCTGGTCGATGGAGCCGCCGTCCTCCAGGATCCCGATCTGGCGCCGCGCCTCGTACTCGATCGCCTGGCCGATGAAGCGGATCGAGTTGACGTTCTTGATCTCGCAGCGGGTGCCGAGCCCCTCTCCGGGTCGACGCACCGAGACGTTCACGTCGGCGCGAAGGTTGCCCTTCTCCATGTCGCCGTCGCAGGTGCCGAGGTACCGCAGGATCGTGCGCAGCTTCGTCACATAGGCTTTCGCCTCGTCCGCCGAGCGCATGTCGGGCTTCGAGACGATCTCCATGAGCGCGACGCCGGACCGATTGAGATCGACGAAGCTCATGGTGGGGTGAAGATCGTGGATCGACTTGCCGGCGTCCTGCTCGAGGTGCAGGCGCTCGATACGCACGGTGATCTGCTCCTCCGGGGTGACGTCGACGATCACCTCGCCCTCGCCCACGATGGGGCTCTTGTACTGGCTGATCTGGTAGCCCTGCGGCAGGTCCGGATAGAAGTAGTTCTTCCGGTCGAAGGTGCTCTTGAGGTTGATCTGCGCTTTCAGCCCGAGCCCCGTGCGGATCGCCTGGCGCACGCATTCCTCGTTGATCACCGGCAACATGCCGGGCATCGCCGCGTCCACCAGCGACACGTGGGAGTTCGGCTCCGCACCGAAAGCCGTGGCGGCGCCGGAGAACAGCTTCGCCTGGCTCGTCACCTGGGCGTGGATCTCCATGCCGATGACGATTTCCCAATCGCCGGTCGCGCTCTTGATCAGCTTCTTCGGGTTGACGGGGGCGTTCATGCCGCAGGGCCTCTCATGTGCTGGGCCGGGAGTAAGGCGGGGCGCCCATGCGGGTCAAGCCGGAGCGTCGCTTGGGCGCGCCGCATTGTGGCGAACACGGCCGCTCCGGCAGGTTTTTCTTGGCAATGCCGGGATCAATCACCTGCGGAGCGTGGTTCAGGCAGCACGCCGGGGTGGTCGGGCGGGGCTCTGAAGAACCTTAAAAGCCAGACCGTCGAGGCCGTCCTGCGACCTGGGAGCCGGTTCCTCCACAGTTGTTGCCCCACATGCTCAAGCTTTCATGAAACTCCTGTTCGTATCGGGCGTTGTTCCGACGGTTAAACGGTCAAGGAGTTCAACAATGTCGATGGATCGAGACCCCAATGTCTACGATCGTGAGACGCGCGTCTACGACAACGACAAGCGCGGCTCCAACAGCCTTGCTTACCTGATCGGCGGTCTTGTTCTCGCCCTCGGTCTGCTGGCCTTCCTTTTCTACGACGGGAACAGCACCGGCGACGTGAACACGACGTCCTCGACGGGCACCCAGACGGAACAGTCGAGCGGCGCTTCGGGCTCCATGGCCCCGTCCGCGACGACGCCGGCGACCCCGGCCCGTCCGGCCGCGCCCGCTCAATAAGCGTATCGTAGCGTCAGCGTAACCGAGTACAGCGTGAGGGCCTGACCCCGGTCAGGCCCTTTCTCTTCGCGCCCTGCGCATAGGCGCGCAGGCCGGAACCCGCCCGAAGGGCTCCCGTTAGCCCTGCGAGTTCAGATGAGAGGTCACCCCCAATGCCGACGCCGAAACAGAGCCCCTGGCTCCTTCCCATCATCGTGGTCCTCGCGGCCGTGGGCTTCTTCCTCGCGATCGTCTTCACGCGGGCCGGCATCGATCTGCAGCACCTCCTCGGCGAGTACGCAGTGCATGCGGTTCTGTTCGGCCTCTTCGCGGCGGCGGCGATCCTGGTTTATCGGGCGCTGCGCCGCCAGCACGCCCCCGCGGTGATGGACGAGGGCCGCTCGACCCGCGACTACCGGTCCTAGAGGCGGCTCACCGTCCGGCGATCCGGCGGGCCCCGTAGCCCGCCGACGCCCATAGGAAAGCCGCCACGGACCGCACCGGCCAGAGGGTCGGAGCGTCCCGCGAGACGGGTGCCACCCAGGGCAGCCCAAGCAGCGTGATGAGCCACACGAACAGCACCGAGATGGCGAGCGCCGCGATGGCGGCGATGAACACCTTGCCGAACTGATCGGCCTTCCAGCCGAGAAAGGCCGCGACTGCGATGAGCGCGGGATCGAGGGCCGCAAGCAGCCAGACGGAGGTGGCGACGGCAGGAGTTTCCACGGGCTCTAAGCCCACCAGGGCTGCGGCAGAGCAACCCGTCCCGCCGCATCCTCGATCACCTGACCCACGGCGAACAGCGTTTCCTCGTCGAAGGCCCGCCCGATGAGCTGGAGGCCGAGGGGCAGGCCCTGCGAATCCATTCCGGCCGGCACCGCGATGCCCGGGAGACCCGCCATGTTCACCGTCACGGTGAAGATGTCGTTGAGGTACATCTCGACGGGATCGCCCGAGCCCTTCTCGCCGATCCCGAAGGCCGACGAGGGCGTCGCGGGGGTGAGGATGGCGTCGACGCCTTGCGCGTAGACCTCCTCGAAGTCCCGCTTGATGAGGGTGCGAATCTTCTGGGCGCGGACGTAGTAGGCGTCGTAATAGCCGGCCGAGAGCACATAAGTTCCGATCATGATGCGGCGCTTCACCTCGCGCCCGAAGCCTGCGGCGCGGCTGCGCTCGTACATGTCCACGATGTCCTTGCCCGGCACGCGCAGCCCGTAGCGGACGCCGTCGTAGCGGGCGAGGTTGGAGGACGCCTCGGCCGGGGCCACGATGTAGTAGGCCGGCAGGGCGTATTTGGTGTGCGGCAGCGACACCTCGACGATCTCGGCGCCCGCCGCCCGGAGCCAATCCGCGCCCTGCTGCCACAGGCGCTCGATTTCCTCCGGCATGCCGTCGAGCCGGTACTCCTTCGGGATGCCGATCTTCAGCCCCTTCACGCCCCGGCCCAGAGCCGCCTCGTAATCCGGCACGGGCAGATCCGCGCAGGTGGTGTCGCGCGGGTCGGGGCCCGCCATGGAGCGCAGCATGATGGCGCTGTCGCGCACCGTGCGGGTGATCGGCCCCGCCTGGTCGAGGGAGGAGGCGAAGGCCACGGTGCCCCAGCGCGAGACGCGGCCGTAGGTCGGCTTGATGCCGACCGTGCCCGTGAAGGCCGCCGGCTGGCGGATGGAGCCGCCGGTATCCGTCGCCGTCGCGCCAAGGCACAGGCGCGCCGCCACGGCCGCCGCCGAGCCGCCGGACGAGCCCCCGGGCACGAGGTGGGCGCCCTCGATAGCGCCCGTCGCATTGCTCGCGCCGACATTGGATCCCTTGCGCCGCCAGGGCGACACCACCGGCCCGAAGGCGCTCGTCTCGTTCGACGAGCCCATGGCGAACTCGTCCATGTTGAGCTTGCCGAGCATCACGGCGCCGGCCTGCCACAGGTTGTCCGTCACGGCGGATTCGTAGGGCGGAACGAAGTTCCCGATGATCTTGGAGCCCGCCGTGGAGGTGACGCCCTGCGTGCAGAAGAGGTCCTTGATCCCGAGCGGGATGCCCTCCATCGCCCGGGCTTCGCCCTTCGCGATCCTGGCATCGGACGCCCGCGCCATCTCGAGGGCGCGCTCGGGCGTCTCAAGCACGTAGGCGTTGAGCGCCCGCGCCTTCTCTATGGCGGCGAGATGCGCCTCGGCGAGTTCCGTCGCGGAGAAGCTCTTCTTGGCGAGCCCGTCGCGGGCGTCTGCGATGGTGAGGCTGGTGAGTTCGGTCACTGTGATCTCTCGCGGCCGTCATGATGGGGCTCGGCCCGGCATCGACGCCTGTATCGGAACGACATTCTTGGGCCGGCGCTCCACCCGCCCGAGCTCGGGTCGGGCAGGCCTCGCCTACTCGACCACCTTCGGAACGAGGAAGAAGTTGTCCTCCGTCGCCGGCGCGTTGCGGACGATCTTATCCGGGTAGCCCCCATCCGTAATGCCGTCTTGGCGCTTCTTCATGATCATCGGCGTCACGGAGGTCATGGGCTCCACCCCGTCCACGTTCACCTCGTTGAGCTGCTCGACGAAGGATAGGATGGCGTTGAGCTCGCCCTGAAGATGCGGCACGTCCTCGTCCGCGACCGCAATGCGCGCGAGCCGCGCGATGCGCCGGACCGTGTTCTGATCGACCGACATGGAAGGTCTAACCCTTGGCTGAAGTCGGCCGGGCTATAGCACCGCGCCGCGCTGCGGGGCAACGGATTGTGGTCCCGGGCCCGGCTCCGCGCCCTGCCCACGGGCCGAAGGAGCCCGGCCAGAGCGCCCCAAGCCCCCTGCCTCCTGGCAGGCCGGGTTGCCCGAACGACAGACTGTTGTTGTCACCCGGGGAGTTCCCGCCAAGCTCGCGCCGGCGCAACGTTCCAAAGTTTCTCTCAGTATTCGCCCTGCCCTCCCCGGCCCAAATTGATTCGGAACGACTCGTCTCAGAGTCGCGTTTGAGTCGCACCCGAATCAGTTCGACTCGTCACAGAGTCGAGAAGACTCTGGGCGTTAAGTATTTGTACCGGAGTAAGCCATGGCACCGCGCGCGAATTGGAAGGGATACTTGAAGTTATCGCTCGTGTCCTGCGCGGTCGCCTTGTATCCGGCCACGAGTTCATCCGCGCGCGTCAGGTTCCATACCCTCAACAAGGCCACCGGCAACCGCGTCAAGCGCCAGTTCATCGACCCCGAGACCGGGGAGGAGGTTGCGGCGGACGAGCAGGTGAAGGGCTACGAGGCCGGCAAGGGATCGTACGTTCTCGTCTCGGACGAGGAACTCGAAGCCATCCGCATCGAGAGCACCCACACCATCGACATCGAGAGCTTCGTGCCGCGCGATCAGGTGGACGAGCGCTACCTCGAGACGCCCTACTACATCGCCCCCGACGACAAGGTGGCGCAGGAGGCCTTCGCGGTGATACGGGACGCGATGCGAGAGAAGGGCCGGGCCGGCATCGCGCGGGTGGTGATCGCGCGGCGCGAGCGCATGGTGCTCCTCGAACCCCTCGGCAAAGGCATCCTCGCCACGCTCCTGCGCTATCCTTATGAGGTGCGGGGCGAAGAGGCGTATTTCGAAGACATTCCCGAACTGAAGCTGCCGCCGGAGATGCGGGATCTTGCCGGTCACATCATCGAGACGAAGGCGGCCGATTTCGACCCCTCGCGCTTCGAGGACCGCTACGAGACCGCCGTCGTCGCGCTCATCCGATCCAAGCAGACGGGCGAACCCGCCAAGGCGCCGGCGGCCCCGAAGCCGTCGAACGTCGTCAACCTCATGGATGCCCTGCGCCGCAGCGTCGACGCCGAGGCCCCTGCGGCCCGACCGAAGCGCGTGGCGCCGAAGCGCCAGCCTGCCGCTCCCACCCGCAGGCCGGCGACGAAGAAGGGCCGCGGCTCCGTGCGCAAGGCCGGGTGACGAACGATGCCCCGCAGCCCGAAGCCGCCCTCCGGGCGCGCCGCGCCGAAGCGGGCCGCGCGGGATCCCCGGGCACGCTCCGAGGCGGTCGCGGATCGCGAGCTTCGCGCCTATGCGGCGAAGCGCGACTTCGCCGCCACCCCTGAGCCGAAGGGCAAGCGCCGGAGCCGGACGGGGAGCCGCTTCTGCGTCCAGAAGCACGACGCCCGGCGCCTCCACTACGATCTGAGGCTCGAACTCGACGGCGTCCTGAAGAGCTGGGCCGTGACCCGCGGCCCGAGCCCCGTTGCGGGCGAAAAGCGCCTTGCGGTTCACACGGAGGACCACCCCCTCGACTATCTGACCTTCGAGGGCGTCATTCCGGCGGGCGAGTATGGCGGCGGCACCATGATCGTCTGGGATCAGGGGGATTGGGCGCCCCTCTCCGACCCCCGCAAGGGCTACGCCAAGGGCCACCTCGATTTCGAGCTCCGGGGGAAGCGCCTGAGGGGCCGCTGGCACCTCGTGCGGATGCGTCCCCGGCCGAAGGAGACGAAGGAACAGTGGTTGCTGCTCAAGGGGGACGACGCCTTCGCGCGCGGCCCGGACGAGCCGGCGATCACCGAGGCCGAGACCACCTCCGTCCTCTCCGGGCGGACCAATGCCGACCTCCTCGCCGCCGGCGAGACGAGAGAGGACCATTCGGCTCGGGCGCGGGCGAAGGGCGCTGGTCGGAAGCGCACGCCTAGCGCCGGCCCCGGCCAAGCGAGGAAGGGCCTCCTGCCGGTCTTCCTGGAGCCGAGCCTGGCGGCCCTGTCGGACAAGGCGCCGTCCGGACCGAACTGGATCCACGAGATCAAGCATGACGGCTACCGGCTGCAGGCCCGGGTCGACGGCCGGTCGGTCAAGCTCCTCACCCGCAAAGGCCTCGACTGGTCAGCGAAGTTCGAGCCCGTTGCGCACGCGATCCGGAAACTCGGCCTCGGCTCGGCGCTTCTCGACGGCGAGCTTGTCGTTGAGGACGAGGCTGGCCTGTCGAGTTTCACGGCGCTGCAGGCGGATTTGAAGACGGGCCGTCAGGACCGGCTCGTCTACTACGCCTTCGACCTCCTCTACCTCGATGGCCAGGACCTCACCCGGGTGCCCTTGATGGCCCGCAAAGAGCTCCTCGCAGCGCTGCTCGACGACGCGCCGGCGGATGGGGTTCTTCGCTTCAGCGCCCATATGGAGGGCGATGGCGCCGCGATGGCCCGGCACGCCTGCCGCCTCGGGCTTGAGGGCATCGTCTCCAAGCGCGCCGACAAGCCCTACATCGCCGGTCGCGGCACCCACTGGCTCAAGACGAAATGCAGCGTGCGCGAGGAATTCGTGATTGCCGGCTACGTGCCCTCGACCACGTCGCCCAAGGCGGTCGGCTCGCTCGTTCTCGGTCATTATCAGGGGGGCGATTTCGTCCACGTGGGCCGGGTCGGGACCGGGTTCACGGCCGCCGCCGCAGCGAGCCTCTGGCGCGAGCTCGATGCTCTCCGGCGCGCGTCTCCGCCCTTTCCCCGCAAGCTCACGGCCGAAGCCGTGCGCGGCGTCCGCTGGGTCCAACCCCAGCTCGTGGCCGAGGTGGAGCTGCGAGGCTGGACGGCGGATGGCCTCTTGCGCCACGCGGCGTTCAAAGGCCTCAGGGACGACAAGGATGCGGCCGATGTCGTCCGCGAGCCCGGCAGGCCCGGCCGGCGGAAGCAGCCGCAGGTGGGGGCGGCCTTTCCCCTCACCCATCCCGACCGGGTCTTCTGGCCCGAGATCGGGCTGACGAAGCAGGGCCTTGCCGAGTTCTACACGGAGATCGCCGATTGGGTGCTGCCGCACGTCGCCGGGCGCCCCCTCTCCCTCGTCCGCTGTCCGTCTGGAACGGGGGAGAGCTGCTTTTACCAGAAACATGCCTGGAGCGGCATGAGCGCCTCCGTCCGGCGCCGAACCGTGAAGGGCGAGGAGACGCTGTTCATCGACGACCTGGACGGCCTCGTCGCCCTCGTCCAGGCCGGCTGCCTTGAAATCCATCCCTGGGGCTCCCTCATCGGCTCCCCGGAGAAGCCGGACCGGCTCACGATGGATCTTGACCCCGCCGAGGACGTGCCGTGGGGCGCCGTGGTGGAGGCGGCGCTGGAAGTGCGGGAGCGCTTGCGTACGGCGGGGCTTGAGAGTTTCGTCAAGACGACGGGCGGCAAGGGCCTCCACGTCGTGGCGCCCATCTTGCCCCATGCAGGCTGGGACGCGGTCAAGGCCTTCGCGGAGGGCCTGGCGCAGGGAATGGCGGCGGACAGCCCGGACCGCTTTATCGCGACGATGGCGAAGACGGCGCGCCGGGGCCGGATCTTCGTCGACTACCTGCGCAACGGCCGCGGCGCCACCGCCGTCGCCGCCTATTCGACGCGAGCCCGCCCCGGGGCGCCGGTCTCGACGCCGCTTGCCTGGAACGAGCTCGCCTCCGTCCGGCCGGGGCACTTCACGGCGCAGAACCTGCCGACCCGCCTTGGCCACCAGAAGGATGACCCTTGGGCGGCGATGGTGGAGGTCGAGCAGGCTCTCCCCAAGCCCGGCCGCACTGCGCACACGGGTTCCCGATTGAAGAAGGAGGTGAAGCATGGCAAGCGACAGAAATGACGTCGGCTCCCTGATCCGCACGAGCCAGCTGACCCGCTCGGACGTGGAGGCCGCCATAGCCGGCATCTTCGACGGCCGGACGCCCCTCCCCCTCCCCAACGGGCACGCGCTGGTGATGCCGGCGCTGAAAGACATGACGGTTTATTCGCGGGAGGCGATCATGACGACGCTGCTCCTGGCACAAACCGTTCGGAAGGAGTGAGGCGATGGGGCGACCCGGCGAACCCCATCATCGTGGCTTGGCCGCCCTTGATCCTGCCGCATTGCGTGGAGTGGCCCGATGACGGGCAACGAGATCGCTCTCATCACCCTGGCAGCCGTCCTGGTGCTGGCCGGCAGCGTCCTGTTCTTCGTGCGCGGGCGCTCGTGAATGCCCCCTGACCCGTCCGAAGGGCAGCCATCGGCGCTGGGCTCCAGGCGTCGAGGGATGTGGACAGATTCTCGGCCGCCGCCGTAATGTAAGGTGCGCCGTTCGAGACCGGCAAACAGGGCCTTCGATCTCTCGGCCGGACGGGAAATGCAGCGGAGCCGGTATATACCGGCGGGAACGCGGTGTCGCGGAGCCGGACGGCCCGCAACGAGCATCATCCCTTAAGCTGTCCGATGCTCGCTCAACATGAGGAAATCGGTGCTTTACCGACCCCAAGCGATCAATGTCCGTCGGACATCAAGGGGCGCCGATGGGCGCTTAGCACCAGACCACGTCCGGATGAGGCATTCGTGACGCACGGGTCACGCGCGAGCCTGAAGGGGTGTTGATGTAGTTGAAGCCTGCTCCGAGCAGAGCAAACGAGCTTCCGGCAAGCGAGACCAACAGCAGAGCCGAGGAACCTCCAGCGTACCAAGCGACCGGAATCGCGCAGGCGGCGCCGATGAAGGCAGACGCAATAATCAGAAACATCGGTAAACCTTTAGGTTGTTTCCTCCTGACGCGCGAACGACGGCGCGCTCTCATAGAGCCAATGCACGTATCTGCGTTCGGTTTCCCGCCTGCGCAAACGCGCCGCGCATGGCTGATGACCCCTGGACGCAGGTGACGCGGAACAGCGCTAGTTCGGAGGGCTACACGCCTCTCAGACCGTCGTCTTGTCAGATCTTCACCTTCGTACGGCCAAGCAACGGGGGGTGGCTTGCGGCAGACGCTGGACAATTGGCTAGCCGGCGGCTTCGCTACGGCGTAGAGGGTGGATCGTCCCTCCTGGTCGAGTTCCCGGACCTGCCGCACCTTGGGATCTGGACGAAGCCCGGGGCGGGCTTCCTCTGCATCGAGCCCTGGCAGGGTTATGAT
>DASZBD010000025.1:0-65000 GCA_035944475.1 Microvirga sp.
GCGAGAGCGCCCCTTCCTGAGCCAAGGCCACACCAGAACAGCACAGCTTGCAGCTCACGTCAAGAACAAAAGCGGAACATAGGACGGGGCTGAGGTGAGTAGCGAGTGGTCAGTGGGGGTGCGCTGCAGGTCCGAGGCGCCACCCCTTGTCATTCCGGGGCGCCGCAGGCGAGCCCGGAACCCATAACTATGACGCTGCAAGGTGGGTTCGGCGCGGGAGAGCTCTTTTCTGCATCCTTGACGTTTATGGGTTCCGGGCTCCGCTGCGCGGCCCCGGAATGACAAGCGGGGGCGCACCGGGACGACGGTGAACCTTCCTTTGCGCCCGTACCGCCCTCACCCCGACCGTCTCCCACCCGGGCGAGGGTGGCCCGCGCTCGATCCTGAACCCGCCACCGGCGCACCGCCCATCCCGGCCGCCGTCGACGGCACCGCCACGCATTCCGTCCTCCACTTACCGCGTCACGATCACGGGCGTTCCTACGTCCACCCGCTCGAACAGGTCGATGACGTCGGCATTCAGCATGCGGATGCAGCCGTAGGACGCGTAGGTGCCGATGGATTTCGGGTTGTTGGTGCCGTGGATCGCGTATTCGTCGCGGTCGAGGGTGAGGGCGCGGGCGCCCATGGGGTTCCGCGGGGAGCCGGCCGGGATCACGTCCGGCAGCCGCGGGTTGTCGCGGCGCACCTCGTCGGGGGGCGACCAGGCGGGTTCGATGTGCTTGCCGTCGATGGTGGCGCGGCCGAACCATTGCTTGCCGGGGCGCCCCACCGCCACCCGGTAGCGGATCGCGGTCCCGTCGCCCTGAACGAAATAAAGGCGCCGCTCCGCCGTGCGGACGATCACGGTGCCGGGTTCGACGGGCGCATCGAAGGCCATGAGTTCGCGCGCCTCGGCCGAAGCGACGGCACCGATGCCGACCGCGGCGGCGATGGCGATCCGTTTGAGCATGCGCACCTCCCTGCGGGAACATATTCGCAGAGATGACGCATGGGGAACAGCCGAGGTTCCGGCCGTCCGCCGTTCACATTCAGATGACCGGATCCCAGGCCGGCATGCCGTTCGCCGGCGCCGTCTCGGCCCGCCGGATCGGAGCCTTCGGCACCCGGTTGGTCATGCGGGCGTAGAGATCCTTCACGGTGCGGGAAGCCGTCGTGACGAAGAAGAACGGCAGGAAGGCATGGACGAGGGCCGCAAAGGCCCCGTAGGCGAGGGGGCCCGCGAAGGAGAGGGCCACCCGCATGTGCTCGAAATAGGATTCGCCCACCGCTTCCGGGTGGTCCGTGAACAGGCGCTTCAGGGTCATGGCGACTCCTCCTGAAAACGCCAGGATACGGGCGAGGCGGCGGAGCGGCAAGAAGCGTTAACGGTGGACCGGTCCTCGCCTTGGGGCGGGAGGCGTCTCTCGCGTGTCCTGGACCCTCCTTCGAGACGCCGCCCGTTTGTCATTCCGGGGCGCCGCAGGCGAGCCCGGAATGACAGGTGGCGGTGCCCCTCCACTCACCATTCGCCCTCACCCCAGCCCTCATCCTGAGGGCTTCGCGTCAGCGAAGCGTCTCGAAGGACGAGGGCGTCTCAAGGGCACCGCGGGAGGTGCCTCGGGCATCAAGCTGGACCCTCCTTCGCGACGCGCTCTGCCGAGCGCTCCTCAGGATGAGGGTCGAGGAGAGTTTAAGCCGCCGTGCGCTTGTTCTGGCGGTTGGTGATGAGGTCGTCCACCACCGTCGGATCGGCGAGGGTCGAGGTGTCGCCGAGGGATCCGAACTCGTCCTCCGCGATCTTGCGCAGGATGCGGCGCATGATCTTGCCCGAGCGCGTCTTCGGCAGGCCCGGGGCGAACTGGATGAGGTCCGGCGAGGCGATCGGCCCGATCTCCTTGCGCACCCAGGTGACGAGCTCCTTGCGCAGTTCCTCCGTCGGCTGCTCGCCCGCCATGAGGGTCACGTAGGCGTAGATGCCCTGGCCCTTGATGTCGTGGGGATAGCCCACCACCGCGGCCTCCGACACCTTCGGGTGCGCGACGAGGGCGCTCTCCACCTCCGCCGTGCCCATGCGGTGGCCCGACACGTTGATCACGTCGTCGACGCGCCCCGTGATCCAGTAATAGCCGTCCGCATCCCGCCGGCAGCCGTCGCCCGTGAAGTATTTGCCGGGATAGGTGGAGAAGTAGGTCTGCACGAAGCGCTCGTGGTCGCCGTAGACCGTGCGCATCTGGCCGGGCCAAGAATCGGCGATGACGAGGTTGCCCTCGGCGGCGCCTTCCAGAACCTTGCCCTCCGCGTCCACGACCTCGGGCTTCACCCCCGGCAGCGGCAGCGTCGCGGAGCCGGGCTTCAGCTTCGTCGCGCCGGGGAGCGGCGAGATCAGGATGCCGCCGGTCTCCGTCTGCCACCAGGTGTCGACGATGGGGGAGCGGCCCTCGCCGACGACCCGATGGTACCATTCCCAGGCCTCCGGGTTGATGGGCTCGCCCACCGAGCCCAGCAGCCGCAGGGTCTGCCGGGAGGTCTTCTTCACGGGCTCCTCGCCCGCCTGCATGAGCGAGCGGATCGCGGTCGGCGCCGTGTAGAAGATGTTCACCTTGTGCTTGTCGACCACGTCCCAGAAGCGGGAGATCGACGGATAGGTGGGAACGCCCTCGAACATCAGGGTCGTGGCGCCGTTCGCGAGGGGCCCGTAGAGGATGTAGGAGTGGCCCGTCACCCAGCCCACATCCGCCGTGCACCAGTAGATGTCGCCGTCGTGGTAGTCGAACACGTGCTGGTGCGTGTAGGACGCCCACACGAGGTAGCCGCCGGTGGTGTGGAGCACGCCCTTCGGGGTGCCGGTGCTCCCTGAGGTGTAGAGGATGAAGAGCGGGTCCTCCGCGTTCATCTCCTCGTAGGGGCAGTCGTCCGTCACCTGCGCGGCGGCCTCGTCGTAATAGACGTCCCGGCCCGGATCCATGGCGACGGCGCCGCCCGTGCGGCGCACGACGAGCACGTGGTCGACGCCGCCGACGCGCTCGATGGCGGCATCCACATTGGCCTTCAGCGGCACCTTGCGGCCGCCCCGCAGGCCCTCGTCGGCGGTGATCACGAAGGCCGATTTCGCGTCCTGGATGCGGGAGGCGAGGGAGTCGGGCGAAAAGCCGCCGAACACCACCGAGTGGATCGCGCCGAGCCGCGCGCAGGCGAGCATCGCGTAGGCCGCCTCCGGGATCATCGGCAGGTAGATCGTCACCCGGTCGCCCTTCGTCACGCCGCGGTTGCGCATGATGTTCGCCATGCGGCACACCTCGGCGTGCAGCTCGCGATAGGTGATGTGCTTGGATTCCGACGGGTCGTCGCCTTCCCAGATGATCGCCACCTGGTCGCCGCGGGTCTGCAGGTGGCGGTCGATGCAGTTGTAGGCGGCGTTGGTGGTGCCGTCCTCGAACCAGCGGATCGCCACGGTGCCGGGCCCGTAATTCGTGTTCTTCACGCGGCTGTAGGGCTTGAACCAGTGGATGCGCTTGCCCTCGTCGCCCCAGAACGCCTCGGGGTCGCTCATGGAGGCCTTGTACTTCGCCTGGTACCCGGCTTCGTCGAGATAGGCGCGGCGGGCCCAATCCGACGAGACGTCGTAGACTTTCTCTTGCATGGCGCTTCTCCCCAGGGGCCACCGGGCGGCGCCGGCGGCGTTTGTTGCTCTAGGTGTAAGCAACCGGGCCGGGGGCGGGCAAGCGTGAGCAGCGTCGGACTTTGGTCGCTGCGGAGCGGCGGGAGCGCTGCCGCATCGGTCGCAACAAGCTGAGCTCCTCCCTCCCTTGAGGGGAGGGAGGCTGCCCAATCAGCCGCTCACACGCCGCCCATGCGGCACACGACGCGCCACTCCTCGTCCGTCACCGGCTGCACGGAGAGGCGCGAATTGTTGACGAGCACCATGGCCTTCAGGGCCGGCTCCTCCTTGATCGCCTCGAGGGTGACGGGCTGCCGGAAGGGCTTGACGGCTTTGACGTCGACCATGCCGAACTTGCCCGTTTCGTCGGTGTGGTCGGGGTAGTATTCCTTGATCACCTCGACGATGCCCACCACCGCCTTGCCCTCGTTCGAGTGATAGAAGAAGCCCTGGTCGCCGCGCTTCATGGCCATGAGGTTCTGCTTGGCCTGATGGTTGCGCACGCCGTTCCAGAACGTGCCCTTCGCGCCCGCCTTCACCTGCTCGTCCCAGGACCAGGTGTCGGGTTCCGATTTGAAGAGCCAATAGGCCATGGTCACCCCCGTCTGCCGTGTTCGGATCGGATCGGGCGCTGCATGAGCGCCTGGATGGCGTCGTCGAGGGCAAGGCGCCCCGCGATCACCGCATCGACGGCGCCCGCGACCGGCATCTCGACCCCGCGGGCCTCCGCCAGCGCCACGAGAACCGGCGCCGTCAGGGCCCCCTCGGCGAGCTTGCCCCCGGCGGCCTCCGCGACGGGAATGCCGCGCCCGAGCCGCTCGCCGAAGGCGAAGTTGCGGGACTGCGCGGAGGACGCCGTGAGGACGAGGTCGCCGAGCCCCGAGAGGCCCATCAGCGTTTCGTGCATCGCGCCGAAGCTCTCGGCGAAGCGCAGGAGTTCGGCGAAGCCCCGGGCGATGAGAGCCGCCTTCGCGCTCTCGCCGAGGCCGCGCCCGACCACCGCTCCGCAGGCGATCGCCAGCACGTTCTTCGCCGCCCCGCCGATCTCGACGCCGCCCACGTCCGTGGTGTGGTAGACCCTCAAAGCAGGGCCCGACAGGCGCTCCGCCAGTTGCGCGCCGAGGGCCGCATCGGCCGCCGCCAGGGTCACGGCGGTGGGAAGGCCCCGGGCGACGTCGTGGGCGAAGCTCGGCCCGGACAGGACGGCGACCGGCGCGCCAGGCCGTACGGCCTCCACGACGGCGCTGAGGAGCAGGTTGGTGCCGCGCTCGAAGCCCTTGGCGCACAGGACGAGGGGCGTTCCGGGATCGAGCACCCGCGCGAGCGCCGCCGCAACCTCGCGCGTCGCCTGGGCGGGGGTGACGAGAAGGACGATCTGCGCCGCCGCGAGGCGCGCGAGATCCGCCGTCGGCTCGATCCCGTCCTGCAGCGCGACGCCCGGCAGGGCGCGGGCGTTGACCCGCTCCAGCGCCATGGCGTCGGCCTGCGCCCGGTCGCGCCCCCACAGCAGGACCCGGTGGCCGCGCGAGGCGGCCGCATTGGCGAGCGCCGTGCCCCAGGCGCCCGCGCCGGCGATCCCGATCGTGCTCACGCGCCCCGTCCTCCCTTGCCGCGCAGCGCCAGGGAGTGCCGGTTGAGGGCGGCGAGATCCGCGCGGCCGGCGAGCACGTCCTCCCCGAGCGCCACTGCCCGGGCGAGGTCCGGCGCCGGCATGGTGCGCCAGGCTGGCGGCTTCACCGCCTCCCGCCAGGGCCGCCCGCAGGCGGCGTCGAGGAGGATGCGCGCGAAGCAGTGGTCGAGGCGCACAGGCCAGTCGCCCCGCGCCCGCGCCGCCTCCGGCAGCCGCCGCTCCACGAGATCGCGCCAGCGGGCGCGCAGGTCGGGGTGGTCGAGCGCGGGCGTCGTCATACTGTGCCGGCCAGGAAGGCGTCGCGGCGCAGGCGATAGAGGGCACTCATCTGAAGCGAGTGACCTTCAGGGGCGGCAGGATGGGCGAAATCCTCGGCCGGATCGTGGGTCATGCCGAGCCGCTGCATTACCCGCTGCGACGCCAGGTTCGGGCGGGCGGTATAGGCCACGATCTCGGGCAGCCCCACACGCGTGAACACGTCACGCAGCGCCGCCCGAGCCGCTTCGGTCGCGTAGCCTTGGCCCCAATGGGCCGGTAGAAAATGCCATCCGACATCGATTAGAGGCTCGAACGGCATCTCGCGATCGATCCGCCTGACGCCTGCGATCCCGATGAAGGATTCTGCGCCCGGAAGTTCGACCACCCATTGCCCGAAGCCGTCCCGTTCGAAGCTCTCGGCATGCCGCCGGGCATCCGCTTCGCCCTCCTCCAAGGTCATCGTCCGCAGGAAGAAGCGTCTCACGACCGGCTTGGCCTGAAGCGCCGCGTGACGGGCAACGTCCTCCTCGCGCCAGCGGCGCAGGATGAGGCGCTCGGTCCTGATCGTCTCGGGGCAGGAGGCCAGAGTCACGCCTTCGCCCCCGCCTCGTCGCGGCTCGTGTCGAGGGGCCAGCGGGCGCGGGCGGGGGCCAGCATGTCGTCCGTGAGGCCGAGCCTCAGGCGCTCCAGGCCCGCCCAGGCGATCATGGCACCGTTGTCGCCGCACAGGTTCAGCGGCGGCGCCACGAGCTTCAGGCCCGCCTCCATGGCGAGGCGCTGGAGGGCCGCCCGCATGGCGCCGTTGGCGGCGACGCCCCCCGCGACGACGAGGGCCGTCGGGTGCCCCGCCGCGGCCCTAAAGGCGCGCAGCCCCACGCGGGTGCGGTCCACCACCGCGTCGACCACCGCGGCCTGAAAGCTCGCGCAGAGATCCGCCACGTCCGACGCCGTGAGGGGGGCGATGCGCTCGGCCTCGATGCGCACGGCGGTCTTGAGGCCCGAGAGGGAGAAGTTGGGCTCGGGCCGGCCGAGCAGGGGCCGGGGCAGGGCGAAGCGCTCCGGGTTTCCCCGCGCCGCCTCCCGCTCCACTTGCGGGCCGCCCGGATAGCCGAGGCCCAGGAGCTTCGCCACCTTGTCGAAGGCCTCGCCGATGGCGTCGTCGATGGTGGTGCCGAGCCGTACATAGTCGCCGACGCCCTTGACGGCGACGAGCTGGGTATGGCCGCCGGACGCCAGCAGCAGCAAGTAGGGAAAGCCGATCCCGTCCGTCAGCCGCGCGGTGAGCGCATGGCCCTCGAGATGGTTCACGGCCAGAAGCGGCTTGCGGGCGACGAGCGCGAGGGCCTTGGCGGTGGTGAGCCCGATGAGCACGCCGCCGATGAGGCCCGGGCCCGCCGCCGCCGCGATGCCGTCGAGCTCCCCAATCGTGGTGCCGGCGTTCTTGAGGGCGCGGGCCACGAGCCGGTCGATCACCTCCACATGGGCGCGCGCGGCGATCTCGGGCACCACGCCGCCATAGGCCGCATGCTCGGCGATCTGGCTCAGCACCTCGTTCGACCGGATCTCGCCGCGCCCGTCGAAACCCGTCTCGACGACGGCGGCGGCGGTCTCGTCGCAGGTGGTCTCGATGCCGAGAATGCGCATTGCGGGGGCGTCACCATGGTGGAGGGGGCCGGGCTTCACGGGCCGGGCGCTCTCCCCCTATAGTCCGCGCCGCCGGGCCGGGGCAAACCCCCCGCAGCACGAGCCCCAAGGAGAATAAGAACGATGGCGGATTCCTCGATCCTCGTGATCGGCACCCGGGGCTCCCCGCTCGCTCTCGCGCAGGCGCACGAGACGCAGGACCGGCTGGCGGGGGCCCTCGGCTGGTCCTCGGAGCAGCTGCCCCTCAGCATCATCAAGACCACGGGCGACGCCATCCAGGACCGGCCGCTCTCGGAGGCGGGCGGCAAGGGGCTGTTCACGAAGGAGCTCGACATCGCCCTCCTGGAGGGGGCCATCGACCTTGCGGTCCACTCCGCGAAGGACCTGCCCACCGCCCTCCCGGAGGGCATCGTCATCGCCGGCTACCTGCCCCGGGAGGACGTGCGCGACGCGCTCATCAGCCCCCGCGCGCCGGCCCTGGCGGATCTGTCGCGGGGCGCCCATGTGGGCTCGGCCTCGCTCCGCCGGCAGGCGCAGCTGCGGCGCCTGCGCCCCGACCTCAAGGTGTCGCTCCTGCGCGGCAACGTGGGCACGCGTCTGAGCAAGGTCGAAAGCGGCGAGTTCGACGCGACGCTCCTTGCTCTTGCGGGGCTGAAGCGGCTCGGGCTCGAGGGCCATGTGACCGCGGTGCTCGACACGGCCGATTTCCTGCCCGCCGTGGGGCAGGGCGCCATCGCGATCGCCGTGCGGGCGGGGGACGGGCGGGTGGGCGCCGCCGTTCGGGCCATCCTGCACCCCGAAACCGGCCAGGCCCTCGCCGCCGAGCGCGCCTTTCTCACGGTGCTCGACGGCTCGTGCCGCACGCCCATCGCCGGGCATGCCCGGCTCGAAGGCGGCCGGATCGCCTTTCGCGGCCTCGTCCTGCGGCCGGACGGGTCGGACGCCCTCGACGTGGCGGAGGCCGGCGATCCGGCCGAGGCGGCGGCGCTCGGCCGGGCCGCGGGGCTCGACCTCAAGGGCCGCATGCCGGCAGGATTCCTGAAAGTCTGATGCGGGTTCTCGTCACCCGGCCGGAGGCGGATGGGCGGCGCACCGCCGCCCGGCTCGCCGCGCGCGGGCACGAGGCCGTCCTCGCTCCCGTGACGCGGATCGTCGCCACCGGCAACCCGCCGCCCGCAGGGCCCTGGGACGCGCTCCTCCTCACGAGCGCCAATGCGGCGCCGGCTCTCGCCGCCCTGTCGCCCCTCCGGCAGCCCGTCTTCGCGGTCGGCGCCCGCACCGCCGCCGCGGCCCGGGAGGCGGGAGCGCCCTTCGTCCAGGCGGCGGAGGGCGATGCGCTCGCCCTCGCGGCCCTCGTCAAGGCGACGCTGCCGCCCGGCGCCCGGCTCCTTCATGCGGCGGCCGAGGACCGGAAGGACGAGCCCGAGCGCTCCCTCAAGGCCGCGGGCTTTCACGTGATCGTGTGGGAGGCCTACCGGGCGGAGGCGGTGGAGGAGGTGCCGGCCGCGCTCCTTGCGGCGCTCGGGGCTCGCCGGATCGACGCCGCGCTCCATTTCTCCCGGCGAAGCGCGGGCCTGCTCGTCGCGTTCGTGAAGGGTGCGGGTCTCCTGGAGCCGTTCCGGCGCGTGCCGCATCTGTGCCTGTCGGCGGATGTGGCCGCCGCCCTCGCTGATCTCGGCGCCGCCGTCGTGGCGCCGGCTCCGCGGGAGGACGCCCTCCTCGACACGCTCGAGCGGCTTGCCGGGTCGCCACCGCCATCCGCTTGAGCTAAGCACGGAACGAAACGCCGCGCCCAAGCTTGCCATATTCGTCATCCATCAGGTTTCGTCGTGACCTCTCCTTCCGATCCCAAGCGCCCCTCCAAACGCCCCTCCCGCGAGCCGCCGACCATCGACCTCAAGGCGACGGAGGTGAAGACGAGCCCGCCCGAGGCCGCGCCTGAGGAGCCGCCGCGCGACGAGGGTAAGGCTTCCGCCAAAGCCGACGATTCGGCTCCCGCTTCCGCCCAGACGAGTGTTTACGACGCCCCGCCGACGGGTGCTTCGCCCACTGAAGCCGAGCGGTCCGACGCCGTGACCGAAGGCATGCTCGAGGGCGCTCCCGCCCAAGACCCGGCTTCCCCGGTTCCCGCGGCCTCCGCCTCGGCAGGCGAGGGCTCCGCCTCGGATGCTGAGAGCGCAGCCACAGCCTCAGCCGATGCAGCCCCAGCCGCAGCCGGCTCCGATCCCAGTCCTGCCCGCTCGGCCCTCGGGTCCCGCCCGGCCGAACCCGCCCGCAGGAGCGGTCCGGGCTTTGGGTCTCTCGCCGCCGCGAGCCTCCTTGGCGGCCTTGTTGGCGCCGGTGCCATGCTGGCCTTCCAGTCCGCTCAACCGACCGGGCCCGTCAGCGACCCTCGCGTGGCTGAAATCGAACGCCGGATCGGAGCCCTGCCGAGCGCCGATACGGGCGCGCTCGATCGCCGTCTCACCGCGATCGAGGGAGCGCAGAACGGTCTCAACCAGCGGATCCAGGCTGCCCAGACCCTCGCCGAGCGCGGCGCCGCCCGCGCCGAGGAAGCGTTCAACCGTCAACCCTCCCAAGCACAGGCGCCCCAACCTCCCCAGAACAACCCCGCCGTCGCCGAACTCGGCAACCGCCTCGGCGCCCTTGAAGGGCAGCTGCGCCAGCAGGGCGAGCAAGCCCGCCAGCAGGGTGAGACGGCCACCCGCGAACGCCAAGCCCTGACCCAAGGGGTCGAAGCGGCCGCGACGGCCATCGCGGGCGTCGAGCGCCGGGTGGGCGAGATCGACCGGCGCCTCGCCGATCAGGAGCGCCGCGCGGCCGATCAGGATCGCCGCACGGGCGATCAGGAGGGCCGCGTCGCCGCGCTCGCCCGCGATGCGCAGGGGGCCACGGCGGCCCAGCAGGCCGGAACACGCCTCGTCCTGGCGAACCGCCTCGATGCGGCGCTCCGCGACGGGGCGCCCTATGCGGATGTGCTCGACGGCCTTCGCCGCCTCGGCACCGACCCGGCCCGCCTGCAGGCGCTCGAGCTCTTCGCGGGGGGCGGCGCGCCGAGCGCCGCGGCCCTCGCGCAGAGCTTCAAGCCTCTCAACGAGCGGGTCGCCGAAGAGGCGAAGCCCGCACCCGCTGCCGCCCCCGGCACCTGGACCGACCGGCTCGTCGGCCTCGTCGGCCAGGTGGTCTCGATCCGGCCCGTGGCGGGGGAGGGGGCGCCCGAGGCCGCCCCGCCCGGCTCGCCCGCAGGCGGCTCGCCGTCCGCCGTCGAGCAGGCCCTCGCCCGCGGCGACCTTGCGGCCGCGGCTTCCGCCTGGGACGCGCTTCCGGAGCCCGCCCGTCAGGCCTCGGCGGATTGGGGCCGGCAGCTGAAACAACGGGCGGCCGCGGAAGCCGCCTCCCGCGCTCTTGCGGCGGATGCCGTTGCGGCGCTCAATACACCGACGCGGTAAGGAGTTCTCAACCCGATGTGGCGCGCGCTTTTCTTCATCGTTCTGCTCGCCGTCGCGGCCTACGGGGCCGTGTGGCTGGCCGACCGGCCCGGCACGGTTCTCGTCACCTTCGGCGGTTACGAGGTGCAGACGACGGTCGCGGTGGCGGCGGTCGCGCTCGCCGGCCTCGCCTTCGCGCTCGCCCTCTTGTGGGCCGGGGTGTCGACCCTGGTGCGTCTGCCCTCGCGGCTCACCTTCGCGTCCCGCGCCCGCAAGCGGGCCAAGGGCTATCAGGCCGTGTCCCGCGGCATGGTGGCGGTGGGGGCCGGGGATGCCATCGCGGCGCGGCGCCACGCCAACGAGGCCGAGCGGCTGCTCGGCCAGGAGCCGCTGACGCTTCTCCTGAAGGCGCAGGCCGCCCAGGTCTCCGGCAACCGGGCCGCCGCGGAGGCCGCCTTCTCGCGCATGATGGACAACGACGAGACCCGGGTGCTCGGCCTGCGGGGCCTGTTCGTCGAAGCCCGCCGCCGGGGCGATGCCCAGCACGCGACGCAATATGCGAGCGAGGCCGCGCGGCTTGCGCCCGCCGCCACCTGGGCGAGCGATGCGGTGCTCGAGGCGCGCAGCGCGGCCCGGGACTGGCAGGGCGCGCTCGCGGCCCTCGACCGCCGCGCCGCCTCCGGCCTCATCGACAAGGCCACCGCCCGGCGCCACCGGGCCGTGCTGCTCACGGCGGACGCCCTCGACCGGCAGGAGCGCGATCCCGAAGGCGCCCTGGCGAACGCTCAGGAGGCCCTCAAGCTCGCGCCGGACCTCGTGCCCGCGGCCGCGATCGCCGGCCGCGCGCTGTCCCATCGCGGCGACCTGCGCCGGGCCGCCAAAGCCGTCGAGACCGCGTGGCGCCAGCAGCCCCACCCGGACCTCGCGGAGGTCTACCTCAACCTGCGCCCGGGCGACTCCGCCCTCGACCGCCTCGCCCGCGCCGAGACGCTCCTTAAGCTGTCCACCCATGCGCCGGAGGGCCGGCTCGCCGTGGCGCGGGCCGCCATGGAGGCGCGGGAATTCGCCAAGGCGCGCTCCGTGCTGGAGCCCCTCGCGAACGAGCGCCCGACCATGCGGGTCTGCCTCCTGATGTCCGACCTCGAACAGGCGGAGCACGGGGCCACCGGCCGGGGCCGCGAATGGATCGCCCGCGCGGCCCGCGCGCCCCGCGACCCGGCCTGGATGGCGGACGGCGTGGTCTGCGACCGGTGGGCGCCGGTCTCCCCCGTGACGGGCCGCCTCGACGCCTTCGTCTGGCAGGCCCCGCCCGACGTGCTCGTCGCCCCCGAGCTCGCCCTCCACGACGAGGTCACGGCCGACCTCGACGAGGAGCCGAAGGTCATCCCCTTCGCGCCGCCCCCGCCTGCATCCGCGGCCCCCGTGGCGCCGGCCCCCGAGCCCGTCCGGGAGGAGCCCCGGGATCCCGAGATCGCCGTCTACGAGGCGCCTCCCGGGCCCGCGCCGGCCGCCGCGGCCGCGGACGAGAAGGCCCCGCCGAAGCCCAACGGCGCCCATGGCTACGCGCCCTCCGCCGTCGTGTTTCCGGTCGATCATCCGCCGGACGATCCGGGCGCCGAAACGCCGGAGAAACCCGCCCGCCGCGGCCTCTTCGGCTAGCCGCTCGCCTTGCCAAGCGCCGGGGATGGGGCTATGAGGACGCCCTCTCCGGTCGCCACGACCGCGCGCCGCAATAGCTCAGCTGGTAGAGCACCTCATTCGTAATGAGGGGGTCGGGGGTTCGAATCCCTCTTGCGGCACCACTTCCTTCCAACGTTTGCCCGTCCGCCCGCGGGTTGCTCGCCCGTCGAGAGCGTCCGCGTCCTCGCCCATGCAGGGCAGGGCGCCTCGGCTCTGACTTTTCCTCCGGCCCGCCCTGCGCCCGGCCGGCCTTAACGTTCCGCCTCGACCACATCCCTGCCACCGGTCCGGTCGCCTGCCGTCGCGGGCACGCCTGGCCCGTTCGCGGCGACGGCCCGTGCGACGGCGGCGGGCCGCTCACCCGTTCGTGCGCATTCGAGCGATTCGCGTCCGAGATCGTTTACGTAAACAAACGTGTTGTGTTAACCACGAATAGAAACGTCAAATTAGGCGTTCTTCCAGCATCCTGAGGATGTTCACTCGGTCCTTTGGGGGAAGTCCGATGCGTTTCGGTTCGCTTGTGCTCGCTTTCATCGCTGGTGTTGTTGTCTCCGGCCCGATCCACAACCCGCCTACGGCCGGTCTCTTGGCTGATTTGAAGCAAGTATACCAAGATCACAGGATGATTACTTCCCATGATCCCGTCGTCACAGGACGCGAGATCGTGGCCTCCGACCGCGGCATGACGCTCGATGCCCTCGGCAATCCGGTGGTGGCCCAGGCGCTGATCGCGGACGAGAAGGCTGCGCCCATCGTCCTCGCCGAGCTGCCGCCCGTGACCGTCAGCCCGGCCACCATCATCGTGTCCGAGCTCATGGAGCAGCTCGCCTACGACCTGCCCGCGACGCCGATGCCCGATCCGCTCGACCGCTGGGAGCCCGCCGCCGAGCAGGTCGCCGCCGACATGGAGGCCATCGTCGACCTCGCCACAGGCTCCATCGGCCCGCGCGAAATCCTGAAGCCCTACGTGCCGCACGAGGCCGAGGACGCTCTGACGAAGGGCATTGCCCACCCTTACGTTCAGCGCCATACCCTCAAGCTGCCGGGCCGGGTCTGAGCCGGGAGGCGGGGATCGCCCCCAGGGCCGCGCGGGCCCGGCGCGATCCCCCTCCCCGCCTCGCCGGCGGGCGGTGTGGGCCAAGGGACTGGGCCAAGGGACTGGGCCGAGGGGCCAGGAAGGGACGTCGATGGAGCAGAGGTCGGAGCCGCGGGGCGAGTTGACGGTGCGCACGATCGCCATGCCGGCGGACACCAACGCCAACGGCGACATCTTCGGCGGCTGGGTGATGAGCCAGATGGACCAGGCCGGCGGGATCGCCGGCGTGGAGCGGGCTCAAGGGAGAGTGGTCACCGTAGCGGTGGAGGCGATGCACTTCATCCATCCGGTGCGGGTCGGAGACGTGCTCTGCGTCTACACGCATGTCGAGCGCATCGGCCGCACCTCCATGACGATCCAGGTCGAGGCCTGGGCGACCCGCTTCCAGACCCGGTTCCGCGAGAAGGTGACGGACGCGACCTTCACCTTCGTGGCCATCGACCAGAACGGCCGCCCGCGCCCGATCCCGGCGGAGGATGCAGGCCGGGCGGGCTGAGACGCCCGCCCTAGCGCAGCATCAGGCGGTCGAGCATGGGCCGCCGGTCTTCCGGCCAGGGCATCGGCTCCCGGGCGGGGTTCATGAGGACGATGACGCCCTCCGTGGTCGCCACGCAGCGGCCGCCCGCCTGAAAGCTCTGGCCGAGGGTGAAGGAGGTCCGCCCGACCCGCAGGATGCCGGTGCCGATCTCGACCCGGCCGGGCCAGAAGAGCTCGGCCCGGAAGTCGATGGTCAGCCTTGCGACGACGAAGCTGCAGCCCTCGGGCGCCAGAGGCTGGACGGGATCGTACAGGAACGCGACCCGCCCGATCTCCGAATAGGTGGCGAAGACCGCGTTGTTCACGTGGCCCTGCCGGTCGAGGTCCGCATAGCGGATCTCCGCAAAGGCGCGGTGCGGGTAGGCCTCAAGGGGCAGGGGCTCGGTGCGGGTCATCGGCCGGGGGGCTTGAATTGGGGATCTTGGGCTGGGCGGTCGGGCCCTGTGGGCGGGCCGACATGGTTAACCCGGCCTTAAGGCCCTTGGGGCATCGTGCCAAGAGTGCCCGCCCGGTTCGGCCGCTCCTGGAGCCGAAGGCGGCGGGACGACAACGGTGGACGAGCCGGCGCCCCCATGAGCTACAGCGTTCAGCCCCTCGCTTACGACCCGCCGCAGGACCGGACCTCCGACGAGGGCCTGCGCAAGACCCTGCGCAACATCCCGCTTCTGCCGGCGCCGGCGAATCTCGACGACCTCCTCGCCCGGCTCGACGCCGAGGCCGATGCCCTGCGCTCTCCGGCTCTCGCGGCGATGATCTCGGATGCCCGCGCGCCGGACCTGCCGGTGCATTGGGAGGACGAGGAGGAGGACGCGCCCTTCTTCCCGCCGGCTACCTCCGCCGCAAACACCAATGCGCTCGGGGTCAGGCGCCGCCCCCTGCGACTCCGGCCGCGCCGGCTCCTCGCCCTTGCGGGCGCGGTCGGCACCGCCCTTTACGTGCTGGCCCAGACCCTCGCGCCGGATGCGGTGCAGCCGGTCCTGCCCGATCCCGTCCTGCCGCTCCCGGACCTCGCCGTCACGGCGCTCAGGGCCCCCACCATCGTCGCGCCCTCCCTCGAGGCCGCCCTCGTTCTGCCCGAGCCCGCTTCCGTCATCTTCACCATCCCGGTCGAGCCGGCGCCGCTCCCGGCCGCCCTCGCCGAACCCGCGCCCGGCGCGCTCGCCCCCGCTGAGGCCGCTCCCGAGCCGGCGAGCGCCGCCGAGGCCGAGGAGGAGACCGCCGCCGGCGAGACGGCCGGGGATCTCGGCGAAGGCGTCGATCAAGACGTTGCGGGAGAGGCCGCTCAGGATTCTGCGGCGGAAGACGAGGGGGCGACGGAGGAGGCCGCCGACGCGGCGCCGCTGCCGCCGAGCCGTCCGGCGGGCTTGAGGGCTCCCACCTTCCGGGGCGTCTGGGCGGTGAACGCTCGCGCCTGCACCCCCGCCATGCAGCGGGAGGGCGCGCTGCCGGCGGACATCTCCGCCACCCGCGCCCGGGCCGGCAACACCACCTGCACGTTCAAGCGGGTCGCTCAGCGTGGCAACGGCTGGACTATCACCGCCGAATGCTCGAACGGCCGCTCGTCCTGGAAGTCCACGGTGCGCCTCACCCTCAAGAACGGGCGCCTCGTCTGGTCGAGCCGTCGGGGAACGGTCTCCTACGTGCGCTGCTCCGGCCCTTGAGGCGACGCCGAGGCCCTAGTGCTTCGACCACTGGGCCGCGAAGAGAAGGTCCTGCAGGGCGCTGCGCACGGCGCCGAGGCCGCCCGACCGGGCCCGCGCGCGGGCCGCATCGCGGGTGGCGAGGCGATGGACCACGTCGTCGAAGGCGCTCGGCAGGGCCGGGTCGCCGAGATAGGCGGGCTTCGCTTCCGTCTCGCGGTAGGTCGCGCGCAATTGCTGGCCAAGATGCTCCTGCACCGGACGCGGGAGAGGAGCCTGGTTGGAACGGCTCTTCGAAACAGGATCGCGACGAACGGTCATGATGTGAATGCCCCCCTTAATCTACGCACAACGCAAGCATAGGGTCACGGGTTCAACCCGATCCCGTCCACTTTTCGTCGCATTTCCGTAAGGGCAGGCACGGCGCCGTCCCGCATCGGCCGGATGCGACGCAGGCCGTCAGGCCTGCGCCCCGAGATCCTGGATCGACATCTTGACCCGCGCCAGCCCCTCGGCCGTGAGCGGGTCCACGCGGATGATGTGATAGCCGCCCGCGGAGGCGCGCTTGGAGAAGACGAGGCGCACATAGCCTCCCGTGCGCAGGGGCAGGAAGAACAGGCCATCGGTTTCGCCGGCGAGAAAGCAGCGCAGCCCGATATAGAAGCTCTCCTCGTAACCCTTCGCCGCCCGGCGAATGGCCGGATGTATGACGAGCGTCGTCCGCTTGCTGTCGCAGACCTCTTCCACTGCCTCGAAACTCAGCACTGCCGAACCCCATCCGTGAAAAGCCCTGCCGGGCCGCCATGGGTTCAACCCCGCTGGCGGGGAACGGTTCGCCAGCTCCGATGCGTCACCGGTGTTGCGCTCAAGCCGCGGACGTGGAACGTCTCACGCGGCGCGTGGTTGTTCGAAGCGTGACCATGGGAGTGGACCATCATGGCAAGAGCAGCGAAAAAGACATCGAAGACAGCATCTAAGACCGCCTCAAAGACGGCCTCCAAGACGGCTTCCAAGACAACATCCAAATCGGCCTCGAAGACGACGTCCAAGGCTCCGGCGAAGAAGGCGCCAGCAAAAGCGCAGGCCCCCGCGAAGGGCCGCGGCGCCGCGAAGGCTCAAGGCCGGCCCGCGCCGCGCAAAGCGGCGCCCGCGAAGACGAGCGCCAAGGCCGGAGGCGCCCAGAAGCGGGGCGCGGCGAAGGCCCAGCGCCGGCCGTCCGCCGATGCGGCGCAGAGCTGGTTCGGCGCCCTCAATACCCTCGTGGCCTCGGGCCCGGGCCGCGAGATCATCGCCGAAGTGCTCGAAGCGGCGGCCGCAGCCTTGCGCCGGCAGCGGGAGAGCATGACGGAGGCGATGGAAGCCGGCGCCGAGCAGGTGTCGAACGCGACCGAGGCCGCCGCCGACGTCGCAACCGAGATGGCGCGCGGCACGGTCGAACTCGCGCAGACCGCCGCCTCGGTGCTCGCCGACGTGGTGACGGACGCGGCGCGGACGGTGATCCCGGGCGGCAACGACGACCGGCGCTCGGACGACGGGCGCGAAGATCGGACCGGCGAGGATCGGTAGACCCCGACGGGTAGCCCCGAGGGGCGGGTTCAGTCCTTCCCGTTCCCGCCCTTGTCGCCGCCGCCCCGGTCGCCGCCTCTGTCACCACCCCTGCCGCCCCCGGGCCCGTCGGCGCCGCCCTTGTCGCTGCCGCCCTCCGGGCCGCCGCGGCCGCCTCCGTTGCCTCCCCGGTCGCCCCTGCCGTCCGACCCTTCGGAGGCCCGCCCGTCGGCGCCCCGGGCATTCGATCCCGGTCCCTCGGGGCCGCGGGCGGCCGCAGCACCGCCCCCGCGGCCCGGCACCTCGCCGCCGGCGCCGGCCCGGCCCTGACCCGGTCCGCTCCCTTCGGCGCCGGGCGGAGCGGCGTCCCCGCGAGAGATCTGCAGCCCGCCGCCGCCTGCCGCCGCCGTCGCGCGCTGGCCCGTTCCGAGATCCCGGGATTGCCAGGTGCCGTTCGGCGTCACGTCCGCGCGGCCGCTCCTCACCTGCACGCTCGCGTCGCGGCGCGACACGTCGACCGTCAGGCGGGCGCCGCTCACGGTGGTGGACAGGAACGGCGTCTCGATGGTGAGGCCGCGGCGTCCGCGCTCCACCTCCACCTCGACCTGCCCGACCTGCTGCACGATGGTGCTCGCCCCAAACCAGGATTGCCGGGCCGTCACCACGGTGCCGGGGCCGATCTGGAGGGAGCCCGTGCTGCCCTCGAGCCGCACGCGGCCGTTCTGGGCGGTCGAGAGGGTCTGGCCGCTCGGCAGCTTCATGCCGGGCGTCGCGGCCCGCGGCGGCGTGCCGGGAACGGTGATCCAGGCCTGCCCGGTGATGCGTCCGACCGTCCAGTCGGCGGCCTCGGCCGGACCGGCGGCGACGAGCGCCGCCGCGAGCCCCAGGGCCTGCGCAAGGGCGCGCGCCGCCCGGGTCACGAAGCGAGCCTGCGGGCTTCGGGCGCCGCGTCGTCGAGGCGCGCCAGCATCTTGTCGTAATAGCCCGCCAGGGACGGCTCGAGCCGCCGGCAGACATCGGCGAGCGCCATCGCCTCCATCCGGCTGCCGGCGTGAAGGCTCGCCAGGAACCGGGGCTGCAGACCGGCGAGCTCCGCGAGGGCGGGCTCGGCCCGGCGCGCGGCGGGCGCCACGATGGTGTGGATCGGCGTGGCTTCGGTCTTGCCCCGGACCGCCACGCGGTCGAGTTCGACCGTGACGTGATGCTCGCGGATGCGCTCGGCGGTCTCGGGGCCGAGGATCACCGAGACGCCGTATTCCTTCGAGAGGCCTTCGAGGCGCGAGGCGTGGTTCACGGTGTCGCCCAGCACGGAATAGTCGTAGCGCCAGCGCGAGCCCACATTGCCGACGACGCAATCGCCCGTGTTGATGCCGACGCCGACCGCGAAGCGCGCCTCGATGGCGCCGCCGCTCTCCTCGCGCAGTTCCTCGTTGAGGCGCTCCACCGCGGCGATCATGCCGAGCGCGGCGCGCGCGGCGCGCTCGGCATGGTCCGGGGCGGGCAGGGGCGCGTTCCAGAACGCCATCACGCAATCGCCCATGTACTTGTCGATGGTGCCGCCCTCCGCCATCACGGCGCCCGACAGGGCGTCGAGCAGGCGGTTGATGAGGGCGGTCAGCTGCTCGGGCTCGTTCTTCAGCCGCTCCGACAGGGTGGTGAAGCCCCGCACGTCGCAGAACAGGACCGTGAGGTTCCGGCGCTCGCCGCCGAGCCGCAGGGACGAGGGATCGCGCGCGAGCTCCGCCACGAGATCGGGCGAGAGGTAGCGCGAGAAGGCTTCCGACACCTGCCGCCGGAGTCGGCGCTCCGCCGCGAAATCGAGCCCCGCCCGGGCGCCGAACACCGTGAGGACCGCAGCGACCGGCCCGGCGGGGGGCGCCCACAGGCGGCCGTAGCGCAGGAGGAGCCAGGCCCCGCCGACGAGCACCGCCACGGAGGCCGCGGCCGCGACGGCGCTGCGCCAGGTGGTGCGGCGGCCCGCGAGCCCTCCCGCGAGGAGCGCGGCGGCCAGGACGATCCCGGCCATCGCGGGGGCGGACAGGGGCACCACGAAGAGCCCGTGCCGGAGGTTGTCGAGCACCGTCGCCTGCACCTCGACGCCCGCCGTCAGGGTTTCGGTGGCGAGGGTGTAGGGCGTCGGGAAGGTATCGGGGGAGCCGCTGCCGGCGGAGGGCGGGGCCTGCAGGCTGAGGCCCACGAGGACGATCTGGTCCTTGAACCGGCCCGGCGGCAGGAAGGCGTCGGGGTCGAGCGCCTGATAGTACGACACCGTGGGGTAGCTGCGCGGCGGCCCGAAATACTGGATGAGCGCTCCGGGCGGCGGCGCCGCCACGGGCTCGCCGGCCCGGCGCAGGATCTCGGCGGCGAAGCCCTCGGCGGTCTCGGGCATGCGCCTCAGATAGGCGTCGGGGTCGAGGGCGACGGCGGTGACGCCCGGCGCCGCGCCGGCATCGAGCAGCGGATCGATGGGGTTCACCCGCGTGGTCTGGACGCCCTGGTCGAGCTGGGTCGTGACCACGTCGGCGGCGAGCACGGTGTCGGCCCCGACGGCGGCGGCGAGGGCCCCGTCGGCCGCTTCCGTCGAGGGCTCGGCGAAGATGATGTCGAGCCCGATCACCCGGGCGCCCGCCGCCCGCAGCTTGCCGACGAGCTCCGCATGCAGGCTCCGCGGCCAGGGCCAGCGCTGGCCGATCTCCTGGAAGGAGGGCTCGTCGATGGTGACGATCACCGCGCCCGGCTGCGGCGGGCGGGCGGGCTCGATCGTCGAGAGGATGTCGAAGAGGCGCGCCTCCAGAAGGCGCACGGGCTGGGTGAACAGGAGCGGCGCGACGAGCGCTGCGGCGAGGCCGCCGATGGCGAGGTTGCGCCAGCGCGGCGCCGCCGCGTCCCGGACCTTCGGGCCGCGCGGCGGGGGAGCCGCGCCGTCCCGTTCCACGTCAGAACCTCGCCTTGAGGCTCGCCGCGATGGTGCGGCCCGGGCCCGGAATGGCGGGGGCGAGATCGTAGGAGGTGTCGAACAGGTTCAGCACGGTGAGACCCATGAGCAGTCGGCGGTCCGGCGTTTCCCACGTCAGAGCCGCATCCGTGGACCAGTAGTCGTCGAGCTTTGTACCCGCAAGATCCCCGGTCCGGTCGCCCGCGTAAGTCGCCGCGAGGGTGAACTTGAGCCGGCTCGGATGGGTGAAGGTCGCGCCGAACCGGGCGAAGCGCTCGGCGATGAAGGGGATCGCCTGACCGCGGAAGTCGCCCGCCGTCAGGTTCTCGGTCTCCGCCGCGCCCACCGTGCCGAAGAGGCCGATGCCGTAGCCGAGCCACAGGTTCGCGGTTGCCTGGACGCGGTCGATCCGGCCGCGCTCGAGCGCGAGGGTGTCGAGCACGCCCGTGATCGGCAGATCGAGGCCGCGGATGTTCTGATGCTGATACTCGACCGCCGTGAAGAAGCGGGGATGCCACTCCGCATCCCAGCGAAGGGCCGCAGTCTCCGTGCGGCCGCCCAGGCTCGTCGGCAGCTCGTTCGGAACGAGGCCGACCGTGGAGAGAGGCGAGAGCGTGATCCCGATGGGCAGCTCCGTATCCTGCCGGTACGCCGCCCGGAACCAGTGGCCCTCGACGGGCGAGAAGGCGGCGCCGATGCGGGGGGCGACGCGAGCGTCGTCGCGCTCAGCGCGGCTTGGTTCAAGACTGGTGACCGTGTCCTGCAGGGGCAGCGCGATGAAGTTGAAACCATTACGGGTCTCGATCAAGCCGCGGCTGTCGAGACGATAAAAGCTGTACTCGGCGCCGCCTTGCAATTCGAAACGGTCGGATGGCCGCCACATCGCGTCTGCGTAGAGCCGGCCCGCCCGGAAGAGGGCGTTCTCAGATCCCGCATTGAACGTTTCGAGGTCGAAGTCGAAGGGGCCAGGCTGCCTGAACTGGCCGATCGTTGAGGAGTTCGAGACGGTCTTGATGTCACCAACCTGCCCCTCGGCCCCATAGCGCAGCGTCAGATCGCCGATGCCGAATGTATGGCCGAGGGTCGCGACGGCGCCATCAACCCGGGTGCGCCGTTGCCGTAGATCTTCAGCTTGGAAGTCATAGGGAACAAGCCCGGACGGAAAACCGATAATCGCAAATGGATCGAGTTCTCTCGATCCCGTCTCGGACCTGAACCGCTCCTGCCGGTCGGTGCCGCGGTTGTAGAACAGCGCCGCCGTGAGCACGTTGCGGTAGCCGAAGGTGTGGCTCCAGCCGCCGCCGGCTTGGATCGAGGTCCCGTCGCGGCGGTCATAGGCTTGGCTCGGCAGCACGGGGGCAAAGAGGCCGGGGCGCGAGTCCGAGGCCGAGCCGAACAGGAGGATGCGGTCGGCCGCCGTCGGCTGCATGCCGATGAAGAGCGTCGCGCTGTCGGCCTCCTCGTCGAAGAAGACGTTGCGCTCCTTCGCCCTCGTCCGGCTGACGTTGAGCGAGAACGAGGTCGGGATCGGCAGGTTCGAGAAGCCGTTGACCGTGATGTCCGACTGCCATCCGAGCTTGCCGTCGCGGTTGATCACGCTTCCGCCGGCTTCGGCATCGAGGAAGGGCCGCCGCAGCACGTCGGTGCGCCCGAGCCGGCCCGACACCGCGAGCGGGTCGAAGAAAAGCCCCTGCAGGATGAAGTTGAAGGACGTGACGTCGAAATTCTCGGCTTCCGCCGCCGTGAGCGTCGGCTTGTCGGTGTTGATCTTCGGGCGCCGCGCTGCGGCCTGGTCGAAATAGCTCGAGGCGTCGAAGGCGTTGAAGACGCGGTCGCCGTAGAAGCGGCCCCATTCGTCGAGGCCGATGAAGCGGTAGGCGTCCGCCACGTAGGAGCCGCCCTGTCGGTTGACCGCGAGGGGCGCGAAATAGCCGCCGCGGGCGCGGTAGCGCTTCAGGGCCTCGCGGGCGCTTAAGATCGCGTCGTCGGCGCGGTAGAGGTCGAGGTTGTAGGCCGTGCGGGCGAGCGGCACCACGGGATCGCTGGGATCGAGCCGGTCCGCGTTGTCGAGGGCCTGTTCGGCGAGCTCGTAGTCGCCGTTCTGGTAATACGCCACGGCCGCCATGAGGAGGCCCTGCGAATAGGCGGGATTCGCCGCGGTGCCGGAGAGCACCGCTTCGATCGCCTCGGTGTTGCGCCCCTTCTGCAGGAGCAGGCGCCCGCGATGGACGTAGCCCGCGTGAAAATCGGGATCGAGGGCGAAGGTCTTGTCGATGAGGGCGGAGGCCTCGTCGACGCGGTTCTGGTCGAGGATGTGGATCGCGAGGTTCGAATAGGCGACCGGGTCGTCCGGGTCCTCCGCGATGGCCCGCTTGAACGCGGCCTCGGCTTCGAGGGTTGCGTCGCGGCCCGATTCCACGAGGCCGATGCCGTTCCAGATCTCCGCGCGGCCCGGCGCCGTGGCCGCCGCTTTCCGCAAATCCACGAGCGCGCCGTCGACGTCGCTCTCGATCATGGCCCGAACGGAGGCGCTCAAGGTCAGGACGGAGGGGTCGTCGGGATCGAGCGCGCGGGCCCGCTCGAGCGCCGCCCGCATCTCCTCGCGGCGGTTGAGGAGGAAGGCCACCTGCGCGGCCGAGACGGCGATCTGGGTGTTGGTGGGGTACTGCTTTTCGGCCGCCTTGATGATGTCGGCGGCCGCCTTGAGGTCCTGCCGGAAGGCCGCCACGAAGGCGCGCCCGATCACGGCGGTAGGGCCCGTCGCGGCAATCGACGGCTCGGGCTGGACGCGTTTCGGATCCGCCATGGAGGCTGCGATGTAGCGCCCGTAGGCCGCGGCCGACCGCTTCTCGCCCTTGAGCCCGCGCTCGGCGCGCGCGAAGAGCGGGGCCGCTTCGCTCCACCGGCGCTGGCCGCCGAGGAGGAAGGCCTGCACGAGATCGGCGCGGGCGCGCTGGCCGGCCTGGAGCGGAAACCGGCGTGCCTCGGCGAGGGCGGAGGCTGCCGCCGCGCGGCCGTCATGCGACAGGCCCGCCTCGGCGAGGACGAGCCAGTCCTCGGCGGTCCTCGCGCCCGGCGCGGTCGCCTGGATGCGCGCGCGCTCGGCGCGCAGGGACGGACCCTGCAGGACCGTGGTGGTCAGGGCCGTGAAGCCGTCGCGCAGGCCGTAATAGAACAGCATCTGCTCGCGGTCGTTGGAATTCACGAGCACGAATTTCGTGGGCGCCTGGCCGATGGTGGCGACGGCGCCTTCGCCCTGGCGGACGGTGACGGAGCCTTGCGGGTTCTTGAGCTCGACCACGCCCTCGAGGACGATGAGGGAGGTCTTCGGCCCGTCGACGGAGAGCGACCAGTCGGTGCCGCGGATCGCCGCCGTGGCGGCGGGGGTCTTCACGTCGACGCCGGTGCCGCCGCGGGAGGCGCGGGCCCAGACCTGGCCCGACTGCAGGTCGAGCTGGGTCGCCTCCGAGCGTGCGCCCGCCACCTCGTTGACCACCAGATTCGAGTTGCGGCCGACGCGGATCTGCGTCTGGTCGGCGAACAGGATGGCGAGGTTGCCGATGGCGTTTGTCCGCAGGGCGTCGCCGCCGATGAGGTCCTGCCGCAGCTCGGCGGACCGCCAGTCGCCCTCGCGCACGAACCGCAGCTCCTCGCCGCCCTTGGCGGCCACGATCGATCCTGCGACGGGCGTCGGACGCGGCGTCGGCGCGGCGAGGGCGGGCGTGGTGGCAAGGGCGATGAGGCTCGTTGCGGCGAGCCAGGGGCAGGGTCGAAGAAGCATGCGGCCGGTCAAGAAAGGTCGGAGCGAAGCGCGGCACATTAGACCCCGCCCTGCCGAAAACCTAGCGTATTTTGGCCACAATCCGCCCCTGCCGGACAGCGCGAAGCTAACCGCCTGCCGGGCCTCGCGTTTCTCTTAGGCCCATGATTCTGTTAGTTTATTCCGATCAGCCGCCGGGCGCGACCCGGCGCGCCGAAACAAGCTTCTGCTTGAGGTCGTGCTGCGCGAACGGCTTTTGCAGAACGGGCCGGTCGCGATACACGTCCTTGATCCCCGCGCTGCCGTATCCGGTCGAGAACACGAAGGGCACGCCCCGCTCGGCGAGGGCCTCGGCGACCGGGTAGATCGGCTCGCCCGCAACGTTCACGTCGAGAATGGCAAGGTCGATGCTCTCGCGCCCCACGGCATCGAGCGCCGCCGACAGGCGCGCCGCCGGACCGATCACCTCGCAGCCGAAATCCAGAAGCATGTCCTCCAAGAGGAGGGAGATGGCAGCCTCGTCTTCGACCACCAGGACGCGGACCCCCTGAAGCTCGTCACCGTTCATCGTGTTGTCGCTCACTGACGGCCTTTCTCGTCGTTGTTGCGCCCGGGGAACTGTAGGGCGGGCAGGGTGGCTCGCCAAGCGGCCTCGGTCGGCATCTCTAACATCCCTGCTGGCGCGAGCCAAAGGACGAAGGCGGCCGCGCAGCGACGATTCGGCAGCGGCCAAGTTGCACATGCGGCCCGAAGCCCCGATAATCTCAAAGTCCCGTCCCGTCCCGCCCCTGATCCTCATGTCCCTCCTCTCGCGGCTCCGCGACCTCGTTCACGAACTCGTCGATCCCGACGAGGCCTCCCCGGATTTCGCCAAGCGCGTCACGGTGGCGGCCTTCCTCGCCGTGGTGGCGCGGGTCGACGGCCGCGTTCTTCCCGTGGAGCAGCAGGGGCTCAAGACGCTGCTGCAGGTCCGGTTCGGCCTCACCGAGGAGAGCACCGAACGGCTTCTCGATCACATCGGCGAGATGGAAGCGGAGCTCGATCAGGCCACGGGCCTCATCGACCGGCTCCTCGTCGAGGTCGAGCCGAGGGACCGGGCGCCGCTGCTCGCCATGGCGTACCGGGTCGCGGCCCTCGACGGCTTCGTCCACGAATTCGAGGACGATCTCGCCTGGCGCGTCGGCCGGCATCTCGGCTTCGACGATGCCGCCATCGCGGCGATCCGCGAGGCGGCGCTCCGCTCCCTCGCGCCGGAGCGCGCCCGCCTTGCCTGATCCGGCCTCACGCCTCCCGGTTCTCGTCGTGCTCCACCAGGAGCACTCGACGCCCGGGCGCGTGGGACGGCTGCTCCTGGAGCGCGGGCACGCCCTCGACGTCCGGCGCCCCCGCTACGGCGACGACCTGCCGGAGACCTTGGCGGATCATGCGGGCGCGGTGATCTTCGGCGGGCCCATGAGCGCCAACGATCCGGACGGCTTCATCCAGGACGAGATCGACTGGATCCGCGTGCCGCTGGAGGAGCGAAAGCCGTTCCTCGGCCTGTGCCTCGGCGCGCAGATGCTCGCCAAGCACCTCGGGGCGCAGGTGTGGGAGCATCCGGAGGGGCGGGCGGAGATCGGCTATTATCCCCTCGTTCCCACCGCGGCCGGACGCGCGGAGGCGGAGCGCTGGGGCGTGCCGTGGCCGGGCCACGTCTACCATTGGCACCGGGAGGGCTTCGACTGCCCGACCGGCGCCGAGACCCTGGCGAGCGGGGACGATTTCCCGACGCAGGCGATCCGCGCCGGCCCGAAGGCCTACGGCCTGCAGTTCCACCCGGAGGTGACGCACGCCATGATCTGCCGCTGGACCGTGCGCGCGGCGGAGCGGCTCGCCCTGCCGGGCGCCCAGGACCGGGTGCGGCAGATCCAGGGGCGGCTCCAGCACGACCCGCACGTGGCGCGCTGGCTCGACCGCTTCCTCGACCACTGGCTCGCGCCGCCGGAGCGGGCGGCCTGAGGGCGCCCTTCGTCAGCGCCGCACGGGAATGCGCGGCTGCGCGCCCGCCTTCTTTCGCCGGGCGCGCCGCGAGGCCATGTTGAGCACCTCGATGAGCGCCGAGAAGGCCATGGCGGCGTAGATGTAGCCCTTCGGCACGTGCGCGCCGAAGCCTTCGGCGATCAGCGTCATGCCGATCATGAGCAGGAAGCCGAGGGCCAGCATCACGACGCTCGGATTCGCCTCCATGAAGCGCGCGAGCGGATCGGCCGCGAACAGCATCACCGCCACCGTCACCAGCACGGCGATCACCATGATGGGCACGTGGGGCGTCATGCCCACCGCCGTGATGATGCTGTCGATGGAGAAGACGAGATCGAGAAGCAGGATCTGTCCGATGGCGGCCCCGAAGGTGAGGCCGGCCGCACGGGCTGCGCCCGCATCCTCCTCCTCTTCGGCCACGTCCACGTTGTGGTGGATCTCCTTCGTCGCCTTCCAGACGAGAAAGAGGCCGCCCGCGATGAGGATGAGGTCGCGCCACGAGAAGGGATGCCCGAAGGCCGTGAAGATGGGCTCCGTCAGGGTCACGATGATGGCGACGGTGCCGAGCAGCGCGAGGCGCATGACGAGGGCGAGGGCGATGCCGATCCGGCGCGCGCGCTGCCGGTATTCCTCCGGCAGCTTGTTCGTCAGGATCGAGATGAAGATGAGGTTGTCGATGCCGAGCACCACCTCCATGGCGATGAGGGTGGCGAGCGCCGCCCAGGCGGCGGGGTCGGCGGCCAATGCGAGCAGGTTGTCCATCGTCGATCCTCGGCAAGGGGCCCCGCATAGGCGACGGGGAGGCTCCTGCCAACCCGTCCGGCGCCGGGCGGGGCCCCGGGCAGGGGCTTGAGACGCTCCGTGCCGAAAGGTTCTCTTCAGTAAACGAGAAGCAAATCCCGCCCGTCAGACTCGTTTAACCTGAACGGCGATTCAGAACTTCGCGTTAGGGGTCAGGAAAGTGGCGTGACGCAAAAGTGAACCCATCAAACACGCAGTCATCCAGAAGGCGTCCCACCGATGAACACCCCCACTCTTCAGGATTTCGTCACCAAGACGGCTGCCCGCAAGCGCATCACCTTCGGGGACGTGCGCCGCCTCCAGCGCGACGTGCTTCCGGACGGCATCTCCAGCCGCGAAGAGGCCGAGCAGCTCATCCGGCTCGACGGCGAGGTGACCCGCTCGGACGGCGCCTGGACCGACTGGCTCGTCGCCTCGATCACCGACTTCGTGGTGTGGGCCGAGCGCCCGACGGGCGCGGTCGAAACCGAAGCGGCCATCTGGCTGAGAGACCTTCTCGCCGAGGCCGGCCCCACCAAGGCCGGCCGCCGCATCGCCCGCGAGATCCGCCGCGAGGCCGAGCGCGTCGAGGAGCCCATGGTCTCCTTCGAGGCCGAGGACGAGCAGCCTGTCGCCGAGATCGTTCCGGACGAGGCTCCGGAAGGCGTCGCCCTTGCGGCCTGAGGCGACAGCGGGCCTTACAGGCTCACGCTCATGGTGAGCGCCGCCGCGCGCCGCCCGTCGGGCTTGCCGTAGTAACCCTCGCGGCGGCCCACCACCGTAAAACCGAAGCGCCGGTAGAGGGCGAGAGCGGGAGCGTTGCCCTCCTCGACCTCGAGGTGAACCGTGCGGGCGCCGGCCCGGAGCAGTTCGCCGAGATGATGGTCGAGCAGGGGACGGGAATGGCCCTGGCCCCGCGCCTCGGGCGCCATGGCGACCGTGAGGATCTCGGCCTCGTCCACCACGATCCGCGACAGGACGAAACCCACCGGGTTCGGATCGCGTCCCAGGAACACTCCATCTCCCAGGACCGCCCGGTCGGCGAGAAGACCCTCGAACTCGAACGTGCCCCAGGCCTGCGCAAAGGCGGTGCCGTGGATGGCCGACAGCCGCGCCGCGTGGCGGACCTTGAGGGGTTCGATCCGGGCCGTGGCCGGACTTCGCCGGAAGTAATCGAGGAAGCCCACGGCCGCTACCGCCGCGCGATCCTGGCGGCGTCCTGCGGCTTGGCGTCGGGACCCCGCAGGTAGAGGGGCTTGGGCAGGGCCTGCGCCGGATCCGCCACCGCGCCGAGCTGCGCCACCCAGGCGATCTCGGGGGCCATGGGCGCATCCGCCACGAAGGCCTCGATGCCCTGCGTCCACGCCTCGGAGGCCAGCATGGGGGCGGCGGACCCCGTGAGGTGGATCGGCCCCGACCCCATGAGCCGCACGGTTTCGCGCAGGCCCATCAGCCCCGCCGGAATGATCGTGCGCCCGCCCGGCGCCACCACCTGAACGTAGATCTGCCCGTGCTTGGCGTCGATCGCCACCCCGGCAAGGCCGCGCATCTCGCCCGCGAGGAGCGGGGCGAGGTAGGCCGAGAGGGTGGCGACGCCCACCACCGGCACGCCCGCCGCAAGGCCGATCGCCCGCGCCGCGCTGATGCCGATGCGAAGCCCCGTATAGCTGCCGGGGCCGATCGTCACCGCAACTCGGTCGAGGGCGCCGAAGCTGCCTTCAGTGGCGGAGGCGACCCGATCCACCATGGGCAGCAGCGCTTCCGCATGCCCCCGGTCCATCGCCAGCGATTCGCGCGCGAGCACCGTCGCCCCGTCCGTGTCGAGCACGCAGGCCGCGCAGGCCGCGAGCGAGGTGTCGATGGCGAGAATGCGCAACGGAAGGCCTCCTCCGGGCTCGAACCGCCCGGACGATCCTGTCGACCATCATCGGGCGATTTGATCAAGACGGGGGAGCGGTTTCACCGCAGTAGGCCGTCGAGCACCGGCAGGCTCGTCACGGCCGCAACGGCGATCATGGTCAGGCACACGCGTCGGAAGACGGGCTCGGGAGCAAGGCCGAAGGCCCGGCTGCCGAGGTAGAGCCCGCCGCCGTAGAGCGGGCCGACGACAAGCGCCAGAACGAGAACGGAGGTCGTCAGAAGACCGCCGGCGAGGTAGGCCGCCGCCGTGAGGACCGTCGAGACCAGGAAGTACATCACGAGGTTGGCGCGCACGGCGTCCGCCGGAATCGCTCCGCCGAGCCAATAGGCGACGACCGGTGGTCCCCCGACCTGAGCCGCGCCGCTGAAGAGGCCCGCCAGGGCGCCGACGCCGATGGTGAGCGGCGCGGCGGGCCGGCCGCGATACCGCCAGCCGGAGATGAGCAGCGCCAGGAGCCCGAGGGTGAGGAGGCCGATGGCCCAGCGCAGCGCGACCGGGTCGGATCGGGTGAGGAGCCAGGTGCCCAAGGGAACGCCCGCGAGGGCCCCAAGGGCCATGATCCCGACCTCGCGTCGGTCGGCCCGCCGCCAGGCCCCGGGCACGAGGCCGAGCGCCGTGACGCCGTCGATCAGAAGGAGGAGAGGCGCCGCCATCTGGGGGCTCGACAGGGCGCTCGCCACGGGCACGAAGATGAGGGCCGCCCCGAAGCCCGAAAAGCCGCGGGCCAGGCCTGCGATGAAGCCCGCCGCGCCGAGCAGGGCCAGCGAGGGGGCCGGGAGGACGTCGAGGGCGAGGGTCAAGGCCGGCGGGTCCGGCGGCCGGGCGGGGGATGTCCGGCCGCGTCCACCGGGCTTGCCCGCGTCAGAGCGACTGGACCTCCCGCACGTCGGGGAGGAAGTGGCGGAGCAGGTTCTGGATGCCGTGCTTGAGCGTCGCCGTGGAGGAGGGGCAGCCCGAGCAGGCCCCCTTCATGGCAAGATACACGACGCCGTCCTTGAAGCCGCGGAAGGTGATGTCGCCGCCGTCCCCGGCCACGGCGGGCCGGATGCGGGTTTCGAGCAGTTCCTTGATGGTGGCGACGGTGGGCGCGTCGTCCTCGTCGAAGAACTCCTCGCCGTCCTCCTGGGACGCCATGGCCTCGGCCTTGAGGATCGGCAGGCCCGCCATGAAGTGCTCCATGATGGCACCGAGGATCGCGGGCTTCAGGTGCTGCCACTCGCCGGAGGACTTCGTGACGGTGATGAAGTCGTAGCCGAAGAACACGCCCGCCACGCCCGGCACCTGGAAGAGGCGCTGCGCCAGGGGCGAGGCTTCCGCGCCGCGGGCGTCGCGGGCGTCGAACGTGCCCTCCTGCATGACCACGCGGCCCGGCAGGAACTTCAGGGTGGCGGGATTGGGCGTGGCTTCGGTCTGGATGAACATCGCGTCGATCTCCGAGCCGGTTCAAGGCCGGCCGAGGGGCTTGGAACGGTTCTAGCAGGTCTCCCCGCTCATGTGGACTGCGCGGGACGCAAATCCAAGGGCCGGATCGAGGGCCGGAAACGCCGCCCACCGGGGGGTCAGAACCCCCGCACGGGCATGCCGTCGCGGCGGCGCAGCCAGTTGTCCGGGCTCCAGCGCGCGGTGCGGTCGACCACGTGGAGCGCGTAGGCCTCCCGCGAGCGCGGGCTGGTATTGGGGGAGGAGCGGTGCGGGGCAAGGCCGTGGAGCACCACGAGGGTGCCCTTGGGGGCGGTGAGGGCCACCTCCCGGTCGAGGGGCCAGTCCTTCTCGCCGAGCTTGTCCATTACGAGCCGGTCGCCCTGGTAGCGGAAGCGCTCGCGCAGGCCCTCGTTCTGCACGCCCGGGATGCCGAGGAGGCAGCCATTGGTCTCGTCCGCGTCCTCGAGCGCGAACCAGAAGCCCGTCACCGTGACCGGGTCCGTGTGGAGAAAGGTGGCGTCCTGGTGGCAGTTCACCTCGCCGCCGATGCGGGGCGGCTTGAAGATCACCATGGACTGGACGAGCCCGGGATCGGCAAGGCCGAGGCTGCGAGCGAGGGCGGCGAGCTTCGGATCGCGGGAGAAGCGCTCGAAGACGGGATCGAGATCGTGCATGGCGTGCCCGATCTTGTTCATCGCCGCGTGCTTGTCCTTCGTCAGCCGGCCCGCCTCGTCGAAGGCGCCCTTCTCGAAGAAGAACCGGATCTCGTCGCCGGATTCCTGGAAGTAGCGGTCGGCCGCATGCTGCTGGCTGCCGCCCGCCTCGAAGATGCTCGTCACCGTCGCGGGGTCGAAGCCGTCGATGAGGGCGTGCGTGTGGGCCCGCAGCGCGTCGCATTCCGCATGCGTCTTGAAGCCCTCGACGACGAGGAAGCCGTCGCGGGCATAGGCCTCCTGCATCTGAAGGGTCGCGGCGCCGTCGGGGGTGGCCTCAAAGCGGGGAAGGGACATGGTTTAAGCTCCGACGGACGCCTAGCGTTTCAGCCACGAGCGTCCCGCAAGGGGGGCCGGCAGGTCAAGGTGCTCGGCCACCGTGGCGCCGATATCGGCGAAGCTCTCCCGCCGCCCGATGGAGCCGGGCGCGACGCCGGGGCCGAAGGCGAGGATCGGCGCGTGCTCGCGGGTGTGGTCCGAGCCGCGCCAGGTGGGATCGTTGCCGTGATCCGCCGTGACGATCGCGATGTCGCCCTCGCGCAAGGCCGCGGCGATCTCGGGCACGCGCCGGTCGAAGGCCTCGAGAGCCGCGGCATAGCCCGGAACGTCCCGGCGGTGGCCGAACTCGGTGTCGAAGTCGACGAGGTTGGCGAAGACGAAGCCCCCGTCCGGCAGGCTCCGCATCGCGTCGATGGCGGCGGTGAGGCAAGCCTCGTTGCCGTGGGGCTTCACCTCCTCGCCCGTCCCGCGATGGGCGAAGATGTCGCCGATCTTGCCCACCGTGACGACGCGCCGCCCGGCTTTCGTGAGCACGTCGAGGATCGTGTCGGAGGGCGGCGGCGTCGCGAAATCCTTGCGGTTGCCGGTCCGGGTGAAGCCCGCCTCCGGGCTGCCGACGAAGGGGCGGGCGATGACGCGGCCGATCCGGTAGGGATCGCACAGGGGCCGGGCGGTCCGGCACAGGGCGTAGAGGCGCTCGAGCCCGAAGGTCTCCTCGTGGGCCGCGATCTGCATGACGCTGTCGACCGAGGTGTAGACGATGGGCTTTCCCGTCCGCATGTGCTCGGCGCCGAACTCGTCGATGACGGCGGTGCCGGAGGCGTGCTTGTCGGCGAGGATGCCCGGCAGGTCGCCCGCCGCGATCAGCGCCCGCGACAGCTCGGCCGGGAAGGTGGGCTGCGTGTCGGGGAAGTAGCCCCAGTCGAAGGTGACCGGAACGCCCGCGATCTCCCAGTGGCCGGAGGGCGTGTCCTTGCCCTTCGAGGTCTCGACCCCGTAGCCCCAGGCGCCGCGCAGCGGGCCCTTCGGCTCGAGATTCGGCGGCATGCGGCCGGTGGAAGCCTCGCCCGCAAGGCCGAGGCCGAGGGCCGCGAGGTTCGGCAGGTCGAGGGGCCCCCGCCGCAGCCCCGCCCGGTCCCCGCGTCCCGCCGCGCAGGCTTCCGCGATGTGCCCCAGGGTGTCGGCCCCCGCATCCCCGTATTCGGCCGCATCCTCCGCGCCGCCGATGCCGACGGAGTCGAGAACGATGACGAGGGCGCGGGGCATGAGAGGTCTCCGGTTCTGCGGCCGCCCGAGGGCGGGGAGGGGGTTCTACACCCCCGGGGACGGGATGGCACGTTTTTGGGATGCTGGCCGCTTGAGGATGGAACGCGACGCCTCCACTCCCTCCCCTCAGGGGAGGGGTAGGGGCGGGGTATGCCGCGCCAGCGGCAGGCTTTCGTCGAGGCCAGAACTCGCCTTCGGCGAACACCCCACCCGCCTCGGGCTGCGCCCGCGGCACCCTCCCCTGAAGGGAGGGAGGGCTATGGCACGGTCGCGGCCAAGACTTGATCGGACCCTAAGCGTCCGGTGTGGCTGGCGGCCGTTACTCCCGCACCGCCCCGGCGCCTGCGGTCTCCAGGTTGAAGGCGGCGGCGAAGAGGGCGCGGGTGTAGGGGGTCTTGGGCTCGGCGAAGATGCGCTCGGCCGGGCCCTCCTCCACCACTTGGCCGTTCTGCATCACCACCACGTGGTTCGACAGCGCCCGCACGACCTTGAGGTCGTGGCTGATGAACATGTAGGCGAGGCTGCGGCGGCGCTGGAGGTCGCGCAGGAGCTCGACGATCTGCGCCTGCACGCTCATGTCGAGGGCGGAGGTTGGCTCGTCCAGCACCACGAAGCGGGGCTCGAGGGCCATGGCCCGCGCGATGGCGATGCGCTGGCGCTGCCCGCCGGAGAATTCGTGCGGGTAGCGGTCCATGGTGGCGGGGTCGAGGCCCACGTCGTGGAGCGCCCGGGCCACCACGTCCCGGCGTTCGGCGTAGGACAGGCCGCGCTCCTGCACGAGGAGGCCCTCCTCCACGATCTCGGCGACGGAGAGGCGCGGCGACAGGGATCCGAACGGATCCTGGAACACCACCTGCAGGTTCTTGCGCAGGGGCCGCAGCTCCCGCGCCCGCAGGCCGTCGAGGCGCTGTCCAAGGAAGACCACCGGGCCCTCCGAGCGCAGGAGCCGCAGGATCGCGAGGCCGAGGGTCGTCTTGCCGGACCCCGATTCTCCGACGACGCCCACGGTCTCGCCCTCGCGGACGCGGATCGACACGCCATCCACGGCCTTCACGTGCCCCACCGTGCGCTGCAGGAAGCCGCGCTTGATCGGGAACCACACCTTGATCGGCCCGGCCTCCACGACGATCGGGGCCTCGGAGGCGATCGGATTGGCGCGGCCCTTGGGCTCGGCCGCGAGGAGGCGCCGGGTATAGGGGTGCTGCGGGTTCGCGAAGACCTCCGCCACCGGGCCCGCCTCCACGATCTCGCCCTTGAGCATCACGCAGACCCGGTCCGCCACCTTGCGGACGATGCCGAGGTCGTGGGTGATGAACAGCATCGCCATGTTGAGGCGGGATTTCAGGTCGGCGAGGAGCTTCAGGATCTGCGCCTGGACGGTGACGTCGAGCGCCGTCGTCGGCTCGTCCGCGATGAAGAGGTCGGGCTCGTTGGCGAGGGCCATGGCGATCATCACGCGCTGGCGCTGGCCGCCGGAGAGCTGGTGCGGATAGGCCGACAGGCGGCTTTCCGCGTCGCGCAGGCCCACGAGCTCGAGGAGTTCGAGGGTGCGGGCCCGCGCCTTTCCGCCCGAGAGGCCGCGGTGGAGCTCCAGGATCTCGCCGATCTGCTGCTCGATGGTGTGGAGCGGGTTCAGGGACGTCATGGGCTCCTGGAACACCATGGTGATGTCGTCGCCGCGCACCGCCCGCATCTCGTCCTCGGACGCCGCCAGGAGGTCGCGGCCCTTGAACAGGATCCGCCCCGAGGGGTGATGGGCCGACGGGTAGGGCAGCAGCTTCAGCACCGAGAGCGCAGAGACCGACTTGCCGGACCCGGATTCGCCAACGAGCGCCACGGTCTCGCCCGGCATCACGTCGAACGACACCCGGTCCACCGCCAGCATGTCCCGCCCGCCCTGCCGGAAGGCGACGGAGAGGTCCTGGACGGAGAGGAGGGGGGTGGTCATTGGTATATGAACGTTCTTTCCGAAACTCGGATCAGATTGCCATCGCGGTACTGGAAGATGACCTCCACCACCTCTGAGCCTTCCTGGATTCCCCAAAGCTCTCGATCATGACCGTCACGACCGCATCGTGCTCAAAGTGCGACGCGATATCGTCCGCAAACTTGCGTGCTGGGTAATTGTAGATGATGTGGCGCCGGAACCGCGCAGGGTCGGACGTCGTCACTGGAACGTCTTTCGCGGATCGAACGCGTCCCGCACCGCCTCGCCGACGAAGATGAGGAGCGAGAGCATCACGGCGATGACGATGAAGCCCGTGAGGCCGAGCCAGGGCGCCTGGAGGTTCGCCTTTCCTTGCGCGAGGAGTTCCCCGAGCGACGGCGAGCCCGGGGGCAGGCCGAAGCCGAGGAAGTCGAGCGAGGTCAGCGTCGTGATCGAGCCGTTGAGGATGAAGGGCAGGAAGGTGAGCGTCGCCACCATGGCGTTCGGCAGGAGGTGCTTGAACATGATGGTGCCGTTCGAGAGCCCGAGCGCCCGTGCGGCCCGCACGTATTCGAAGTTGCGGGCCCGCAGGAACTCGGCGCGCACCACGCCGACGAGGGACACCCAGGAGAAGAGGAGCAGGATGCCGAGGAGCACGAAGAAGCTCGGCGTGATGATCGACGAGATGATGATGAGAAGGTACAGCGCCGGGATCGCGGTCCAGATCTCGATGAAGCGCTGGAAGAGAAGATCGAGCCAGCCGCCGAAATAGCCCTGCACCGCGCCGGCGAGCACGCCGATCACGGACGAGATGATCGCCAGGATCAGCCCGAACAGCACGGAGATGCGAAAGCCGTAGATGAGGCGGGCGACCACGTCGCGGCCCTGATCGTCCGTGCCGAGCCAGTTCCACTCGATGTCGCGGCAGCCCGTGCCGCCGCTCCGCTCGGCGATGGGGCGGCACTGGTCGTCGGTGAGCATCCAGGTCGGCGCGGCGGGGGCGGGCACCGGCAGGTCGAGATTGTGGGTGCGGTAGGAAAAGCGGATCGGCGGCCAGACCGCCCAGCCGTTCTCGGCGAGCTCTTTTTGGATCACCGGGTCGCGGTAATCGGTCTGCGCGAGAAAGCCCCCGAACTTCTCCTCCGGGTAGTCGACGAAGACGGGGTAGAGGATCTCGCCCTTGTAGGAGGCGACGATCGGCCGGTCGTTGGCGATGAACTCCGCAAAGAGGCTGACGACGAAGAGCACGAGGAAGAGCCAGAACGACCAGTGGCCGCGCCGGTTCGCCTTGAAGTTCTGAAGCCTGCGGCGGTTCAGGGGCGAGAGCCGGATGAAGCCTTCGCGGGGCAGCGGCGGCGCGACGGGCGCGGCGGCGGCGGGCGAGGCAACGGGGATGTGCTCGTTCACCTCACGCCTCCCGGGTCTCGAAGTCGATCCGGGGATCGATCCACGTATAGGTGAGATCCGAGACGAGGTTCACGACGAGGCCGACGAGGGAGAAGATGTAGAGGGAGGCGAAGACCACCGGATAGTCGCGGTTGACGATCGACTCGAAGGAGAGGAGGCCGAGCCCGTCGAGGGAGAAGATCGTCTCGATGAGGAGCGCGCCGCCGAAGAACGCGCCGATGAAGGCTCCGGGAAAGCCCGCGATCACGATGAGCATGGCGTTGCGGAACACGTGGCGGTAAAGCACCTGGCGCTCGGACAGGCCCTTCATGCGTGCGGTGAGCACGTATTGCTTGCGGATCTCGTCGAGGAACGAGTTCTTCGTCAGCAGCGTCGAGGTCGCGAAGGCGCCGAGCGCCATGGCGGTGATGGGCAGGGCGATGTGCCAGAGATAGTCGAGCACTTGGCCGTACCAGGGCAGGCTCGCGAAATTCTCCGAGGTGAGGCCGCGTAGGGGAAAGATCTGCCAGAAGGATCCGCCGGCGAAGAGCACGATGAGCAGGATCGCGAAGAGGAAGCCCGGGATCGCGTAGCCGATGATCACGACGGCGGAGGTCCAGGTGTCGAACCGCGTGCCGTCCCGCACCGCCTTCTTGATCCCGAGCGGGATCGAGATGGCGTAGGACAGAAGCGTCATCCACAGGCCGAGGGTGATGGAGACCGGCAGCTTCTCGGCGATGAGCTGCACCACCGTCACGTCGCGAAAATAGCTGCGGCCGAAATCGAAGCGGACGTAGTCCCACAGCATCTTGAAGAACCGCTCGTGCGCCGGGCGGTCGAACCCGAACTGCGCCTCGAGCTGCTTGATGAAGGCGGGGTCCAGCCCTTGAGCGCCGCGGTAGCGCCCGGACGCTTCGCCGCCCGCTCCGCCGGGCGCCTGGCCGCCGCCACCGAGATCGCCGCCGCCGCCCGTGATGCGGGACGTGGCGCCCGAATCCTGGCCCTGGAGCTGCGAGATGATCCGCTCCACCGGACCGCCGGGGGCGAACTGCACGATGGCGAAGGAGATCAGCATGATCCCGAAGAGGGTCGGGATCATGAGCAGGACGCGCCGCGCGATATAGGCCAGCATCAGGTGGCGGCTCCCGCAGGCCGACCGATCCGGCCGAGATGAGTGTCGGAGAAAGCAGTGGGATACTTCAAGCCGTAACCCAGCATGCGGTCGAACCCTACATGCGCGGCGAGGATCGACGCGAGAGCAAGGAGGATGGATGCGTCGAGAACGAACCCGACCAGCGCCAGGACGGCCGGCAGCACCGTCGTGTGCACCGCGTTGTAGGCGGCGGCGCCGACCCGTGGCCCGGCCCGGTAGGCCGCGAAGCTCAGATCCGGCGCGAAGAACGCGAGGGCATAGAACCACCAGGACTCGCCGACGAACGCATAGGCGACCGTGGCGGCAACGAACAGCGCCGATCCCTCCAGCCTCAGCAGGACGCGCGGGCTGCCCGCAACGGCGGGTCTGTGCTCCATCAGGCCCGCCCGATCCGCCGCGCCTTCTCGGCGTCGAACCACCAGGTGCCCGGGGCTCCCGAGGCGAGCTTCGGCCTCGTCTCCGGCCGGGAGAACATGTCCCAGTAGGACACCCAGTCGGTGGCCTTGAACCACATGGGCACCCAGTAATGCCCGGCCCGCAGAACCCGGTCGAGGGCCCGGCAGGCGGTGATGAGTTCGGGGCGCGTCGCCGCGCGGCCGATGCGCTCGATGAGCGCGTCGACCGCCGGGTCCGCGATGCCGGCGAGGTTGCGGGATCCGGTTGTCCTCGCGGCCTCGGAGCCGAACACCACGCGCAAGGAATCGCCCGGCGTCGAGACGCCGACGAGGGCGCGGCTCGTCATGTCGAAATCGAACTCGTCGAGGCGGCGCTGGTACTGCGCCGCATCCACGATCCGCGAGCGCGCCTCGATGCCGAGGCGCTTGAGGTTCGCCTGGAAGGGCTGCGTGTGCGGTTGGAGGAAGGCCGAGGAATCAAGAAACTCGATCTCGAATGGGGCGCCGTTCGGCAGCCGCAGCGCGTTGCCCTCGCGCCTGCAGCCCGCGGCGCGCAGCAATTCGTCGGCGCGGCGCAGGAGGCGCCGGTCCTGTCCGGAAACGTCCGAGACCGCCGGAACGAAGGGCTCGGCGAAGACGGCGGCCGGCAGGCGGCTGCGGAAGGGCTCGAGGAGGGCGAGCTCCTCCGGCGAGGGCGCGCCGACGGCCTTCATGGGTGAGTTCTCGAAGAAGGACGTGGTCCGCTTGTAGGACCCGAACATGATGTTCTGGTTCGTCCATTCGAAGTCGAAGGCGAGCCCGATCGCCTCGCGAATGCGCGGATCCTTGAAGGCGTCGCGGCGCAGGTTGAAATACCAGCCCTGGATGGGCGCGGGCGCGTCGACGGCGATCTCCTCGCGCTTCACGCGGCCCTCGCGCAGGGCCGGGAAGTCGTAAGCCGTCGCCCAGATCCGGGAGGTGAACTCCTCGTTGTAGGTGATGGCGCCCTGCTTGAAGGCCTCGAAGGCCACGGTCCGGTCCCGGTAGTACTCGTAGCGGATGCGGTCGAAGTTGTTCTGCCCCACGTTCACGGGCAGGTCCCGGGCCCAGTAATCCGGCACCCGATCGAGCTCGATGAAGCGCCCCACCTCGAACCGCCCGACCCTGTAGGGGCCCGAGCCCAGCGGCGCCTCGAGGGTCGAGGCCTCGAAGTCGCGGCCCTGCCAGTAGGCGGCGGAGAAGATCGGCAGGGTGCCGACGAGGAGATGCGCGTCGCGGCTGCGGTTCGGCACGAAGCGGACGCGCAACACCTCGTCGCTCTCGGCCTCGGCCGCAGCGAGTTCGTCGAGGAGCCCCCGGAAGACCGGGTGGCCCTTCTCCTTCAGGATCGTGAACGAGAACGCCGCGTCGCGGGCCGTGAGCCGCGAGCCGTCGTGGAAGCGCGCCTCGGGGCGCATCAGGAAGCGGTAGGTGAGCTTGTCGTCCGAGACCCGCACCGCGCGGGCGGCGAGCCCGTACATCGCATCCGGCTCGTCGATGTGCCTCACCATGAGGGTGTCGAAGGTCGCCGGAACGCCCGCCGCGCCGTCGCCCCGCAGGACGAAGACGTTGAGGGTGTTGAAGGTCTCGAAGTTCTGGTTCGCGAGAGCCTGGCGCAGCTGCAGCACGATGGTGCCGCCCTTCGGCGCCTGCGGGTTCACGTAGGCGAAGTGCCTGAAATCCGCCGGCAGGGCGAGGTCGCCGAAGCTCGACAGGCCATGGCTCTCGGCCTCCCCCGCCTGCGCGAAGGCGGCCCGCGGCAGGGCCGCCGAGGCGAGGCCCGCCGCCGTGCCAGCGAGGACGCTGCGTCGCGTGAGGCGGCTCATCGCGGCGCTCCGGTCTTCGCAGCCTTCGCCTCGTCGAACCACCAGATCGACGGGAAGGCGGCCCCGCCATAGCGCGGCAGGGTCTCGGGATGGCTGAACCGGTCCCAGCGCGCGGTGCGCTGGAAGCGGTAGGTCCATTGCGGGACGACGTAGTGATTGTGAAGGAGCACCCGGTCGAGGGCCTTCGTCGTCGCGACCAGTTCCTCGCGGTCCTTCGCGAAGATGAGCCGCTCGATGAGGGCGTCGACCACCGGGTCCTTGATGCCGGCGAGGTTCTGCGAGCCCTCCCGGTCCGCGGCCCTGGAGCCCCAGAACTCGCGCTGCTCGTTGCCGGGCGAGAGGCTCTGCCCCCACACATGGGTGATGACGTCGAAGTCGAAGCTGCGCGTGCGATTGGTGAACTGCACGTCGTCCACCGTGCGCACGGTCGCGACGATGCCGAGGCGCTCGAGCGGCGCCTTGTAGGGCAGGTAGAAGCGCTCGTCGTTCGGCGTGCTGCCGAGAAGCTCGATGGTGAACGGCTCGCCCCGAGCGTTCACCCGGCGCCCGCCCTTCAGCTCCCAGCCGGCCTCGCGCAGCAGCCGGTCGGCCTCGCGCAGGTTCGCGCGCGCCGCCTCCGGGTTGCCGCCGACGGGATTCTTGTAGGCCGCCGTGAACACCTCCGGCGGCAGCCGGTCCCTGAACGGTTCCAGGATCGCGAGCTCGCGCCCCTCGGGCAGACCGGAAGATGCGATCTCGAGCCCGTGAAAGTAGCTCGACACCCGCTCGTACTGGCCCGACAGCAGCGTGCGGTTGATGTCCTCGAAATCGAAGGCGAGGTTGAAGGCCCGGCGCACGCGGGCGTCCTTGAACTTGTCCCGGCGCAGGTTGAGCACGATGGCCTGCATCACGCCGGTGGCGCGCAGCGGAAATTCCTCCAGGATCACCCGGCCCTCCTGCCGGGCCGGGAAGTCGTAGCCGACCGCCCAGTTGCGGGCGCTGTTCTCGCTGCGAAAGTCCGTGCGGTCGCCCTTGAAGGCCTCGAGCAGCACGGTCGCGTCGCGGTAGTATTCGTTGCGGATCTCGTCGAAGTTGTTCTCGCCGATATTCACGTTGAGGGCGGCGCCCCAGTAATCCTTCACGCGCTCGTACACGGCGGTGCGCCCGGCCTCGAAGCTCTTCACCCGGTAGGGTCCCGAGCCGAGGGGCGGCTCGAGGCTCGTCTGCGTCACGTCGCGCTTGCGGCCGTCCGGCGCCGTGCCCTCCCACCAGTGCTTCGGCAGCACGATGAGCTGGCCCATGATCTGCGGCAACTCGCGGTTGCCGGTCTCGTCGAAGGTGAACCGCACCTCCCGATCGCCGGTCTTCTCCGCCTTCACCACGTTGCCGTAGTAGAAGGCGTATTGCGGGCTGTTCGCCTTCAGCACCTCGTAGGAGAAGATCACGTCCTCGACGCTCACCGGCCGGCCGTCGTGCCAGCGCGCCTCCGGCCTCAGGCGGAAGGTGACGGAGGAATAGTCGGCCGGATACGCGAAGGCCTCCGCCAGGAGCCCGTAGGAGGCGCTCGGCTCGTCGAGGGAGGCGGTTGTCAGGCTCTCGTAGACGCGCCCGATCCCCTGCTCCACCGCGCCGCGCACGCCCGCCACCACGATGTTGAAGCTGTCGAACGTGCCCTGGATGCCGAGCCGCACCGTGCCGCCCTTCGGGGCGTTGGGATTCACGTAGTCGAAATGCTTGAACCCGGCCGGGTATTTCGGCTCGCCGAGAAGCGCCGCTCCGTGCCGCCACGCCGCTTCCTGGGGCGCCTGCTGGGCCTCGGCGGAACTCAGGCCGAGGGCGGCGGCGAGGAAGGCGAAAGCGAGGCTGCGGATCACACGGCGTCTCCGGGCGGGGTGTCGGGCGACACAGACCTTACATCTTTGTCCGGATCGCGGCGGAGGCAAGGGGACGCAGGCGCCTCACGATCCCGTTGACCGACAAGGAAAAGCCGGGCTGTCGGCCCGGCTCCAGGGAGGCTGCGGTGGCGGATGGCCCTTACTGCGTCGGCAGCGGGGCTGGGCTGTCGGAGAGCGAGCGCAGATAGGCGATGATGTCGGCCCGCTCCTGAGCCTGCTGGATGCCGGCGAACGCCATCGTCGTGCCCGGCAGATAGCCGCGCGGGTTCTGGATGAAGGCGTAGATCTCCTCGAAGCCCCACTTCTCGCCCTTGCCGGCCCGCTCCTTGAGCGGCCCCGAGTAGTTGAAGCCGTCCGCATGCGCCTTGGGGCCCGCCACCACGTTGTAAAGGTTCGGCCCGACCTTGTTGGCGCCGCCCTTCTCGAAGGTGTGGCACGAGGCGCACTTGCGGGCTGCAGCCTGGCCGCGTCCCACATCGGCCTTGGCGAGCAGGACGGGGAGGGGCTCGGCGGCGGCGGCCGGAGCGCCGCCCGCCGGGGCCGCGTTCTCCTCGGGCGCGGGCAGGTTGTAGCCCAGAACCGCGGGCTTTTCCGGTGCGAAGATGCCGTCCGCCACGACGTTCAAGCCAACCGCGAACATCAGCGTGCCGAACACGGCGCCCGCGATCTTGTTGAGTTCGATATTCATCGTAGCAGACACTCCTGGCCGGCGACCGGATAAGCGCGAAAAGGCGTGAGGACACGCGGGCGAGCGCCCGCGCGACGGCGGGGGTTGCTTAGCCGTGAGATGGGTCTTTGACAATGGGGCCCGCAACGGGTCGCGTGGTCGCATCGGCGGCCGGCTTGCCCTCTCCCCCGGAGGGAGAGGGTGGGCCTCGCGTCAGCGAGGGTCGGGTGAGGGGGAGTGGCGCCACCCGCACCCTGCTTGCCTCCCCCGCCACGGGGGGAGGGACGGTGTCCCATGACAAACCCCCTCGCCCTTGCTAAGCAGCGCCGCGGCCCCGAAGGAACCATGTCCGATCCCCTCGTTCTCATCCCGGCGCGGCTTGGCGCCACGCGCCTGCCGAACAAGCCGCTGGCCGACATCGCGGGCGAGCCCATGGTGGTGCATACCTGGCGGCGGGCCTGCGAGGCCGGCATCGGGCCGGTGGCCGTGGCGACCGACGCCCCCGCGATCGCCGACGCCGTGCGGGCGGCGGGCGGGGCCGTGGTGATGACGAGGGCCGACCACCCGTCGGGCTCCGACCGGATCGCCGAGGCCGTCGAGGCCCTCGACCCTGAGGGCCGCCACGACGTGGTGGTGAACGTGCAGGGCGATTTTCCGACCATCGACCCGCGCTCCATCGCGGCCGTCGCGGCCCCGCTCCTCGATCCCACCGTCGATTTGGCGACCCTCGTCTGCCTCGCCCGGGAGGACGAGCGGACGAACCCCAACGTCGTCAAGATGATCGGCACCGAGGTGGCCCCGGGCCGCTTTCGGGCGCTCTACTTCACGCGGGCTACCGCGCCCTCGGGCGAGGGGCCGCTCTGGCACCATATCGGCGTCTACGCCTATCGCCGCCGGGCGCTGCAGCGCTTCGTCGCCCTGCCCCCCTCGCCCCTCGAGATCCGGGAGCGACTGGAGCAGCTGCGCGCCGTCGAGGCGGGGTTCCGCATCGATGCGGTGGCCGTGAACGACGTGCCCTTCGGGGTCGATACGCCCGAACAACTGGAGGAGGCGCGCCGCCTTCTCGCCGAAAGACCAGGACCATGACGAAACGCATCTCGTTCCAGGGCGAGCCGGGAGCGAACTCCCACATCGCCTGCCAGGAAACCTACCCGGACTGGCAGCCCCTGCCGTGCCCGAGCTTCGAGGACGCCTTCGCGGCCGTGAGCGAGGGGGAGGCGGAGCTCGCCATGATCCCCATCGAGAACTCCATCGCGGGGCGCGTGGCGGACATCCATCACCTGCTGCCGACCTCCGGCCTCCACATCGTGGGCGAGCATTTCCTGCCCATCCACTTCCAGCTCATGGCGATCCCGGAGGCCAATCTCGCCACCATCAAGGACGTGTTCAGCCACGTCCACGCGCTCGGGCAGTGCCGCAAGATCATCCGCAAGCTCGGCCTCAAGGCCCATGTGGCGGGCGACACGGCGGGCTCCGCGCGGCAGGTCGCCGACTGGAACGATCCCACCCGCGCGGCCCTCTCCCCCCGCATGGCGGCCGGCATCTACGGCCTCAAGATCCTCGCCGAGGACGTGGAGGACGAATCGCACAACACCACGCGCTTCATCATCCTCTCCCGGACGCCCCGCTGGACGCCCGCCGGCAACGGCCCCACCGTGACGAGCTTCGTGTTCCGCGTGCGCAACCTCCCGGCCGCGCTCTACAAGGCCCTCGGCGGCTTCGCGACGAACGGCATCAACATGACGAAGCTCGAGAGCTACATGCTCGAGGGCGAGTTCCTGGCGACGCAGTTCTACGCCGAGGTGGACGGCCATCCGGACGACCTCAACCTCAAGCGCGCCCTCGAGGAGCTCGACTTCTTCTCCAAGGAAATGCGGATCCTCGGCGTCTACCCGGCGCACCCGTTCAGGGAGACCGTCAAGGACGCGGCGGAGTGAGCTTCGCCTGCAGAGACGGAGCGCCGCCCCTTGTCATTCCGGGGCGCCGCAGGCGAGCCCGGAACCCATAACCATCAACGGTGCAAAAGGGAGCGCACTGCGGGCCGAGCGAGATCTCATTCTGCGGCGTTTATGGGTTCCGGGCTCCGCTGCGCGGCCCCGGAATGACAGCGGTGGCGGCACTTCTCTCAATTGGAAGAACAGAGCCGCCTCAACCCCCCATCCATCCGCGCACGAGGTGATGCGCGATGGCGATGGGGTTGGCGGCGAAGAGGTTGTCCGGGTGGCGGCCCTCGAGCATCAGGCGGATCTCGTCCCGGTGGAACCAGCGGGCGTCCTCCAGTTCGTCTGCGTCGATGGCGATGTCGGTGGTGAGGGCCTCCGCCACACAGCCGATCATCAGCGAGGAGGGGAACGGCCAGGGCTGGGACTGGGCGTAGGCGACGGCGCCCACGCGCACGCCCGCCTCCTCGAACACCTCCCGACGCACCGCATCCTCCAGGGTCTCGCCGGGCTCGATGAAGCCGGCGAGGCACGAATACATGCCCGGCAGGAACCGCGCCTGCCGGCCGAGGAGGCAGGTGTCGCCGTGGGTGACGAGCATGATGGCGACGGGGTCGGTGCGCGGGAAGTGCTGGGCGCCGCACCCGGCGCAGTCGCGCCGGAAGCCCGCCTGGGCGGAGGCGGTGGGCTGGCCGCACTGGGCGCAGAAGCGATGCCGCCGGTGCCAGTCGAGGAGGGACTTCGCCATGGCGAGCAGGCCCTGCTCCTCGTCGGCGACGAAGCCCCGCATGGCGATGGAGCGCAGGTCCGCGGCCCCGAAGGCGGGGTCTTCCTTGAACCGGTCCGCCGCGTCGGCCGGGTGGAGCGCCGCCGAGACCGGGCGCTCGCTCCACAAACCGAGGAACACCTCCGCCTCGGGAGGCCCGAGCCGGGCGACGTCGTCCGGGGTCAGGAGGGCGGTGCTCGGGGCCCCGCGGCGCATCACCGGGTTTTCGCCCGCGATCACCACGATGCGGCGGTTCGGATCGGCGGCGTGCCGTTCCAGCGCGGCGGGATCCCGCTCCGCGCCGTGGCGGTGGAGGGGGTTGCGGGCGAATCCGAGGGTGGGCTTCATGGGGTCACGCGGCGGCGAAGAGGGCGGCCGCGCGCTCCACGAGGGCCTGCGCGGCATGTTCGGGATAGGGCTTGCGCGTGCCGTGCCCCCAGACGGGGCCCGGCCAGGCGGGATCGGAGCGGAAGCGCCCGACCACGTGGACGTGCAGCTGCGCCACCACGTTGCCGAGGGCGCCGATATTCACCTTGTCGGGTTTCGAGAGGTCCAGCATCACCCGCGTGGCGATGCGGGTCTCCTCCATCAGCGCCGCCGCATCCTCGCCCGACAGGTCCGTCACCTCGCTCACGCCCGCGCGCCGGGGCACCAGCACGAACCAGGGAAAGCGGGCATCGTCGAGGAGGAGGACGGAGGAGAGGGCGAGATCGCCGACCGGGATCGTATCGCCGGCCAGGCGCGGGTCGAGGGTGAAGCCGGATGACATGAGGCCAACCTAGACGACGGACGGTGCGGACGCACCCGGTTTTCCGCAATGGGTCGGGTCTCGCCGGGGCAGCGAGCCAGGAACAGGCGCCGGCTCTCCCTCCCCTCAGGGGAGGGTCAGGGTGGGGTATGCCGCGACAGCGGCACTCTCCTGGGGATGAGGCAGGAACTCGCCTTCGGCGAACACTCCACCCGCCCCGGGCCATGCCCGCGGCACCGTCCCCTGAGGGGAGGGAGAGCAGCCCTCCACGACGCCGTGCACCGGGGCGCGGCGCAACCACCGCTCAGCTTGCGTTTCACCCCCGAACCGCCCATATAGCGGGCGGGAGGTTGGCGAGGGACGTCTCACTCGCCAACCGGGTCAGATCCGGAAGGAAGCAGCCCTAACGAGACCGAACGGGTCTTCGTCCAGCCTCCCACCTTCGCTCCCGTGCCGCGCTCCCGGCCCGGTCGAGCGCCCGCCCCGCAAAGCCGCACGCGATGGACCAGACCACACCCGGCACGCCCCCTGCAGACGAGCCGGCCCTGCCGGGCTTTGCACCCCCGCCGGGCGCTTCCTCCGGGGCCACACCCTACCGGGTGCTCGCGCGCAAGTACCGCCCCCGCACCTTCGAGGACCTGATCGGCCAGGAGGCCATGGTCCGCACCCTCTCGAACGCCTTCGAGACGGGGCGCATCCCGCAGGCCTGGATGCTCACCGGGGTGCGCGGCGTCGGCAAGACCACGACGGCCCGCATCCTGGCGCGGGGCCTCAACTATCAGCGGGCGGACGGCACCGGTGCGCCCACCATCCACATGCCGGATCTCGGGCTGCACTGCGCGGCCATCATGGAATCGCGGCACGTCGACGTGCTGGAGATGGACGCGGCGTCCCATACCGGCATCGACGACGTCCGGCAGATCATCGACGGCATCCGCTATTCGCCGGCCTCGGCCCGCTACAAGGTTTACATCATCGACGAGGTCCACATGCTCTCCGAGAAGGCGTTCAACGCCTTCCTGAAGACGCTGGAGGAGCCGCCGCCCCACGCGAAGTTCGTCTTCGCGACGACGGAGATCCGCAAGGTCCCGATCACCATCCTCTCCCGCTGCCAGCGCTTCGACCTTCGCCGCATCGAGGCGGACAAGCTCGTCGGGCACCTCGCCCGGATCTGCCGGGCGGAGGGCGTCGAGGCGTCGGACGAAGCGCTCGCGGCGATCGCCCGGGCGGCGGAGGGCTCGGCGCGCGATTCGCTTTCGCTCATGGACCAGGCCATCGCCCACGGAGCCGGCGTCGTGACGGCGGACACCGTGCGTGACATGCTGGGCCTTGCCGACCGCTCCCTCGTCATCGACCTCTTCGAGGCCGTGATGGCGGGGGACGTGCCGGCGGCCTTCGCCAATCTGCGCCAGCAATACGACGCGGGCGCGGACCCCGCCGTGATCCTCCAAGACCTCGCCGCCTTCTCGCACACCGTCACGCGCCTCAAGCTCATCCCGGATGCCGGCAAGGACCCGGCCCTCACGGAGGTGGAGCGGCGCCGTGGCGCCGAGTTCGGGGGAAAGCTCACCGTGCGCACCCTCTCGCGGGCCTGGCAGATCCTCCTCAAGGGCATTCCCGAGGTCCAGGCCGCGAACCGCCCCGTCGCCGCCGCCGAGATGGTTCTCGTGCGCCTCGCCTACGCGGCCGACCTGCCGACCCCCGACGAGGCCCTGCGTGCGCTCAAAGACGGCACCCCGCTGCCCGCCGGTGGCCCCGCGCCGTCCCGGCCCGCGGGCGGCGGCGGCCCGGCCGCGCATCTCTCCGTCGCAGCCGCCCAGTCCCAGCCCCAGGCCGCGCGCCCCCAGCCCCAGCCCGTTTCCGCCCCAGTCCCAGCCCAGCCCGTCATCCGCCTGCGCCGTTTCGAGGACCTCGTTGCGCTGGCTGGCGAGCGGCGCGACATACTCATGAAAGCGGCCCTCGAGCGTGAGGTGCGCCTCGTGCGCTTCGAGGAGGGGCGGCTCGAGTTCAACCTCGCGGAGGGCGCGAGCCGCAACCTGCCGAACGACCTCTCCCGCGCCCTGCAGGACTGGACCGGCATGCGCTGGATGGTGGCGCTCTCCTCGGAGGAGGGCGCGCCGACCCTCCACGATCAGGCCCAGAAGGCCGCCCGCGACCGCAAGGACGGCGCCGCCGCCCACCCGCTCGTCCAAGCGGTGCTGACGAAGTTCCCGGGCGCCAAGATCGTCAACGTGGTCGATCGCAGCGAGGCGGAAGCGGGTGCCGAAGCGGAGATCCTGGGCGAGGACGATGCGGCTGCAGCCCAGGACAGCGACGAGACCGACGACGAGCGTTTCCTATGAAGGCGCAGAGGAGGAAGGGATGAAGGATCTGATGGGCCTGATGAAGCAGGCGCAGGCCATGCAGCAGAAGCTGCAGGACGCTCAAGCCGAGCTCGAAACGCTCGAGGTCGACGGGGCGTCCGGCGGCGGCGTCGTCGCCGTGCGGGTCACCGGCAAGGGCGCGCTGAAAGCCATCCAGATCGATCCCTCGCTCCTCAATCCGGAGGAGAAGGAGATCCTGGAGGATCTCATCGTGGCCGCCATGAACGACGCGCGGGTCAAGGCCGAGCGGGCGGCCCAGGAGCGCATGGCGGACGTGACGAAGGGTCTGCCGCTGCCGCCCGGATTGAAGCTGTTCTGAGTCCGGTCAATCGGTCGCCGTTGCGTGATCGGCGTGCCGTAACCATCTCAGATGTCGGCGGTTTCGCCGCAAGATCCTGCCCGAATGTGAGTTGAATGGCCCAGTCCGTTGCCGGTCCCGAGATCGAGCGCCTGATCCAATTGCTGGCGCGCCTGCCGGGCCTCGGCCCCCGCTCGGCGCGCCGAGCGGCGCTCCACCTCATCAAGCGCCGCGAGACGCTGCTCGGTCCTCTGAGCGACGCGCTGCGCGTCGCGTCCGAGCGCATCGTCGTGTGCGGCCAGTGCGGGAACGTCGACACTGCCGATCCCTGCACCGTGTGCCGCGACCCGCGGCGGGACGGCTCCATCCTCGTCGTGGTGGAGGACGTGTCGGACCTGTGGGCGCTGGAGCGGTCGGGCGCGGTGAGCGCCCGCTATCACGTGCTCGGCGGCGTCCTCTCGCCCCTCGACGGGGTCCGCCCCGAGCACCTGAACCTCGACCGGCTCGTTTCGCGGGCGGGCGAGCCCGGCGTCAGCGAGGTGATCCTCGCCCTGAATGCGACGGTGGATGGTCAGACGACGGCTCATTACATCACCGAACTGCTCGCGCACCTGCCGGTGAAGGTGACGAAGCTCGCGCACGGCGTGCCGGTGGGCGGCGAACTCGACTACCTCGACGAGGGCACCCTCTCGGCCGCGATCCGGCAGCGCACCGCGTTCTGACGAACCGCCCCCGCCGCTGGCCCTAGCCCGCCAGGGCGTCGATCTCCTCGTCCGTGAGGCCGCCCGGCACGATGACGATCGGGATCGGGAACGTGGAGGCGGCCTTCCCGGCGATGGTGCTGACGAGAGGCCCCGGGCCCTCCTTGCCGGAACCGGCGGCCAGCACGAGGAAGGAGATGTCCTCGTCCTCCGCGATGATCTTGGCGATGCAATCGGCCTTGTCGCCCACGAGCAGAACCTGCTCGGGATCGAGCCCCGCGGCGCTGCGGGCCTCCTTGGCGGCTTCCGTGAGGCGCTTTTGCGCTTCCTCCTCGGCCTCCGCGATCATGGCCTCCCCGACGCCGATCCACTCGAAATCGTCCGGCGGATCGACGGCGGCGAGCATGAGCATGCTGGCTCCCGTCCGGCTGGCGCGCCGGGCCGCGAAATGCACCGCCCGATGGCATTCGGGCGTCTCGTCGACCACGACCATGAACTTGGGACGGTGCCCCGTCTCGAAGGAACGTCGCTTGCCGCTCAAACGCCCACACCCTCCGCGCCGCCCGATGCTGCCCCGAGATCAGGCCCGCCGTCAAAGGCCGGACTCGTCCATTTAAGGTGACGAGACCTCAAGACGCGGGCCGGCCCTGCCCATTCACGCGCCATCGCCCTACCGGGGCCGGACGAAGCCGACGATGTCCTTGACGGCCCGCATGGTCTCCTGGGCCATGACGCGGGCCCGGTCGGAGCCGGCGGTCAGCACCCCGTCGATATGGCCGGGATCGGCCATGAGGCGGCGCATCTCGCCCGCCACCGGCGCGAGCTTCTGCACCGACACGTCCACGAGCGCCGCCTTGAAGGCCGAGAACTGTGAGCCGCCATGCTCGGCCAGCACCGCGTCGACCGTCGTGTCGGTGAGGGCGGCATAGATCGCGACGAGATTTTCGGCTTCAGGCCGGCTCTCGAGGCCCTTGGCCTCGGAGGGCAGGGGCTCCGGGTCGGTCTTCGCCTTGCGGACCTTCTGGGCGATGGTGTCGGCATCGTCCGTCAGGTTGATGCGGGAATAATCGGACGGGTCCGACTTCGACATCTTCTTCGACCCGTCCCGCAGCGACATGATGCGGGTCGCCGGACCCTGGATCAGGGGCTCGGTCAGGGGAAAGAAGGCGTCGCCGAAGCCCTGCCCGGCGATCGAGCCCGCAAAGTCGTTGTTGAATTTCTGGGCGATGTCGCGGGTGAGCTCGAGGTGCTGCTTCTGGTCCTCGCCCACGGGCACGTGCGTCGCCCGGTAGACGAGGATGTCCGCCGCCATGAGCATCGGATAGGCGAAAAGGCCGACCGAGGCGTTCTCGCGGTCCTTGCCGGCCTTTTCCTTGAACTGGGTCATGCGGTTCGCCCAGCCCATGCGGGCGATGCAGTTGAACACCCAGGCGAGCTCCGCATGCTCGCTCACCTGGCTCTGGTTGAAGACGATGTGCTTGGCAGGGTCGATGCCGGCGGCGAGGAACGCGGCCGTCACCTCCCGGATCTGCCGCGTCAGTTCCGCCGGATCCTGCCACACGGTGATCGCGTGCATGTCCACGACGCAATAGATGCACTCGTAGACGTCCTGCATGGCGACGAAGCGCTTGATGGCGCCAAGGTAATTGCCGAGGTGGAGGTTGCCCGTCGGCTGAACGCCCGAGAACACCCGCTGCTGGAACTGCGCCATCGTGAAACAAACTGCCTGAGTGAGCTGCCGGGGCGGGTTATGGCCGCGCCGAGCCCCGGAAAGCAAGCACCCTCACGCCCTCCCGGCGAGGAGACGCAGGCTCGAGACGGGCAGGGCGCCCGTCGCGAGGGCCGCGAGGGCATAGACGACGAGCCCGCCCCCGCACAGGCCCGCAAGGCCGAAGGGGCCTGGCCGGCTGCCGGTCACCGACAGGGCCGCCGTCAGCGCCAGCCCGAGGGCGGCGGTCGCGAGGGCCGTCCGGGCGATGCGGCCGAGGAGGCGCCGGTCGAACCCGAGAAGGCCGTCGCGCTGGAGCGCGAGGGCGAGCATGCCGGCATGGGCGGCCAATCCCGTCGCGACCGCAAGGCCGAGGCCGGGGGCGCCGAGGGGCGGCATCAGGACCAGGGAGGCTCCCGCCGTGGCGGCGAGCCCGGCGACAAGGGCCCGCAGGGCGGGCCGGGTCACACCCCTGGCGAACAGGGACTGGGTCAGCACCTTGCCGGCCGCCGCGAAGGGGAGGCCGAGGCTCATGCCCGCCATTGCCGCCGCCGTGCCGCGTGTGTCCTCCGGCCCGAAGGCGCCCCGCTCGAAGAGAACGGCGGCGATGGGTTCGGCCAGGAGCGCCAGGGCGAGCGCTGCCGGCGCGGCGATGAGGAAGCAGGCCGCGAGGGCGGCGTTCTGGGCCGCGACGGTCCGGCGGTCGTCGCCGGAGGCCTGGAGACCTGCGAGTTCCGGCAGGAGCACGATCCCGATCACGGCGCCGAGGGCGCCGAGGGGCAACTGCACCAGCCGGTCGGCATAGTAGAGCCACGACACCCCGGAGGGCAGGAAGGAGGCCGCCTGCATGCCGACGAGCACGATGAACTGGGCGGCACCTCCCGCGACGAGGGTCAGCCCGGCGCCCGCGAGGAGCTTGCGCAAGGCTCCCGACCGGCGCGGGCGCGACAGCCGGATCGGCGGATCGGCGCCCCGGAAGGCGCCGGCCAGAAGGGCGAGTTGCGCAAAGCCTGCAAGGCTCGCGATGCCGGCAAGCCAGGCGGCGCCCTCGGCGAGCGGGAGCCCCAAAGCGTCGACGGCGACGAGGCCGGTCGCGAGGGCACCGTTGAGGACGAGCGGGGCGAGGGTCGCCGCCAGGTAGCGTCGGCGATGGTTGAGGACGGCGCTCACCAGGGAGGCGAGGGTGACGCCGACGACGAGCGGAAAAGCAAGGCGGGTATAGTGGGCGGCGAGGGCCAGCGTGCCGGGATCGTCGGCCAGGCCCGGCGCCAGCGCCAGGACGGCGAGCCCCGCCGTGAGCTCGACGGCGGCGACGAGGGCGAGGACGAGGACCGCCACGCTTGAGAACACCTCGCCGGCGAACCGCGGCGCCTCGTCAGCCGGGAGCCGGGCGAGGGCGGGCACCAGGGCCGGGTTCAAGCCGCCCTCGCTCAAGGTGCGGCGGATCGCGTTCGGCAGGCGGAACGCGGCGAGGAACGCATCGGCCACGGGGCCCGCGCCGAGAACCCCCGCGAAGAGGATGTCCCGCACGAAGCCGAGGATCCGGGACGCGATCGCGCCGGCACCGACGAGGAGGCTTGAGCGGACGGGCAGCATGGCCCCGGCTTAAACCCTCGGGCGCCGTTTGTCCCGGCGGGAGATCAGCTCAAGGCGGCCGGCGCGAGGGCGCGCTGCTTGAGGGCAAGGCCGATCTGCCCGTGGAAGAGCTGGCCGTTGATGATGAAGGACGGGGTCGCCTGGAGCGCCAGCGTCCGGCCGAGGGCAACGCCCGCCTCGTGCCGGGACAGGGCCGCGCCGCCGGCGCTCGCCTGCGCGAGGCTCGCCCGGTCGGCGCCCTGGCGCTCCGCCAGGGCGAGGGCCCGCTCGCCGCTGGCGCCGCCGAAGCCCCCGAGAAGCGCCTGGTGGAACGCAAAATAGCGGGCCGGCCCCTGCGCGCCGGCGAAGGCGAGCGCCACGCGCGCCGCCTCGGCGGAGGCCTGGCCGAGCACGCCGTAATTCACCAGGATGTAGTTGAGCCGGGGATCGGCGGCGACGAGGGCCTGGAAGTCGCGCAGGGATTGCCGGCAATAAGCGCAGTTGTAGTCGAAGAACTCGATCACCGTGTTCGGCCCGCCGCCGCTGACGCGGATGCCGAGCGCCGCGGCGCTACGCAGGAGGCCCGGCGCCACGCGGGTCGGGGTCGCGGCGCGGGCGAGCGCCGGCAGGGCAAGTCCGCCGGCAAGGCCGGCGAGAACGGAACGGCGGTCGATCATGGGTCCCCCTGAGCGTCGTTGCCCGGGGGAATGGCGGCCGCTTGAGGCCGGAATGGGGCGAACCCTCAAGCTTCCTCGCCCGTGACCCCGGCGGCATCCTGGGCCTTCAGCACCTCGGGTCGGGGCATCGAGATGATGTTGTAGCCCGAATCCACGTAGTGGATCTCGCCCGTCACCCCGCCGGAGAGGTCGGAGAGCAGATAGAGGGCCGAACCGCCGATGTCCTCGAGGGAGACCGTGCGCCGCAGGGGCGCGTGCGCCTTCTGGAACGTGTACATGAGCCGCGCATCGGCGATGCCGGCTCCCGCGAGCGTGCGCACGGGGCCGGCCGAGAGCGCGTTGCAGCGGATCCCCCGCGGGCCGAGATCGGAGGCGATGTAGCGCACGGAGGCTTCGAGGGCGGCTTTGGCGACGCCCATGACGTTGTAGTTCGGCATGACCCGGGTCGAGCCGCCATAGGTAAGGGTGAGGAGCGAGCCGCCGTTCTGCATGCGCCGGGCCGCCCGCTGGGCGATCTCGGTGAAGGAGAAGCAGGAGATCACCATGGTGCGGGAGAAGTTCTCCCGCGTGGTGGCGTCCACATAGGCGCCCTTCAACTGCGACTTGTCGGAAAAGCCGATGGCGTGGACCACGAAGTCGAGCCCGCCCCAGCGCGCATCCACGGCCTCGAACAGCGCGTCCACGGAGGCGAGGTCCTCCACGTCGCACGGCACCACGAATTCGGAGCCGAGGGATTGGGCGAGCGGCGTCACGCGCCGGCCGAGCGCCTCGCCCTGATACGTGAAGGCGAGCTCGGCCCCGTGCTGGCCGAGCGTCTTGGCGATGCCCCAGGCGATGGAATGGTCGTTCGCGACGCCCATGATGAGGCCGCGCTTGCCCTGCATCAGACCGGTCATGGATGGCCCCTTGAAGCGTTGAGGCGCGGCAACGGCCATCAGGGCTCTTCAGCCGCGCTGAAAACAGCAAAACGGGACGGTCTGCACCGTCCCGCAGGCCGCGTTAGCCTTTTAGCGGAGCCGCCGCAAGGGCGGGGGCTCAAGCGTAGCGCTGCAGGACCAGGGTCGCGTTGGTACCGCCGAAGCCGAAGGAGTTGGAGAGCACCGTGTCAATCTTGGCGTCGTCGATGCGGTCCCGCACGATGTTCATGTCGGCGACGGCGGGGTCGATCTCCTCGATATGGGCGCTCTCGCAGATGAAGCGGTTGTTCATCATGAGAAGCGAATAGATCGCCTCCTGGACGCCCGTGGCGCCGAGGGAATGGCCGGTGAGGGATTTCGTGGCCGAGATCGGCGGGCACTTCTCGCCCGCGCCGAACACCTCGCGGATCGCCTCGATCTCCTTGAGGTCGCCGACGGGCGTCGCCGTGGCGTGCGGGTTGATGTAGTCGACCGGGCCGCGCACGTTCTGGAGCGCCATGCGCATGCAGCGCACCGCGCCTTCGCCTGAGGGCGCCACCATGTCGTAGCCGTCGGAGGTGGCGCCGTAGCCCACGACCTCGCCGTAGATCCGCGCGCCGCGGGCCTTAGCGTGCTCCAGTTCCTCCAGAACGAGAACGCCCGCGCCGCCCGCGATCACGAAGCCGTCGCGGTTCACGTCGTAGGCGCGGGATGCGGTGGCGGGCGTGCCGTTATACTTCGACGACATGGCGCCCATGGCATCGAACAGCACGGAGAGCGACCAGTCGAGCTCCTCCGAGCCGCCGGCGAACATCACGTCCTGCTTGCCGTACTGAATCATCTCGTAGGCGTTGCCGATGCAGTGGTTCGACGTCGCGCAGGCCGACGAGATGGAATAGTTCACGCCCTTGATCTTGAACCAGGTCGCGAGCGTCGCGGAGGCCGTCGACGACATGGCTTTGGGCACCGCGAAGGGGCCGACGCGCTTCGGGCCTTTGTTCCGCGTTACGTCGGCGGCTTCCACGATGGCCCGCGTCGAGGGGCCGCCCGAGCCCATGATGATGCCGGTGCGCTCGTTCGAGATGTCGCCGTCCTCGAGCCCCGCATCCCGGATCGCCTGATCCATCGCCACGTGGTTCCAGGCCGTGCCGCCGCCATGAAAGCGCATGGCCCGGCGGTCGACGGCCTCCTCGGCGTTGAGGGTCGGAGCGCCGTGCACCTGGCAGCGAAAGCCGAGCCGCTCGTAATCTTCGGCCTTGGAGATGCCGGAGCGCGCCTCGCGCAAGGAGGCCAGAACCTCCTGGGTGTTGTTGCCGATGGACGAGACGATGCCCATCCCGGTCACCACGACGCGTCTCATGCCCTGCTCCTCATCTGCGCAAACCCTGGCCTCTCCCGGGAGGTAACGCCGGGCGGGCCGGTTCTCAACCGCAACAGTCCGTGAAAGGATCAGCCGCCTGCCGCCGCAGCATCGGCCTGGAACAGGCCGACCCGCAGATCCTTCGCCTCGTAGATGCGCCGGCCGTCGGCCTCGAGGAACCCGTCCGCGATGCCGAGCACGAGCTTCGAGCGGAACACGCGCTTGAAGTCGACGCCGTACACCACCCGCTTGTGGGTCGGCAGCACCTGGTCGGAGAACTTCACCTCGCCGACGCCGAGGGCCCGCCCGCGCCCCGGGGAGCCGAGCCAGCCGAGGTAGAAGCCCACCATCTGCCAGAGCGCGTCGACGCCAAGGCAGCCCGGCATCACGGGGTCGCCCTTGAAGTGGCAGGGGAAGAACCAGAGGTCCGGCCGCACGTCGAGCTCCGCCCGCACGTGGCCCTTGCCGTGCTCGCCGCCATCCTCGCCGATGGAGGTGATGCGGTCGAACATCAGCATGGGGGGCAGGGGCAGCTGCGCGTTGCCGGGGCCGAACAATTCGCCCCGGCCGCAGGCCAGGAGTTCTTCGTAGGTGTAGCTCGACTGCCGGGCCATGCCGCTCGCGGGTCCTTTCATCCAACCGTCACAAAAGCGGGCCAAGGAGGCCTCCAGCGCCCCTCGTCCCGCAAAGGTGCGCTCTGGTAGCACAGGCCTCCGGGCCATCAAAGGGATCCTGTCGCGTGCGGGGGCTTGTTTGTCGCGCGGGCGTGAACCCGGGGCCAGACCGTTCCGGTTGCGGGAGCGCGGCTGCCCCCCTATGATCAAGGAAGCGCGTGCCGCGTCCACCCGAACATCCATGACCGATCCGTTGGCCACCCTGATCCAGCCGTCCCTTGCTCCTGCCGCCCGGCGGGGCTGCCCCCTGTCGGACCTGCGCGACAAGCTGCGCCGCGTGGGCCTGCGCCCGACGCGCCAGCGGGTGAGCCTCGGCTGGCTCCTCTTCGGCAAGGGCGACCGGCACATCACGGCCGAGATGCTGTTCGAGGAGGCGGGGCGCGCCCGCGTGCCGGTCTCGCTCGCCACGGTCTACAACACGCTCCACCAGTTCACGGAAGCGGGACTTTTGCGCCAGCTCGCGGTGGACGGCTCCAAGGCCTATTTCGACACCAACCCCTCCGAGCACCACCACTTCTTCCTCGAGGACGAGGGCGAACTGATCGACATGCCCACCGAGGGCGTCACGGTGGGCAGCCTGCCGGCCCCGCCGCCCGGCATGGAGGTGGCCGGCGTCGAGGTCATCGTGCGCCTGCGCAAGAAGCCCGCCTGAGCGGGCGACCGGCGCTCACTCCCAGGCGTCCACCCCAGCCCTCATCTAAGGGTTCGCGTGAGCGAACGTCTCGAAGGAGGGGGCGCATCCAGTGGGCGAGGGAGGCGCTGACCTGCGCTCCCTGAACCCTCCTTCGAGACGCGCTCTGACGAGCGCTCCTCAGGATGAGGGTCGAGGCCAGAATTTGGCCGCGCCGGCCTCAGCGCAGGAGTCCCAGTCCGATCACCGCGAAGCTGATGAGGAAGCCCGCCACGATGAAGTGGATGTGGCGCGGGACCACGAGGGCCAGGATCCCAAGGCCGAGCGCGATGAGCGGCAGCAGGTTCTTGATGCCGAGCGAGATGTTCATTCCGTCGTTTCCTTCGTCATGCGCCCGTCCCCCGGGCGTCATTCCACCCGCTCGTTCGGGTACACGCCCCAGAGCTTGTCCTGCCGGATATGGCCTTCCACGTCGCGGGCGCCGTCCATCACGATGACGATCCGGCACCAGGCGCCGTTGCAATCCTTGACGTGGGCGATGACCCCGGGCTGAAGCTTCGCCACGGGCTCCGCCCGGTCCTCGGGGCGTTCGAGCAGGGTGAGCGGCGGCACTTCGCCCTTCGCCCAGGGCATGACGAGGGCCGTGCGGCGGCCGGACAGGAGCGAGTGCAGGACCCAGCCCTCCGTTCCCTCCGAATCGCGGATCCGGCGCCAGGTCTCGTACTCGGCGACGATCTCGACGGGCAGTCCCGCCCGCTGGAACACCCAGGCCGTGCGATGATCCTTCGAGGGACCCTCGCGTAGGTTCACCCGGTCGGTCTTGAGGCTCACGTAGCGGGGAACCGGCAGTCCCGTTCCCTTGCGCCCTCCGAGGGGCTCCTGCGCGGCGGCCGGCCCGGCGCCGCTGAGGGCGAGGAGCGTGATCGCGAGAACGGTCTTGCGCATGGTCTCCTCCCGACGGATTGTGAAAAGCCCAGCCTTCTGATTAAGGAGGCCACGAGGGAGCCGCCACGCGGCGGCTCGTCACCTTCCCATCGCCGGATCAGGGTTAAGGCCGCCTTAATCCTCCGGCGCCACGCCGCCACGGGACTTGAAGCCCTGCCGATGAAGAAAAGACCGGTCGTCGTCGTCACCCGCCGCCTGCCGAACGTGGTCGAGACGCGCATGCGCGAGCTCTTCGACACGCGGCTCAACCTCGAGGACAAGCCCTTGCAGGCGGGCGAGCTGGCCGAGGCGGTGAGGACCGCCGACGTGCTCGTGCCGACGGTGACGGACGAGATCGACGCCTCCGTGCTGGCCCAGGCCGGGCCGAACCTCAAGCTCATCGCCAATTTCGGCAACGGGGTCGACAACATCGACGTGCAGGCGGCCCTCTCGCGGGGCATCACCGTCACCAACACGCCGGGCGTGCTCACGGACGACACCGCCGACATGACCATGGCGCTGATCATGGCGGTGGCGCGGCGCATCCCCGAGGGCGCGCGCATGATCCCGGAGGATACCTGGAGCGGCTGGTCGCCCACCGCCATGCTGGGGCACCGGATCACCGGCAAGCGCCTCGGCATCGTCGGCATGGGGCGGATCGGCCAGGCGCTGGCCCGGCGCGCGGGGGCGTTCGGCCTCGCGATCCACTACCACAACCGCCGCCGCGTCCCGCAGCGGATCGAGGACGAACTCGGGGCCACCTACTGGGAGAGCCTCGACCAGATGCTCGCCCGCATGGACATCGTGTCGGTGAACTGCCCGCACACCCCCGCCACCTATCACCTGCTCTCGGCGCGGCGCCTCAAGCTCATGCGGCCCGACGCCATCATCGTGAACACGGCCCGCGGCGAGATCATCGACGAGACCGCGCTCGCCCGCCTCATCGAGGCCGGCAGCCTCGGCGGCGCCGGGCTCGACGTGTTCGAGCAGGAGCCCGCCGTGAACCCGCGGCTCGTGAAGCTCGCCCGTCAGGGCAAGGTGGTGCTCATGCCGCATATGGGCTCGGCGACCCACGAGGGCCGGGTCGACATGGGCGAGAAGGTGATCGTGAACATCAAGACCTTCATGGACGGCCACCGCCCGCCGGACCGCGTCCTGCCGAGCATGCTCTAGGCAGGCCTTCGGGCCTCTACGGGGAGCCTGCGCCCAGCAGCCCGGCGATCTCGTCCGCCGCCCGCTCCGCCTCGTCCCAGGCACCGCCGACCGTGCCCCATTGCTGCCGCGAGAGGGCTTCGCCGGCGAACCAGATCCTGTCGCCCACGGGCCGCTTCAGGGCGTCCCGGATGGGAGCCCGCCCCGGCGGCACCACGGCCCAGGACGCCCGGGACCAGGGATCGTGCCGCCACGTCGTGGCGAGCGGCGAGGACAGGTCCCGGATCGCCCAGCGGCCGAACTGCTCCGCCAGCACCGCTCGGGCGTAGCGGGCCGGAGCGTCGGGGTCGCGGTTATCGAGGCTCGCGGCGGTCGGCTGGTCGAGTTCGAGGAAGTGGAACGGCGCGCCGTCGATGCGCGTCAGCAGGCCCGGCGGCTCGAGCCGGTTGCCGGCAAGATGCGCGAGGCGGTCCGGCCCCCGGAACGGCGCGCCCGGCCAGTGCAGCACCACGTGCTCGTAGACCCCGGCCGTAAAACCGTGGACGGCGTCCCGGGTCTGCGCCGGCAGGGCGGGCGTGAACCGGATCCCGCCCGCCTGCAGGACGAGCATCGGCGCCGTCATCACGAGGGCCCGGGCCTTCAAGGTACCGGCCCCGGTCTCGAGGGAAATCCCGGTCCCGCTCCAGTCGACGGCCGTCACCGGGGTGCCGAGCCTCACCGGAAGGCCGGCCGCCAGCCGGGCGATGTAGGCCCCGAGCCCCCCGGCGATGAAGAGGTTGTCGGCGAATTCCATGCTCGGGAAGTCGTGCAGGCTCACCTCCCGCAGAGGTCGGCCCGAGACGAGGCCGTGAACCTGCTCGACCCGCCGTCCCGCGGGACCGAGGGGCGGCAGCGCCCGCGCGGCCGCACGATCCTCGCCCGACCGGGCGGCCGCCGTCATGGCCCGGTCCGCCCGGTCGAACGCCCGGTCGAAGGCGGCCCGCTCCTCCCGCCGTCCGGGCCGGTCCCGCACGAAGAGGTGCCCCTCCTGCGGTGCCCGGCGCAGCCGCTCGCCCCGCTCGCGCCCCAGGCGGACGAGGGGGTTTATGGGCCCGGCATGAAGCCAATGCGCCCCAGGATCCACAGGGTGGCCCTTGATGCCGACCGTGACCGCCCGCCCGCCGACCCGCCCCCGGGCCTCCACCACCGCGACGGTGAACCCTCGGCTCAGGAGCCGCCGGGCGGCTGCGATCCCCGCGGAGCCCGCCCCGATGACGGCCACATCCGCCTCCCGCGGAGGGTCGCTCAAGGGTGGTCTGAACGCGAGAGGCCAGGGGAGCGTCATGGAGGGGATCCGGGCTTGCCTTGCTGATGGAGCGTTTCAGGGTAAAGTCCGCCGCGCCGGACGGCGGCAGCCGGAACCGGCGATCGGGGGAACGGACACGCGATGTTGATCCAGGCGGCCTTCAAGGCGTGGGGGCAGGTGTTCTCGCCGGCCCTGCGCAAGGTGCTGTGGAAGTCTCTTGCCCTCACGATCGGGCTCTTGGTCCTCGTCTGGTTCGGGCTGACCCGGCTTCTCGGCTCCTGGTTCGAGACCCACGACCTCAGCGCCAGCTACCCCGTGCTCGACAGCTTCGCCTATTTCCTGGCAGGGGCCGGCCTGTTCGTCGTCCTTGCCTATCTCCTGCCGGCGGTATCGGCCCTCGTTGCGGGCTATTTCCTCGACGACGTGGCGGAGGTGGTGGAGCGCACCGACTTCTCCGGCGAGCCGCCCGGCCAGGCGCTGCCGGTCGGCCGCGCCCTGCTCTACGGCCTGCGTTTCGCGGGGCTGTCGCTCGTCGTCAATCTCGCCGCCCTGGTGCTGGTCTTCGTGCCGGTGGTGAACGTGGCCGCCTTCTTCATCGCCAACGCCTATCTCCTCGGACGCGAGTATTTCGAACTCGCGGCCGGCCGGTTCCGGCCTCTGGAAGAGGCATCGCGCATGCGCGTGGAGCATCGCGGCACGGTGATGCTCGCCGGAGCCATGCTGGCGGGGCTCGTCCTGATCCCGGTGGTGAACCTCCTGACCCCGCTCTTCGGCGTGGCGCTCATGGTTCACGTGCACAAGCGCCTAGCGGGTCGAGCTCTGACCGACCGCGGGGCCGGACGCGCTGCCCGTCTGGAGGTTGGACCCGGGCCCCGTTGAGCGGGGCGCCAGGAGATCGGGCGCGTCCGACGGGGTCGCGTTGCGCTTGAGATCGAACTGGCCGCGCTTGCGGAACCGCATCATGTAGGCGGGCACCACCGCCTCGAAGGCCGTCGGCACGATGCCGAGGCCTTCCAGCGTGCGGCCCTCCCGCCGGGCGGCCTCCGACACCACGTTGTCGCGCTCGAGCAGGGTCACCTGATCGCGGGTGATGACGAGGTTGTCGGGCATGAGGCCGAGCGTCAGCCGGTCGAGGGCGCCGAGCACCGTCCCCTGAAGGCGCGCCACCGACCAGGGCACCGGCACGACGAGGCGACGCCGCTCGGTCTGTTCGAGCACATAGGAGACGATCTCCCGCAAGGGGAGCTGCTGCGGGCCGCCGAGCTCGTAGATGCGGCCGCCCGGCACGGTGCCGTCGATCGCCCGGGCGATCACGTCGGCCACATCGCCGGCATAGACCGGCTGGAAGCGGGTGTCGGCCCCGGCGAGCGGGATGACGGGCAGGGTGCGGGAGAGATCGGCGAAGCGCGTGAAGAACCCGTCGCCCGGGCCGAACAGCACGGAGGGACGCACGATCACGGCGTCCGGCCGCACGGCGAGAAGCCCCGCCTCGCCCTCGGCCTTGCTGCGGGCGTAGAGCGACTCGGAGCCGGCATCGGCGCCGATGGCCGAGACGTGGACGATGCGGGCTTCCGGGATCGCGGCTTCGGCGATGATGCGAGGGGCTTCGGCCTGCAGGGTCGAGAAGCGCTGGCGTCCGCCCTCCTGCAGGATGCCGACGAGGTTCACCACATGGTCGGCCTTCGCCACCGCGTGGCGCACCGATTCGGGATGGCGCAGGTTCGCCTGGATGGCGTGGATCTGGCCGTTCGCGCCGAAGACCTGAACGGGTCCGGCGAGCTCCGGCCGCCGCGTCGCGACGAGCACCCGGTAGCCCCGCTGGGCGAGCGCACGCACCACGTAGCGGCCAAGGAACCCGGAGCCGCCGAACACCGTGACGAGTTGCTGGGCCGGCGTACGGATCGCGCCGATCATGATGGTCTCTCCTCAACCTCAAGGGATGCCTGCGGTCAGAGCGCTTCCGGAACCGACGGCCTGCCAGAGCCCTCGGCACCGGGCGGTGCGCGGCACGAGAACCCTGTAGTCAAACCCGCTCACCCTGTGAAGTGGTCCAGCCCCGGCCCTGCGGCGGGTGAGCGCCCCATCCCCCGCGCAGATCCCGCATTGACGCGCCCGCCCGGTGTCGTTAAACGCGGTGCCCATGCCCAGGTGGCGGAATTGGTAGACGCGCTGGTTTCAGGTACCAGTGGTGAAAGCCGTGGAGGTTCGAGTCCTCTCCTGGGCACCATCTCTCTCTTAAGTGATTGAGAGTCACAGCTTTCTTTTGGGGCCAACACTTAGCGCTGCCTGACTGGTACAGACAGGTGGTACAAATGCCCCTTCCGATGACTCGACCCTGGAAGCACCCGCAAAGCGGGATTTATTGGCTGCGGCGAGCGGTTCCTCATGACCTGCGCGCACTGATTGGTCGACGCGAGGAGAAAAAGAGCCTCGGGACTCGAGACCCTGCCGAGGCGCGCCGTCGGCATGCGGCTGCTATTGCCGAACTCGAAGGTCGATGGGCGAACCTCCGCGCCGGTCCAAAGGGGCTCACCGAGGCCGACGCCTATGCCCTCACGGCCCATTTCGAGGACGAGTGGCTCAAGGCCCATTGGGATAACCCGAGTGAGCAGACTTTCTGGCGTGTTGAAGTCTACGAGCGGCTCTGGCCGAGCCCTGATCAGCTCACTAGGGAGCAGCTGAGACTTGACTACTTCGATCCGAATGCATCGGCCATTGCCAGTATGGAGGCGTGGTGTTTGGCGAAAGCTGCTGAGCTGAGCGACCACCAAGGTCTTCTCCTTGACGAGAAATCTCGACAGAGGCTCGCTCGCGGGGTTGCAGCCGCAGTGAACCGAGCGAGTGTGACTCTGCAGGCTATAACGAGAGGTCGGGTCCGCTTCTCTTGGCCGCCGGAGGCCCAACTCACGACCGCTGGAACCGCTCTCTCCCGCTCGAATGATTCCTCAGCCGTCATGCTTGAGGATCTCATCGCCGGCTGGGTCAAGGAGAAAAGGCCTGCCGAGCGGACCGTGTACGAATGGCGGCGCATAGCCCGGGAACTCACAAAGTTCATAGGCCATCAAGATGCGGCGAAGATGACGCCGGAGGATTTGCTTCGTTGGAAGACGTCGCTCATCGAGGCTGGCCTCCGGCCGAAAACGATCAGAGACGCCAAGCTGGCAGCTGTTCGGGCCATTCTGAGGTGGGGCGTGGACAACCGGCTTCTCGCCGAAAACGTCGCTGAAAAGGTGAAAGTGGAGGTCAACCGGAAACCGATCGAGGGGAAACGGGGGTACCGAGACGACGAGGCCGCGGTTGTTCTTCGCGCGGCGGCTATGGCCAAGGATCCGGTGCGCCGGTGGGTTCCTTGGCTGTGTGCTTATTCCGGCGCTCGGCTGGCAGAGGTGTGCCAGCTCAGAAAGGAAGACATACGGCTGATCGAGGGGGTCTGGTGCATGGCCTTCGACCCTGAAGCTGGATCCCTGAAGACGCGGAGCTCCGAACGGGTGATCCCGATTCACCCAGCAGTCCTCGAAACAGGCTTCCTTGTTTTCGTTGAACAGAGCGGACCTGGTCCGTTGTTCCCAACACTTGAGCCGGACCGGTTCGGAAGGAGGGGAGGGACAGGTACAAAGATCCTCGGTCGCTGGGTTCGTTCTCTCGGCCTCACGGATGTACGCGTGTCTCCGAGCCACTCCTGGCGACACCGCTTCATCACTCAAGCACGTCGGCACCAACTCGCACCTGATGTCACAAACGCGGTCACGGGGCACGCTCGTAAAAGTGTCGCTGACAGTTATGGGGAGTTCCCGATTGGTGTTATGTTGAGGGAAATCAGCAAAATTCCGATGATCCAGCTCGCCGCTGATGCTGGAGAGTGCATGTCGCCGGCCGCTCGGCTCCGGGACAAAGATAACGCCGCAACAACGTAGGCGAAACGGTCTAGGAGTGAGGCCTCAAACCCGGCAACTCCGCTGCAGAACCGCTGTGCTAGAGGGTATATTCAGAACCCCCTCCATACACCACACGCCCAAACACCTCCGCCGCCGCGATAGCGGCCGGCACGAACACCTCCCCACCGCTTCCACCTTACCTTCCTTACCTTCCGGACCTCCTTCGCCAACCACCACACTTCCTACCCTTCCCTACCAGCGCTCCACATCTCCTCAACCGACACCCCTGACCCGGCCAGCCAGTGCCCCCTCCCACCAGCCATGCATCCCAGCGCCCCACACTCTGCGTTTGTGGTGGTGTGAACATCTGCCCCTGCCCCCGTGAACCGCTCTCAGCCGCAACCCTGCGGCCCTGAGAGGATCACTTGGCGCATGCGCCCCACCACACCAGCTCTTCCCAACACCCCCGACCTGCCCGCCCTCACCCAGGCACCGCTCATCCCGGAGTTCGTCCTGCGGGCGCACCACGCCCACTGGCCCGCCGACCACCGCTTTAAGGCCGCGGCCCGGCTTCTGCAGTCTTTGTGGCGGGCTGACCGCGGCCTTCCGGCGGGGGCCTTCCTCACCCCTGAGGGCCATCGCCGCCGCCTTGGCTCCCGCCTCACCTTCGTCTCCGCCCGGGCCGGGGCCAACTTCCTCACCCCTGCCATCGCCCATACGGTCTGGCGCGAGCTCGCCTACCGCGAGATCGGCGCCCTTTACGACACCGACCGGCTAAGGCTGAACCTGCTCTCGTCCCAGCCGCTGCTGTTCAACCTCTTTGCCCCGCTCAAAGCGGACCTCGCCCTCGCCACCCGGGTTGTCGCCGAGCTGCTCCCCGGGTTCATGGACGAGGTCACGGACGTGCTCTTCGAGCATGCGCCCGCCCGCGGGCACCCGGCCTTCACGGGCGATCACACGGCGTTTGATCTTCTCATCCGGGGCCGCACGCCAACGGGCCAGCGCGCCTTCATCGCGCTTGAGCTCAAGTACGCGGAGGGCATGACCGAGGCCGCCCGCCCGCTTCATCCCCGCTACGACGAGCTGGCGCCCATATCGGGCCTGTTCAACGACCCGGCTGACCCAGCGCTCAGGGCCAACCCGCTCCAGCAGCTCTTTCGCCAGCACTGCCTCGCGCAATGCATGGTGCTGCGGGACGTCGCTGAGGTGGGCACTTACGGGTTCGTCGCGCCACGGCTCAACCACCTCGCCCAAGGAGCGGCGACGGCCTACGCCACACGTCTTGACGAGCACAACCCGGCCCGGGTGCCCTTCGTCGCCCTCACCCTCGAGCGCCTGATCGAGGCGATCGCCGCCGCCGGCGAGCCGTCCCACGCGGCCGCCCTGCACCGGCGCTACACCGACTTCCACCAGGTCGACGGTGAGCTGGAGCTGGCCCTCGCCGAGCAGACCCGGCCAGAGCCACACGGACGCGAGTGCGACGAGACCCCGGAAGGGGCTGAGGCAGCCCCGCCAGCGGCCTGACCGCCCACCACCCCCCTTCTCAACTCGCGCCCGCTGACCTGCTTCAGCGGGCCCTCTCTCCTGGTGCCTTCATGTCCCCATGCCCGACCTCCACTGAAGCAACGTTGCCCTTCATCACCGATGCCGAACGCGAGCGGCTCCTCAGCAACGGCCGGCGGGCCATTCACGAGCCGGCCTTCGACCCCCAGCCCGTCGTCAAGCTCTTCACCCCTGATGGGGCTGCCACCTGGCTCCTCACCGAGCTCGACCCAGATGACCCGGACCTCGCCTTCGGATTGTGCGATCTCGGTCTCGGGTACCCTGAGCTCGGACGCGTGTCGCTAGCCGAACTCGCCAGCGTTCGGGGACGGCTGGGGCTGCCGGTGGAGCGCGATGCGCACTTCCGGGCCGATAAGCCCCTTTCGCTCTATGCGGCTGAGGCCCAGCGCTCGGGGCGGGTGCTGGCATGACCCCGACCGGTCCTG
>DASZBD010000026.1:0-121404 GCA_035944475.1 Microvirga sp.
GCTGTCATTCCGGGGCCGCGCAGCGGAGCCCGGAACCCATAACCACCGCAGGATGAAAGTTCGTGCGACCAGCGGTGCGCCTTCTTCTGACAAGCTGGTGTTTATGGGTTCCGGGCTCGCCTGCGGCGCCCCGGAATGACAAGCGGGAGCGCCGCCCGAGGTGCCCTGGACACGCCCTCGTCCTTCGCGACGCTTCGCTGGCGCGAAGCCCTCAGGATGAGGGCCCACTTGCCCCACGTGCATCCTGAAGAACTCTCGCCGGACCTTTTGCGAGCGCCCTGGTCACTCTGCAATGTCGGGCGGAGCATCGGTCAATGAAAAAGGGGCAGCCAAAGCTGCCCCTCATAGCTGCCGTGAGGGTGAAGGCGCTAGCTACACCCCGTCGTCCCACCGCACGTATCGCACTTCAAGCATGTCCCGTTCCGCACGAGCGTAAAGTTCGCGCATTCCGGGCAAGCCTCGCCCACATAGCCCTTCATCTTGGCCTCGGCCCGCTTGTCCTGGAGGGACGGCGCGGCGGCGGGGGCGGTGAAGGGGAGGGCGGCGACGTCGGCTTCGCCCACCGTCTGCTCGGCCACCGCGAGCTCGCCCTTCAGCGCCGTGGCGCCGACGGTGCGGGCGGGGCTTGAGCCGGCTTGCGGGCCGCGGGCGGTAACGCCGCCCTGCACCAGCATCAGCCGGTCGGCGTTGCCGCGGGTAAAGCCGCGGGAGACGACGGCCGTGGCGGGGGCGGCTTGCGGGGCCTTCGACTGGTCCTCGCCCTGGCCGAGGGTGGTGGGGCCGGCTTCCGCCGGGTCCACATGGGCGAGGTCGTTGCGGGCGAGATACGAGACCGCGAGCTCGCGGAACACGTAGTCGAGGATCGACGTCGCGTTCTTGATGCGCTCGTTGCCCTGCACGAAGCCCGCCGGCTCGAACCGCGTGAAGGTGAAGGCCTCCACGTATTCCTCCAGCGGCACGCCGTATTGCAGGCCGAGCGAGATCGCGATGGCGAAGTTGTTCATCATCGCCCGGAAGGCCGCGCCCTCCTTGTGCATGTCGATGAAGATCTCGCCGAGGCGGCCGTCGTCGTACTCGCCCGTGCGCAGGTACACCTTGTGGCCGCCGACCACGGCCTTCTGGGTGTAGCCCTTGCGGCGGTCCGGCATCTTCTCGCGCTCGCGGACGGCGACGACGCGCTCGACGATCTTCTCCACGATCTTCTCGGAGAGCTGCGCGGTCTTGGCGGCGGCGGGCAGCTGGGCGAAGGCCTCGGCGGCATCCTCCGCATCCTCCTCCTCGTCGGCGATGAGGGCGGAGTTGAGGGGCTGCGAGAGCTTCGAGCCGTCGCGGTAGAGGGCGTTGGCCTTCAGCGCCAGCTTCCACGACAGCATGTAGGCGTTCTTGCAATCCTCCACCGTCGCGTCGTTCGGCATGTTGATGGTCTTGGAGATCGCCCCCGAGATGAAGGGCTGCGCCGCCGCCATCATGCGGATGTGGCTCTCGACCGAGAGATAGCGCTTGCCGATGCGCCCGCAGGGATTGGCGCAGTCGAAGACCGCGTAGTGCTCCTGTTTGAGGTGCGGCGCGCCTTCGAGGGTCATGGCGCCGCACACATGGACGTTCGCGGCCTCGATGTCGGCCTTCGAGAAGCCAAGATAGCTAAGGAGCTCGAAGGACGGATCGTTGAGCTTCTCGGCCGGCACCTTCAGCGTCCCGGTGAGGAAGTCCTCGCCAAGCGTCCACTTGTTGAAGACGAACTTGATGTCGAAGGCTGATTTCAGGCCCTTCGAGACCGCCTCGATCTTCTCGTCCGTGAAGCCCTTGGCGCGCAGGGATCCCGGGTTCACTGCAGGCGCCTGGGCGAGGGAGCCGTGGCCCACCGCATAGGCCTCGATCTCCGCGATCTCGGCCTCCCGATACCCCAGCGACCGAAGGGCGTCGGGCACGGCGCGGTTGATGATCTTGAAGTAGCCGCCGCCCGCGAGCTTCTTGAACTTCACGAGGGCGAAGTCGGGCTCGATGCCGGTGGTGTCGCAATCCATCACCAGGCCGATCGTGCCGGTGGGCGCGATGACGGTGGCCTGCGCGTTGCGGTAGCCGTTCCGCTCGCCAAGCTCCAGCGCCCGATCCCACGCGGCCCTGGCATGCGTGACGAGGCGCTGATCGGGGCAGGAGGCGTGGTCGAGGGGCACCGGGTCGACGGAGAGGCCCTCGTAGCCTTTCGCCTCGCCATGCGCCGCGCGGCGGTGGTTGCGGATCACCCGCAGCATGGAGGCGGCGTTCTTCTTGTAGGCCGGGAAGGGCCCAAGCTCGCCGGCGATCTCGGCGGAGGTCGCGTAGGACACGCCCGTCATGATGGCGGTGAGCGCGCCGCCCAAGGCACGGCCTTGAGCGGAATCGTAGGGAAGCCCCATGGTCATCAGGAGGCCGCCGATATTGGCGTAGCCGAGGCCGAGGGTGCGGTACTCGTACGAGAGCTGCGCGATCTCCTTGGAGGGGAACTGCGCCATCAGCACGGAGATCTCGAGGACGAGCGTCCACAGGCGGCAGGCATGCTCGTAGGATTCGACGTCGAAGCTCTTGGCGGCGCGGTCGTAGAACTGGAGCAGGTTCGCGGAGGCGAGGTTGCACGCCGTGTCGTCGAGGAACATGTATTCCGAGCAGGGATTGGACGCCCGGATGCGGCCGCCTGCGGGGCAGGTGTGCCAGTCGTTCATGGTGGTGTTGAAGTGCAGCCCCGGATCGGCGGAGGCCCAGGCGGCGTGGCCGATCTGCTCCCACAGGTCGCGGGCCTTCAGGGTCTTCACGGGCTTGCCGGTGATGCGGGCCGTGAGGGTCCAGTCCCGGTCCTGCTCGACGGCGCGCAGGAACTCGTCGTTCAGCGAGACCGAGTTGTTGGAGTTTTGGCCCGACACCGTGAGGTAGGCCTCCGAATCCCAGTCGGTGTCGTAGATCGGAAAGTCGATGTCGGTGTAGCCCTGGCGCGCGAACTGGATGACGCGCTTGATGGAGTTGTCCGGGATCATCACCCGGCGGGCGAGCTTGATCTCCTTCTTCAGCGCCGGGTTCTTCTCCGGGTCGAAGCAGGCATCGCCCGTCGCCTCGCAGTTCACGCAGGCCTTCAGGATGGCCTTGAGGTGCTTGTTCGCGAGCTTGGAGCCGGTGACGAGGGCGGCGACCTTCTGCTCCTCCTTCACCTTCCAGTCGATATAGGCCTCGATGTCCGGGTGATCGACGTCGACGACCACCATCTTCGCCGCGCGGCGCGTGGTGCCGCCGGACTTGATGGCGCCCGCGGCCCGGTCGCCGATCTTGAGGAAGCTCATGAGGCCGGACGAGCGCCCGCCTCCCGAGAGCCGCTCGCCCTCGCCGCGCAGGGCCGAGAAGTTCGAGCCCGTGCCCGAGCCGTACTTGAACAGGCGCGCCTCGCGGACCCACAGGTCCATGATGCCGCCCTCGTTCACGAGGTCGTCCTGCACGCCTTGAATGAAGCAGGCATGGGGCTGCGGGTGCTCGTAGGAGCTCTTGGACTTCGTGAGCTTGCCGGTCTTGTAGTCCACGTAGAAGTGGCCCTGGCTCGGCCCGTCGATGCCATAGGCCCAGTGAAGGCCCGTGTTGAACCATTGCGGCGAGTTCGGCGCCACCATCTGGTTCGCCAGCATGAAGCGCAGTTCGTCGTAGAAGGCCTGGGCGTCGTCCTCGGACGAGAAATAGCCGCCCTTCCAGCCCCAATAGGTCCAGCAGCCCGCGAGGCGGTCGAAGACCTGGCAGGCGGAGGTCTCGGAGCCGGTGCGCTCCTCCTCGGGCAGGTCCTTCAGCGCGGCCTCGTCGGCCACCGAGCGCCACAGGAAGGAGGGAACGTCGTTCTCCTCCACCTTCCTAAGGCGCGCGGGCACGCCGGCCTTGCGGAAATACTTCTGGGCGAGCACGTCGCAGGCGACCTGCGACCAGCTCTCGGGCACCTCGATTCCGTCGAGCTTGAAGACGATGGAGCCGTCCGGGTTGCGGATCTCGCTCGTGGCCCGCCGGAACGCCAGGGAGGCGTAGGGCGAGAGACCCGCTGTGGTGTACCGACGTTCGATGCGCATCGCCATCAATCCTTGTGTTGTCCGGGGACAAACGATCCCCGTGCCGCGGAACGCCGCGGCCTGTCAGCCCATGTTGTTGTTCAACGCCCCCGCAGCCGATTGTTGTGGCCGCCTCTGCACAAGTCCGTCCGAGTTCCGCACCTCCCGGGACGCCGTCGGGCACGCCGGCACGGATGCCGCGTGACCGCAAGCTTCAAAGCCCTTCTGGGGAGTGCCGCGCCGTCGAAACGGCGGGCTGCCGGTCTCTGATCGGCACCCCATGAGGCTAGGCTCGACAGGCCCTTCACGTCAAGAACTTGTATGTCGGCTCACAGTTCCGCCCTACATATTGTGACAGGGCTGTTAAATCTGTGGATATCTCTCAACCCTTCCTTAAGCCCTGGAGACTCCTTCAGGAATCGTGGCCGGGGCTGTGGCCAAGTCTGTTGTGGAACCCGTGAGAGGGCGCCCGGCACCCCCGAAAGCGTGGCGTTTTGACCACGACGGGCCACGAGGTGTTGTGGATAGACCCGGCGCGGATCCCGATCTCGCGCCCCCTGGACTTGCACCGGGCCCACGGCCATATTCCGCGCGACTTCGAAGGCCCCAACGATGAAACAGTTCTTCCTGCAGGTTTTCACCTGGTGGACCGGCGCCACCATGGGAACCCGCTTCTACACTCGCCGCTACGGCCAGTTCGTGGGCGAGGACGAGTTCGGCAACCAGTACTACCGCTACCGCCAGCCCACCGCGATCGACCCCAATGTGGGCAACGAGCGCCGCTGGGTGATCTACAACGGCGACGTCGACGCCTCCCGGGTGCCGCCCGGCTGGCGCGGCTGGCTCGCCCACAACTTCGACAAGGCTCCCTCGGAGGAGGCCTACACGGTGCGCGAGTGGGAAAAGCCCCACGTGCCCAACATGACCGGCACGCCCCAGGCCTACCGCCCCCGCGGCTCCCAGCTCTCCACCGGCCAGCGTCCCGCCGCGACGGGCGACTACGTGCCCTGGACGCCGGGCGACTGACGCCCGGCCCTCGCGCCCATGCTCAACCGGCTCCACCACACCAACTGCATCCAGTGCGGGAAGCCCTATGGCAGCCCGGACTTCACCTATCAGGCGGGGCGGATCGAGAACGGCCCGGCCTATTGGTCCGACCGCGGCCTCCTGTGCTCGGCCGCCTGCGGGCAGGCCCACACCCGCCAGCGCCTCGCCGCGGGCGACCCGATGCGCGACCCGGCCGAGAACCCGCTCGAGCGGCGGCGCTAGCGGGGCTGACGGGCGGCGGCTTGTTTCGGCGCCGGATGTCCTCATCCACACCTCCCCTCGACCCTCATCCTTCAGACGCGCGGAACATAGGACGGCTGGTTGAGTGGCGAGTACAGCGGCGCTGTGGTCCGGGGCGCCGCCGCTGTCACTCCGGGGCCGCGCAGCGGAGCCCGGAACCCATAAACGTCAACGGTGCAGAACCCGCTCGGCGCTGGTGCGCCCTCGTCTACACCCAGGTGTCTATGGGTTCCGGGCTCGCCTGCGGCGCCCCGGAATGACAAGCAGGCGCCTCCCGCGAACTCTGGAAACGCCCTCCCAACCGTTCGCTGCGCGAACCCTCGGGATGAGGGCTGCGGGCACCTCGTGCCGGGAGCCCACACCAGCGGCCGCCGGCGCCCCGGCTAGAACAACGCCAATTGCCCCGTCTCCTCCGCCGGCGGGGTGAAGAGGTCGGCCCGGAGCTTCAGGCGGCGGGCGTTGAAGCCGAGGCGGGCGGTAGCGGTCTCGAAGCGCCGTCCGGCGAGCCAGGCGAAGGGGCCCACCCCCGTCTGTCGGGTGCGCCATTGCGGGTCGTAATCCTTGCCGCCGTGGCTCTGCCGCACGATGGACAGGACGTGTTTCAGCTTCGCCGGATAGTGCTCCTGCAGCCAGTCGCGCATGAGGTCCTTCAGTTCGTGCGGCAGGCGCAGCAGCACGTAGCCGGCCTCCCGGGCGCCCGCCCCGTGGGCGGCCTTCAGGATCGCCTCGATCTCGTGCTCGTTGATCGCCGGGATGATCGGCGCCACGAGCACCGTCACGGGAATGCCGGCCTCCGACAGGCGCCGGATCGTGTCGAGGCGCTTTTGCGGGGACGCGGCCCGGGGCTCGAGCGCCCGGTGGAGCTTCGGATCGAGGGTCGTCACCGACACTGCCACCTTGGCGAGCCGGCGCTCGGCCATGGGGGCCAGGATGTCGATGTCCCGCGCCACGAGGGCCGACTTCGTGACGATGCCGACCGGGTGATTCGTCCGGCTTAAGACCTCCAGCACCTGGCGGGTGATGCGAAAGCGCCGCTCGACCGGCTGGTAGGGGTCGGTGTTGGCGCCGAGCGCGATGGAGCGCGGCTCGTAGCCCGGAGCGCGCAGCTCCTTCTCGAGGAGCTCGGCGGCGTTGGTCTTGGCGAAGATCTTCGTCTCGAAATCGAGGCCCGGGGAGAGGCCCTGGAAGGCGTGGGTCGGCCGCGCGAAGCAATAGGCGCAGCCATGCTCGCAGCCCCTGTAGGGGTTGATCGAGCGGTCGAAGGAGATGTCGGGCGAATCGTTGCGCGTGATGATCGTGCGGGCCTTCTCGACGATCACCTCCGTAGGCAGCGCGAACGCCTCCTCGTCGATCTCCCAGCCGTCGTCGAAGGCTTCGCGCTCCACCGATTCGAAGCGGCCCGCCGGGTTCGCGGCGGAGCCCCGGCCGCGGCGGCGCTCCACATCGACCCGGTAGGCCGGGTCCTCCATCCGCCGCCGCGTCGCCTCCACCGACAGGTCGAGGCCCCGGGAGGGGCGCGATTCGGGCCGGGCGCGAGCGGTCATGGGAGTCTCCGCCGATTGAGGAACGGACGAAGAACAAAGAACAAAGCTCGAACAAAATCAAGCCCCGGTCCTCACGCCTTCGGCGGATTGTGCGGGCGCGGTCTCCGCCCCTATGGTCCGCGCCATGATCACCGCCCTCATCCGTGCCGAAACCAGCGTCGAGGCGCTCGCCGTGACCCTCGGCGCCCTCATCCCGGGGGTGGTGGACGGCCTCATCGGCGATGCGGTGGTGCTGGCGCGGCGCCCCGACGAGGCCCTCGCCCGGGTCGCCGACACGGTGGGGGCGACCCTTCTGCCGGTCGACGGCGATCCTTGGATCACAGGAGCACAGGACGCCAAGCGCGACTGGCTCCTGTGCCTCGACGACGGCGACGTGCCGGTGGAGGGCTGGACCCGCGCCATCGACCGCTTCATCGCCTTGAGCCCCCCGGACCGCCGCTTCGGCCGCCTCGGCCGGCCTCGCGCCCCCTGGCTGCGGCGACTGTCGGATCTCGGCCCGGTGCGCCTCCGGTCCGGCGACCTCGTCCACCGCAGCCTGCTCGCCCGCCCCGGGATCCGCCTGCCGCGCCCCGTCCGAGTCCAGGCCTCGGTCGAGCGGGACCCGGTGTTCGATTAGGAACCGTCGCCCGGCCTTCGGGGCTCACTCGGCCAGACGAAGAACAGCCGGTCTGTAGCCTTGCCAAAGACCGGATCCTCCGCGGCCTCGACCTCCCGAAACCCGGCTGCCCTCAATGCGGCGATGGACGCCTTGTTGAGAGCGCCCACGTTGGCCTGAATGCGCGAGCGCCGGTAGGCCTTCAGGGCCCATTCCGAGAAAATCCCGATCGCCTCGCGTCCGTGGCCCCGACCGTGACACCCGGCATCGATCCAGTAGCTCAACCCGATCGCCGTCCGGGCGATGGCGTAAGCGCCGATGCACCCGACGAAGCGGCCATCCTCCTTCAGCACCGCGAAGCGGGAGGGCCGGCCGCCGATGGTTTCGGCTCTCCGTTCCTCGAACAGGGCGTCGAGCGCCGCGCCGTCGGTGGGGTCGCAGTCCAAGCGCAGCGATCCGTGAACGGCCGGATCGCCGAGGATCCTGCGAAACGCCGCCCTGTCTTGTGCTTCTAGAGGCCGGAGCTGCAGCCGAGGCCCGGTCAGCACCGATCAGCCCTGTAGCTTGCCGCGCTTCAGGTGCTCGTCGAGGCGGGGCATGATCTCGACGAAGTTGCAGGGGCGGTGGCGGTAGTCGAGCTGGGCGGCGAGGATGCCGTCCCAGGCGTCCTTGCAGGCGCCCGGCGAGCCCGGCAGCACGAAGATGTAGGTGGCGCCGGCAACGCCGCCCGTGGCCCGGGACTGGAGGGTGGACGTGCCGATCTTGTCGTAGGAAATGCGGTGGAAGACCGCCGAGAAGCCGTCCATGCGCTTCTCGAAGAGGGGCTCCAGCGCCTCCGGCGTCACGTCGCGGCCCGTGAAGCCCGTGCCGCCGGTGGTGATCACGACGTCGATTCCGGGATCCGCGATCCAGGCCTTCACCTGCGCCTGGATGGCCGCGATGTCGTCCTGCACGATGGCCCGCGCCCCGAGCCGGTGCCCGGCCTTCCTCAGCCGGTCGACGAGGGTGTCGCCCGAGCGGTCGTCGCCGAGCCGGCGCGTGTCGGAGACCGTGAGAACCGCAATCGAGAGGGGAACGAAGGGGAGTGTCTGGTCGAGGGGCATGCCCCGTCTTAACAGATGCGGGGCCGCCGCGCGGCGGCTTTTTTGGGCCTCGAAGGTCGGACGCCGCGGGCGCCCGCCGCCGTGGGTGCCTCGCCGCCTGGCGTCAGAGCCGGGCGGTCCGGAACGTGTCGCAGCCCTGGATCGTGCCGGTCTTGAGGCCCTGCGTGAACCAGCGCACGCGCTGGGCGGAGGAGCCGTGGGTGAACGAGTCGGGCACGACCCGGCCGCCGGCCTGACGCTGGAGCCGGTCGTCGCCGATGGCCTCGGCGGCGCCGATGGCCTCCTCGATGTCGCCCTGTTCGAGCGCCCGGTAGCGCTGCTGGGAATGGTGCGCCCAGACGCCGGCCAGGCAATCGGCCATGAGCTCGACCCGCACGGAGAGCTGGTTGCGCTCCACCTCGCTCACCTCCTGCTGGCGCTGCTGCACCCGCGGCAGGATGCCGAGCTGGTTCTCCACGTGGTGGGCCACCTCGTGGGCGATCACGTAGGCGTAGGCGAAGTCGCCGCCCGCCCGGAACTTGCGCTGCATGTCCTGGAAGAAGGAGAGGTCGATGTACACGGTCTGGTCGAGGGGGCAGTAGAACGGCCCCATGGCGGATTGCGCGTTGCCGCAGCCCGACCGGGTCGCGCCCGAGAACAGGACGAGCTTCGCGGGGCGGTAGTCGCGCTGGACCTGCTGGGGGAACACGGCCTTCCACACGTCCTCGGTGTTGCCGAGGATCGCGGAGGCGAAGCGGCCCATCTCGTCCTGTGGCGGGCCTTGCCGGCCCTGCGTCTGGGACTGCTCGTAGCCGCCCCCGCCGCCGGCCATCATCTCGGCGCCGCCGATGAGGACCCGGGGGTCGATGCCGAGGGCCCAGCCGACGAGGCCGAGGATCACCATGGTGCCGATCCCGAGACCGCCCGCGCCTCCGGGAACGCCGCCCATGCCGCGGCGGTCTTCCACGTTGGTGGAGGCTCTGAAATCTTCCCAGCGCATCGCTCAATCCGTACCCGTTGACCTGATGGGGAAAGTCCCCTCAGACGCTTGGGTTCCTGAAACTGAAGCTTGACCTTAGAGCCACGGGAGATCCATGCCGATCCTCTACGCGATGTGCGGCCTCGCCTTCGCCGGCAAGTCGACCGCCGCCCGCCGGGTCGCCGAGCGCCTCGGCGCGGGGCTCGTCGGCCTCGACCGCATCCACGAGGAGCGGGGCCTGTTCCCGGGCGGGGACCTCGATGTGGCGAACTGGGAGGAGACGGGGCGCATCGCCGAAACCCGCGCCCGGGCGCTCCTGAGGGAGGGCCGCTCCGCCGTGGTGGACGACACCTTCTCGTATCGCCGCCAAAGGGACGCGTTCCGGCGCCTCGCGGAAGGGGAGGGGGCGGGCTTTCTCGTCCTGTACGTCGACACGCCGGAGGCGGTGATCGCGGCGCGGATCGCCGCGAACCGGGCGAACCCGAGCCGCGCCGACGTGCTGCCGCACGTGCTCCAGTTCATCCGGGACGAGTTCGAGCCGCCAGCAACAGACGAGCCGCAGGTGCGGTTCACCGCGCCGGAGGAGATCGACGCCTGGCTCGCGGGCCTCCCCTGATCAGGCGGCGCCGGCTCCGTCGAGGGCTCGGCGGAGCGCCGCAAAATCCCGCCAGCCGAGGCGCTTCTGCAGCGGCTGGCGCAGCAGGTAGGCCGGGTGCAGGGTCGGCAGGGCCCGGATGGTGCGCCCGTCGGCGGCCTTGTAGTCGAACCAGCGGCCGCGGGTGCGCAGGATGCCGTCCTTCACGTTGAGAAGGTTCTGGGCCGCGGGCCCCCCGAGGCAGACGAGGATTTCCGGCGAGGCGAGCTCGATCTGCCGCTCGATGAACGGCTTGCAGATGGCGATCTCCTGGGGCGTCGGCGTGCGGTTGCCGGGCGGGCGCCAGGGCACCACGTTGGCGATGTAGACCTGGGAGCGGTCGAGGCCCACCGCCGCGAGCATCCGGTCGAGGAGCTGCCCGGAGCGCCCCATGAAGGGCTTGCCGATCCGGTCCTCGTCGGCCCCGGGTGCCTCGCCCACCAGCATCACCCGCCCGCCCGGATTGCCGTCGTGGAAGGCGAGGTTCTTGGCGCTGAACTTCAGGGTGCAGCCCTCGAAGGTCTGCAGGATCGCCTCGAGCTCCTCAAGCGAAGCCGCCTGCCGGGCCTGCTCGCGGGCGAGGCTCGCCGCATCCTCCGGGGTGCCGGCGGCGGCCTTCGGGAGCGGGCGGGCGGGCGCGGGCGTCCGTGCCTCCGGCCGGGGCGCCTCCCCGCGGGCGGGCTCGGGGCGCGGGCTTGCCTGAGCGCGCTCCGGCGCCTTCGGCTCGGCGAAGCGGTTGTGCGGGGTTTCGTCGAGGGCAAGGTCCACCCCGGCCTCGACGTGAAAGTCGAGGAGCGCCTGCAAGGCGTCGGACGAAAGGGGCTTTTCGGGCATGCTCCTCATGTAAGCATCCTGTGGTCAGCTCACAATGCAAGGGGCCTTGATCTTGCAGGAGAAAGCGTCAGACCCCACGGTGCGGCATGCGGCCCTGCCGCTTGAGATGCCGTGGGTGATGGTTCATATGTAAACCATTCCGCCACCCCAGCGTTACCGTTGCGTCGCCAGGAGAGAACCATGGACGTGCCTGCCCGTGAATCGATGGACTTCGACGTGGTCGTCGTGGGGGCGGGCCCGGCGGGCCTGTCGGCGGCGATCCGTTTGAAGCAGCTGTCCCCCGACCTCTCCGTCGTGGTGGTGGAGAAGGGCTCGGAGGTCGGCGCCCACATCCTGTCGGGCGCGGTGGTCGATCCCATCGGGCTCGATCGCCTGCTGCCCGACTGGCGAGAGGACGCGGACCGGCCCCTTAACACGCAGGTGACCCGGGACGAGTTCCTGTATCTCGGCCCCGCCGGCGGCACGCGCCTGCCGAACGTCTTCATGCCGAAGCTCATGAACAACCACGGGAACTTCGTCGGCTCGCTCGGCAACGTGGCGCGCTTTCTCGGCCGCAAGGCGGAGGAGGCGGGGGTCGAGATCTATCCGGGCTTCGCGGCCACCGAGGTTCTGTTCGACGAGAAGGGCGCCGTCGTCGGCGTCGCCACGGGCGATATGGGCATCTCCAAGGGCGGCGAGCCCAACGCCAACTACACCCGCGGCATGGAGCTGCGCGCCCGCTACACGGTGTTCGGGGAGGGCGCGCGGGGCAACCTCGCCAAGGGCCTCATCCAGCGCTTCAAGCTGAACGAGGGGCGCGATCACCAGAAATACGGCATCGGCGTCAAGGAGCTCTGGCAGGTGAAGCCCGAGCATCACCGGCCCGGCCTCGTCCAGCACTCCATGGGCTGGCCGCTGCCCAACAACGCGGGCGGCGGCTCCTGGATCTACCACTTCGACGACAACCTCGTGTCGGTCGGCTTCGTGGTGCACCTCAACTATTCCAACCCCACGCTCTCGCCCTTCGACGAGTTCCAGCGCCTCAAGACGCACCCGATGATCCGCGACACCTTCGAGGGCGGCAAGCGCATCGGCTACGGGGCGCGCGCCATCGTGGAGGGCGGCTGGCAATCCGTGCCCAAGCTCGTCTTCCCGGGCGGGTGCCTCGTGGGCGACTCGGCGGGGTTCGTGAACGTGCCGCGCATCAAGGGCAGCCACAACGCGGTCCTGTCCGGCATCCTGTGCGCCGAGCATCTCAACGAAGCGCTTCAGGCGGGCCGCGCCCACGACGAGGTCGGCTCCTACGAGGAGGCGTGGCGCTCGTCCGAGATCGGCTACGACCTCAAGCGCGTGCGCAACGTCAAGCCGCTCTGGTCGAAGTTCGGCACAACCGCGGGGGTGGTGCTGGGGGGCATCGACATGTGGATGACGGAGCTCACGGGCCGCTCGGTCTTCGGCACCATGAGCCACGGCAAGCCGGATCACGAGTGCCTCAAGCCCCTCTCCGAGGTGAAGCCGATCGCCTATCCGAAGCCCGACGGGGTGCTCACCTTCGACCGGCTCTCCTCGGTGTTCCTGTCGAACACCAACCACGAGGAGGACCAGCCCGCCCACCTTCAGGTGCGGGACATGGAGCTGCAGAAACGCTCCGAGCACGACGTCTATGCAGGACCCTCGACGCGCTACTGCCCCGCGGGGGTCTACGAATGGGTGGAGGACGGGTCGGGGGGCGTGCGCTACCAGATCAACGCCCAGAACTGCGTCCACTGCAAAACCTGCGATATCAAGGACCCGAATCAGAACATCAACTGGGTGCCGCCCGAGGGCGGCGGCGGGCCGAACTACGTGAATATGTAGAGGGGCGAGAGGTCGGGGACGGGCGAGCGGCTGGAGCCCTCATCCTGAGGGTTCGCGAAGCGAACGTCTCGAAGGACGAGGGCGTCTCCAGTCAGCACGGGAAGCGCCTCCCGCGCCCACTGGACCCTCCTTCGAGACGGGCCTGACGGCCCTCCTCAGGATGAGGGTTGAGGAGGATGCGGCGTGGGTGAAGCGTCGCCGAGGCCGGCGAGGCCTGCCGCCCCTGGCTCGCCGCGCGAATGACGCTCTTGTCAGTCCGGCGCGGCAACGTCACCCTTGCCGGGTCGGCGGTTAACGGCCATTCTCCGGCCCGATTTGGGGCGCCTTTGTCCCCCCGATGCGCGCTGATGGGAGCCGGCTCTTGCCTCGTTTGAACCTCGTTTCGGTCCGGAGCGGCCTGTCCGCTGCCGCCCTGTCGCTCGCGCTCGGCCTCGCCGGCGCGCCTGCCTCGGCGGCTCAGGATCCGACCGAGGTGCTGCAGCCGGCCGAGAGCCTCGAGGGCAATTTCCTCGCCGCCTACATCGCGGGCGCCGCACGGGACACCGCCGCCGCCTCCACGTTCTTTCGCGAGGCCATCAAGGCCGATCCGCGCAACCAGGAACTCCTGGAGCGGGCCTTCGTGGCCTTCCTCGCCGACGGCGCCATGAACGAGGCGTTCCGCACGGCGGAACGGCTCGTCCAGCGCGACAGCGCGAATGGTCTTGCCCAGTTCGCCCTCGGTGTGCGGTCCCTCAAGGCGAAGCAATACGCCCAGGCCCGCGCGGCCCTCGCCAAGGGCGGCCGCGGCCGGCAGGCGGACCTCACCGCGACGCTCCTCACCGCGTGGTCCTATGCGGGCGAGGGCAGGGCCGAGGCCAAGCGCGCCCTCGAGACCGTCGACAAGCTCAAGGGCGAGCGCGCCTACAACCAGTTCCGCGAGTACCATGCGGGCCTCATCGCCGAGGTGACCGGCAACCCGGGCGAGGCCGAGCGCCGGTTCAAGGCCGCCTACGAGGGCGAGCGCAACACGCTCCAGGTGGTCGACGCCTATGCGCGCTTCGAGGCGAAGCGCGGCAACCGGGACGAGGCGAAGCGGATCTACACCACCTTCGACGAGACCTTGCCGCGGCACCCGCTGGTGCGCGCGGCCCTCGACCAGCTCAACGCCGGCAAGCCCCTCGAGGCCAGCATCGCCAACGCCCAGGAAGGGGCGGCCGAGGTGCTGTACGGCCTGGGGGTCGTGGGCAACAGCCAGGGCGACGAGCTCACGGCGATCATTTATCTCCGCCTCGCGCTCCACCTCGATCCCGAGCACGATCTTGCCCTCGTCACCCTCGCTGACGTGTACGAGCGCCTGAAGCGCTACGACCGGGCGAACGAGATCTACGCGCGCATACCGAAGGTCTCGCCGATCCGCCCCAGCGCGGACATCGCCATCGGCCAGAACCTGGAGCAGCTGCAGCAGAGCGAGGACGCCATCCGGCACCTCGAAGGGCTGCTCAAGGAACGGCCCGACGACATCGAGGTCATCATGGCGCTCGGCAACGTGCTGCGCGCCCGCAAGCGCTTCGCGGAGGCCGCGGACGTCTACACGAAGGCGGTGGACCGGATCGGCACGCCCGACCGGGGGCACTGGATCCTGTTCTTTTACCGCGGCACCGCCTACGAGCGCTCGAAGCAGTGGCCGAAGGCGGAGGCGGACCTCAAGAAGGCGCTGGAGCTCGTGCCCGAGACGCAGCCGCAGGGCCGCGCCCAGGTGCTGAACTACCTTGCCTATTCGTGGGTCGACAACAACCAGAACATCGAGGAAGCCTTCAAGATGCTGCAGCGGGCGGTTGAGCTCTCGCCCCGCGACGGCATGATCATCGACTCGCTCGGCTGGGCCTATTACCGCCTCGGCCGCTACGAGGACGCGGTGCGCGAACTCGAGAAGGCGGTCGAGCTGAAGGCGGGCGATCCCGTGATCAACGATCACCTCGGCGACGCCTATTGGAAGGTCGGGCGCAAGCTCGAGGCGAAGTTCCAGTGGACCCACGCCAAGGATTCGAACCCGGAGCACGAGGATCTCGTGAAGATCCTCCGCAAGCTCGATCACGGCCTCGAGGAGCCGAAGCCCGCCGCGGCCGAGAACACCGCGCCGCCGGCCGAGCAGAAGAACGGCGGCTGACGGGCGCCTCCCGGGCGGCGCGGGGCGCCGCCGCGGGGCTCAGTTCAGCCAGCGCACGAGGCCGAGCGACAGGGCCGGGAACGCCACGCACAGGGCGAGCCGCACGATGTCGGTCGCCAGGAACGGCAGCACGCCCCGATAGGTCCGGGTGATCGGCACGTGGCGCGCGAGGGCGTGGATCACGAAGACGTTGAGCCCGATGGGCGGAGCGGTCAGCCCGATTCCCACGACGATCAGCACGAGGATGCCGAACCAGATCGCCACCTCGTCGGGGAGCATGCCGAAATCGAGGGCGGTCACGATCGGAAAGAAGACCGGCAGGGTGAGGAGGATCATCGCCAACTCGTCCATCACGGCGCCGAGCACGATGTAGACCGCCAGCATGATCGTCAGCACGAGGTAGGGGGCGAGGCCCGCTTCGGTGATGGCGGCCGCCACCGTGGTCGGCAGCTGCGAGAAGGCGAGGAACGAGTTGAACACCTCGGCGCCGAGCAGGATGACGAAGATGAGGGCCGTGGTCTCGGCGGTCTGGACGAGGCTGCCCTTGAAGCTCTCCCACGAGAGCAGGCGGCGCAGGAGCGAGACGAGCAGCATGGCGACGGCCCCGACCGCGGCGGCCTCCGTCGCCGTGAACACCCCGCCATAGATCCCGCCAACCACGACGAGGGCGACGAGGAGCACCGGCCAGACGGCAAGGAGCGCGGCGACGCGCTCCCGGGCGTCCTCCCGGGGATGGGGCGGGGCGAGATCGGGATTGCGCCGCACCGTCCAGGCGATCGCGAGGCAGTAGAACGCCATGGCGAGAAGCCCCGGCACGAGCGCCGCCTGGAACAGCTTCTCGATGTTCTGCTCCGTCGAGATCGCGTAGATCACGAGGATGACTGAGGGCGGGATGAGGATGCCGAGGGTGCCGCCCACCGCGATGGTGCCGGTGGAAAGACCCGCCTCGTAGCGGTAGCGCTGCAGCTCCGGCAGGGCCGCGCGCCCGAAGGTGGCGGTCGTGGCGACGGAGGAGCCGCAGATCGCCCCGAAGGCCGTGCAGGCGCCGATCACCGCCATGGCCATGCCGCCGCGCCGGTGCCCGACGAGGGCGCTCGCGGCCCGGAAGAGGTCCCGGCTGAGGCCGGAGCGCTCCGCGAAGGCGCCCATCAGGATGAAGAGCGGGATCACCGAGAGGGTGTAGTTGGAGAACAGGAAGTAGGGCGTCGTCTTCATGTAGTTGAGGAAGGCCGGCCAGCCCGCGATGGAGATGTAGCCGACGCTGCCGGCGGTGAGCATGGCGAGTCCCACCGGCATGCGGACGGCGATGAGCGCCAGCATGCCGGCAAAGCCCCAGGCGGCGATGGAGGCTCCGCTCATCCCCGCACCCGGGCGCGGCGCAGGGCCGTGAGGCCGGCGATGAGGGCGAGGAACAGGGCCATCGCCGCGCAGGCGCCGATGGCGTATTGGAGCGGCAGGCCGAGCACCATCGAGGTGGTGCGGCTCGAATAGGCCTCCAGGGCTCCGACCGCGAGGCGCCAGGCGATGAAGGCCGCGAAGGCGCCGTAGACGAGATCCCACAGCACGTCGAGGGCGGCCTGGACGCCCGCCGGAAGCCGGCTCGTGAAGGTGTCCACCATCACGTTGCCCCGGTGGGCCTGGCAGAGCGGCAGGAAGGCGAAGATCGCGAGCGCCAGGCCTATCTGCACCATCTCGAAATCGCCGTCGATGCCGGCGCCCCCGAACCAGCGCATGAGGATGCTGGCGGTGACGAGGAGGGCAAGGCCGATCACCACGGCGCCGCCCGCGAGCGCGAGGACCCGCGCGATGCGCGCCGCGCCGTGATCGTGGGAGGGCGGGGGAGGGGCGGGGGTGTCGGGGCTCATCGGATCCAGGCGGAACAGAAGGAACCCTCATCCTGAGGAGCGGCGCAGCCGCGTCTCGAAGGACGAGGGTTCCGGATCGCAGGCACCTCGCCGGAGGCGCCCCGTCCGTCGAGGCCCGCTGACGCGGGCGCCTCAGGATGAGGGCTCAGGGCGGGGAGGGGGTTTGAGCTTTACGCTGCCGTCTCGTGCTTCTTGATCGCGGCGCGGGCCGCGTCGAGGAGCTTCTGGCCGTCGAGGCCGCGGTCCTTGGCGGATTTGAGCCAGTTCTCCACCACCGGATCGGTGGTCTTGCGCCAGCGGGCGGCCTCGTCCTCCGTGAGGGTGATGAGGGTGTTGCCGCGGCCCTTCACGAGCTCGGACACCGCGGTCGCCTGATCGTCCCAGACCTTGCCGGCCATGGAGGCGGCGGCCTGTCCGGAATTGGCGTCGATGATGCGCTTGAGATCCGCCGGCAGGCCCTCGTACTTCGCCTTGTTCATCGCGAGGATGAAGGTGGCGGTGTAGAGCGTGGGCGAGCCCGGGATCTCCGTGTGGTTCTTCACGAGCTCGTGGACCTTGATGGAGGGCACGACCTCCCAGGGCACCACGGCTCCGTCGATGACGCGCTGGGAGAGGGACTCGGGCACCTGCGGGATCGGCATGCCGATGGCGGTGGCGCCGAGGGCCCGCAGGGCCTCGCCGGCGAGGCGCGTCGGAAAGCGCAGCTTGAGGCCGCGCAGGTCGTCCATCGTCCGCACGGGCTTGTTGGCGTGGATGAGGCCATGGTCGTGCGCCCAGAAACAGATCGGGTGCACCTCCTTGAACTCGTCCTTCATGTTGGCGTCGGCGAATTCCTGCAGCGCCCGGGAGTTCGGCACCGCCTTGCGGCTCGCCACGAAGGGCAGTTCGAAGGTTTCGCTCACCGGGAAGCGGCCCGGCGTGTTGCCCGGCAGGGTCCAGACGAGATCCACCACGCCGTCCCGGGCCTGGTCGAAGAGCTGGGGCGGCGTTCCGCCGAGGGTCATGGCCGGGAAGATATCGATCTTGATCCGCCCGCCGGATTCGCTCGCCACCTTCTGGGCCCAGGGGGCGAGGAACTTGGAGTGCCCGTTCGACACGGCGGGCAGGAAGTGGTGCATGCGCAGGGTGACCTGCGGCGCCTGGGCGTGGCCCTCCCGCAGGAGCGCGGGCGCGGCAACGGCGCCGCCGGCGAGGGCGAGAAAACGACGTCGGGTGGGTGTCACGGACGATCTCCCTGGGTCTTGTCGTGGTGTTCCCCCTGTCCCGGGGGCTTCCGCGTACGGTGTCAGAATGCCTTCCCATCCGCAACCGGGCGGGCCTCATCCGAAGGACGGGGCCGGGCGAGGCGGAGGGCCTGCGCCAGCACCTCGGGGTCGCCGATATGGTTGGCGAGCAGGAGGACGAGCCGGGTGTTGAGGGCGGCGCTCTCCTCGTCCGAGAGCCCACGATGGGCCTCGATGAGGGCGCGGTACGCCCCGTCGGGATCGGCAAAGCGGCTCTCGGTCAGGAGCCCCGTCATGCCGCCCTCCCGTCGAGCCCGCGCAGCCTGCGGGATGCGGCGGCGACCGCCTCGGGGTCCGGCGCGCGCCACCGGGCGGCGAGGTGCTGGTCCGGGCGCACGAGATAGGCGGCGCCTGGGGTCGCATCGAAGCGGGCGGCGAAGAAGCCGTCCGCGTCGATGAGATCCTCCCCGATCACGAGGCGCCTTCCCGGGTGGCCGCCCGCCGCGCCGGCGCCGACCTCGATCAGGGTTTCCTCGCCCCCGACCGCATCGAGGAGCCACACCCGCCGCCCGTCCCGGTCCCGCAGCGGCGCGTCGGGGAGGGGTGCGCCCGGGCGGGCGGCGCCCGACCAGGGCTCGCGGTCCGGTGTGAGAAGGGGGCTGTCGTAGGTCGACGGGGAGGAGAGGCGGCCCGAATTGACCATGCGCTTGGCGAAATCCGTGCTGCGGGCCAGAAACAGAGCCGCATCGCGGAAGCGCAGTTCCTGGGCCGAGCGGGGGGCGATGAAATCCGTCGAGCGGGTCGAGTGGCCGATATTCTCGTCCGCCGCGGCCGAGCGCTCGGCGTCGTAGGTGTCGATGAGGCCCTCGGGGGCTTCGCCCTTCACCACGAGGGCGAGCTTCCAGGCGAGGTTGTCGGCGTCCTGGATGCCCGAATTGGCGCCCCTCGCGCCGAAGGGCGACACCTGATGGGCGGCATCGCCCGCGAACACCACCCGGCCGTGGACGAAGCGCTCCAGGCGGCGGCACTGGAACGTGTAGACGGACACCCATTCGAGGGAAAAATCGTCGTGGCCGAGCATCTGGCGCAGGCGCGGGACGACGCGCTCCGGCCGCTGCTCGGCCGCCGCATCCGCCTCCGGCCCGAGCTGAAGATCGATCCGCCACACGTCGTCGGGCTGCTTGTGGAGGAGCGCGGAGCGGCCCTCGTGGAAGGGCGGGTCGAACCAGAACCAGCGCTCGGTCGGAAAATCGCCCTGCATCTTCACGTCGGCGATGAGGAAGCGGTCCTCGAACACCTCGCCCCGGAAGGCGAGGCCGAGCATGGCGCGCAGCGAAGACCGGGCCCCGTCGGCGGCGATCACCCAGCCGGCATCGATCTCGTAAGGCCCCTCGGGCGTGTCCACCGCGAGCGTGACCCCGTCGTTGCGGGGCCGGACGGCGGTGACCCGGTTGCGCCAGCGGATGTCGACGCCCGGCACTTCGCCCGCGCGCTCCACGAGGTAGTGCTCGAGGTAGTATTGCTGGAGGTTGATGAAGGCCGGCATGGCGTGCCCGTCCTCCGGCAGGAGGTCGAACGGGTAGAGGAGCTCCCCGCCCTGGAACACCTTGCCGATCTTCCAGGTGACGCCCTTCGCAAGGCACCGCCCCGCGACGCCGAGGCGGTTCAGGATCTCGAGGGTGCGCTTGGCGTAGCAGATGCCCCGCGACCCTTCGCCGATCCGGTCCGCATCGTCGAGCAGCACCACCGGCACCCCGCGCTGCGCCAGATCGACGGCCGCCGAGAGCCCCACGGGCCCGGCGCCGACCACCACCACCGGATGGGGGGCAGCTTGCGCCCGGTCCTGATCGGGGGAGCGGCGGTAGCCGAACTGGTAGAGGGCTTTTCTCATGATCCCTCCTCCTCAACCCTGAAGCGCCGCCCACATCTCCCGGTCGCGCTCCGCGGTCCAGATCACCGGATGATCGATGCCGGAGGCTTCGTCGAAGGCGCGGGAGACGTTGAACGGGAGACAGTGCTCGTAGATCGCAAAGCCTCCGAAGCGCCCGTCCATGGCCTCGCGGGTGGCGGCAAACGTCTCCTTGAGGCTGCGCCCGCGGGCGACGGAGAGCTCGGCGGCGCCGTAGAGCGTCGTCACGAAGTCCCGCGTCATGGCGAGGGCCTCCCGCACCTGGCCTGCGCCGTTCAGCGCGTCGCCGCGGCCCGGCACGAGGGCGCGGGGCTCGAACTCGCGGATCGCGTCGAGGGTGAGGGGCCATTCGCGCAGATGCGCATCGCCGCAATAGCAGGCCGAGTGGTACTCGACGAGGTCGCCGGAGAACATGACGCCCGCATCCGGCACGAAGGCGACGACGTCCCCCGCCGTGTGCCCGGCGCCGAGGTGGAACAATCTCACCTCCCGCTTGCCGAGAAACACCGACATGGCCGTCTCGAAGGTGAGGGTCGGCCAGGTGAGGCCTTCGGGGATCGTCTCCTGCCCACGAAAGAGCCGCGGGAATCGGCCGATCTCGGAGGCTTTGTCCTGCTCGCCCCGCTCCTCGATGAGCCGGTAGGTGGCCTCCGACGCGATGATGCCTTGAGCGCCGTAGGCCGATGCGCCGAGCACCCGCACCGCGTGGTAATGGGTGAGCAGCACGTAGCGGATCGGCTTGTCGGTGACGTCGCGAACCCGCGCGATCACGTCCTCGGCCATGACGGGCGTCGCCTGCGCGTCGATCACCATGCAGCCGTCGTCGCCGACGATGATCCCGGAATTGGGATCGCCCTGCGCCGTGTAGGCGTAAAGATCCGGTCCGATCTCGGTAAAGGAGATCTGCTTCTCGCCCGTGTCGGCGGTGGAGGCGAAGGCGCGCTCAGCCATGGCTCTGCTCCTTACCTCCCCTCAGGGGAGGGGCAGGGGTGGGGTAGGCCGCGCCAGCGGCCTCTGCGACGGTGAGTGCTGCAAAGACGGTATCGATAACGGTCGACGGATCACGGCCGACGTCGGCGTTCCAGAACCGCAGCACGCGAAAGCCGGCGGCATTCAACGCTACATCGCGCATCCGATCCTTGCGGCTGTGATCGTCGCGCGCATGCTGGCCGCCATCGATCTCGACGACCAGACCTGCCTTCAAGCAGGCGAAGTCGACGATGTAATCAGCAATCGGCACCTGACGGCGGAAGTGAAAACCCTGCCCGCGGAGGAGGCGAAGCCTCGTCCAGACTTTCGCCTCCTGCGGCGTCATGCGCTTGCGCAGGGCACGGGCTGCCTGCACGGATGAGGTCGCGTCCGGACGGCCCCAGGGGCGTTCGGTTCGGGTCAGGGCTGAGGGCTCGGAAGGGGCGGCGCTGGCGCGCCGTACCCCACCCTGGCCCTCCCCTGAGGGGAGGGAAGGCGTGGTGATTCCGCGCTCGATTTCCTCACCGTTCATACCGCACCACCTCCTGCTCGATGGCGCCGAAGATGGAGTGGCCGGCCTTGTCCTTCATCTCGAGGCGGATCGTATCCCCGAAGCGCATGAACGGGGTCCGGGCCTCGCCCGTGAGGAGGGCTTCCACGGTGCGCTGCTCGGCGATGCAGGAATAGCCGAGGCCGCCCTCGCGGACGGGCTTGCCGGGCCCGCCGTCCCGGTCCTTGTTGGACACGGTGCCGGAGCCGATCACCGTGCCGGCGCCGAGCGGGCGGGTCTTCGCCGCATGGGCGATGAGGGTCGGAAAGTCGAACGTCATGTCGGCCCCGGCATTCGGTTTGCCGAAGGGCTGGCCGTTGAGGGTCGACAGCAGCGGCAGGTGGAGCTTGCCCCCGTCCCACGCCTCCCCGAGCTCGTCCGGCGTCACCGCCACGGGCGAGAGGGTCGAGGAGGGCTTCGCCTGGAAGAAGCCGAAGCCCTTGCCGAGCTCGGCCGGGATGAGGTTGCGCAAGCTCACGTCGTTCACGAGAACGACGAGGCGGATCGCGGCGGCGGCCTCCTCCCGGGTGGCGCCCATGGGCACGTCCCCGGTGATCACCGCGACCTCGCCCTCGAAATCGATGCCGTAGGCCTCGTCCGCCATGGGGATCGCGTCCCGCGGCCCGAGGAACGAGTCCGAGCCGCCCTGATACATGAGCGGATCGGTCCAGAACGAGGACGGCATCTCGGCGCCCCGCGCTTTGCGCACGAGCTCCACATGGTTCACGTAGGCCGAGCCGTCGGCCCATTGATAGGCGCGGGGCAGGGGCGAGGCGCAATCGTGCTCGTGGAAGCGGAAGGACGGGACGGACCCGGTCTGCAGCTGTCCGGAGAGGTCCTGCAGCTGCGGGCCGTAGCGCTCCCAGTCGTCGAGGGCCGCCTGGAGCGTGGGCACGATGAAGAATGCGTCCGTGGCCTGGGTCAGATCCCGCGACACCACGACGAGCCGGCCGTCCCGGCCCTGTTTCAACGACGCAAGCTTCATAGCCACCAACCTCTGTTCTGTGCTTGGATAGGGCGTGCAACGACACCCGGCGAGGGGAGACGCCCATCATGACCACAACCAACCTGAAGAGAAGAAGCTTTTTGAAGGGTGCGGGACTCACGGCGGCGGCCACGGCGGTGGCGGCGCCCGCGATCGCGCAGTCCATGCCGGAGATCCGCTGGCGCCTCACCTCGAGCTTCCCGAAATCCCTCGACACGATCTTCGGCACGGCCCAGACCTTCGCGAAGTATCTGGCGGATGCGACGGACAACCGGTTCCAGATCCAGACCTTCTCGGCGGGCGAGATCGTGGGCGGACTCCAGGCTCTCGACGCGGTGCAGACGGGCGCCGTCGAATGCGCCCACACGCCCCTCTACTTCTATTTCGGCAAGGACCCGACGCTCGCCTTCGGCACGGGCGTGCCCTTCGGCCTCAACGCCCGCCAGCAGCATTCCTGGTGGCATTTCGCGGGCGGCCGCGAGATCGTCAACGAGGCCCTGGCGAAGTTCAACGCGGTCTCCTTCGCGTGCGGCAATTCCGGCACCCAGATGGGCGGCTTCTTCCGCAAGGAGATCCGCGAGGTGGCCGACCTCAACGGCCTCAAGTTCCGCATCGGCGGATTGGGCGGCCTCGTGCTGGCGAAGCTCGGCGTCGTGCCGCAGCAGATCGCGGGCGGCGACGTCTATCCCGCGCTGGAGCGCGGCACCCTGGACGCCGCGGAGTTCGTCGGCCCCTACGACGACGAGAAGCTCGGGCTCTCGCAGGTGGCGAAGTACTATTATGCGCCGGGCTGGTGGGAGGGCGGCGCCATGCTCCACCTCGTGGTCAACCAGCAGAAATGGAACGAGCTGCCCAAGCAGTATCAGGCCATCCTGAACCATGCCTCGGAGGCGGCGAACAACTGGATGCTCGCCAAGTACGATGCCGTGAACCCGCCGGCCCTGCGCCGCATGATCGGCGCCGGCATTGAGCTGCGCTCCTTCACGCAGCCCGTGATGGAAGCATCGCTCAAGGCCGCGAACGAGCTCTACGCCGAGCAATCGGCCAAGAGCCCCGAGTTCAAGAAAGCCTACGATTCGATGGTGGCGTTCCGCGGCGAGGTGCTGCCCTGGTGGCAGCTCAACGAATACGCCTACGACACCTTCATGATCCGCTCGCGCGGGCGGGCGTAGGGCAGGGGCTAACCTTCTCTCCTTCGCGAGAGAGGATGAGTGGCGCGACGCGTCCTCTCCCTTCCCTCAGGGGAGGGTGCCGCGGGCGCAGCCCGGGGCGGGTGGGGTGTTCGCGCGACAGCGCGAGTTCGGGCCTCAACGCCTGTCATTCCGGGGCCGCGCAGCGGAGCCCGGAACCCATAACCGCTGCAGAACGAAAGTTCGCTCGGCGCTGGTGCGCTCTCTTCTGACACGCTGGCGTTTATGGGTTTCGCTTCGCGGCCCTTCGGATCGGGCTCGCCTGCGGCGCCCCGGAATGACAGATGGGCGGTGTCTCGAAGGGGGTTCAGGGAACGCGGAGGGCGCTGCGGGTCTCTCCTCCCCCTTGAGGGGAGGAGCTGGAGCTGGAGGTGGGGGTGGTGGCAGCACCCTCACCGGACAACACACGGCCGCCACCCCCACCCCGTACCCCTCCCCTCAAGGGGGAGGGGCGTCGAACCGCGTCGCGCTCTGCTGAGAGTGCCGCTCTCGCGGCAACACCCCACCCGCCCCGGGATGCGCCCGCGGCACCCTCCCTAAGGGGAGGGAGGATAACGATCTACCTCGGCGCTCTCGCCCCTCTCCCTGCTTGCGGTCGCAAGCTGTCCCTCCCCCGCAGAGGGGGCAGGGAGAACCCGCGACACCTCCGGGTCCCGACCCTCGCCCACACGAGAGAGGGTGATCCTCGCCTACTTCGGCTCGCGCCGGTTCGGGTCGAAGTGCTTCTTCAGGCCGGCCCAGCAATCGAGGTAGCTGTCCTGGAGTTCGGGCAGCCCGGCGGCGTAGGCCGTGACGCGCTGGGGGAACCGGGTCTCGAACATGAAGGCCATGGTGCCGGTGAGCTTCACGGGCTTCAGTTCGCCGTTCGAGGCGTGCTCGAAGGCGGGCGCGTCGGGGCCGTGGGGCAGCATCTGGTTGTGGAGCGAGAAGCCCCCCGGCACGAAGCCCTCGGGCTTGGCGTCGTAGACGCCGTAGACCAGACCCATGAACTCGCTCATGAGGTTGCGGTGGTACCAGGGCGGCCGGAAGGTGTTCTCCGCCACCATCCAGCGCTCGGGGAAGATCACGAAATCGATGTTCGCGGTGCCGGGCGTCTCGGAGGGCGCGGTCATCACCGTGAAGATCGATGGGTCCGGGTGGTCGAACAGGAGCGCGCCCACGGGGGAGAAGTGGCGCAGGTCGTACTTGTAGGGCGCGTAGTTGCCGTGCCAGGCGACCACGTCGAGGGGCGACTGGCCGATCTCCGTGGCGTAGAGCTCGCCGCCCCATTTCACGAAGAGCGTCGAGGGCACCTCCCGGTCCTCGTAGGCCGCGACGGGGGTGAGGAAGTCGCGCGGGTTCGCAAGACAGTTCGCCCCGATGGGCCCGCGGTCCGGCAGCGTGAAGGCGCCCCCGTAGTTCTCGCACACATAGGCGCGGGCCGGGCCGTCGATGAGCTCCACCTTGAAGATCACGCCGCGCTGGATGACGCAGATCTCGCCGGGCGCAATGTCGATGACGCCGAACTCCGTGCGAAAGCGCAGGCGCCCCTCCTGGGCGACGACGAGGTATTCGCCATCGGCGTTGAACAGGTACTCGTCCTCCATCGAGCGGGTGACGAGCGCCATGTGGGCCGCCATGCCGACCTGGGTGTCGGAATCGCCCGCTGTGGTGAGGGTCCGGAGCCCCGTCACGAAGGTGAGGTCGTCGGCCGGGATCGGAACGGGGTTCCAGCGCATCTGGCCGATGGGCAGGTCGCTCTCGTCCCGCGCGCCCGGCGCCGTGCGGATGAGGCCCTTGTCGACCTTCCGGTAGCGGCCCTGGTGCTTCACCGAGGGGCGGATGCGGTAGAGCCAGGAGCGCTGGTTCGTCGCCTGGGGCGCCGTGAAGGGCGAGCCCGAAAGCTGCTCGGCATAAAGGCCGAAAGCGATCTTCTGGGGCGAGTTGCGACCCACCGGCAGGGCGCCCTCGAGGGCTTCCGTCTCGAAGGAGTTGCCGAAGCCCGACATGTAGCCCGGCACCAGAGCGCTGGTCCGCGGTTCGCCCGGAGCCCCCGTGAGCCCGGTCACGTTCTGGATGTTCATGCGGCGCTCCTCATCGTTTCTCGCGGCCTCACCGCCGGGTTGCTAACGCAGCGGAAGACGTGCATATTAGTTGCACGAGCAACTAGTTCCGTCAACGCATGGCCCTGCAATCCGCCCTTCGACCGGACGTCGCCGTCCCGGCCCGCGTGGTCCTGGAGGAGTTCCTCCCGTATCGGCTGAACGTGCTGGCAAGCCTGACCTCGAACGCGCTGGCGCAGATCTATGCGGAGCGCTTCGACCTCACGATCCCGGCCTGGCGCGTGATCGCGACCCTCGGCCAGTACGAGGTGCGCACCGCCCGCGACATCGCCGCCCACGGGGTCATGCACAAATCCACCGTCTCCCGGGCCGTGTCGGCCCTCGTCGCGCGGGGGCTCGTCGCCCGCAAGCCGAACGAGGACGACCGGCGGGAGGAGCTTCTCGAACTCACCGCCGAGGGCCGCGGGATCTACGACGCCTTGGCGCCCGAAGCTCTCGCCTTCGAGGACCGGCTCGTCGCCGTTCTCACCGTCGCCGAGCAGAGGAGCCTCATCGGGCTCGTCGAGAAGCTCGAACGGCACGCCCGCTCGCTCGCCCCCGCGGAGGCGAGCCCCTGAAACACCCCCGCGCGGCAAGGGTGCCGCGTGGGGACGGCCGCCCGCACCCGGGCGGCTCCAGACTCGAACCGGCCGGAACAGCCCCCGGCCACCACAGGAGGAAAGCCATGGGACCGTTCCCGCATGATGCCCCGCCGCCGGCCATTTCGGACGACAATCCGATGGGCACGGACGGGTTCGAGTTCGTCGAGTACTGCCACCCGCAGCCCGAGAAGCTCGATGCCCTGTTCAAGCAGATGGGCTTCTCGGCGGTCGCGAAGCACCGCTCCAAGAACGTGACGCTCTACCGCCAGGGCGACATCAACTTCATCCTCAACGCCGAGCCCGGCTCCTTCGCAGCGAACTTCGCCGAGGCGCACGGGCCCTGCGCCCCCGCCATGGCGTTCCGGGTCGTGGATGCGAAATATGCCTTCGAGCGCGCCATCGCGCTCGGCGCCAAGCCCGTCGAGACCAAAGTCGGCCCGATGGAGCTCAACATCCCGGCCATCGAGGGCATCGGCGGGCTGCACATCTACCTCGTGGACCGCTACGGCCAGAAGGGCTCGATCTACGACGTCGATTTCCAGTGGATCGGCGAGCGCGACCCGCACCCGGCGGGCGTCGGGCTGCACTACGTCGACCACCTCACCCACAACGTCTATCGCGGGCGGCTCAACGAGTGGGCCGGGTTTTACGAGCGCCTCTTCAACTTCCGGCAGATCCGCTACTTCGACATCGAGGGCAAGCTCACGGGCCTGCATTCCCGCGCCATGACCAGCCCGGACGGCAAGATCCGCATTCCGATCAACGAGGATGCGGGCGAGACCGGGCAGATCGAGGAATACCTGCAGGAATACAAGGGCGAGGGGATCCAGCACATCGCGCTGGGCTCTCACGACCTCTACGATTCCATCGAGACGCTCATCGAGCGCGGGGTCGATTTCATGCCGGCGCCGAACGAGATCTACTATTCCCGCATCGACAAGCGCCTGCCGAAGCACGGCGAGTCCGTGGAGCGCCTGCGCCAGAACGGCATCCTCATCGACGGCGAGGGCGTGGTGGAGGGCGGCTTCACCAAGGTGCTGCTCCAGCGCTTCGGCAAGACCGCCATCGGCCCGATCTTCTTCGAGTTCATCCAGCGCAAGGGCGACGACGGCTTCGGCGAGGGCAACTTCAAGGCGCTCTTCGAGTCGATCGAGGAAGACCAGATCCGCCGCGGCGTTCTGAAGGAGAAGGTGGCCTGATCCAGGCTGTCGTCGACACCTTGAAAAGGCCGGGTTCGCCCGGCCTTTTTCGTTGGCGCTAGGCCGCCTCGACCATCTCGACGAAGCGCTTGATGCGGGGGATCAGATCGCCCTCGAGGACCGGCGCGTGGCCCTGGTCCGCCACCGTCACGGCTTCGAGCCGCGGGTGGAGGGACTTCATGCGCTTGACGGTGGCGGGCGAGAGGATGTCCGAATTCGCGCCGCGCAGCACCATCGTGGGCACGCGCTTCAGGCCCTCGAAGAGGGGCCAGAGATCCGGCAGCGGCGTCTCGGGATCGAAGGCTTCGAGGGTGCGCATGAGCTGCGGGTCGTAGGCGAGGACGAGGCCGCCGTCCGTCTCCTTCCACATGCCCCGCGCGAGGCCCTCCCATTGCTGGGCGGTGAAGCGCGGAAACTGCGCGTCCATGATCTGCTTCAGGATCTGCCCGCCTTCGGTGAGGCTGCGGGGCGTCGGGAGCTTGCCCACATAGCCGCGGATCCGCATGAGGCCCTTCGCGTCGATGGCCGGGCCGATATCGTTGAGGACGACGCCCGCGAGGACCGCCGGCCGCAGCGCGCCGAGGCCCATGGCGATGATCCCGCCCCGGGAGGTGCCGACGAAGACCGCGCGGGGGATGCCGGCGGCGACGAGCGTCTGGATCACGTCGTCGAGCTCCACCCTGACGTCGTAGCGCCGCCAGTCCTTGTCCCATTCCGAGCGTCCGCGGCCGCGGTAATCCGGCGCGAGCACCCGTCGGGGGCGGCGCGGATCTGCCGCGAGGGCGCTCGCGAGCGCGTGGAAATCCTCAGAATGCCGCGCGATGCCCGGAAGGCACACCACCGGCAGGGCGTCCGAGGCCGCGGGCCCGTAATCGCGAGCATAGAGCTTCAGCCCGTCGCCGCCGCTGACGTAGAAATCCCGGTATCCGCCCGTCATCGAAACGCCCCCGGCCCGAACGGCCTTGCCCCTTCTTACTGGGCGCTGGCGGAAGGGGGCAAGCTGACTGTCGGACCCTGCAGGCGGTAGCGGTAGACGGCGAGGTTCTCCATCACCCGCTGCACGTAGTTGCGGGTCTCGTAGAAAGGGATGCGCTCCACCCAGTCCACCACGTCGACCCCGGGTTTGCGCGGATCGCCGTAGGCCTTGATCCACTTCGCCACGTTGCCGCCGCCCGCGTTGTAGGACGCGAAGGCGAGGATGTGCGAGCCCTTCCAGTCGTCCATCAGCTCGCCGAGATGCGCCGAGCCGATGGTGGCGTTGTAGGCCGGATCCTCGATGAGGCGCTTCAGGTCGAAGCCGAGGCCGAAGCGCTCGGCGGTGCGCTTGGCGGTGGCCGGCATGAGCTGCATCAGGCCCCGCGCGCCCGCGCTCGACTGCGCCTTCGGGTTGAACATGCTCTCCTGCCGGGCGATGGCGTAGACCATGGCGGTCTCGACCTCGTCGCTCACGGGCTTGAAGTCCGGGATGCCGATGGTCGGATAGGCGTGGAGGTCGAGGGGAAAGCCCCGCTGCACCCCGGCCTTGCCGACGGCGAGCACGGCCCTCGGGTTCTGCGCCTCCGCCACGATCGCGCCGAGGGCGTCGAGCTGGGCGGGATCGCTCAGGCTCTGGGCGAGGTCGGAGGCAAGACCGATCACGAGCTCCGTCTCGCCGATCTCCTGGAGCAGGCGCAGGGCCTGCACCGGCACCAGGCCCTCGAACGCCCTGCGGCCGGCCTCATCGAGTTGGGCGGGCGCCCGCAGGGCGAGGGGCAGGCCGAGCTTCTCGCGGGCGAGCTGGCCGTAATAGGTGATCGGCCGGTCCGCGGCGTGCTCGTAAAAGCGGCGCGCCTCGGCCTCGCTCCCGGCAGCTTCCGCCGCGCGCCCCTGCCAATAGGCGGCGCGGGCGACGGAGATCGGGGCGCTCGCGATCCGCGCCGCCTCGTCGAAATGCCGGCGCGCCTCCGCGGGGTCGTTGAGGAAGCGCAGCGCCATCCAGCCCGCGAAGAACTCCGCCTCGATCCGCTGGGCCGGCGTCTCCGCACCGTGGTGGCTCGCCACCGCGTAGGCGGTCTTGACGTCGCCCGCATCCAGGAGCTCGCGGGCGATGTAGCGCCGCTCGCTCCACCACTCGTCGCCGTCGACGAGAAGCTCGGGGTCGCGCGGAGCCTTCGCCATCACGGCGGCCGCTTCCGCGAGCTGGCGCTTGCGCCTCAGGAAGAGGGCGCGCGAGTAGATGTAGGACGCGTCCTCCCTCAGGTGCTGGGGCACTCCTGCGAAGGCCTTCTCGGCCTTCTTGCCCCCCTGGAACAGGCCCATGCGCGCCTTGACGAGGCTCGGATAATCGCCCCCCGCGCGGGCGGCCGCCCGCTGGGCCGCGCCCCAGTTCTCCTTCAGGAGCAGGCGCTCCATCCGGAAGCGGTGATCGGCGGTGGTGAGGAGGCCCGGGAACTCCTCGAGGATGCGGCCCTCGACCTCGGGGCCGATCGCCTCCTCGCGCCAGATGTGGCGGGCGAGGTCCCGCGCCTCGGCCTCCAGCCCGTCGGCCTTGAGGGCGAAGGCGAGGGCGATGCGGCCGGCGGCGCTCACCGGAGGCTGGGCGGCGAAATGGGCGCGCACCCGGGGAGGCGAGCGCCGCGCGGCCAGCAGGGCCTCCTCGGTGCGGCGCCGCATGTTCTGGGTGAGGGGCCAATCCCGGTACTCGCGCTGGAAGGCGGCCATCCGGTCGAAGCTCAGCGCGACGCCGCTGCGAATGGCGTACCATTCCACAAGGGCGATGGCAGCCGGCTGGGCAAGCTTGGATTTCAGAATCTCGGCCTCGTCCGCCTTGCCGTCGCGATAGGCTTTCAGGACCTGCGGCACGTAATCGGCGTCGCCCATCTGCGGCACGGCCGGCATCCCGCCGAGGATGCCGAGGGACTCGGCGTCGAGGGTCGCGACCGTCATGGAGCCCGGGACGGCGTTCGGGCGTTGTCCTGCGGGGTTCCGCCCTTCGGGGCCCGGCCCCGTCCTGGCCGAAACCGAGCCGGCGAGGAGGCCGGCGGAGGCCAGCAGGACCAGAGCAAGGCGCGTGTTGAGGCTCACGAAATCCCCCCAATCCCGTCAAGGGGCGCCCATTGTCGGGCGGGCCTTCTTGACGAAACGATAAGCCGATGCCCCCTTATTGACCCTTCGGCCGCGTTTGCGCCCCTGCGCCGCAGCCCTTATGTGTGGCCCAGATTAAGCGAAGCAGGGCCTCCCGCAAGCCCGCCCATCACGAGGAACGCTCTCCATGACCCGTCTCAGAGGCTCGATGACAGCCCTCGTGACCCCTTTCCGGAACGGCCAGGTGGACGAGGAGGCCCTGCGCGGGCTCGTCAACTGGCAGATCGAGAACGGAACCAAGGGCCTGGTGCCCGTGGGCACCACGGGCGAAAGCCCGACCCTGAACCAGCGGGAACATGAACGCGTGGTGGAGGCTTGCGTCGAGGAGACGAAAGGCCGCGTGCCGGTGATCGCGGGCGCCGGCTCGAACTCCACCGCCGAGGCGGTCGCGTTCGCCAAGCATGCCGAGAAGGTGGGGGCGGACGCGATCCTCGTGGTGACGCCCTACTACAACAAGCCGACCCAGGAGGGGCTCTACCATCACTTCAAGGCGGTGAACGACGCGGTCGGCATCCCGATCGTCATCTACAACATTCCCCCGCGCTCGGTGATCGATATGTCGGTCGCCACGATGGCGCGGCTTTACGAGCTCAAGAACATCGTCGGCGTGAAGGATGCGACGGCCAACCTCGCCCGCGTCTCGCAGCAGCGTCACGCCATGGGGCCCGACTTCATCCAGCTCTCCGGCGAGGACATGACGGCGCTCGCCTACAACGCCGCCGGCGGCCACGGCTGCATCTCGGTGACGGCCAACGTCGCGCCGCGGCTGTGCGCGGAGATGCAGGACCTCAGCCTCGCCGGCGAATACGCCGCCGCCCTGAAAGTGCAGGACCGGCTCGTGCCGCTGCACGACGCCCTGTTCCTGGAGCCTGGCCTCGCCGGGGCAAAGTGCGGTCTCTCGCTCCTCGGCCGCAGCAATGAGGAGATCCGGCTTCCCATGATGCCCGTGACCGCACCGACGAAAGGCGCCATTCGCGAGGCTCTGGTCCACGCGGGATTGATCAACGCCTGACATGAGCAAAGCCGATCCCAGCCGGAAGGTCGTCGCCGACAACCGCAAGGCCCGCTTCAACTACGAGATCGTCGAGACCTACGAGGCCGGCATCGCGCTCACCGGCACGGAGGTGAAGTCCCTGCGCGGCGGCAAGGCGACGATCGGCGAGGCCTATGCGGGGCCCTCCGGCGAGGAGTTCTTTCTCTTCAACGCCTATATCCCGGAATACCTGCAGGCCAACCGCTTCAACCACGAGACGAAGCGGCCGCGCCGCCTGCTGCTGCACAAGCGCCAGATCAACAAGCTCATCGGCGCCACGCAGCGCGAGGGCTTCACGGTGATCCCGCTGAAGATCTACTTCAACGACCGCGGGCGGGCGAAGGTGGAACTCGGTCTCGGCCGCGGCAAGAAGCTCCACGACAAGCGCGAGACCGAGAAGGAGCGCACCTGGAACCGGGAGCGCTCGCGGCTGATGCGCGAGAAGGGGTAGGGCGGCTCAGCCCTCGACCACGTCCTCGTCGGTCGCCTGGCGGATGCCGTAGCGGCGCTCGAGGCCGGGGCTCTGGAAGCGGGCGCGCTCCGGGCGCTCGCCGTTCTCGCCCACGGCCCGCACGGGACGCTCGGCGGGATCGCGGCCGATCTTCGGGATGAGATGGGAGAGTTCGAGGAACTCGTCCGCCTGGCGGCGCAACTCGTCCGCCACCATGGGCGGCTGCGTCGAGATCGTGGAGACCACCGAGACCCGCACGCCCCGGCGCTGCATCGCTTCGACGAGGGAGCGGAAGTCGCCGTCCCCTGAGAACAGGATCATGTGGTCGATGTAGGGGGCGAGCTCGAGCGCATCGATGGCGAGCTCGATGTCCATGTTGCCCTTCACCTTACGGCGGCCGGTCGAGTCCACGAACTCCTTGGTGGGCTTCGTCACCACCCGGTAGCCGTTGTAGTCGAGCCAGTCGATGAGGGGGCGGATGGAGGAGTATTCCTGATCCTCGACGAGCGCCGTGTAGTAGAAAGCTCGCACGAGGTTGCCGCGGCCCTGGAATTCCTTCAGCAGTCGTTTGTAGTCGATGTCGAACCCGAGCGTCTTCGTGGTTGCGTAGAGATTGGCCCCGTCAATGAAGAGGGCGATACGCTGCTGACCGACCATTGCTCGTCTCGTGTCCGATGGGCTGAAAGAAAGCTCTTGGACCATCCGTCTCCTGGCCCGCTGCGGCGTTCGGGGCGGGGCGTCTTCGACGCGCTGCCGGAACTTGCCGGAACCGGGACACGGGCAGTCTAAAATCCTGTTCTCACCAGTACTCTCATAGAGGACCGGGAATAAAGCCCCGCTTGCCGCAACTGTCAAGTTTGCGACAAAATTGTGGCGTTATCCCTAAGTATCAGGATAAACAGGCTCTTTCACGCATTGAGCGAACGGCTGCCAGGTTTGGTGGCGGGCAGGGCCGCAAGTTCTGGCGGCAGCTCATCTGGCGAATAGTTCGGAATATTGAGCTCGACGAGGGAGACCAGCGGCACGCCGAGGTCGGCCCGCCCGCCGGAGCGGTCGATGAGGCAGGCGGCGCCCAGGATCTCGCCGGGATGGGCCTTGAGGGCGGCGAGGCATTCGCGGGAGGACAGGCCGGTGGTGACGATGTCCTCCACCATCACGACCCGGGCGCCGGGCGGGATGGCGAAGCCCCGGCGGAGCACGAAGGCGCCGTTCTCCCGCTCGACGAACACGGCCTTGCAGCCGAGTTGCCGCGCGGTCTCGTAGCCCGGCACGATCCCGCCGACGGCCGGCGACACCACGAGGTCGACCCGCCCGTAGGCCTCCTCGATCCGGCGCGCGAGCGCCCGGCACAGCCGCTCGGTCCGGGCCGGATCCATGAACACGAACATCTTCTGGAGGAAGACGGAGGAGTGCAGCCCGGAGGACAGGATGAAGTGGCCTTCGAGCAGCGCCCCGGCGGCGCGGAATTCGTCGAGGGCTTCGTCTGCGGTCATGGCTCACCTCCGTCGTTCGGCGCCGCAGGTGTGGCGCGGCGCCGACGCTCTGGCAAGCGGCCCGAAGGGATGATTGCCTGGCGGGGCGAGGTCGTTCCGCTGGCGTGGCTCGGTCGAACCCCGCGACACCCTCCGACGAAACAGCTTCTGCGCGTCTCGACCTTCCCGATTGCTCCGCGACCGCTTTCGACAAGGGGGCTCGGGCAGACGACTTCGGCGGGAGCGGCGATGCCGGCTCAGATCAAGGTCCTGATCTGATCGACCAGACCCGGGATCCAGAAGTCGCGGAACGGGGATTGCTGGTGCGCCAGGGTGGCGTACCGGCGGAAGGCTTCGATATCCGGCTCGTAGACCCGCAGCCCCGCCGCCGCAAGGACGGTGACGAGCGCCTGTTCCTGGCGCAGGTACTCGGCGGTGCTCCATGTGAACGCCCGCTCGGCGGCCCGCCGCATGCGCTCCTGCTGATCGGGCGTCAAGCTGTCGAACAGGGGCGCGCGGACGACCAGCAGGTCGAAACCGACGCTGTGGCCCGTGAGCACGACCTGCCGCGTGACCTCGTGAAAACCCATCCGGTAGGTGTTGGGAAGAGGGTTGTCCTGTCCGTCGACGAGCGCAAGCTTGAGGGCCGTATAGGTTTCCGCGTAGGCGAGCGGCACCGGATCGGCCCCGAGCGCCCGCCCGAGCCTCTGCCAGCTCTCGCCGGGGGGCATGCGCAGGCGAACTCCCTTGAGATCCTCCGGTGTTCCGACCGGCTCGGTGCCGCGCAGATTCAGGTGCCGGGTGCCGTAATAGGCAGGCGCCAGCACCACGACGCCGAGTTCCTGGCGGGCCAGCGATCGGAAAGCCTCTCCCACCTCGCCGGCGAACACCCGGTCCAGGTGACCGGAATCGCGCACCATGTAGGCCGCGCCGAGAAGGTCGAAGGCTGGCACGTGCTTGGCGAAGTCGGAGGGGGGCACGAGGGCCATTTCGAGGTGGCCGCGCTGGACGGCCGCAAGCTCGGTGCCCTGTCGGAAGATCGCGCCCCCGAAGTAGGGCTGGAAAACGAAGCCCGGCCCGAGCTCCGGCACGAAGATCCTCACGAGAGCCCGTGAGCGGGGCGCGTCTTCCAGCGTGACGTCGGAGAACCGCAAGGGGATCGACGGTGTCGTCGGCTCGGCGGAGGCATGAACACGCGAGGACCCGGCGAGACCGGCCGCAGCGGTGGCCAGGAGGTGGCGTCGACTGATCATTCCCGCCTCTCCAGAAGAGGTGTGGGACGCATGACGATACCCGGAGATCGCGAGGTTGCAAGCCGGCGGTATCGTCCAGCCTCCATACGCACGGCGACGAGCGTCACCGGCGTCTATTGGTGAGACTGGATGCAGCGGTAATCCACGCGGTTCGTCACGCCCTGGGCCGACCTCGTCCGGCGCGTGGCGGTCAGATGCGTGATGGAGAGCGACAGTTGATCGTTCTCGCCGCGCTTGCACGTCACGGTGCGGCCCGACGTCTCGCAGCGAAACAGCTCGGCCGAGTAGAGGTCGGCCTGCATGGTGGCGAGCCCTTCGCCGACGATGATCGTGGCGGTCTCGCCTTCCGAGGAGCCGGGTTGCGCTTCGCCGGTCCGGCTGCAATCCAAGAACATGAGTTCGCCCGCGGCGGAGTGGCTTGAGCTTGCAATCGACAGTGCCAGCGCGAGAGCCCGCGACCGCATAGCCAACTCCATCGTAATGAGCCTCACGGACGATCCTTGACGGATAGAACGGTAGCTTAGTGCCGGCAAGAGTTTCGATCCTGCGAGACCGTGAGCGCGCAGATGCGCTATCGTTCGGCCATGACGGTTTGCGGAGCGCGGGTGAGGGTGCTGGTCGCGGGCTCCGGCCGGCTCTCGAGCGTGATCCAGCGAACCGGGCTGCTCGGGACGTCGGCCCGGTGCGCCTTGAGGCAGTTCTGATCGTAGTAGGGCCATGCCTGACCCTCGCAGGCGCCGGGTCGGCCCGGTCCGACCGTCCTGGCCGGAGCGAGGGCCGGGCCGGGCGGGGGGCTTGCCGTGTCCTCGCCCGCCAAGCGCTCCTGGAACGGCTTCTCCGCGGCTCGGCCGAGGGCCAGGGCGTTGTAGCCCGTCACCAGGGTGCAGGACAGAACGGCGCTCACCCCCACCATCCTCAGCAGCGACATCATCCCGCCCTCCCTTGCTCCTCTGTCTGCTTGAGCGGAATAGGACGCCTCCTTTGCGGGGGCGTGTCGGCGCAAGGGTGAGATGTTTCAGAAGTGTTAACGACAGCCGTTCGCGCCCCCAACAGCCACGAAGGCAGGTCCGCCCTTGCATGACGTTGCCGGGTGAACGTTCTTTTGCAGATGGACGACGGCGGTGCCCGCACGGTATTTTCAAACGAGGCGATCATGGCCATGGAAGGGTGGGCTCTCAGGGCCGGCACAGGGGTGCATCTGATGAGACGGCGCGACCTCCTCATGGTGCTTGGCGGAATCGCTGCCGGTGCGAGCCGGGCACAGGCGCAGCCGTCTCGCATGCCGGTGATCGGGTATGTCGGGCCTGAGAATCCGGGCCCCTTCGCGAGCCGCCTCAAAGCGTTTCGGGAGGGCTTGTCCGAGGCCGGCTTCGTCGAAGGTCAGAATGTTGCGGTCGAGTTCCGCTGGGCCGAAGGACGGTACGACCGCCTGCCGGAGCTTGCCGCGGATCTGGTCGCCCGCCGGGTCGACCTCATCGTCGCTCCGGGCGGTGCTCCGGTCGCCCTCGCGGCGAAATCGGCCACCTCGAGGACCCCGATCGTCTTCGAGATGGGAGGCGATCCCGTTGCGGTGGGGGTGGTGACGAGCCTTTCGCAGCCGGGAGGCAACATCACCGGGGTTTCGAGCCTCAGCGTGGAGGTCTCGCGCAAGCGCCTCGAGTTCATGCACGAGCTGTTGCCAGATGCCGGCCGGCTCGCCGTTCTCATGAACCCGACGAGTCCCACCGCATCCCTGCAACTCGCGAACCTGCAGTCGACCGCCGAGGCCCTCGGGATCGGGATCGAAGTTCTTCAGGCGGGTAACGAGCAGGATTTCGAGGCCGCATTCAGGACCGCTGCCCAACTCAAGCCCGGTGGACTGGTCTTCTCATCGGACCCTTACTTCGCGAACCGCAGCCAGCAGCTTGCCGCGCTCGCCATGCAGCACGCCGTGCCGGCGATCACGCAATCGCGCGACTTTCCGGCGGCCGGAGGGCTGATGAGCTATGGCGGTGATTTCACGCAGTCCCATCGTCAAGCCGGCCTCTATGCCGGCAGGATCCTCAAGGGCGAGAAGCCCGCTCAGCTGCCGGTGCAGCAGGTCACGAAAGTGGAGTTGTTCCTCAACCTCAAGGCGGCTGCCGCCCTTAAGGTCCGGATTCCGTCTTCGCTCACCACGATGGCCGATGTGACCATCGAGTGAGGGCGCTAGGCGGCTGGGTTGAGAGAGCACGGATCCAGGCTGAACACGGCGATCTCGCGATCGAAGCCCTTGAGGGGACGCGATCCGCGCGGCGTGAGCGGCCGGCGGCCGTTCGCGGCGGCGACGATCGCTGCATCGACCAGGATCTCCCCATCGCGGGCTGCGTCGCAGAGCCGTGACGCGAGATTGGTGACGCAGCCGATCGCCGTGTAATCGTACCGCCCCTCGTAGCCGATCCGCCCGACGGTGGCCGGTCCGAACGCAAGCCCGACGCCGTAGCCCATGGCGTAGCCCCGGCCTTTCCACTGCCGGACGAGTTTCTGAACGGCGTTCTGGATTTCGGCAGCCATGTCGAGCGCGTGGAGAGCAGGGTCGGCGACGGGGACCGGAGCGTTGACGAGCACCATGACGCCGTCGCCCGTATAGCAGACCAGGGTCGCGCCGTACCGCGTGACGATGCTGCCGAGACATTCATGGTAATGGGCGAGCACGTGCATCACCTCGTCGGGGGAGGCCTTGGCCGAGAAGGCCGTGAAGCCTCTCAGATCGCCGAAGAGGACGACGACGTCGGCCCGGCGTCCCTCAAGCACGTCATCTCCGCCCGTCCGGTCCACGAGCTCGGCCACTTGCGGCGCGAGAAAGCGCTTGAGCTTCGCGATCCGCTCCTGCCGCGCCTGCGACTCGGCGAGACCGCTGGCCATGCTGTTGAAGCTTTCGGCCAGCCTCTGGAGCTCGTCGCCCGTCCGCAAGCCGATCCGGTGATCGAACTGGCCCTGACCGATGAGCTCCGCCCCCCGTTCGAGGATCTGAATCGGGCCGGTCATCCGCCGGGCAAGCCAGAAGGCGAGGAGGCCAGCAAGCATCGCCGCCGCAACGAGCAGGCCGGCCGTCCGCCAAAGGCTCGCATAGATCGGTGCGAACGCCTCGGCCAGCGGCTGCTCGACCATCACGCTCCAATCGACGCCTGCGACATGAGCCGAGGCAGCCGCAACGGCCCGGCCGCCCGCACCCTCTCCGGTCACGATCCGACCCTCGGCCGCGATCACGGCGGCCCTCATCGTCCGGAAGGGGGCCAGGGTCGCATCGTCGGCCCCTCGCAGGACGAGGCTGAGATCCGGATGCGCGACGAGGTGGCCTCGGCGGTCGAGCACGAAAGCGCGCCCCGCTTCTCCGATCTTGATGCTGGAGACGACGTCCCAGATCAGCTTGAGGTTGACCTCGGCCAGAACGACGCCGGCGGAGGGGCGATGGCCTGCCAGCGCCACGGTGAAATAGGGCTCAGAGCCTCTCTGGTAGCTGACTTCGCTGAACCAGACTCGCTTCGTCCTCGTCCCCGCAAAGCCCGGCTCTGCCTGGCGGTCGGTCCGGGTCTCCTTGCGGTTGAGGCCGATGCGAGAGACATGCAGCCGTTCTCGCCCCTGCCCGTCGAGCAGGGTGAGGCTTGCAATGGCCGGAACCTGACGCAGGAGGCGCAAGGCATCGACGCGCCGATGCTCATTGAACTCGTCCGGCCAGGGCAAATGAACGAGCCATTCGAGCTGACCGGTCAAGCCGTCGAGGAAGCCTTGGATGCGCGAGGCTGCGGCTCGGGCCTCCACGCCGAGCAACCGGTCCAGTTGCTCCCGCTGTGCACGATACCCGAACCAGGCGTCGCTCACCCCGCTCGCGGTCAGCGGCAGGACGACCGCCAGGAACAGGGCAACGAAGGATTTTGCGAACAGGGAGCCACGACGGGAGTACCGCCTGTCGACCATCGAGCCGACATTCGCGCATGAGCTTCTCAGGTGCGGGCGACCGGAGGCTTCTGGGGGAGGAGCAGTGGCAACGAGGCCCATCATCGGATCCGAGACTTCACCTCCAAGCCGTCTAGGGCTTGGATGTTGCAGCAATGTTGCGTGTCTGGGCGACGCGGCCGCCATCGCGGCCCTGGGGGCCGATGAGGCGACGGGCCGATCCGAGCGCGAAGGGGCGGGGCGATGCGGCGGCCCGTTGCGGCATCGCCCCCTCGGCTCAGCGGCGGACGATCACGGTCTCAAGGTACTCGCTGGGAACCACCATCGAGCCGTCGCCCGCTTTGTTGAAACGCGCGACGAGAGCGAGGAGGTCGCGTTCGAGGTCGGCCTGAGCCGATGGCGCGAGGGCAGCGAAAGCCTTCAGGAGGGGCCCGTAAAAGGTCTTGAACACGTCGAGCCAATGCTCCGGCGAGCGGTACCGCAGCACGAAGTGGCGCGGCTCCGCCACGATGGACGAGGCATCCGCCTCGAACAGCTCGGCGATGCCGATGCGGGTTCCCCAGCGGGCCGGCGACTTGGCGCCGGCCGGCGGCGGCAGATGCCGGCCGATGGTCTTGAAGACGTGGCCGATGAACCCGTCCGGGGTCCAGTTGGCGAGGCCGATCTTGCCGCCCCGCCGGCACACACGGGCGAGTTCGCTCGCCGCCTTCTCCTGGTCCGGGGTGAACATGACGCCGAAGGTCGAGACGACCGCATCGAAGCTCATGTCGTCCAACGGCAGTGCCTCGGCGTCGGCCTCCCGGAAGGTGATCGAGAGCCCTTCGGCCTTGGCCCGTTCGCGACCGCGTTTGAGTAGCGAGTCCACATAGTCGGTCGAGACCACCTCGCACCAGCGTCGGGCTGCGGCGAGGGAGACGTTTCCGTTGCCGGCCGCAACGTCGAGCACCCGCTGGCCGGCCCGCAGGTCGAGGGCTTCGCACAGGGTCTCGCCGACGATCTGCAGGGTCGTGCCGACGACCGCATAGTCGCCGGACGACCACGCCGCGTGCTGGCGGGCTTTCATGGCACCAAGGTCGAGGGGAGCGGATGCCGCGCCGGTCGATGCCGCAAGGGCTGAAGAGGACATGTCGGTTTCCTTGATCTTTCCTGTAAAAGGCGAGCGGTCCCTCTCGCGTCAGGGCGGAAGGGGCGGCGCACCGTCGTTCTGACGAGGTCCAACCTGCCTCCTGCCGGCCGGGAAGACTTTGGCTGCGGCCTGAGGTAACCTTGAGATTGGCTTGATTTTTCCCTGAGGCGGACGACCGCCGGGAGCCGCACCGTGTCGTTCTCGTTCGGTGAGTTCACGCTGGATCCGGAGCGCCGGGAGCTGAGGCGCGGCAGCGAATCCGTTGCGGTCGAGCCGCAAGTCTTCGATCTCATCGTCCACCTGATCCGGAACCGCGACCGCGTGGTGAGCAAGGACGACCTCATCGCCTCCGTGTGGGGCGGGCGCTTCGTGTCGGATTCCACCCTGACGAGCCGCGTGAATGCCGCCCGGAGGGCGCTCGGCGACAGCGGGCTCGAGCAGCGGCTCATCCGGACGCTTTCGCGAAAAGGCTACAGGTTCGTCGGAGAGGTGAATGACGAGGCGGGTTTGGCACCCGCAGCGGCTCGTGCCGGCTCGGCCGGCGCCTCTCCCGCCGGAGCGGGCGGGGAACGTCCAGGCGAGGTCGATCGGCCAGCCTGCCGCCGGGCCTCCATCGCGATCATGCCCTTCGCGGATCGATCGCCGGTGGCGAGGATCCGTGGCGGATTGGCCGATGCTCTCGTGCATGACGTGATCACGCGGCTCGCCAAGCTGCGGAGCCTGTTCGTCATCGCACAGGGCACCGTGTTCGCCTTGCAGGAGCGCAACATCGGTCCTGAGGAAGCGGGCCGCATCCTCGATGTCGATTATGTCGCGCGAGGCTCCGTCCAGCGGTCGAGCCGGCGCCTCGTGGTCACGGTGGAACTGCTCGAGACCCGCACGGCCCGCATCGTCTGGGCGAGCGACTTCGACCGCACCCTCGACGACGCCTTCTCGATCCTCAGCGAGGTCGGCGACAGCATCGTCGCGTCGATCGCGAGCGAAGTGGACGCCCTCGAACGGCGACGGGCCTTGCTCAAGCCGCCGGACTCACTGGACGCCTGGGAGGCGCACCATCGCGGCCTGTGGCACATGTATCGCTTCAACAAGGCGGACAACGACCAGGCCCAGCACTTCTTCGAGACGGCGATCCGGCTCGACCCGACCTTTTCCCGCGCCCATGCCGGCCTGTCCTTCACCCATTGGCAGAATGCGTTTCAGGGCTGGCGGGATCGAAATTCGGAGATCGAGCGCGCCTACGCGGCAGCGGGCGAGAGCCTCATGGCAGACGACCGCGACCCGGCCGCCTCCTGGGCCATGGGTAGGGCGCTGTGGCTGCGCGGATTGCAGGAGCAGTCCCTCGACCACCTCAACCAGGCGGTCGACCTGAGCCCGAACTTCGCCCAGGCGCACTACGCGCTCGCCTTCGTTCACTCGATCACGGGCGATCCGGTTCTGGCCGCTTCCGCCGCCGACGAATCCCGCCGCCTCAGCCCCTACGACCCGATGCTGTTTGCGATGCTGGCCGTGCGGGCGATGGCGCTGGTGCGGCTCGGCCGGTCCGACGAGGCCGCCGATTGGGCGGTCAAAGCCGCGAGCCGGCCGAATGCTCATGTCCATATCCAGGCTCTCGCGGCCTACATCCTGACTCTCGCCGAGCGCATGCAGGAGGCGCGGGCCTCTTGGACGGCCATTCACCAGAGCCTGCCGGGATACGGCCTTGCCGATTTCCTCGAAGCGTTTCACTTCGGGCCCGAGACCGAAAGCCTCTTTCGACGGGCGGCCCGACAATTGGACCTCCGCTGAGCTCAACGCAGACCTTCCTCCTTCGCGCGCTCTCATCCGCTTGACGTCTGGCGCCTCCATGAGCGCGCCGATCGGCACGCAATGTCCGGAAACAAAGAGGCGCGGAGGCGAAAAAGCGCGGCAATAAACCATTCGTAAACCATGCGGCATCGCAACCCTTCACCCCAAAAGGTGCCCCATGCGCTCACTCTTCGCTCTCCTCCCCGCGGCTGCCCTCCTGACGTCCGCAGCCGGGCTGTCCACCGCACAGGCCTACGGCGTGGCGCCCGGCACTGCCGATAGAGGCCTTGCCGCAACGGATCGCGCCATGGCCGTCGGGCCGATCCCGCGGGAGATCGTGCCCTATACGGGAGCCCATCCTGCGGGAACGATCGTGGTCGCGACCTCGGAACGCCGGCTCTACCTCGTGCTCGGGGAAGGGCAGGCCCTGCGCTACGGCGTTGGCGTCGGTCGTCCGGGCTTCACCTGGACGGGCGTGCACCGCATCGTCCGCAAGGCCGAGTGGCCCGATTGGCGCCCGCCGGCCGCCATGCTGAAGCGTCGTCCCGACCTGCCGCGCTTCATGGAGGGCGGTCCGGACAATCCGCTCGGCGCACGGGCGATGTATCTCGGCTCGTCGCTCTACCGCATTCACGGGTCCAACGAGCCCAACAGCATCGGGCAGGCGGTCTCGTCGGGCTGCATCCGCATGACGAACGAGGACGTGGCGGATCTCTACGAGCGCGTCGGACCCGGCACCACCGTCGTCGTGCAGCGCTGACCGAGCCGTCCGGGCCCGACTGTGACCCGGGTCACGGAAGCCGGGCTCGCCCTCGCGCATAACACCCTCGTCGGTTCCGGCCTTTGCCGAGCCGACAGGAGGTCATCATGATCGTCACCGTTCACCCGCCCACCATCGTCATCCGCGCTCGGGCGCCGTTCTGGTCCAAGGTGCTCGCGGTCGTTTCCGCCCAGTTGAGGGAAGCGAGCCGCCGGGCGGCTCTCCGCCGCGCCCGCCGCGAACTCCTGGAAATGTCCGACACCATGCTGGCCGATATCGGAATCAGCCGCAGCGACATCACCTCCGTGACGGCCCTGGGGTCGGCGGACCTCACCCGTCACCCGCGCAGGAGCGCCTGATGAAACCGTTCTCTTCGAGCGACGCAGCCGAGCCCCTGCGTCCTGGGCCGATCGTGGTGGCTCTCCACTGCTCGGGCGGCCAGGGGAGGCAATGGCGTCCCCTGGCCGACGCCCTCGATGGCCGGGCGACCGTCCTGGCGCCCGGCCTGATCGGCACGGCGGATGTCGGCCCCTGGTGCGGGCAGGGTCCGTTCGGCTTGCAGGATGAAGCGGCAGCCATCCTGTCGCTCATCGACGGCTGCCCCGATCCGGTTCACCTCGTCGGGCACTCCTATGGAGGTGCCGTGGCCCTGCAGGCGGCCCTCCAGAGACCGGGCCGGGTCGCCAGCCTCGCTCTCTACGAGCCGACGACCTTCACCCTCCTGGAGGGGATGGGCCTCCAGGGCCGATCCGCCCTCAGTGAGGTCCGGGCCGTGGCGCGGGCCGCCGAAGAGGGGCTCTTGTCCGGTGCCTACGCGCAGGCTGCCGAGCGTTTCGTCGATTACTGGAACGGGCTCGGATCCTGGGCGGGGTTGCGGCCGCAGGTCCAGGCAGACCTGCAGCGCTACCTGCCCAAGGCCTGCCTCGACTTTCGGGCCTTGTTCAACAATCCCCTGCGGCTCGAGGCCTACCACCTGCTGTCCATGCCGATCCTGCTGCTGCAGGGCCAGCACGCGCCGGCGCCGACGGCCCTGATCGCTCAGCGTCTGCATGCCGCGAACAAGCATGCGAGGCGGGTGATCGTCCAGCGAGCGGGCCACATGGGACCGCTCACGCACGCGGCCGAGGTCGCCGCCGGGCTAGCCGCCCACATCGAGGACGCCGCGCTCGACGCGCTGAACCGGGCCGCATGAGTGATGGAAGCCCGGTCGGCATTCTCGATGGATCGACGAGTTCCGCCGCTGCCTGGTCTCGGCTGCGAGAAATGCCCGCGATCGCGCGCCTCGCCGCGCGCGATCGCATCCATGCCGGACGACGCGTCCCCTTGGCCTGACCGTCGACGTTGAAGCAGCTCCCCTTGCGGTGGAGATCCTCGCACCGGGACGCTTGTCACTTGTTTTCCCTTACGACATCGAACTAACATGCTAGTCGGTCCAGGTTCGCACGAGACGAATCGGACTTGGGAAGGATGCTGCTCAAGGAGGATCAGATGCCACGTGCTGCTCGCCTGTCCGTGCTTGCTTTCAGCGGTTTTCTGCTGTCGTCCGTTGCTGCTCTGGCGGCGCCGAAGGTTGTCGCCGGACCCGGTCCTGACCCGAACTGCTTCAAGCCGTGGACGGCCCAGACCAAGTACATGCAGTGGGACAAGAAGCCCGGCCCCTATCGCATCGCGGTGGTCAACGGCTTCGTCGGGAACACCTGGCGCATCCAGATGATCCAGACCGCGAAGGCTTATGCCGAGCAGGCCGGGATCAAGGAGAAGATCAAGGAGTTCAAGGTCGTGTCGACCGGCACGGACGTCGCCGCGCAGCTCGGCGCTATCGAGGACTTCATCAACCAGGGCTACGACGCCATCATCACGATCGCCGTGGCTCCGGACGGTTTCGACCGGGTGATCCGTCTCGCCGACCGCAACAACGTCGTCATCGTGCCGTTCGACAACGTGCTCGACACCGACAAGGTCATGCAGGTCAACGAGGACCAGCTCGAAATCGGGCGCCTCTCGGCGCGCCACCTTCTCAAGGAGCTCGGGTCCAAGCGCGACGGCAAAATCCTGGAGGTCCGGGGCCTGCCGGGCAACTCGGTCGACCGCGATCGGCATCTGGGCTTCCGCGAGGTGATGGAGAAAGAAGGCAAGTTCCAGATCGTCGAGGTCGTCGGCAACTGGGACGACGGCACGGCGCAGAAGGCCACCGCCGATGCGCTCGCCGTCCACGGCAAGTTCGAAGCGGTCTTCACGCAAGGCGGCTCCACCGGTTCCGTGCGGGCCATGATGGACGCCAAGCACCCCTTCGTCCCCATGGCAGGCGAGGGCGAGAACGGCTATCGCAAGCTCATCGCCAAGCATGCGGGCGAGGGTTTGAAAGGGCTGTCCTACAGCCAGTCGCCCGGCCTCGTCTCGATCTCCATGAAGGCTGCGATCTCGGCGCTCGAAGGCAATCCGATGCCGCAGCTCATCTCGGTGCCGATCCCGGTGGTGGACTACACCACGCTGAAGGACAACGTGAACTATTGGTCGAACCTGTCCGACAACTTCTTCGCCGCGAATGAATTCCCGGCCTGCGGCGTCAACGTGACGGCGCCGGAGATCATGGCGAAGGACGCGAAGAACACCCAGTGACGCCAGAGCGCAGCCCGTCTGCACTCGCTCCTCTCCTCCGGGAGGGGAGCACCCTTCCGAGCATCGAAGAGGTCTCATGCTCGAACCTGCGCCCTTCTTCACGCTCAGCCGGATCTCCAAACGTTACGGGGGCGTCCATGCCCTGCGCGACGTCGATTTCGGCTGCAGCCGCGGATCGATCCACGCGGTCCTGGGTGAGAACGGCGCCGGCAAATCGACCCTGATGAAGATCATGGCGGGCGTCGTGCAGCCGGACGACGGCCGCATGATCCTCGATGGAACGCCGGTCGCGTTTGCCAATCCGGCCGCCGCCAATCGTGCGGGCATCGTCTGCATCTTCCAGGAGCTCTCGCTGATGCCGGAGCTCTCGGTCGCGGACAACATCACGTTGTCCAGTCCGCCTCGACGCTTCGGTCTGATCGACGGGCGGGCCCAGCGCCGGCGTTCGGAGGAACTGCTGGCCCGCGTCGGGTGCGAGGACATCGACCCGGCGGGCCGCGTCGCAGACCTTCCCCTGTCCCGACGTCAGATGGTGGAGATCGCCAAAGCCCTCGGCCGGGACCCCAAGCTCCTCATCCTCGACGAAGCGACCTCCGCGCTCACGGCCGCCGATGTGAACCGCGTCTACCGCATGCTGTTCGAACTGAAGGCGCGGGGGCTTGGGATCCTCTACATCTCCCATCGCATGAACGAGATCGAGGCGCTGGCCGACCGCTGCTCGGTGTTTCGCAACGGCCGGCATATCGAGACCTTCGCCAAAGGTGCACGAAGCCACGACGAGATCATCGGCCTGATGATCGGGCGGGAGATCGAGGGGCAATTCCCGCCCAAACCCGCGCGCAAGCGGCCGCAGCCGCTGATCGCGATCAAGGACCTGGCCTGGGAGAACCGCCTCAACGGCGTCACGCTCGAGGCCGGGCGCGGGGAGATCGTCGGGCTCGGCGGCCTCGATGGACAGGGGCAGAAGGAACTTCTCCTCGCCCTCTTCGGCGTTCTGCGGGGGGTACGCGGCACGGTCACGGTCGATGGACGGCCGCTCGCCGCGCGCTCGCCCCGCGCTTCGAAGAGCGGACGGACCCGCATGGCGCTCGTGCCGGAGGATCGCAAGAGCGAAGGCCTCATCCTCTCGATGTCCATCGCCGACAACCTGGCGATGGCGTCCCTGAGCCAGCTTTCGCGGGGTCCTTTCATCAATCCCGCCCGCACGACAGAGGCGGTGCAGCGGGCGGTCGAGCAATTGCGGATCAAGATCGGCTCCGCCGGCGATCCGGTGTCGACGCTGTCTGGCGGCAATCAGCAGAAGGTCGTAATCGCCAAGTGGCTGGCGACGCGACCGGACGTCATCCTGCTCAACGACCCGACGCGGGGCATCGATGTGGGCACCAAGCAGGAGATCTACCGCCTGATGCGCGAACTCGCCGATGCGGGCGCGTGCATGCTGTTCTACTCCACCGATTACGAGGAGCTGATCGGCTGCTGCGACCGCGTCGCCGTCCTGTATGACGGCCGCATCGTGCGGGAGCTCGAAGGCGAGGCGATCACGGAGCGCAACCTCATCGCGAGCGCCCTCAACATCGGCAAGGAGCGGGAGCCGGCCCATGTCTGAAGCGGTCCTCAGCCCCGTGACGGCGGAGAGGGCTCCAGGACCGCGAACGCGGGGGGCGGGACTGCGCCTGCGCCTGCGCCGCCATGCCGGTCTCCTGGGTGCATTGGCGCTCTTCGTTGCTCTGTACCTCTTCTACCAGGTGAGCCACCCACGCGGCTTCACGAGCCAGGTCCTGATCCAGAACGCCAACGAGGCGTTCGCCCTGGCTCTCGTGGCCATGGCGCAGACCGTGCCGGTGCTCATGGCGGGCCTCGATCTCTCGGTGGGCGCGGTCATGACGCTCGTCGGCTGCATCGCGAGTCATCTCGTGAACGGCAGCCCCGGCCAGATTGCCTTCGGCATCCTCGCCTGCATGGCGGCGGGAGCGGCCTGCGGGTTCGCGAATGGCTGCGTCGTCGTCTACGGCCGCATTCAGCCCATCATCGCGACGCTGGCCACGAGCGCGATCTATATGGGGTTTGCCCTCACGCTCCGGCCGACGCCCGGCGGAAAGGTTCACGAGGACCTGTCCTGGGCGGTCACGAACGATCTTGGCGAGTTCTCCGCGACCTTCGGGCTGTTCGACGACGGCGAGGCGGCCTGGCTGCAGCCCTTCGCCTGGATCCCCGTGCCCTTGATCCTGCTGGCCCTCGTCATCCTGTGCGTCTGGCTGCCCTTCACCCGGTCCGTCACAGGCCGCACCGTCTATGCGATCGGCTCGTCGGAGGGGGCAGCCTACATGTCGGGGCTGCCGATCGACCGCGCGAAACTGGCGGCTTTCACACTGGCCGGCTTCTTCGCGGGTCTTGGCGGTCTCTTCCTCGCGCTGCAGACCTCGTCCGGCAATGCCGACATTCCGCAAGCGGGAGCTTACACGCTCAACTCGATCGCAGCGGTCGTGATCGGCGGCACGTCGCTGCTCGGCGGCACCGGCAGCGCCATCGGATCCGTGATCGGCGCCCTCGTGCTGCGCACCATCTCGTTCAACTTCCGCATCTTCGACGTGGCGCCGCTCCTGCAGCCGTTCTTCGAGGGCCTCGTGCTCCTTGCCGCCGTGAGCCTCGGCGGTCTCAAGATGCTGCGTCTGAAGAACAAGCTGGAGGTGTTCCGGTGAGCGGCACCGCCATCACGCCTCCAGCCCCGCGAGCCTTTCGCCTCGGGCCCGACGACAAGCCCGTCCTCTTCGCGGCCGGATTCGTTCTGCTGATCCTGCTCGTCGGGACGGGCTACACGCTCGTGACGCAGGGGAGCGCTCCCCTGCTTCAGCCGCAATACCTGCTGCAGCAATTGCAGGTAGGCTCCTTTCTCGGCATCGTCGCCGCGGGGCTCATGCTGGTCATCCTGCTCGGCCACATCGACCTGTCCGTGCCGTGGACGCTGGCCGCCGCCGCCATGATGGCCACAGCCGTCGGCGGGCCCTGGGCGATGCCCCTCGGCATCGGGGTCGGCCTGCTCGTCGGCGTGGTGAACGGGCTCGGCGTCGCCTACCTGCGCGTGCCGTCGATGATCTTCACCCTCGGCGTGAATGCCGTCATGCGGGGCCTGATGGTGGCCCATACGGGCGGTTTCGCTCCGCAGACGGCGGCCACCGACCTCATGCAGTATCTCGCGGTCGCCCGCATCGGCGGCGTCATCCCGGTCGCTCTTCTCGTTTGGCTCGCCGTCTCGGGTCTCGTGGTGGTGATCCTGACCCGAACGACGCTGGGCCGCGCGATCTATGCCATCGGCAACCGCGAGCGGGCCGCCTATCTCTCCGGAATCGACACCAACCGCGTGATCCTGATCGCCTTCGCGCTGTCGGGCGCCGCGGCAGGCCTCGCGGGCGTACTCCTCGCCGGGTATTCGACGAAGGCCTACCAGGGCATGGGCGACGCCTATCTCCTGCCGGCCATCGCCGCAGTCGTCATCGGCGGCACGAGCATCCTGGGGGGCCGCGGACGCTATCTCGGCACGCTCGTCGGCGTCATTCTCATCGTGCTGCTGAACTCGGTGCTCTCCATCATGCAGATGCCCGAGGCGGGCCGGCAGATCATCTACGGCGCGGTGATCATCGGCATGCTGCTGGTCTACGGGCGTGGCAGCCGCGTGACCGGGTAGGCGGCCAGCCAGAGCCGCCGCCGACCCTCTAGCCCGTCACCCGGTCGACCCGGCTCACCACGCGCTTGGCCCGCAGCTCGCCGATGATGGCGTTGAGGTGCTTCAGGTCCCAGACGGCGAGGTCGATGGTGAGGTCGGTGAAGTCCTGGGTGCGCCGCCTCATGGCGACGTTGTCGATATTGCCGTCGTGATCCGCGATCACCTGCGCGATCTGGGCGAGGGTGCCGGGCTCGTTGATCGATTGCAGGGCGATGCGGGCCGGGAAGCGCTGCGGGTCGTTGGGGTCGACGTCCCAGCGCACGTCCACCCAGCGGTCGGGCTCGTTGTCGAAGGCGGCGAGGCTCGGCGACTGGATCGGGTAGATCGTCACGCCCTCGCCGGGCGTCAGGATCCCGACGATGCGGTCCCCCGGCACCGCGCCGCCGACCGGCGCGAAGGTCACGGCCACGTTGTCGTTGAGGCCCCGAATCGGGATGCCCCGATGGGCGCCGTTCGCCCGGGGCTTCGCGCCGGGATCGCCCGGCAGGGCGATGCGCCCGCCGCCGTCGCCCGTCTTGGTGTCCGGGTAGACGGCCCGCACCACGTCCCCGGAGAACATCTCGCCGCGCCCGACCGCCGAGAGCACGTCCTCGATGGAGCTGCGCGCGAGGCGGGGGAGGGAGCCCTTCAGCTTCTCGTCCGAGAACGCCTTGCCGGCGCGCTCGAAGGCGCGCTCCAGGATCTGGCGGCCGAGGCCCGTATATTGCCGGCGCACGGCGGTGCGCGTGGCGCGCCTGATCGAGGCGCGGGCCTTGCCGGTGACGACGAGGGATTCCCAGGCCGCCGGCGGCGTCTGCCCGTCGGCCCGCACGATCTCGACCTCGTCGCCGTTCTGCAGCTCGGTGAGGAGCGGCGCCATGCGGCCGTTGATCTTGCAGCCTACCGCCGTGTTGCCGACGTCCGTGTGGACCGCGTAGGCGAAGTCGATGGGCGTCGCACCCCGGGGGAGGGCGATGAGCCGCCCCTTTGGGGTGAAGCAGAAGACCTGGTCGTGGAAGAGCTCGAGCTTGGTGTGCTCGAGGAACTCCTCCGGATTGTCGCCCTCGGCCAGGAGATCGACGGTGCGCCGCAGCCATTGATAGGCGCGGCTCTCGTTGGCGAGCCTCGACTGGTCGTTGATGCCCTCCTTGTAGAGGGCGTGGGCCGCGATGCCGAACTCGGCGATCTCGTCCATGGTGGCGGTGCGGATCTGGAGCTCGACGCGCTGGCTGCCGGGGCCGATCACCGTGGTGTGGATCGAGCGGTAGTCGTTCTGCTTCGGGGTCGAGATGTAGTCCTTGTAGCGGCCTGGCACCATCGGCCAGGTGGTGTGCACGACGCCGAGCGCCCGGTAGCAATCGTCGAGATCCTCGACGAGGACGCGAAAGCCGAAGATGTCGGAGAGTTGCTCGAAGGAGACCGACTTGCGCTCCATCTTGCGCCACACGGAATAGGGCCGCTTCTGGCGCCCCTTCACCGTGGCGGTGAGGCCTTTGGCGTGAAGCTTCTCGGTGAGGTCGCGCTCGATCCGCTCCACGAGCTTCTCGCTCTTGGACATGAGGTCGGCGAGGTGGCGCGAGATCGTCTCGTAGGCCTCCGGGTGGATGTTCTGGAAGGCGAGGTCTTCCAGCTCCTCGCGCATCTCCTGGATGCCCATGCGGCCCGCGAGGGGGGCGTAGATCTCGAGCGTCTCCTCGGCGATGCGCTTGCGCTTGTCGGCCGGCATGAACTGGAGCGTGCGCATGTTGTGCAGGCGGTCGGCGAGCTTGACGAGAAGCACCCGCACGTCGTCCGCGATGGCGAGAAGCAGCTTGCGGAAGTTCTCGCCCTGGGCGGCCCGCTTCGAGACGAGGTCGAGGCGCTTGATCTTGGTGAGGCCGTCGACAAGGGAGCCGATCTGCGGACCGAAGGTCCTGTTGATCTCGTCGAGGGTGGCGGCGGTGTCCTCCACGGTGTCGTGCAGCACCGCCGCCGCGATGGTGGCCTCGTCGAGGCGCATGTCGGTGAGGATCGCCGCCACCTCCAACGGGTGGCCGAAGAAGAGATCGCCCGATGCGCGCTTCTGGTTGCCGTGCGCCATCATGGCGTAGACGTAAGCGCGGTTGAGAAGCGCCTCGTCGGCCGAGGGGTTGTAGCGCTTCACCCTCTCGACGAGTTCGTACTGGCGCATCATCCGGCCGGGCTCTCCTTTGCGACCGATTCCTGTCAGGCAAGTCTAAAAAGATATTGTGCGACGCGGCATTACCGCAAGCTGAATGGCTGCTTCGCCGCGGCTGCCCCACCGAAAAAGCCCAAGAAAAAAGCCCGGCTTTGGGCCGGGCTCGTCGGGGCGGGAAAGCTTGAGCTTACTCGCGGTCGTCGTCGTCGGCGCTGTTGGCCGGGGGCACGAGACCTTCGAGGCCCCGCAGGAGATCGTCCTCGCTCATGCGGTCGAACTGCACGTCCGCGTCGTTGTCGCTGCCGGACGGCGCGGGGGCGGCGGCGGTGTTGCCGAGCAGCGGAACGGTCTCCGCCTCCGGCTCGTCCACCTCGACATATTTCTGGAGCGAGTGGATCAGCTGCTCCTTCAGGTCGTCCGGCGCGATGGTCTCGTCGGCGATCTCGCGCAGGGCCACCACGGGGTTCTTGTCCCGGTCCCGATCGACGGTGAGCGGCGAGCCGGACGAGATGAGGCGAGCGCGGTGGCCGGCGAGCAGAACGAGCTCAAACCGGTTTTCGACCTTGTCGATGCAATCTTCGACGGTCACACGAGCCATTCGAAGGCTCCTTTTCGGTGGTTCGGGAAGGATCGGAAGCCGGGTCCAATACACCGGGAGGCCCCTGAAAACAAGGGGATGCGCCCGTGACGGCTCCGCCCGGCGGGGCTCTGGCGGGCCTTCGTGACGGCCAAGCCCTTCCTCTCCCGCGCGACCGTGCGCCTCGTCCTGGTGCTCCTTGCGGTCTGGGGCGCCCTCCTGTCCTGGACGCATCTCACCCTGGACGGGCGGATCGACGCCTGCCTCGATGGCGCCGGGCGGTGGGGCTATGAACAGGGCAAGTGCGAGAGAGATCGGTCCGCGCCTTGACTTCCCGGGGCCTCGGTGCGAGTCCCGCCCCGCTTTTCATAGGGGGCTTAACGCATGACGCGGGCTTTCATCTTTCCGGGGCAGGGCAGCCAGGCGGTCGGCATGGGCAAGGCGCTCGCCGATGCTTTCCCCCAAGCCCGGGCCGTGTTCGACGAGGTGGACGCCGCCCTGTCGCAGAAGCTCTCGGCGCTCATCTGGGAGGGGCCGGCGGAGGAGCTGACCCTCACGGCCAACACCCAGCCCGCCCTCATGGCGGTGAGCCTCGCCGCCCTGCGCGTTCTCGAAGCCGAGGCCGGGCTCGACCTCAAGCGCGATGCCGCCTTCGTGGCCGGCCATTCCCTCGGCGAATATTCGGCGCTGGCCGCGGCCGGCAGCCTGTCGATCACCGACACGGCCCGGCTCCTGCGCATCCGGGGCGACGCCATGCAGAAGGCAGTGCCGGTGGGGCAGGGAGCCATGGCGGCCCTGCTGGGGCTCGAATACGACGCCGCCCTCGCGGTGGCCCGGGAGGCCGCGCAGGGCGAGGTCTGCGACGCGGCCAACGACAACGGCGGCGCCCAGGTGGTGGTCTCCGGCCACAAGGCCGCGGTCGAGCGGGCGATCGCGATCGCGCAAGCCAACGGCGCCAAGCGCGCCGTCATGCTCCCGGTCTCCGCGCCCTTCCACTGCGCCCTCATGGCCCCGGCGGCCGACGCCATGCGGGAGGCCCTCGCCGGGGTTACCGTGAAGGCGCCCGTCGTGCCGGTGGTCGCCAATGTCGAGGCGGCCCCCATCACGGACCCGGACGCGATCCGGGACGCCCTCGTGCGCCAGGTCACCGGAACGGTCCGCTGGCGCGAGAGCGTCGCCGCGATGGCCGCCGCCGGGGTCGACGCCTTCACGGAGGTCGGGGCCGGCAAGGTGCTCACGGGCCTCGTGAAGCGCATCGCCGCGGGCTCCACGGGCTCGGCGGTCGGCACGCCCGACGACGTCGCCGCCTTCAAGGCCACCCTACAAGGATAAGGAGAGCCCATGTTCGATCTCACCGGCCGCAAGGCTCTCGTCACCGGCGCGACCGGCGGCATCGGCGGCGCCATCGCCCGCGCCCTCCACGCGAGGGGCGCTACGGTCGCGCTCTCGGGCACCCGCCGCGCGGCCCTCGACGAACTGGCCTCCGCGCTTGGCGACCGCGTCCACATCGTGGAGGCCAACCTGTCCGACAAGGACTCGGTCGAGGCGCTCGTTCCGGCCGCGGACGCCGCCATGGACGGGATCGACATCCTGGTGAACAACGCTGGCGTCACCCGCGACAACCTGTTCATGCGCATGAAGGACGAGGAATGGGACGCGGTCATCGCCGTGAACCTGACGGCCTCGTTCCGCCTCTCCCGGGCCGCCGTGAAGGGCATGATGCGCCGGCGCTTCGGGCGCATCGTCAATATCGGCTCGGTGGTGGGCTCCACGGGCAATCCCGGCCAGGGGAACTACGCGGCGTCGAAGGCCGGCCTCATCGGCATGACGAAGGCCCTCGCGGCCGAGGTGGCGAGCCGGAACATCACGGTGAACTGCATCGCCCCGGGCTTCATCGAGTCGCCCATGACGGACGCCCTCAACGAGAAGCAGCGCGAGGGGATCCTCGGCACGGTGCCGATGGGGCGCCTCGGCCGGGGCGAGGAAATCGCCGCCGCCGCCGTGTACCTCGCCTCCAACGAAGCCGCCTACGTGACGGGGCACACCCTCCACGTGAACGGCGGGATGGCCATGTTCTGAACCCTGTTGACGGCGCGCCGGGGGGCCCGCGGGCTCCCGGGCAGGCCCCTCGCCAGAGGGCTTAAGCTTGTGTTAGTCATCCTGCCGAGGGCGCCAAAGGGGTTGACCGCCGGCCAAATTACGGCTTTGCACGCCGCGAGGCGGCCCAAACGAGCGCTCCAGCGTCCAGAAGAGCCGGTTCCACCATTCTCCACCTGATCCGCCCGGCCTGAGAGGCGGCAGCCACCGACGAGGAAGAAACGATGAGTGACATCGCTGACCGCGTGAAGAAGATCGTTGTCGAGCACCTGGGCGTCGAGTCCGAGAAGGTGACGGACAACGCCAACTTCATCGACGACCTCGGCGCGGACAGCCTCGACACGGTCGAGCTCGTCATGGCCTTCGAGGAAGAGTTCAACGTCGAGATCCCGGACGATGCGGCCGAGACCATCGTGACCGTGGGCGACGCCATCAAGTTCCTCGAGAAGAACGCGGCGTAAGGACGACCGGCCGGGCGTCACCGCCCGGCCCATCTGGCGGAGACGGAGGCGGTAAGCGCATGCGGCGTGTCGTTGTCACGGGCCTCGGCATGGTCACCCCCCTCGGGTGCGGGGTCGAGCCGACCTGGAAGAACCTCGTCGCCGGCAAGAGCGGCGCCTCGAAGGTGGAGGCCTTCGACATCTCCGACATCGCCTGCAAGATCGCCTGTTCGATCCCCCTCGGGGACGGGTCCGACGGCACCTACAATCCCGACCAGTGGATGGAGCCGAAGGAGCAGCGCAAGGTCGACCCGTTCATCGTTTACGCGATGGCGGCGGCCAAGCAGGCCCTCGACGATGCCGGCTGGCACCCCGCGACCCATGAGGACCAGTGCGCCTCGGGGGTGCTCGTGGGCTCGGGCATCGGCGGTCTTTCCGGCATCTACGACGCGTCCATCACGCTCTTCGAGCGCGGCCCCCGCCGCATTTCGCCCTTCTTCATCCCGGGCCGCCTCATCAATCTCGCGGGCGGCTACATCTCCATCGCGCACGGGCTGAAGGGCCCCAACAACGCGGTGGTCACCGCCTGCTCCACGGGCTCCCACGCCATCGGCGACGCCGCGCGGCTCGTCGCCCTCGGGGACGCCGACGTGATGGTGGCGGGCGGCGCGGAATCGGCGATCAACCGCCTGTCGCTCGCGGGCTTCGCGGCCTGCCGGGCCCTCTCGACGGGCTTCAACGACGACCCGACCCGCGCGTCGCGCCCCTACGACAAGGACCGCGACGGCTTCGTCATGGGCGAGGGCGCCGGCATCGTGGTGCTGGAGGAGTACGAGCACGCCAAGGCGCGGGGCGCGAAGATCTACGCCGAGGTGATCGGCTACGGCCTCTCGGGGGATGCGTTCCACATCACCTCGCCGACGGAGGACGGGGACGGCGCCTATCGCTGCATGGCGGCGGCCATCAAGCGCGCCGGCATCTCGGCCTCGGACATCGATTACATCAACGCCCACGGCACCTCGACGCCGCTCGGCGACGAGATCGAGCTCAAGGCCGTGGAGCGCATCGTCGGCAACGCGGCGGCAAAGCTCACCATGTCGTCCACCAAGTCCTGCACCGGCCACCTTCTCGGGGCGGCAGGCGCCATCGAGGCGATCTTCTCGATCCTCGCCATGCGCGACGGCATCGTCCCGCCGACGATCAACCTCGACAACCCCTCCGTCGAGACCCCCATCGATCTCGTGCCGAACACCGCAAAGAAGAAGGACATCGACGTCGCCCTGTCGAACTCCTTCGGCTTCGGTGGTACGAATGCGTCGCTGATTTTCCGCCGCGCCGCCTGAGTCGCGGACGCGGCGGTTACGGCTTTTCGCCACAATCCCGGCTAGGGTAGCCGCCCAGCGGCTGATCCCAGCCGCGCAACCACAGCGTCCTGATGTTCGGCAGAAAGAAGCGTTTGCAACTTGAGCCCCCGGCCGAGTCCCAGGCCCCGGACATGCAGCCGCGCTTCGCGCCGCGCTCCCCGAGCGAAGCCATCAAGCCGATGCCCCTTCCGCCCCCGCCGCCGCCCCGCTTGCGCCGGCGGCGCGGCGGGCTGCTCTCCGCCCTGAGCGGCTTCCTGACGCTCGTCATCGCCCTCGCCATCGGAGCCGGCGTCGGGATCGGTCTGCTCGAGCGCGAGGCGGGGGCGCCGGGCCCCCTCCAGGCCGACAAGGCGGTGGTGGTGCCCCGCGGCGGCACGAGCGAAATCGCGGCGCTCCTGAAACGCGAAGGCGTCATCGAGCAGCCCTTCCTGTTCGAGCTTCATGCCCTGCTCAACGGGCAGCGCGGGAAGCTGAAGGCGGGCGAGTACCTGTTCAAGGCAGGGGTCAGCGTCGACGACGCCGTCGACACCCTGGTCGAGGGCAAGGCGATCACCCATTCGATCACGATCCCCGAGGGCCTCACGAGCGAACAGATCGTGCAGCGCCTGCGCGAGAACGAGATCCTGACGGGAGAGGTCGCGGAGATCCCGCCCGAGGGCACGCTCCTGCCGGACACCCACCGCATCGAGCGCGGCATGACGCGCCAGCAGGTGATCAACCTGATGCAGAACGCGCAACGCCAGGCCCTTAACCAGATCTGGCAGCGCCGCTCCGCCGATCTGCCGTTCAAGTCGCCGGAAGAGCTCGTGATCCTCGCCTCCATCGTCGAGAAGGAGACGGGCCGGGCGGACGAGCGCACCCGGGTCGCGGGCGTCTTCCTCAACCGCCTCGGGCGGCGCATGAGGCTGCAATCCGATCCGACGATCGTCTACGGGCTCGTGGGCGGCAAGGGCACCCTCGGCCGCGGGATCCTGAAGAGCGAGATCGAGAAGCCGACGCCCTACAACACCTACACGATCGAGGGCCTGCCGCCCGGTCCCATCGCCAATCCCGGCCGTGCCGCCATGGAGGCCGTCGCGAACCCGTCGCGGACGAAGGACCTCTATTTCGTGGCGGACGGCACGGGCGGCCACGCCTTCGCGGAAACCTACGACCAGCACCTGCGCAACGTCGCCCGGTGGCGCCAGATCGAGAAGGACCGCGCGGCGGGCAACGCTGGGGGCGTGGACCGCGCCGAGCCGGAGGTGCGGGGCGACACGGGCGCCGCCGGCGCGGTGCCGGCTTCGGTCACCGGCGAGGTCATTCCCGGGCTCGGCGTGCCCACCGCGCAGCCCGTTCGTCCGGCCCGCCCCCCGGCTCCCGCCCCCGGCGGGCGCCGGGCGGGAGACGCCACGGAGGGCACGGCGAAGGACCCTCTCCTCAACCGCACCTACGATCTGACGAGCCCCAAGACGGTCCCGGCTTTGCGGCAGCCGTAAGTCGTTTGGCGCGACGGTGCCTCTCCTTCCTTTCAGGGGAGGGAGAGGAGAGGTCGCGTCTTGCGAGGTGCCGCTTGTGACGCCCGAGGGCGCACACTATGGTCGCGCCCCATCACGATCCTGAGGCGTTGTTCCATGCCACTCGCGAGTATGACCGGCTTCGCGCGGGAAGCCGGCATCACCGGGCCCTACCAATGGGCCTGGGAGATCAAGACCGTCAACGGCCGCGGGCTCGAGGTGCGGGTCAGGACGCCGCCGGGCTTCGACGCGGTGGGCGAGGAGGCCAGAAGCCTCATCCTCAAGGCGCTCACCCGCGGGCAGGGCCAGCTCACCCTGTCGCTCACCCGTCAGGCCACGACGCCGCGGGTGCGGGTGAACCGGGACGTGCTGCAATCGCTCGTGGCCGCCATCGGCAGCCTCGACCTGCCGGCGGGCGTGCAGCCGGCGACCCTCGACGGGCTTCTCGCCGTCCGCGGGGTCGTCGAGGTGGAGGACGAGGCCGTCGATCAGAGCCACGACGAAGCCCTGCCCACGGCGCTGCGGGCCGCCGTCGAGCGCCTCGTCCAGGGCCTCAAGGCGGCGCGGCTCGGCGAAGGCCAGGCCCTCGCGGAGGTGCTGCGGCAGCACCTTGCCACCGTTGAGCGCCTCGTCGGCGAGGCGGAAGCGGCCCCGGCGCGGCAGCCCGAGGCGATCCGGGCGCGGCTGACGGCCCAGCTCGACCAGCTGCTCGAAGGCCGCTCGGCCCTCGATCCCGACCGGCTCCATCAGGAGGCGGTGCTCATCGCCGCGCGGGCCGACATCCGCGAGGAGCTCGACCGGCTGCGGGCGCATATCGAGGCGGCCCGGGCGCTCCTTGCCGACGGCTCCGGCGTCGGCCGGCGCCTCGATTTCCTGGCGCAGGAATTCGGCCGCGAGGCCAACACGCTCTGCGCCAAGGCGAACGACGTGTCCCTGTCGCGGATCGGCCTCGACCTGAAGGCGGTGATCGAGCAGTTCCGCGAACAGGTTCAGAACGTGGAGTAGGCCTTGAGCGCGGATGCGAAACCCATGATCAACCGGCGCGGCCTCATCCTGATCCTCTCGTCGCCCTCGGGCGCCGGCAAGACCACGCTCACCCGCAGCCTCGTGGCGGGGGAGGCCGGCAAGCTGTCGATCTCCGTGACCACGCGCCAGAAGCGGCCCTCCGAGATCGAAGGCCAGCACTACTACTTCATCGACGTCGACCAGTTCACCACCATGCGCGACCGCGACGAGCTGCTCGAATGGGCGGAGGTGCACGGAAACTTCTACGGCACGCCCCGCAAGCCCGTGGAGCGGACGCTCGCGGCGGGCCGGGACATGATCTTCGACATCGACTACCAGGGCACCCGGCAGGTGCGCCAGAAGCTGCCCGAGGACGTGGTGACGGTGTTCATCCTGCCGCCGAGCATGCGCGAATTGAAGGCGCGCCTCGAACGGCGGGCGGAGGATTCGGCTGAGACCATCGCCCGGCGCCTCGCCAATGCCCGCGTCGAGATCGAGCGCTGGCAGGAATACGACTACGTCATCGTGAACGAGGACCTGGAAACGTCCTATCGCCGCCTGCAGGCGATCCAGGCGACCGAGCGGCTGAAGCGCGAGCGGGCCGGCGTGCCCGACTTCGTCAACGCGCTCCTCGGCGAGACGCTCGACTAGGGGCGGCTCGCGGTTGCAGGCCGCGGACCCGCTCCCCCGCGGGCGGCGTCGAACGCATTGGCGAGGGCGACGTAGCCCGCCACCGGCACGTCCTCGGCCCGCACGGTCTCGTCGAGGCCGGCGGCGGCGATCATGGCGCCAGGTTCCGGGTTGAGCGCCTTGAGGCTTTGGCGGAGCATCTTGCGGCGCTGCCCGAAAGCCGCCCGGGTGACGGCCTCGAGGGCGCCGACCCGCGCCGGCAGGGGCGCGGCCCGGGGCACGAGATGCACCACGCTCGAGGTGATCTTCGGGGGCGGCACGAAGGCCGAGGGCGGCACGTCGAAGAGGATGCGGGCCTCCGTGCGCCAGCCGCAGAGGACGCCGAGCCGCCCGTAATCCTTCGGGCGCGTCTCGTCGGCGACGATCCGCTCCGCCACCTCCCGCTGGAACATGAGCGTCAGGGACAGCCACCAGGGCGGCCAGGCCTCGGCCGCGAGCCAGCCCGTCAGGAGGGCGGTGCCCACGTTGTAGGGGAGGTTCGCGACGATCCGCACGGGCCGATCCCCGACGAGGGGGCGCCAGTCGAAGGCGAGCGCATCGGCCTCCACCACCTGGAGCCGGCCCGGATAGCGCGCGCCGATCTGGGCGAGGGCGGGCAGGCAGCGGGGATCGCGCTCTATGGCGACGACGCCCTCCGCGCCCGCGGCGAGGAGCGCGCGGGTGAGGCCGCCGGGCCCGGGGCCGACCTCGATCACCGTGACGCCCTCGAGGGGCCCCGCCGAGCGGGCGATCCGGCTCGTCAGGTTAAGGTCGAAAAGAAAGTTCTGGCCGAGCGACTTCTTCGCCATGAGGCCGTGCTCGCGCACCACCTCGCGCAGCGGCGGCAGGTCGTCGATGGCGCTCAAGGCCGGCCGTCTCCGAGGCGGGCGGCAAGCTTCAGGGCCGCGAGGAGGCTGCCGGGCCTCGCGATGCCGCGCCCCGCGATGTCGAAGGCCGTGCCGTGGTCCGGCGAGGTGCGCACGAAGGGCAGGCCGAGCGTCACGTTGACGGCCTCGTCGAAGGCGATGGTCTTGATGGGGATGAGCGCCTGGTCGTGGTACATGGCGAGCGCCGCATCGTAGCGCCGCCGCGCCCCGGCGTGGAACATCGTGTCGGCGGGCAGCGGGCCCTCGGCCGCGATGCCCTCCCGGCGGAGCGCCGCCACCGCCGGCGCGACGACCGCATCGTCCTCCGTGCCCATGGTGCCGCTTTCCCCCGCATGGGGGTTGAGGCCCGCCAGGGCGAGGCGCGGCTCGGGGATGCGGAAGCGGGCCTTCAGGTCCCGCACGACGATCCGGGCGGTCTCGACGATGAGATCCGCGGTGAGAGCGTCCGGGACCTGTCTCAGGGGGATGTGGACGGTGACGGGCACCACCGCGAGGCCCTCGCTCCAAAGCATCATCACCGGGCGGGCTGCCGGCTCCCCGGGCCGTGCCGCGAGGGCCGCCAGGAACTCGGTATGGCCCGGATGCCGGAAGCCCGCCGCGTAGAGAACGTGCTTGGCGATGGGGTTCGTCACGACGGCGCCCGCCTCGCCGCCCACCGCGTAGTCGACCGCGCGCTCGATGGCTTCGAGAATCGCGGGCGCATGCCCGGGATCCGGCCGGCCCGGCACCGCGTCGACCCGCATGGAAAGCGGCACCACCGGCAGGGCGTCGGGAAAGGCCGAGGCGGCCTCGGAGGGCGCGACCTCCCGCACCGGGACCGTCCAGCCGAGCGTCCCCGCGAGCCTGGTGAGATGAGCGGGGTCGCCCAGGACGCAGAAGGGCGGATCCCCTTCGCGCCGCTGCAGCCAGGCCTGGAGGGCGATCTCGGGGCCGATCCCGGCGGGGTCGCCGCCGGTGACGATCAGCGGCTTGCCGTCCCTCACCGGCTCGCGACGCCGTCCTGCGTCACGCCGGACCCGAGCCTCTGGTTCACCGAAGCCTCGCCGAGGGTGCGCAGTTCGAGGCGCAGCAGCAGGGTCTGGTTGCGGTCCTTCTCACCCGAGGTCACCGAGATCTCCCGCGGGGACATCACGTAGTTGAGCGTGAAGGTGGTGCACTCGTCGATATAGCCGAAGCCGAGGGAGAGGGAGCTCACGGTCACGTCGCTCGACTTCTTGTAGAGGGGCGCCGTGGGCTGGCTCGCATAGGTGTTGAGGAACGTGTCCCGGTCCTGGCTGTAGCGGTCGAAATCGAAGAGCACGGAGCTCGACAGGAACCAGTTCTCGGTCACGTTCAGGGTGGCGGAGGCGAGCATGCCCTCGCGGCGGCGGTCGAAGCCGATCTCCGGCTGCGCCTCGTAGCGGGCATAGGTCACGGAGGTCGTGAGCGGCAGGACGGGGTTGAACTTGCCCGTCACCCCGACCTCGAGGCGCTGCATGGCAAGGTCGTCCTGGTCGAAGCGACCGCGGGCCGTGAAGGACACGTTCTGGTTCGGCGAGACGACGAAGCGGCTCACGTAGTCGGAGCGCGCGGATTCGAGGCCCGAATCCCGGCCCGTATTGGACAGGTCGCCCTGCCGGAAGGAGTTGCGCCCGGCGAGCTGGTAGGACTGGCCCACGAGGGCGTTGGCGTAAAAGCCGTCGGCGCCCGTCACGGTATATTGCAGGCCGGCATTCGCCCGCACGCCGCCCTCGACGCGGTCGTAGCCCGAGAACTTGTCCCAGTCGAAGATCGAGGTGTCGTCGAAGACGAGGCTCTGGGCGTCCTCGTTCGGCAGGCGGCCGACACGGGTTTCGTTCGGCCGCGCGATGATCTGGGCCACGGGCTCCAGGACCTGGGTGCCGGAGGAGCCGAGGCTCGCGACGAGCGGGAAGCGATAGTCGACGCCGACCGCCGGCATCGCCCGGAAGGCCGCGTCGTCGTCGGCCTGGAGGAAGTTGCGCTGGAACTGGTTCTGGTACCCGTCGGTGTCGTAGGCGGTCCAGAAGCCGTCGGCGCGAAGGTACGCGAAGGGCGTCCAGACCTGGCCGATGCCGTCCACCACCTCGCGGCGATACGAGAGGGTCGTCGAGGCGCGGGTCATGGTGCCGGCGAGCCCGCGCACGATGCACGAATCCGTCTCGAAGATGGCGCAGGTCTCGTAGAGGCCGAACAGGTTCGTCGCCTGCCGAGGGATCTGCTGGTACTGCGCCGCCTCGCGGGTCAGGCTCGTGAAGTTGAAGTCGAGCGCGAACTCGCCGCCGATCCCGGCGGGGGTGACGCGCTTGTTGTAGTCCAGCACGGGGTGGACCACGGGCTGCTGCTTCTGCCAGTCGTAGGTGGACAGGCCCTGGAAGTAGTAGCCCCGCAGGTCGAAGAAGGACCGGTCGCCCTTGCCCTGCAGGAACACCGTCGAGGTGAGCTCCTTGAGGTAGTAGGAGCTCAGGTTGTCGCTGCGGATCTGGTAGTTCTGGAGGAACCACTTGTCCGAGACGAGGCTGATGTCCCAGCCCCATTTCCAGCGCTCGTTGAGGTAGAAAAGGCCGTTGGTCTCCAGCGAGCCGCGGAACTCCCGGTCGCCGGCGCCGAAGGGGCTCGGCAGGAAGGCTTCCTTGTCCTGCTGGAAGATGCCGGCGCCCTTGATGCTGTACTGGCCGTTCTCGAGCCGCTGGCGCCACTGCACCTCGGTGAGGAGCCCCTGGCGCGACAGGAGCGTCGGCGTGATCGTCACGTCGTAGTCCGGCGCGAGGGCCCAGAAGAACGGCACGGAGATGCCGGTGCCGAGCGCGCTCGAAGCGATGTAGCGGGGGGCGAGGAAGCCCGTCTTGCGCTTCACCGTCGGGTCGGGCGACCAGAAATACGGCAGGTAGGCGACCGGCATGCCGAGCAGTTCGAGGGTCGCATCCTCGTAGTAGATCGTGCGCTCGCTGTTGTCGTGGATGATGCGGGCGGCCTTCACCTGCCAGAGCGGCGGGCGCTCCGGGTTCTTGGCGCAGGGCTCGCAGGCCGTGTAGGTGCCGCGCACGAAGGTGGTGGTCTCGCCCTCGGCCCGCTCGGCGCGCGGCGCGGAGAAGCGGGTCGTCACCTCGCCGCGGTCGTCCGTTGTCGTCTGCACGACGCGAAGCGAGTCGATGAAGCCGCTCTTGAAGTCGTCCGTGAGCTCGAAGCGGTCGCCCGTGATCACGGCGCCCGAGGCGTCGGTCAGCCGGGCGTTGCCTTCGGCGAAGACCCGGCCGGTGCCGCGGTTATAGGTGACCCGGTCGGCCTGGAGGGTGCGGCCCTGGTAGTTGAGCTGCACGTCGCCGGAGGCCGCCACGGTGTTGTTGTCGTTGTCGTAGACGATCTCTCGGGCATCCACGAGGAGCCGGTCCTGGCCCGTCTGGGCCTGCTGGGCCTTTCTGGCGAGGGTGTCGTTGAAGGTGCCCTGGGCGTGCACGACGGAAAGCCCGACGGTGCTCAGCAGCACCATCGCGATCGCGCTCCTTGCGACCGTTGCTCTCACGTATCCCATCCTCATCTCTTGCCGGATCTTTACTGCTTCGAGGACCATCAGCCGTCCTCCTGATACAGCAAAGCCAGGGTGCCAAGCAAACTCCCGACGACGGCCGGGAACCAGGCCGCGACGGTCGAACTCACGAGCCCAGACGCGCCCAGGTCCTCCATGAGTTCCGTCGCCACGTAGAGCATGAAGCCTGCGGCCACGCCACCCAGAACCATGCCGGCGATGCCTCCGAACCGGAAGAATCGGAGGGACACGGAGGCCGCCACGAAGACCATGGCGACGAACAAAAGAGGCCGCGCCAGAAGGACTTCGTAGTGGAGCCGGTACCCCGTGGCGTTGAGCCCGGCGCGTTCGGTCCGGGCGATGGTGTCGGTCAGCTCCCAGAACGGAACGGCGTCCGGCGGCACGAAGCTCTGGCGCACCTGGGAGGGGTCGAGGTTCGAGGCGATGAGGTAGGAATCGTAGGTTTGCGGCTCTTCGACCGCGGTGAGGACCCGTGCTTCTTTCAGGAGCCAGTATCCTTCATGCAACACCGCCTCCCGGGCCTCGATGCGCTGGGAGAAGGCCCCGTCGTCCTCGAAGGTGAAGGCGGTGACGCCCGTCAGGGCCGCGGTGCCCGGAAGGGCGGCGTCCGCCCGGATGATGGCGTGACCGTCGATGCTGCGCTGGCGGATCCAAACGTCCTTGCCGCTCGCCTTCGCGGACCGGGCGAAGACCCGCGATTCGATGGCGGAGGCCTGCTGCTTCAGGAAGGCCGAGGCCGGGTTGTAAGCCGTGATCGAGAACACCCCGATCCCCGCCGCGACGAGGAGGCCGGGCTGGAGGAACTGCCAGGCTGAGATGCCGGCGGCCCGGGCCACCACGAGCTCCAGCTTGCGGCTCAATTGCAACAAAGTTGCCATGCTGCCGAACAGGATCGCAAAGGGCAGCACCTGCTCGGCGAGGGCCGGGGTCCGGAAGAGGGCGAGCTGCGCCATGAGGGCGGCGGAGGCGCCTTCCGTGTCGCCCGCTCGGCGCATGAGCTCCACGAAGTCGATCGTGTAGACGAGGGCGAAGACCGTGCCGAAGACCATCAGGATGGTCCGGGCGAAGCGGATCGAGAAATAGCGGCCGAGGGTGGCGCCGATCAGCACGGTCAGGCCCGTCCGAGCTTCGGCAGGCGCAAGGAGACCCCGCCCATGAGCGCGCTCCAGCGGGCGGCGAGGCGGCGGCTCAAGGAGCCCTGCAGGATGAACGCCATGGAGACTGCCATGGAGGCCAGGGGCACCGCGTAGACGGCGATCACGCCCGCCGGCGAGCGCACGGCGGCGCTCGAGGCCGCAAAGCCGCCGATCCGCACCGCCACCACGGCGATCACCGCCACCGCGACCGCCGTCCCGCGGCCCTGCCGGGTGGTGCGAGGATCGCCGAGGGCCGCGAAGGCGATGAGCGTCATGGCGAGGGGATAGAGCCAACTCGACAGGCGGTCGTGGAGCTCGGCCCGGAAGCGGCCCTGCTGCACCTGGTAGAAGGCCTCGCTCGTGTCCGGGAACATGAGGCGCAGGGTCGAGCGCTCACGGGGCTTGTAGACCACCTCGCCGCCCTCCTGGTTGAAGGCCGAGAGATCGACCGCGTAGCGCTCGAAGGCGACGATGGAAGAATCGCGGCTGTTCGGCTGCTGGCGGTGGACGCTGCCCTTCTCGAGCACGAGATAGGCCTCCCCGTTCGACTCCAGCGTCTGCCCGCGCTCGGCGAGGTACACGATGGTCCGGTTCTTGTCCCGCCGGTCCTGCATGAAGATGCCGAGCAGGGCGTCGCCGGCCCGCTCCCGGTAATGGAAGGTGATGCCGTTCTCGAGCGTGGTGAACTGGCCTTCCTTGACCATGTTGGCGACGAAGTCGGCCCGGATCTTGGTGACGAGGTCCCGCAATTCCTGGAAGCTCGCCGGCATGAGGTAGACCGCCATGAAGCCGATCACCGCGCAGACGAGGCCGGCGAGGCTCATGAAGGGTCGCATGAGCCGCGGCGGCGCCATGCCGGCGGCACTCATGACGATGAGCTCCGAGTCGCCGTTGAGCTTGTTGAGGGCGTAGATCGTCGCGATGAAGAGCGCGACCGGCGAGATCACGGTGATCAGCGCCGGCAGGGAGAGGCCCGTCACGGTGAGGAAGACGAGGAAGGTCTGGCCCTTGCCGGTGAGGAGGTCGAGCTCGCGGAGCGCCTGGGTGATCCAGATCACCGCCGTCAGCGCGACGAGGCACGCCAGGAAGGCGTTGAACGCGATCTTGAAGATGTAGCGCTCGATCAAGCTCATCGGAGGTGGCCGAAGCGCCCGGCGGCGCGACTGGTGGTGGGTACCCCGGCGGGGGAGGGGCCGGCAAGGCGGCGGCCTTCTGAAGACCCCCAAAGTGGGGCTGTTTCGCGGCGAAGCGTGGGTGTTCGGCGCGAATGTTTGGTGTATGTCACCTAAACGTCGCAGCCCTCGGAGGGCCGCCGGCCCCAAGGTTTAAGAGACGAGTCCATGCCCGACAGCTTCAGAATCGACTTTCAGGCGCCCGGCCCCGTGGAGGGCGGCGACCTCGTCATCCTCGTGGGCGACGACCTGAAGCCCGCCGCCGCTGCAGGCAAGCTCGTCGGGCCCAAGACCCTGTCCCTCGTCGAGAGGGTCGCCGAGATCGAGCGTTTCAAGGGCAAGGCCCAGGCGGTCATGACCGTGGCGGCGCCGGCCTCGCTCGCCGTCGACCGGCTCATCATCGTCGGGGTGGGCGGGGAGGGGGAGCGGGCGAAGCTCGACGCTATGCAACTGGGCGGGGCCATCGCGGGGCGCACGAACGGCAAGAGCGTCACGATCCTGGCCGACCTGCCGGGGGGCGAGACGAGCCCGGACTTCGTCGCCGAGATGGCGGCGGGGGCGCGGCTGAGAGCCTACAGCTTCAACCGCTACAAGACCAAGAAGAAGGAGGGTGAGAACGGCGGCGCCGCGACCCGGCTCACATTCCGCGTCGCGGATCCCGCGGCGGTGAAGCGCGCCCACAAGGCCAAGGACGGCCTCGCCGCGGGGGTGATCCTCGCTCGCGATCTCGTGAACGAGCCGCCGAACGTGCTCGGCCCGGAGGAGTTCGCCAACCGCGCCGCCGCGCTCGCCAAGCTCGGCGTCGAGGTGGAGATCCTCGACGAGCGGGCCATGCGCAAGCTCGGCATGGGGGCGCTTCTCGGCGTCGGCCAGGGTTCGGAGCGGCAGAGCCGCGTGGCGATCATGCGCTGGAACGGGGCTCGCGCCTCCGAGCAGCCGATCGCCTTCGTCGGCAAGGGCGTGGTGTTCGATTCCGGCGGTATCTCCATCAAGCCGGGGGCCGGAATGGAGGACATGAAGGGCGACATGGGCGGGGCGGCCTGCGTGGTCGGCCTGATGCACGCCCTCGCGGCCCGCAAAACCAAGGCCAACGTAGTCGGCGCCATCGGGCTCGTCGAGAACATGCCGGACGGCAACGCCCAGCGCCCGGGCGACATCGTCACCACCATGTCGGGCCAGACCATCGAGATCATCAACACGGACGCGGAGGGCCGCCTCGTCCTGGCGGACGTGCTCTGGTATGTCCAGGACCGCTTCAAGCCCCGCTTCATGATCGATCTGGCGACCCTCACGGGCGCCATCATGGTCGCCCTCGCCAAGGAATATGCGGGCCTGTTCTCCAACAACGACGAGCTTGCGGACCGGCTCGTGGCCGCCGGCCAGGCGACGGGGGAGCGGGTGTGGCGCATGCCGCTCGGGCCCGAATTCGACAAGATGATCGACTCGTCCTTCGCCGACATGAAAAACACCGGCGGCCGCTTCGGCGGGTCGAGCACCGCGGCGGCGCTGCTCCAGCGCTTCGTCAACGACGTGCCCTGGGCCCATCTCGACATCGCCGGCACCGCCATGGGCTCGCCCCAGAGCGAGATCAACCGCTCCTGGGGCTCGGGCTGGGGCGTGCGCCTCCTCGACCGCCTCGTGAGGGATCACTACGAGGGGTAAGGCCGTTACGCTCCCGTGGCCGAGGTTCTGTTCTACCACCTGCAACGCCAGCCGCTCGAAGCGGTGCTGCCGACGCTCCTGGAAAAATCCCTGGAGCGCGGCTGGCGTGCCGTGATCCAGGTGGCGTCGGACGAGCGCCTCTCCGCCCTCGACGACCACCTCTGGACCTTCTCGGACGAGAGCTTCCTGCCGCACGGCACCGACCGGGAGGCTCATGCGGGGGACCAGCCGGTGGTGCTCACCACCTCGGGCGCCAACCCGAACGGCGCGACGGTGCGCTTCCTCGTCGACGGCGCCGACCTGCCGGCGGACGCGGCCGCCTATCAGCGCATGGTGGTGCTCTTCGACGGCACGGACGTCCAGGCCCTCGCCCTTGCCCGCGACCAGTGGCGCACCCTGAAGGAGCAGGGGCACGAGACGACCTATTGGCAGCAGGACGAGCGGGGGCGCTGGCAGCGCAAGGCGTGAGCCGGCGATCTTGAGAGACGGCACGCTCCCGGCCGCGTCCGGCATCCGATGTGGCGAGGGCCTGGGGCCCGGCGCGGCGGAGAGGCGCGGGACACATCCCCGCGATGCACCTTTGCGCCCGTGCGGCCGCCCCTAGTTCTCGACCCGACTCACGAGGACGCCCCATGCTCCGCAGCACCCGTCTCGGCCTTGCCGCCGCCCTCCTTCTCTCCCTCGCCGCCCCGTCCCACGTTCAGGCGCAGGACCCGAGGCCGCAGCAGGGCGAGCAGCGGCGCCCGGAGGGGCAGCGCCTGCCGCCGGAATCGGTCACGCAGCACCGGCTCTCGCTTCCGGGGCGGACCCTCGCCTTCACGGCGACGGCGGGGCACCTCACCCTGACGGATCAGAACGGCGCGCCGCAGGCGGAGTACGGCTTCACCGCCTATACCCTCGACGGGGCCGAGCCCGGCACCCGGCCCGTGACCTTCGCGATCAATGGCGGGCCGGGCGCCTCCTCGGCCTATCTCCATCTCCTCGCCTTCGGGCCCTGGCGGCTGCCCATCGACGGCCCGTCGATCAGCCCCTCCATGGCGACGAATCTCGTGCCCAACGCCGAGACCTGGCTCGACTTCACCGACCTCGTCTTCGTCGATCCCCCCGGCACGGGCTATGCCCGGGTGATCGGGGGCGATCCGGTGCGGGAGCGCTTCTTTTCCGTGGAGGGCGATATCGACGGGCTCGCCGCCTTCGTGACCCGCTGGGTGAAGGAGAAGAACCGGCTCGATTCGCCCAAATTCTTCACCGGCGAGAGCTATGGCGGGTTTCGGGGTCCGCTCCTCGCCCAGAAGCTCCAGACCGACCAGGGCGTGGGGCTGAGCGGCCTCGTCCTCGTCTCGCCGGTGCTCGATTTCGGCTGGTTCGCCCAGCCGAACCACGCGCCCTGGGTGCACGTGACGCGTCTGCCCTCCATGGCGGCGGCGGCCCTGGAAGCCCGCGGGGAGGCGACCCGCGAGGCGCTTCGGGCCGCGGAAGCCTACGCGTCCGGCGAGTACCTGACCGATCTCATGCGGGGGCTCCAGGACAAGGAGGCGGCGGCCCGGGTGGGCGCCCGGGTGGCGGAGCTGACGGGTCTCGATCCGGCCCTGGTGCGGCGCCTCGCGGGCCGGATCGACACCGGCACCTTCCAGCGCGAGTTCCGGCGCCAGACCGGGCAGGTGGTCTCGGCCTACGACACCGGCATTTCGGGCTACGATCCCGACCCGACCGCCGCGATCTCCCGTTTCGAGGATCCGGGGCTCGAGGGTTTCACGGCCCCCCTCACCACGGCGGTGCTCGACCATCTCGGGCGCACCCTGAAGTACCGGGCGGAGGGCCGCTACGAGGTGCTGAACGGGGGCGTCAACGGCGCCTGGCGCTGGGGGCGGGGGCGCGGCCAGCCCGAGAGCGTGAGCGAACTGCGCCAGGCGCTGGCGCTCGATTCGAAGCTGCGCGTCCTCGTGGCGCACGGCTTCACGGACCTCGTGACGCCGTACTACGCGAGCCAGCTTCTCCTCAACCAATTGCCCGATCTCGGGCCGCGGCCCCGGGCCTCGCTCCAGGTTTACGGGGGTGGGCACATGTTCTACACGCGGGACCCGTCGCGCCAGGCCTTCCGCGCCGACGCGGAGCGGATGTTCCAGGAGGCCCTGCGGGCGCGGGCCGAGAACGGGGGATGATTACATGCGGGCGCTCGTGCTCGGAGCCTTAAGTCTCAGCCTCGCCGCCTGCACCACCACCGCCCCGGAACCCGCAGCCGTCGCGGCGCCCTCGTTTCCGGCCCCCGCGCCCGCGGCTCCCGCCGGCCCGACCTTCGCGGGCCCGCTCCTTGGCCCCGACGGCCGCTGCACCGGCACCCCGCCGGGCAACGCGGCCGCGATCGCGCCGGGCATCGAGGAATGCGAGCTCGTCCGGCTCAAGGGCAAGCCGCCGACCGACGTGCTGGTGGGCGAGAGCGGCAAGGGCCAGCGGGAGGTGCAGGTTCTTTATGCCGAGCCCGGGGGCCGCGAGATCTACTTCTTCGTGAACAACCGCCTCGACCGGGTGCTGCGCTAGGGGCAGGGCGTTCCGCTCCGCAGCGCGACCGCGAGAGGTCCGGACAAGAAAAAAGCAAGGCTTTCGCCTTGCTCAAATGCCCTTCGGCGATTTGTTCGTCCCGGCTTGTAACGCCGCCGCCTTGGAAAGCGGGCAGGGACCTGGTTTCCTCCCGAAACTCGGACCGCAGCCTCTGGAATCGTTGTTCTGAGGCGTTAGTGAGCCACCTATAGCGGCCTTCCCCAACGGTGTCACCACTTTTTGAGCAGGGTGTGGCGCGAATTTTTGCACGTTTTCGTCATCAAGGGCTTGAACAGTGCCGAATTCCGCTTCGTGCCACAAAAGCTTGTGTTTTCGGGAGCGCCTGTGTTGTGTGCAGGGACGAATCGCCGGACCCGGTGAACCGACACCCGACACGACCTGAAAGCCGTCCATGCGTTTGAGCCGCTACTTCCTGCCCATCCTCCGCGAGACGCCGAAAGAGGCGGAGATCGTCTCCCACCGCCTGATGCTGCGCGCGGGCCTCATCCGCCAGGAGGCCGCCGGCATCTACGCCTGGCTGCCGCTAGGCCTGAAGGTGCTCAACAAGGTCAACGCCATCATCCGCGAGGAGCAGAACCGCTCGGGCGCCGTCGAACTTCTCATGCCGACAATCCAGTCCGCGGATCTGTGGCGCGAGTCGGGGCGCTACGACGCCTACGGCAAGGAGATGCTGCGCATCAAGGACCGGCACGAGCGCGAGATGCTCTTCGGGCCCACCAACGAGGAGATGGTCACGGAGATCTTCCGCGGCTACGTGCGCTCCTACAAGGACCTGCCCCTCAACCTCTACCACATCCAGTGGAAGTTCCGGGACGAGGTGCGCCCGCGCTTCGGCGTCATGCGCTCCCGCGAGTTCCTGATGAAGGACGCCTATTCGTTCGACCTCGACCAGGCGGGGGCGCGGCACTCCTACAACAAGATGTTCGTCGCCTATCTTCGCACCTTCGCCCGCATGGGCCTGAAGGCGATCCCGATGCGGGCCGATACCGGACCCATCGGCGGCGACCTCTCGCACGAGTTCATCATCCTCGCCTCCACGGGCGAGAGCGAGGTGTTCTGCCACGGCGACTATCTCACCTTCGAGGTGCCGGGCGCGGACACGGATTTCGACGACGTCGCGGGCCTCCAGGGGACCGTCGACCGCTGGACCTCGCTTTACGCCGCCACCTCCGAGATGCACGACGCGGCGGCCTTCGAGGCCGTGCCGGCGCAGAGCAAGATGTCGGCCCGCGGCATCGAGGTCGGGCACATCTTCTATTTCGGCACCAAGTACTCGGCCCCCATGGGAGCCAAGGTGATGGGCCCCGACGGGCAGGAGCACGAGGTCCATATGGGCTCATACGGCATCGGCCCGAGCCGCCTCATCGCGGCGATCATCGAGGCGAGCCACGACGAGAACGGCATCATCTGGCCGCAGGCCGTGGCGCCCTTCGACGCGGTGATCCTGAACCTCAAGGCGGGCGATGCCGGGACGGACGCGGCCTGCGCGCGGCTTTACGCCGACCTCACGGCGGCGGGGCGGGACGTCCTCTACGACGACCGCGACGAGCGGCCGGGCGCGAAGTTCGCCACGGCGGATCTGATCGGTGTGCCGTTTCAGATTCTCGTTGGACCGAAGGGCCTCGCCGAGGGCAAAGTCGAACTGAAGGCCCGGGCGGGCGGCGAGAAGGAATCGCTGCCGCTCGACGCCGTGGTGGCGCGCCTCACCGGGCGCGGGTAAGCATGGCCGACAAGCAGCAGGTGATGAAGACGAAGGCCTTCGCGCCCTTCGAGTGGATGCTCGCGGGGCGCTACCTGCGCACGCGCCGGCGCGAGGGATTCGTGTCGGTGATCGCGGGCTTCTCCTTTCTCGGCATCATGCTCGGCGTCGCGACCCTCATCGTGGTGCTCTCGGTGATGAACGGCTTCCGCAAGGAGCTGCTCGACAAGATCGTCGGCATCAACGGCCACATCTTCATCGCGCCCATCGAATCGCCGCTCAACGACTATGCGGCGGTGGCCGCGCGGGTCGCGGCGACACCGGGTGTGCGCCGGGCGATCCCGATGGTGGAGGGGCAGGCCTTCGGATCGTCGCAGTACAACGGCTCGGGCGTCCTCGTGCGCGGCGTGCGCGGCGAGGATATGGGGCGCATCACGGCGATCTCCGGCAACCTGCGCCAGGGCACCCTGGAGAACTTCGATAATTCGGGAGGCGTCGCCATCGGGCGGCGGCTCGCCGAATCCCTGTCGCTCCAGGCCGGCGACACCCTCACCCTCATCACGCCCCGGGGCGCCACCACGCCCTTCGGCACGGCGCCGCGGGTGAAGGGCTATCCGGTGGCGGCGGTGTTCGAGATCGGCATGTCCGAGTTCGACGCCACCTTCGTCTACATGCCGCTCTCCGAAGCGCAGAGCTACTTCAACCGCGACGGCGACGTGAACGTCATCGAGGTCTTCCTCAACGACGCCGACCGGGTGGACGAAGCGCGCCTCGCCATCGAGGAAACCGCCGGGCGCCCGGTGCTCCTCACCGACTGGCGGCAGCGCAACCGCACCTTCTTCGCCGCCCTCGAGGTGGAGCGGAACGTGATGTTCCTCATCCTCACCCTCATCGTGCTGGTGGCGGCGCTCAACATCATCTCCGGGCTCATCATGCTCGTGAAGGACAAGTCGAGCGACATCGCGATCCTGCGCACCATGGGGGCGACGCGGGGCGCCATCATGCGGGTGTTCCTCATCACGGGCGCCTCCATCGGCATCGTCGGGACGATCGCAGGCTTCACCCTCGGCCTCGTGCTCGCCCTCAACGTCGAGACCATCCGAAGCTTCATCTCGAACCTGACGAGCACGAACCTCTTCCCGGCGGAGCTCTACTTCCTCAGCCGGCTCCCCGCGGAGGTGAACACGAGCGAGGTGCTCACGGTGCTGTTCATGGCGATGGTGCTGTCGCTCCTCGCGACCCTCTATCCGTCTTGGCGGGCCGCGAAGCTCGACCCCGTCGAAGCGCTCCGGTACGGCTGATGGCGGGTCAGCAGCAGCAGCCCGCGCTCTATCTCGCCAAGGTGGAGCGCCGCTATCCGCAGGGCGAGACCCATCTCGAGGTGCTGCGGGGCGCCGATCTGGCGATCTGGCCCGGCGAGATCGTGGCGCTCGTGGCGCCCTCCGGCACCGGCAAGTCGACGCTCCTCCACGTGGCGGGGCTGCTCGAGAAGCCCGATGGCGGCGAGGTCTTCGTCGGCGGGCGGCCCACCGCCAAGATGGACGATGCCGGGCGCACCCGGGTGCGCCGGCACGATCTCGGCTTCGTCTACCAGTTCCACCATCTCCTGCCGGAATTCTCGGCGGTCGAGAACGTGGTGATGCCCCAGATCATCCGCGGGCTCTCGAAGACCGAGGCGCGGGAGCGGGCAGGGCAGCTCCTCACGTTCCTGGGGCTCGGCAAACGACTCGATCACCGGCCGGGCGAGCTCTCGGGCGGCGAGCAGCAGCGCGTCGCGATCGCCCGCGCGGTGGCGAACGCCCCGCGGGTTCTCCTCGCCGACGAGCCCACCGGCAACCTCGACCCCCACACCTCGGGCCACGTCTTCCAGACCCTCGTCGCCATCGTGCGCGCCTCGCGCCTCGCTGCGCTCATCGCGACGCACAACATGGACCTTGCCGCGAAGATGGACCGCCGGGTGACGATCAAGGACGGCCTCGTGGTGCAGATGCCCTGAGGGGCAACGCAGAAGTCGTGTTCCTCCGACCGCTGTCATTCCGGGGCCGCGCAGCGGAGCCCGGAACCCATGAGCACCTCAGTATGAGAACGCGCTCGGCGCTGGTGCGCCTGTTTCTGCACAAATGAGTGTTTATGGGTTCCGGGCTCGCCTGCGGCGCCCGGAATGACAGGCTGGGGCGCCACGGCCCATGCTCCCTGCCCGCTACGCGAGCGATCCCTCTGCCTCCGGGGGAGAGGGATTAAGCGCGTTCCTGCGCTCCTAACGATCCGTCAACCACGATGAAACGTCACCCGAATCCCGCGTTTACAAGGAACGAACAACGAACAAGAATGAACATCATAGGAACAGGGAGCCCACGATGATCCGCACAGCCCTCGTCACCGCCGCCGAGATCGCCTCGCTCGCCACCTTCGGCACCGCCGTCGTGCTGTGGGCGCTGATCCTCGGGCCCATGGCCTGATGCCCGCAATCCACAGCGGATAACGGTCCTACGCCGCTTCCGACTCGGGACTCGCCCGCCCCTCGTGCCATGGTTACGAGGGGCTGCGGGATGCAAGGCAGGCAGCGATGACGCGTGTGTTGAAGGAAATCGGCTTCGTTCACCTCCACGTGCACTCGTCCTACTCGCTCCTCGAAGGAGCGCTCAAGATCGGCGACCTCGCCAAGCTCGCGGCGGCCGACAAGCAGCCCGCCCTGGCGCTGACCGACACCAACAATCTCTTCGGGGCCCTCGAATTCTCCGAGAAGCTCTCCGGCATGGGCATTCAGCCCATCGCCGGCATGCAGCTCCTCGTATGCTTCGAGGAGGCGGACCCGACGGTGCGCGGCAGCGTTCCGCAATGCGCCAACATCGTGCTCCTCGCGCAGAGCGAGGAGGGCTACGGCAACCTCATGCAGCTCGCGAGCCGGGCCTATTTCGACGTGCCCCTCGGGGATGCGCCCCGGGTCGCGGCGGCGGCGCTCGGCGAGCACGGGCGCGGCCTCATCTGCCTCACGGGCGGGCTCACCGGACCGCTCGACACGGCCCTCGCTCAGGGAAAGCGCGACCTCGCGCAGGCGCGGCTCGATCTCCTGAAGCAGGCCTTCGGCAACGGGCTCTACATCGAGATCCAGCGCCATGGCCTCGACGCCGAGCGGCACGTCGAGGCCGAGCTCATCGCGCTCGCCGACCGCAACCGTCTGCCCCTCGTCGCCGCCAACGAGCCCTTCTTCGGCAAGAGCGCCGATTACGAGGCGCACGACGCGCTGCTCGCCATCGCGGAGGGGCGCATCGTCTCGGACGACAACCGCCGCCGCCTCTCACCTGAGCACAACTTCAAGACCCGCGCCGAGATGATGAAGCTCTTCGCGGACCTGCCGGATGCGCTCCACGCCTCCGTCGAGATCGCGATGCGGTGCTCCTACCGGGTCGCCACCCGCAAGCCCATCCTGCCCATGTTCGGCACCGTCGCGGACGGGGCCGCCCTCGACGAGGGCGAGGAGCTGCGGCGGCAGGCCGAGGACGGGCTCAAGAAGCGCCTCGAGGCTCATGGGCCGGCGCCGGGGCTCAGCGAGCAGGATTACTGGGACCGCCTCGCCTTCGAGGTCGGCGTCATCCAGCGCATGAAGTATCCGGGCTACTTCCTCATCGTGGCCGACTTCATCAAGTGGGCGAAGGACAACGACATCCCCGTCGGTCCCGGCCGCGGCTCGGGCGCGGGCTCGCTCGTCGCCTATGCGCTCACCATCACGGACCTCGATCCGCTCCGGTTCAGCCTGCTCTTCGAGCGCTTCCTCAACCCCGAGCGCGTCTCGATGCCGGACTTCGACATCGACTTTTGCGTCGACGGGCGCGAGCAGGTGATCGAGTACGTGAAGCAGCGCTACGGCGAGCGGCAGGTGGCGCAGATCATCACCTTCGGCACGCTCCTCGCCCGCGGCGTTCTGCGCGACGTCGGCCGCGTGCTGGAGATGCCCTACGGGCAGGTCGACAAGCTTACGAAGCTCGTGCCGCAGAACCCGGCCAATCCCGTGACCCTGAAGCAGGCGATCGAGGGCGAGCCGAAGCTGCAGGCGGCCATCGAGGAGGAGCCTGTCGTCGCGCGCCTCATGGACATCGCGCAGAAGCTCGAGGGCCTGCACCGGCACGCCTCGACCCACGCGGCGGGCGTCGTCATCGGCGACCGGCCCCTCGAGGAGCTGGTCCCGCTCTACCGAGACCCGAAGACCGGCATGCGGGTCACCCAGTTCAACATGAAATGGGTGGAGCAGGCGGGCCTCGTGAAGTTCGACTTCCTCGGCCTCAAGACCCTGACAGTGCTCCGCCGCGCCGTCGACCTCATCCGCCGCAAGGGCGTCGAGGTCGACCTCTCGGCCCTGCCCCTCGACGACCAGACCACCTACGAGCCCCTGCGCCGCGGCGAGACAGTGGGCGTGTTCCAGGTGGAAAGCGCCGGCATGCGAAAAGCCCTGGTCGAGATGGAGACCGACCGGTTCACCGACATCATCGCCCTCGTCGCGCTCTACCGTCCGGGCCCGATGGCGAACATCCCGGTCTATTGCGCCCGCAAGCTCGGCAAGGACGAGCACAACCGGGACAGCTGGTACCTCCACCCGAAGCTGGAGCCGATCCTGAAGGAGACCTTCGGGATCATCGTCTACCAGGAGCAGGTGATGGAGGTGGCGAAGGTCCTTGCGGGCTATTCGCTCGGCGACGCCGACCTTCTGCGCCGCGCCATGGGCAAGAAGATCAAGGCGGAGATGGACGCGCAGCGCGACCGCTTCGTGAAGGGCTGCCTCGAGAACGGGATCGAGAAGGCGAAGTCCAACGAGATCTTCGACCTTCTCGCGAAGTTCGCCGATTACGGCTTCAACAAGAGCCACGCGGCGGCCTATGCGCTTGTCGCCTTCCAGACCGCCTACCTGAAGGCCAATCACCCGGTCGAGTTCCTCGCGGCCTCCATGACCATGGACCTCGACAACACCGACAAGCTCTCGGAATTCCGCCGCGAGGCCCAGCGCCTCGGCATCCCCGTCGAGCCGCCCTCCGTCAACCGCTCGGACGTCCTGTTCGAGGTCGCCTACGACGCTCAAGGGGTGGGCTCGATCCGCTACGCGCTCGCGGCCGTGAAGGGCGTCGGCCGGCAGGCTGTGGAAAGCCTCATCGAGGCGCGGGGCGACAAGCCCTTCAAGAGCCTTGCGGACCTCGCGCGGCGAATCAACCCGCGGCTCCTCAACAAGCGCACCCTCGAAAACCTCATCGCGGCGGGCGCCCTCGACGAACTGGACCCCAACCGGGCGAAGGCCTGCGCCGCCGTCGAATCCATGATGAGCCTCGCCCAGCAGGCGGCGACCGCGCAGGCCGGCGGCATGATGGACATGTTCGGCGGCGTCGCCTCCGCGGACGTGCAGCTGCGCATTCCGGATTATCAGCCCTGGCCGGCCGCGGAGCGGCTCCAGCGGGAATACGATGCGGTAGGCTTCTTCCTGTCGGGGCACCCGCTCGATGAATACGGCGACATGCTGAAGCGCCTCAACGTGCAGAGCTGGGTGGAGTTCTGCCGCTCCGTGAAGGCCGGCAACGCGGTCGGCAAGGTCGCCGCGACGGTGCTCGACCGGCAGGAGCGGCGCACCAAGACCGGCAACAAAATGGGCATCATCAACCTGTCGGATCAGACCGGGCATTTCGAGGCCATCGTGTTCTCCGAGGGCCTGCAGCAATACCGGGACATCCTGGAACCGGGCGCGGCGGTGCTCCTCATCCTGCAGGCGGGGGTCGAGGGCGAGGAGGTGCGGGCGCGGATCGGCACCGCCGAGCGCCTCGACGAGGCGGTGGCGAAGCACCAGAAGGGCATGCGCATCTTTCTGCGCGACGAGCGGCCGATCTTCTCGGTGCAGGAGCGCCTGAAGGCCAAGGGGGAGGGGGAGGTGACCCTCATCCTCATCCTCGACGACGTGAAGCAGGAGGTCGAGGTGAAGCTCCCCGGCCGCTACATGGCCTCGCCCCAGGTCGCCGGTGCGCTCAGGGCCGTACCCGGCGTCGTCGACGTTCAGGTGAACTAGGGTCATAACCTTCGCTTATGGCCCGGCGGGCGAAAAGGCGAGGTTCGGCAAGGACTTGCGCTTCGGTTCGCCGCCCTTATGGTGGGGCGCCAACCGGAGAGCCCTCATGCTGCATCGTCGCCTGTTTCTCGGCCTCGCGGCCGCCGTCGCGCTGTCGTTCGGCGCCGCGGCGCAGGAGCGCTCCATCACGGTGGCTTCCACAACATCCACCGAGCAGTCCGGCCTCTTCGGCCACCTGCTGCCGCTCTTCACGGCGAAGACCGGCATCGCCGTGAAGGTGGTCGCGGTAGGGACGGGCCAGGCGCTCGACATCGGGCGGCGCGGGGATGCCGACGTGGTGTTCGTCCACGACACGGCCGCGGAGGAGAAGTTCGTGGCCGAGGGCTTCGCGGCAAAGCGCCTGCCGGTCATGTCCAACGATTTCGTGGTCGTCGGCCCCAAGGGCGATCCCGCGAAGGCCTCGGGCCGGGACGTCGCCGAGGGCTTCCGGCGGATCGCCGCCGCGAAGGCTCCCTTCGTCTCGCGGGGCGACAAGTCCGGCACCCATGCGGCGGAGCTGCGCTACTGGAGCCAGGCGGGCCTCGACCCCGGGGCCCTCCGGGGTGATTGGTACAAGGAGATCGGCCAGGGCATGGGGCCGGCCCTCAACACGGCCTCCGCCCAGAATGCCTATGTGCTCTCCGACCGCGGCACGTGGCTCCCCTTCAAGAACCGCGGCGAGCTTGCGGTTCTGATCGAGGGCGACCAGCGGCTCTTCAACCAGTACGGCGTCATGGCGGTGAACCCGGCCAGGCACCCGCAGGTGAAGGCCGCCGACGCCCAGGCCTTCGTGGACTGGCTCGTCTCGGGGGAGGGGCAAAGGGCCATCGCCGCCTACCGGATCGACGGCCAGCAGCTCTTCTTTCCGAACGCGGGCGGCGCCGCGCGGTCGTGAGAACGGATTCATGATGGGCGACGGGGCAGCGGGCGGTCCGCACCCCGCGAGGCACGGCCGAAGAGAGGAGGGTTCCGATGGATGAGGAGAAGTTCAACATGGCGATCCGCAAGTTCTTGAAGGAGGTGGGCGTCACCTCCCAGCGGGAGATCGAGCGGGTGGTCCGGGACGGGGCGGTCAGGGGCGACACGCTGCGGCTCAAGATGACCCTCACCTCCGAGGATGCCGCCCTCGAACATGTGATCGAAACGACGATCGCCCTGAAGGACTGACGACGGGGCGGGCGACGGGCGCAGCCTATCATCGGAGCGCGACCGGGGCTTCCCACGGCCAAGCTTTGCGGAACAAGGGCTTAGCGGGGTCCCGAAAAGGCGGGCTCTCGCCGGGGTGTGACCCCAGGGCCTCACCGGCCCGTTCCCGCCAGCTTGGCCGCTGACGGAGCCGTGACTTGCCTTATTGCCGCCCCGATGTTTTCCGTTCTGAACACCGTCCGTTAAACCTATCCCGGCATCGAAGAATCGGGACGCCAGCGGACATCGGGACCAGACCGTTCCCGCCAACGTCGAATGAAAGAAGAGCCTGCGGATCATGTTGTCTCGTCGAACCCTCCTGACCGGATCGCTCGCCCTTGTGTTCACGCCTGCCACGGGCGTCATCGCCCAGCAGGCTGAGTGGAGCCAGAACTACGAGGCGGTGTCGCGCACCCGCGTCCAGCGCTCCACGACTCCGGTGCTCTCCCCCCAGACCCTCGCCGCCACCGAGCAGGTGATCGACCAGTACCGCGACATCGCGGCCCGGGGCGGCTGGGAGCCCCTGCGCGTGTCGAGCAACCTGCGCGTCGGCGCGAAGACCCCCGAGGTGGTGGCCCTGCGCCAGCGGCTCATCGTGACGGGCGACCTCGACCCGGCGGCCGGTTCGTCGCCGATCTACGATTCTTACGTCGAGGCGGGCGTGCGCCGCTTCCAGGCGCGCCACGGCCTCAACGCCACCGGCGCGCTCAACGGGCCGACCATCACGGCCATGAACGTGCCGGTGGACGTGCGCCTCAAGCAGCTCGAACTCAACATCGTGCGCCTGCGCTCCCACTCGGGCAATCTCGGCCAGCGCTACGTGGTGGTGAACATCCCCGCGGCCCTCGTCGAGACCGTGGAGGGCGGCGTCGTCCATTCGCGCCACGCGGCGGGGGTGGGCAAGATCGACCGCCAGTCGCCGATCCTGTCGTCCAAGATCACGGAAGTGAACTTCAACCCGTTCTGGACCGTGCCGGCCTCCATCATCCGCAAGGATCTCATCCCCAAGATGCAGAAGGAGCCGAACTACCTCACGGACAACAAGATCCGCATCTTCCGCGGCGACCAGGAGATCCCGCCCTCCCAGGTCAACTGGTTCTCCGACGAGGCGACGCGCTACCGCTTCCGGCAGGATCCGGGCGGCGAACTCAACTCCATGGGCTTCGTGCGCATCAACATCCCGAACCCGCACGGGGTCTACATGCACGACACCCCGTCGAAGGGCATCTTCGGCGACGATTTCCGCTTCGTATCCTCGGGCTGCGTGCGCTTGCAGAACGTGCGCGACTACATCCAGTGGCTGTTGAAGGATACGCCCGGCTGGGACCGCGAGCAGATCGACGCCGTGTTCCGCTCCGGCGATCGGATCGACGCCAAGATCGCCAACCCGCCCAACGTGTACTGGACCTACGTGACCGCCTGGGCGACCCCGGACGGGCTCGTGCAGTTCCGGGACGACATCTACAACCGCGACGGCTTCGGCAACGCGATCCCGGTCGCGAGCCGGGTGCCGCTGGAGCCGGACGAGGAGATGTTCCTCAACTGAGGATCGGGGAGGGGCCTTCGGGCCCCTCTTTTCATTTGGAGCGGCCCCGCCGCATCATCACGGCGACCCCGAGCGCCAAGCCGGCGAGGGTCATCAGGCCGAGGATGATGCTCACCCAAATGACACCGCCCTCCATCCCGCGCCTCCTGCAAGCCTCTTAATGCCAACTGGCGCGGGGGCGGGACAAGGCCAGATCGGCTTTGCGCGCCATGCCGACGCATGGTATGGCCGCCCCATTCGCGAAGAAGTGCGGCATCCCCATATCTAGGCCCGACCGCACCCGACGCCCCCACCTCTTGGGGGCGAGACAAGGCAGGCACCCATGAGCGCGTCCCAGGCCCCGAACCACCTGTCGAACTCATTCTTCTCGGCGGGTCTGGCCGACACGGACCCCGAGATCGCCCGGGCGGTGGGCCTGGAGCTTGGCCGCCAGCGGGACGAGATCGAGCTCATCGCCTCCGAGAACATCGTCTCCCGGGCGGTGCTGGAGGCCCAGGGCTCCGTGCTCACCAACAAGTACGCGGAGGGCTATCCGGGCCGGCGCTATTATGGCGGCTGCCAGTTTGTCGACATGGCGGAGGAGCTCGCCATCGAGCGCGCCAAGCGCCTCTTCGATTGCCGCTTCGCCAACGTGCAGCCCAATTCCGGCTCCCAGGCCAACCAGGCCGTGTTCATGGCCCTTATGAAGCCGGGCGACACCTTCATGGGCCTCGATCTCGCCTGCGGCGGTCACCTCACCCACGGCTCGCCCGTGAACATGTCGGGCAAGTGGTTCAACGTGGTGAGCTACAAGGTGCGGCCCGACGACCAGCTCATCGACATGGACGAGGTGGCGCAGCTCGCCCGCGAGCACAAGCCGAAGGTGATCGTCGCCGGCGGCTCGGCCTATTCGCGGCACTGGGACTTCGCGCGCTTCCGCGAGATCGCCGACGAGGTCGGCGCCTTTTTCATGGTCGACATCGCGCATTTCGCGGGCCTCGTGGCGGGCGGTGCCCATCCCTCGCCCTTCCCGCACGCCCACGTGGTGACGACGACGACCCACAAGACCCTGCGCGGTCCACGCGGCGGCATGATCCTCACCAACGAGGAGGACCTTGCCAAGAAGTTCAACTCGGCGATCTTCCCGGGGCTCCAGGGCGGGCCTCTGATGCACGTGATCGCGGCCAAAGCCGTGGCCTTCGGCGAGGCCCTGCGGCCGGAGTTCAAGCTCTATGCCCGCGCGGTTGTGGAGAACGCCAAGGCGCTCGCCGACACGGTGCTGGCGGGCGGCTACGCCATCGTGGCGGGCGGCACGGACAACCACCTGATGCTAGTGGACCTGCGCCCCAAGCGCCTCACCGGCAAGGCGGCCGAGGCCTCGCTCGGGCGCGCGCACATCACCTGCAACAAGAACGGGGTGCCCTTCGACCCTGAAAAGCCGATGGTGACCTCCGGCATCCGCCTCGGCACGCCGGCTGCCACCTCCCGGGGCTTCGGCATCGCCGAGTTCCGCCGGGTGGGCGAACTCGTCGTCGAGACCCTGGACGGGCTTGCCCGCAACGGCGATGCGGCGAACGACGCCGTCGAGAAGGCCGTGCAGGAGAAGGTCCACGACCTCACCCGGCGCTTCCCGATCTACGGCTAGGCGAGCCCTTCATGCGCTGCCCCTATTGCAGCAGCCTCGACACCCAGGTGAAGGATTCGCGGCCGACGGACGATGCCTCCGCCATCCGCCGCCGGCGCATCTGCCCGGATTGCGGCGGGCGGTTCACCACCTTCGAGCGCGTGCAATTGCGCGAGCTCTTCGTGGTGAAGCGCTCCGGCCGCCGGGTGCCCTTCGACCGCGACAAGCTGCAGCGCTCCGTCGAGGTGGCCCTGCGCAAGCGCCCCGTGGAGCCCGAGCGCGTCGAGCGCATGATCAACGGGGTCGTGCGCCAGCTCGAGAGCATGACGGATGGCGAGGTGCCGACGAAAGCCGTGGGCGAACTCGTCATGGAGGGTCTCAAGGGCCTCGACGACGTGGCTTATGTGCGCTTCGCCTCGGTCTACAAGGATTTCAGCGAGGCCAAGGATTTCGGCGACATCATCGGCCAGCTCGCAGGGAGCGAGGCGCCGGACGTTCCCGAGAAGCCCCTGCGCCGGCGCAAGGCCGCGCCGGAGCCATGAGCGCGTCCCCGCTCGCGGCGCCCCGTCCCGACGCCCGCGCGGAGGAGGACAGGCGCTTCATGCGCCTCGCCCTCGCGCTCGGCGACCGCCATCTCGGCCTCACCTGGCCGAACCCCTCCGTCGGCGCGGTCGTGGTGGCGGATCGGGGCGGGGAGCCGGCGATCGTCGGACAGGGCGTGACGCAGCCCGGCGGCCGCCCCCATGCGGAGCGCGTCGCCCTCGAACAGGCAGGCGACGCCGCGCGGGGGGCGACCCTCTACGTCACCCTCGAACCCTGCTCGTCCCGCTCGAAACGGGATTTCGGCGCATCCTGCACGGATCTCATCCTGGAGAGCGGCATCCGCCGGCTCGTGATCGGCGCGCCGGACCCGAGCCCCTTCGCCCACGGCACGGGCTTCGCCCGCCTCAAGGCCGCGGGCGTCGAGGTGACGGGGGACGTGCTGGCCGAGGATGCCGCGCGGGCCCATCGCGGCCACGTGCTGCGGGTGACGGAGGGCCGACCCTCCGTGATGCTGAAATTCGCCCGCACGGCGGACGGCTACGCCGCGCGCCGCAGCGGCCCGCGGCTCCTGATCTCGGGCGAGGTCTCGAACGGGCGCACGCATCTGCTGCGGGCCCATCACGATGCCATCATGGTGGGCATCGGCACCATCCTGGCGGACGACCCTCTGCTGAATGTGCGCCTGCCTGGCCTCGAGAATCGCTCACCCCTGCGGGTCGTGATCGACTCGGGCCTTCGCCTGCCGCCCGCGAGCCGGCTCGTCGCCACGGCCGGGGAGATCCCGACCTGGGTCGTCGCGGCCGAAGCCTCCCCCGTCGAGGCGGAGCGCGCCCTCGTCGCCGCCGGCGTCGAGGTGATGCGGGTCGAGGCCTCCGGCCACCGGGTCGATCTTCGGGCGGCCTTGAAGCTCCTCGCCACCCGCGGCCTCACCCGGGTGTTCAGCGAGGGCGGGCCTGCTATCGGGGAGGCCCTGATCGAGGCCGACCTCGTCGACACCTTCGCGCTCGCGACGAGCCGCACGGCGCTGGGCGAGCCCGGCATCCCGGCGCTCGGGGCCCGGCTCGAGCGAGCGCTCGTCGAAAGCTTTCATCATGTCGGCTCGGAGGATCTCGGGGCCGATCAGCTCGACATCTTCGAGAGGGCTCGCTGATGGCCGCCGCGGCCCATCGCCGAGTTGGAGGAGTTTCCTGATGTTCACCGGCATCGTCACCGACTTGGGGGAGATCGTCTCCGTGCAGGGCGAGCCTGGCACGCTGAAGCGCCTGCGCCTCCATGCCTCCTACGACCCGGACACGATCACCCTCGGCGCCTCCATCGCCTGCGGCGGGCCCTGCCTCACGGTGGTGGATTTCGGCCCGCGCGAGGGCGGCTGCTGGTTCGAGGTCGACGCCGCTGCCGAGACCCTCGCCCGCACCACCGTCGGCGAGTGGGCGCCCGGCACCCGGGTGAACCTCGAACGCTCCCTGAAGATCGGCGACGAGCTCGGCGGCCACATCGTCACCGGCCATGTGGACGGCATCGCGACGGTGATCCTGCGCTCCGTCATCACGGCGGGCGACGAGCCCTGGGGACCGACGGCGCGCTTCGACATCCGGGCGCCCCGCCAGCTCTCCCGCTACATCGCCGAGAAGGGCAGCGTCTGCCTCGACGGGACGTCGCTCACCGTCAACACAGTGGCGGACGACGTGTTCTCGGTGCTCATCATCCCGCACACCCTCGGCGTCACCACCTGGGGCGAGCGCGATACGGGCGACCGCCTGAACCTCGAGGTCGACCTCATGGCCCGCTACGCCGCGCGCCTTGCGGAAGCGCGGCCGGCAGGGTAGGGGACGCGACCTCACAGCCCTCATCCTGAGGAGCCGCCGGAGGCGGCATCTCGAAGGACGAGGGCGTCTCCAGTGCACGCTGGATCCGGCGTCCTCGTCCTTCGAGACGTTTCGCTGAGGCGAAACCCTCAGGATGAGGACACCTCACCGCGAACGGTTCCGCCATGGTCTCCCATCCTCCCGCCCATCGCCCCCACCGCGGCTCCATTCCCGGCGCCCGCGTGCTCGTCGTTGAGGCCCGCTACTACGAGGGCATCGCGGACGAGCTCCTCAGCGGCGTCAACGCGGTGCTCGAGAAGGCGCAGGCCCGGGCCGAGGTGGCGACGGTGGACGGGGCGCTCGAAATTCCTCAGACCGTGGCGATCCTCCTCGACGCGGCGGAGCGGCAGGGCCGGCCCTTCGATGCGGTGGTGACGCTCGGCTGCGTGATCCGCGGCGACACGGGCCATTACGACATCGTCGCGGGGGAGAGCGCGCGGGCCCTCATGGATCTCTCGGTCGCCCGCCGCATCCCCCTCGCCAACGGCATTCTCACGGTCGAAAACGAGGAGCAGGCCTGGACCCGGGCGCGGGTCAACGAATTGAATAAGGGCGGCGGGGCGGCGGAGGCGGCTCTCGCGGTCTTGCGCGTCAAGAAAAAGGCTGAGGAGGCCGCCCGATGACCAAACCCGCCGAGCGTTCCGCGGCGCGCCTCGCCGCCGTGCAGGCGCTCTATCAGATGGACATCGCCGGCAAGGGCGTGATCGACGCCTTCGCGGAGTTCGAAGCCTTTTGGATCGGCCGCGAGGTGGAGGGCATCGCCTTCCAGCCCTCCGACACGGATTTCTTCCGCAACGTCCTGTCCGGCGTCGTGGAGAACCAGCGCGCCATCGACGTGAAGATCGACGCGGCCCTCGCCGCCGGCTGGCCGCTCGCGCGGGTCGAGGCGGTGCTCCGCGCCATCCTGCGGGCCGGGGGCTACGAGCTCATGTTCCGCAAGGACGTGCCGGCCCGCGTGGTGATCACCGAATACGTGGATGTGACCCACGGCTTCTACGGGGAGGACGAGCCGGGGCTCGTCAACGCCGTGCTCGACGCCATGGCCCGCGAGGTGCGGCCGGGGGAGCTCGACAAGAAGGCCGCCGCCCGCCGCTGACCCTCCCCGGCGCCGGCTGTGGCCGGACTGCAACAAAAACGTCCGACCATCGTTATGTTCCGCAGGATTCAAGGAGACGGGACATGGAAGGCGTCGGCTTCTTCGCGATGCTCATCATCGGGGCGCTGGCGGGGTGGCTCGCCGAGAAGGTCACGCGCTCCGATCACGGGCTTCTGACGAACATCGTCATCGGCATCGCCGGCGCCTTCATCGGCGGCTTTCTCGCCGGCACCCTCGGCATCTCCGTCCGGGGCTTCTGGGGCTCGCTCCTCGCGGCCGCGGCCGGCGCGACCCTCCTCATCGTGCTCTTCCGGGCCGTCACCGGGCACCGGGCCACCTACTAGGGGCCCGAACGCGGCCCCGGGATGACACCACGTCATTTGCGGTGGGGCCTTGAAAGACTTAAGTCACCGGAAAGCGGGATGATCTGCCCTCCCGCCGCTTCAGGTGTCTCCATGGCCGTGGTTCTCGATCTTCTGAACAAGGACAGCCGTCCGCGCCACCCCGAGAAGGCGCACCGGCCGGACCAGCCGATCCTGCGCAAGCCCGACTGGATCCGCGTGAAGGCGCCAGGCTCCCCCAAATGGGCCGAGACCAACCGGATCGTGAAGGAGAACAAGCTCGTCACGGTCTGCGAGGAGGCGGGCTGCCCCAATATCGGCGAGTGCTGGGAGAAGAAGCACGCCACCTTCATGATCATGGGCGACACGTGCACCCGCGCCTGCGCCTTCTGCAACGTGAAGACCGGCCTGCCCCAACCCCTCGACCGGAGCGAGCCCGAGAGCGTGGCCCTGGCAGTGCAGAAGCTCGGGCTCGAGCACGTGGTGATCACCTCCGTCGACCGGGACGACCTCGCCGACGGCGGCGCCCAGCACTTCTCGGACGTGATCCTGGCGATCCGGGCCCGCAGCCCGAAAACCACCGTCGAGGTTCTCACCCCGGATTTCCTGCGCAAGGACGGCGCCCTCGAGGTGGTCGTCGCGGCGCGGCCCGACGTGTTCAACCACAACCTCGAGACGGTGCCCTCGAAGTATCTCAAGGTGCGGCCCGGCGCCCGCTACTTCCACTCCATCCGCCTCCTGCAGCGCGTGAAGGAGATCGACCCTACCATCTTCACCAAGTCCGGCATCATGGTGGGCCTCGGGGAGGAGCGGAACGAGGTGCTCCAGCTCATGGACGACCTGCGCTCGGCGGACGTGGACTTCATGACCATCGGCCAGTACCTCCAGCCGACCAAGAAGCATCATCCCGTGGTTCGCTTTGTCACGCCGGAGGAGTTCAAGGCCTACGAAACCACCGCCTACGCCAAGGGTTTCCACCTCGTCTCCGCGACGCCGCTCACCCGGTCGTCGCATCATGCGGGCGAGGATTTCGCGAAGCTCAAAGCCGCGCGGCTCGCCAAGGTCTAAGGCGAGGGCTCGATGCCGACTTTCCGCACCGTGCGGCCCGTGAGGCATTCGCCCGAGCAGATGTTCGCCCTCGTGGCGGATGTGGAGCGCTACCCCGAGTTCCTGCCGCTCTGCGAGTCCCTGCGGGTCTTGCGCCGGACCCCGAATGAGGAGGGCGGCGAGGTGCTCGTGGCGGCGATGAGCGTCGGCTACAAGGCGATCAAGGAGAGCTTCACGAGCCGGGTCACCCTCGACCGGCCGGCGATGCGCATCCTTGTCGAATACGTGGACGGGCCGTTCAAGTATCTCGAGAACCGCTGGACCTTCCGGGAGACCTCGACCGGCTGCGACGTCGAGTTCTTCATCAACTACGAGTTCCGCAGCTTCGCGCTCGGTCTCCTCATGGGCACGATGTTCGACAAGGCCTTCCGGCGCTTCACGCAGGCCTTCGAGGAGCGGGCGGACCGGATCTACGGGCGGTCCGCGGTGGCCTGAGGCCACCCTGTCGGCGGCCGCGCTCCGCCTCCGATCGGGGCGCCCTCCCGTTGCGGGGCCATTCTCAAGAAAAACTTGAAAACCGTTTAGAATGCAGAAACCAAGGCCCTCGAAACATGTGCTTTTGCGCGGTCGTCAGCACCGTCGGCGCTTGCTCATGCGGGATCCCTGTTCAACTCTCGTGGGATCGAAATCGAGGGTTGCGCGGTGTTTCCTCTTCTCTTTTCGGCGCTCATCGGCGGGGGCTTCACCTTCAGCTACGTGAGTGGGACACACGGCGTCCTGCTGGGTCTTGCCGCGGCCCCGTTCGGCGGAAGCGCCTTGGCGCTCGGAACGGCTCTCCTCGTGGCTCACCGGCAGCGTGATCTCGACGTGGACGGCGCGACCACCGAACAGGTCGAGGCCCTCCGCGGGGTCCTGGCGGTCGCCCAGACCGAGAAGGCCGCCGCGCAAAAGGACGACGTCGACCATCGCGCCGCCTGAGACCGGCCGCGCCGGTTCGGCGCAGATCGATCCTCGCCCCGACGATCCTCCTCCGGCGAGATGCCGGGCGGCGCTAGGCCGGCGATAGCGCCTCTTCGAGCAGCCCGAGCGCTTCCTCGACCGCGCTCGCCCGAACCCCCTCGCGCCCAAGATCGCCGTAGCGCCGCTCCAGATGCCGCGTGGCGCGGCCCTTCGCGGCGAGGCCGAAATGAACCAGACCCACCGGCTTGTGAGCCGACCCTCCGCCCGGCCCTGCGATGCCCGTGATCGCCACCGCCACATCCGCGCGGGAGCGGGCGAGCGCTCCCTCCGCCATGGCCCGGGCCACAGGCTCGCTCACGGCGCCATGGGCGGCGATGAGGTCGGCCGGAACGCCGATCAGCTCCGTTTTGGCTTCGTTCGAGTAGGTGACGAAGCCCCGCTCGACCACGCGGGATGAGCCGGCGATCTCCGTCAGGAGACCTGCCACGAGGCCTCCCGAGCAGGATTCGGCGGTGGCGATCATGAGCCCGGCCTCCGTATAGGCGCGGATGAGGGCGGCGGCCCGGTCCTTCAACACGGGCGTCATCGGGCGGCCTCCGGCAGCCGGATCGTCGCGGCGGCTTGCGCGGCGAGGCCCTCGGAGCGCCCCGTGAAGCCCATCTTCTCCGTCGTCGTGGCTTTCAGCGACACGTGATCCACCCCGATGCCGGCGATCTCCGCGATGCGGGCGCGCATGGCCTCCCGGTGCGGACCGAGCCGGGGCGCCTCGCACAGGAGCGTCACGTCGAGGTGATCGATGAGCCCGCCGCGGGTCCGCACCCTTGCGGCGGCATGGGCGAGGAACCGGTCCGAGGAGGCGCCGCGCCATTGCGGATCGCTCGGCGGGAAATGAACGCCGATATCCCCGTCCGCCAGCGCCCCGAGGAGCGCGTCCGTGAGGGCGTGGAGGATCACGTCCCCGTCCGAATGGGCCAGCACCCCGCGGCTGTGGGGCACCCGCACCCCGCCGAGCCAGACGTGATCGCCCGCCGTGAAGGCGTGGACGTCGAAGCCCGTGCCGAGCCGGGTCACAAGGTTCATGCTCGTCCCTCCAAGGCGCCGTTCGGCCTCCGCGAAATCCGCCGGATGGGTCAGCTTCACGTTCTGTGCCTCCCCCTCGAAGACCGTGACGGCAAGGCCCGCCCATTCGGCAAGCGCGCCGTCGTCCGTGAACCCGCTCAAGCCACCTTGCGCCGCCCGGCGGTGGCCGTCGAGAAGGGCCGGGAAGTAGAAGGCTTGGGGCGTCTGGACGGCGCGCAGGCTCGCCCGGTCGGGGGTCCCGGATACGGTCCCGTCCGGGTGCACGGCCTTGATGGTGTCGGTTACCGGGATGCCTGGCACGGCGGCTCCGGACCTGCGGGCAGCCGCGAGGGCCCGGCCGATGAGGTCTGCCCCGACGAAGGGCCGGGCGGCGTCGTGAACGAGGACGAGCCGCGGGGCGAGCCGCGACAGGGCTTCGAGCCCGCCCCGGACCGAATCCTGACGGGTCGCGCCGCCGGGCGAGGGGGGCAGGAGCTTCGGCAAGGTGTCGGGGTCGAGCCCCGGCAGGATGCTCTCGTAGAGATCCCGGTCGTCGGGGTGGATGGCCACCACCACCCGCTCGACTGCGGGATGGGACAGGAAGGCCCTGAGGCTCCGCGCGAGGACCGGCTCGCCCGCAAGGGCGCGGTACTGCTTCGGGGTGCCGTCGCCCGCCCGCGACCCGCGCCCTGCGGCAACGATGATGGCGGCGGCTGACATCCACGTGATCTCCCGGAACAGAGGAGGGCTGATAGTGGTCCGGGAGCGCCAAGGCAATTCCGCCCTTTGAAGCGCAGGGCCGCCGGTCTCGGCGCCGAGCGCTTGCTCTTTCCTGTAATCTGGCTATTTTTTGTGCAGAATGAATTGTGATTACAAATCAGGCGGCTTCGGATTCGTGATCGGCGGTCTCGCGATCGACGGGCGCGCCGTCCTGGCGCCTCTGTCGGGGGTGACCGACGTCGTCATGCGGCGGATCGCCCGCCGGCACGGGGCCGGGCTCGTCGTATCCGAGATGGTGGCCTCCGACGAGCTGGTTCTCGGCTCGGAGGAGGCGCAGCTGCGGGCGGAGGGGGAGGGCATCGAACCCCACGTCGTCCAGCTCGCCGGCTGCGAGCCCCGCTGGATGGGCGAGGCCGCGCGGGTGGCGGAGGCCGCGGGAGCCGACATCATCGACATCAACATGGGCTGCCCGGCCAAGCGCGTGACCGGCGGCTATGCAGGCTCGGCGCTCATGCGCGACCTCGATCAGGCCTGCCGCATCATCCAAGCGACCGTGGACGCCGCCACGGTGCCGGTCACCGTGAAAATGCGGCTCGGGTGGGATCACGGCTCGATCAACGCCCCCGAGCTCGCCCGGCGTGCGCAGGATCTCGGCGTCAAGGCCGTGACCGTCCATGGCCGCACGCGGCAGCAATTCTACAAGGGCACGGCCGACTGGGCGGCCATCGCGCCCGTGGTCGGGGCGGTCGGCATTCCCGTCACGGCGAACGGCGACATCCATTCGGCGGAGGACGCGGCGCGCTGCCTTGCCGCCTCGGGGGCCGCCGCCGTGATGGTGGGCCGGGCGGCTTTGGGGCAGCCCTGGCTTGTCGGCCGGATCGGGGCCGCGCTCGACGGGCGCACGCTCCCCGAGCCCGCGCCCGAGGTGCGGGCGGCCGTCGCGGTCGAGCATTACGAGGGGCTCCTCTCGCTCTACGGCGTGGCGATGGGCGTCCGGCATGCCCGCAAGCACCTGGCCGCCTACGCGGACGTGGCCCAGGCCGCGGGCTTCGGCGTCGGCGAAGAGGACCGGCGGACCATCGTCACCACCGAGACCCCGGCGGTGGTGGTTCGGATCCTGCGGGACCTTTATGCCCGGCCCACCCGGAAGGCGGCCTGATGCTGGCGGGCGACCTCATCATGAACGCGCTTCCCCTGCCGGTTCTGACGGTAGGGGAGGAGGGGCGCATCCTTCAGGCGAACTCGGCGGCGGAGGCTTTCTTCGAGGCTTCGACCCGGGTGCTGAAGCGGGGGCGGCTCGCCGATTACGTGCCCTTCGGCTCCCCCATCGTCGCCCTCGTCGAGGAGGTGCGCCAGCGCGGATCGAGCGTCAACGAATACCGGATCGACATCGGCACCCCCCGCACCGGGCCGGAGCGCATCGTGGACGTGTTCGCGACGCCCCTGGGCGACCCCGACCAGAACGTGGTGCTCATGCTTCAGGAGCGCACCATCGCCGACAAGATGGACCGGCAGCTCACCCACCGGGGCGCCGCGCGGTCCCTGACGGCCCTCGGCGCCATGCTGGCGCACGAGATCAAGAACCCGCTCTCCGGCATCAAGGGCGCAGCGCAGCTCCTCGAGCAATCGGCGAGCGACGACGACCGGATGCTCACCCGGCTCATCTGCGACGAGACCGAGCGGATCGTGAAGCTCGTCGAGCGCATGGAGCTCTTCGGCGACGAGCGGCCGGTCGAGCGCGGCCCCGTGAACGTCCACGGGGTGCTCGATCAGGTGAAGCGCCTCGCCGGCTCGGGCTTCGCCCGCCACGTGCGCTTCATCGAGACCTACGATCCTTCCCTGCCGCCGGTGCTGGGCAACCGGGACCAACTCGTCCAGGTCTTCCTCAACCTCGTGAAGAACGCGGCCGAGGCCATCGGCTACGATGCGCTGGAGGGCGAGATCGTGCTCTCCACCGCCTTTCGCACGGGCGTCCGCCTCCAGATGCCGGGGGCTCGGGAGCGCATCAGCCTGCCCATCGAGGTGACGGTGCGCGACAACGGCCCCGGGATCCCGGACGGGCTGATGGGCGACCTCTTCGATCCCTTCGTCACCACCAAGGCCCAGGGGTCTGGCCTGGGTCTTGCCTTGGTGGCGAAGATCGTCGGCGATCACGGGGGCATCGTCGAGTGCGACTCGGCCCCGCGGCGCACGACCTTCCGCGTCCTCCTTCCCATGTCCCGCGCCAGCGACGGGCGCGGGTCAGAAGCTTGAGATTGAATGATGCCGAGCGGACAAATTCTCCTTGCCGACGACGATGCCGCCATTCGCACGGTGCTGAACCAGGCCCTGTCGCGGGCAGGCTACGAGGTGCGCTCCACCTCGAACGCGGCGACCCTCTGGCGCTGGGTGGCGCAGGGCGACGGCGACCTCATCATCACGGACGTGGTGATGCCGGACGAGAACGCCTTCGACCTTCTTCCCCGCATCAAGAAGGTGCGGCCCGAACTGCCCATCATCGTCATGAGCGCCCAGAACACGTTCATGACCGCCATCAAGGCCTCCGAGCGCGGCGCCTACGAGTACCTGCCCAAACCCTTCGACCTCAAGGAACTGGTGGCGGTGGTGGGCCGCGCCCTGTCGCGTCCCCGGGCGCCCGCCACGAGCGCCCATGCGCCGGAGGAGGGGGAGATCCCGCTCGTCGGCCGCTCGGCCGCCATGCAGGAGATCTACCGGGCGCTGGCGCGCCTCATGCCGACGGATCTGACCGTGATGATCACGGGCGAGTCCGGCACCGGCAAGGAGCTCGTCGCCCGTGCGCTCCACGATTACGGCAAGCGCCGGCAGGGGCCCTTCGTCGCCGTCAACATGGCGGCGATCCCCCGCGACCTCATCGAATCCGAGCTCTTCGGTCACGAGAAGGGGGCCTTCACGGGCGCGACCTCCCGCAGCGCGGGGCGCTTCGAGCAGGCGGAGGGCGGCACCCTGTTCCTCGACGAGATCGGCGACATGCCGATGGAGGCTCAGACGCGGCTCCTGCGCGTGCTCCAGCAGGGCGAGTACACGACCGTCGGCGGGCGGGTGCCCATCAAGACCAATGTCCGCATCATCGCGGCCACCAACAAGGACCTGCGCATCTCCATCGGCCAGGGCTTCTTCCGGGAGGACCTGTTCTTCCGCCTCAACGTGGTGCCGCTGCGCCTGCCGCCGCTCCGGGAGCGGGTGGAGGACATCCCGGATCTCGCGCGTCACTTCTTCGGCATCGTCGAGAAGGAGGGACTGGCCCGCAAGCAGCTCGACGTAGAGGCCATGGACCGGCTGAAGCGCTATCGCTGGCCCGGCAACGTGCGCGAGCTCGAGAACCTGATCCGCCGCCTCGCCGCCCTCTACCCGCAGGATACGATCACGGGCGCCATCATCGACGCGGAGCTCGATGCGCGGCCCATCGCGCCCATCGCCGCCGCCGCCGTGCCCGGGAGGGCCGCGGCCCCGGCGGGCGCCTCCGACAACCTGTCGGACGCCGTCGAGCGGCACCTTGCCGAATATTTCTCGGGATTTCGGGACACCCTGCCGCCGCCCGGCCTCTATCATCGCATCCTGCGGGAGATCGAAGGCCCCCTCATCGGGGCGGCGCTCGCCGCCACGCGGGGCAACCAGATCAGGGCCGCGGAGCTCCTCGGCGTCAACCGGAACACGCTGCGCAAGAAGGTGCGCGACCTCGAATTGCAGGTGATCCGTTCCTCCCGTTAGGAACGGGTTGAGACCACACGCCGCCCCCGTTACAATTTGACCACACTGTTGTGGTGGTGCATCAGCGCCACACAGGGAGCGCCGGGGATGATCGGCGCGGCAGTAGAACGGGGCTTAAGCCTTTGATCCAGGCCGACATCCGGGCGCAGCGCCCGGGAATCACCGAGGCGTCCAGACGAAGTCCGGCCTGGCTCGGCGCCATCGCCGTGCTGACGGCGCTCGCCTCCGCCCTCGCCACGTTCCTGGTGCTCGGCGGCATGACGCCGATCCTGCCCACGCACGAGGTCGTGGTCTGGGTGTTCAGCATCAACGCGGCCCTCGTCCTGCTCCTCGTCGGGATCGTCACGTGGCAGACCCGGCGCCTCATGCGCGAGCGCCGGGCCGGCGCCGCGGGAGCGGGCCTTCACATCCGGGTCGTCAGCCTCTTCAGCCTCGTCGCCGTGCTGCCGGCGATCCTCGTCGCCATCGTGGCGAGCGTGATCCTGGAGCGCGGCCTCGATCCCTGGTTCACGAGCTCGATCCGCGACCTCATGGGCAACGCGGTCCAGATCGGCCGGGCCTATCGCGAAAGCCAGTGCCGCTCGCTGGCCCGGGAGGTCCAGCTCATGGCGGCCGACGTGAACCGCGCGAAGGTGATCTTCGACGCGGACCGGCGCGTCTTCCGGGAGTTCATGAACTCCCGCGCGACCTTCCTCGGCTTCCCGCTCGCCATGCTGGTCGAGCCGGACGGCACGGTGGTCGAGAAGGTGGAGCCGAAGGCGCTGGAGGGCGTGCCGCAGCCGAGCCAGACCGACCTTGCGAATGCGAGCGAGCGGGAGGCGGACTGCCTCTTCAACGCCCAGAGCAACATTTTCCGGGCGACCCTGAAGCTGCCGGCGCATGGGGGCAAGATCCTCTACGTCGCCCGGGAGGTCGATCCGCGGGCCATCGAGTTCCCGCCCATCGCGGAGGCGGGCTTTGCGATCTACCAGGCGCTGGAACAGAAGAAGGCCGGCGTCCAGGTGGCCTTCGCCTCCATGTTCGCTCTCATCGCGCTGATCGTGCTTCTCTCCGCGATCTGGTTCGGCCTCAACTTCGCCAATCGCCTCGTCGCGCCGGTGCGCCGCCTCATCCACGCGACCGACCAGGTCGCGTCCGGCAATTTCTACGTTCAGGTGCCGGTCAGGGGCGGGGAGGGGGACCTCGCGCATCTCGGCGAGACCTTCAACAAGATGACCCAGGAGCTGCGCCGCCAGCATGACAGCCTCACGGAGGCGAGCGACGTGATCGACCGCAGGCGCCGCTTCACCGAGGCCGTGCTGTCGGGCGTCTCGGCGGGTGTCATCGGCGTCGACGCGGCCGGGATCGTCACCATCGTGAACCCCTCGACGGAGGCGCTGCTCGGCAAGCCGCAAGGAGACCTCATCGGCAACCCCGTCGCGGCGGTGCTTCCCGAGGTGGCGGGCCTCGTCGAGGACGCCAAGAACGGGCGGCAGCGCCTCGTCCAGCAGCAGATCGCCATCACCCGCAACGGCCGGGAGCGCACCATCAACGTCCGGGTGGCGAGCGAGCAGTCGCGCTCGGAGGAGCGGGATCTCGTGATCACCCTCGACGACATCACGGACCTCGTCTCCGCCCAGCGCACCTCGGCCTGGGCCGACGTGGCGCGGCGCATCGCTCACGAGATCAAGAACCCGCTGACGCCGATCCAGCTCTCGGCCGAGCGCATTCGTCGCAAATACGGCAAGGTGATCACCACGGACCGGGAGGTGTTCGACCAGTGCACCGCGACCATCGTGCGCCAGGTCGACGACATCAAGCGCATGGTGGACGAGTTCTCGTCCTTCGCCCGGATGCCCAAGCCCGCCATCGGGAACGAGGATATCGGCGAGACGATCCGGCAGGTGGTGTTCATGATGCGCATCGCGCATCCGGAGATCACCTTCAAGGACGAGCTGCCCCCGGGTCCCCTCGTGGTGCCCTTCGACCGGCGCCTCGTCTCGCAGGCGGTCACCAACATCGTGAAGAACGCCACCGAGGCGATCACGGCGCTGCCGGAAGCCGAGCGCCCCGACCCCGAGATCACCGTCGCGGTGGACCACAAGGACCCGACCTACGTCACGGTCGCGGTCATCGACAACGGCAAGGGGTTTCCGGTGGAGGGCCGCCAGCGGCTGCTCGAACCCTACATGACCACCCGCGAAGGCGGGACCGGTCTTGGTCTGCCGATCGTCGCCAAGATCCTCGAGGAGCATGGCGGCGGCATGGAACTGCTCGACAACCCGAAGGGGCGTGGCGGGCAGGTCCTCATGTGGATTCCGAAGACAGCTGTCGCAGAAGCGGCTCAAGCCGCCCCAGAACCTCGCAGGGCCATCTCATGAGTGCTGACATTCTCGTCGTCGACGACGAAGCCGACATCCGTGACCTCGTCGCCGGCATCCTGGAGGACGAGGGCCACCGCACCCGCACGGCGGGCTCCTCCGACGAAGCGCTGGCGGCCATCGAATCCCGTCGCCCCCACCTCGTCTTCCTGGACATCTGGCTCCAGGGCAGCCGCCTCGACGGGCTGCAGGTGCTCGACGTCGTGAAGGCGCAGCACCCGGACCTCCCCGTGGTGATGATCTCCGGCCACGGCAACATCGAGACCGCAGTGTCGGCCATCAAGGCGGGCGCCTACGACTTCATCGAGAAGCCCTTCAAGGCCGACCGGCTGGTGCTCGTGGCCGAGCGGGCGCTCGAAGCCTCGCGTCTCAAGCGCGAGGTGCGCGACCTCAAGGCCCGCTCCGTTCAGGCGAGCCGCATCGCCGGCCGGTCCGTGGTGGCGAACCAGCTTCGCCAGACCATCGAGCGCGTGGCGCCCACCAATGCCCGCATCCTCGTCACGGGAGCGCCGGGCTGCGGCAAGGAGCTCGCGGCCCGCACCATCCACGGCGCCTCCGCCCGGGCGAGCGGCCCCTTCGTGGTGCTGTCCGCCGCCACCATCACGCCGGAGAACATGGAGGCGGAGCTCTTCGGGGTCGAGAGCCAGGACGGCAAGGGGCGCCGGGTCGGGGCCCTCGAGGAGGCCCATGGCGGCACCCTCTACATGGACGAAGTGGCCGACATGCCCCGGGAGACGCAGAACCGCATCCTGCGGGTTCTCGTCGACCAGAACTTCCAGCGGGTGGGCGGCACGACGCGGGTCCACGTGGACGTGCGCATCATCTCGTCCTCGAGCCGGGACCTTGCCGCCGAGATCGCGGCCGGGCGTTTTCGGGAGGACCTGTTCCACCGGCTCTCCGTGGTGCCGATCCGCGTGCCTTCCCTCGCCGAGCGCCGTGAGGACGTGCCGGAGCTCATCGAGTTCTTCATGGACCAGATCTCCGCCGCCACGGGCCTGCCCCGGCGCCGGATCGCCGACGACGCCATGGCGGTGCTCCAGTCCCACGACTGGCCGGGCAACATCCGCCAGCTGCGCAACAACGTGGAACGGCTCATGATCCTCACCACCGGCGAGCCGGACGCGCCGGTGACGGCCGACATGCTCCCCTCCGAGATCGGGACCCTGGTGCCGTCGACGCCGGGCGGGGCGGGGGGCGAGAAGCTCATGGGCCTGCCCCTGCGGGACGCCCGCGAGATCTTCGAGCGGGAATACCTCCTCGCCCAGATTGCCCGGTTCAGCGGCAACATCTCCCGGACGGCGGAGTTCATCGGGATGGAGCGTTCGGCCCTCCACCGCAAGCTGAAATCCCTCAATATCGGGGGTTGAGGGCCGTCATCCACGGAAAACTTGACGGTACGGGAGGCGCAAGGGGGGCTAACCCCTTGCGCAACGGTGAGGTTCGCCCTGTAATGGGAGGGCCGGTCACCGACCGCACGGGCGTGCGGACAATCATATTGGCGGCCCGAGCGCCAAGACCGGCGGCGAAGGGCTGGCGAGGCAACTCTTATGGCGGGCGATCGCGCGCAGAATCTTCAGGACACCTTCCTCAACCACGTCCGGAAGAACAAAATTCCGCTGACCATCTTTCTGGTGAACGGCGTCAAGCTTCAGGGTGTCGTCACCTGGTTCGATAATTTCTGCGTGCTGCTCCGCAGGGACGGCCACTCGCAATTGGTCTACAAGCACGCTATCTCCACCATCATGCCGGGGCACCCCGTTCAGCTCTTCGATCCCGCTGACGAGGTTGCCGAGAAGGCCTGAGGTGAGAGATCAATCGACGTGACGGAGCCCAAAACTCCGGGGGAACATCGTTTAGCGCAGCTCGCGGAACCGGAAAAAGAGGTTGCAGCAGGAACACGGACGCTCGTCGTCGGTCCGTACCTGACACGCAAACGCCGGCCTCGCGCAGGAGCCGAACCAGGGTCTAACGGGGATGACACGAACCCCCGCCCGCCGGAGGCACGCCTCGACGAGGCCGCGGGCCTTGCCGGCGCCATCGACCTGCACATCGTTGAGGCCACCATCGCGCCGCTCTCGGCGCCGCGGCCCGCCACCTATATCGGCAGCGGAAAGGTTGAGGAGATCGGCGGCTTCATCCGGGCCGAAGAGATCGGCCTCGTGGTGATGGATTGCGCGCTCAGTCCCGTGCAGCAGCGCAACCTCGAGAAGGCCTGGGGCGCCAAGGTGATCGACCGGACGGGCCTGATCCTCGAGATTTTCGGGCGCCGGGCGCGCACCAAGGAGGGCGGGCTGCAGGTCGAACTCGCCCATCTCAACTACCAGAAGAGCCGCCTCGTGCGCTCCTGGACCCACCTCGAGCGCCAGCGCGGCGGCTTCGGCTTCCTCGGCGGTCCGGGCGAAACCCAGATCGAGGCCGACCGGCGCATGATCCAGGAGCGCATGAACCGGATCGAGCGCGACCTCGAAGGCGTCGTGAAAACACGGTCGCTGCACCGGACGAGCCGGCGGCGGGTGCCGTACCCCATCGTCGCCCTCGTCGGCTACACCAATGCCGGAAAGTCGACGCTCTTCAACCGCCTCACCCAGGCCGAGGTGCTGGCGGAGAACATGCTCTTCGCCACCCTCGATCCGACCTCCCGGGCCATCGACCTGCCGCATGGCGAGAAGGCGATCCTTTCCGACACGGTGGGCTTCATCTCGGACCTTCCCACCATGCTGGTGGCCGCCTTCCGGGCGACCCTGGAGGATGTGATCGAGGCCGACGTGCTGCTCCACGTGCGGGACGTGTCCCACGGCGAGACGGAGGCGCAGGCGAGCGATGTTCAGGGGGTGCTGCGGGATCTTGGGATCGATCCGAGCGATGCGGGCCGGGTGATCGAGGTCTGGAACAAGGCCGATCTCCTGTCTGAGGAGGAGCGCGAGCGCCTCGCCAACACCTCGGAGCGCGCTTCTCCCGAACGCCGGCCCATCCTCATCTCGGCGCTGACCGGGGAGGGGACCCGGGAACTCCTGGAGGCCATCGAGGGGCACCTCGCGGCGGACCGGCCGAGCTACGAGATCGAGGTGGCGCCGGAAGACGGGCAGGGTCTCGCCTGGCTCCACGAGAACACGGAGGTCCTCGACCGCCAGACCGGGGAGGCGGGGCAGAGCCTGCTGCAGATCCGTCTCACCCCCGGCAAGGAGCCCCGGCTTCTCAACCGCTTCCCGGCGGCGCGGCGCCTATAGGGCGCTCCGCTCCGCCTTCTTGGCGTCTGCCCAGAGCGCTTCCATCTCGTCGAGATCGGCCTCGTCAAGGGAGCGGCCTTGCTCCTTCAGGGCCGTCTCGACGGCGCCGAAGCGGCGCTCGAACTTGGCGTTCGCCCGCCTCAGGGCCTGCTCCGGATCCACGCCGTGATGCCGGGCGAGGTTCGTGACGGCAAAGAGCAGATCCCCGAGCTCGTCCTCGACCGCATCCGGGTCGCCGGACCGTCCTGCCTCCTCGACCTCCGCCAGCTCCTCCCGGACCTTGTCGACCACGGGTCCAACGTCGGGCCAGTCGAAGCCGACCTTTGCAGCCTTGGCGGTGAGCTTTCCCGCCCGCGTGAGGGCCGGGAGCGCGGCGGGGATCCCGGCGAGAAACGCCTCGCTCTCCGCCGGCAGGCCGGCAGCGAGGCGCGCCTCCCGCCGCTCGGCCTTCTCCACCCGCTTGATCTCGTCCCAGAGCGCCTTCACCTCGCCGGGCTTGAGGTTGCGCGCCTCTCCGAAGACGTGAGGGTGCCGGCGGATGAGTTTGCGGGTGATCGCCTCGACCACGTCCTCGAACGCGAAGGCACCCTGTTCCTCCGCCATGCGGGCGTGGAACACGACCTGGAGGAGCAGATCGCCGAGCTCGTCCTTGAGGTCGACGAGATCGCCCCGCTCCACCGCGTCGGCCACCTCATACGCCTCCTCGATGGTGTAGGGGACGATGGAGGCAAAATCCTGCTCCAGGTCCCATGGGCAGCCTGTGCCGGGCGTGCGCAGGGCGGCCATGATGGCGAGGAGGCGGCTGATGTCGGGGGACTGAGACATGGTCAATGCGGCCTCCCGAGCCGCTTTGAGGAGTGTCGGACCGGCTCTATGGGCGTGGGCTCGTTGAGGCGGGTGGCATGCGAGTCTTGGCCGTCACTGCTTCGACCACGTCGATTGAGGACTTCTCAACATTGCGCTCCGTATTTGCAATGCTAGTGTATGAAGAATTTCCGTCATGCTTCCGACTTGGAGTGTTTGCGCGTGATCCCGTTCAATCGACCGACCCGTGCGCCCGAGGAGTTGGCACTCGTTCGAGAAGCGCTTGAGAACGGCGCTCATCTGCCGGAGGCCAAGTTCGGCGATCAAAGTGCTGAGTGGCTCTCGCACGCGCTTGACGTACGCTATGCGACCTTGACTCCGTCCTGCACCGCCGCCCTGGAACTTGCGGCGCTTGCGCTCGACATCCAGCCTGGGGATGAGGTCATCGTCCCCTCATTCACCTTCACCTCGACGGCCAACGCGTTCCTCTTGAGGGGGGCCCGGATCGTTTTCGCCGATGCCCAGGCAGACACCTTGTGCATCGATCCGGAGCACGTGGCCAAGCTGATCACTCCCCGGACTCGCGCGATCGTCGCAATGCACTATGCGGGTATCTCGTGCGACATGGACCGCCTCATGTCTCTCGCCAATGCGGCTGGCGTTCCCGTCATCGAAGATGCGGCCCACGCGCTGTTCGGGCGCTACAAGGGGCGGTCGCTCGGCACCATCGGTGCCATGGGCACCTACAGTTTCCATCGCACGAAGAACCTGACCTGCGGCGAAGGCGGGGCACTGGTCACGAACGAAGCGCATTATTCTGAAACCGCCGAGATCGTGCGCGAGAAGGGAACGAACCGCAGCCAGTTCATGCGCGGTCTGCTTCACAAGTACGAGTGGGTCCGGTCTGGCTCAAGCTATGTCATCGCCGACCTGCTGGCAGCTCAGCTTCTGGCCCAGCTTCGTGCCTCACAGGAGGTTCAGGCCAAGCGAGCCCGTATATGGCTCCGCTATCAACGCGAGCTTGCCGACTGGGCTGCTCGCGAGGGCGTCAGACAGCCCCACATCCCGGACGGGTGCGAGCCGGCCTGGCACCTCTATCATCTCGTGATGCCGACGTCAGGATCGCGAGACCGCTTCCTTGATCACCTTCGCTCGCACGATATCGGCTCCGCGTTCCACTATATCCCGCTTCATCTAACGCCGTTCGGTCAGCAGATGGGAGGGCGTTCCGGCGATGCTCCGGTCACCGAGAAGACTGCGCCACGTCTCGTTCGCCTGCCGTTTTTCACCGATCTCACCGAGGATGAGCAGTCGCGCGTGATCGAGGTCGTATGGTCCTTCTCGGAACGGGCCACGCGGGCTGCTTGATTGCGGGCGTTGCGATCATCGGGACGCCGTGATCACCTCGACGCAGCTCGATGTTTGGACGTGGGATCTCGATCACCCGCCGCTCGACCGGCAAAGACTCGAAACCGCTCTCGACCAGAGTGAGTTGCGGCGGGCTGAACGCTTTCGCTCCGCGCAAGGACGAAACCGGTTTGTCGCTGGCCGCGGCTATCTTCGATTGATCCTGGGGCGCTATACCGGCATTGAGCCTCGTTCGATCGAGTTCACCTACGGGAAGTGGGGCAAGCCGGCTCTCCGACCGGCTTCGAACCCCGGCAACGTCACGTTCAATCTCAGCCATTCAGAGAACGTGGCGGCGGTCGCGGTCGCCAAGGATGCTCCCACCGGCATCGATGTGGAGCGTGTCGTTCCCGCTGACGTCGATCTTGCAACGCCGTGCCTTTCCGAAGCTGAACGAAGAGCTTGGGAATCGCTCACCGGCAGGGAGGCAGACGTGATGTTCTTCGAGCGTTGGACGCGAAAAGAGGCGATCACGAAAGCGATCGGGGTGGGTTTGAACCTGCCGTTACATCAGATCGAGATTACCGGGGATCTCGGGCGGGCGCCGAATGGCTTGCGGCACGGCGCCGCTTCGGAGCAATCGAGTATCTGGCGATTATACCCGTTCGAACCGACGCCGGGTTTCGTGGGGGCCGTAGCGTCAGAAGCAACGGCCCTCCAGGTCAGGATGATTTCGGCTCTCCCCTGACGCTCGTCATTGACGCCGTTCAGGCAGAGATGCGCTCGGACGGTATCGGCAGTATCTCGAGCTTTCGCCGCAGGATCGCGGCCACCTCGTCGACAGCGGGCTCGCTCATCATCGTTTCGTGGTTGCAGGGAACCTCGTGAACCTCGATCCGACCTTCGATGAGATTGTCCCACCCGAGAGTGGGTCCTGCCCGCAGATATTCGATTCCGGCCTCTTTGGCCCTGAAAAGAATGAGATCCACAGGAAGCGGCTCGGGCCGGTAAGCGCGCTGCGCCTCCAGGTAAGTCTCATAAAGATAAAGGCCGAGGATCTCGTCGGGAAGCCGCTGATTGGGGCGAGCGCTGGCCTGCATGCGCTTGAGCGCAGCCAAGTCGCGCCGTTTCTGCAACTCCCGCTTCGGCCAGTTCAACGCGAACGACAAGGACCAATGGCGCGCGGACCATATTTTCTCCAACGTGCCGAACTGATTGGACGTGGTTGTGAACAGCGTGTCGAACATGACGAGCAGAGGAACTGAGTGGCCCGCACGCTGCAATTGGCGAGCCATTTCGAATGCAACAACTCCGCCTCCTGAATAGCCAGCGAGGCAGTAGGGTCCCTCAGGGTCCATTGTCTGAATGCTCGCGATATAGGTCGCTGCCATTTCTTCGATGGTCCGCAAGGGCGGCAATACGCCGTCAACTCCTTGAGCCTGCAGACCGTAGAAGGGCTGATCGCGCCCGAGCTTCCTTGAGATCGCGCTGAAATTCAGAACATTGCCGCGGCCGCCATGGACGCAATAGAGGGAGGGCTTGTGCGGCAGGCCGCGGCAAATCGGTACGAGGGGCGACCAATCACTGGTCGGCATCGAAACGATCCGAGCCGGTTCTTGCGACGGCTTCGGCGCATCGACCTCCTCCCGAGCTTCGGCCTGAGAGGGAAGTCCAGCCAACTCGCGCACGAGGTCGCTCAGTTCCCTCAAGGTCGGAGCACGGAAGAGGCTGGCCAGTGGAAGCTCGACCCCAAATTGCTTTCGGATCTTCGCAAAAAGGCGCACCGCAACGAGCGAGAAGCCGCCAAGGTCGAAGAAGTTGTCGTCCGGGCGCACCTGAGGAACGCCCAACAGCTCGGTCCAGAAGCTCGCGATCTGGGACTCCACCTCATTGGCGTAGGTCAGGGCAGCAGGCGCAGCACGAGACGGCAGCGCTCTCTTGGGGGCAGCCGCGGCCGCCATCACCTGCCTGAGATCGGGAAGGGCGATGGAGGAGACCACCAGCTGCTTGTGTGGAGACGACAGGATCCGATTGAAGAGATCCTCGGCATCGCTGGCATAGATGCCAGCTTGGAGCAGAGTGTCGAGAGGTCTCGGTGATGCCGCGGCCGAGGACTGCCGCATCACATCGTGGGAGACCCGTGAAAGGGCGAGGTCGCCGAGCGTCAGCAGGGGTTCACCGGCGAGGTCCGCGATCGTGACATCGAAGCTGACGAGCACATCGTCTCTTCGCCCGGTGAGGCGTGCAAGGCTCCGCACGCGTTTCGGCCAGGCACCGCGGTGAAGGTGAACATGCCCCACGGAAATCGGTACGTAGACGCTACCGATTTCCGATGAGGTTTTCGGGTCCACAAGATGGAGGCCGATCGTGGCCGCCATGTCGACCAGAGCGGGATGGGCCATCCAGGTATCAAGGTCGCTGCGAAAAGCCTCCGGTAACTCGAACTCGCCGATCGCCTCCGTCGGGCTGACTTCAACCCACCGCACGTTCTGCCATCTCGGGCCGAAAGCCACCGCACCGGGCTGGGGTGTTCCCAATCCTTGCACCGCGTGGCTTCCGTCGCTTTGTGCAGCCGCCACCGCATCCTGCTGCACAGATGCCGGCAGGCGGATTGCAGGGCTGATCGTGGCCGTGGCATGGGTCAGCCATTCAGACCCGCCTTTGAGCGAGCTCTCGACCAGGAGATCGTAGGCTCCCGAGGAGTTCGCCTCGAGGCTCGTGCGGACCAGTCGTGTTTCGCCCGGCCCGAGCGCGAGCGGCGCGCTGAACGTCAGGCCCTTGATGTCGACGATGCCGACATCCGGAAGCGCGGACAGTGCCGCACGAGCCAACTCGATATAGGCGACCCCCGGCAGGATCGCTCGCCCGGCAACCTTGTGTTCGGACAAGACCCACAAGTCAGCCGCATTGTATTCGGCAAGGAAGGTGATGCCCGTGGATGTGCGGCGCACTTCGGAGCCGACGAGCGGATGCCGAACCTCCTCGCGGGGGGAGCTTCGGTCACGCGTTGCTCCTGCGGCTTTCGCCGCCATCCCAATGTCACTCCAGATGCCCCAGTTGATCGCTAGTCCGTCGGGTCTTGCTCCAGCGAGTGCATCGAGGAAGGCGTTGGCCGCGGCATAGTCGATTTGGCCGGCCGGCCCCAACAGCGCGCTCGTCGACGAGAACACAGCGAAGAGATCGAGGCTGCCTCTTGGAAACAGCTCGTCGAGCACCTGACCACCACGGAGTTTCGGCGCAAGAACCTGCCGGAGGGACTCAGGGGTCTTGGTGGCGATCGGTGCGTCGTCCAGCACGCCTGCGGCATGGAAGACGCCGTGAACCGAACCGAACTGCGCCCGAACCTGATCGACGGCACTTCGCATTGCTGCCGGGTCGGCGACATCGGCATGGACGACGATGACGTCACCGCCCTGATGCTCGATATCTCTCAAGGCGCTGATGATCGCTGTGTCCGTTCCATCCTGCGACGGTTCGACGGAGCTCCACTGCTCCTTGGGCGGTACCGGACGACGCGAAACCAGAGCGATGCGGGCTCTCACCGTGCGGGCCAGGTATCCGGCGAGCGCCAGTCCCAATCCACCGAGTCCGCCCGTAATGAGATAAACGCCTCCCTCGCGCAGACGCGTGGGAATTCCATCTGCAGCCTCGACCTGCACGGCGTTGATCCGACGAGTCCATCGGGCTCCGTCCCGCAGCACAACGAGTTCGTCCTTCGTAGCGGCGTCGAACTCGGCGAGGACCTGCTCGCCGAGCAGCCCCTCTGCCCCGCCCGCAGGAATATCGATCACCTGAATGGTCAGGCGCGTGAACTCTCGGGGAGCGACCAGGGCAGGTCCAAGCAAGGTCGCTCGTTCGGGGCGGGGCAGAGCCTCGCCAGCCACGGCCTGGCTGCCGGAAGTGACGATGCCGATCCGGATCTCCTCATCCACCGCGAGGTGTTGAAGGGCGCGGCAAACGGCGAAGAGGCTCCCGAACAGGAGTTCTTGATCCAGATCCGGATGATCAGTGCTGGGCGGAGGAGCACTGAGCGACCAGAGGTGGATGATCCGCTCGGGCAGAAGACCCTCCGCTTCCAAAGCGGACAAGAGCGCGATGTGATCCTCGACCGAGGCTGGGCGAATGGAGAACGAGTCCTCGCCGCGCCTGAAGGTGTCGCCGCTCCGGACAATCGTGGGCTTTATCCCCCGACGGCGAAGGTGCCCGAGGAGATTCTCGGACGCGTTCGTGCCGTCGGCAAACACAAGCCACCGAGCCGCTGGATCAGGTTGACCCGGGGGCAGATTCGTTCTCTCCCAGCCAGGACTCCAGAACCAGTCTTTTCTGTTCGCCAGCCTCTGGAGCCCATGCGCCGCATGCTCGTCGCGGGGTTCGGTGGCGCGTCCCTGTCCGGGTTCGATCCAGTAGCGCTTCTTCTCGAAAGCGTAAGTGGGTGCCGGGATTCGCCGTGCAGTGCCGCCGCCCCGGACTTTGTCCCAGGTCAACGTTTGGCCCAGGGTCCAGAGGCGTCCGGCACTCGTCAGTGCGAAGGCGAGATCCGAGTCGTCGTCTTGAGCCTGCCGCAAGGAAGGCAGGACGGCCAGCGGGCGATGGGTTCCGCCGTTCAGCCGAGCGAGCGAACCCAGCGCCTGGCCCGGGCCGACCTCAAGGAGGACCATGCCGGGGCGGGCGAGCAGGGTCTGCAGCCCCGCGGCGAAACGAACCGGCTGTCGCAGGTGCTTTACCCAGTAATCGGCCGATGCGAGCGTTTCGGGCTCGACCAGAGTGCCGGTCAAGTTCGACACGAAGGGGATCGTGGGCGGGCGGAAATGTATCCTGCCGAGCGTCTCGCGAAAGCGGCTCAAGAAGCCGTTCAGCATGCATGAGTGAGCGGCGACGTTGATGCGCAGGCGCTTCGCTTCGATGCCCTCGCGGACGAGTTTCTGTTCGAGAGCCTCTATCGCGCCGAGCGGTCCTGTCGCGACCGTGAACTCCGGAGCGTTCACAGCCGCAATCTCGAGCGTCTCGCCCAGCCAGGGCCTCGTCTTCTCCTCGGAGAGGGCGACAGCCAGCATGGCGCCAGGTGGAGCCTCCTCGAAGATGATGCCCCTTTGCACCACGATCGAGAGAGCGTCCCGAACCGAGAGGACACCCGCAATGCAAGCAGCGGCATACTCCCCGGCGCTATGGCCGATGAGCGAGGCCGGTTGGACGCCCCATGATTGCCACATGCGGGCGGTTGCATACTCGACCACGAAGAGAGCTGGGATTGCGTAAGTCGGCCGTTCCAGGGTCAGCTGGGCTTCGCGGTCACCTGAGGAACGCTCGAACAAGACGGCCCGGAGATCGGCAGGCGCCTCCCGAGGCATCACGGCAAAGCACTCGTCAACAGCGTGGCGGAAAGCTGTATCGTGCAGATACAGCTCCTGCCCCATGCCGGGATATTGCGCCCCGCCCCCTGGGAACATGAACGTGACGGGCGGTGGCTCCGCTGGAGCCGTGCCGGTGGCAAGACGCCGATGAACCCTGCTGTCTAAGGCGGCGCTGAGCCCTTCGGCGTCGCGAGCGATGACGACGCAGCGCTCCTGGAAGGCCCGACGTCCTTCCTGCGTGGTGTAGGCTGCATCAGAGACGGAAAAATCAGGCTCATCCTTGACGAAGGCCGACCATTTGCGCCGCAGCCCGTCAAGGGATGTCGCAGTCTTTGCGGAGAGTGCGAAGACCTGCCACTCACGCGCCGGGCGGCTTGCTGGCACAGAAGGGGCTTCCTCCACGATGACGTGGGCATTTGTCCCGCCGACCCCCAGCGAGTTCACGCCGGCGCGACGCGGCAAACCCGGTTGGCCACGCCAGGACGACCGCTCGCTCGCGACCTTGAATGGGCTCGCGGCGAAATCGAAGCGGGAGTTCGGCTTGGAAAAATTGAGACTGGCCGGCAGCTCACCGTTCTTGAGGGCAAGAGCGACTTTGATCAGCGCCGCGACCCCGGCTGCCGTGTCGAGGTGACCGATGTTGGTCTTGATCGAGCCGATGAGGCAGGGTGCGCGCGGGCTGGCGCCGTAGGCATCTTTCAACGCCGCGAGCTCGATCGGATCGCCGACGGGGGTGCCGGTGCCATGCGTTTCGATGTAGGTGATCGTGCCGGGATCCACTCCGGCCACCGCGATGGCTTCGGCGGCAGCGCGTGCTTGTCCCTCGACGCTGGGCGCGAGATAGCCGGCCTTCTGAGAACCGTCGTTGTTGATCGCAGATCCCCGGATCACCGCGTAGATGTTGTCGCCGTCCGCCAGGGCGTCATCGAGGCGCCGGAGGGCGACAAGGCCGACGCCGCTGCCGAAGATCGTGCCCTTGGAATCATCGTCGAATGCGCGGCAATGCCCGTCCGGCGAAAGGATCTCCCCCTCAACGTAGCGGTAGCCGTGCCGGTGCGGTAATTCGATGCTGACACCGCCCGCGAGGGCCATGTCGCACTCACCCGAAAGGAGGCTCTGCGCCGCCATGTGCACGGCGACAAGGGACGTCGAGCAGGCCGTCTGGACCGAGACACTCGGCCCCTGCAGGTTGAGCAGATACGATGCTCGCGTGGTCAGGAAGTCCTTGTCATTGCCCGTATGACGCAGAAGGAAGAGGCCGACGCTCTCAAGAAGATCCGGGTTCGTGAGGAGGTTGTAGGCCATGTAGGCCTGCATGCCGCAGCCGGCGAAGACCCCGATGGCTCCCTTGAAGGTTTCGGGCATATGGCCCGCGTCCTCCAGCGTTTCCCAAGCGCACTCCAGGAAATGCCTGTGCTGGGGATCGAGGATGGAGGCCTCGCGAGGGCTGAAGCCGAAGAAGTCCGCATCGAATGCTTCCATGTCCGGCAGAACCATGCCCGCCTTGACATAGTTCGGGTCCCGGAGGGCCGCGGCCGACACCCCGGCGGCGATGAGCTCCTCGTCCGTGAACCAGCGGGTGGCCTCCTGGCCTTGTCGAAGCAAGCGCCAAAGTTCACGAACGGTCGTCGCGGAGGGGAACCGGCCAGCCATTCCGATGATCGCAACGGCGCCGGGGCCAAGAGAATGGGCCTCACTCGTCATGGAATCTGCTATCTCTCCGCAGGTCTTGGCGTCCCACCGTGCCGCCGCTGCAGCATCGTCTGACGCGCCCGCGCCCGGTCCAAGCCCCGGTCGACGGCCGTTGAGCCACTCTGCTCGCCCCCAAGATGATCTGCGAGGGCGCGAATGGTCGCAAAACGGAACATGTCGGTAATGGCGACCTCCCTCCCGAGGGCCTCCCGCAAGCGGCGCTGTACTTGAACGACCAGCAGCGAGTGCCCGCCAAGATCGAAGAAGTTGTCAGTGACGCCAACGCTGTCCAGCCCAAGCAGATCGGACCAGATCGCTGCGATCGTCCTCTCGAGTGCGTTCTCGACGGCCGCAGGAGGTGTCGGCGCGGCCGCCCGGGGGGCGGGCAGGGCGTTCCGATCGATCTTTCCGTTCGGCGTCATGGGAAGGGAGGGCAGCGCGACCAGAGCCGAGGGCACCATGACGTCCGGCAAAGCCGCGGCCAGGGACCGACGAAGCGATGACACGTCGATTGTCGCTGCGGGCTGAGCTGTGATGTAGCCCACCAGTCTCTTGTCGCCGACGACGTCTTCCCTTGCCACCACGACAGCCCTCTGCACGCCCGGCTGCCGCAAGAGAACCGCCTCGATTTCCCCAAGCTCGATCCGATGGCCACGGATCTTGACCTGGTGGTCGAGCCGGCCAAGGAACTCCAGATCGCCGTCCGGATGGCGGCGGACGAGATCACCCGTCTTGTAGAGCTTGCCACCGGCGGCGAGCGGGTGATCGATGAACCGCTCGCTGGTCAACTGCTCACGGTGAAGGTACCCCCGGGTAACTCCGTCCCCCCCAATGTGAAGTTCGCCTGCGACGAGGATTGGACATTCACGCCCCGCCTCATCGAGGACATGCAAAGTTGTATTTGCGATCGGACGGCCGAGGGGAACGAAGGATCCGATGTGCTCCAAGTCGCAGGTGGTCGACCAGATGGTCGTCTCCGTCGGCCCGTACATGTTGAAAAGCCGGCCCGTGAGGATGCTGCGGAGCTGTCCGGCCAGCTGCATCGGGAGCGCTTCGCCGCCCACCATCATGGTCTGGAGGCGGGCGAGAGCTTTCCGCCCGATCTCATCGGCGACGAGAAGCGAGGCCATGGAGGGCGTGCATTGCAGATGCGTCACGCCATGGCGGATGATCTCTTCAGGTATCGACGCCCGGTAGGTCGGCTCCTCAGATTGGTTGGCTCTGACCATAAGCTCCTTGAGGTGATCGAGATGGCGGAGGACGAGGTCCGTCTCGACCCCGAAGTCGATCAGGCAAGCGATCTCGTCCACTCCGATCGCCTTCAGCTTGGCGACGGTCGCAAGACAGCTTTCGGGCGTGCCAAAAAGACCACCGGTTTGAAAGTACCGGTTGAATGCGTGCTCCAGGAGGGCGTCCGTCTCCTCGGCCGAGAGGGCCTTCTCGTCCAGGATCTCGCCTGGCGTCCGGCCGTCGGCGGCCGCGCGTTGGACGAAGGTCGGGAACGTCCAGGCTGCCTGCCGGACAAGATCCATAGCGCTGCCGAGATAGCGCTTCATCGGCTCACGGACGGCGGCGCGAACCTCGTCCACCGTGTTTCCGATGAAGGTGTGGAGCATCATCGTCACGTGGCCGGTGCCAGGGTGACCCGCCTCGTGCCATGCGACCCGATATTGCCGCACTTTGTCGGCTACTTCCTCGACCGTTTGGCCCAGGAGGTGAGTGAGGACGCCAGCCCCGAGTTGCCCGGCCTGCCGGAACGTCTCGGGATTGCCAGCGGCCGTCAGCCAGATCGGCAGCTCCTTCTGAACGGGGCGGGGCAGCGTACCGATTTCAACAGTCTTGCCCATCGGGTTGACGAACGGAAGGCGTTCGCCTCGCCACAGCCGCCTCACCGTATCGATGCTGGAGAGCATCGTCTCCTTTCTGTCGTGGAAACGGTCGGATGCGATGACGAAATCGTTCGGCTGCCAGCCGGATGCGAAGGCGACTCCCGCACGGCCGTGCGAGAGATTGTCCACCATCGACCAATCCTCGGCGACACGAATCGGATGGTGAAGCGGCAGGACGCAACTCCCGCCGCGGATCGCCACTCGTTTGGTGATCGCAGCTACTGCCGCGCTGCTCATGGCCGCATTGGGGTAAAGGCCGCCGAACGCGTGGAAGTGCCGCTCCGGCGTCCAAACGGCCGCAAAGTCGTTGCGGTCGGCGTATGCTGCACCCTCCAACAGCAACCTGTATTTGCTGCCGGAGTCCGCGGCCTCATCGCTCGAGAAGTAGAAGAGGCTGAATTGCGGAGCTGACCCGGCCCGTGCCGCAGGAGCGTCGGAGTGAAGGACGACGGTGAACCCGCGGGCGAGCGTCCAGAAGATTTCGAGGACGGAGATGTCGAACGATAGGCTGGTCACGGCAAGCCAGACGGCCGGCTCGCCGCGGGGTATCCGGGCGTCCATCCCGGCGAAGAAATTCATGACGTTGCGATGAGTGACCATCACGCCTTTGGGCCGGCCGGTGGAGCCGGACGTGTAGATCACGTAGGCGAGGTCGAGGGGGTTGGCTCGAACAGAAAGCTCATCGGACGACGGCGGCGCCGACGCTTCCGCGTCGACGAAAACTACGCTGCTGCAAGGCAATGCGAGCTTACGATGGGTGTGCTCGTCGGTTACGAGAATGGCGGCCTGCGAGTCCTGCAGCATGAAGGCAAGTCGCTCGCGCGGGTAGTCCGGGTCGAGAGGCAGGTAGGCTGCCCCGGCGCGGTGGATCGCCAGCAGGGCGACCGCGAGGGTAGGGCACCGCGGCATGCAGATCCCGACCAGCGAGCCGGGTCGAGCACCGGCGGCGACAAGCCTGCGAGCTAACGCCTCGGCTCGAGCGCCCAACTCCTCGTAGGTGATCCGATCGTCGTGGCAGACGAGAGCAGTCCGGTCAGGCGTCGCCGCGATCTGCTCGGCGATGACGTCCGGGATGCATCGGTCGGCCGCAAAAGCGGCCAGTGTTTCATTGGCTCGCGCGATCAACTCTCGTTCCGGAGCGGGAGCCAAGGGCAGATCCCGCAACGGGCTGCTTGGCTGGTCGAGAGCGAGGCTCAGGAACGCTTCGAGGTGAGATGCCATGACGTCGGCGATCGCGGAGCTGTACGCATCGGAGCTGACGAGCAAAGACAGGGTCTGACCGGCGGTGTCCGAGACCAATGCGATGTCTTGGCCGGCAAGTGCGTTTGGCTTGGTCGTGCCGTCCGTGAGGACGAAGCCGACCGTCGGGACAGCCGGGATGCCGTCGCGCTTTTCAACAGCCATCAGGCGGAGCGGCAGGTCGGCAGCGATCGGACCCCGCTCGAGGCAGAGGGCAACTTCGCCTTCCACTTCCCGATGGAGCGACCTCGCCGTCGCCGCCCCGTCCACCGTGACGGTCAACGGCACATAGGGCAGGAACCAGGGCCGCGATGCTTCTGCTGCGGCAGGATCAGAGAGGGAAAGCGTGATGCGGGGTTGAGGGGCGAGTTGCGACAGCCATCCGATGAAGCCGGCCATCAATTCTGTGCTTGCCGCAGGGCGTCGCACATCGACCCGGCGGACGTGTGGCGGCCCACCCGCCGACGCCGTGCTGATCCGAGGGTAGGGTAGTTCGGGCGAACTGACGTTTTTGATGCGCTGAGCCCAGGCATGTTCATGGGCGGCCGCTGTCGCAATCGCCTGGTCAATCGCTCCGATGACCTCGGCCGTGAGCCGGGGAAGCACATGTCCGACGGGCAGGTCGATGGTTGTCGCCCCACCGTTCAGATCTCTCAATCCGGTGAGCAAGACATCGCCGCTCGCGCTGGCAACCCTCACGAAATCGGAGCCGACATCCGTGATCGTCCCGGGCGGCGATCCGGAGGCTGGCTGAAGCTCGGCGCTACGAACGACGGTCAGGCGATCCCCGAGGAAGACCTTGGGGAGAGCCAAGGGATTAGGATAGTGACCAAAATCGAGAGCGCGCACGAGTGCGCAGATGTCTTCGGCCGATTTGCCGAAGTCGAGGGTGCCCGCGGCCGTCGGCCTTTGATGTCGCCCGAAATAGCTGCGCTGCCCGACTTGGGGTTGCGGAGCGAGAGTGCCCCCGAGCAATTCACCCAGCATCGTCGTGAAGCTTGCCGCTCCGGCCTCGTAGCACTTCATGTTGAGGCTGAAGGCCGTGTCCGAATCGCTGACCTCGAAGCTTTTTTGCGCAAGAACCCGCCCATGATCGACAGACCGCGTCATCTCGTGCCAGGTCACACCATGGTGGGTCTCCCGATTAATGATGGCCCAGCTTGTTGCATGCAGGCCTGCGTATCGGGGCAGAAGGGCATCATGGAAGTTGATCGGCCAAAGCCGAACACGACCGAGAACCGTCGGCGGGATCAGATCAAGATTTGAAATGCTGAACAGAAGATCGTAAGAAACCGGGCCAAGATCTCCTTGTAGAAACCCATCTTTCTGCAGAAGTGGGAGACCTTTGCTTTCAGCCCACGTTTTGACTTGCTCGTCTCGCGTTGCAACGGCCGCAATAATCTGGCCTGCGGCAAGGTATTCTTCAGCACAGCGTATCAGTAGACTTCCGTCTCCCACGAAAACGGCTTGATTGGGCATCAAGGATTACCTTCCGCGACTGTCCTGGCAGCAGGACGATAATACTACAAGCGGGCTGGTCGATTGTCACTTGAAACTCGCGAACAGTGTTGCGTCACCTGCCTCAGGGTTAAGATCGTGAGAGGCTCGCTCGCACCCGTGTTGCCTCCGCTCTTGCTCGAGTGCCGGATGCCATGCGGCGCGCAAGCCGACGGTGCCGGGCTGGCGAAGCATTAGCCTGCCCGATAGGCTCCGCCGGGATGGGCCCGCAACGGCCGGCGCTGCCGAAGTCGCCCGGAAGCGGGCCGAGGCAGCCGACCTCAGGGCACCCGAGGACGAAAGAGGTCGAGAACCGCACCTGCATAGCGGTCAGGATCAGTTTGAAATGCACCGCAATGGTCGGCGCCTGTCACGAACAATCGTGCCCGCCCTTCGCCGGCTCGCGCGAAAAGGTCTTCCGAGTGCGACATCGGAACGACGCGATCCGCTGTTCCATGGATGAGGAGGAGCGGGCGTGGTGCGATCCGGGGGATCTGATCAATCGGCCTTTCGACGGCCGGCAAGCCTTTCCGAAATTGGGCTATGGCGACGACCAGTTCGCCCCAAAGATCAATCGGCAGGAAACCACCAACGGCTCCAAGCTTCCGCCGCAAGCTGTCTGTGACATACTGTTGCATACTGGACAGCGGCGAGTCGGCGGCAACCGCATCAATCGCTGGATCCCGACCTGCGGCGAGAATGGCCGCGGATGCGCCGAGGGAGCAGCCGACAGCCGCGACCGTCTCGTACCCTTTGCCTTTCAGAAAGGCAGCGGCGCTTTGGACGTCAACCGCCTCCCTTTCACCGAGGCCAGTCCCGCGGCCGTTGCCATCCGACGTGCCATTCTCACGCAGGTCGATGCTCAAGACAGCCACGCCGGCCCTGTGAAGCGCGGGTAAAAGGGGCAGAAAGGCCGTCCGATCGCCGCTCCGGCCATGCACCGTGATGACCGCGCGCCGGCTCTCGCCTCCGGGCGGTACGTACCAACCCCTCAGGAGCGCTCCCTTGGATGGGACGGTCACGTCCTCAAACGGAAGGCCGAACTGGCTACGTGGCGTTGTCCGGTACTCGAAATTGCTCGCGCGGGGGTGTTCATAGTCCGGCGGGTTGGTCAGGCGCGCAGCCTCAAAGGTCGCCACAGCGAGGATTGTCGCAGCGAAGACAGCGCCTGCGGCAAGCAAGCCGACCACGACTTTCATGCTGATCTCAGCCTCCCCGGACGGAGGTAGAACGACTAAGCTCGACAGGCAAGCCGCACGGGCGCCCGAAAGCCAAACTAGAACGGTCAGTAACGACGTTCTGCAACAGAGCTTGAGTGCAGCGCCCTGGTTTCCTAAAAGGAACGCGCGACAGGGCTCTGGGGGTCGACGCTCATGCTCTCCCTAGCAGTTTTCATGAAGTACTGAGAGGGATTCATAATGCGGTCGGAACCACTGATCATTCCGGTCTTCCTGTCGGGCGGGACCGGAACACGACTTTGGCCTCTCTCACGCGAGGCTTTTCCCAAGCAGTTACTCCCGCTTGCTGGCGAAAAAACCATGCTTCAGCAATCGGCGCTGAGAACGTCCGACCGATCCCGCTTTGCGGCACCCGTCATCATTGCCAATGAAGAGCACCGTTTCATCATCGGCGAGCAATTGCGCGCTCTGGGGATTGATGACGCGACCATCATTCTGGAACCTATCGGTCGCAATACGGCCCCTGCAGCGGCCGTGGCTGCCCTCGCGGCCGTGGCTCGGGATCCGAATGCCACAATCCTTCTCATGCCGGCGGATCACGTCATCCAGGACACTGACGCCTTTCAGGCCGCTGTTGCAGCGGGCGCTGAAGCCGCCCTTTCGGGCCGCTTTGTTCTCTTCGGTATGACGCCGACTGAGGCTGCCACCGGCTATGGTTACATCCGTGTGGGCGAGCAGGTCGCTGGCGCGGCAGTCTATGACGTCGAGGCTTTCGTCGAAAAGCCAGACCGACAAACGGCCGAACGGTATGTCGAGGCCGGTCAGTACCTTTGGAACAGCGGAATCTTTCTATTGCCGGCTCAAGGGCTGTTGGACGAGATGAGGAGGCTAGCGCCCGACATTCTCGAAGCCGCTCAAGGCGCCTTCGAGCGGGGCTCTCGCGACCTCGATTTCCTGCGACTGGACCCGGCCGCGTTCGAAAGATGCAGATCGATCTCAATCGACTACGCGATCCTGGAGCAGACGAAGCTTGCCTCGGTAGTTCCCGCCAACATGGGCTGGACTGACGTCGGGAGCTGGTCCGCTCTTTGGGATATCGGCAGCAAAGATCCCGGTGGAAATGTCTCCATCGGCGATGTGCTCGCGATGGACGCGTCCGGTTCATACCTCAGGAGCGAAGGGCCTCTCGTCGCGGCGCTTGGTGTCGAGAACCTGATCGTGGTTGCAACGCCGGATGTCGTGCTCATCACGCCCAAGCATCGCGACCAAGACGTGAAGAGGATCGTCGACGTCCTTCGTCGGGATGGGCGCCAAGCTGCGACGCAGACGATCCGCGTCCACCGGCCTTGGGGTTTCTACCAATCGGTGCATACGGGTGACCGGTTCCAGGTGAAGCGGATTACCGTCAACCCAGGTGCGAAGCTTTCACTCCAGAAACACTACCATCGTGCCGAGCACTGGGTTGTCGTGAACGGTACGGCTCTCGTCACCCGCGATGACGATCAGGTCCTGCTACGGGAAAACGAGTCGATCTTTCTGCCTCTTGGATGCGTACATCGGCTCGAGAATCCAGGAAGAATGCCGCTCAACCTGATCGAAGTTCAATCCGGTCCCTATCTCGGAGAGGATGATATCGTTCGTATAGAGGATATCTACGCGAGAACTTAGACTTGGTGGTAACTCCTCGACGAGTGCCGGTTTCGGGTGGTCCCTTTTGTAACGAATGGCGAATTGGCTTTCGATGCCGACGGTCACCTCAGCTGACCAAGCTCAATGCTCCGGTCGCAGTCCCTCGCGGAAACTCAAGCTATGAAGGCGTGACGCCACTTTTCTACATCCAATCAATGTCTATTCAGGGCCGCATTCAAAAGAATGCAAGCTTGTGAGCTGATTTTTCTGAGTCGTTTGGTAGATGAACGGTCGATAGGCAGTTGATAAAACCTGTATGTTGACCTAGATAGAGCACCGCCGTCACCCTCATCAACTAGTTGGAGGCACATCTATGTTGAATCATCGATGGACATTCGGATCAACTTTGGTGGTCGCGGCTTGCTTCCTTTTTGGCGCTCTGCAGGCGCCGGTCGGTGCATCGGAGTACCGGTTGGGACCTCAAGATCGGATCCGGGTCAAGGTTCATGAGTGGCGAGGTTCGACTGGTGAGGTCTTCGCGTGGGATGCTCTCGCAGATGACTTTTCGATCGAGTCCGATGGTCTCGTATCGCTACCTTTAGTCGGAGACATTAACGCTTCGGGCTTGAAGCCGGAGGAATTAGCCGGGGAAATATCCCGGCGCCTCCAGCAGAAGGTAGGCTTGACAACCCCGCCGAGCACATCGCTCCAGGTTGTCAAGCGTCGTCCGTTCTACATCGTCGGATGGGTTGATAAGCCCGGTGAATATGAATTCCGGCCCGGCCTTAATGTTCTGCAGGCTTTGAGCATCGCTGGGGGACTTTACCGGTCGCAAGAGCGTAGCCTTGGTCGGTACCAAGCCGAGGCAATCACACATCGCGGGACATTGCGGGTTGTTGAGGCAGAGCTTCAGACGCTTCTTGCGCGCCGGGCGCGCCTGCAGGCTGAACTCGACAACAAGGACGTTATCACTTGGCCGGCCGAAGTGGTGGAAAAGGCCAAAACTCCGGCAGGCGCCAAGATGATGGAAGAGGAACGGCTGCTGTTTGAGTCGCGGCGAAATGGGATCCGGGCACAGGTCCAGAACTTCGAACGCATCAAGCAACTCTCAGGCAGTGAAGTCGAGTCACTGAAGGGGAAGCTCGATCTCGAAAACCGGCAGATTGGTCTGATCCAGAAGGAGCTCGATGGCGTCAATTCGCTTGTGTCCAGAGGGTTGACGGTCGGGTCGAGGCAGCTCGCTCTAGAGCGTGTCCTTGCTCAAGGCGAAGCAAACCGGATTGAGCTGAGCACCGCGATGTTGCGCGCGCAGCAGGAACAGAGCAGGGCTGACAACAGTATAGTTGAGCTGCGCAGCCGCGCCAGGAACGAGGCGTTGACGGAGCTTCAGCTTACTCAAAGCAAATTGGCTGAGGCTGCCGAGCGCGTGGAGACGGCTCGTAGGCTCATTTTCGAGGCCGAGGTGAACGGACCGCTGATGGATGAACAAGAGCGAGCGAGCGATCTCGATGTGAGACCCGTGTACTCGATCGTGAGAAGCCGAGGGTCGAATGCTGAGGAGCTGAAGGTGCCTGAGACCGCGCCAGTCGAACCTGGCGACATCATCAAGGTCGAGCGCACGCGTCCGGATCTTCGCTCCATGGGTCGCTATGCAGAGGAGGTTGCGGCGACCAATCGTGAGCCAAGTGCTGTTGCCCGCTAGCTCAGTGATGCTCAATGTTAGTTTTCGCCGCGGTAAGGCGCCTGACAGCCTTATAGGGTCAAGGCAATAGAGCTGACGCCTGGTAAGGAGCCGGTCATTGAACGTGCAACCCACACCCATCCGCGTCTTTGTCCAGCTTGCCTACGGCTTTGGTGGGCGAAGCTGGGAGCAGCGTTGGCATCAGGGCGCTATCATTGGCCTAAACGAGCGATTACCCTATGGATACTATTTGGCTCAAGCCGACGGTTGTGATGTCATCTATTCCGATGATCACGCGGAGAACTTGTTACAGCGGCTCTGCCGTTTCGGAGTGAGAGCCATCTTAGGCTTCGATGCGTTGCACGCGTGGCGCAATCGAAAGGAAATGCTGAAGGCTGATGTCGTCTGGACTCACACGGAGTCCCAGCATCTTGCCGTATGCCTCATCCTTCTACTCTATAACCGCCGGCGGAGCCCCAAGCTCATTGCGCAATCCGTTTGGTTGTTTGATCGGTGGCCTAGACTGTTCCTAATTCGCCGCTGGCTCTATAGCGCTTTACTGTCAAGAGCTGACCTCCTTACAGTACTGTCTCCGGACAATCTCGCTGTCGCGAGGGAGCGATTTCCGGAGAAGCGTTCCGAGCTTGTTCTGTTTGGGATCAGAACCGATCTGCGGCGACCGCTTCGTCGGCAGCATGTCAGCAGGCCCGTTCGGGTGCTCTCCATCGGGAATGATCGTCATCGCGACTGGGACACGCTGATCGCGGCTGTCGACGGATGGAATGAGTGCGAGGTCAGGATCGCTTCCCAATCCCTGAATGCCCTCAAGTTAAGCTCTAGTCGCAACATCACGCGGGTAATACCCAAGACGAATGATGAGCTTGAGCAGCTTTACGACTGGGCAGATCTCGTGGTTGTTCCATTACGTCCCAATCTACACGCTTCCGGGATCACCGTCATGCAAGAAGCCGCTCTGTTTGGGGTCCCCATTATTGTGACAGATACAGGCGGATTGAGAGCCTACTTCGGGAACTCTCAAGTGCGGTATATCCCAACGGGCAATGCGCAAGCTCTTAAACAGGCCATCGCCGATTTAGCGTCGGATGCGCAGTTGCGCAAAAATCTCGCAGAAGCGGCTCAGGCCCATATGGGGGAGGGCGGGCTCAGTTCGCGAGCCTATGCCCGAACTCATGCTGAATTGTCGAAATCACTTGTGACATCCGCGAACGACGAGATCGTCCAGCTGGAGGATAGCGGATCTGTGGCGGTCGGATCGCCGACACCGTAGCACTTCCCTGGGTTTGAGATGACAAAGAAGGATTGACGAGCAATGTCGGCGAGAGGTTATCAAACGGCGGAATCGATAAGTCGATGGGTTCACATGGCGAAACAACGCGGTACGCGGCTGAACGGGTTGTACAGGGCCTTCTATATGGTCTTGGCCTGCGCCAGCGTGATCTGCGGAGCGACATGGAACGCATCGGCAAGCGACATCGATCTTGGCCGTTACCGCCTCACGTTCAGTGAGGAGTTTCTTGACCTTTCCGTTTCGGCGAATGGACCAGGCACAAAATGGATAGCGCACACACCATGGGGGGGTGACTTCGGGGACGCCCAATTTGTAGATCCAAGAGAGGGGTTCCCGTTCACTGTCTCCAATGGTGTCCTGAGGATCGAAGCACGCCGAGACGCTGACGGGAAATGGCAATCAGGCCTGCTCGCTTCGGTGGACTCATCAGGGGTAGGATTTTCGCAGCAGTACGGTTACTTCGAAGCTCGAGCAAAGCTCCCGCGCGGCAAAGGACTATGGCCGGCTTTCTGGCTCAATTCCGTTCTGCCTAAGGGCTCTGATCAGCCCGGCGTCGAGGTCGACGTTCTGGAGCACTACGGACACTTTCCGCAGCACTTCGAGTCAGTGATCAACATATGGTATCCTGACAAGACGAAGAATTATTCTCATCGTCAAGTTCATGATGTTCCTGCAGGCTCCCTCTACGACGAGTTCCGACTGTATGGGGTCTCCGTCGAATCTGAGTGGATCGTCGTCTACCTTGACCGTAAGGAAATATGGCGTGTGAGGACGCCTCCTGAGCACAAGAACAAGCTGATGATCCTCGTCAATCTAGCTATGGGTTCGGGATGGCCAATCGATGAGGCTCCTAACCCGTCTTACATGTACGTAGATTATATCAGAGCCTATGCGCTCCGCTGATGCCGCCAGCGCTCGCTCGGTCACCTTCAGTTCAAACTGGTCTATCATAGCGCAAAGCGGTGCGGGATCGGTGCCGGCGCAAGTAGCTATAGAAAGAAAAAATGTCCGGCGTCTTCGTACGAAATTCGTACTTCGGCACAATTGCCGGGTTGTGCAACACCCTCGGGAGTTTCGTTGCGGGTCTCCTCGTAGCGCGGCTTCTCGGTGTTGATGGGACGGGGACCTTCGGGTTCGCAACTTGGGCCGTTATGACGGCAACCGTGGTGTTCGGTGCTGGCATCCCGTTCACCCTGGCGCGTTTCATGCCCGAACTTGCAGCAGGATCGTCCCCAGCAGAAGCTGATCGCCTCCCAGTCTTTCTGAGGCCATACTACGCGGCCTTCAGCCTACTCCCAACAGCTCTGTTTATCGCCTACGGTCTCTGGCTATTTGCAAACGCTGACCCAAAGACAACTGACGACAGCTTAAACCAGCCCTACCTTTGGCTGGTGATAGGCTTTGCCTGCGCGGCACAGGCTTGGGCCGAGTACACGAGAGCGTATCTGCGAGGAACACAGAACTTCAAAGCGCTAGCGATATTCGCGCTCGCATCCTTTGCTGTTCAGGCATTGGCGATCACTGCTGGCGCACTATCGCTGGGTGTCCACGGCGCCATCATCGGGTTCTGGTTCGCCCAATTCATCATTGTATTGGCTGCACCCTGGCAACATTCGGACAAGAGGCAGATCTCTTCTGACATCGTGAAGCGTGTTCGTCGGTATGCGTCGTACCGTTGGGCGAGCGAAATCACCCAGACGTTCATCTGGGCGCGCGCTGAGATCTTTTTTCTCGCTCTGTGGTTCGATGCCTCGGCAGTCGGCCTTTTCACTGTAGCGCTCTCCCTGGCGAACTTAGCCGTACAGGGGCCCTTGATGCTTACTTGGGGTTTACTGCCGCGCCTCTCGGAGCAATACGCCGAAACGGGCGTTGCGAGCCTGGGAGAAGCATACGCAACAGGCACTCGTTTGATGGCATTTATCGTCTTACCCGCGTGCTTTGGACTAGCAGCTCTGATCCCGGAAGTGTTGCCACTCCTTTACGGTGTGCAGTTTACTGACGCAGTACCCGCCGCAATCATTCTTGTACTCGGCTCTTGTGTTGGAGCCACGGGTGTTGTTGGCGCCAACGCGATGTGGGCGGCCGAAAAAGTAGATGTCGAGTTTTACCTGAACCTCCTCGGCGTATTGCTGACGATTGCCGGAGGTATTTTCATCATTCCGGCTTTTGGAGTGGTCGGAGCGGCGGTATCTCGCATTATCGTCCAATGCACGATAATTGCTCTCGCACAACTCTTCATGGTCCGAAGCCTTCGATTCACCTTTCCGCTGGTTCACATCACACGTCTGCTTGGGGCGGCGACCGTATGCGGTGCGACGGCCTTTGCGATTATCAGCCTAAACCCGTCACCATTGATGCTGCCGTTGAGCATAGCCGCCGGCGCGGCGACTTACTTCATAACTGTCCGAATCTTTCGTGGATTGACGCCTGCCGATCAAGCGCGTCTAGAGGCACTTGTAGATCAACTTCCGAGCCCGTTATCTCGGCTAGTAGGGATTATGGTCAAAGTCCTTTTCTCCGCACCCCAAAGTAGCTAGACGCTGGTCCATATCAGCCGGCTTGGCATTTAGCTCACTCCACCGATCATGGAGTTTCGAACGGAGGGGGTGTTCCATGTCAGCGCCACCATGGCGAAGCGGGGAGGCTGCAGAAGACCGTACTTCAGCTGCTTGAGTGCTGGGAAACGCGGCATTAGCTCCCTGAGCTGAGGGTATTGGGTGCAAAGGTCAACGTAGCGCTGATAGTACTTCCGACCCCACGGCAGAAACGGGCCGTTCCAAGGCCTGGGATTGGCGCAGAAGTGGTAGATCACCGGCTCCACCAGCCGCTCAAGACCGCTGTTGAGCAGGAACGCCGGAAAGTTGTACTTGAACGAGAGCGGAACGCAGCGGTTCAGGGCTGCCAAATTCAAAGCGTCCTGGTCCTGGAAGCGAAAGCGGTTCGCCTGACCCGCCAGGAGGCGCAGCGTAGGCTCGCTGATTGCACTCCATCCCTCCCGATTGATACGCAGCACACCAGAGTTGAAGTACTGGTTCTGAGCCTCGCCCACGATGCCGATCGACTCCATGTAGGTCCGGTGCTTGGTCCGCTCCGGACCAGGCCGGCTGAAAGCCAGTACCATGGCATCGCGCGCTGCCATGAACGTGCCGGCCTCGAGAGGCAGCCTC
>DASZBD010000027.1:0-54216 GCA_035944475.1 Microvirga sp.
CATACTACGGTGGCGCCCTGGCAGGACCAGCTTAAGGCCATGCGCCTCACGCGAGGCACAGGGCCGGAGTGCGGGGCCGATCCGGTCTGACAAGAACGCCGGCGGGACGCTGGGGGCTTTCGGCCCTTGTCTTCCCAACCACCACAGCCGGACCGCCAGCGTCCCGCTCCCCTTCAGCCCCTGCCTCCCGCACCAGCGGCGAGGGAAAGGGGCCGCTCCCACCGGGGAGCGAGACCCAAACGGCTGCCTTGAGCCAGCAACGCGCTGTGAGCTCTATGCCGGCATCTGCGGCGTGAGCACCACGCCGCCCTTCGGGAAATCGTAGATCTTGCCCGTCTCGGCCCAGGACGGAAGCGCGAGCTTCACCACGTGAGGCGCGAGGTCTTCCGGCGTCTTCAGCGTCAGCGGGTCCTCGCCCGGCATGGCCGTGCGGCGCATGTTGGTGCGGATCGGGCCGGGATTGAGGAGCGTCACCCGGACGGGCGTCGTCACGGTCTCCGCCGCGTAGGTGCGAACGAGCGCCTCGAGCGCTGCCTTGGAGACGGCGTAGGGCCCCCAATAGGCGGTGCATTTATGGGCGGCTCCCGAGGTCACGAAGATCGCACGCCCGGCATCGGAGGCCCGCAGCAAGGCGTCGAGCGAGCGGATCAGGCGGTAGTTCGCCGTCACGTTGATCGCCATCACCTCGTCCCAGACGGGCTGGTCCACATGGGCGATGGGGGCGAGTTCGCCGAGGATTCCCGCATTGCCGAAGAGCACGTCAATCCGGCCCCAGCGCTCGTGAAGGGCGGCGCCCAACCGGTCGAGCGCGTCGAGATCCTTCAGGTTGACCGGCACGAGGGTCGCCGAGGAGCCGCGCTCGCGGATGGCGTCGTCCAGCTCCTCCAGCGCCCCTTGCGTGCGGGCGAGGGCCACGATGTGGGCGCCCGCTTCCGCGAGGGCGAGGGCCGCGGCACGGCCGATGCCGCGCGAGGCGCCGGTGACGACCGCGACGCGGTTGGCAAGAGGCTTGTCCATGGATCAGTCGGCTTCGGCGAGCATGGAAAGGCGCCGGGGCGTCGCCACGGCGAGGTCGGTGAGGGGGGTCGGGTAGTCCCCCGTGAAGCAGTGGTCGGTGAATTGCGGCTGCGCCGGATCGCGCCGCTCCTCGCCCATCGAGCGGTAGATGCCTTCAATCGACAGGAAGGCGAGGCTGTCCGCGCCGATATAGGCCCGCATGCCTTCAAGGTCGTGGGTCGCCGCGAGCAGCTTCTCCCGCTCCGGCGTGTCGATGCCGTAGAAATCCGGGTGGGTGATCGGCGGCGAGGCGATCCGGAAATGCACCTCGCGGGCACCGGCCTCACGCATCATGCGCACGATCTTCACCGAGGTGGTGCCGCGAACGAGGCTGTCGTCCACCAGAACGATGCTCCGGCCCTCGATGGCCGAGCGGTTCGCCGAATGCTTCATCCGCACGCCGAGCTCGCGCACCGACTGCGTCGGCTGGATGAAGGTGCGCCCGACATAGTGGTTGCGGATGATGCCGAGCTCATAGGGAACGCCGCAGGCCTGAGCGAAGCCAAGCGCCGCCGGCACCCCGGAATCCGGCACCGGGATGATCACGTCCGCCTCGGCCGGGGCCTCCCGGGCAAGCTCGCGGCCCATGGCCTTGCGCACCTCGTACACCGAGCGGCCGTTCACCACGGAATCTGGGCGGGCGAAGTAGATGTACTCGAAGATGCATGGGCGCGGCGCCTGCGCCGGCGCGAAGCGGAACGACTCGATCCCCTCGTCGGAGATCACGACGACCTCGCCGTTCTCCACGTCGCGGACGAAGCGCGCGCCGATGATGTCGAGGGCGCAGGTCTCCGAGGCGAGAATGTAGCGGCCCTGCAGTTCGCCGATGACGAGGGGCCGGATGCCGAGGGGGTCGCGGGCGCCGAGAAGCTTCTTGTTGGTGAGCGCCACGAGAGCATAGGCGCCCTCGATCTGCCGGATCGCCTCCACGAAGCGCTCCACGAATTGCTTCTTGCGGCTGCGGGCCACGAGGTGGACGATCACCTCCGTATCGGTGGTCGACTGGCAGATGGCGCCGGCCCGGATGAGGTCGCGGCGAAGCGTCAGCCCGTTCGTGAGATTGCCGTTATGCGCTACTGCGAAGCCGCCGCCGTCGAGCTCGGCGAAGAGCGGCTGCACGTTGCGCAGCACGGTCTCGCCCGTCGTCGAGTAGCGCACGTGCCCGATGCCCGCATGGCCCTCCAGGCGCTCGATCGTGCCGCGGTCCGAAAAGGAATCGCCCACGAGGCCGAGCTTGCGCTCGGAGTGGAACACCCGCCCGTCGAAGGTGACGATGCCGGCCGCTTCCTGCCCGCGATGCTGGAGCGCGTGGAGCCCGAGCGCCGTGATGGCCGCGGCATCCGGGTGACCGTAGATGCCGAAGACGCCGCATTCCTCGCGCAAGGTATCGCCGTCGCAATCGAGATCGACCGCGCGCATCGCGGCATGCCAGGTCGATGGAGACCGTGCAGACATCGTCGTTGTCCTTGGAAGACGCCCCGCCCCGGGCGCAATCCGGTTATTTAAGCGGCTCCCGGCGAAACGCCAATGCCCTTGACCGGCGCGGGCATCACCGTCCCGCGACCGGGGTCAGGTGCGCCGCTGGGGCTGGGCCGGCTGAGCCGGGCGTTGCGGATCGGGCTCGGCCGGTTCGGCCGGATCGCCCTCCTGCTGCCGGTTGCGGAGCTGCTGAAGCAGGCCCTCCGGGTTGTCCGGCAGCATGGTGATGAGATTGTTGCCCGTGTTCTCGAGCACCGGGCGGGTGCGGGCCTGCGCGGCCCACTCCGGGTTCTTGCCCTGGAGAAGCCAGCTGAGGAACACCCAGCCCACCACGCAGACGAGGAAGCCCCGGGCGGCGCCGAACATGAAGCCGAGGGTGCGATCGAGCGCGCCGATGCGCGAATCGAGGATGAGGTCCGAGATCTTCACCGTGATGATCGACACGATGATGAGCGTCACGATGAAGATGCCGCCGATGGCCGCCACCAGCGCCACCGTGTTGCTGGAGATGTACTGCTTGGCGAGAGGCAGGACCGCGGGGTGCAGGAACCACGCCGCGGCGGCGGCGGTCACCCAGGCGACGATGGCGAGCACCTCGCGGGTGAAGCCGCGGACGGCGGCGAGAAGCGCCGAGATGACGACGACGCCGAACACGACGAGATCCAGGACTGAGATAGGCATGGGGCCTCAAGCCTTGGCCGGCACCGGGCCGGCACGGAAACTGCGGGGCGCTGTATAGCGCCAAGCAATCCGCCCGTCACCCTTATGTGCCCGTCCGGGCCCGCTTTTGCGGGGAGAGATGACGGCTCTACCCTTCGCGGCGGAAGGGCACGGCCTTCTGACGCGGTCGCTCGGCGGCGATCCCTGCCACGAGGTCGGTGATATGCCCGATGGCGTTCGTGGCGAGCGCCTGCCGTTCGCCCTTCTCCTTTCGGGGCACGGGCGAGACGGCGCGCGAAAACCCGAGTTTCGCCGCCTCTTTGAGGCGCGCCGGGGCTTGTGCCACGGGCCGGATGGCCCCCGACAGGCCGAGCTCGCCGAAGAACACGCTGTCCGGCGGCAGGGGAGAGCCCGAGAGGGACGAGACGAGGGCGGCGGCGGCCGCAAGATCGGCGGCAGGCTCCGTGATCCGCAGGCCGCCCGCGACATTGAGGTAGACGTCGTGCATGCCGAGTCTGAGGCCCCCATGGGCCTCCAGGACGGCGAGCACCATCGACAGGCGGCTCGGATCCCAGCCCACCACCGCGCGGCGCGGTGTGCCGAGGGCGGAGGGCGCGACGAGGGCCTGCATCTCGACCAGCACCGGCCGCGTGCCCTCCATGCCGGCGAAGACGGCGGTGCCGGGAGCAGCGAGGTCGCGGCCGGAGAGGAAGAGTTCAGACGGATTCGAGACCTCCCGCAGGCCCTGGTCCGACATCTCGAAGACGCCGATCTCGTCGGTCGGCCCGAAGCGGTTCTTCACGGAGCGCAGGATCCGGAAATGGTGGCCCGTGTCGCCCTCGAAGGAGGCGACAGCGTCCACCATGTGCTCGACGACGCGCGGCCCCGCGATCTGCCCGTCCTTCGTCACGTGACCGACGAGAATGACCGCCGTGCCGCTCGTCTTGGCGAAGCGGATCAGGGCCTGGGCGGAGCCGCGCACCTGCGTGACGGTCCCGGGGGCGGATTCCACGGTCTCGGTCCACATGGTCTGGATCGAGTCGATGATCGCAAGCGCAGGCGCCCGGCCCTGCGTCAGCGTCGCGACGATGTCCTCCACGTTCGTTTCGGAGGCGAGTTCGACCGGGGCGTCGGCGAGCCCCAGGCGCTCGGCCCTGAGCCGCACCTGCGCCACCGCTTCTTCCCCTGAGATGTAGGCGACCCGGTGGCCCTTCTTCGCGAGCGCCGCAGAGGCCTGCATGAGAAGCGTCGATTTGCCGATGCCGGGATCGCCGCCGAGCAGGATCACCGAGCCGCGCACGAACCCGCCGCCCGTAACGCGATCGAGTTCCGCGATCCCGGACGGCGTCCGGGGCGCCTCCTTCGTCTCGCCGGTCAGCCCTTCGAGCGGGAAGATGCGGCCCTTGGCCCGCGAGGGCCGGGTCGCCACAGGGCCGGAGAGCGGACTTGCCGAGCCCGTCTCCTCGGCGATGCTGTTCCATCCGCCGCAGGCCTCGCACTTGCCCTTCCAGCGGTTGTAGACCGCGCCGCAGCTCTGGCAGATGAAGTTCGGTTGACGCTTGGCCATCAGGTCTCGGTGTTCCGATAGGCTCGGGCGTAGCGGCGCCCGAGATTGGTGAGGATCTCGTAGGAGATCGTGCCGGCGCGGCGGCCGACCTCGTCCACGGTGAGATCCCCGCCGATCAAGGTGACCGGATCGCCCCGCCGCACGCCGCCCGCCGGGAAGTCCGTGACGTCAACGATAATCAGGTCCATGGAGACCCGCCCCGCAAGCGGGCAGCGCTGTCCGGCGACGATCACCTCGCCCGACGGTATGCCCTCGCGCCGCTTCGCATCCGTGACGCCGCCGGCCCGGACGTAGCCGTCGGCATAACCGACCGAGACCACCGCGAGGCGCCGCTCGCCTTCGGCCGTCCACTGGGCGTTGTAGCCCACCGTCTCGCCGTCCCGCACGGTGCGCGTCTGGACGATGCGGCCCGCGAGTTCGACCACCGGCCGCATGGGGTTGAGATGGGAAGGCGTAGGGTTTCCGCCATAGAGCGCGATGCCAGGTCGCACGAGGTCGTATTGGGGTTTCTGGGGCAGGAAGATGCCGGACGAATTGGCGAGCGAGGCCCGGATTCCCGGCAGCGCCTGCCGCAGGGCATCGAAGGCGGCGATCTGCCGGTCGTTGATGGGATTTTCCGCCTCTTCGGCGCTCACGAGGTGGCTCATGAGCAGGGCCGGCTCGAAGGCCTGCAGCCGCTCGTCGCCGGTCAGGGCCAATCCCTCTGAAACCGGCAACCCCAGGCGGTTCATCCCCGTGTCGACGTGGAGCGCGGCCGGCCGTCGGGTGCCGTTCGCGCCGCAGAACGCCGCCCATTCGGATACCTCGTCCTGCGATCCGAGAACCGGCCTCAGGTCCCAGCGGGCGAAGCTGTCGCCGGACCCGGGCGGGAGGCCGTTCAGTACGTAGACCGCCGCATCCGCCGCCGCCGCCCGGACGCGGATCGCCTCGGAGAGGTGCGCCACGAAGAAGGTCCGGCAGCCCGCCTGAGCCAGGGCCGGGACCGCCTGCTCGATCCCGATCCCGTAGGCGTCGGCCTTGACGACGGCCGAGCATTCGGCGGCGCCCGCACGGTCCTGCAGGGTGCGCCAGTTGGAGGCCAGGGCCGAAAGGTCGATCGTGAGAAGGCCGCCGGCCTCGTCCGGAGGGATCGCAGCCTCGGCGGCCCTTCCGTGGTGCGTATGATCGTTCAATCGCCCATCCGTTCCGGCAGCTTGTCTTCGTCGGCCAGGTTGCCGAAGCGCGTCACGTCCGCCTGGAAGGACAGCTGGATCGTGCCCGTCGGCCCGTGACGCTGCTTGCCGATGATGACCTCGGCCTTGCCGTGGGCCTGATCCATCTCGGTCTGCCACTTGAAATGCTCTTCGGTGCCGAGCTTCGGCTCCTTCATCTTCAGATAGTATTCCTCACGGTACACGAACATGACCACGTCGGCGTCCTGTTCGATCGAGCCCGACTCGCGAAGGTCCGCGAGCTGAGGGCGCTTGTCGTCCCGGTTCTCCACCTGGCGGGAGAGCTGGGAGAGGGCCACCACCGGCACCGAGAGCTCCTTGGCGAGGGATTTCAGGCCCGTCGTGATCTCGGTCAGCTCCTGCACCCGGTTCTCGCCCTTCTTGGCCGAGCCCGAGAGAAGCTGGAGATAGTCGACCACCAGGAGGTCGAGGCCGCGCTGGCGCTTGAGGCGCCGTGCCCGGGCCGTGAGCTGCGCGATGGATATGCCGCCCGTCTGGTCGATGTAGAACGGGATCGACTGCATCTCCCGTGCGACCTCGGTGATCTTGTAGAAATCCTGCTCCGAGATGTCGCCGCGCCGGATCTTGTAGGAGGGCACGCCCGCCTGCTCGGCGATGATGCGGGTCGCGAGCTGTTCGGACGACATTTCGAGCGAGAAGAAGCCCACGATCCCGCCGTTCACGGTCTTGATCGACCCGTCGGGCTGCTTCTCGCCCTCATAGGCCTTGGCGATGTTGAAGGCGATGTTCGTGGCGAGCGACGTCTTGCCCATCGCGGGCCGTCCCGCCAGGATGACGAGGTCCGACGATTGCAGGCCGCCCATCATGCGATCCATGTCGATGAGGCCCGTCGAGACGCCGGAAAGGCCGCCTGAGCGCTTGAAGGCCGCCGCCGCCATGTCGATGGCGCCCGTGAGCGCTTCCGTGAACCGCTGGAAGCCTCCGTCGTACCGGCCCGTCTCGGCGAGCCCGTAGAGCTTGCGTTCCGCCTCCTCGATCTGGTCGCGAGGCGAGGACTCGACCGGCGCGTCGTAGGCCGCGTTCACCAGATCCTCGCCGATGGTGATCAGGTTCCGCCGGATGGCGAGATCGTAGATCGTGCGCCCGTAATCCTCGGCGTTGATGACCGTGGTCGCCTCGGCCGCCAAGCGGGCGAGGTACTGCGAGACCGTGACGCCGCCGAGATCCTGATCTCCCAGGAAGGTCTTCATGGTGATCGGGGTCGCGACCTTGCCGGCCTTGATGAGGCTCGTCGCCACCTCGTAGATCCGCCGGTGCAGGTCCTCGAAGAAGTGACCTGCCTCGAGGAAGTCCGACACCCGGTAATAGGCCTCGTTGTTGACGAGGATGGCGCCCAGAAGCGCCTGTTCGGCATCCAGGTTGTTAGGCGCGACCCGGTAATTCGGCTCGTGCGTCTCGATGCGGGCAATCAGGGCGTTGGCGGCCATCCGGCGCTCCGAAGAGGTGGCTGTTATCCATAAAGCGGAACGGCAACCCCGGATGGGTCGCCTGCCGCGCCGCCCCCGCTGTCCCCGATTCTCACACTGCGTGGACGATACGCACCCCGCAGGCTTGACACTCCGTTAACCGTCACCTTCGCCGAAAACAGAAAGGCGCCCCAGCCGGCCCCACGAGGTGGGAATCGGCTGAGGCGCCAGTCTAGAACGAAAGCGGAACGCCAACAAGCGCCCAGCTTGCTGCCGGGTCGATCAGGCGTCGTCGCCTGCCGCGTCCGCGAGAGCCGCGCCGACCTCGAGGCCGAGATCGTCGAGGTTCGTCTCCTCGCGGGTCGTGACCTGCTCGCCGCGGGCCTGACGCTCGGCTTCCTCGGGGCTGCGGGCGACGTTGATCGTCACCTGCACCTCGACCTCCGGATGGAGGGTCACCGGTACGGTGTGGAGGCCCAGCGACTTGATCGGCACGTTAAGCACGATCTGCTCGCGGGCCACCGAGAAGCCGTCCTTCGTCATGGTCTCGGCGAGGTCGCGGGTGGAGACCGACCCGTAGAGCACGCCCGATTCGCCGGCTTGGCGGATGACCGTGAAGCTCTGGCCGTTCAGCTTGCCGCCGACGGCCTCGGCCTCCTTGCGACGCTCGAGGTTGCGGGCCTCGAGCTGGGCGCGCTGCGTCTCGAAGCGCTCCTTGTTGGCCTTCGTGGCGCGGAGCGCCTTGTTACGGGGCAGGAGGAAGTTGCGCGCATAGCCGTCGCGCACCTTCACGGTCTCGCCCATTTGACCGAGCTTGGCGACGCGCTCGAGCAGGATCACTTCCATGGTTCTCTCCTTTGATGTCCGTGATCAGGTGGAAGGGGTTTTCGGCCCGGCGCCGCCGGGCCCGAAACGATTGCGAAGCCGGAACGCCACGTCGGCGAGGCCGAGCATGGCGAGAAGAGGAAGCACCACCTGGCTCATGGCGAGAGCCAGGGTGTAGACGCCGCCGAGCAGGAAGCCGCGGCCGGGCCGCTCCCGCGAGGTGGCGTGGATGAAGGCGAGGCCCTGGATCGCGAAGGCGCTCGACAGGGCGCCAGCGACGATGAGGCCCGCAGCCCCCAGGAACCCCGGCAGGAACGAGGCCACGACCGCACCCGCGATGAGAGCCAGGGACAGGGGCGGCATGACCGTGGCGGGGATGTAGGGCCAGGGCCGGGCGAGCCGGCCCGAGACCTGGACCGTCTTGGCGGCAAGCCACAGGTTCAGGGTCAGGATCAGAACGAAGTTCAGGGCGAAGAAGAACGGCAGCGCGGAGACCACGAGCGACACCGCGTCGTTCGGGGCAGGCGGCTCTGCCGCGCCGCCCTGGGCGCGGATGAAGCTGTCGAAGGTAGCCCGCACCGTGTTCCGGAACGCCTCGTAGCTCCCGTCGCCGATCGCGACGACGCCGATGAAGGTGATGAGCGCCGAGGTCGCCACGATCCACAGGAGGAGACGGCCGAGGGGGTACCATTCCATGGTGCCGGCCTCGTCCGCCCGCCCGAGCAGGGCGAGATAGGCGAGCCACCAGGCCGGGAGCGCCCAGCCGAGCGCGAAGACGAGGCCTGCCGTGGGATTGAGCGCCAGCGCCATGGCGATGCCGCCGGCCAGCGACGCCACAAGGCCCGAGCGGTGGTTCCAGCCGAGGGCCGCGATGAAGATCGGCATGGGAGCGATGATCGACAGCGCGAAGGCCAGCGGCGATCCGGTGATCACCACTCCGAACAGGAGCGCGGAAACGAGGCCCGCGCCGATGCCGACGGCCAAGAAGTACATGTCAACTCGCTGTCCCGCTGCTCGCGGCAGGGTTAGGGGTGGGTGCCCCAGCTGATCCGGCGGGGTCGCACCGCCGGACGTTTGCTTGAAAGAGCCGTCCTCAGGTTTGCCTTGAGGACGGCAGGATCGCCTTAGCGGATCACGTAGGGCAGCAGGCCGAGGAAGCGGGCGCGCTTGATCGCCTGGGCGAGCTCGCGCTGCTTCTTGGCCGACACCGCCGTGATGCGGGAGGGCACGATCTTGCCGCGCTCGGAGATGTAGCGCGACAGGAGCTTCGTGTCCTTGTAGTCGATCTTCGGAGCATTCGCGCCCGAGAACGGGCAGGTCTTCCGGCGACGGAAGAAGGGACGGCGACCGCCGCCCGCTGCACCACCAGCACCAAACGCCATGATTAAGCCTCCTCGCCTTCGCCGCCGAAGCCGCCGTCGCGGTCACGGCGCTCGCGGTCCTTGCGCTCGTCGCGGTCGCGCTTCTGCATCATCACGGAAGGCTCCGTCTCAAGAGCGTCCACCCGGACGGTCATGAAGCGGAGGATGTCCTCGGAGATGCTCATCTGGCGCTCCATCTCGGCCACAGCCTGAGCGGGAGCGTTGAGGTTGAAGAGCGTGAAATGCGCCTTGCGGTTCTTCTTGATGCGGAATGCGAGGGACTTGACGCCCCACATCTCGGTCTTCTCGACCGCTCCGCCATTCTGCTCGATGACGCCCTTGTACTGGTCGATCATCGCTTCGACCTGCTGGGACGTGACGTCCTGGCGGGCCATGAACACGTGTTCGTAGAGAGGCATAATGGGCCTTCCTTCGGGTTGATCGAAGCTCGCAACCTGATTGTTCAGAATTGAGCCGTTTTCGCGCATCCGATCGGCGCCAAGCCCTTCGAGCCAATGGTGAGGCCCGAACGATTGTCGAAGGCGGAGACACGGGACGACGGGTCCGAAAACCCTGCCTGGCCAAGGCCAAGCCGTCCGTTCAGCCCCCGGCCGGAGCGAACGCGGAGGCGCGCTGATAGCGGTAAACGGCACGAAAGGCAAGGCGCCCGTCGCGCGGGCCGGCGCGATCCGCTAAGGAGGTCGGATGAAAACCCAGCCCCTGCGCCTTGGCGTCAACATCGACCACGTGGCCACGATCCGCAACGCCCGGGGCGGGCCGCATCCGGATCCCGTGCGGGCCGCCCATATGGCCGTGCTCGCCGGGGCCGACGGCATCACGGCCCACCTGCGCGAGGACCGGCGGCACATCCGGGACGGGGACATGGAGCGCCTGAAGCGGCAGCTTTTCGTACCCCTTAATTTCGAGATGGCCGCCACAGACGAGATGGTCGGGATCGCGACCCGGCTCCGGCCCCATGCGGCCTGCCTCGTGCCGGAGAGGCGGGAGGAGCGCACCACCGAGGGCGGCCTCGACGTCGTCGGAGCGGCGAAGGGCCTGCGGCCCCGGATCGAGGCGCTCAAGGGCGAGGGGATCAGGGTGTCGCTCTTCGTGGAGCCGGAGCCCGAGGTCTTGAAGGCTGCGGCCGAACTTGGCGTGCCGGTAGTCGAGCTTCACACCGGCAGCTATTGCGAGGCCGTCGCAGCGGGCGAGGAGGAGCGGATCGCCCACGAACTCCGGCGGATCGGACGGGCGGCGGAGGAGGGGGCGGCGCTCGGGCTCGAAATCCATGCCGGGCACGGCCTCACCTACGATTCCGTCGGGGCCATCGCCGCCATCCGGCAGATCGTGGAGTTCAATATCGGCCACTTCCTCATTGGCGAGGCCCTGTTCATGGGCCTCGACGAGGCGGTGCGGGCCATGCGGCAGGCCATGGATGCCGGTCGGGCGGGCGCGGCCTTGGGCAAGGCGGGGGTGACAACCGCTGCGGTCATCCACACCTAAGGACCATGATCCTCGGCATCGGCTCCGATCTTTGCGACATCCGGCGCATCGAGCGCTCGCTCGAGCGCTTCGGCGAGCGCTTCACTCACCGGATCTTCACGGAGGGCGAGCGGAGGCGCAGCGACCGCCGGGCGGCCCGCGCTCCGTCCTATGCCCGGCGCTTTGCCGCCAAGGAGGCCTGCTCGAAGGCCCTGGGCACGGGGCTGAGGGACGGGGTGTTCTGGCGCGACATGGAAGTCGTGAACCTCCCCGGCGGCCAGCCGACCCTTCGCCTTACCGGGGGAGCGCTCGAGCGGCTCAAGGCCATGACGCCGGAGGGGCACGAGGCGGTCGTGCACGTATCCCTCACCGACGATCCGCCTGTGGCGCAAGCGTTTGTCGTCATCGAGGCCCGCCCCATAAAGTGATCGTGGCCGCGTTGCGGCGAGGGGCTCCTTCAGGTATGCCGCCCCGCAGGGCTCGCGCGGCTGCCAGCCGGAAATGAGATCATGGATCAGGCTCACGTGAACGAGACCGTCAGGAAGGAAGAGGGAGGCCTCTGGGAAACCGTCAAGGTTGTCGTTCAGGCCCTCCTCATCGCGCTTGTGGTGCGCACGCTCCTGTTCCAGCCCTTCAACATCCCCTCCGGCTCCCTCGTCCCGACCCTGCTCGTCGGCGACTACCTCTTCGTCTCCAAGTACTCCTACGGCTACAGCAAGCATTCGATGCCGTTCAGCCCGCCGGTCTTCTCCGGCCGCATCTGGTCCTCGGAGCCGAAGCGCGGCGACATCGCCGTGTTCAAGCTGCCGAAGGACAACTCGACCGACTACATCAAGCGGGTGGTCGGCCTGCCGGGCGACAAGATCCAGGTGATCAACGGCGTGCTCCACATCAACGGCGAGGCGGCGAAGCGCGAGCGGGTGGAAGATTACGAAACCTTCGACACCTTCGGGCGCGTGCGGAAGGTCCCGCAATACCGCGAGACCCTGCCGGGCGGCGTCAGCCATCTCATCGTCGAGATCGAGGGGGACCGGGCCTACTGGGACAACACCAACGTCTACACGGTGCCCGCCGGCCACTATTTCATGATGGGCGACAACCGGGACAATTCCACGGACAGCCGCGACGAGGCGAGCGTCGGCCCGGTCCCGTTCGAGAATTTCGTCGGCCGCGCCGAGATCATCTTCTTCTCCATCGATGAGAGCTCGGCGGTCTGGAAAATTTGGGAATGGCCGACGGCGATCCGCTGGGGCCGCATGTTCCAGCCCATCCGGTAACCACGCTTGGCCAAACGCAGACCCGATACCTCGGCGCTCCAGGAGCGCCTCGGCTACGCCTTCACGGATCCCGACCTCCTCGCGCAGGCGCTCACCCATGTGAGCGCTCCCAAGGCCACCAATCTCGGCAGCTATCAGCGGCTCGAGTTCCTGGGCGACCGGGTGCTCGGGCTCTCGATCGCCGAGATGCTGTATCGCGGCTTTCCGACCGAGGCCGAGGGCGACCTGTCCCGCCGCCTCTCCGAACTCGTGCGCCGGGAAACCTGCGCCGACGTTGCGGTCTCCTGGGATGTGGGGCCGCACCTCAAGCTTGGCGGCGGGGAGGTCCAGTCCGGCGGGCGACGCAATCAGGCGATCCTTGCTGATGCCTGCGAAGCCATTATCGGGGCGGTGTTCCTCGACGGCGGCTATGAGGCCGCCCGGGCTCTCGTGGAGCGCGCCTTCGCGGCTCAGCTCACCACCCCGCGCCGGCCCATGCGCGACCCAAAGAGCGCCCTGCAGGAATGGGCGCAGGGCCGAGGGATGCCGGCTCCGACCTATGCCGTGGTCGAGCAGATCGGTCCCGATCACGCGCCTCAGTTTCGCGTGGTGGTGAAGGTGGAAGGATCGGAGGTCGGTCAGGAGACCGGCCTTGGCGTCGGAACGTCGAAGCGGGCGGCGGAACAGGAGGCCGCCCGCGATCTTCTCCTGCGGCGGGGCGTTTGGACGGAGGAGCAGCATGACGTCGCCTGAGGCCCCGGACGCCGAGACCAGAGCGGGTTTCGTCGCCCTCATCGGCGCCCCGAATGCCGGGAAATCGACGCTGCTGAATGCGCTCGTCGGCTCCAAGGTATCCATCGTTTCCCGGAAGGTGCAGACTACCCGGGCCCTGGTGCGCGGCATCGCCATGGAGGGCGAGGCGCAGATCGTCTTCGTCGACACCCCCGGCATCTTCAAGCCGAAGCGCCGCCTCGACCGGGCCATGGTGGCGGGGGCCTGGGGCGGGGCAGGGGACGCGGACGTGGTCGCTCTCCTGATCGACGCCCGCAAGGGCCTCGACGAGGAGGGGGAGGTGATCCTCGGCAAGCTGCCGGAGCTGCGCCAGCCCAAGGCGCTGATCCTGAACAAGATCGACACCATCGAGCGCTCGAAGCTTCTGGCGCTCGCCGCCTCCCTCAACGAGAAGCTGCCCTTCGCGCACACCTTCATGGTGTCGGCGCTCAAGGGCGACGGGATCGACCGCCTGCGGCAGACCCTGGCCGGCATGATGCCGAAGGGCCCCTGGCTCTACCCCGAGGACCAGATCTCCGACGCACCCCTGCGGATGCTGGCCGCCGAGATCACCCGCGAGAAGATCTACGAGCGCCTGCACGAGGAACTGCCTTACCAGTCGACGGTCGAGACCGACCAATGGGAGCAGCGCAAGGACGGCTCGGTCCGCATCGAGCAGACCATCTTCGTCGAGCGCGAGAGCCAGCGGAAGATCGTGTTGGGCGAGGGCGGCCAGACCATCAAGGCCATCGGCCAAGCTGCCCGCCGCGAGATCGCCGAGGTGGCGGAAGCCAAGGCCGTGCACCTTTTCCTGCACGTGAAGGTGCGCGAGAACTGGTCCGACGATCCGGAGCGGTACCGCGAGATGGGCCTCGAATTCCCGAGAGGGTAGGGCGCTCCCCTGGGCCGTTTTGCGGTTCCGTCATCTCGGGCGGGAAGCGACGTCGCGCCCCGGAACCCCGGCGGGACGCCCCGGTTCTCACCCCATGCGTTTCCTTCCGACCCGCATCCACGGCCTCGTCGATTACCTCTGGGGCGCCGCCCTCCTGTCCGCGCCATGGCTCCTGGGCTTTGCTGACGTGACGGCGGCGAAGTGGGTGGCGGTCGTGTTCGGGGCGGGAGCGTTCCTCTACAGCATCGTCACGGATTACGAACTCGGCCTCGTCCGCCTGCTTCCTATGCCGCTCCACCTCGCGGTGGATGGGGTCGGCGGGGCGCTCCTGGCGCTCTCGCCCTGGCTCTTCGGCTTTTCAGGGGAAGTGGCCTGGCCGTACGTGGCGTTCGGGCTCTTTTCGGTGGCGGCGAGCCTCATCACCCGGACCGATCCCCTTCAGCCCTCCGGCCGTCACCGGCCCGCATAGACAGGGGCCCCCGCCTCCCTTAAACAGCCGCGGTTGTCTCTCAATCGAAGGCTTTCCCGTGACTGAGGTTCTTCGGGTCGGCGTGGCGGGGCTCGGCACCGTCGGCGCTTCCGTCGTCAGGATCCTGGCCCGTCAGGCGGGGACCTTGGCGCTCCGCTGCGGGCGAGAGGTGCGGGTTACGGCGGTGTCCGCCCGCGACAAGGCGAAGGAGCGGGGCCTCAATCTGACCGGCATTGCCTGGTTCGAAGATCCCGTCGAACTCGCCCGTTCGGCGGAGGTCGATTGCGTCGTCGAGCTCGTCGGCGGCGCCGAAGGCACCGCACGGCAGATCGTCGAGACGGCGCTCGGGTCGGCCAAGCACGTGGTCACCGCCAATAAGGCGCTTCTGGCAAAGCACGGCACAGGCCTCGCCCGCGCCGCCGAGGAACGCGGCGTGGCGCTCGCCTTCGAGGCCTCGGTCGCAGGCGGCATCCCGGTCATCAAGACCCTGCGGGAGGCCCTGCCCGGCAATACGATCTCGCGCCTCTACGGGATCCTCAACGGAACCTGCAATTACATCCTCTCCCGCATGGAACTCGAGGGTCTCACCTTCGAGGCCTGCCTGAAGGATGCCCAGCGCCTCGGCTACGCGGAGGCCGACCCGACCTTCGACGTTGAGGGCTTCGACACCGCCCACAAGCTCGCCATCCTGACCAGCCTTGCCTTCGGGACCCAGATCGACGCCGATGCGATCTACGTGGAAGGGATCTCCAAGATCGCGCCGCTCGACCTCGCCATGGCGAAGGAGCTCGGCTACCGCATCAAGCTTCTCGGCGTCGCCGAGCGCACGGAGACCGGGATCGAGCAGCGGGTCCACCCCACCATGGTGCCGCGCACCTCCGCCATCGCCCAGGTTATGGGCGTCGCGAACGCCGTGACGCTCGATGCCGACGCGGTGCGCGAACTGACCCTGATCGGCCCCGGCGCCGGCGGCGACGCCACAGCTTCGGCGGTGGTGGCCGACATCGCGGACGTGGCGTCCGGCGCGGCCCGGGCGCCCTTCGGGCGGCCCGTCGCGGGCCTTGAGACGGCCCAGCGCGCGCCGATGCAGCGCCACGAGGGCGGCTACTATATCCGCCTGACGGTCCACGACCGGCCGGGCGTCGCCGCCGGCGTTGCCACCCGGATGGCGGAGGCGGACATCTCCATCGAGAGCATCCTTCAGAAGCGCTCCGAGGCGGCGGCCAGCCAGGATCCGCACGGGCGGTCCGGTGCCCCGGTGCCCCTGGTGCTGATCACCTACGCGGCGACGGAAGCCGTCATCCGGACCGTCGTCGAGCGCATCACCCAGGATGGTCTTATCGCCGAGCCGCCCCAAGTGATCCGCATCGAGCGGGAATAACGTCCTCCGGGCCGACCGGCCCGGCACCGAACGAACAAATCAACAGGGAGCCCCCCAGTCCATGTCGCAGGGTATCACCGTCCAACCGGGTCAGGTCATCGAGCGCATCCTCACGCTCGAACTCGTGCGCGTCACCGAGCGCGCCGCGGTCGCCTCCGCCAGGCTTCGGGGCCGCGGCAACGAGAAGGCCGCCGACCAGGCGGCGGTGGACGCCATGCGGCGCGAGCTCAACAAGCTGCCGATCGACGGCACCGTCGTCATCGGCGAGGGCGAGCGCGACGAGGCGCCAATGCTCTTCATCGGCGAGCGGGTGGGCAACAAGAACGGCCCCAAGGTGGACATCGCCGTCGACCCGCTCGAGGGCACGACCCTGTGTGCCAAGGACATGCCGGGCTCCATCGCCGTGATGGCGATGGCGGAAGCCGGCACGCTCCTCGCCGCTCCCGACGTCTACATGCACAAGATCGCGGTTGGCCCGGGCTACCCGGCCGGCGTCGTCGACCTCGACGCGTCCCCGGAGGAGAACCTGCACAGCCTCGCCAAGGCGAAGGGCGTGAAGGTGCACGAACTCACCGCCCTCGTCCTCGACCGCCCGCGCCATGCGGATCTCATCGCCGCCATCCGCCGGACCGGCGCCGGTATCCGGCTCATCTCCGACGGCGACGTAGCGGGCGTGATCTTCACAACCAAGCCCTCCGAGACCGGCATCGACATCTATCTCGGTATCGGCGCGGCGCCCGAGGGCGTTCTGGCGGCGGGCGCGCTGCGCTGCATCGGCGGCCAGATGCAGGGCCGCCTCATTCTCGACACGGAAGAGAAGCGCTCCCGCGCCGCCACGATGGGCGTCTCGGATCCGGACCGGAAGTACGACATGACGGACCTTGCCCGCGGCGACGTGGTCGTCGCCGCGACCGGCGTCACCGACGGAGCGCTCCTGAAGGGCGTGAAGTTCGGGCCGGAGGTGATCGAGACCGAAACGGTCGTCTACCGCTCGGCGACCGGCACGGTGCGGCGCATTTACGGCGAGCACCGGGAATTGTCCAAGTTCCACCTGGACTAGGCAAACGCCCGTCGCTCGGCGGAGCTCACGACCCCGCGCCGTGGACGCCCCGAAAGGGGACGGGCCAGCCCTTGAGCCCGTCCCTCCGGTCGCGTCGGACCTTACGACGCGCGCCTGACGTGGTGGCTGGTATCGAGGAGGCTGCCCTCGAAGCCCAGCACCTGCTGGCGCTGCTCGCCGAGGCCCTCAATCCCGAGCGCCACCACGTCCCCCGTCTTGAGGTAGCGCGGCGGCTTCAGGCCCATGCCGACGCCGGGCGGCGTGCCGGTGGTGATCACGTCGCCGGGCTCCATCACCATAAAATGCGAGACGTAGGACACGATCTTCGCCACGTTGAAGATCATGGTCTTCGTGGAGCCGTTCTGCATGCGCTCGCCGTTCACGTCGAGCCACATGGCGAGGTTCTGGACGTCCGGGATCTCGTCCTTGGTGACGAGCCAGGGCCCGAGGGGGCCGAAGGTCGGGCAGCCCTTTCCCTTGGTCCAGGTGCCGCCACGCTCTAGCTGGTACTCGCGCTCCGACACGTCGTTGCACACGCAATAGCCGGCCACGAAGTCGAGCGCCTCGTTGGCGCCGACGTAAGAGGCCCGCTCGCCGATCACGATGGCAAGCTCCACCTCCCAGTCGGTCTTCAGGGAGCCGCGGGGGATGATCACGTCGTCGTTGGGGCCGACGATGCAGGACGGGGCTTTGTTGAAGACGATGGGCTCGGCCGGGATCGCCGCGCCGGTCTCGGCGGCGTGGTCCGCGTAGTTGAGCCCGATGGCGATGAAGTTGCGCACGAAGCCGACGCAGGGTCCGAGGCGCGCGCCCTCCGGCGCGAGGGGCAGGGTCGCCGGGTCGACATCCTGGAGCCGCGCGAGGCCGCCCGCCGCCAGCATGGCGCCGGTCACGTCGGGCACGAGGCCGGAGGCGTCGCGGACGCGACCCTCCGCATCGACCAAGCCGGGCTTCTCGGAACCAGGTTGCCCAAACCGTACCAGTTTCATGCGATTCTCCCTGAACGCGCGTTATGCAGGGTACATCTCACGTTCCGTCACGGGACCGCAATGCACCGGCGGCAGGCAAAAGCGTTGCCGTTTTGTCACGATTGGCGCCAAAACGGGCAGCTGGGATGGGTCATGACCTTGCGAGAGAGCAGCGTGACCAGGCGCACCAATACATTGGTTTACATGTGAACTACATCGCGGAGCAGCGTAATTTGACTGCACAACAAGAAGGCAAACAGTATCCGCCTCTGATCTCTCGTTGAGCGACTGCCGGCCCAGTCCCGCGGCAAGGCTCCGTTCACCGATTGTAGCCAAGATTCAGCACGGGCATGGTGATCCCAACGCGGAACGCCCCGCGCCCACCAAGCAAGACCTCCAGAGGGCTGACACCACATGAGCCGTTTCCATCGTTCCCTGACCCTGGCCGCCGTTTCGGCAGCGGCCCTCATCGCCGCTCAAGGATCCGCGCAGGCCGGCGCCTTCGGTGTTCGCGAGCAGAGCGCGACGGCTCAGGGCTACTCGTTCGCCGGCGCCGCCTCGGGCTCCGGCCGCCTCTCCTCCATGTTCTGGAACCCGGCCACGATCACCATGGCCCCCGGCTGGCAGAGCGAGAACCATCTGTCGATCATCATCCCGGAGGTGGAGATCACGCCGCGTTCTGGTACGCCCCTATCCGTCCTGCCGCTCGGCCCGTCCGGCGACATCGGCCAAGACGCTGCCCTTTTGGCGGGTTACACCTCGTATCAGGTCAATGATCGCCTCTGGGTCGGTTATTCGAGCTCCGCGCCCTACGGCCTCGTTACCGATCCCAATCAGGCGTGGGCGGGTCAAACCTACTCACGTTCGTCGAAGATTTTCAGCCTCAACTTCAACCCGATCGTCGGCTTCAAGGTCAACGAATGGTTGTCAATCGCTGGCGGGCCGACCGTGCAATATTTCGACGTACGCCTGAAGCAAGCAGCAGGTTTCTCACCGACCTCGCCGAGCGTCATTCTCGATGGCGATGACATCGGCTTCGGCTTCACGGCTGGCTTGACCCTGACGCCCTTCGCCGGGACCACGATCGGAGTGGGCTTCCGGTCCTCCGTGCATCACGAGCTTGAGGGTTCTATTGATGCTCCGGCCGGCGTGTTTGCGCCCGTCGCTGTCAATTTTCCCATCAAGGCCAAGCTTAACACGCCTGAGCAGGTTACGATCGGTTTGTCGCAAGCCATCGGTCCAGCGTTCACCTTGCACGTTGGTTTCGAATGGACGAATTGGAGTCGCTTGAAGTCCCCTGCCATCGTCAACACCGCGATAAATCGTGCGGTGAGCGATCTGCCCCTCAACTATGAGGACGGGTACATGTATTCGGTCGGCTTCGATTATCGCTTCAATGACCGGCTAACCCTGCGCGCCGGCCTCGCCTACGAGGAGTCGCCGATCACCACGGAGACCCGCAGCACCCGCCTGCCGGACGACGACCGCATCTGGGCTTCGCTCGGTGCAACCTACCAGTGGAGCGAGAAGCTCTCCTTCGACGTGGCATACACTCATATCTTTGCGGCGAATAACACCAAAATCGACATTCGGCCGGGGCATCAGGACTTCAACGGACTTCCCTTCGTCGCCGACGTCGACAGCAACGTGAACATCATCTCGGCGGCGGTTCGCTACCGTTGGGATGACCCCGTGAAGCCGATCCCGGCGCCGATCGTTCGCAAGAACTGAGGACCCTGGAAGGTTGTTGGGAAAGGCCGGCGCCAAGCCGGCCTTTCTCGTTGGCGCGCCGGGGCTCGGGTGAGGGGAGAGGGCTTCGAAGGCCCGCGTTCCCTTGACATCCCTGCCTTCGCGTGAATGGTGCGGCGAACTCCATTCCCCTGAGCAGGCTCATGCACCGTTACCGCTCCCACACCTGCGGCGCGCTCCGCGAATCCGATGTCGGCGGCCTCACCCGCCTCTCCGGCTGGTGCCACCGCATCCGCGACCACGGGGGCGTGCTCTTCATCGACCTGCGCGATCATTACGGCATGACGCAATGCGTCATCGACCCGGATTCGGCGGCCTTCAAGCTCGCCGAGACGGTTCGCTCCGAATGGGTGATCCGCATCGACGGCAAGGTGAGAAAGCGCCCGGCGGGCACCGAGAACGCGGAACTGCCGACCGGCACGGTCGAGGTCTATATCACCGAGATGGAAGTGCTCGGCCCGGCTGCCGAGTTGCCGCTGCCGGTGTTCGGCGACCAGGAATACCCGGAGGAAACCCGGCTAACCTACCGCTTCCTGGATCTCCGCCGCGAGAAACTTCACGCCAACATCATGAAGCGCGGCGCGATCATCGACTCGCTCCGCCGCCGCATGAAGGAGAGCGGCTTCTTCGAGTTCCAGACCCCGATCCTCACCGCGTCCTCGCCCGAGGGCGCGCGCGACTTCCTCGTGCCGTCGCGGATCCATCCCGGCAAGTTCTACGCGCTGCCGCAGGCGCCCCAGCAGTTCAAGCAGCTCATCATGATGTCGGGCTTTGATCGCTACTTTCAGATCGCGCCCTGCTTCCGCGACGAGGACCCCCGCGCCGACCGCCTGCCGGGCGAGTTCTACCAGCTCGACATCGAAATGAGCTTCGTCGAGCAGGAGGACGTGTTCCGCACCATGGAGCCCGTCGTGCGCGACACCTTCAAGGAGTTCGCGGACGGCAAGCCCGTGACGGACGTGTTCCCACGCATCCCCTATGCCGAGGCGATGCTGAAATACGGCTCCGACAAGCCGGACCTGCGCAACCCCCTCGTCATCGCCGACGTGTCCGACGTGTTCCGCCGCGAGGACGTGACCTTCAACGCGTTCAAGAACGTGGTGGCGGGCGGCGGCGTGGTGCGCGCCATCCCGGCGACGGGTGCCGCCGCGCAGCCGCGCTCGTTCTTCGACAAGCTCAACGACTGGGCGCGCACGGAAGGCGCGCCGGGCCTCGGCTACATCGTCTTCGAGCAGGACGGAGCTTCGATCACCGGCAAGGGGCCGATCGCGAAGTTCATCCCCGAAGCCGCTCAAGGAGCGATCCGCGAAGCGGCGGGCCTTAAGGCCGGGGACGCGGTGTTCTTCGCCGCCGGGGATGAGGGCAAGGCCGCCTCGCTCGCCGGCAAGGCGCGCAACCGGATCGCGGACGAGCTGGGGCTGTCCGACAAGGACCGCTTCGCCTTCTGCTGGATTACCGAATTCCCGCAATACGAGTGGAACGAGGACGAGAAGAAGATCGACTTCTCGCACAACCCGTTCTCGGCACCGGCCATGGAGCACGAGGCCTTCATGGCCCTTGATCCCACCGACAAGGACCGGGTGCTCGCCATCAAGGCGCTGCAATACGACATGGTCTGCAACGGCTACGAGATGGCCTCGGGCTCCATTCGCAACCACCGTCCCGACCGGATGGTGAAGGCCTTCGAGATCGCCGGCTACGGCGAGAACGAGGTGATGGCGCGGTTCGGCGGCATGTACCGCGCATTCCAGTACGGCGCGCCGCCCCATGGCGGAATGGCGGCGGGCATTGATCGCATCGTGATGCTGCTCTGCGGCGCCCAGAACCTGCGCGAGATCACCATCTTCCCGATGAACCAGCGGGCGGAAGACCTGCTCCTTGGCGCACCGTCGGACGTGACGCCCAAGCAGCTCCGCGAACTCCATATCCGGCTGAACCTGCCGGAGAAATGAGCCTCGTCACCGCCATCGTGGTCACGTCCGACAGCGCCGAGGTGCTGCCGGACTGCCTCGATGCGCTGAATGCGGCCGGCGTGCCCGTCGTGCTGGTGGACAATGCCTCAACGGACGGCTCCGCCGAGATCGCGGCGGAGCTTGGGGCGAAGGTCATCCACAACCGCCGGAACGAAGGCTACGGGCGTGCCGCCAATGCGGGCGCCCGCGCGGCCTCGAGCGAGTTCCTGCTCGTCCTGCACTCCGACGTTGTGGTCGAGCCCGGCGCCGTGGCGGCTCTCCTCGCCGCCGCGCGGCTCTATCCTGAAAGCGGCTTCTTTGCGCCAAGGGTCGTCGAGGCGTCCGGCCGCGTGGCCTTCGAACCGCGCTCCCTTCTCGCGCCCTATCTCAAGAACCCGGCGGGCATTCTCGTCCTGCCAGAGGGCGACGCCTGCGTTCCTCACGCGTCCGGCGCCTGTTTCCTCGTCAAACGCGATCTGTTGCTGCGGCTCGGCGGCTTCGACGAGCGGATCGTGCTCTTCTTCGAGGACGAGGACCTCTGCCGCCGGATCGCCGATGCGAGCCCATCGCTCATCTACGTTCCGTCCGCTTCCGTCCGCCATGCGGCGCCGGCGGTGAAGCCCGGCAAAGCCTTCCGGCGCTCGTGGCACCGGGCTTGGTCGCACGCGCACGTGAGCCGCAAGTACCATCTCCCGAACCCCGCCCCCGGCATCGCCGCTCGCGAAACGCTGAAGGCCATCGGGGCCGCCCTGACCTTCCGCCGCATTCGGGTGGAGCGCCATGGCGGTGCGGCCGCCGGAGCCTGGGCATTCCTGATGCGGCGGACGGCGCTGGCGCGCGAAGGCCTCGCCGAGCCCGAGACGCGACGCTGAACAGGATCAGCCCGCGCTCCGCGACAGCGGCCCGCCTGGCAGCGCTGCCAGCACCGCAGCGGAAAAGCGGGGCGCGACCACGCCGAGGGTGTAGCGCTCCGCGCAATGCCGGTGCCCGGCTTCGGCGAGCCGCCGAGTAAGCGCGCCGTCCCGGCATGCCCGGTCGATAGCATCGGCGAGGGCTGCGGGATCATCCGGCGGCGCCAGGAGCCCGGTCGACCGATCCTCGATCAGCCGCAGGGGGCCCTCGCAGGCGGTGGAGACGACCGGAAGCCCTGCCGCCCACGCTTCCGCGATGGCGATGCCCCAGGTCTCCTCGCGCGAAGGCAGGACGTAAAGATCGATTCCGTTCAAAAACCCGGCCTTGTCGGACACCCAGCCCGCGAACTCGACGAGATCGTCCACCCGTCGCCGGCGCGCGAGCGCCCGCAGGTTCGCCTCCTGCGATCCGGTGCCGCCGATCCGAGCCCTCAGGCGACGGCCGCGGCCGGCGAGGATCGCGACCGCTTCGATCAGCGTATCGAGACCCTTGGCGGGCTCAAGGAGGCGGAGCGTGCCGATCACAGGCGCTTCGGGCCAGGGCCGCGGTGCATAAGGCGGCAGCGCGTCCACCGGGACCACGTTGTCGATTACGTCGACCCGTCCGGACGGGTAGCCGAGCGATAGGAGGGCTTGGCGCTGCGGATCGTTCACGGTGATGACCCGGTCGGCCCTGAGATACCGGGCAGGCCTTCCGCCATGGCACACGGCCACCACCGGAACGCGCAGCCATCGTCTGAGCCCGCTCACGAAGCGGCCGTTATGGGCGAGGATGAGATCGGGCTGCACTTGGCGGATGGCCCGGAGCAGCCGCCAGAGCTGAAGGGGACGGGCGGCTTTGCCGCCGTAGGCCAGTCCCGGAACCCGCACCGATGCTGCGCCGCACCCCGCGAGCCGGTCGAGGTAGCTGGCCTCGGCCGGCACCACGGGAATGGGCTCGAGCCCCGCCCGCCGCAGCATGGTCAAGCTGTTAAAGAACGCTTCCGTGACGCCTCCGCCCGTGGCGATGAAGCTGATGACGGCGCACCGGACCTGCGTCACGGGCCGGCCCCGTTCCCGCCAGGACACCCGTGCAAGCGCAGTTCGGCCGCAGCGCCGAAAAGCCCTGCGGGATCATGGCGGTTGAGCCCGCCGCCGCAGCAGCCTATGGAAACGGGAGCAGCGGCCCCGCGGGCCACGGCTCCACAAGGGTAGGGCGGATGAGCGGCAACCGGAATGGCGATATCTCGCAGGATCTGAAGACGGGGGCGTTGTTCTATCACCGCTATCCGCGCCCGGGTAAACTCGAAATCCAAGCGACAAAACCTCTCGGCAACCAGCGCGACCTCGCGCTTGCCTACTCGCCGGGCGTGGCGGCCGCCTGCGAGGCCATCGCGGCGGATGCGGGGGAGGCCGCCAATCTGACCTCCCGCCAGAACCTCGTGGCCGTCATTTCCAACGGCACGGCGGTGCTCGGCCTCGGCGACATCGGCCCGCTCGCCTCCAAGCCCGTCATGGAAGGGAAGGCGGTTCTCTTCAAGAAGTTCGCCGGCATCGACGTGTTCGACATCGAGGTGGCCGAAAAGAACGTCGACAAGCTCGTGGACGTGGTGGCGGCCCTGGAGCCCACCTTCGGAGGCATCAATCTCGAGGACATCAAGGCGCCTGAATGCTTCGAGGTGGAGGAGCGCCTCAAGGCCCGCATGGGCATCCCGGTCTTCCACGACGACCAGCACGGCACCGCCATCATCGTGGGTGCCGCCGTGACGAATGCCCTTGAACTCGCCGGCAAGCGCATCGAGGACGTGAAGATCGTGACCTCGGGCGCCGGGGCTGCGGCGCTCGCCTGCCTCAACCTCCTCGTCTCCCTCGGCGCCCGGCGCGAGAACATCTGGGTCACCGACATCGAAGGCGTGGTCCATGAGGGTCGCAACGAGCTCATGGACCGGTGGAAATCGGCCTATGCCCAGAGGACGGATGCGCGCACGCTGGCGGACGTCATCGGCGACGCGGACGTGTTCCTCGGCCTTTCGGCGGGCGGGGTTCTCAAGCCTCACCTCCTGGAGCGCATGGCGGCCCGGCCGCTGATCCTGGCTCTCGCCAACCCGTACCCTGAGATCATGCCCGAGGAGGCGGAGGCCGCGCGCCCCGACGCCATGATCTGTACGGGCCGGTCCGACTATCCGAACCAGGTCAACAACGTCCTGTGCTTTCCCTACATCTTCCGCGGCGCGCTCGATGTGGGCGCGACGACCATCAACGAGGAGATGAAGGCGGCCGCCGTGAAGGCCATTGCGGCGCTCGCCCGCGAGACGCCCTCCGAGGTGGTCGCCCGCGCGGTCGGCGGCGAAGCGCATCCCTTCGGCCGCAAGTCGCTCATCCCGAGCCCCTTCGACCCGCGCCTCATCCTGCGCATCGCGCCCGCCGTCGCAAAGGCGGCGATGGAAAGCGGGGTCGCTACCCGGCCGGTGGACGACCTCCAAGCTTACGCGGATTCGCTTACCCGCTTCGTGTTCCGCTCAGGCTTCATCATGAAGCCGCTCTTCACCAAGGCCAAGGCGGCGCCGAAGCGCGTCATCTACGCCGAAGGCGAGGACGAGCGGGTCCTCAGGGCGACCCAGGTGATCCTGGAGGAGGGGCTTGCGCGGCCGATCCTCATCGGCCGTCCGGGCGTGGTGGAAACGCGCCTCAAGCGGTTCGGGCTCTCGATTCAGGTCGGGCGGGATTTCGAACTCGTGAACCCCGAGGACGATCCCCGCTACCGCGACTACGTCGCGACCTATTGCGAGGCGGCCGGCCGCCGCGGCATCACGCCCGATGCCGCGAAGACGCTGGTGCGCACCAACACGACGGTGATCGGCGCGCTCGCCGTCCGGCGCGGGGATGCGGACGCCCTGATCTGCGGCCTTGAAGGCCGCTTCCAGTCGCGCCTGAAGCACATCCGCGACATCATCGGGCTCGTCCCCGGCACCCGCGAGATGGCGGCGCTCTCCCTCGTGATCACCCAGAAGGGCGCCTACTTCATCGCCGACACCCATGTGCGGCCGGATCCGACCGCCGAGGAGATCGCCGACATGACGGTCGCCTGCGCCAGCCACGTCCGGCGCTTCGGCCTGCCGCCGAAGATCGCGCTCCTCTCGCATTCGGATTTCGGCTCCGCCGACACCCGTTCGGCGGTCAAGATGCGCGAGGCCCTGGCGCTCATCCGCGAGCGGGCGCCGGATCTCGAGGTCGACGGCGAGATGCAGGCCGATACGGCGCTGTCGGCCATGATCCGCGAGAAGGTCTACCCGTCCTCGACCCTGAAGGGCGAGGCCAACGTGCTCGTCATGCCGAATCTGGACGCCGCCAACGTGGCCTTCCAGTTCACCAAGATCCTGGCGGACGCGCTGCCCGTCGGGCCCATCCTCATCGGCCCCGCCAAGCCGGCCCACGTCCTCACCCCGTCGGTCACTGCGCGAGGCATCGTGAACCTCACCGCTGTGGCGGTGGTGGAGGCGCAGGCTGCGGAAGCGGGCGAGGCCTAGAGGCGCTCTTCCGTCGTCGCGCGGATCTCGAGCTGCTGCAGCACGTCGGTCGGCGAGGCGATGCTCATGACGTCGGCGATCCCGAGGCCGGCGGCGCTGCGCGCCCGCGCGGCGATCCTGAGGCGCGCGGGCTTTGCAACGAACCGCGCTACCGCCTGGCCGAGGCCCTTCGCCTGATCGGAATTGCCCAGCAGGGCCGGGATCGCGAAGGCGGCCGTCGAGCCGTATTCCCGCCGCAGGGATTCGGGGGTGCGGCGCTGCTTCTTCGCCTCCTGCGCGATGTAGCGCTCGAAGAGCCCGGTATTCTCGACCGTGATGTCGAGGCTCTTGGCGCTCGCGCCGAGGGCCGCGACGGTCGCGAGCGCCGTGTCGGCGTGGAACACGTCGCGCGTCACGTTGCCGATGACGCCCGTGGCCCGCAGGTTCAGCATCTCTGCGCCGCTCGCCGAGACCTCCCGCAGGACGATTTCCTGCCCCGCTTCGTTCCAGGTCGCGGCGGCCGCGAGGGAGAGATCGAGGCTCTTGTAGCCGAGCGCGACGAGGTCTTTCAGGCCCTCTTCGTCGCTTGTTGCCGGCAGCGGCATGGCGAGGTTCTGAAGGCCGATCCGGATGTTCGTCGGGATGCCGTTGAGCGGCCGGTCCGCCGTGAACTCGATTTCCTTGACGGTGAAGCGGATGCGCTCGGGCTTGGGCTGCTGGTCGGCCTCGTTCGGCACGTCAAAGTCGAGGCCCGAAAACCGCATCGTCCCAATGGTGGGGATCAGCGTGCGCAAGGTGGCCGCATCGAGGTCTTCGAGTGATCGACCCTTCAAAGCCATCAACCCCTGGCGCGTCGCCTCGAAAGAGAAGCCCGTGAAGGTAAGGGAGGCGAAACGGGCCGAGCCGTCGGGCGCCGCAAGCTCGAAACCCTCGAGCCGCAGGTCCGCCGGCTGGGCGGCCGCGCCCGAATAGGCGAGGCGCCGCAACCTCAAGGCGATGGGTTCGCCCTTTTCCGAGGGGCCCGTCATGTCGAGGCCGTGCATCTCCGCAAGACCGATCTCGAAGGCTCCGAGCATGTCGGCGAGGGACGCCACGAGCCGGCTCGAATCTGCCGACGAGGGCTGATCCAGCTCGGCCATGGCGGCGATGAGCGACGTGCTGCCGGACCATGACTCCGCCGTCGGCCGCATCAGGATATCGCGCCCGTTCGCGCGGGCGATCTTGAGCACCGTGCCGTCACCGTCCTGATGCCGGATGTCCTCCACCGCGAACGCGTCGTAAACCCGGGTCAGCGGCGCCGGTTGAGACCCTGCCTTCTCGAAATAGACCCGCGCAAGGTCGGTCGCCGCGAGGCCCTTGAGCGTGAGCCGCTTGTGCGCCGAGACGGCGCGCTTCGGCCCCTCGACCTCGTTCAGGCCCTCTTCGATCGCCAGATCCGCGATGCGGCCGCCGCGGATGTCCGACGCGACGAGATTGCGGTAGGTCGAACGCTGCCGGGTCGGCCCCATCGCGACGCTGACGGTGAGCTCAGGCACCGCGATCTGACGGGCATTGATGCGGGCAAGGCGCGCCGCCAGCGGCTCGGTGGAGTTTGGGCTGAACAGGGCTTCGACATCCGCCCGGCTCGAGGTGACGCCCGAGAACACGACCCTCTTGGCCGCGTAGGTGCTCGCTCCCAAGGTCACCGTCACGTTCTCAAGGGCGATCTGGTCGTTCTGCGCGAAGGCCGCACTCAAGAGCGGGACCCTGGCGGCTCCGATGGAGATGCGCCCGCCCGCCGCCTCGAAGGAGGCGTCGCGCAGGATTGCCGGCTCGGTGCCGAGAGCGGCGAGCCCGAGAAGGGCGGCCGTGGCGAGGAGGGCCGTGCGGCGGAAGAGACGCATGGATGAGGCTCCGACGAATGCTTGGAGCCTTCTACACGGCCCGCCTCGTCAGATCGAGAACGACGTGCCGCAGCCGCAGGATGCGGTGGCGTGCGGGTTTTCGATCTTGAAGGACTGGCCGATGAGATCGTCCACGAAGTCGATCACCGAGCCGTCCATGTACTGGAGCGAGACCTGGTCGACGAGCACGGCGGCGCCGTCCCGCTCGATTACGAGATCGTCGTCCTGACGGGACCGCTCCACGTCGAACGCATACTGGAACCCCGAACAACCGCCGCCGTTGACGCTCACGCGGAGCATCGAGCCCTGGGGCTCGGCCGCCATGATCTCGTTGATGCGGCGCGCGGCGCGCTCGGTCAGGGTCACGGGGGACATGGGCAGGGGTCCGCTTGCAAAACCATTCCACCCGAAGGTAAGGGCCATTGGACGAGGCTTCAACCCGAGGACGGCCCATGCGGCCCGAAGGAACCCGGTCCCATGGCGAGCGGTGGCGGGCGACCTACGCCTGCGACCCCTGGGCGAGCCGCGGGCGCCTTCACCCGGAGGACAGCTCTCCCACCCGCAGCGAATTCCAGCGCGACCGGGACCGGATCATCCATTCCTCCGCTTTCCGCCGTCTCAAGCACAAGACGCAGGTCTTCGTCTATCACGAGGGCGATCACTACCGGACGCGGCTCACCCACACCATCGAGGTGAGCCAGATCGCCCGGGCGCTCGCCCGCTCCCTCGGCTTCGACGAGGACCTCGCGGAGGCCCTGGCCCTCTCCCACGACCTCGGCCACACCCCGTTCGGCCATACGGGCGAGGACGCCCTGGAGGCCTGCATGGCGGGTTTCGGCGGTTTCGACCACAACGCCCAGGCCCTGCGCATCGTGACGCGTCTTGAGAGGCGCTACGCCGCCTATGACGGGCTGAACCTCGCCTGGGAGACTCTTGAGGGCCTCGTGAAGCACAACGGCCCGCTTCTGGACGCGGCGGGTCGGCCGACCCTGCGCTACCTCGAGCGCGGCGTTCCTCTGGCGATCCTCGAGTACAACGCGCAGCACGATCTCGGCCTCGCCACCTATGCGAGCGGCGAGGCGCAGGCGGCGGCGATCGCGGACGACATCGCCTACGATGCCCACGACATCGACGACGGCCTCAGGGCCGGGCTCTTCACCATCGACGAGCTCCGGGAGGTGCCATTCCTCGACGCCCTTCTGAGCGAGATCGACGCCCGCTATCCCCGCCTCGAGCTGTCCCGGCGCATCCACGAACTCACCCGCCGGGTCATCACCCGTTTCGTCGAGGACGTGGTGGAGGAGGGCGCCCGCCGCATCGCGGCGGCGGCACCGGCGAACGCCGACGACATCCGGCGCGCGGACGACACGATGGTGTGCTTCTCCGCCGCGATGCGCGAGGCCGACGCCTCGATCAAGCGCTTCCTCTACCCGCACATGTACCGGCATCCCGAGGTGATGCGGGTGCGGGCCAAGGCCGACCAGATCCTGCGCGATCTCTTCCGCCGCTTCATGGAGGAGCCCAGCACCATGCCGGAGGAGTGGAGGGCGAACCTGCCCGGCGACGAGCCCCGGCTCGCCCGCCGCGTCGCCGACTACATCGCCGGCATGACCGACCGCTACGCCGTTTTGGAGCACCGTCGGCTCTTCGACGCCACGCCGGACCTCCGCTGACGCCCGCATCTTGAAAGGCGGGGTGCGGCCCCGCATCTCAAGGTCCGGGGGAAACACGGAGACTTCGATGCACTCGTTTGCTGGCACTGCGCCCTGGAATACCAACCTGCGCCACCGACGCAGCGGCCCGCCGTTCCGCCGCTCCTGGGAGATCACCGGGATCATCGTCGGGTTCATCTTCGCCTGGCCGCTGGCTCTCGCCTACCTGGCCTGGAAGTTCACCGGCTATCCGATGCCGGAGGCCGCCAAAGCCTACACGGAGCGCACCTTCGGCTGGCGTTTCGTGCCTGCGGCCCGGACCTCCCACGCCCCGTTCACGGGCAACTCCGCCTTCGAGGAGTACCGCCAGCGCGAGCTGCAGCGTCTCGAGGAGGAGCGCCGGAAGCTCGACGAGGAAAGCCGCGCCTTCGCGGAGTTCGTCGAGGAGCTGAAGCGCGCCAAGGACCGCGAGGAGTTCGACGCCTTCATGCAGAAGCGCCGCGGCCAGGCCGCCTAAGGGCGCCTCCTCGGTACCGGCAGTCTCGACCCCGCGGCGCCCGCCGCGGGGTTTTTCGTTGCGGCATCAGGGCCGCGGCCGCCCCCGACTTGATGCAAGGCGGTCGACGTGACATGAGCCCCAAAAGCGTGTCCGGGGCCCCAGGCGCCCGGACCTTGAGGGATCTGGCACACCGATGAATATCTTCGCGCTCTTCGAGACCCGCGTCGCGGATGCGGTCGGGCGGCTTGCTGCGGCAGGACAACTCCCCGCAGGGCTCGACGTCAGTCGCGTGGTCGTCGAGCCGCCGAGGGACGCGTCGCACGGGGATCTTGCCACCAACGCCGCCCTGGTTCTGGGCAAAGCCGCCGGCACCAACCCACGGGCGCTCGCCGACCTCCTCGCCGCCGAGCTGAAAGCCGATCCCGGTGTGGCCAAGGTCGAGGTGGCCGGTCCCGGCTTCATCAACATGACGTTGGCGCCGGCCGTCTTTCAGGACGTGCTCCGGGCCGCCATGGAAGAGGGTTTCGGCCGCAGCGACCAGGGCGGCGGCGAAGCCGTGAACGTGGAATATGTGTCCGCCAATCCCACAGGTCCCATGCATGTGGGCCACGGCCGCGGCGCGGTGTTCGGCGATGCGCTCGCCAACCTGCTCGCCTTCGCCGGGTACCGGGTCGTCCGCGAGTACTACATCAACGATGCGGGCGCGCAGATCGACGTGGTCGCGCGCTCGGCGCACCTGCGCTACCGCGAAGCTCTCGGCGAAGAGATCGGCGCAATCCCGGAGGGGCTTTATCCCGGCGAGTACCTGAAGGCGATCGGCCAGGACCTCGCCAAGGTTCACGGACCCGGTCTCCTCGACAAGCCCGAGGCCGAGTGGATGCCGCTCCTGCGGGACGCCGCCATCGACGGCATGATGGCCATGATCCGCGAGGACCTTGCCGCCCTCAACATCCGTCACGACGTGTTCTTCTCCGAGCGCACCCTGCAGGAGGGTGACGGGGGCTTGGTGAAGCGCACCATCGACGATCTTCGCGCCCGCGACCTCGTCTATCTCGGCCGCTTGCCGCCTCCGAAAGGCCAGAAGGACGAGGATTGGGAGGACCGGGAGCAGGTGCTCTTCCGGGCGACCGCCTTCGGCGACGACGTCGACCGGCCGCTCCTGAAATCGGACGGCTCCTACACGTATTTCGCCAACGACATCGCCTATCACCGCTCCAAGTTCGAGCGCGGCTTCCGGCAGATGATCGACGTCTGGGGCGCGGACCACGGCGGCTACGTCAAGCGAATGAAGGCCGCCGTGAAGGCCGTGTCGGGCGACGAGGCCGAGCTCGACGTGAAGCTCTGCCAGCTGGTGAAGTTGCTGCGCGGCGGCGAGCCCGTGAAGATGTCCAAGAGGGCAGGGGATTTCGTGACCCTGCGGGAAGTGGTGGACGAGGTGGGCCGCGACGCGGTGCGCTTCATGATGATCTTCCGCAAGAACGACGCGCCCCTCGATTTCGACCTCGCCAAGGTGGTGGAGCAATCGAAGGACAATCCGGTCTTTTACGTCCAGTACGCCCATGCCCGCTGCGCATCCGTGTTCCGGCAGGCGGCGGAGGCCTTCCCGGGAGCCGATCTCTCAGCCGGGGCCCTGAAGGCGGCGGACCTTTCGATCCTCGCCGACGAGGCCGAGTTGGACGTCCTGCGGCGGCTGGCCCAGTTTCCCCGGGTCGTCGAGGGTGCCGCTGAGGCACACGAGCCGCACCGCGTGGCATTTTACCTCTACGACCTTGCAAGTGCCTTCCATTCCTTATGGAATAAAGGCAAAGACATGCCGCAGATACGGTTTGTTAATCAGGTTGATCAAGATTCCACTCAGGCGAGGCTCGCGTTGGTGCATGCCCTGAGGGGCGTTCTGGCATCGGGCCTGGCGGTCCTGGGCGTCACGGCACCCGACGAAATGCGCTAAGCCGTTGAGGCCGCCGCATTTGCGCCGGGGCTGGAGCGGGACCTGAGTGGTGTAAGGCCGGCCTGGGGCGCCCCCTGGCGGTCAACAGGAGGTTCGGCCCATGAGCGAATCAGCGAGGTCCCGCTTTCCGATCGATCTGGACGAGATCGAAAAGCAGCTCAGTGCTCAGCCGCAGCCCGCTTCCCACGGCCGCGCCGATCCGCTGGCGGAACTCGCCCGCATCGTCGGGCAGGATGACCCCTTCCAGACCCTCCTCGCGGCCGACCGCAAGCCGCCCCGGGCGGCGAACGAGGGGTCCCTCGACGACCTGTTCGTTCATCGTGACGAGCGCCGCTCGGCCGAGCCGGCGCTCCGCAGCGCCTTCGCGGACCATGACCCGTCCGCCGGCCACCGTGCCGCCGATCCTTATGCCCAGGTGGGCGCCTCCTATGCCGAGTATCAGGCCAAGGTCGAGGCGGAGGGCGACTACGACCCGAACCTGGCTCTCTCCTACTACGCGGATTCCCACGCCGAACCCGAAGCCCCGAAGGGACGAGCCGGGGGCGTCTCCCGCAAGGTGGTGATCACGGCGGGCTCCATCGGCGTCGTCGCGGTGCTCGGCCTTGGCAGTATGTTCCTGCTCCAGGGGCCGACGGCCATGAGCACGGGCGGCGAGCCCCCGCTCATCAAAGCGAACAACGAGCCCTCCAAGGTGCCGCCGCTCAGCCCGGGCGGCGTCGAGATCCCGAACCAGAACAAGCAGATCTACGAGGGCAACCGGGAATCCCAGACCAAGGTGGTGAACCGGGAGGAGCAGCCCGTGGACGTGCGCCAGGCCGCCCGCCAGGCTGCGCCCGCCGCACCGCCTCCGCCGGCCGCCCAGCCCGCGGCGCCGGTCGCCGGTGCCGGTCTCAACCTCGGCGAGCCCCGCCGCGTCCGCACCGTCACGATCAGGCCGGACGGGACCATCGTCACCTCGGACCAGCCCCCGGCCGCCCCGGCCTCGGCCACGGCGCCCGCTGCCGCCGCGGCCCCGCAGCTTCCGCCGACCCTCCCGGCGGCTGCGCAGGCACCGGCCCGCACGCAGCCTACGATGGCTCCGACCACCCCGGCGCCCCGCACGGTTCCGACCACGCCCGCTCCGGCGGCCGTGGCCGGCGGCGCTTCGCCGCAGCCCACGATCCCGGCGGCTGCCCCGACGGCCCCGCAGAGGGTCGCAACGGCTCAGCCCCTGCCGCTCCCGGCCGCTCCGACGCCAGCCGCCGCGGCGATCTCCGAAGCCGCTGCGGGCGGCTTCGCCGTGCAGCTCGGCGTCAGCCCGTCCGAAGCCGACGCCCGGACGACTCTTCAACGTCTGCAGCAGCGCTACCCGGAGCTGGGCGGCGCGACCCCGCTCATCCGCAAGGCCGAGGTGAACGGCAACACCGTCTTCCGCGTCCGGGTCGGTCCCATGACCCGCGACGATGCGTCCGCCCTGTGCTCCAAGTTGCAGGGGCAGGGCGGCCAGTGCTTCGTCGCCAAGAACTAGGCTTGTTGCCGCTCTGTCCTTGACCCTGCCCGGGTCGGATCGTAAGGCGCGGGGATGACCTCCCGCGCCCTCATTGCCGGCTGCGCCGGCCTGGAGCTAACCTCCGACGAGATCGCATTTTTTCGCGATGCGAATCCGTGGGGCTTCATCCTCTTCAAGCGCAACGTGGACAGCCCCGCGCAAGTTCGAGCTCTGTGCGACGCGCTCCGCGCGACGGTCGGCCGGGCGAACGCCCCGATCCTCATCGACCAGGAGGGCGGACGGGTGCAGCGGATGGGGCCGCCGCACTGGCCGAAATATCCGCCCGGCCGGGCCTACGGCGCGGTTCACGCCAACGACCCCCTCGTCCGCCGCGAGGTCGCCCGCCTCGGCGCCCGCCTGATCGCCCACGACCTGCGCGAGGTCGGCATCAACGTCGACTGCGTCCCGGTCCTCGACGTCCCGGTGGAGAGCGCTCACGACGTGATCGGCGACCGCGCCTACGGCCGGGATCCCCGGACGGTGGCCGTTCTCGGCCGCGCGGCGGCGGAGGGTCTGCTCGCCGGCGGCGTGCTTCCGGTCATCAAGCACATTCCCGGCCACGGGCGCGCCGCCGCCGACAGCCATCTCGCGCTGCCCGTTGTGGACGCCTCGCGGGCGGAGCTCGAGGCCCACGATTTCGCGCCGTTCCGGGTCCTCGCCGACATGCCCCTCGCGATGACGGCCCACGTCGTCTACACGGCCCTCGATCCGGAACGCCCCGCGACCACGTCGCCGACCGTGTTGGCCGACATCGTCCGGGGCCATATCGGATATGACGGCCTCGTCATGAGCGACGATCTCTCCATGAAGGCCCTGTCCGGCACGTTTCGCGAGCGGGCGGAGGCCTCTTTTGCGGCCGGCTGCGACATGGCCCTGCATTGCAACGGGGTCATGGAGGAGATGATAGCCGTCGCCGAGGGCTCGCCGCTGCTCGAAGGCGATGCGCGTCGCAGGGCCGACGCGGCCCTCGGGCGGATCGCGCACGAGCCCGAACCTTTCGACCCTGTGGACGCCCGGGCGCGCCTGGATGCGGCCTTGGCCGCCCTGGCGTAACCTAGCCGTCCGGCGCGCGAGGTGGGCTCCATGGCAGACGATCCCCCGTTCGAGGAGACAGCCCCCATCGAGCGCACGGAGGGCGAACCCGCTCTCCTCGTCGACGTCGACGGTTTCGAAGGGCCGCTTGACCTCCTCCTCGAACTCGCCCGCCGGCAGAAGGTCGATCTTCAGCGCATCTCGATCCTCGCCCTCGCCGAGCAGTACCTCGTCTTCGTCGAAGAGGCCCGCCGCCTGCGCCTGGAGCTCGCCGCCGACTACCTCGTGATGGCGGCCTGGCTCGCCTATCTGAAGTCGCGCCTCCTCCTGCCCGAGCCCCCGAAGGGCGAGGAGCCGTCCGCGGACGAACTCGCGACCGCTCTTGCGGCCCGGCTTCAGCGCCTCGAGGTGATCCGCGAGGCCGCCAAGCGTCTTGGCGAGCGCAACCGTCTCGGCCGGGACGTCTTCGCCCGCGGCGCGCCGGAGCCGGTGCAGATTCGCAAGGACCAGCGCTTCGAGGCGACCCTCTACGACCTGCTGCAGGCCTATGCCCGGCAGCGCCAGAAGCAGATCAATGCCCGCGTGACCCTGCACAAGCGCCAGGTCTGGTCGCTTGTGGAGGCCCGCGAAGCCCTCGAACGGCTCGTCGGGCAGCTCGCCGACTGGGTCGAGCTCGATGGATACCTGGTAAGCTACATGGTGGAGCCCGCCATGCGCCCGACCGTGCTGGCCTCCGCCCTCTCGGCGACGCTCGAGATGGTGCGGGAAGGCCACCTGGTCATTCGCCAGGACGAAGCCTTCGCGCCCGTCTGGGTGCGCACCGCCGAGCCGCCTGCGCCGGTCAAAGCCTGAGATGGAGACGCGCGTGAGCCTAGCCGCCGTGAAACTCGTCGACGACGTGCCGGACCTGCCGGACCATTGGGAGGCCATGCGGGTCGCCGAGGCCCTTCTCTTCGCCTCGGCCGAGCCCCTGAGCGCGGCGGACCTCGCCGTCCGCCTGCCCGAGGGCGCCAATGTCGAGGCCATCCTCCAGGACCTCGCCAAGCTCTATGCCTCCCGGGGGGTGAACCTCGTCCAGGTGGCCGGCAAATGGGCGTTCCGGACCGCGGGCGACCTCGCCTACCTCCTCTCGCGGGACGTGGTGGAGCAGAAGAAGCTCTCGCGCCCCGCCATGGAGACGCTCGCCATCATCGCCTACCACCAGCCCGTGACCCGCGCCGAGATCGAGGACATCCGCGGGGTCGCCACCTCGAAGGGCACTCTCGACCTGCTGCTCGAAACCGGCTGGGTCCGCCTGCGCGGCCGCCGCCGGGTGCCGGGCCGTCCCGTCACCTACGGGACGACGCCGGCCTTCCTCGAGCATTTCGGTCTCGACGCCATCGGCGACCTGCCGGGGCTGGAGGAGCTGAAAGGCGCGGGCTTTATCGAGGGCCGCATCAGCTCGGCCCTGTCGATCCCCACGCCCTCCGATGCCGAGGCCCTGGCGGAGGACGAGGATCCGCTCGACGGCGACGAGATGTTCGCGCTCCCGGACCTCGACATGCATGACGACGAGAAGCCTGCCGCGGACGAGCGGCCGGACGGCGAATGAAAGCGGCTCCGACCCGTGTCCGCGACCGTTTCCGCCTGCCCCGGTGGGGGCAGCGGGGAACCGCGGGCGCGTCGATCCCGGCTCAGCTCGGCTTCGAGAACGTGGTGCAGGCCTACGGTCAGCTCCGCGCCCTCGACGACGTGTCGCTCATCGTCGAGCCGGGCGAGCTCGTGTGCCTCCTCGGCCACTCGGGCTGCGGGAAGACGACGCTGCTGAGGATCGCGGCGGGTGTGGAGGCGCCGTCCTCGGGGCGGGTGCTCATGGACGGCCTGGAGGTGAGCGGCCCCGAGGCCTTCGTGCCGCCGGAGCGGCGAGGCATCGGCCTCATGTTCCAGGATTACGCGCTCTTTCCCCACCTGACCGTCCTGCAGAACGTCACTTTCGGGCTCCGGGACCTGCCGGCCTCCGAGGCCGAGACCTCCGCCCGGCGGGCGCTGTCCCGGGTGGGGCTCGAGCGCTACGCCGCCGACTACCCCCACATGCTGTCCGGCGGCGAGCAGCAGCGGGTCGCCCTGGCGCGCTCCATCGCGCCCCGGCCCGGGGTGCTCCTCATGGATGAGCCCTTCTCCAACCTGGACCGGCGGATGCGGGACGCCATCCGGGACGAGACCGTCGCGATCCTGCGGGAAACGGGCGCCACCACGGTCGTCGTGACCCACGATCCCGAGGAGGCGATGATGATCGCGGACCGGATCGTGCTCATGCGCTCCGGCCAGATCGTCCAGCAGGGCACGGCCGAGGAGATCTACGGCCGGCCCGCGGACCTCTTCGCCGCCCGGTTCTTCTGCGATTTCAACGAGGTGGAAGGCATCGTGGCGAACCGGCAGGTCTCGACGCCGGTCGGCCTCTTCCCGGCGCCTCACCTGGCCGAAGGGGCGGGCGCCATCGTCTGCATCCGCCCGCAGGGCGTGCGCTTGAGACCCCCGGGCTTCTGCCTGCCGGGACGGGTCGTGTCGCGCCGTTTTCTCGGGGAGGTCGATCTCGTTCATGTGATCGTTAACGGTCTCGAGCGGCCTCTCCAGGCGAGAAACCGGGAAAAAGCGTCCGGTGAGCCCGGATCCGACGTCGGGGTCGACATCGATCCGAACGAAGTCCTTGTTTTCGCCGCTCCGCCTCCATAGGTTGACGGCGAGTTCCCAGAACCCAAGGCGCCCGCAACGGGGCGCAGGAGGAAACGCCATGGGTGGCGCTAGCATTTGGCACTGGATCGTCGTCGGCTTGATCGTCGTCCTGCTCTTCGGGCGCGGCAAGATCTCCGAGATGATGGGCGACGTGGCGAAGGGCATCAAAGCCTTTAAGAAGGGCATGTCGGAGGACGAGACCGCCTCGGCCACGACGACCACGACCACGACGACGGCCTCCTCGGAGCCGGTCCGGACCCTTGAGCACCAGGCTCCCGGCACGCCGGCGACGGCTACGACGACCGAGCGCAAGGTGGGCTGATCGGCGGCGCCGCGCTGGCGGCGCCTTTCTTCGGGACGCGGGTTGAGGGGTCCAGAGCCACGCCATGTTGGACATGAGCTGGGGTGAGGTGATGGTGATCGGCGCCGTCGCGCTGATCGTCATCGGCCCGAAGGACCTGCCCAAGGCCCTGCGCACCGTGGGGCAGGTGACCGCCAAGCTCCGCCGCATGGCCGCCGAGTTCCAGGGCCAGTTCAACGAAGCCATGCGCGAAGCCGAGCTCGACGACGTCAAGCGCCAGATCCAGGGCGTGAACGAGTCGGTCGGTTCCCTGAACCAGACCTTCAACCCTCTCCAGACGGTGCGGGACGAGCTCAAGGGCGCCATCGAGGCGCCTCATGCCGTGCCCGACACCTCCCCGAACCGGACGGTCGCGGACGCCGCCGCCCAGGCGCGGGGCGAGGCGAGCCCGCCGGTGCCAGTGGAGCCCGCGATTGCCCTGAACGTGCCCTCGGTCCCGCCCATCGTGGATCCGGCGGAGTCCTTTGCGACCGCCGTCCAGCAGGCCGCCGCTGCGGAGGACGAGAGGGCAGGCCCGGAGCCGGCGCGAGCCGCGACAACGAGCGGAAAAGCTTAGATGGCTACGGCGGTCGACGACGATATCGAGGCCTCGCGCGCGCCGCTCATCGAGCATCTCGTCGAGCTTCGCTCGCGGCTCATCCGGGCGCTCGTCGCCTTCATCGTCATGTTCTTCGGCTGCTTCCTTGCTGCGAAGTACATCTACAACATCCTCGTCTGGCCCTACGTGGTCGCGGTCGGCTCGCCCGAGAAGGCGCAGCTCGTCTACACGCACGGCCTCGAATACCTGTTCACCCAGATCCAGGTTTCCGTCTTCGGCGCCGGCTTCCTCGCCTTTCCGGTAATCGCCAACGAGATCTACAAGTTCGTCGCGCCAGGCCTCTACAAGAACGAGCGCCAGGCCTTCCTGCCCTATCTCGTGGCAACGCCCCTTCTATTCACCGTCGGGGCGATGGTGGTCTATTTCATCGCCATGCCGCTGCTGATGAACTTCTCGGTCGGCATGCAGCAGCTCGCCACCGAGGCGACCCCCGGGATCGCGTTCCTGCCGAAGGTGAGCGAGTATCTCTCGCTCATCATGACGCTCATCTTCGCCTTCGGAATCTGCTTCCAGCTTCCGGTGATCCTCACGCTGCTGGCGCGCGCAGGGATCATCGACTCGCAGTTTCTGAAGGACAAGCGGCGCTACGCCATCGTGATCGTGTTCGTCATCGCGGCCGTGCTCACGCCCCCCGACGTGATCAGCCAGTTCGCCCTGGCCATCCCGACCCTGCTTCTCTACGAAGCCTCTATCCTCTCCGTGCGGATGGTGGAAAAGAAGCGGGCGGCGGCCGAGGCGGCGCGCGCGGCGGGCGGGTAGGCCGGCCCGGCCTCATTGCCAAGCGCCACTCTTCCTGACATAGCCGCTGACATTCCGGGGCGCCGCAGGCGAGCCCGGAACCCAGAACCACCAGCGCTGATCGGTTCGCGCCCACCCTGGCGCCCTCGTCGGCAGCCTTCGTGCGTATGGGTTCCGGTCTGCGCTGCGCGCCTCCGGAAGGACAGGTCAGGACGCGCCGAGCCATGCACGACATCCGCTTCATCCGTGAGAACGCCGCCGCCTTCGATCAGGCGCTCCGCAATCGGGGAATGGAGCCCCTGGCCGAGGGCCTGATCGCCCTCGACGACCGCCGGAAATCCGCCATCTCGGCCCTCCAGCAGGCCCTCGAGCGCCGTAACGCGAGGTCCAAGGAGATCGGTCAGGCGAAGGCCGCGAAGGACGAGGCGCGTGCGCAGGCGCTGATGGCCGAAGTGGCGGACCTGAAGGAACGGGTGCCGCAGCTCGAACAGGCGGAGCGCGAGGCGGGCGAGGAGCTCGAGAAGGCTCTCGCCGTGATTCCGAACCTGCCGAAAGCCGAGGTGCCGGTCGGCCGGGACGAAACCGGCAACGAGGAGCGTCATAGGTTCGGCCATCCGCGCAACCTGCCTACAGCCAAGCAGCATTTCGAGATCGGCGAGGCGATGGGCCTCATGGATTTCGAGGCCGCCGCGAAACTCTCCGGGTCCCGCTTCGTCGTCCTGAAGGCCGGCATGGCGCGCCTCGAGCGGGCGCTCGGCCAGTTCATGATCGACCTGCACACGACCGAGCACGGTTACACGGAGGTGGCGCCGCCGCTTCTCGTCCGCGACGAGGTTCCCTACGGCACCGGCAATCTGCCGAAGGCCGCCGAGGACATGTTCCGCACCCGCGAGGGCTTCTGGCTCATCCCGACCGCTGAAGTGCCGCTCACGAACCTCGTGCGGGAGGCGATCCTGAGCGAGGACGAGCTGCCCCTGCGGCTCACGGCCCTGACGCCCTGTTTCCGCTCCGAGGCAGGCTCCGCCGGCCGCGACACCCGCGGCATGCTGCGTCAGCACCAGTTCACGAAATGCGAGCTCGTGTCGATCACCACGCCCGAGACCTCGGCCGCCGAGCACGAGCGCATGCTCACCTCCGCCGAGAACATCCTCAAGAAGCTCGATCTGCCGTTTCGCACCATGACGCTCTGCACGGGCGACATGGGTTTCGCGTCGGCCAAGACCTACGACATCGAGGTTTGGCTGCCGGGGCAGGGGACCTACCGGGAGATCTCGAGCTGCTCGGTCTGCACGGATTTCCAGGCACGCCGCATGAACGCCCGCTACCGGCCGAAGGAGGGCGGCTCGCCCCGCTTCGTCCATACCCTCAACGGCTCCGGCATCGCCGTGGGCCGGGCGCTCATCGCTGTGCTGGAGAACTACCAGAACGAGGACGGCAGCGTGACCATCCCGTCCGCCCTGGCACCCTATATCGGCGGCATGACCCGGCTCGAGAGGCAAGCCTGATGCGGATTCTGTGCACCAACGACGACGGCATCCACGCGCCGGGCCTCAAGGTTCTGGAGACCATCGCCCGAACGCTCTCGGACGACGTGTGGATCGTCGCCCCCGAAACGGACCAGAGCGGCGTGTCGCACTCCCTGTCCCTCAGCGATCCCCTGCGGCTGCGGGAGATCTCGGACCGGCACTTCGCCGTGAAGGGCACGCCCACCGATTGCGTGATCATGGGCGTGCGGCACCTGATGCGGGAGGCAAAGCCCGATCTCGTGCTGTCGGGCGTCAACAAGGGCCAGAACGCGGCCGAGGACGTGAGCTATTCCGGCACGGTGGCGGGCGCCATCGAGGGCACGATCCTGGGCGTTCCCTCCATCGCCCTCTCCCAGGCGTATGGCCCGAACGGTCGCGGCGACATGAAGTGGGGCTGCGCCGAAACCCACGCGCCGGGCGTCATCCGCAAGATCCTCGAACTCGGCATCGAGCGCGGCACCCTCGTCAACATCAACTTCCCGGGCTGCGAGGCCGACGAGGTCGCGGGCTCCGCCGTGGTGAACCAGGGCGTGCGCAGCCAGGAATTGCTGCGGCTCGACGAGCGCATGGACGGGCGCGGCAACCCCTATTTCTGGGTCACCTTCGAGCGCCGCCGCTTCGAACCCGGCAACGGGACCGACCTGTGGGCCCTCGACAACCGCCGCATCGCCATCACGCCCCTGCGCCTCGACATGACGGACGAGCCGACGCTCACCCGCTACGCGCAGGCGTTCCGCTAGGCGGGGCGCTCGGCGCCGGGCCATGGGCATGAGCCGCACTCACCAGGACGCCCCGGCCGGAGAGGGCGCGCGAAGCGAGGAGAGCGCCATTGGCGCCGCATCCTTCGTCCTCGCCTTGCGAGCCCACGGCATCCGCGACACGGGGGTCCTGCGGGCCATGGAATTGGTGCCCCGGGAGCTCTTCGCGCCCCGCCGCTTCGCCGACCTCGCGCGCAAGGACGTGGCTCTCCCGCTCGCCTGCGGTCAGACCATGACGGCGCCGAAGACGGTGGCGGTGATGCTGGTCGCTCTCGGCGCCGAAGCCGGCCAGACGGTGCTCGAGATCGGCACCGGGAGCGGCTACGTGACGGCCCTTCTCGCCCAGCTCGGATGCGAGGTGGTGTCGGTGGAACGCTTCGGAGCCCTGGCGGAGGGGGCCGTCGGCCATCTCGCGGCCGCCGGCCTCAAGCGCGGCATCAAGATCGAGCACGGGGACGGGCTTGCCGTCCGCCCGCGCCAGCGCTTCGACCGCATCCTCCTCAACGGGTCTGCGCCCTCTGTGCCCGCCACCCTTACGTCGCTTTTGGGGCCCGGAGGCCGCCTCGTCGGCGCCGCCACCGCCGACGGGCCGCCGCGGCTCCTGCGGATCGAGCGTGTAGCGGACGGCGAATCGTCCGAGGAGCATGGCGCTCCGCTCAGGATTTCGCCCCTCCTCGACGGCGTCGCGCAAAGCCTGTGACGCCGCGGGCGACGGCGCCTGCCTACCGCTGGGACAGCACAAAAAGTCCCACGCAAGGACGCCCAACTGCTCCAACGGCAACACTTGTTTAACCTGAATCCGGCTTTACTCCGATCGTTCAGTTTGCGTACGGGTGAGTGGCGTCATGAAGAAGCGCGTGTGGGCGGGCCGTGGGCTCGTGGTGTCGCGGGTGGCCGTCGTTGCGGTGCTCGGCGGCGCCGTGTCGGCTTGCAGCAGCGACACGATGCGCTTCAACGAGGCCTTCAACAACCCGTTCGGCACGAGCGAGCGCTTCGCCTCGGCCCAGCCGGCCGCCCAGCCCCAGGGCGCTGCCATGACCGTCGCGTCGCTGCCGACCCCGTCCGTGCAGTCGCAGGCTCTCCCGCCCATCCAGTCGCAGCCCCTCGCGCCGATCCAAACCGGATCCGTCTCGCGCCCATCCCCAGCCCCGTCGAGCGCCCCCGTGACCGCGAGCGGGCCGGGCGGCTGGACGGCTGCCGGCGGCACGCGGATCACCGTGGCGGCGAACGACAGCCTCAACGCCATCTCGCAGCGCTACGGCGTCCCAACCAACGCTCTCCTTCAGGCGAACGGCCTGTCGAGCCCGAGCCAGGTGACGGCCGGCAGCCAGATCGTCATCCCGGTCTACCACGCTGGCGCCGCCTCTTCGCAGATCGCGGCCGCACCCGCCGCCCAACCCCGTCAGCGCGCCGAAAGCCCGCGCCTCGCCGCCACGACGTCTGCCCGGCCAGCCGAGGCGACCGAGGCGCCCCGCCAGCGAGTCCGCCCTGGTCTTGCCGCCCCGCAATCCGCACCGGCTCAGACGGCCGCGAGGACCCCGGTGCCTCAGGCGCCGCCCATGCCCGTCGTCGCACAGGCCGCGGCGCCGGTCGCGCCGCCGCCTCAGCTGACCGCCCGCGCCGAGGCACCGAAGACCACCGCACCGGCTTATGCGCCCCAGCCCGCCCAGGCCACGGCCGTTCAGCAGGAGGTCGCGAAGGCACCGGCCGCCGAGCCCGAACAGACCGGCGCGATCGCGACCGACTTCCGCTGGCCGGCCCGCGGCCGGATCATCGCCGGCTTCGGAGCCAATGGCGGCAACGAGGGCATCAACATCGCGGTGCCGGAGGGCACTCCCGTCAAGGCCGCCGAAGCCGGCACGGTGACCTATGCGGGCGACGAGGTGAAGGGCTACGGCAACCTCATCCTTGTCCGGCACGACAACGGCTACGTGTCGGCCTATGCGCACAATAGCGCGCTGCAGGTGAAGCGAGGGGAGCGGGTGAAGCGGGGACAGGTGATCGCGACCTCCGGCCAGACCGGCAACGTGACCTCGCCCCAGCTTCACTTCGAGATCCGCAAGGGCCAGACGGCGGTCGACCCGACCAAGTATCTGAGCGGCGCCTGATTGCGAGAAGGGCAGGGAGCCCACCCGTTTCAGCTTCCGGACCTAAGTGAGGTAAGCCGCGGCACCGCGGCTTACCTCGTCGCGCGTTGACGGCAGGCGTTTTCCCGCCGATAACCCGCGCCCGGTCCAGGAACCCATGCGCGTCGATCTCTTCGACTTCGAACTGCCCGACAGCAGCATCGCCCTTCGCCCCGCCGAACCGCGGGATGCGGCGCGGCTGCTCGTCGTCCGGCCCGGCCATTCCCTCGTCGACGAAACGGTTCGCGCCCTGCCGGACCTCCTCGACGAGGGAGACGTGCTCGTCCTCAACGACACGAAGGTGATCCCCTCGCGGCTCTACGGCCTGCGCCCGCGGGAGGGGAGCGCCGCCCGGGTCGAGATCATGCTGCACAAGCGGGAGGGGGCCGACCTCTGGCGGGCCTTCGCTCGGCCCGCCAAGAAGCTCGCCGTGGGCGATCATATCCGCTTCGGGGAGAGCGCCGAGAGCTTTGCCTGCGAACTCGCCCATCTCGATGCGGAGGTCGAGGCGAAGGGGGAGGGCGGCGACGTCCTGTTGCGGTTTTCGCTCACGGGTCCCGTGCTCGACGAAAGCATCGCCCGCCTCGGCGAACTCCCGCTGCCGCCCTACATCGCCGGCAAGCGCGCGACCGACGCCCGGGACGAGCGCGATTACCAGACCGTCTATGCCCGCGAGGAGGGCGCCGTTGCAGCCCCGACCGCCGGTCTCCACTTCACCGACGACCTTTTTCGCCGTCTCGACGAGCGCGGCGTCGCGCGTCGCTTCGTGACCCTGCATGTGGGGGCGGGCACATTCCTCCCCGTGAAGGCGGAGGACACGACCGAGCATCGCATGCATGCCGAATGGGGCACCGTCTCGGAGGCGACCGCCGCGGCCCTCAACGAAGCACGGCGCCAGGGTCGCCGCATCGTCGCCGTCGGCACGACCTCCATGCGGCTCATCGAGAGCGCCGCTCAGGACGACGGCACGATCCTGCCGTTCTCAGGGGACACCTCGATCTTCATCACCCCAGGCTACCGCTTCAAGGCGGTGGACGTCCTTCTGACGAATTTTCATCTGCCGCGGTCGACCCTGTTCATGCTGGTCTCGGCCTTCTCCGGTCTCGACACGATGCGCTCGGCCTATGCCCATGCGATCGGGGCCGGCTACCGCTTCTACTCATACGGCGACGCCTCCCTGCTCTTCAGAGCCGACGGATCGGGATCATGAGCACCGACACCTTCACGTTCACGGTCTCCAAGACCGACGGGGCGGCGCGCACCGGCGAAATCGTCATGCCGCGGGGCGTCATCCGCACGCCCGCCTTCATGCCGGTCGGCACCGCCGCCACCGTCAAGGCCATGTATCCGGATCAGGTGAAGGCGCTCGGTGCCGACGTGGTGCTCGGCAACACCTACCACCTGATGCTGCGGCCCGGCGCCGAGCGGATGGCGCGGCTCGGCGGGCTGCACCAGTTCATGAACTGGCCCTATCCGATCCTCACCGATTCGGGCGGCTTTCAGGTCATGTCGCTCTCGGCACTCCGCAAGGTGGACGAGCAGGGGGTCACCTTCCAGTCGCATATCGACGGCTCGACGCATCACATGAGCCCGGAGCGGTCCATCGAGATCCAGGGCCTCCTCGGCTCGGACATCCAGATGCAGCTCGACGAGCTCGTGAAGCTGCCGGCGCCGGACGACGTGGTGGAGAAGGCGATGCGCCTCTCCCTGCGCTGGGCCGAACGCTGCCGGGTCGCTTTCGGCGACCAGCCCGGCAAGGCGCTCTTCGGCATCGTCCAGGGGGGCGCGGTCGAGCGCCTGCGCGTCGAGAGCGCCCGCGGGCTCGTGGACCTCGACCTCAAGGGCTACGCCATCGGCGGGCTTGCGGTCGGCGAGCCGCAGGACGTGATGCTGCGGATGATCGAGACCGTGGAGCCGCATCTCCCGGCGACGAAGCCCCGCTATCTCATGGGCGTCGGCACTCCGGACGACATCGTCGAATCCGTGCGCCGGGGCGTCGACATGTTCGACTGCGTCATGCCGACGAGGGCCGGCCGCCACGGGCAGGTCTTCACCCGCTACGGGCGGCTCAACCTGCGCAACGCGAAGCATGCGGAGGATGTGGCGCCCCTCGATCCGGAATCGAAGAACGCCGCCTCGAACACCTACTCCAAGGCTTACCTGCACCACCTCGTCCGCTCGAACGAAATCCTCGGGATGATGCTGCTCACCTGGCACAACCTGGCCTATTACCAGGAGCTCATGGCGGGGCTGCGCAGGGCCATCGCCGAAGGCCGGCTCGAGAGCTACATCGGCGAGGTGAAAGAGGGCTGGGCGCAAGGCGAGCGCGACGGCGAGGCCGACCGCCCGCAGGAGCACATGGACAACGCCTCCGGCGCGCCGGAGGCATAGTCTTCTCGCTCTCGCGGCTCAGCCGAGCGCCTTCAGATACCGCATCGGCCGACCCGGAGCGATGCTGCCCGCGGCCTGGATGATTCCCTGCGCATCGATGCCGTAATGGCGGTAGAGATCGGCGACGGTGCCGGTCTGCCCGAAATGCTCGACGCCCAGCGAGCGCGTGCGGTGGCCGACGACCGAGCCGAGCCAGGCGAGAGTCGCCGGGTGGCCGTCGATCACCGTCACGAGCCCGCAATGCTGGGGCACCTCGGCGAGCAGCCGCTCGATGTGGCTGCGCGCGTGGACGAGCCCGCGCTCCCGGGCCCGCTGCGCCGCCGTCCAGCCCGCATTGAGCCGGTCGGCGGAGGTGATGGCGAGAAGCCCCACATCGCGCCGGTCCTCCGCCATGAGGCCCACCGCCTCGATGGCTTCCGGCGCGACGCTGCCCGTATAGGCCACGACGACTTGAGCGTTCGGGCCGGGCTTTCGCATCCAGTAGGCGCCGTCCACGATGTCCGCCGAGAGCTCCGGCGTCATGGTCCGATGGGGCTGGTCGAGGGTGCGGGTCGACAGGCGCAGATAGACCGAGCCGCCGGTCTCGTCCCGCAGCCAGGATTGCTCGTTCGGCTCGCCCTCGCCGTTGCGCTGCATGTAGTCGAACGCAAAGCGCATGATGACCGAGAGCTCGTCCACGAAGGCCGGCTCGAAGGCCGCAAGACCGTCCTGCGACAGGCCGATGAGCGGCGAGGCGATGGATTGATGCGCGCCGCCCTCCGGCGCCAGGGTCACGCCCGAGGGGGTCGCAACGAGGAGGAAGCGCGCGTCCTGATAGCAGGCGTAGTTGAGGGCATCGAGGCCGCGGGAGATGAACGGGTCGTAGAGCGTGCCGATGGGCAGGAGCCGCTCGCCGAAGAGCGAATGCGAGAGCCCGAGGCCGGAGAGCAGGATGAACAGGTTCATCTCGGCGATACCGAGCTCGATGTGCTGGCCCTTGGGCGAGAAATCCCAGGAGAAGGTGGAGGGGATCCGCTCCGCCTTGAAGAGATCCTTCATCTCGCTTCGGGCGAAGAGGCCGCGCCGGTTGACCCAGGCGCCGAGATTGGTCGAGACGGTCACGTCCGGCGCCGTAGTGACGATCCTGTCCGCCAGGGGCTCGCTCGAGCGAGCCAACTCGTTGAGGATGAGGCCGAAGCCTTGCTGGGTCGAGATCTGCGGCTGCTTCGGGGTGGCGAGTTCCGCCGGCACCGGCACTGCCGGTGCCTCGTAGCGCCGTTGCCCCTTGGCGTTGAACGGCACGGCGCCAAGGAAGCGCTCGAGCTCGGCAGGCGGCAGGGCCAGGCCTTCAAAGCGATCCCATTCGTGGCCGGGGCGCACCCCGGCGGAGGCGCGATAGCCTTCCATCTGCTTTGGCGTGAGGAGGCCCGCATGGTTGTCCTTGTGCCCCGCGAGCGGCAGGCCGAAGCCCTTGATGGTGTAGGCGATGAACACCGTCGGGCGGTCATGGTCGATGGACTCGAAGGCCTGCAGCAGGCTCGGCATGTCGTGCCCACCGAGATTGCCCATGAGGCGCGCCAGCTCCTCGTCGGATCGCCGCTCGATCAACTGCGTGACGGGCCCTTGGTCGCCGAGGTCGTCGAGGAGCCGCCGGCGCCAGGCCGCGCCGCCCTGGAATGTAAGGGCCGAGTAGAGCTGGTTGGGACAGGTGTCGATCCACTCTCGCAGCCGCTCGCCGCCGGGCTCCCGGAAAGCCTCCTGCATGAGCGAGCCGTGCTTCAGCACCACCACGTCCCAGCCGAAGGCGCGGAAGATCGCCTCGAACCGACTGTAGAGGCCCTCGCGGATCACCGCATCGAGGCTCTGGCGGTTGTAGTCGATGATCCACCACGTGTTGCGCAGGCCGTGCTTCCAGCCCTCCAGCAGGGCCTCGAAGATGTTGCCCTCGTCCATCTCCGCGTCGCCCACAAGGGCGATCATGCGGCCCTCGGGTCGGTCGGTGCCCCAGCCGTGCGATCGGACGTAGTCCTGGACGAGGCTCGCGAACAGGGTCTGGGCGACGCCAAGGCCGACGGACCCCGTGGAGAAGTCGACGTCGTCGATGTCCTTCGTGCGGGAGGGATAGGATTGCGCGCCTTTATAGCCGCGGAAGTTTTCGAGCTTCTCCCGGGTCTGATGGCCGAGGAGATACTGGATGGCGTGGAAGATCGGGCTCGCATGGGGCTTCACCGCCACCCGGTCCTCCGGCCTCAGGACCGCCATGTAGAGAGCGGTGAGGATCGTCGAGAGGGAGGCCGAGGAGGCCTGGTGGCCGCCCACCTTCAAGCCGTCGAGGTTCGGCCGGACGTGATTGGCGTTGTGGATCGTCCAGCTCGCAAGCCAGAGGATCTTGCGCTCGAGTTCGGCGAGGTAGGGTAGGCGGGGATCGGTCATGGCGGGGGCGCTGGAACAAAGGTCGCCGCAGGGTAGGGGAGCCCACCCTCCGAGGCAATTGCGCTGAGCCCTCAAGCCCAGGGGGCTTTTCGGTTGACCCGCCGGTGCAGACCCCCTATCTCCGGCCCACCTTGAGAGCGTCAAGCTCGGCCGGCGCCGCCGGCCTTCGTCGCAGACGGACTTGGGCGGGTAGCTCAGTGGTAGAGCACGTGACTTTTAATCATGTGGTCGTGGGTTCGATCCCCACCCCGCTCACCAGCGACTTCATATACTTAACTGGATATTGACTCCCCTTGTGCTTCCAGATTGCCGGAGTTGGCAGCGTTCTGGAAGCAGTCTATGGCTCATACCAGCACGCGTTAATCAGTCCTGCATAGCGGTCGCGTATGGCGCCGGCCGCCAGGCTTGCTGCAGCGGGTGCGGCAGCAAACCCGCGATGGGACTGGCGGCTTGGGTAGACGGGGCTCATGCCTGCTGCTTCGCCGCTATAGCGCGGCCAGGCCCCAAATGTGCTCTCAGCTATCCGGAGCAGCGTGGGTGAGCTCCACTCAAGGGCGCGGAAAGCCTCAGCGTGACGGTCGTTGGCCGTCAGGTCTGCCCCTAGCCACCTCCTCGCAGCCGCGAGGTGAGGGGCGGTCAAATACGCCCCGCAATCACCCGAGATCGAGGCGATCAGTGCTGCGGAGGTATTGCAAATAGCCGCCCGGAAGCTGGCAACGGCGAACCCTAGTTACGTTGACGAGGGCCTCCGCCCCGACAAGCCGACGAGCGAGAACGACGAGCGCTGGCGTCTGCAAGGCGTCCGCTCGTCAGGCAAGCGCTCGCAGAACGGTAGCCGGCGCATATCAAGTCCGCACGGGCAATTCAATACCCCAAATCGGAGCCATTCCTCTGATTTCGGAACTTGGAGGTGGAGTCAGAGTGCATCGAGATTCTGCTCTTCGTCGGAATGGGAAGTCTCGTCGACAGCTAGTCCGTCACGCCGGCGCCGGAACGCCAAGACGGCAGGCCTGTAACGCTCACCTATAAACGGATGGCTCTTCGGTAACCCGTTGCGCTCCAGGATCTCTGATTCCGCGCGCTGTTCCTCCGAAGCTTCATTCGGCGCGCGCGCCAAACTTACCTCGGTCGAGAGAAGCTTATCCGCATGACCCGTCGTCAGCACTTTGCGCCGCACCGACCCACGTTCTTTCCGTTGCATATTGCGACTTAGCCCTCGCCAAATATGCGGCCGTTTACCGTTGAGCTGGCTCTCGTTTATGTAGCTCTAAATGACTCCAGACGGGGAGTCAAGGCGTATTAGTAGTCGTTAATTGAAGTTTCTGTTGCATTCTGCTGAGACTAAGCTATTTTCAGTCACAATAAAGCCCGCCAGGGCGAGCCGGAGCATAAGGAGATTGAATTGCGGAGAGCCCCAGGTCGCCCGACGACAGGAATCGGTAAGCCTATCGGCCTTCGTCTTCATCCAGAGACTGAGGCAGCTCTGGAACGTTGGATCGCAGGCAGGCAGCGTCCTCGCATGACAAAGCAAGACGCTATTCGTGAGTTGATCGAAATCGGTACCAAGCTGGATGGGCGTGGCGTTAGTCCATCCACGATAAGCGCACTGAAGGGATGGGTCGAAATGTCATCAAATCCCGAGCACAATTTGGATGACGCGGTACATCGGCTACTGATGTTTGCCGATCAAAGAGAAAGACTGATCGAAATTATAATGAGATTGCTTGAGACTGAAGAGGGCGCGCTTGCATATTCAAGATTGCTAATGCATCTACTGCTTGCCGGAGTCGTCAAGGTAGAGGACATACCTAAATCTGCGAAGGACACACTCTCACGAATTCCGGTTTCTAAACCCGAGTAAGCTAACGACTGATTTCTAATTCACACTCGTGAGGCTGTTGCGGTCGGCTTGCGGGTATTCGTAACCTCAGCCCACCTGCGGGTTCTGACAGCAGGAAAGCAGCTTAATTGTCGTTTTGATCGAAGGGGCTGCACCCTGGCGGCTTGTGATCATTCGTACGTTGATCCGAACTGCTCACCCTCGCTCTAAAGTTTGCAACACCGTATCTATCTGCGGTCTGTTGAAGCGAGTGATATTGCGACTACTGCGTTACTGCCACCAACATTCTGACGCGCTACCTCGACCAGATATCCTGATCTACAGCTGACACAAGTGAAGCCAACCAGTACGGCCCTGCCACGATCGGGTTCACGGTGCGGCGTCACAGCCCGATTGCTGATCAGTACCGAACATTCCTTCAGCATCAAGAGCTAGTCTTGAAAGACTCGCGCCTGTGCTATTGAGCACAGAAGCGGGTCGAATGCCCGCCCAAGCACCAGCCGGGTTAGTTGAACACAAACTCGCGGTGGGCGGGGTAGGTGCGGGCCTGCCGCAAGGGACGGGTCGCGATGAGTGTGCGGTGTCCTAACCGAACATCACGATAACCCAAGCAAGTTCGGCTAGCTCTGCGCCATCTGGTAGACGAGACGTTTAAGCACGGTCATCTCGGATCTGAGCTGTGTCACTTCCGCTTCGACGAGCCGATGCTCATCGAGCGACACGCTTACGACGGCATGCCTTGCCGACCTGCTCTGAAGCACACGCTCGATCTCAGAAAGATCAATCTCCGTTTCGGCTGAGAACAATCGTTGCTCGTGTTCCGGAGCAGAAACCTGCGCCAGGATCTCGGCCCGTTTTGCTGAGAGAAGGCTTTCGCGCTCGTCCAACGTCAACGACTCGAGCTTCTCCCGGATCTCGCGACGGCGCTGAACCTTCTCAAGCCCGCGCAGGATCGTATGGCTGTCGGAGTAGCCCGCAGTAAGGACGATCTCTTCCAGCCCTTGTGCACGCAAGTGCTTGTTCAGATTACTGAGTCCGCCGTCAGCAAGCATTTTGCCCAAGTCGAAATAGATGTGGAGATGCTCAGCGAAAGTGACGTCATCGGTCGGGATGGACGATTTCACCTGCAGATAAGCAGCAATAAAAATGTGATCCTCAGCCTCAGTCAGAGCCCAGAACCGACGGTTACCGTAGATGAAAGCTTTTGCCATTGTGCTCTGTTGATTTGCTATGTTGTGTCAGGAGAGGCCTTTACGATCCGAGGATCTGCGAACCACGGGAGTGCTTCTCCCGAACGAAAAGGGAAAAATTTAGGCGGTTCTTTATAGGGCTATTCGTTCGGATATCGATTGTAGTCACGGCATCCCGCATGGTTATCTTTGATAATATCTGAGTATCACTAGATATAACGTCGCTAGAATATCTCACTTCAAACGCGGATAACTTGGAGTCCCCGATCCGAAAACACGCGGGCGCGCTCAGTATCTGTGACTAGAGCGCACATTCTAGGCATCTGCTCAAGCAAGGCGGTCACGATTGTGAGCGGCTATAGGCTGACTCGAGCAGCTCGTCCGGCCGAACGATTGGCGTCGTTGTAATAACTGGCGGCTTGCTGGACGGAACGATGCTGCGACTGCTGCATCGCCTCGACCAGCGACACGCCCTGACGCGCTGCCTCGGTCAGATACCCAGACCGCAGGCCGTGCGCGCTGATGTCGCTAGAGCTCAAACCCGCCAGTTCGGTCCTGCGTTTGACGATCAGGTTCACGGATTGCGGTGTCAGACCCTTGTCGCTGATACGGCCCCCACGATCGACCGCTCTGAACACCGGACCCTGCTCGATCCCGGCCTGTTCGGTCCAGTGCAGAAGCGCATCGGCCGCTCGCCCAAGGAGCAGAACATGACCGTTGCTGTCCGTATTCAATGTCTTAGTGCGACCGAGCCGCAGCTTCAGACAGGTCACGAGAGGGGAGCCGGGATCCATCGGGTCAGCGCGGACCGGCTCCATACGCTCGATCTGCTCCAGCCGCAGCGCCGCAAGCTCGCTCCGTCGTCGCCCGCCTGAGGCAAAGCCGGTCAGCAGGATGGCGCGGTCGCGACCATCAGCAAGGCGCAACGAGGCGCACGTCAGGAGAAGCCGCTCGAGAACATCGGCCGTCACCGCGCGCTCGCTCTTGCGCTGTCGTGGTCGCCGTGATGAGCGGACGAGAAGGCGAAGTGCCGTCTTGAACTGCGGCTGACCGAAGGGGGCATCAAGGCCCCGCCAGCGGTGGAGGGTGGCCCAGTGTGCCAGCCGGCGCCTTACCGTCGAGGGTGCGTGCGGGCCACCAGCAACGAGCCGTCCTTGCGAGCAAAGCTCCTCAGCAACGGCATCGGGCATGCCGTGGTGCGGGTCGGCCTCCCGCCTCACCGGGTCCCACAGGTGATGAGCAAGGAACTTAAGGCCAAGATCAAGGGGGGCCGGCCAGGGCAGGGGAGCACCGGTTGCCGCCCAGCACCACGCGGTGAGGTAGGCGAGGTCTGAGGAGAGAGCCCGAAGCGTATTGGGCCCGATCCCCTGCTCGACGAGGTGCCTGAGGGTGGCAACGTCCTCGTTGGTCAGAACGCGCGAGAGAGCATCCCGCCTGTTCATCGGCAGCACGGCCGCAAGAGCATCGAGCTGATTGGCCCGGTCGAGAGAAGCGTCGAAGTGGCCTGGATGGAAGTGCTGCATTGGAGAATGACGGTGAACCTCGAGTTGATCCGACCACACATCCCTGATCTGTCAAATACTATCGATAAGCGAGGGTTATCGATAGCGATCACCTGAAAGTCTTTGACGTTCAGCAGAAGCAAGCTAGCGTGACTATAGCTTGTCTCATCTGCTGCGATGCGTTCACCCTCAATCACTTACCAGCTGCCGTCGATCTCACGGGCAGATGAACTAATGCCTGTTCTCGAGCGTGCGTCAGGGGCGCTGAGCCGCCTTGATGAACGTGTGCGGACGAGCGTGGTCCGGGAGGGCTGGATCGAGCGCATGAACTTTCTCGATGCCCAGGCCGCCGCCTGGAATGCGGGCGAGTTGGTTCAGGTTGAGGATCTGGTGCTGCACGACGCCTTCATGGATCAGCAGGCACCCACGCCCGCCCTGATCCAGGCTGCTCGCGTCCTGCGGGCAAGGCGCCTCGTCGCGAAGCATGAGCCAGGGTGGTCTTGGACGCGAGAGGGTCTGGCTCACCTCCTCGGGCGGCACTCTGCGGCCGACCCTCATCGTGCATGGCGGGAACATGCAGACCCAAGAGGGCTCGTGTATGCGGTCGACCATGACGAGCAGGCGTCACTTGAAGCCTGGCTCTCGCTACACCTTGAGGTGAGGGGCCTGCCTGCGCTCTGTTCCGCCGCCTTCTTGTTGATCGCTTGGCGCGATCTCGATCCGATCGAGCGGGGAGGGTGGCTTGGACCTCTTCTGGTTGCCGACTACCTGCGCCAGCGTCAGATCACGACATCGCACCTCCCGCCGCTGAACCACGCCTTCCGCCTCGCGGGCTACAGGAGGATGATGTCCGGGGAGCCGACCGACGAGGCCTTGGAATTCATCACCGCGCTCGCCGTAGGAGCGGTCGATGGTGAGCGACTGCACGACCGGTTGAGCCTGGCCCGGCAGCTGCTCGCTCGCAAACTGCAGGGGCGGCGCAGGACGTCGCGTCTCGGCGAGGCCGTCGGCCTATCAATCGGCCGGCCTTTGGTGACCGTTGCGCTACTCGCCAAGGAGCTGAAGGTGTCCAAGCAGGGTGCTCAGCTCATCATGAAGGAGATCGCGCCCGCCATGCGCGAGATCACAGGGCAGACAAGCTATCGCGCTTGGGCGATCCTTTAGCCGGTCGAACCAGCTGACTCTTAATCAGCGGGTCCAAGGTTCGAACCCTTGCACACCCACCATTCATTTCAGGCACTTAGCTCAGATTGGCGGCAGAGTTCGGTGGCGCCGGTAATCACCGGGTAAGCACGAAAACGGCAAGCTCTTTTGGGACGGGTCTCACTGACTCCGCTGGTCGGCCGACCGCGTCCTCTCCTGGGTAACGTGGAGGGTAACATCCACGAGAGAGTAGGGGCCTCAGGGCAGGCTGGGTGACCTTTCTTGGCCCGCGCGCCTGCCCGACGCTAACCGGTCGCGAACGTATCCAAGTGCTCCCGGCCGGTTGCACTCTCAGCCCGCTACTCTGCTGGTCCACGCGGCGACGATGCTCGCCATCTCGCGCCTGACCTCTTCG
>DASZBD010000028.1:0-93880 GCA_035944475.1 Microvirga sp.
TGCTCTGGCCGCCCGTGGCGGCAAAGCGTGAGTTCCTGGTCGCGGTAGGCCAGGGTTCCCCCGGCGAGCCCCACCCGCATGACGTTGTCGTTGAACTCGGCGACCTCCGGCCAGCCCTCGCGCACCTTGGACCCCAGGAGCTGCGGGTGCCGCCCGCCCGCGAAGGCCGAATACGCGTCATTGTAGAGCATGACGCCGTCCTCGCCCCACAGCATCACCATGGGCACGGGCGACCGCAGGAGGATCAGCGTCGCGGTTCTCAGGCTCGGCGGCCAGCCGTGCAGGGGGCCGAGGGCGGTGGCGGACCAATCCGCCGACGCGATCAGGCGCCCGCACTCGCCGCCGGCGAGCAGGCTCTCACGAAAAACTTCGGCCCGGAGGTCGACCACGGCAGCTCCCTGCGCCGACGGCGGCAACGCGCCGGCCGGCGGGACGGTTCTCCCTAAAGCATTCGCACGCCCTCGTCATGGCGCTCGAACTCCGGCCTTGAGAGGATGCCCTGGGCAACCGGGTGACCTGCATCGTCCACCGCGGCGCGCCTGGCCTCCCCGAAGCGGAAAACACGCATCAACGCGGCGTCGGGCTTCTGCAGCGTCACCTACCTCTTCGACGGGCAAGCCGAGCCGACAATAGGACAAGGCCTCCGAAAACGCTGATCGCCACGCCGGCCGTGATGTATCGGGCAGCGGGACGCATCGGGGGCTCCAGGGCGCCGGCCCGGCCGTCGGGCGTTCGGGGGCGCCGCCCCTCGCGGCCGGGGGCGGTGCCGTAGGTCTGGGCGGGCTGGGCCGAGAGCGCGAGCCGCCCTCGCAGTTCAGCGATGGGACAGTGGTTATGGGCGGCGCGGAACGCGGCGCTCTCAGCGTAGGTCCTCTTGCGGGCACGGTTGACGGAGCCGAGGGGCCGGTGGGCGGCAAGGCCGTTCCAGGGGCTGAAGGCAAGCCGGTCGTCCACCTGCCGGGCGCGCATCTCGCTCCAGGCGGGCTGCGGAGGCGCGATGAGCCGGGCCACCGTCCGATAAGGGCTCTCGTCCTCGGGCCAGACCGCCGAAGCATCCTCGATCGGCATGGTGCGCGGGTTCGTGCGCAGCTGAACCCTGAGTTCCCACTCCGCAGGATGGCTGCTGAAGAAGGCGATCACGGCCTCGCGCAGGCCGTTCGGGCGCCCGCGCAGCTCGACCGGCCTGTCCTTCAGCGATGCAAGGGTGGGCGAGACGGGAACGAGCGCGAACTTCGCGACGTGATCGCCGAAACGGAAGGGCACCTGCGAGTAGTAGGCGTCGCCCAGAGGATGGGTGAGCGGATGACCGCCCATTGTCGTCAAGGTCCAGGCCCGGCCGCCGAGCGCCTTCACCCCGGCGACGACAGGGCGAAGGAGAGCGCCGAGGCCCTTCTTCCACGCAAGCCCCGTATCCGTCGTGGCATCGACGACGCTGAGATTGCGGGCGAAAACCTTGAGGTTCGGCTCCGTGAAGGCCGGCTGATTGACGAGGACGAAATCCTGGCTGGCGCCCCCCTCGGAGCCTTCGAGCCTCTCGCCTTCGACGCCGACGACCTTGAGGGCGAAGCCCCGCGGAACCGAGATATCGTCGTCGATCACGTCCCCGCGGTTCGTGGAGAGGCGCATGACGACGGGGTAGCGCCGGGCGTTCGCGAAGAGCCCTTGCGCCAGTTCCGGCGGCAGGCCGCCGAGCACCTGCAACTCACCCTCGAGCAGGCCGTGGCTCTTTGTCTGGAGGCCCCGCATTGCATGACCGTAATGGCGGAAGGTCGTTGTCTGGACGTCGCGGATCATCCAGCGCAGAACGCTCTCGAGCTCGGCCTCGCCGGTCTCGGGCTGTTCGACCGAGGGATCGTAGGGCAGCGGCGCCGGACGGGTCGAGGCGGCGGCCCTGGGATCGAGCGCGGTCACCAAGCCGGGTCACCGATGATGCAATAGGGTCGAGCGGTCATGGCACGGTAACGAGCGACGGGTTCTCGAAGTTCTCGGCCTCCGCCCGACCTGCGGCAGTCAGCCGCCGCCTCAGGCTTTGCCCGGCAGGGCGGATGGTAAAGCTCAGGGGAGGGAACCGGGTCCGCCCCACCCGGGCATTGCTCAAAAGCGCCAGGATGTGGTGTACATCGCACTGACGTCACGATCAGCCGGACTGACGGCCCCGACGGCGGAGATCACGCGATGAAAATCGGTGCACGGAGCTGTCTCAAGGGCACCATCGTGGATGTGGCGAACGGCCAGACGACCGCCCATGTCCGCATCGATGGGGGCAGCACCGTCGTCGCGGCGGCGATCACCAACGAGGTGGCGGACGAGCTGCGCCTCGAGGCCGGCAAGCGCCTATGTGGTGGTGAAAGCCTCCGACGTCATGGTCGCCATGGACGATTAGACCCATGGTCCGTCTGAACGAGATCCGGGCCGGCGAGATGGCGATCAATCCGCCGCCCGCGGACGATGCCGGCCTCGTCTTCATCGGGCGCATTCACACGCCCTGGACCGACCGGCTGGACTGCCCGCGGCAGGGACGTCAAGACGGTCCCCTGTGCCGCATCGAGATCTTCGAGCCCTGGGTGCCGGCGCTCGAAGGCGTGACGGAATACGAGGAGCTGGAGGTGCTCTACTGGCTGCACCTCTCCCGGCGCGACCTCGTGCGCCAGAGCCCGCGCAACGACGGGGTGGCCCGCGGAGCGTTTAGCCTGCGCACACCCGTGCGCCCGAACCCGATCGGCACGCAGATCGTGCGACTCGTTCGGGTCGAAGGGGCTGACGTGTATGTCCGGGGGCTCGACTGCCTCGACGGCACGCCGCTCATCGACCTGAAGCCCGACCGCTGCGCCTTCACGCCTCTCGCGCCGCGCCAGCCGGGCGACGACCAGGTGGGAGATCCCTGATGCGCCCGAGCCGCCGAAGGTCGCGCCTTGCGGACGTCAAGCCGCCCGAAGCTGCGCGAGGAAGCTCGTGACCTGGTGGGAGAGACGCGCGGATTGCTCCCGGAGATGCTGGGCTGCGGCGGAGGCCCGGTCGGCGGCCTGTCCGGCCTCGTCCGCGGCCCCGTTCACCCCGACGATGTTGCTCGCCGTATCCTGCATGCCGTCCACCGCCTGACGAACGCAGCGGGCGATCTCCTCCGTCGACCGGGACTGGGCGTCCACCGTCTCGGCGATGGTGCTGGCGATCCCGTCCATCTCGCGGATCACGGCGCCGATATCCGCCACCGAGCCCACGACCTCTCCGGTCGCAGCCTGGATGGCGCCGATCTGGGCCGCGATGTCGTCCGTCGCCCGGGCCGTCTGGGTGGCGAGGGCCTTCACCTCGGACGCGACGACGGCAAAGCCCTTTCCGGCCTCGCCGGCGCGGGCCGCCTCGATGGTGGCGTTGAGGGCAAGGAGATTGGTCTGCGACGCGATCTCGGCGATGAGGCGCACAACCTCGCCGATGCGGGTCGCGGCCGAAGCGAGGGTGTCCACCGTGCCGCGCGTCGCGTCCGACGCCGCTCGGGCCTCCTGGCTGACCGCCGCCACGCGGGAGACCTGGTTCGACACATCGGCGAGAGAGCGGGACAGCTCGTCGGTCGCCTGCGCGACCGCGTTCACGCTGGCATGGGTCCGCTCGGAGCCCGCGCTCGCTGCCAGGGAGCGCTGCCGCGTCAGTTGCACGGCCTCGACCACGGCCCTCGACGAGCCGGCGGCCTGATCGGCCGATCCACCGAGCACGGTCGCGGCCTGCCGGACTTCCGCATCGAGCTGGTCGGCGATGGTGTTGAGAGCCCGGATGCGGGCCACCCGCGCCTGATCGCGCTGCTTGTCCTGAACGTCGCGCAGCGCCTCGACCTCCGAGGCGTGCTGCTTGAAGACGGCAACCGCCTGCGCCATGAGACCGACCTCGTCCCGCCGCTTCACGCCCGGCACCGCGACGGCGAGGTCGCCATCCGCGAGCTTCATCATGGCGTGCCGCAGTTGCCCGATGGGCTTCAGAATCCGGAACAGGATGAGCCACAAGGAGAATGCGAAGACCGCGGCCGCCGTGAGCGAAATGCCCCGCATGAACCATTCGGTACTGCCATGCACCGCTTCTGCCGCCGCGACCATCCCGCCTGTGGTTTCGATCTGCAGGTTCGAGAGCTCGGAGATGATCTCCGTCACCGGGTCCATGGCGGGGTAAAGCTCGTTGACAGCGATTCGCTCGAGCGCAGCCTTGTCGCGACGCTTGAGGACGAGGAGCAGTTCATCGATGGTTGCATCGGCGCTGATCGCGCGGCGGATGAATTCGCGGACGAGCACGGTTTCGCGCTCGGTGAGATGGCCCTCCGAATACCGGTCCCAGTGCCCGCCGATGCGCTGCTTGGCCTCCGTCACCGCAGCGGCACCCTGTTCCCAGGTGAAATTGCCATGGCGCACCTTGTGGGCCGCATCGACCACGTTCACCGCATACATGTCGGACACGATCTTCAGGTCGCGCATGGGGACGACGCGCTCTGAAAGAGCCGTTCTCATGGCGGTGATTGCGGTCTGCGACGCGTACCAGCCGGAGGCTCCGATCACTCCCACGCAGATGAAGAGCAGAAGCAGGGACGCGAACAGACGAGCTTTGAGCGACATGGGGGCCGGGGATGCAGTTTGATCGTGCCCGACGAATAAGTCAGGACAGCTAAACCGACGTTAAAATTGCCGTCGCTTCGATGATCGAAGCTGGACGATTTTGCATAGCCGGCGTGCATCGATGGCGTTGCTGGCGAGTGTCCTTGCTTTCTCTGCGACCGGCTCTGCGCTCATCCGTACCTTCCTCTCCGATGCACTTACTCCTGCTTTGCCGGCGAACCATGCTGAGGAGTTCGGCTTTGCCTCCTGGCAAGCGTTGCCGCGGCGCGTTCATCGAACACCGGGGTCGCTGAGCCGCCTGCCCAACCTGTCGGACGTTGGCGGAACCTTGGGCGGATACACGGATTATCTCGCAGCCGGTGTCGTCAGCGTTGTTTTCCAGCGGCTCCGCCAACCTCGTTCCAACGCGGGCTCCTGACATGACGACAGACGTGTTGCGTCGCGCTCGCCGCTTCATCGCCCTCCTGCTTGTTGCTGGGTTCGGTTCGCTCCCGATCGCGCCGCAGGTTTCGGCGCAGAGCCCGAAGCAACCCACAGCCCAGTCCACCTTGCGCAAGTCGGCCGGAGCAAATCCTCGTCTCATCGAGATCGTCTCCGACAGCCTCGGCGAGACCGAGTTCCGCATTGCGGACGAGATCGCGGGCGCCGTCGCGTCCACGCAGGAGACGGGGCCGAACGGCGAAGTAGCGCTCCGCGTCACGCCCGTCGTCAGCCCGGGCGGCATCCAGGCCGTGCGGGACGTGCTCACGCTGCCCAATGCCGATTTCGGCATCGCCTCCGCGCGCGTCCTCGACCGGTTGAACGCGACCCGGGAGCTCGGCGACCTCAAGGACCGGATCACCTACGTGACGCCGCTCTACGTGGAAGAGGTGCATCTCATCGCCGGCTTCGACGTGCGCTCGCTCGCGGATCTGCAGGGCGGGGCGGTCAGCATCGGCAAGGACGAGAGCGCCACCCAGATCATCGCCCGCGAGATCCTGAGCGCCGGCGGCCTCAAGGTCCGCGAGGAGCGCCTCGAGTTGCGGGACGCGGTGGCCGCGATCAAGGCCGGCGAGATCGCGGCGGCTTTCCTCGTGTCGGGCAAGCCGGTGGACGGGCTCAAGGCGCTCGCGCCCGGCGAAGGGTTGCGGCTCGTTCCCGTCACCCTGCCCTCGCCGCCGGCCGGCTATCTTCCCAGCACACTCGTCGCCGAGGATTATCCCGAACTTCTCGGGCCGGGCGAGCGGGTCGCAACGCTTGGCGTGCAGAACGTGCTGTTCGCCTATAACTGGCCGTCCAAATCCCCCCGCGCGCAGCTCGGCGACTTCTTCCTCAACAGCCTGTTTCAGCGCCTGAGCAACCTGCAGAAGCCGCCGCGCCATCCCAAGTGGCAGGAGGTGAACCTTGCCGGCACGGTTCCGGGGTACCGGCGCCTCGCCGCCATGGAGGCCTGGCTCAAGCGGTCGGCGCCCCAGCAGGCCCAGCAGACGCTCAAGTCGGAGTTCGAGCAGTTCGTGAAGGAGCGCGGGCTCCCCATGCGCGAAGAGGACCGGGAAGCTCTGTTCCAGAACTTTCTTCGCTGGCGCGGCGAACCTGCCACCACCGGATCACGCTAGGAGGATTCTGCACGATGCGATCGCTGACCCTTGCCCTTGCCCTCGCGGCCATCAGCACGTCCGCTCTGGCGCTCGAACCGGCCAAGCGCCACCATCTCGAGCATCTGGGGCATTCGGGCCTCGGCACCCCGATGCCGAGTGGCGAGTTCAAGCTCGAATTCGCCCAGGCCGCCGGCCCTGCGAGCGTCGCTGCCACCCGCAGAACCACGGCCCCCAGGGAGACCCGCAATCCGCGCATCCTCGCCGAGCGGAGGGGCTACAAGCGGGTTTCGTCCCTCGTGAACTTCCCGGCCTTCTTTCCCGGCATCGGCGTCGTGTTCGTCAAACCCGAAACCCTGCCGGTCGGCCCCTTCCTTTCCTTCGACCGCAAGGACCGTCTCATCAGCACGATCTACATGCTCCCGCTCGACCAGTTGAACGAGCGCCGGAAATTCGATGCGGAGGTCGGGTTCCCGGGCGCGCGGGTCGACCACACGACGATGTACTTCAACGAAGGCCACCCGGGGGTGGACATGCCGCATTACCACTACGTTCTGTGGCATGTGAGCAAGAAGAACGAGGAACTCGTCGCGCGCTGACGAGCCGGTGGAATGCGGCGGCGCTCGACACTGAAAGACGAATGGTATGGAAGTCGTGACCCGTGGCGGCCCCGGCGGGTGCTCCTCTCCGCCGGCCTTGCCGTCGCGGTCGGCGCCGCGGCCATCGCCCTGCTCCCGTCGACGGACGAGCCGAAGCGGCCGCAGCCGCCCTCCGCCCTGCCCCCTCCGGCCTCGGCCCGGCTCGACCAGCCCGCCCCTCCTCCGCCGAGCCGTCCGCCGCCTCCGCAACGGGAGCTTGCCGGCGACGGCCCCGTGACGACGGGGACCGCGGTCACGCCGCCCGCCGCAGCAATCGTGCAGGCGCCGCCGCTACCGTCGCCAGCCCCGCCCTCGCGGAGTGGCCCGGCTCCCGAACTGACGCAGGCCGAGGATCATCTGCGCCGGGGCGACGTGACCGGAGCGCGCCTGTGGCTCGCCCGCGCCGCCGAAGCCGGTGACGCCGAGGCGACATTTCGGCTTGCCGAAACGTTCGACGCGGAGGTCCTTCGGCGCTGGGGCGTAGTCGGGCTTGGCGGGGATCCGGTCAAGGCGCGCGAGTACTACGCCAAGGCCGGGGCTGCCGGACATGCGGTGGCGAACGAGCGTCTCCAGCGCATGGCCCGTTAGCGGGCCCGGGCAGCATCCTAACGGGAACAGCAAAGCTGGACTCATCTTGGCGCCGAGGCGACCGCAAGATCTCAAGCGACGCGCGGCCCTGACAGCTTGGCATCTACTTTCCCTTGCGGCAAAAAGCCGAGCCGGAAATTGGGAGAGTCCATGCCGGAGCGACGACCCGTGAAGAAGAGCAAGCCTGCAGTCCTCGTCGTGGACGACCATCCGATCGCGCGGGCGACCGCCGTGGCCCTGTTCGAGGATCTGGGGTTCGAGGTGTTCGACGCCTATAACGGTGCAGCGGCGCTTGAGCTTGTCCGGGAGAACGCGCGTATCGGCGTCCTCTTCGTCGATGTCAGAATGCCCGGCATGACAGGCCCTGAACTCGCGGAATCCGCCTTGAAGATCAGGCCGAAACTCAAGCTCGTGTTCACGTCAGGCTACGTGGACGAGGCGCAACTGCCCGAGGCCGCCGCCTTCGTCCCGAAGCCCTGGACGACGGACATGATCGCGCAAGCAGTCTCCGAAGAGTGACGGGCAGCACCCTGATCCACCGAAGATTTTTGCCGGTGTCCCTGCCCTAGCCCTCCAATTCGTCCGGTGAGGCACGCAACCATCGCGCCGGATGGGCTTTGACCCGCATGCGTCTGTTGAGGGAGTTCAGTGATGCAGAAGCTTGCAATGATCCTCGGGGCCGGCCTTCTCGCCCTGTCGGCGGTCGGCACGGCCGAAGCGCAGCGCTTCGACGGCCGTTTCGGGGCGGGCTATCGTGATGGTCCCGTCGTCCGTGAGCGCGTGGTGATCCGCCGGGCGCCGGCCATCCGCCAGCGCGTCGTCTATCGCTCGGCTCCCGTGATCCGCGAGCGGGTTGTGGTACGCCGGGCGCCCGTCCTGCGCCAGCGGGTGGTTTACCACCAGGCTCCGGTGGTCCGGCAACGGGTGGTCTACCGGGCCGCGCCCTTGCGCCAGCGGATTGTGGTCCGCCAGCCGGCCTACGACACCCGCGTCGTGGTGCGCCAGCGGCCAGTGCGCGAGCGCATCGTCGTTCGGGACCGGTTCCGGGATGACGTGATCTCGACCGGGTCGATTGGCGAGCGTCGCGCCCTGCGCATGCAGCGCCGCATGATGCTTGACTAAGCGCCAAGCCGGCGAGGGTGGGCGATGCGCTCCCCTCGCCGCACGCTCAGCGAGCTCGGGAACCGTCACCCCGCAGTCTGTCCACGTTGCAGAAACCCAACTTAAGAACAGACTTGGAATTTTTTGAGCCTGCCGTAAGGTAAGGTCATGCCGCACCCCGACCATGCCTTCCGCAAATCCTTCCGCGCCGCCGAGTTGAGTCAGCTGCCGGAGATCGTCACCTTGTCGGCCCTGATCGGCCTCCTCTCCGGAGGTCTGGCCTGGCTCGCCTTCGGTTGAGCGAGAACCTATCCCGATCAAGCTCGATCTGACGCCGGGGCGTCCCTGCCCGGGTAGCTGACGTTCGTGGCTGCGGTTTGATCACCTGTCAGCTCTGCAGACTTCCGATGCAGTTTGCGGCTGGCCGCCCGGCCGCAGCCTCACTCCGAAGCGCGTTTGCTCGGCTCAAAAGAAAAACAGCCCGGGCGCAAGCTCCGGGCCGTTGCAGTTCCACTCTCTTCATGAGGGAGAATGCCAAAGAGCGAGGCTCCCGTCACGCGGAAAGTAAAGAACTGGTTAAGAGCCTCATGGCGTGAGGGTTGCCTCATAGGCCTCCCGGCCCGCGACGAAGGCCTCGAGCAGGGCCGGTTCCTCGATTTCCCACGCGCTGAGGCCGAGCGACCCCGTGGCGGCGGGCTCATCCGCGGCGTCGAACATGGGTGGCGTTTCCGAGAAGGCGACCATGGGAAGCGCGTCGAAGGCCGCCGCGAGGCTCGCCTCTTCGGCAGCAAGGCCGTCCCCCATGAAGGCGACCAGCGGCTGCGCGATGCTGCCGGTCGACAGAACGTCGAGGGTTGAAAGACCGGCCCGTTCGGCGGCCACACCATCGTTCATGGAGATGCGCGAGGAGTGCAGGCCGGCCGTCATGGCCGTCTCCAGACCATAGGAACGCGAAAGGCTCATGACGTCAGCGGCAGCGCTCGTGACGGCAAAAAGGCTGAATGCGACGGCGGCAATGGTCTTGAACATATCGGCGCTCCTGTGAGCCATGAACCCGAGGAGTGTCGTTGCGGAACCCTTAAGCCAACCCTAGCAATTTGAGTTAGTGATCCATTAACGCCTAAGGACCGGCCGGTCGCCGATCGCGGGCAGCACCGAGACGATCTCGGTTCCAAGATCCGGAACCACGGCAATCAAACTCGAAATGCCACAAACCCCGCAGCAGCTTAACCTTCTTTTACGCCGGACCGGGTAGCGTCCCCTTCCAAGACTGCAAATCCGGTATCGGCTGGAGTGATGTTCCGCTTCTTCTCCCGTGTTCCCCAGGAAGCGGCGGCCATGCTGTCCGCGCTCAACAAATCCGTCGGCGTGATCGAGCTCGACATGCAGGGACGGGTGATCACGGCGAACGCCAATCTCCTGAGCGTCGTCGGCTATACCCTCGACGAGATCCGGGGCATGCCCCACAGCCGCTTCGTCGAGCCGTCCTACCGCGACAGCCCGGAATACGCCGCGTTCTGGCGCAAGCTCCGGGCCGGCGAGTTCGATGCGGGCCGCTACAAGCGCGTGGGCAAGGACGGCCGGGAAATCTGGATTGAGGCCACCTACAACCCGATCTTCGACCGCAAGGGACGCCCCTACAAGATCGTCAAGTTCGCCACCGACATTACGCGCCAGATGATCGAGGAGGCCGACCTCAAAGGTCAGGTCAACGCCATCCGCATGTCGCAGGCGACCGTCACCTTCGACCTCGACGGGATGATCCTGGACGCCAACGAGAACTTCCTCGCCGCCATGGGCTACACCCTCGCGGAGGTGAGGGGCCAGCATCACAGGCTGTTCGTGCAGCCGAGCGAACGCGACAGCGAGGAATACGCGACCTTCTGGGCCCGGCTGCGGGCCGGCCAGTATCAGGCGGCGCAGTACAAGCGGCTCGGCAAGGGCGGCCGCGAGGTTTGGATTCTCGCCTCCTACTATCCCGTTCTCGACCCGAGCGGCCGACCCTACAAGGTCGTCAAGCTCGCGACCGACATCACGGCGCAGGTTCAACTCAGCACGGAACGGCAGAAGAGCGAACTTGCTCGGCAGGCCAGCGAGGAGCGCCTGCGGCTCGCGCTCGATGCGGGGCGGCTTGCTACCTGGGATTGGAACATCCCGACCGGGGATGTCGCATGGTCCGAACAGCACTACACGCTCTTGGGCTATCCGATCGGCGGCGTGACGCCGTCCTACGCGGCTTGGGCGAACCGGGTCCACCCGGAGGACATCGCCGAGACGGAGGCGAAGCTCCAGCACGCCATGCAGTCCCGCACGGCCTACTCGCACGAATTCAGGTTCTTCCACCCGGACGGAACGACGGTGTGGTGCGAGGCTCAGGGACGTTTCGAATACGATGCCTCAGGCACGCCCATTCGCATGGTGGGCATCATGCGGGATGTGACCGACAGAAAGCGCGTCGAAGCCGCGCTTCTCCTCGCGAAGGACGAGGCCGAGGCCGCGAGCCATGCCAAGAGCAACTTTCTGGCAGCCATGAGCCACGAGATCAGGACGCCTCTCAACGGGATCCTGGGCTATGCCGATCTCCTGATGGAGGACGGCGGCCTCACCGCGCACCAGCACCAGCAATTGAGCCGCGTTCACAGCGCCGGCACGGCCCTGCTGACGGTGGTGAACGACATCCTCGACTTCTCGCAGATTGAGGCGGGCAAGATCACGCTCGACGTCCGCCCCTTCTCGCTGCGCGCCCTCCTTGACACGTCGATCTCCATCGTCCAGCCCCTGTCGGATCGAAAGCGCCTGGCCCTCAGCCTCGATATGGGCCGCGATGTGCCCGACCGCCTTCTCGGCGACCAGGATAGGCTCAGGCAGGTGCTCCTCAACCTGCTCAACAATGCGATCAAGTTCACCCCCTCGGGAGCGGTGACCCTGAACGTCAGCCTGGTGCGGGAGAGCGCCCGCGACGCGCAGATCCGGTTCGCCGTGAGGGATACCGGAATCGGCATCCCGCCCTCCAAGCTGCAGCACCTGTTCCAGCGGTTCTCGCAGATCGACAGCTCCATCCGGCGCGAATTCGGCGGCACCGGCCTCGGGCTTGCGATCAGCAAGAACCTCGTCGGCCTCATGGGCGGCGAAATCGGTGTCGAGAGCGAGCCGCGCTCGGGCTCCACGTTCTGGTTTCAGATCAGGCTGCACAAGGCGGAGCCCGAACTGCCGGAAGCGCAGCGCCGCCGCGAGATTCACGAGGCGAGCCGCCGGTCGCGGGTCCTCCTCGTTGAGGACAACGAGATCAATCAGGAGATCGCGAAAGCCGTGCTCGAGAATGCCGGGCACGAGGTCACGATCGCCGGCGACGGCGCACAGGCCGTGATGCTGGTTCAGCAACGGGACTTCGATCTCGTCCTGATGGACGTGCAGATGCCGACGATGGACGGCATGACGGCGACCCGCGTCATCCGGGGGCTTAAGGCGCCCTGCCGCGACGTGCCCATCGTCGCGCTCACGGCCAACGTCCTCCCGCAGCACGTCGCCGAATTCACGGAAGCCGGCATGGAGGGCTTCGTCGGCAAGCCCTTCAAGAAGGCGGATCTGCTGAACGCGATCTCACGCTGGTCGAGAGCCAATCGCGCGCCCTCGGTCGACCAAGATGGGCCGACCGCTCACGCGGCTGCCTGACGGTGGAGATCACCGTTGAGTGCGGCTACCGCCTGCGTTCGTCCGCCAGATCCACCCTCGACCGGCGCTATCGCCCCTGAGCCGCCCGGCGATGCGGAGCCGTTAACCGTTCGTTAACGATATCGCCCCACCCTCGTGCACTCATCGACCTGCTCGTTTTTCAACAGTTTGCACGCTCGCGGCTAAACTCACCTTTATCGCCGGCCGCTAGACCCTGATCGTCATCTCCACGAAGGAGCTTTTTTCAATGGTGCGTTCTTCCCGTTTCACGCTGGCGGCTTCGACGCTCGCCCTCGGCGTCGTTCTCGGCCTCCAGCCTCTCGGCCTGTCGTTCGCCTCCCTCGACATCGGTTCCTCCTCGGCCCTCGCCAAGGGCGAGGGCGGGAACGGCGGCGGCAATGGGGGAGGTGGCGGCAACGGCGGGAACGGCGGCGGAGGCGGCGGTAACGGCGCTGGTGGTCCGGGCGGCAACGGTGGCAATGGCGGGAACGGCGGCTCGCACGCCGACCGTGGAAGCGACAAGAGCGACCGCGGCGACCGTGGCGGCAGGGGCCATGGCGGCTCCCAGACGGCCGAGAGGAGCGGCAGCACAGGTGACGCCAAGGGCCGCGGCCGGTCCGAGCCTATCGGGATTCTGGAAGGCTTCCTCGCCGATGTTCGCGGCGACAAGAAGGGCGCTCGCTCCACCAGCACCGCAGCCTCGGGCGAGAAGTCCAAAGCCGCCAAGACCGAGAAGGCCGAGAAGGCCAGCAAGACGACGGCAGCGGTGACGACGACGACCCCCGTCCCGGTCGCTCCCGTTCCGGCGCCCGCTCCGGCAACGGCGAAGCTGCCTGGCAAGCTCAACGCGGCGCACGCATCGGCGACTGCCCGGCTCAATGCCGCGCCGAATTCGACGGTCGGTAAGATCAACGCCTACGCGACGGCCAAAGATGAAAGTGAGGCAGCCAAGGCACTGGCCGGCCTCACCAGCAAGGCCATGACGGTTGAGACCATCGAGGCGCTGAACAATCTCCTTGGCGTCGACCACGATGCTCAGGCGGTTCTCGATGCGATGAAGGCACCCGCCGATGGCGAAACGCCGTCCACCGAAGCTCCGGTGACCTCACCGACCCCGGTGGTGACGGCACCGACACCTGCCCCCGTGACGGCCCCGACCGACACGGCCGCCCCCGCCGCCGGCGGCACGACCACATCGCCCACCGGCACCACGACAGCTGCTGTGACGACGCTTGCCCGATAACATCGGCTAAACGGACAAGTCGCAGATCCGAGCCCGCCGGGGCGATCCGGCGGGCTTTTCTTTGGTCCACAACCGTATGGCCCTCAGTGCCCCCGACACGAGCCAGGGGACGATGCGGGCACCCTCGTAAGGCTGCCCGACGAGCCGCGGTGGTTCGACACCGGATCAAGCAGCTTGTAGGAACGGGGCAGCCGCCTGCCGAACGAATTCGACGCGGCGCGAACCTGCTAGGGAGTGGAGATGGCCAAAGTTCTGTTCGAGAAGGATGGCCGCATCGGCCGGATCACCCTGAATCGTCCGGAGGTTCTGAACGCGATCGACGGCGATCTGCCGGGGGAGCTCGCCGAGGCGGTGGCCCGGGCGAACGGGGATCCCGGGGTCCACGTCATCGTGCTCTCCGGGGCAGGGCGCGCTTTCTGCGCGGGCTACGACATGACCTATTACGCACAGGCCGCCGGCTCAAACGAGGGCGTGCAGGACATGCCGTGGGATCCCATGAAGGACTACGCCTTCATGATGAGCAACACCCAGGCCTTCATGTCCTTGTGGCGATCCTACCGGCCCGTGGTGTGCAAGGTTCACGGCTTCGCGGTCGCCGGGGGCTCGGATATCGCTTTGTGCTCGGACATGGTGGTGATGAGCGAGGATGCCCAGATCGGCTATATGCCGGTGCGGGTGTGGGGCTGCCCGACCACGGCCATGTGGGTCTACCGGCTCGGGCCGGAACGGGCCAAGCGCATGCTGTTCACGGGCGACAAGATCGACGGCCGCGAGGCAGAGCGGATCGGCCTCGTGCTCAAGGCCGTGCCGGCGGGCGATCTCGACGCCGAGGTGGAGCGGCTCGCCGAACGCATGGCCACCGTGCCGGTGAACCAGCTCATGATGCAGAAGCTCGTGGTCAACCAGGCGATCGAGGCCATGGGCCTCAACAACACGCAGATGCTCGCCACCCTGTTCGACGGCATCACCCGCCACTCGCCGGAGGGCCTCGCCTTCAAGAACAGGGCGGAGGCCGTCGGCTGGAAGCAAGCCGTGCAGGAGCGCGACCAGGGCACCTACGACTGGACCGCGGACCGGCCCATCGCGCCGGGTGCGTGACCGCAGGCCGCGATTCTCCGTTCAGAGCATTGGGCGCCGGTCGGCATTGTCCATCGCTCGTTCCAGCACCTCGAACACCCGCGCCGAGGTGCACTGGGCGACGTTGAAGCGCAGGAAGCGTCCCGCGGTCTGGCCGACCGAGAACACGTTGCCGGGCGCGAGAACCACGCCTTCCGCCATGGCCCGGCGCGCCACGTCGCCGGCATCGAGGCCCTCCGGCAAAGCGGCCCACAGGAAGAGTCCTCCCCGCGGCTCCGTCCACACCCTCAGCCCCGCGGCTTCGAGGCGCCGGGCGGTGTCGGTCAGGGCCCGGGCGAGGCGGCCGCGCAGTCCCTCGACGTGGCGCCGGTAGCTGCCGTCGGTGAGGATGCCGTGGACGAGCCGGGCCGCGAGATCGCCGCTCCCGAACGCGGTGGCGAGCTTCAGGTCGGCCAGCGGCTCGATCCAGTCCGGCCGAACCGCCACGTAGCCGCACCGCATCGCGGCGGAGAGCGTCTTGGAGAAGCTGCCCACCTGGATCACGCGGTTCAAACCGCCGAAGGCCGCGAGGCGCGGGCTCGCCGGCTCCGGCTCAAGATCGGCGAAGATATCGTCCTCGACGATCGTGATCCCGTGCGCCTCTGCGAGAACGAGGAGACGATGAACGGTCGCGGGCGCGTTGCTCACGCCCGTCGGGTTCTGCAGGGCGGCCGTCGTGAAGTAAAGCCGCGGCCGTTGCTCGCGGGCGAGCCGCGCGAAAGCCTCGACATCGGGCCCCGCCGGCGTCATCGGCACGCCCACGACGGAGGCGCGATGGGCTCGCGCGAGGCCGAGAAAATTGAAGTAGCAAGGATCGTCGACCAGCACCGTCTCGCCAGGCTGCAGGAGGAGACGGCAGACGAGGTCGAGGGCCTGGGTGCCCGAGTCGGTCAACAGGATCTGCGCCGGCTCGGCCTCGACGCCGCGCGCGGAAAGGCGGCGCGCGAGTTGCGACCTTAAGGGCGCGAAGCCGAGGGGTGTCCCGTAATCGGTCAGGGCGCGAGGCTCGCTGCGGGCTGCCGATCGCAAGCCGCGACGCAGGGCGCCGAGCGGCATCCAGCTCTCCGGCAGCCAGCCGCAGCCGGGCCGCAGGCTCGACGGGTCGGCCTCGAGCGACTGGCGCATCACCCACAAGGGATCGATGGCGCGTTCGATGCGCGGATCGGAACGGCTGAGCGCCGGAGGCCGCTCCGATCCCGCAACGTAGAAGCCGGACCCGCGGCGGGCGGCGATGACGCCCTCCGCCGCGAGGCGCTCATAGGCCTCGACCACGGTCGATTTCGAGACGCCCTGCTCCCGCGCGAACGCCCGGATCGAGGGCAGCCGCGCACCGGACCCCAGCTGCCGGCCGTCGATGCGCTCTCGGATGGCACTCATGATCTGGCCGATCAGGGTCGGAGCGGGCGGCGGCAGAGGGGGCGGAGCGTGCAGCACGTGTACGGGTTCCGGGAGGAGTACAGTTCGGAGCGATTGTACCCCTCTGTCCCTGGCGACGCCACCGCGCCCGGGGCAGGGTCTCGGCATGTCCGAAAATTGGCGGATCGCCCCTCACCCTTCGGCCTGGCTCAACGGCCTCCTCGGCGTCGTCATCTTCAGCGCCTCCCTGCCGGCGACGCGCGTGGCCGTCCTGGAGCTCGATCCCCTCTTTCTCACCTTCGCCCGCGCCGCCATCGCCGGCCTCGTCGGGCTCGCGGCGCTGCTGGCCATGCGGGAGCGGTGGCCCGCCCGGGCCGATCTCCTCCCGCTCGGCGTGGTGGCCCTCGGCGTCGTGGTAGGCTTTCCCCTCCTCACCGCGCTCGCTTTGCGCCACGTCACCTCGGCGCATGCAATCGTGTATATCGGCCTCCTGCCCCTCGCGACCGCGGTCTTCGGCGCCGTGCGCGGCGGCGAGCGGCCGCGGCTGGCCTTCTGGGCCTTCGCGGTTCTCGGCAGCGCCCTCGTGGCCGGCTACGCGATGAGCCGCGGCGGGTTCGACGCCTCTCCGGTCGGAGACGCGCTGATGATTGTGGCGATCCTCGTCTGCGGCCTCGGCTATGCAGAGGGCGGCCGCCTCTCGCGGCGGCTCGGGGGCTGGCAGGTGATCTCCTGGGCCCTCGTGCTCTCGCTGCCCGTGATGCTGCCGCTCGCCCTCGCGACGGCGCCGTCGTCCTTCGCCGGCTTGAGTTGGCGGGCGCTTCTGGCCCTCGCCTACGTGTCCCTGTTCAGCATGCTGATCGGCTTCGTGTTCTGGTACCGCGGCCTCGCCCAGGGCGGCATCGCGGCGGTCGGCCAGCTGCAGTTGCTCCAGCCGTTCTTCGGCCTCGCCCTCGCGGCAGCCTTGCTGCACGAGCCGGTCGGCTGGGGCCTTGTCGCAGTCTCGGCCGGTGTCGTCCTGTGCGTCGGTGCCGCGAGGCGGTTCGCGCGCGCCTAAAGCGGCGCGCCCGGTCAGCGCTTGGCCGGCGCCGTCTTCACGGTGCCGGTTTTGACTGTGCCGGTCGTCTGCGGCGCCGGCAGGGCGGCCTGCACCGGCCGGTCGACGCATTCGTCCGTGAAGCGCTGCCGCTTCTCGATGAGGGCCCGCGCGAGTTCGCCCGTGGTGGCGCCCCGGGGCTTGATGCGCTGGCGCGCTTCCGCATGGCAGGCTTCCCGCTTGGCGACGAGGTTCACGTCGGCCAGCGCCGGGGACGCGGCCACCAGCGGGATAAAGGCGGCGGCCCACCTCATCGTGCGACCTCGGCGAGCTTGGCGCGGAAGGGGCCGATGAAATGATCGGCTTTGCGACGGATTTCAGCGCGCTCCATGAGCGTGATCCAAGTGCCGTGCGAGGTGCCGCACTGGCGGCACTGGGCGGGCGAGGCTCCCCTCCACTCCCCTTTCACCTCAACGACATGGGAACCGCAGGACCGACAGGAAACGGTCGGATGGTAAAGAACGGATGTGGTCATGAAATGCTCCCCCGAACACTTCATCTCAAATTGACGGCAAGCCGCACAGGGGACTTTCACGGTTGAGCCGTGGGACTTCGCGGCAGAGTTAACGAGCCCCTGTGGGAGCCTTCCGGAATCGGTGCCGAATCGGGAGGCCCGATCCTCTCAAAGCCGGACCACCTCCCCGGTTCTCACAGCCTCGTCCGCCGCCAGAACGATCCGCAGGCTTCTTACCGCATCGTCCATGTGGTCCGACAAGTCGAGGTTCTCGTCGATGGCGCGCAGGAGGAAGCGCTGCTCGCGCTCGCAAAGGTCGTCGTGCCCCGGTTCGTCGGCGGTGTCGATGCGCTCGTCGGGCTTCAGGAGCGTGCCGTCGGGCGCCAGGGCGCCGTGGTGGAGCAGGATCTGGTTCGTCTTGGTGTGGGCGTCCATGTCGGACGACTTGAGGCCCGCATTCGCGGTCTCGGCCATGACGATGCTGACGCTGCCCTTCGGGCCGATCACGTCCTTCACGAAATAGGCCTGCTCGCTCATCATCGGGCCCCAGCCGGCCTCGTACCAGCCGACGGATCCGTCCTCAAAGGTGACGTGAAGATGGCCGTAATTGTACATGCCGGGCGGCATGTCTTCGGTCAGCCGCGCGCCGACGCCGTGGACGAGCACCGGCCTTGCCGGCGTGATCTGGCACATGACGTCCACGTAGTGCACGCCGCAATCGACGATGGGCGAAAGCGATTGCAGGAGCCGTTTGTGGGCGTCCCACGCCGCCCCGCTCGATTGCTGGTTGAGGTTCATGCGAAAGACCAGCGGCGTGCCGAGGGTGCGGGCAAGTTCGATGAAGCGCATCCAGGACGGGTGGTGGCGCAGGATGTAGCCCACGACGAGCTTGCGCCCGGTCCGGCGCGCGGTGGCGACCACACGCTCCGCATCCGCCACGGTGTCGGCGAGGGGCTTCTCGACGAAGACGTGCGCTCCCGCCTCCATGGCCCGGATCGCGTAGGCCGCATGGGTATCCGACCAGGTGTTGATCGACACGACGTCAGGCTTGAGGACGTCCAGGGCTTCCTCGTAATGCGCAAAGGGCCTCGCCCCTTCGAGAGCCTCCGGGAGCTTGCGGTCCGCGATCCTCCGCTCGCACAGGCCCACCACCTCGTATCCCTCGATCCGGGTATAGGCGAGGGCATGGGACATGCCCATATTGCCAAGGCCCACGACGAGCACCCTCTTTGCCGCCATCCCCGTCTGCTCCGCTGGTTCGCAAGGGTTCGATATGACCGCACGCGGCGGCGCTCGTCCAGGGTGGTGCGTTCAGTGAGGCTCGTGGCCTGCCCGCGCCAGCATCACGGCGCCGTCGAGGGCGTCGGCCAGGGGCTCGGCGAGGAGTTGCCGCACGTCAGGGGCAAACCACGGCATGAGCGGCCGGGAGAGGCCGCCGAAGAGGCAGAGCCTGGGCGCGCCGAGATCGACGAGCCGACGCGCGATGCCGCTGATCGCGTCGGCTGCCTCCGACACGAGGGCAGAGCCGAGCGGGTCGCCGGCCGTCGCATGCTCGACGATGAGCGGCGCGAAGCTCGCGTAATCCCGCGGGCGGGCCGCGTTCGACCAGTCGACCATCGTCTCCGGGTCACCCCCGAAGCGCTCGAGGACGGCGCTTGCGAGGGAAGTCATCGGCGCGCGTCCGTCATGGGCCCAGATCGTGCGCCGCAGGAGTTCGCGTCCCAGCACCGCACCGCTGCCGTCGTCCGAGATCTGAAAGCCGCGACCGCCGATATAGACCGGCCTGCCGCCGAGGACGCCGTAGCCCACCGATCCCGTCCCGACGATCAGGATTGCGCCCTCGCCGCCCCCGAACGCCCCGAGCCAGGCGATATGCGCATCCGTCTCGATCGCGACGGACCGGAACGGATGGGAATGGGCCAGCATGCCGGCGACCGCCTGGGGCTGCGCCGCTCCGGCAAGGCCAAGGCCGGCCCGCGCGCGGGACAAAGCCTCGTCGGCGAGCCCGGACGCCGCGAGGGCGGACCGGCAGGCCGCAAGGATCGACGCCCAGGCCCCCTCCGAACCGAGCCGGATATTCGCCGGGCCGCCGACGCCCTCGCCGAGCAGGCGGCCCTCGCCGTCGCGGATGCGCGCCCGGCACCCGGTGCCGCCTCCGTCGATGCCGATGAACAGGTTCTGGGTCATGAGCGGAGCCGCCTTGTCATGGCGGCACCATGCCAAGCCGGGGCCCGGCCGTGAAGGGCGGGATCGTCGGGACGATGGCCCGGCAGGCCGCTTGTCGCCTCCCGCCTTCGGCGATACCGTGGCGGCAATCGGCTTCGCGCGAGAGAACGAACAGCAAGGGCGCGGGGACGCAAACCCGCCGCGGAACGGCGCGGCCAAGGAGGAAGACACACGATGACAGCTTCATCCGGAATCCTGCGGCGCAAAGTGGGACGGCTCCTCGCGGGCGCGTCCCTCACGTTGGCCGCCCTGGCCGGCCCAGCGGCAGCGCAGACCCTCACCATCGAGAGCTGGCGCAACGACGACGCCGACGTCTGGAACAGCAAGATCATCCCGGCCTTCAACAAGGCGCATCCCAACATCAAGGTTCAGTTCAAGGCCGACCCGCCGACCGAGTACAACGCGGCGCTGAACGCGCGGCTCGCCGGCGGCACGGCAGGGGACCTCATCACCTGCCGTCCCTTCGACGCCTCCCTCGACCTCTTCAAGAAGGGGCACCTCACCTCCGTCAACGACGTGAAGGGCATGGAGAACTTCTCCCCCGTCGCGAAAAGCGCCTGGACGACGGATGACGGCAAGGACACGTTCTGCGTGCCGATGGCCTCTGTGATCCACGGCTTCATCTACAACAAGGAGATCTTCGACGAGCTGAAGCTCACGCCGCCGAAGACCGCGGCCGAATTCAAGACCGTGCTCGACAAGATCAAGGCCGACGGCAAGTACACGCCGCTCGCCATGGGAACGGCGGACCAGTGGGAGGCCGCCACCATGGGCTTCCAGAATATCGGCGTGAACTACTGGAAGGGCGAGGAGGGCCGCAAGGCGCTCATCGAAGGCAAGCAAAAGCTCACGGACGAGCCTTACGTGAAGACCTTCGCGGAACTCGCGAGCTGGGCGCCCTATATGGGCCGCGGCTACCAGGCGCAGAAATATCCCGACACGCAGAACCTCTTCGCCCTCGGGCGGGCAGCAATCTACCCGGCCGGCTCCTGGGACATCCCGATCTTCCGCCAGCAGGCCGACTTCGAGTTCGACGCCTTCGCGCCGCCGGTGCCGGAGGGGTCGCAGAAATGCTACATCAGCGACCACACGGACATCGCAATCGGCATCAACGCCAAGTCGAAGAACGTCGAGGCCGCCAAGACCTTCCTGGCCTGGGTGGCTTCGCCCGAGTTCGCCGAGATCTACGCCAACGAGCTGCCGGGCTTCTTCCCGCTCTCGAACGCCAAGGTGAACCTGAAGGATCCGGTGGCAGCCAAGTTCGCGAGCTGGCGCGGCACCTGCGAGAGCTCGATCCGCAACTCCTACCAGATCCTCTCCCGCGGCACGCCGAACCTCGAGAACGAGCTCTGGAACGTCAGCGCCCAGGTGCTCAACGGCACCCTGAAGCCCGAGGAGGCGGCCAAGAAGGTGCAGGACGGCCTCGCCTCCTGGTATCAGCCGCAGAAGTAAGCCGAATCGGGGCGGCCGCATCGGCCGCCCCTCCCCGCCTCACCCATTCCGCGTGCAACGATGTCGACAGGTGCCGCCGTGACCGGCAACGAGGCGACGACCGCCGCGCCCGGCCGGCGCTTTCCCCTCCACATCGTCGTGTTCCTCGCGCCCGCGGTCGCGATCTATACGCTGTTTTCCATCTATCCCCTCGTCGACACGATCCGCCTCAGCCTCTATACGGGCGATGCAAGCGGTCAGTTGCGCTTTGCCGGCCTCGACAACTTCCGCGCTCTTTTCTTCGACCCGGCCTGGTCGGGCCAGTTCTGGAACGCGCTCGGCAACAACCTGATCTTCTTTCTCATTCATATGGTGGTGCAGAACGGCATCGGGCTCGGTCTTGCGATGCTGCTGAGCCTGCCGCACCTCGCCGGCGGGAGCGTCTATCGCACCCTTCTGTTCCTGCCGACCATGCTGTCCGTCGTGATCATCGGCTTCATCTGGCAGCTCATGCTGAACCCCTTGTGGGGGATCGCCGAAACGCTGATGCGCGCGGTCGGCCTGGGGAGCTTCTTCGGCCCTTATCTCGGCGAGGAGAGCACGGCCCTCGTGACGATCTCGCTGATCTCGGTATGGCAGTTCGTCGGCATCCCGATGATGCTGATCTACGCGGCGCTCCTCAACATCCCGGACGATCTCACGGACGCGGCGACGGTCGACGGGGCAGGCCCGTTCAGCATCTTCTGGTTCATCAAGCTGCCGCTCATCCTGCCGACGCTCGGCGTCGTGTCGATCCTCACCTTCGTGGCGAATTTCAACGCCTTCGATCTGATCTATGCGGTCAAGGGCGCTCTCGCCGGCCCCAACTTCTCAACCGACATCCTCGGCACGTTCTTCTATCGCACCTTCTTCGGCTACCAGCTGCAGGTGGGCAGCCCGACCATGGGCGCGACCGTGGCGACCGCGATGCTCGTGATCATCCTCCTCGGTGTTCTCGTCTATCTCTTCGGCGTGCAGCGTCGGCTGCAGCGGCATACCTTCTGATGCCCCTGCCCCGACTTCGCCCGGGCCGCCTCGCGGTGCACGGCGTCCTGCTCCTCTACACGGCGCTGGCCCTCGGGCCGATCCTGCTCGTGCTGATCAACGCCTTCAAGACGCGGCGGGCGATCTTCGCCGATCCGTTGGGCTTTCCCGACGCCCGCACCTTCACGACCATCGGCTTCGACCAGGTCTTCTCGAAGTCGGCCTTCGGCCTTTACTTCTTCAACAGCCTCACGGTCACGCTCGTCTCGCTCGCTCTCATCGTGCTGATCGGCGCTATGGCGGCCTGGGCGCTGTCGGAATACAAGTTTCGCGGCAACACGATCCTGGCGCTGTATCTGGCGCTTGGCATCATGGTGCCGATCCGCCTCGGCAGCGTGAGCATCTTGCGGCTCATGGTCGAGCTCAACCTCGTCAACACCCTGACGGCCCTCATCCTCGTCTATGTGGCGCAAGGCCTGCCGCTCGCGATCCTGATCCTCGGCGAGTTCATCCAGCAGATTCCACGGGACTTGAGGGACGCGGCCCGGTGCGACGGCGTCAGCGAGTACCGCATCTTCTTCCAGATCATCCTGCCGCTGATCCGGCCCGCCATCGCGACCGTCGCGGTCTTCACCATGGTGCCGATCTGGAATGACCTGTGGTTTCCGCTCATCCTGGCCCCCGGAAGCGAGACGCGCACACTTACCCTGGGCGTCCAGCAATTCATCGGCCAGTACGTGACGGACTGGAACGCGGTGCTGGCCTCCCTATCCCTGGCCATCGCGCCCGTCCTCGTGCTGTACATCCTCTTCTCCCGCTACCTCGTGAGGGGGCTGACGACCGGTGCGGTAAAGTAGACTCTCAGCCGACTCGGCTCTGGATCGTGATCGGTCCGACACGCGAACCCGATCCGCTCTCGCGGGTTGCCTTGGTATCGCGGTGAGCGGGAGTGGGGAGATGGTTGCGCGTCCTCCGAAGATCGGTGCCTCGGACGTCGACGGCGCCAGGAAGTTGAACGAAGTGGCCGCGGCGCAGGACGAGGCTGCCGCCAAGCTGGCCGAACAGGCGCGGGAGCTCGAGGGCGACAGTCATCTGGCCAAGGCGAAGGCGCTCACCCGGGCCGCCCGGCACAAGCGGGTGCTCAGTCTCAAAGCCCGCGCGGTCGCCGCCTCCAAGGACGTTCTTTAGCGGGACAACCCTGTCAATTTGCTACAAATCTTCGGCATGGGCGGCAGGGCGGCCGCCGGAATGCGTGGCTTTCAGGCAACAGATCGAAAAAGGGGCAGCCGTGCTGCCCCTTTTAACTTGTCCGAAATCGGCACAGTGCTATCTTGTGCATCGCAGCAATGAATTGGCGTTCGTTGCTGCAGCCCTTCTTGGGCGTTTCCTCCCTAAACTTCGGGCCGCTGGTGACAGCGGCCTTTTTTCTTGTCTAGGCAGATGGGCGCTACAGCGCTTAGAATTTAGTCGCAAAGGGCTGGCGTCAAGGCCCGGCCTCGCACGTTCTTAGCCTTCTGGCGGTGTCCATGCGAGACCGGCCAGCACGAAGTCTGTCAGCTGTTCGAGAGTGGGCCCGGGTTCATTTGCGCATTGCACCATGAGCGCCGGGTGGAAGAACCGGATCAAGCTCATCTGAACGCACCGCGAAGCAACGGTCGGGTCGGCCGCCTTAAACTCGCCAGAGGCTACGCCGTCGGCGATGACGCGGTCGAAAACCGCGCCCTTGCGCTCGATATGGCCGTGCACGACTTCCCAGCTCTCTGTCATGGCCACCTCGACCATCTCGTGCATGCGCAGATCGTCGGTATAGAGTGACGCGTTCATGCTGTGCATCGTCGCAATGATCTCGCGCAGACGCTCGACCGCCGGCGCCTTGCGATTGGCGATGGCTTCGATGGCGCCCTCCACCCCTCGCATCAGCCGCTCGGCCACGGCCTCGTTGATCGACTTTTTCGAGTCGAAGAAGCGGTAGACGTTGGCCGGGCTCATTCTCAGCGCCTTGGCGATGTCGGCCACCGTGGTCTTCTGGTAGCCGATCTCGCGAAAGAGACGCTCGGCCGTCTCCATGATGCGTTGACGGGTATCGGGTTCGGACGACCGAACGGCGGCTGCGGCACTCATGATCCAAACTTCACAACAGGTACGATCCACAGGTCGACAAGGGCCACGAGGGGCGTAGGTGCCCTACTCGGCAGCGATGGCAAGGGGGCGCCTCTCCTCGACCGGAACAAGGGCGTCCGGCCCGGCGCCCGGCTCCCGCTCCTCGACCCGATCGAGGCTCTTGCGGAACCACAGAGCGTAGAGGGCGGGCAGGAAGAGCAAGGTGAGGAACGTCGCGACGAACAGGCCTCCCATAATCGTGTAGGCCATGGGACCCCAGAAGGCCGAAGACGACAGCGGGATCATCGCCAGGATGGCCGCCAGGGCCGTGAGCACCACGGGACGCGCGCGCCGCACCGTCGCCTCGACGATGGCCTCGCGGCGGCTGAGGCCCTGCTCCACATCGGTTTCGATCTGGTCCACCAGGATGACCGTATTGCGCATGATCATGCCGGCGAGGGCGATGAGCCCGAGGAGCGCCACGAAGCCGAAAGGCTTGTTGGCGAGGTTCAGCGCGAAGGAGGCTCCGATGATCCCGAGCGGCGCCGTAAGGAACACCAGGATCAGCCGCGAGAAGCTCTGCAGCTGTATCATGAGGAGGAGCAGCATAGCGCCGACCATGAGCGGGAAGAGCTTGAAGATCGACGCGTTGCCTTTGGCCGATTCCTCGACCGCGCCACCGATCTCGAGCCGGTACCCGGGCGCGAGGTTAGCGCGCAGCGCCCCGAGCGCCGGCCAGATCTGGTTCGTCACGTCGGGCGGCTGAACGCCGTCCACCACATCGGCGCGCACCGTGATCGACATGTCGCGGTTGCGCCGCCACAGGATCGGCTCCTCATGCGCGTACTCGATGCGGCCCACCTGGGCGAGCGGCACCGCAAGACCGCCCCGCGAGACGACGGTGAGATCGCCGATGCGCCCAAGATCGAGGCGCTCGCGGGCATTGGCGCGCGCCACCACGTCGATCTTCTCGGTGCCGTCGCGTACGGTCGTCACCGTCGTCCCAGACAGCAGGGTCTGAAGGGTCTGCGACACGGTCTGCGGGTCGAGGCCGAGGGCTCGGGCGCGCTCCTGGTCCACCACCACGCGCACGGAGGGCGACAGCTCATTCCACTCGAGGTGAGGATCGACCACGTTCTCGTTCGCGCGCATGACGTCCCGCACCTGGGACGCGATCTCCCGCACCTGCATGGGATCGGGCCCGACGACGCGGAACTGCACGGGGAAGCCCACCGGCGGGCCGAAGTTGAAGCGGTCCACGCGCACCCGCGCCTGAGCGAGGGCGCCCTCCGCGACCGCATCGTCGAGGCGGGCCTTGATGCGCTCGCGGGCGGCCACGTCCCTCGACACGATCACGATCTCGGCGAAGGCCTCGTTCGGCAACTGGGGGTTAAGGCCGAGCCAGAACCGCGGCGAGCCCTGCCCGATATAGGTCGTGTGGGTGACGATATCGGGATCCTCGCCGAGCAGCTTTTCCGCCTGCCGGGCCGTCTCGGCCGTGACCCCGATGGCCGTGCCGGCAGGAAGGCGCATCTGGAGGAACAACTCCGGCCGCTCGGAAAGCGGGAAGAACTGCTGCTGCACGCGCCCGAAAGCCACGATGGATGCCGCGAAGATCGCGACCGTGGCGACGACAGTGAGGCCGCGCCAGTTCACGCAAAGTCGCACGATGCGCCGCAGGCCGCGGTAGAGGCGGGTCTCGTAGATCGCATGCGGGTCCGAATGACCATGCGTCGCGAGGTTCTTCGGCAGGAGCTTCACGCCGAGATAGGGCGTGAACAGCACGGCCACGAACCAGGATGCGATCAGCGAGATCGCCACTACCCAGAAGATGCCGCCCGCATACTCGCCCACCGCCGAATTCGCGAAGCCGATGGGCAGGAAGCCTGCCGCCGTGACGAGCGTTCCGGTGAGCATCGGGAAAGCCGTGGAGGTCCAGGCGAAGGCGGCCGCGCGCATGCGGTCCCATCCCTGCTCCATCTTCACCACCATCATCTCGACGGCGATGATCGCATCGTCCACGAGAAGGCCGAGGGCGATGATGAGGGCGCCGAGCGTGATGCGGTGAAGGTCGATGCCGAGGATGCCCATTACCACGAAGGTGATGGCCAGAACGAGCGGTACGGACAGCGCCACCACGATCCCGGTGCGCCAGCCGAGCGAGATGAAGGAGACGATCAGCACGATCCCGAGCGCCTCGAGGAAGGAGCGCTCGAACTCCAGGATGGCCTCGTCCACGACCTTCGGTTGATCGGCGATCTGCTCGACCTCGATGCCCACCGGCACCGCCTCCATGAAGCTGTCCGTCGCAGTCTTCAAGTCCCGGCCGAACTCCAGGATGTTGGCGCCCTTCGCCATCACCACGCCGACGGCGAGCGCCGGCGTGCCGCGCTGGCGCACGAGAAAATCGGACGGATCCTCGAAGCCGCGCTCGACCGTGGCGATGTCGCCGAGGCGGAACACCCGGCCGTTCGCCTCGACGGGTGTTTCGGCTACGGCGCGCTCGCCGTCGAGAGCCCCCGTGATGCGGACGGGCACGCGCTGCGCGCCGCTCTCGACGGAGCCTGCCGATACCACCGCGTTCTGCCGCTGGAGCGAGTCGAACAGGGCCTGAGGCGGGATGCCGAGGGTGGCGAGCTTCGCGTGGCTGAACTCCACGAAGATGCGCTGATCCTGAACGCCGTAGAGATTCACCTTCGTGACGCCCTGCACCTTCAGGAGGCGCTGGCGGAGGGCCTCTGCGACGGCTTTGAGCTGCGCATAGTCCGCACCGTCGCCCGTGAGCGCGAGCAGCACGGAATCGACATCGCCGAACTCGTCGTTGACGTTGGGGCCCGACAGGTCGCGCGGGAGCTCGGATCGAATGTCGCCGAGCTTCTTGCGCAGCTGGTAGAAGAGCTGGGGCACCTCGCGCGCCGGTGTATTGTCCCGGAACTGCACGTTCATGGCCGTGAAGCCGGGCTTCGTGTAGGTCACCACCTTGTCGAACCAGGGCAGCTCCTGCAGCCGCTTCTCGATGCGGTCGGCCACCTGGTCCTGCATCTCCCGGGCGGTGGCGCCGGACCAGCTGGCGGTCACGATCACGTTCTTGATCGTGAAATTCGGATCCTCCGCGCGCCCGAGGCCGCGGAACGAGAGGAAGCCCGCGACCGAGATGGCGAGGACGAGGAACAGCACGAGAGCCTGATGATGGACGGCCCATTCGGAGAGGTTGAAGCGCTTCATGGCTGCCGTCCGGTTCAGAACTGAAGGGCCTCGACCACCCGGACCCGCTGGCCCGCGTCGAGCTTCTGGACGCCGAGCGTCACGACGCGCTCGCCTTCATTAAGGCCGCGGCTCACGATGACGTGCCGCGCCTCATAGGATTCCACGGTCACCGGCCGGAGCAACGGGCGCCCGTCCACGTCGATGACCCACACGGCCGGACCCTGCCCCTCGTTGTAGAGCGCCGAGAGCGGCAGCCGGGCGACCCGCGCCCCCTGCGCGTCGGCAACGGTGAGCGTGGCGCTCATGCCGAGTTGCACGGCGGCATCGGCGGCGGGCAGGGAGAAGCGGGCGAGATAGGTTCGGGTCGCGGGATCGGCGGAGGGCGAGAGCTCCCGCAGGGATGCGTCGTAGCGGCGGTTCTGGTCCGACCAGAGCGTCACCCAGGCACGGCCCTCCCGGACGGCGGCGATCTGCGCCTCTGGCACCGCGATGACGGCCTCCTTCTCGGAAAGCCGCGCGAGGCGGATGGCGGCCTGGCCTGCGGTGACCACCTGGCCGGGCTCGATCTGCGCCGCCGTGACGACGCCGTCGCTGTCGGCCCGGAGCGTCGCATAGGCAAAAGCGTTCTGCGCGAGGGACAGGGCCCGCTCGGCGCGGGAAAGCCGGCTCCGCGCCTCCTCGGTAGCCGCCTTCTGGCGATCGTAGCCCGACGCCGTCGACCAGCCTTCGCCCCTCAGGGTGTTGATGCGCCTCAACTCGGCCTCGGCCTGGTTCAGGGCCGCGGTGGCGGCGCGGAACTCGGCCTCCGCCTGCTCCCGCTGGAGCCCGAGATCGGTTTCGTCGAGAACGGCGAGGGGCTGCCCCGCCTTGATGGCCTCGCCGACATTGACGAGGCGGCGCGCCACTTTTCCGGGCACCCGGAAGCCGAGATCGCTCTCGATCCGGGGGCGGATCGTGGCCACGAAGGTTCGCTCGGGCGTCCGCGCCTCGAAGGCGACCGTCTCGGTCAGCACCGGACGGTCGGGCTTTGCGACGGGTTTCGGCTCTTCCTGGCAGGCCGCGAGAGCGGCGGGGAGCAGCAGAACGGCGAGGAACGCGCGAGACGGCATCGGACCACCTTCGGATCGGCGCTGCGGATGTTCTGCCTTTCAGGCGGGTCAGCAGCGGGTCTGCCGCTCTTGTTGAGCTGACGAGTGACGAATGTCAATTTTCATCAGCACACAGCCGGGCGGACTGCCGCCGGCCTGTGCGGCAGCGCACATAAAGCAGGGCTGGAGCCGCGATGGACTGGTTCTGCCTTGCTCCGAGCGGAAGATGTCAGCCCGCGGACGTGCCCCGCGACGGTGAGACTCCGCCGGATGCAAACACTGTCGTGCATCCGGCGGCCTTCCCAAGGAGGGCTCGTCGGACCACGTTGCACCGACGACCGATGGAGCCCTCATGCCCGATCTTGCCGCATTCCCCGTCACCGCCCGCTGGCCCGCCCAGCACCCGGACCGTCTTCAGCTCTATTCCTGGCCGACGCCCAATGGGGTGAAGGTTTCGATCATGCTGGAGGAGATCGGACTGTCCTACGAGGCTCACGCGGTCCATATCGGCCAGAACGAGACCTGGACGCCGGAATTCCTGTCCCTCAACCCGAACGGCAAGATCCCGGCGATTATCGACCCGAGCGGGCCCGGCGGCAGGCCCATCGCCCTGTTCGAATCCGGCGCGATCCTGCTCTACCTCGCCGAGAAGACCGGCCAGCTTCTCTCCCACGATCCGGCCCGGCGCTACGAGACGGTCCAGTGGGTGTTCTTCCAGATGGCGGCAGTCGGGCCGATGTTCGGACAGCTCGGCTATTTCCACAAATTCGCTGGCCGCGAGATCGAGGACAAGCGCCCCCTCGAGCGCTACCGGGCGGAGGCGCAGCGGCTTCTCGGCGTGCTGGAGACGCGGCTCGCGGACCGCGAGTGGATCATGGGCGAGTACAGCATCGCCGATGTCGCGCTCGTGGGCTGGGTGCGCGGCCTCGTGTCGTTCTACGAGGCGGGTCCCCTCGTCGGCTACGGCGACCTGAGGGCCGTGCCGGCCTGGCTCGAGCGCTGCCTCGCGCGGCCTGCCGTCCAGCGCGGCCTCGAGATCCCCAAGCGCGGCTGAGCGGCGGCGGGCGGGCTACTTCCGGCACGCGAAAGGCGGGAAGGTGCTCGCCATGCCGGCATTGAGCGCCGCGACCACCATGACGTTGGCCATCGCCAGTTCCTCCGCGGAGCGCGGGCAGACATGCGTGCTCTCGCGGCAGCCGCGGGCGATGAAAGCGTCGTGGCGCTCGACGAAGTCGATGCTGAGGCCCTGAGGCCTCTTGCGCCGCAGCGCCTCGGTCCAGGCGGCCGCGTAGCGCCCGCACTTGACCTCGGGCCAGTTCGGCTGAGGTTCCCGTGCCGCCGCCCCGTTCGACATGAGGACGGCCGCGACGGCAGCGGCGGCACCGCAGACGAAACGGCGGGGGCGAGAGCTCTCGATCATCGGCCCCGGTTAGCCCCGCTCCGGCCTCCCGGCAAGGCGGTCAGCCCTGCCCTTCCCCGTGTTGGCGTCGTTGTGATCGGCGGGGGCGCGACGCGCACACACTCCGCCCATGGCCGGCGCGCAGGTGCCGCTCTAACTGAACCTTAACGACAACGAGGGAACGCTTCCGTCCATTCACCCTTTCGCCGGATCGATTCGGGGCGCCCTGCCCCGAACGACCGGAGACCCGCTCCGAGATGCCCATGCTGAGCCGCCGCGCCTTTCTCGCCACCTCCGGAGCCTCGCTCCTCGCCGGGTGCGTGTCACCGCAAGGAACCGTGCAGGAAGCGGTGGTTCAAAGCCGCATGCTCGTGCCGGCAAGCCGGGAGCCCTTCGAGATCGCCGCGGTCAACCTCGACGAGATCCCGGCCCAGTACCACCGGCAGGTCGTGGACGACCCGACGGGGGAGCGTCCCGGCACCATCGTGGTCGATCCGGATGCCCGCTTCCTCTACCTCGTCCAGCGGGACGGCAAGGCCATGCGCTACGGCGTCGGCGTTGGCCGGCAGGGCTTCGGCTGGAACGGCACCGCGACGGTCGCCCGCAAGGCCGCCTGGCCGCGCTGGACGCCGCCGCCCGAGATGGTGGCGCGCGACCGGATGGCCCGGCGCTGGGCCGCCGGCATGCCGGGCCGGGCCGACAACCCCCTCGGGGCGCGGGCGCTCTACCTCTACCAGGGCGACCGGGACACCCTCTACCGCATCCACGGCACGGCGGAGGTCTGGTCGATCGGCCGGGCCGTGTCGTCGGGCTGCATCCGGCTGCTCAACGCGGATGTCATCGATCTTTACAACCGCGTGCCGACCGGGACGCGGGTGGTGGTGCGGCGCTCGCGCGGCGTGATCGCGTCCGACGTGATCGAGGAGCTGGAGCAGGGCTGATCATCCGCCCGGCAGCACCACGATCTTCGGCTGTCCCGGAAGGGACGAGCGAGAGACGGCGAGGGAGGCCCGGTCGGAGAACTCCACCGGGAAGTGCTCGCGGGCGGCGGCGAGGAAGCGCTGGAGCGTCGACGCATTGAAGTAATGCATCGGCACCATGAGCGGCGCGTTGACGGCTTTCAGCACCTCCATCATGTCGAAGGTCTCCATGGTGTAGCCGCCGTCCACCGGCACCAGCAGCACGTCGATGCGTCCCAGCTTCTTCAGGTGCTCCGGCGAGAGGGTGTGGTGCAGGTGCCCGAGGTGGGCGATGCAGAGCTGCGCCGTCTCGAACACGAAGATGGAGTTGCCGTCGTATTCGGTGCGGCCCGCGTAGTCCCGGATGTTGGTCGATACGTTGCGCACCCGCACGTCGCCGACGGTCAGGTCGTGCTGCGCCGCCCCGCCGGCCGGGTTCCAGCCGCGCAGCACGTGCTGGATCGAGAGATCGGGGCTGCGGCTGTAGTGCGTGGAGTGGGCCTTGTTCATCGTCGCCACGTTGGGCGGCGCGCTCGGGCGGACGTAGTCGTTGTAATCGGTCGCGATGCGGATGCCTTGGGGCGTCTCGATGAGGAACGTGGCGTGCCCCACGAAGGTGAGGCCGACCTCGTCCTTCGCGAACGAGGCAGGGAGCACGAGCGGGCGCCCGGACGCGATGAGGCCGGGGCAGCCCTCGGGCTCAGGCGCCTGGGCGAGGGCCGCCGACACGGGCGCAACGAGCGCCAGCATTCCACAAAGGGCGGCAAACCAGCGTCCCATGCATCTCTCCCATCGTCGCCCCATAAGGCAGCGCAGGCCGGGCACGATGGCAATGGGCCCGCGGCGGCGATGGGCTGGAAAGCCGCATCACCATTGCGCGAGGATCCGGGACCTCACGCTGCGGCGACCGCGGTGCGACGCACCCGGGCGAAGCTCGCCCAGGTGAGGCACAGGTCCGCGCAGAGCCACAGCAGGCAGGCGCAGCCGAGAAGCCAGTTGCCGCTTCGCACCACGTCGGCGGCGAGCGGGATGCGGCTGAGGAGAGGCCCGATCCCCGATACGCGGGCCGGCACGTCCGGGCCGAGTATGCGGCCGAACGCCAACGGGAAAGAGCCTACGAACCGCCCTCCGGCCTGGAGAACGAGCACCGCGAGGCCGCCGACGATATGCTCGCGCAGGAGAAGATCGAGGGCGAGCACCACGGCTGCGGTCCCGGAGATCCGGTGGCCCGTCTGCACCCGCGCGAGCCCGTATGCAATGCCGGAGCAGAAGAACAGGCCCGCCGAGACAGGCGGCAGCGGGTTCTGCAGGTAGGTGGTCCACAGATGGGCGCCCCCGCCGAGCAGGATCGGGGTGAGAAAAAGCAGGAGGTTGCCGGAATTGTAGAGCACGCCAGCCATCCGCACCGGATGGATGGCCTGAGGGCGGGCCGGGGCCGTGAGAGCGATGCCCATCGTGCGTTCTCCCTATGTGGTTTCGTGAGGACGCAGGCCTGAATTGACGGGACCCGTCGGTTGCGCCCTGCCCTCCACCATGGCCGCCGCAGCCGATTCCCGGTGTGAGACCCTTCACACCGCCGCGCCGACGGGCCGGCGCGCTCTTGAAAGAGCGGGCCCAAATGCCGACGTGAAGATCACCGGGGTCCGGGCCCCTCTGGCCGTCCGTTGGGGGCGGCGATGTCGGACTCTCTCACCTCGCGTGGGCGGCCCTGCCCGCCTGCCGACCCTGGGAGCTGCGACCATGCTCAAGTCCCTCGTCCGCCTGCTGCTCGACCGTCAAAGCGGCCGCTACCACCATCCCACACACCACGGTTACGGGTCTCACCCCTACAAGCCGTGGAAGAAGGGCAAGAAGTACCGTCGCGGCTATGATTGGTATCCGGACCCGCGCGCGGGCTACGGGTCGGGCCCCTACGGCCACCCGTCCCACGGCTATCACCGGCCGCGCGGGATCAAGGGCATGATTCTCGAAGCGATCCTCCATCGGCTCATGAGGCGCTGAGGGCAGCGCGCCTGCGACGCCGAACGCCGGAACGGCGGCGCGGATCGCCCGTTGTTCCGCCGTGATTCGGTTCAGGCGAGCAGGCGACATGGCATCCATGAAGGTGAGCCGCGGCGAGGCCGCGCGGGGCGACGACGGCGAGGTTCTGCTGGCCAAGGGCCAACACGTGCTCCTGCGCCTGTGGGACGGCGAGGAGCCGACCGACGACAAGCCCCTGCATCGCCGCGACTACGAGGTGGTTGGCTACGTGATCTCGGGCCGGGCCGAACTCGTGATGGGCGGCGAGACCGTCGCCCTCGAGGCCGGCGATTCCTGGGTCGTGCCCGCCGGCACCGAGCACACCTACCGCATCCTCCAGACCTTCACGGCCCTCGAAGCGGTGGCGGCGGCCCGCTAGGGCCGCCGCGAACCGGCATGCTGGCGGCCCGGATCGAAATCAGCGGGGGCATCGGCTCTGGCAAGACGACCCTGGCGCGGGCGCTCGCGGCCGTGCGCCCGGATGCGCGGCTCGTCGAGGAGGCGGTGCGGGACGTTCCCTTCTTCGTTCAGTTCTACCGGGCGCCAGCCGTCTACGGCTTCGAGAAGAACGTCAGCTTCGTGCTTTCGCACGCCGACCGGGTGCGCGGCAGCGCCGATCCCGACGGCACGAAGCCGCTCATCTGCGACTACGCGCTCTACCAGGACCTCGCCTATACGGACATCGTGTGCGCGGCGAACGACGTGCGGGCGGTGGAGGCGGTTCACGGGCGCATGGTCGCCCGCGTCGGCCATCCGCGGATTCTCGTCCACCTCACCTGCGCACCGCGCACCCAGCTCGAGCGGATCGCGAAACGGGGGCGGCCCGAGGAGGCCGGCGTGAACCTCGCCTACCTCACCGACCTGTGCGCCGCCCATGACCGGCGGCTCGCCGGGTTCGCGGCGTCGAGCCCCGCCACGGGCCGGCTCACCCTCGACACCGACAGCCTCGACCTCGACGCCCATCCGGGCCATCTCCAGGAGGAGGCCCTGCGGATCTGGGCCGCCTACGATGCGGCGGAGCCCCCGGCGCAGGCGGCAGCGGAGAAAGCCGCGGAGCCTCTCGCCCGCTGACGCTCCCTCAGAGATAGCGCCGGCGCAGATGGGCCTGGAACACCTCGGCGCCGAGCGGGCGGCCGGTCGCGGCGACGAGAAGATCGTCGGTGTCGAGGAGGCTGCCTTTCGCGTGCACGTTCTCCCGCAGCCAACCGCGCAGGGGCCCGAAATCCCCCCGCGCCAGCGCCGGAAGAGCGTCCGGGACGGCCCGGCACGCCGCCTCGAAGAGCTGCGCCGCCGCCATGGCTCCGAGGGTATAGGTGGGGAAGTAGCCCCAGCCACCTCCCGGCCAATGAATGTCCTGAAGGCATCCGAGCCGGTCGTTCGGCACCTCGAGCCCCAGCAGGGCGCGGATACCGTCGTTGAAGGCGCCCGGGAGGTCGTCGATCGCAAGATCGCCGGCGATGAGCGCCTTCTCGACGTCGTAGCGCACCAAGACGTGCGCCGGATACGTGACCTCGTCCGCATCGACCCGGATGAAGCCGGGCTCGACCCTCGTGACGAGGCGCAGAAGGTTCTCCTCCGTCCAGGCCGGCCCCGATCCGCCGAAAGCCTCCCGCGCGAGGGGTGCGAGGTAGGAGACGAACTGCGGGCTGCGGGCGGCCTGCATCTCGACGAGAAGCGACTGGCTCTCGTGAAGCGTCATGCCGCGGGCCTGCCCGACCGGCTGGCGCGCGAAGGCGGCCGGCCTGCCCTGCTCGTAGAGCGCGTGACCGGTCTCGTGCAGCACGCCCATGAGCGAGCCGAGGAAGTTCGCCTCGCTATAGCGGGTGGTGATGCGCACGTCGCCCGTGGAGCCCCCGCAGAATGGGTGAAGGCTGACGTCGAGCCGGCCGCGGTCGAAGTCGAAGCCCGCCGCCCGCATGAGCCGCTCGCCGACGGCCCGCTGCACCTCGACCGGGAACGGCCCGTCGAGGGGCATGACGCCCGGTCGCTCGGCTTGGCGCGCCAAGGCGGCCTGGATCAGGTCGGGCAGGCCGGCCGCGAGGTCCGCGAAGATCGGGTCGATGCGCGCCTGGCGCAGGCCCGGATCGTAGCCGTCGAGGAGCGCGTCGTAGGGCGCGATGCCCATCTTCTCGCCTTTCGCCTGCCCGATCTGCCGCTGCAAGTTCAGAACCTCGGCGAGATGCGGCTTCAGCATCGCAAAATCGCCCGCAGGTCTCGCCTCCCGCCACACCATCTCGGCCCGCGACACGGCCCGGGAGCTTGCTTCGACGAGGTCCGCCGGAAGGGCCGCGGCGTGAAGGAAGGTCCGCCGCATCTCGCGCAGGTTCGCCTGCTGCCAAGCGTCGAGGCCCGCCCCCTCGCCAGCGTCCGCGAGAAGATCCGCGGTCTCAGACGACACGAGCATCTGGTGGGCGAGGCCCTTGAGGGTGGCGAGTTGGTCAGCCCGTCCCTCGTTCGCACCCTGCGGCATCATCGTTTCGGCGTCCCATTGCAGGATGCCGACGGCATCCGCGATCGACGCCATGCGGGCGAAGCGGGTTTCGAGGCTCTGATAGGCGGTCACGACGGGCTCCGGACAGATGTTCGGGCGGACGCCCGCTCTGCTCCCTTCATGCCACGCAAGGCTGCGGCGTGAACAGGGTGCCGCGTGGATCGGCGACTCCAGCAGCTGAGAGCACCCTGCCGCCCATCGTGTGAGCAGAATCCACCGTTTGGGGGGAGCGACTCGCATTTCCTTTGGTCACTCTCCGCGACGGCTCACATCCGGGCCGCGTTCCGTTCCGGCGTCCCCGCCCTCCCCGCGCCTCCCCGGCAGGAGCCAGGAGTGCGGCCTGCCTCATGGTTCAAGGGGGTTGTTTCGTGTCGATCCGCGTCAGGGGCGCTCCCGTCGCCCTCCTGTTTGAGACCTGCATCCTGAGCTTCACGCCGCCGAGGCCTGCGAACGACACCGTCTGGACCGAAGAACGCACCGGCGATGCACCCGACCCGCGCCGCTCCGCCGCGAGCGCAGCACCCGCTCGCCGGCGCCTGCCGTTCCGGCCCTACCTCGTCGAGAGCGCTCCCGCCGCCGGGACGCTCCGCCCCTAGCGACACCCTCCTCTGCCCCAGTCTCCCACGGGGCAGCACCTGCCCCGTCCCGGTCCGCTCGGGACGGGGCATCTTCTCCAAGGCGTCCGCATGACAAGCCTCACCCTCGCGACGTTTCTCGTCGGCATCAGCATCGGCCTCGCGGTCGCGGTGCCGATCGGCCCTATGGGCCTCTTGTGCATCCAGCGGACCATCGCTTTCGGGCTCGGCGGCGGCCTCGCCATCGGCCTTGCGGCGGCGACCGTGCAGGTGGCCTATGGGACGGTGGCGGTTCTGGGCTTCGGGCCGACGCTCCAGAACCTCGCGGGCGCTGGTGCGGCCCTGTCGCTCGCCTCCGCCATGCTGCTCCTGTGGTTCGCCTATAGGCTCGTCCGCGGGCAGAGGCCCGCCGCTATCGCCGGGTCCCCCCGGCTCCGGCGCGACCTTGCCACATCCTACGGCGCTGCGCTCACCTTCGGGTTCTCCAATCCGCTCACGGTGCTCTTGTTCTTTGCGGCCTTCCCGGCGCTGGCCTCCGCCGATGCGGTTGCGGACGGGCCGGCGCTGGTCGGCGGCGTGTTCGCGGGCGCGATGGGCTGGTATCTCGTCCTCAGCGGTGCGGTGGCGATGTTCCGCGAGCGGCTGTCCGAGGCGGCCGTGGACCTGACCAACAAGGCGTCGGGCGCCGCGCTCGGCTTCCTCGGCCTCCTCCTCATCGTCAGCACCCTGCGCACGCACCTCTAGCAGCCGCCCGCCCCATCGCCGCGGCGAGCGCTCAGGGCCGCGTCACGGCTCGAAAGTGATCCGGCAGCTCGTCGCGCCGGGCGCCCCGTCGAGCGCGATTTCGGCCCCGATCTGCCCGGCGAGCCGCCGCACGAGCTTGAGGCCGAGCCCGTCGGCGGCACCGGCCTCGGGCAGGCCGAGCCCGTCATTGCCGATGATCAGCACAGCCCCTTGGCCCTCGCGCTTGAGGCTGACCGTCATGGAGCCCCGGCGGTCGTCCGGAAAGCCGTGCCGCACCGCGTTCGTGATCACCTCGTTGCTGATGAGGCCGAGCGGCACCGCCCGCTCGGCCGAAAGAACGACAGGCTCCACGTCGGTCGAGAGCGCGATGCGGCCGCCCGCAAGGCCGGCGAGCTGCGTCGCGAGATCCTTTACGAACGCTCCGAAATCGACGCTCCGGTAATCGGGCGAGCGCAGGAAGCGCTCCTGGAGCGCGTTCAGGGCCTGAATGCGCTGGGCGAGATCCGTGACCTCGGAGCGGACCGCCGGATCCGCGATGGACCGCGCCGACATGTGCATGAGGCTGATCGCCATCTGCAGGTTGTTCTGCAGGCGGTGGTAGACTTCCTTGAGGACGAGGTCGCGGGTCTCCTGCGCCCCCCGGCGTTCGCGGCTTCGCTCGAGGGCCATTCGAACGCCCGCCGCGAGCCGCTCCGTCCCGGCCGGGCCCTTGACCACGTAATCGTCGAAGCCGTGCTTGAGGGCGCGGACGGCAACCTCCTCGTTGCCGGCCCCCGTGACCATCAGGGCGACGCAGTCCGGGTGAGCGGCTTTCGCAAGATCGTAGACCGTGAGGCCGTCCGACCAGGACAGGGCGGATTCCGTGATCAGGATCTCGGGCGGCGCCTCGGCGAGGGCCTGTCGCAAGGCTGCCTCGTTCCACGCTTCGCGCATCGCGGCGCCCGGAAAAGCCTCAGCCAGGGCGCGTCCGGCCAGCGAGCGGGCGTCTGGGTCCTCGTCGACGATGAGAATACGCATGGGGCGACCGGGAGCTGCGGTGGTCTAGCTAGCGCAGGCCGCGCGGGCTGCAACGGGACGGCCCATCGCGCGCCGGGGCTCCAGGCGCTTCCGCCTCAGCGGGCGATGGCTTCCCTCACGCTCTTCCACAGGGGCGCGATGGCGAAGCCGGTGATCGGGATGAGCGCCGCCCCGATCACGAGGCCGACGATCCCGGAGCCTGCCGCCGTCACGAGCCATTCGAGCGCCCCGGCTCCCGCCGGCACCGCATGAGCGACCGCCTCGGCGCCGTGGTGGATGGTCTCGCCGATCCAGGGCAGGCTGTATTCCTCGAGCCCATGCACGATGATGCCGCCGCCCACCCAAATCATGGCGGCGGTCCCGACGATGCTGAGGAGCTTCAGGAAGACCGGCATGCCCACGACGAGGCCGCGGCCGAAGGCTCGGAGGACGCCACCGAAGGGCCCGCCGGTCCGGCTGCCCGCGAGGGCCACGCCCGCATCGTCGGCTTTCACGATGAGCGCCACGCCGCCATAGACCGCGACCGTGATGCCGATGGCCACGACGGCGAGAATCATGGCCCTCGTGACGAAGCTCCCCTCCGGGATGGCCGCGAGGGCAATCGCCATGATCTCGGCCGAGAGAATGAAGTCCGTCTTGATGGCGCTCGACACCTTCTCGTCCTCGAGGGTCTGCGGGTTCACCGCCACGGGGGCGAGCTTCGCCTCGTGCGCGTGGGCATGGTGCGGGACGAGGGCCTCGTACACTTTCTCGGTGCCCTCGTAGCACAGATACGCGCCGCCGATCATGAGGAGGGGGGTGATGGCCCAGGGCGCAACGAGGCTCAGGAGCAGGGCCGCCGGCAGCAGGATGAGAAGCTTGTTCTTGAGGGAGCCGAGGGCGATCCGGCCCACGATGGGCAATTCGCGCTGGGCCGAGAAGCCGACCACGTAGCGGGGCGTCACGGCGGCATCGTCGATGACCACCCCGGCCGCCTTGGCGCCGGCCTTCGCCGCCTGGCCCGCCACGTCGTCGAGGGAGGCGGCCGCCACCTTCGCGAGCCCCGCGATGTCGTCGAGCAGGGCGATCAGTCCGATACTCACCGGCGCACCTCAGTCTGTCATGCCGGGAACTTAACGCACGAAGGAGCCAAACAGCTCAACCGTTCGCGCGGGGCTGTCCACGGAACCCGGTCAACGCCCGCTGAGGACCGTCGGCAGGAAGGTGCTGATCTGCGGTACGAGGGTGATGAGGGCAAGGACCAGGATCTGAATGGCGAGCATGGGCCACAGCTCCCGGTTGAGCTCCGGCATCCGGATCTTGGCGACGAGGGCCGTGACGAAGAGAAGGCTCCCGACCGGCGGCGTGACCATGCCCAGCGTCAGGTTTACGATGACCACGATGGCGAAGTGCAGCGGGTCGATCCCGAGGGAAGCCGCCATGGGCGAGAGGATCGGAACGAGGACGAGGACCCCTGGCAGCGGCTCGATGAACACGCCGAAGGCGAGGAGCAACAGGTTGACGGCGAACAGGAAGGTGAGCGGGTCGAGGCCGAGGGAGCCGATCCAGGCCGACAGCATCTGGGGGATCTGCACCACCGTGAGCACCCATGCGAAGGCCGACGAGAAGGTCACGATGAGGAGCACGGCGGCGGTGAGGAAGGCCGAGCGCGCGAGGATCTGCGGCAGCATGGCGGGGGTGAGGGTGCGGTAGAAGAACATGCCCACCACGAGGGCGTAGAACACCGCGATCACGGAGGCTTCCGTCGGCGTGAACACCCCGCCGTGGATGCCACCGACGATGATCACCGGCAGGAGGAGGGCCGGGATCGCCTTGATGCTCGTGCGGACGATCTCTGCGAGGCCGGGCGGCTGCCCTTCGCTGCGGAAGTTACGCCGGCGGCTCGCCCAGAAATTGTAGGCGAGGAGCGAGCCCGAGATGAGGAGGCCCGGCACGATGCCGGCCCAGAACAGCCCCAGCACCGACACGTTCGGATCCTGGAGGGCGTAGATGATCATGATGATGGAGGGCGGGATGATCGGGCCGACCACCGCGGTCGTCGCCGTGAGGGCGGCCGCGTAGGCCGCCGGATAGCCCGACTGGCGCATCATGCGGATGAGGATGGCGCCGGGGCCGGCCGCATCGGCAAGGGCGGACCCGCTGATGCCGGAAAAGAAGGTGAGCGCCAGCACGTTCGTGTAGCCGAGCCCGCCCCGCTTGTGCCCGACGAACATCGCCGCAAAGCGCAGGAGCACCTGCGCCAGGGCGCCCCCCGTCATGAGCTCCGCCGCAAGGAGGAAGAACGGCATGGCGAGGAGCGGGAAGCTGTCGATCCCCGTGAGCGCCTTCTGGGCGATGGCGATGGGCGGCAGGCCATGGGTGAAGATGGCACTGAGCGTCGCAAGCCCGATGGCGAAGGCCACGGGCACGCCGAGCGCCATGAACAGCACGAGGCCGCCGAAAAGCACCGCCGCCGTCATACGGACCCCGCCTCGTCGCGCCCGAGATCCGCGGAGACCTCGAAGGCGTTCTCGCTCACGAACCCTCGCGCAATCGCGACGAGGTGCCAGAGCGCGAGGAGAAAGCCCGTCGGCACCGCCGCGGACACGATGCTGAAGGACACCTCGGTCACCGGCGTCGTCTGAAAGGCGGTGCGCTGCACGAGGGCATGGCCGTACCAGATCATCGCGACGCACAGGACCGCGACGAGGGTCAGGACGAGGGTTCGTAGGATCCGCGCGGCGCCGGAGGGCAAGGCCTCCTGCAGGCTCTCGACGGCGATGTGGCCGCCGACGCGCAGGACGGGGCCGATGCCGAGGAAGGTGAGCCAGATCATGAGATAGCGCGCCACCTCCTCGGACCACTCGATGGAGGCGTCCGTGAGGTAGCGCAGCATCACGTTGGCGAACACGATCACCGCCATCGCGGCGAGCGCCGCGATCATGAGGGCGCGGTTAGCCCAGACGACGCGCCGATCGATGGCGCGCAGGAGACCGCCATCTGCGCGAACTGCGCCCACCCCGTCCGGCAATGCCGTGCCCCCTTCAAGGTCGTCTGGTCGGCCGCCGGCGCGGCGGCGCGGCCCGCGAGGAGCGGGCCGCGCATCCGATCAGTACTTATAGTTCCGGATCTCGTCGATCTTGTCCTGGCCGAACCGCTTGGCGTACTCCGCAAAGGCAGGCTTCAGGGCCTCCTCGAAGGCCTTGCGGTCGAGATCCGTCACGACCTCCATGCCCTGCTTCCTGAGCTCCGCCACGCCGTTCTCGGCATCGTCGAAGGCCTTCTTGCGCATGGCGGCGGCGCCGACCTTCGCGGCTTCCTTGAAGGCCGTCTTCTCATCGGCCGAGAGCTTGTCCCAAACCGCCGGCGACAGGATGATGAGCGCCGGCGAATAGACGTGCTGGGTCAGCGTCAGGTACTTCTGCACCTGTGGGAACTTCGCCGAGAGGATCACGCCGATCGGGTTCTCCTGGCCGTCCACGGTGCCCTGCTGCAAGGCCGTGAAGAGCTCCGGGAACGCCATGGGGGTCGGCAGAACGCCGATGGTGCGGAAGGCCGTCATGTGCACCTGGTTCTCCATGGTGCGGACCTTGAGGCCCTTGGCGTCTTCCGGGGTCTTCACGGGGCGCTTCGAATTGGTGAGATTGCGGAACCCATTCTCGCCCCAGGCGAGGCCGATCAGCCCGTGCTTCGGAAACTGGTCGAGAATCCGCTGCCCGATGGGACCGTCCAGCACCGCGTGGGCGTGCTTGTAGTCCTTGAACAGGAAGGGCACGTCGGTGAGGAGGGTGTCCGGCACGAAGTTGCCCACCGGGCCCGTGGAGGTCACGACGATGTCCACCGTTCCGATCTGCGCACCTTCCACCATCTCGCGCTCGCCGCCGAGGGCGTTCGCCGGGAACTGCTTGATCGTCCACTTGCCGTTGGTGCGCTTGGCCAGTTCCTCCGCCATCGCGGTGGCGCCGACGCCGTAATGGGACGTGGGCGCGAGCGAGTAGCCGAGCTTCAGCTCCGCCGCGAGCGCCGGCGCCGCAAGGCCAAGGGCGGCCGCCAGCGCACCGAGAAGTGCCTTCTTCGAAACCATCGTGTTCCTCCCTGCGCCCGAGGGCGTCGTTCGCCGCCGCCTTGGGGCCCGTGGCTCCCGGCGGTCTCGACGCCAGATTGCGACATTCCTCTCGCGTCAGCAAGGCGGGCCCGTCCACGACGAAAGAAGGGCGCTGGGCCGAAAGCGCAAACACCCGCTTCCCCTGCGCTCGGTCATCTGTATTCTGGTGACCGAACGTCACGTCAGGGTCCCCATGCTCCTGTCCCGCGTCGCCGGCCCTCAGCCCCCCGCCGCCCGTCCTTCGGAGGGGCGCCCTGGGTCATGACGCCGCTCGTCGAGATCGCGGGCCTCGACAAGGCGTTCCCGGGGGTGCGCGCGCTCAAGGGCGCCCGCTTCGACCTCCTGCCCGGCGAGGTCCATGCCCTCATGGGCGAGAACGGCGCCGGCAAATCCACGCTCATGAAGGTGCTCGCCGGAATCTACGCCAAGGATGCGGGCGAGATTCGCATCGACGGCCGGCCCGTTGCGATCCCCTCCCCGCGGGCGGCCCAGGATCTCGGGGTCAGCATCATCCATCAGGAGCTCAACCTGATGAACGATCTCACGGCGGCGCAGAACATCTACATCGGCCGCGAGCCCCGGCGGGCGGGCGGCCTCCTCCTCGACGACGACGCGCTCAACCGCAACGCCGACGCCCTCTTCCGTCGCATGAACCTGCGGCTCGACCCGCGCACGGAGGTGGGCACCCTCACGGTGGCGAAGCAGCAGATGGTGGAGATCGCCAAGGCACTCTCCTTCAACGCCCGCGTGCTCATCATGGACGAGCCCACGGCCGCCCTGAACAACCAGGAGATCGCCGAGCTCTTCCGCATCATCCGCCAGCTCAAGACCGAGGGCGTCGGCATCGTCTACATCTCCCACAAGATGGACGAGCTGAAGGAGATCTCCGATCGCGTCACCGTGATGCGCGACGGCGAATATGTCGGCACTGTGCCGACCGCCACCACGAGCATGGACACCATCATCGCCATGATGGTGGGCCGCAGCCTCACCGAGACCCGGGACGAGACGGCGGCCCACAGCCACGGCGAGGTGGTGCTGGAGGTGAAGAACCTGCGCCGGGGCGACGCGATCCGCGACGTGAGCTTTCGCCTCCGCAGGGGCGAGATCCTCGGCTTTGCCGGCCTCATGGGGGCCGGTCGCACGGAGGTGGCGCGCGCGATCTTCGGGGCGGATCCGCTCGATGCCGGCGAGATCCACATACATGGCAGGCGCGCCGTAATCCGCTCGCCCCGGGATGCGGTGCGGCTCGGCATCGGCTATCTGTCGGAGGACCGCAAGCGCTTCGGCCTTGCGACCGGGATGGACGTGGCCGCCAACGTGGTGATGCCGTGCCTTGGCCGGTTCCTCGCGCTGCGCACCTTCCTGAAGCGGCGACAGATCCGCAGCACGACCCGCGCCTTCATCGGGCGGCTCGGCATCCGCACGCCCTCCGAGGAGCAGGAGGTGCGGCTTCTGTCGGGCGGCAACCAGCAGAAGATCGTGATCGCCAAGTGGCTCGCGCGGGATTGCGACATCCTGTTCTTCGACGAGCCCACCCGCGGCATCGACGTCGGCGCCAAGAACGAGATCTACAAGCTCCTTAACGCCCTCGCCGCGCAGGGCAAGGCCATCGTGATGATCTCGTCCGAGCTGCCGGAGATCCTGCGCATGAGCCACCGCATCGCGGTGATGTGCGAGGGGCGCCTCACCGGCGAACTGCCAGGCGAAAGCGCAACGCAGGAAGACATCATGCGCCTCGCGACGAAACGCGAGAGCGCCACGATCCGGAAAGCGGCTTGACCCATGAGCGACGTGAGCACCCTCGCCCCTCGGCAATCGGCCTTCGACACGGTGCGGCAGGCCGTGTTCAGCCCGGCCACCCGGCAGAAGATCCTAGCCTTCGCCAGCCTCGTGGTGCTGCTCGCGTTCTTCAGCGTCGCGTCCGACAACTTTCTGACGAGCGCCAACCTCATCGCGATCCTGCAGGCGACGGCGGTGAACGGGGTGCTCGCGGTGGCCGCCACCTTCGTGATCATCACGGGCGGAATCGATCTGTCCGTCGGCACCTTGATGACCTTCTGCGCCGTGATCGCCGGCGTCGTCCTCACCTATTGGGGCCTGCCCCTGCCGCTCGGCATCCTGGCAGCGATCGCCGCCGGGGCGCTCAGCGGCTCGGTCTCCGGCATCCTCATCGCCAAAATGCGCATCCCGCCCTTCATCGCGACGCTTGGCATGATGATGCTTCTCAAGGGCCTGTCGCTCGTGATCTCCGGCACGCGCCCGATCTACTTCAACGACACGCCGAACTTTCCCGTCATCTCGCAGGAATCCCTCATCGGGGACTTGCTGCCGTTCCTGCCCATCCCCAACGGGGTGCTGATCCTCTTCGTGGTGGCGATCGTCTCGAGCCTCATTCTCACCCGCACGGCGCTCGGCCGCTACACCTTCGCCCTCGGCTCGAACGAGGAGGCGGTGCGGCTTTCGGGCGTCAACACGGATTTCTGGAAGATCGTCGTCTACACGCTGTCCGGCGCCATCTGCGGCATCGCCGGCCTCATCATCGCGTCGCGCCTCAACTCCGCCCAGCCGGCCCTCGGCCAGGGTTACGAGCTCGACGCCATCGCGGCGGTGGTGATCGGCGGCACGTCCCTCAGCGGCGGACGCGGGACGATCCTTGGCACCATCATCGGGGCGCTGATCATCTCCGTGCTCACCAACGGCCTGCGGATCCTCTCGGTCGCCCAGGAATGGCAGACCGTGGTCACGGGGGTCATCATCATCCTGGCGGTCTACGCCGACATCCTGCGCCGCAAGGCGTGAGGCTAACGACGAGGAGGAATCTAACGACGGCAGTCTCGCTGCGATCCCCGCCCGGCCGGGGGGATGGCACCGGCACTGCCCGGAGCACCAAGGCTGCATCGCAAGCGGCTCGATCACAAGCGGAGGAACCATGCTGAACAGACGCACCCTCATCGGCACCGTTGCGGCGGGCGCCATGCTCGCCTTCGGCGGGCCCGCCCTCGCCCAGGAGATCTACATCCCCCTCGTCTCGAAGGGCTTTCAGCACCAGTTCTGGCAGGCGGTGAAGACCGGCGCCGAACAGGCCGCGAAGGAGCACAACGTCCGCATCACCTTCGAGGGCCCGGACAGCGAGACGATGGTCGACAAGCAGATCGACATGCTCTCGGCCGCCCTCGCCAAGAACCCGAAGGCGATCGGCTTTGCGGCCCTCGACAGCCAGGCGGCGATTCCGCTGCTGCGCAAGGCCGAAGCCGCGAAGATCCCGGTGGTCGCTTTCGATTCCGGCGTCGACAGCCCGATCCCGGTGACGACGGCGACGACGAACAACCTCGCGGCGGCGGCGCTGGCCGCCGACAAGATGGCGGAACTCATCGGCGGCGAGGGCGACGTCGCCCTCGTGGTGCACGACCAGACGAGCCGCACGGGCATCGACCGGCGCGACGGCTTCCTCAACCGGGTGAAGGAGAAGTACCCGAAGATCAACATCGTGAGCGTGCAGTACGGCGGAGGCGATCACCTGAAATCGACGGAGATCACGAAGTCGATCCTTCAGGCCAATCCGCGGCTCAAGGGCATCTTCGGCGCGAACGAAGGGTCGGCCATCGGCGTGGTGAACGGTGCCCGCGAGATGAACCGCAAGCTCGTGATCATCGGCTACGATTCCGGCAAGCAGCAGAAGCAGGCGATCCGCGACGGGCTGATGGCGGGCGCGATCACCCAGAACCCGGTCGGTATCGGCTACAAGACCGTCGAGGCGGCCGTGAAGGCGCTGAAGGGCGAGAAGCTCGACAAGGTGATCGACACCGGCTTCTTCTACTACGACAAGTCGAACATCGACGACGCCAAGATCGCCACCGTCCTGTACGACTAAGCCGAGGATGGGGAGAGCGTGAGCTCTCCCCTTTCCGTTCAGGGCGCGTTACGGGTCAGGCCGCGGACGCGTTCCGGCGGGAGCTTTGGCCCCGCCACCGTTCGATGGTGGCGTAGAGCTCCTCGCGCTTGAACGGCTTGCCCACGTGGTCGTCCATGCCGGCGGCCCGGAAGGCGGCCACCTGCTGGGGCAGCACGTTCGCCGTCATGGCGATGATCGGGATCTCGCGCTGCTCGCCCTCGAGCGCCCGGATGCGGTGCGTCGCCGTGATCCCATCCATCACCGGCATCTGCACGTCCATGAGCACGAGATCGTACGCGTCCGCCTGGACGGCGCTCAACGCCGCCGCCCCGTCCGGCACCACGTCGACGTGGTATCCTGCCGCCTCCAGCACCGTGCGGGCGATCTCCTGGTTGATCTCGTTGTCTTCGGCGAGAAGAATCCGTGCCCCGGCGCTCTTGGGGATCGCCTTTGGGGTCGCCCCGCGCTCAGCGCGTCGGCGCTCCTGGGCGACGGGAAGTCTGACGCGGAACCAGAAGGTGGAGCCCTCCCCTTCCAGGCTCTCGAGGCCGATCTCCCCGCCCATGAGCTCGACGAGGCGCTTGGAGATCGCAAGGCCGAGGCCCGTGCCGCCGAACTCGCGGCGGATGGAGCTGTCCACCTGGGAGAAGCGCTGGAACAGGCGCTCGATCTGCTGGGGCGGAATGCCGATCCCGGTATCCGAGACGGCGAAGTGAACCGTGCAGGCCTCGTCGGAGCGACTCTCGACCCGGACCTCCACACCTACCGACCCTGCATGGGTGAACTTGACGGCGTTGTTGAGAAGATTGAGCAGCACCTGCCGCAGCCGGTCCTCGTCGCCCATCAGCATCGGCGGGAGAGCGGGATCGATCTCGAGGCCGAGCGCCAGGCCCTTGCGGTCCGCGATGGAGCGCATCATCGACACGGCATTGTCGAGAAGGGCCACGGCCGCGAAGGGCCTGGGCTCGATCTCCACATGCCCCGCCTCGATCTTCGAAAAATCGAGGATGTCGTTCACCACCGTCAGGAGCGCAGCGCCCGCCGACTTCACGCGGGAGAGCTGGCGCGCCTGATTGGGCGTGAGGTGGGCGTCGTCGAGGAGAAGGTCCGTGTAGCCGAGAATCCCGTTAAGCGGCGTCCTGATCTCGTGGCTCATGGAGGCCAGGAACTCGCTCTTGGCATGGCTGGCCGCCTCCGCCGCCGCCCGGGCGGCCTGAGCCTCCGCGGTGGCGCGGCCGGCCCGTTCGTTGGCGGCCGCGAGCTCGTCGAGGGCCTGCTTCAGGGCCGTGATATCCGTTCGGATGCCGACGATCTCGCCGGTGGCCGTGCGCCGCTCGGTCACGAGAAGCCAGCGACCGTCAGGCAGGAGGCGCTCCATGCTGCCCTGCGCGCTCTGGTGCCAAGCGACCATCTCGGCGAGCCAGGCATCGAGGTCCGCGTGAACCTGCGGGTACTGGCCGTTCTCGGCGCCGCGCCGCATGATCTCCGCGAAGCTCGCGCCCGGGCGGATGAATTCGGCGCTCTCCGCATAGAGCTCGCGGTAGGTCCTGTTGCAGGTGACGAGCCGGTCGTCCCGGTCCCACATCACGAAGCCGTCCGACATGGCGTCGATGGCGTTCTCGAGCATCAATCGGGCCTGCTGCCGCTCCCGCTCCAGTTGCTCCTGCCGGCGCAGCGCCCAGAAGAGCGCGATCGTCGAGCCGATCACCAGCAGCTCGGTAACGAGGAGCATCGCCAGGAGCCGGTTGCGGTTGTGCATCCAGTCGGCGAGCGCGGTTCGCTCGGGGAGCGTCACCACCACCCGGATGTCCCCGTAAAGGGCTTGTCGCGCCACCGCGAGACTGGCCGGGCCCGAACTCGTTTCAGGCAGGCTGAAGGCCCGCCCGTCGGCCTGCTCCTGGTTCGTCGACAGGGTGACGGGCTGGCCAATGGCACGCTCGTCGTGGGGCAGGCTCGCGAGGAGGCGCCGGTCTCCCGTCTTCAGCGCGATGCGCTGTCCCGGGATGTCGCCCGCCGCGTCGGCAAGGCTGCTGGTGAGGGAGGCGAGAGGCACCTCGGCGACGGCGATCATCGCGCCCAGGGTCGGCAGGGTGACCTTGCGCCCGAGATAGATCGACCATTCGCCCGTCGAGGGGTTGCGGACGGGCCCGAGAACGGAGGTCGCGAAGGCGTTCACCTTGCCGGCGAGATCCTCGCGCGGGATCGGCAGGCGCCGGTTGCCCGACCGGGGGCGCCCCGATGCCCAGACCTGACCGTCGGGATGCACGATCAGGATATCGCGGAAAGCGAGATTCTGGGCGTTGTAGCCCTCCAGCAGAAGGTTGGCCGTGTGGGACGAAGGTGCCCACCCCGCCTGGCCCGCCGAGCGGAACAGGGCGGGCAACCCGGCGAGGGCGCCGTCGGCTTGCAGGAGCTGGCGGTTGAACGCGTTCTCGATGATCTGCGCCGTGCGCTGCAGCGACTGGCGGGCGCTCTCGCGCGCCGTGTGCCACGTGCGCTCGAGGACGAGAACCGTGCCCCCGATCAAGGTGGCCGAGACGAGCGCGGCGCCGAGCGCCACGGCAATTCTCATGCGCATGCGCGGCATGGTCAGCTCACGCCCCTCTGGCAGCGAGGAACCGCCATCACTCGCCCTCGGCCCGGATGCCCGTGACCGGCGCGAGGGTGCCGTTCCAGGCCTCCACGCAGGCAGGCCCGCACCGTTCGATCCAGGCCGGAAGAACGGTCCTGACCAGGAGCCCGCGGCGCCGCTCGTCGTCGTCAGCCGAGACCGGTACGAGGGTCATGCGGCCGAAGCGGTCGGGGGAGCAGCTCAGCGTTCCCGCATTGCAGGCAAGCCCCCGGGCCGTCTCCCGGCCCGCCGCCTCCCAGATGCGCCGCTCGAGATCGCTCACGCCGGATCGGATGACCGTGCGCAGATCGGGAGCGATGCTCTCCCAGGCCGCACGATTGGCGCCGAAGAAGGACAGCCCCCAGGACAGCGCCATGGCATGGACGTGCGTCGTCACGTCGAAGAGACCCGTTTCGAAGCCGCTCAGGGTTCCGGTGATGGCGCAATCCACGACGCCGCGCTGCACGGCGCTCACCATCTCGGCGAACGGGATGATCACCGGCGTGGCGCCGAGAGCCGTGACGAATTCGGATTGGGCGACCGACGAGGTACGCACCTTGCGTCCGGCAAGATCCTTCAGGCCCGTGAAGGATTTGGCGCAGAACAGCACCTGCGCCGGGTAGGCATAGATGCCGAGAAGCTCCACCCCGTACCGATCCTGCAGGACGCCCCGCAGGTGGGACCGGTAGGCCGTGACGCTCTTCTCGAGGGTGGCGATGTCCGGGTTGAGGCCCGGCAGATCGACGCCGCTGAGCTCCGGCTCGTCGCCGCCCACGATGGAAAGAAGGGTCGTTCCGAACGGCACCACGCCCAGCTTCATCAACTGAAGCATGTCCTGCCCGCGCAGGCCGCTGCGGTCGAAGGGGTGGATGGTGGCTGCGATCCGTCCGCCCGAGAGTTCGCCGATCCGTTTTGTCCAGAACGGCTCCTCGTGCTGGGTGAACTGGTTGATGCCGGCCAGCCCGCCGACGATCCTTAGACGCAGGGGCTCGTCCGCAGCGGCAGGCAGACCGAGGACGGCCAGACCCGCGGCCGCGAGAAGTGCCCGCGCGAGAGCCCGGAAGCGCCTTGCGAAGCGCGGGCCTGAGAGGGAAGAGACGGGTTCGGTCACCTTTGGCCCTGCCGACAGGACGGCGTTCCGACCGCCGCCTTTCGCCCTGTTGTACCCCTCGGCCCCTTAACGAAACGCCAGCGGAACCCCCGCCGGAAGCCGCCGTGCCTGCAACTTTCTGATGAGAATTCGCCCGACGTTACGGCAGGTTAGCGGCCGACCGAAGGCGACCCTTAGCCTTCGTGCCGCGGGCCGCGGTAGCCCGGCTCCCTCGCCACGGCCGCCGCCCGGCCGCGGCCGTTGAGGGCGGCACGCACCCGGTCGGCCAGTTCGGGCCTGCGGTAGGGCTTGCCGAGGACGTCGGCCCCGATGGCCTTCGGTCCCTCCATCAGAAGCTCCTCGTTGTACCCCGTCGTGAGCAGGACGGCGATGTCGGGGGAGCGCTCCCGCACCACGTCGACGAGGGCAAGCCCGTTCATGCTGCCCGGCATCACGAGGTCGGTGAACAGAAGATCGACCTTGCCGCCGGCCGCGTCGAAGGCGGCGAGCGCCTCGTCGGCATCGCGGGCCGAGAGCACCGTGTAGCCGAGCGCCATGAGGTGATCCTTGGCGAGTTCCAGAACGTCGGTGTTGTCCTCGACCACGAGGATCGTCTCGGCCTGCCCCTGGGGTTCGAGCCCTCGGAGTTGCGGAGCAGGCTTCGCGGCCACCTTGTCGCCCGCCACTGGGAACAGCATGCGGATGGTGGTGCCCTTGCCCCGCTCGCTCTCGATGTCGAGCCGGCCGAGGGACTGCTGAACGAAGCCGTGCACCATCGCAAGGCCGAGCCCCGTTCCCTTGCCTTGGCTCTTCGTGGTGAAGAAGGGTTCGGTCGCCCGCTCCAGGACGTGGGGCGGCATGCCCTCGCCCTCGTCCGCGACGGTGAGGGCGACGTATTCGCCGGGCGGCAGATGGTGCGCGGCCGCATCGCCGTTGATGTGGAGCCGCGAGGTGCCGATCGTCACGGTGCCGCCGTTCGGCATCGCGTCCCGCGCGTTGATGAGCACGTTGAGCACCGCCATCTCGAGATGGACCGGATCGACGAGGGCCGGCGGAACGCGGGGCCGCAGGTTGAACTGCAGCTCGATCTGCGGCCCCACCGAATTCTCCAGCATGTCGCCGAACTCGACGATGAGGGTGTTCAACTGGGTGGATTTCGGCTCGAGACGCGTCTTGCGGGCGAAGGCGAGAAGCTGCTTCGTGAGCTTCGCTCCCCGGTCGGCCGCACGGGCCGCATTCTCGAGGGGGCGGCGCAAAGCCTCGTCGTCGGTCCGGCCGAGCGCCATTTCGAGGCTGCCGGAAATCACTTGCAGCAGGTTGTTGAAGTCGTGCGCGAGGCCTGCGGTGAGCTGGCCGATGCTTTCCATCTTCTGGGCCTGCCGGAACGCGGCTTCGGACGTGCGGCGGCGGGTGACGTCGAGCTGCGAGGCGAAGAAGTAGAGGAGCTTGCCATCGGTGTCGAAGACCGGGGCGACGAAGCAGGCGTTCCAGAACGGCGAGCCGTCCCGCTTGTAGTTCAGGAGCTCGACCGAGACCGCGTGCTGGCCCTCGACGGCCTCGCGCAACTCACGGACCTTCTCGCGGTCCGTGTTGGCGCCCTGGAGAAAGCGGCAGTTGCGCCCCAGGATCTCGGCTTCCGCATAGCCCGTGAGGTCCTGGAAGGCGCGGTTGGCGAAAACGATGGGGTTGTCCGGCAGGTTCGGATCCGTGAGGATCATCGGCATCCGGGTCATCTCGATCGCGGCGAAGAACACGCTGCCGCGCTCGTTGAGGCCCGGGCGAGTGATCGTCGCCTCCTGCCAGTGGTAGATTCCGGGCCCGCCGGTGGGATTGTACGAAACGTTCTCGTGCTCGCCTGCGGCCGGCACGCCCACGCTTTGGCCATCGCCCTGGACATCCCCCGCCGGGAGATGCGCGCCCGCCCTGTCGTTGTCTTCCTTGTGATCCATAGGCTTCTGCTCTGACGCGACGGACCGCAAACCCCGAAGTAGGCGCGGATCGAACATACCTTCCGATGATCGAGACCGGCACTAACTAGCACCGTCCTCCCCGAATGCTAGGCGTGAAAATCCAATGAGGCGCTTGTGAGGGACGGTTGGCCGGTCAGGCGGACTTGCCCTGGCGCTCGCCGGCGGACGTCCGGCCGCCCGCCCGGGATGCCCTGCCCTCCGGCGAAAAGCCCAGCCCCTGGAGGAACAGTTCCCAGTCGGCAAGGGGGAGCGCGCCGCCCGAGGCGCCCTCATGCCCCTGCCCGTAGGCCTTCGGATCCGCACCCGCCGGGGCATGCTCCCGCAGGAACCGGACGAGGTTCTGCCCGCCGGCGGTTCGGGCGGCGAAGTGAACGTACCCCTCCCGGAACCCGGTATTGGCGGCGATCACGATCTGCTTGCGCAGCCGACCGGTCCAGGACTGGGCCACGAGGGGGTGGATCTGGCAGGGCGAGTGCATCACGATCAGCGCCACCGGGCCTGCGAAGCGCGGGGGCAGGCGCCGAGCGGCGTCGAGCTCGCGCTTCACCTCGTCGCGAGCCGCCTGCAGGAGCGCCGTTTCCGGGTGCTCCCCCGAGACGATCTCCTCCGGGGAGCCGGCCCGCATGAGGAGATCGAAAGCCGGCGCGGCATCGCCCGAGGCGGAGCGCCGGGGGGCGTTGATGAGGGAGGTCGCCTCCCGCAGAATCTTTGCCGTGGCCCCTTCCCTCGCCTGCGCGAGTTCCGGAAAAGACGCCTTCTCACCATAATCGCCGATCATGCCGAGCGCCGCGATCCACAAAAGGGGCTTCATGTTCCCGAGCGCCTCGAGGCAGCGATAGGCGAGAAGGCTCGAGGAGGGCGTCGGATCCTCCCCGTAGCCCGAGACGACCACGGCCTCCCGCGGCACGCCCTGAGGCACGTGGTGGTCGATCAGGATCGTGGGGCGGCCCGGCGCCACCGGCTCCGCCCGGACACCGAGGTCCGTCACGACCACCAGGGCTGGGTCGACCCTTCCGATCCCGTCCGCCACCGCCCCGTCCCAGGCGCTCTCGCCGCGTCCGACGAGCCGCGGGACCGCTTCGAAGCCCTGGGCCGCAAGGCCCCGCGCGAGGACCGCGCCGGCCGATAGCCCATCCGCATCGTTGTGGCACAGGACGGCGACCCTCCCGCCTTGAGGCACCCCGGCCAGGGCCTGCCGGAAGGCAAGCCGATGCCGGTCGGTCGGGGTCTCGCTCTGTGGCATGCTCCGTCTCCTGGGCTGCGCCAATCGGCGCGGGCTCCTTGCGGGAACGGCCCGCGCGAGGGCCCGTTCCTGCCAGCGTCAGCCTGCCGCGAAGCTCCAGCCGCCGAGGAACCCGATGTCCGCCCCCGCCCGGTCCCCCAGTACACCCTTTCTGCTCGGCTGGTCCGGCGTCATCCCGTTCGCGGCCCTGACGCTCGCAGCCTTGATCGACTGGAGCCCGTTCGGGATTGACCCAGAGGCGGCGCTGGCAGCCTACGGAGCCTGCATCCTCTCCTTCCTCGGCGGGGCGCAATGGGGGGTTCTGCTGCCCCGGGACCGGACGGAAGCCCACGAGCCGTGGCGCTATGCGGTTTCAGTTTTGCCGCAGCTTCTCGCCTTCGGGTGCCTCCTCCTGCCGGAACGTCTGGCGCTCCTGGGACTGATCGTCGGCTTCCTGGGGCTTGTTGCCTACGACCTCTCCACGGTGAGGGCCGGCCTCACGCCGCCCTGGTACGGGCGTCTCAGGCCCGCCCTCACGGGCGCGGTCGTCCTGCTCCTTGCCGTCGCAGCCATCGGCTAGGCCTCCGCTCTCGTCGCAGGCCGGAACCCTTCCGGAGCCCCGGGCTTTGACAACAAGGAGCGGCCCTGCCCGCATCCGGTTGGCCGGAGGAGAGTTTCGTGTCGAACAAGAGCCTGCCCGATGTGCCCCCGACGCACACGATCAAGCCCATCGACCCGCCGCCGGCCGATGTGGAAAAGCCCACGATGGCGATGCTGAAAGCCGACATCAACAGCGGCGCCACGGGCGACAAGACGGAGGTGTTCGATCCCGGCATGGCCATGCTCGGCACCTGCGAGGAGGCCGCCGGCACGCCGCTCCGGCCCGAGCAGATCCGGTTCGCCCGGTATCAGGAGCGCTTCCAGCGCTGGCGTTCGGGCAGTCGCAAGACCTCCGCCGCCCACAACAAGCATGACGGAATCCCGACGCTCTTCATCGGCTTCATCGCCGCCGTTGCGGTAATCTTCGTGGTGGGGCTGAGCGTCGTCTCGGGCTAATCCCGCGGCCGGCCGGGTCGGCAACGGCGGACGGCCGGGGCTGCAGTTCATCCGTGCCCGCCCCAGCCACCCGGGCCATTGCCTTGCCGCAAGCCCTAGCACCGCTTCGTGACATCCGGATGTCGGCTCCCGCTCAGCTCACCTTCAGCGATCTCACCACCGCGGAGGTGACGCTCCGCAATTGAGGATCACTCAGCTCTCCGTCGACCATCTGGCTCTCGATGGCGTCCTCGATGGTGGACCGGTCCGGGCTGCAGGTGCCGAGTTCCCGGGCGAACTCGGCGATCTTCGCGGCCTGCTCGGCGCAGTCCGGCGCGAGACGCGCGATCTCCTCGGCCAGGGCGACGATGGCCTCGATGTGCGGCGTCGGATCGAGGACGGCGGTCATGACAGGGCTCCCGCTCGGATGAAGGACGGGAGAGCTTGCCGGATCTCCACGTCAGGCGGATGACCTTGGCCGCGCCGTCAGGCCGCGCCGGCCGGGCGCGCGGCGGGTTGGTCGGTGATCTCGCTCAACGAGGCCGTGAGCGTGTAGACGATGCCCTCGGGGCGGTAATCGATGGCGGCGCGGCCGGCGAGGTCCTGGGGCGTGACGCGGGCGATGATCTGGGTGCCGAAGCCGCTGCGGGTGGGCTGGCTGACGGGCGGGCCGCCCGCCTCCGCCCAGGTGAGATGGAACTCCGGGACGGCGCCGGCCATGTCGATGGCCCAGGTCAGCGTGACGGAGCCGCCGGGCACCGAGAGCGCCCCGTATTTGGCCGAGTTGGTGGTGAGCTCGTGAAGCAGCAGCGTGATCGTCTGCGCCGCCCGCGGGCGCAGGGTGACGTCGGGGCCGCGGGCGTCGTAGCGGCCCGTATAGGGGAGCATTTCGGCCTGCAGGATCCGGTGCAGGTCGGCGCCCCGCCATTCGTTGTCCGTGAGGATCGCCATGGCCCCCGCCAGAGCCTGATAACGGCCGACGACCGTCGCCTTCACGTCTTCCATGGCCAGGTCGGGGCGCAGGCTGCGCGTCACGATGGACTGCGCCACCGTGAGAACGTTGCGCACGCGGTGATTGAGCTCGTGGATGAGGATCTGCAGCCGGTCCTCCGCGGAGCGGCGGGCCGCCACCTCCGCGGCAAGCCGGTGAGCGTTCTGCACCACGAGCCAGACGGCGAGCACCACGAGGCCCGTGAGCAGGAAGCCGATGGCGGCGAAGACCGCCGCCCGGCCCCAGCCCCGCCCCCCGAAGGACGAGGTCGGCTCGAAGGCGACGAGGAGCGGCTGGCCCGCGAAGCTGATTTTGCGCGTGACGATGCCCTCGCCCCGTTCCGTCGCCGTAAAGTCCCGCCCGGCGATCGCCTCGCCCGTTGCCGCGATGCTGATCAGCCGCTCACGCCCAAAATCGTCCCGGTCGTCGTAGACGTGAAAAGAGAAGGGCCAGCCGGCGATCGCCGGCGGGGAGGCAAGCCGGAACAGGGTCTCGACCGGGTAGGCGAAGCTGACGGCGCCGAGATAATCGTCGGTCGCCGAAAACACCGGCGCATAGACGAGGAAGGCGAAGGGGTGCGGCGGCTGGAAGAGACGGGTGGGACCGGGCGTCTGGGCGAGCCGCGTCGCGCGCGCATCGTCGATGGTCTTGCGCCGCTCCGGCCAGTCCGAGGCCGTGCCGCCGAGGAGCACGGGCGCGCTCGCCTTCGGCTCCACGTCGAGAATGACGTGGGGCACGTAGCCGAGGGTGGCAACGTCGAGGGGCCTGCGATTCTGGCCGAAGATGACCGGGTTCTCGATGCCCGAATCCCGCAGCACCTGTAGGACGTCCGGGACGCGGTCGGGGGCGACCGCAGGCAGCCAGGAGATCGCCGTGACCTCGGGGCTGAGATTGAGAAAGTTGCGACCGTAGCGGGCGAGCGCCCCGCGCTGGATCGGCTCGCCTGGATTGAAGAGCGCCGCGACCGCGTTCATGAGCACCTCGCGGGAGCGCAGGCCCCGCTGCAGCTCCGCCAGGCTTTCATCGACCTGCTGCTCGAAGCGCAGCCGCTCAAGGGCCACGAACTGCGCTGCCTCACGCCTTGCGCCGAAGATCGACAGCAGGGCGCCCAGAACCGTGATCCCGACGAGCACCCACTTCATCCGGCCCAGAGGGAGGAACTCGGCGGGGGAGGACGGCACGTGGGCTTCTCTGGTCTGCATCAGGTCGCGAGGCCTCGCGCGGAGGCCGCCTCGTCCATGACGCATAAACCTTGGACCACGCCAACAAGCAAGAGCACGGGCGCCGCCTGCCGGCGAGCTGGGGCACCGCTCCATGGGTGCCGTCAACGCCTGTGTCGCCTCGCAGGGTTCGCTAGGCGACCTCTGCGGCGGGGTTGAGCCCCGGGGAGCGCTTCCCGATCCAGCGGCCGATCACGGCATGGAGCTCGTCGCGCTTGAAGGGCTTGCCGATATGATCGTCCATCCCGGCGGCGCGGAAGGCCGCTACTTGCTGCGGCAGCACGTTCGCCGTGAGGGCGATCACCGGCACGTCGTGCGCCGGGTGTTCCGGATGGCGGATCTGCCGGGTAGCGGCGATGCCGTCCATCACGGGCATTTGAATGTCCATCAGGATCACGTCGAAGCGCTTGGCGCGGGCCGCCGCGACGGCCGCAGCGCCGTCCGCCGCGATATGGACCGTGTGGCCGGCCGCCTCGAGAAGCGTGCGCGCGATATCTTGGTTGATCTCGTTGTCCTCCGCGAGGAGGATCTGCGCCGAGGCCTGCAGCGGCGCCTTGCCGGCGGGCTTCGCTCCAGCCCGGGGCGCCTGTGCGTGGGGCAGGCGTACCGTGAACCAGAACGTCGATCCCTCGCCGGGGGTGCTGTCGAAGCCGATCTCGCCGCCCATGTGCTCGATGAGGCGCTTGGAAATGGCAAGCCCCAGCCCCGTCCCGCCGAACTCCCGGCGGATCGAGCCGTCCACCTGGCTGAACCGCTGGAAGAGCTGGTCGCGCCGATCGGCGGGGATGCCGATGCCGGTATCCTCGACCTCGAAGCGCACCGATTCGACGCGCCCGGCGGTGGAGCGGTTCTTGAGCCTCAGCGTGACGCGGCCCGAGGGGGTGAACTTCAGCGCATTGTTGAGGAAGTTGAGCAGAACCTGCTGCAGCCGGCTCTCGTCCCCAACCACCAGAGGCGGCAGGTCCTGCGGGCAGTCGAAGGCGAGATGGAGGCCCTTGCGCTCCGCCTCGCTGCTGACGATGGACACCGCGTTGCGCGCCATGGCGGCCAGGTAGAAGGGCGATGGGTCGAGTTCGATCTGCCCCGCCTCGACCTTCGAGAAGTCGAGCACGTCGTTCACCACCGTGAGGAGTGCCGTGCCCGAATTGCGGATCCGCTCGAGGTAGAGACGATCCTGCACGTTCGCGTTGCCGGCTTCGAGCAGCAGGTCCGTATAGCCGATGATGCCGTTGAGGGGCGTGCGGATCTCGTGGCTCATGGTGGCGAGGAAGTCGGACTTTGCCCGGCTCGCCTGCTCGGCCGCCTCCTTGGCCTCCTGGAGGCCCGCCGCATAGCGGTTGCGGTCCGTCACGTCCGTCACGGCGACCAGCACCGCGCTCTTGCCCCGGAAGGTGAGCGGCCGGGCACGGCCCGACACCTCGATCACCGTCCCGTCCGCTTTCAGGTGGCGGCCCGGAAGATCGACGGGCGGCGGCACGCCATTCGGGTCGAGAGCGGCGCGGAACGTCTCGTGGTCCTCGGCTGGCCGGATGTCGAGCAGCGTCATGGACAGGAACTGGTCGCGGCTGTAGCCGTAATGGCTGAGCGCCGCCTCGTTGACGTTCACGAACCGCAGGGTTGCCGGGTCGTAGAGCCACATCGGCATGGGGTTGTCGTCGAAGAGCAGGCGGAACGAAGCCTCGCGCTCCTTCAGGTCTCCCACGTCCGTGAGGGTCACGGCGAGAAGGTCGCCGATGGCGCCGGCGCTCACCTTCAGGTGAACGGGCCCGTCCGAGGCCGGATAGCTCAGCTCGAACTCCCCCGCCTCGCCGGCCTCCAGGATGCCGATGAGGGCGGCGAGGCCGTCGGTGTTCTGCAGATTCGGCAGCACCTCGGACGCGCAGGTCCACATTAGGGCCTCGACGGGGCGCCGCATCAGCCGCGCGGCGCTGTCGTTCAGCGCGATGATGCGCAGGTCGACGATCTGCCCGTCCACGGCGCGCACCGCCGACAGCGCCACCATGCCCTGCTTCGTCGAGCGCAGGACCGCGTCCATCAGGCTGTGGGTCGTCGAATGGGCGCCAAGGTAGAGGAGCACAGCCGGCTCGCCGCCCCGGTTCGCCAGGGGCAGGGCGAGCACGTCCCGGACCTCCACCGATCCGGCTTCCGAGCGGCTCAGCGTGGTGCGGGCGGGCTCGCGCGTGGCGAGCGCACGGTCGACGAATTCGATGATGACCCGGCCGATGCCGTTCGGGAGGTCCGCCAGCCGTCGCCCGGCAAGGTCCGGCCCGACCCAGGCCTCGACGTGGGCGCCGGCCCAGAGGATATGACTGCCCCCTTCCGGTGCTGCGGCCACGAGGGCGGCGCCGTCGGCCTGCCGTCCAAGATTGCCGAGCACGAAATCCTCGTAGGCCGGCAGCCCGCCCGCGAAGGGCAGCAGGGAGCGCCAGCGATGCAAAAGCGCCTTGGTGTCGCTGAGATCGAGGAGGCCGGACGCCCCCTTTTGCTTCGTGTGAGGCATCTCAGCGCCCGAGCCGCGCCGGCCGAGGCGCGCGGCAAGCGCCGGCGGCATGCACCGGCACGAGAAAGGCATGGGGCGAAGGACGAGCCTTGTGCATCAGACCAAGACAGCTGGATCGGGTCGCGCCAGTCCTACCGGCCAAACTTGAACTTTGGCTTAAGTTGATGCGAGGCGAGGCGATTTTCGGCGCGGCGGCAGCCTCGGGAACTTGTGGACGAAGGCCATCGGCGTCATAAATCGGTCATGCGCCGAGGGCGCGAAGGCTCCCTCCCGCCGCCGATCTCGCGAACCAAAGCCCGCGAAGCACGTTCTTGACTGGCGTTTGTCGTTGTTCGTCCCATGCTCCCACGCTTCAATCCCGTCGATCTTGCCGTCAGGGCCCTGGGCTCGGCTTTCGTTCCGACCCTCGCCTATTTCGTCCTCCTGCGCTGGCTCAGCGTGCCCTGGCGCCGGGTTCCCGCCGCCCTGCTCCATTCGGTCCTCGGCGCGGTCGAGCACCGCTTCGCACAGGCGCGCGGCGCCCCGGGCAAGCGCTCCTCGGGGGTGCTCACAGGTCGCGTGGGCGGGTCGGGCAATCCGGCGTAAAGCTCCGTCACAGCACCGACACGGGCCATGCCTTAAGAGCGGTGGAACGGGGCCGCCGACATGTCGAAGCGCTACATCATCCAGGAAACGCCCGAGGGCTGGGCCGTCATCGACCCAAGGTTCGGGACGCCTGTGATGTTCGACGAGATGGCCCTGACGGGGCTGAAGCGTGAATATGCCGTCGAGATCAGCGAGATCCTGAGCCTCATCGCGAGCCTTCTCCACGACGAAGCCGGCCGCACTCAACAGCCGGAGAAGCGGAAGGTCCTGCAGTCCTGAGCGTGCGGGGCCAGAGCTCCGCGCCGGTGGCGGTCTTGGCCGGCCTGCCCTACCAATCCTTCAGCTTGCCGAGGTCGCCCCGCGGCAGGGCCGGCCCGAAGCGGTAGGCCTGCGGTCGTTCGGGCGACGCGAGGCGCTCCGCCGCCCAGGCCCGCAAGCTCTCGTCCAGCGCACCGACATCCGCCTCCGGATCCCGCGGCACGATAAAGGCCTTGAGGCGCCCGCCCTCCGCCAGAGCCGTACCGCGAACCGCGGCGTCCGCGACGTCCGGGTGCTCCTTCAGCACCGCCGCGACCCGGGCCGGAAACACGTTGATGCCGGCGACCTGAACGGCGGAGTCCCGCCGCCCCTCGACCCGAAAGCTGCGCGCATCGGTCCAGGCGAGCCGATCCATGAGTTCGGCCCGGCGGCCGTCGCGCCGCTCGAGGAGGGTTGCGTCGCTCTCCTCCGCGGCTTTCGTCCAGTGCGGCATGAGGGTGTAGTCGCCGGCGGGCCAGCGCCGCGTGCCGATGCCGGCGGTTTCGGAGGAGCCGTAGACCTCCGTGAAGCCGCCGAGCCCCTTGTCCATCAGCGCGGCGATAAGAGCGGGCGGGCACGGTGCCGTGGAGGTCACGCCCGAGACGTCGTCCGCGAAAGCCGAGGTGGAGCGCTCGACGAAGGCCCAGTGGTCCGGAAAGGAGACGAGAAGGTCCCCCGCCCGCAGCGATCCCGCCTCGGCGACCGCGACGACGGGGCGGCCCAAGCGGTCCGGGAGCAGCACCGTGAACAGGAAGCCGTAGATGTGGTGGGGCGGGACGGCGGCGACGAGGCGCGCGCGGTCGGCGAACAGGGAGGCGAGGTGGTCGACCTCTTCGGCGAGATCGGCGGTTCGGTGGGTGCAGCGTTTCGGCTCGCCGGTGGAGCCCGAGGTCGTGAACGTGACGGCGGCAAAGCCACGTTCGGTGCAGCCGGCGACAGCGTCGACCCATTCGCCGAAGCGCCGGAGGCCCGGCAGGCGCTCCTGCTCGCCATGGTCATCGAGGTGAAACATCTCGTTGACGGCTGCCGCCACCCATAGGCGTTCCAGCGAGTCAGAGCCGGTGCCGGGGCGGCTCTCCTCGGAGAGACTGACTTCGTCCGGCCAGGGGCCCGGCGGCAGGGTCGCGCTCCCGCGGCCGTTCAGCCGCCGGGCGGCCGCGATCTCGGCGCGGATCTTCGCTTCGAGAACGCGGCGGACGGCCTCGCGTGGGAGCAGCATGGGTGCCCGCCGTCGTCAGGCGATGGCGCGGTGAGGCGAATAAGCGGCGACGGCGTTCCGCGTCCCGCGCTTCACCGAATAGAGCGCCTCGTCGGCCGCCTGGAGCAGACGGCTCGTATTGGTGACGCGCCCACCCATGGTCGCGCAGCCGACGCTCACCGTGTAGCGGATCTCGACGCCGTCCACCTCCACGACCGAGTTGGCCACCTCCCGGCGCAGACGCTCGGCCACGATCAGGGCGCCTTCGATGTCGATGGTCGGCAGCAGGATCGCGAATTCCTCGCCGCCGAGGCGGCCCAGGATGTCTACCGACCGCAGCATGCTCTTGCAGGTGGCGGCGAGGGCCTTCAGCACCGCATCGCCCGCGTGGTGGCCGTACGCATCGTTGATCTTCTTGAAATGGTCGGCGTCGATCATCAGCCCCGAGAGAGGCTGCCCGTACTGGCTCCAGCGGAACTCCTCCGCCTCCGCGAGCTCGAAGAACCGGGCGCGATTGGCGACGCCGGTCAGATGATCGGTGGTCAAGAGCCGGCGCAGGTCGTCGCCGTTCGATTTGCGCTCAGTGACGTCGCGCAGCACCACGGAGTAGCCCGTCACCTGCCCGTCGTCCTCCTTCAGGGCGGCGACGAGGCTCTGGCACCAGTAGCGGCGCCCGTCCTTGCGGCGGCGCCAGCCTTCGTCGATGTGCCAGCCGTCGCGGCGGGCGAGATCGACCTGCTGCAGGGCGCGTCCCTGGATGGCCTCCTCCGGATAGTAGAAGAGGTTGAGCGTTCGCCGGAGAACCTCCTCCTCCCGGTAGCCCGTTTGACGGAAGCCCGACTCGTTCCAGCTGTTGATGCGGCCGTTGGAGTCGAGGGTCAGCAGCGCGAAATCGTTGACGCCGTTGAGGATGGCGGCGAACCACGCCTCGGTCTGCTTCAGGCGGCGCTCCTGCGCGACCTGGCGCGAGATGTCGCTCATCACCACCATGAAGCGCGCGGCGTCGAGCTTGATCATCGTGCAGGAGAGCACCACCGTGTCGGTGCCGTCGCGCGGACCGACATAGATGCGGTGGGCCTCGCAAACCGTGCCGCGGGGTTCGGCGAACCCCTCGGCCATGTTGCGGATCTCGGGCGCGCAGCCTTCGAGCACGGTGAAGAGGTTCGTGATGAAGGGCTCGCGCGTGATCGGCATCAGGATCTGCGCCGCGTGCGGGTTCATCATCTCGACCGTGCCGTCCGCGCCGATGCGCGCGAGGCCGACCGGACACACGTAGAGAAACTCGAGCAGAGATTCGTTCTCTGCCTGCAGCTCCGTGATCGACGGCATCAGGTCCATGGCCGCGCCCTACCGCTGGATCAGCAGGTACCGTCGCCGGGCTTCCGGCGCCTGGAGCAGGCGGATCTTCACGGGCGTCGGCCGCATGCGGAAGGTGAGCACGTAATCGATGGTCGCGTCGAGCCGCCGCTCGTCCTCGAAGCGCTGGGCGACGAGGTAGTTGTTCATGCAAGGGGCGACCGCAAGGAAGAAGTGCTTCCCCAGAACGCCGTCGCGCGTCAGACCGGCGAGGCGCGCCTCGGTCGCGTTATAGACGTCCACCTCACCGGACTGGTTCAGTCCGACGATTCCGAACGGGAGGGCATCCAAGATGGCCGGGTCGGCGGCCTCGATGGCCTCCAGCGTCAGTGCGGAAAAGGAGAAAGCGCCTGCAGAGCCGTCCATCGGTCCGTCCTTGTGAGTCCGTGCATTGAAATCACAAGGCATGAACAGCCGGTTACCCGACGGCAGGAATGAGGCCCATTGTGCGCCCGGCGCGGCGTCCCGCGGGTCGGCGAGGGGCGACGGTTAACGCCTCGTCAACCCAGCCCCTGCCGTTTCGGGCGAGACGCCTAGCTTCCGGGCGGAAGAGGCTCGCTCAAGAGGATGGGGTTCCCGTCCGGGTCCGTGATGGTGGCCGTGCGGTAGCGCCCCTCGTCGTCGTCCTGAGGCGTCGACAGGAGTTCGAGGCCCCTGTCCTGCAGTTCTGCGACCGTCTCGTCGACGTCGCCGACGAGCAGCGTCAAGGCACGCCGGGCGCGTTCGGTGGGAGCAGCGCCGATGCTGCCGGTCACGTCGACGGCCATGGCCCGGAGGTGGAGGAGGGTCGTCCCGCGCGAAAGCACGAGGCTTCGCGCCTCGCCGTCCAGGCGCTCGCTCACCCGCGCAAAGCCGAGATAGCCCTCGTACCAGGCGGCCGAACGATCGAGATCGCGCACGAGGAGTGCCGGCACGTTCCAGTGGGTTGCGGCCCCCGTGGGGCTCTTGACGTCCTCAACGCAGGCGGCCGGCGTTGCGAAAGTGAAGCCGGCGAGCAGCAGAGCGGCCAGGCCGGCGGTGATTTTTGTTCTTGAAGGAGACATGCGCCGCTTCTAAGGCCAAGTTAGCCGGCTCTCTGTGCGGCACCGCACACGGCAGGGGACAGCCTTCGTAGGACGGACCGGGCATGTCACAGGCCTACCGAAACCTCAATGTCGATGTCGCTCAAGGTACTGCCGGCTCGATTTCGCGGTCGATAGGTTCACGTTGGCCCTTGAACTCTGGGTAAACGTCGCCGTTAACTATTTGCGAGACTGCTTCGCGAGCGGCCATCGCCGCCGATTGGGAGAGGTTGGACCCTTGGCCACCTTGAAAGAGTTCGAGGACGCGTTGCGGGAACAGGGCATGCACATGGCCCTGGCGATCCTGGAGCGGCTCCGGGAACGGGACCGGGCCAAGCGCTCCATCGCTCCGGCGCGCCGGGTCACCGGGCGCAAGATGACGCCGGAGCTCGCCCGCGAGATCCTGGAACTGCACGGCTCGACCAGCATGACGCAGCAGGAGATTGCGTTCAAACTCGGGGTCAATCAGGGCCGGGTCAACGAGGTCATCAAGCGCGGCAAGTGGCTGTCGGACGACCCTGAAGCGCCGGAGGCCCAGGCCCGGGACAAGGCCCTCGCGCGGATCGGACAGGGCATCGAGCCGAAGCCGCCCGCCGCCCGGCCCAGGCGCCCCCGTCCTGCCGCACGCGCCGGGACCGACAAGAAAGCCGCGGCCCGCAAGCCCGCCACCCGACCCTCGGGCCAGCTTCTCTTCGACGACCTCTAGAGCACCCTCGCCATCCGCAAGGGTCCGCGGCAAAATCCAGCCTTGAGCCCGCCTCCCCTCTTCTTCGTCTGCGTCGGCGGCGCCACCGTCGACCGCCTGTACCGGGCGCCGGCGGCTCTGGTGCCTGGCACGTCGAACCCGGTCGCTCCCGCGCAGACGGCTTTCGGCGGGGTTGCCCGGAACGTGGCGGACAACCTCGCCCGCCTCGGCGCCCGGACGGCGCTCCTGTCCGTCGTCGGCGACGACGAGGCGGGCGAGGCCCTGGCGCGCAATCTCGATGGCCTTGGGATCGAGCCGCACCTCGCCGTGGCGCCCGATAACCAAACCGCCGAGTACGTGGCCGTCCTGCAGCCCGACGGCGATCTCGCGTTCGGGCTCGCCGCCATGGCGGTCTTCGATGCCCTCACCCCGGCCCTGATCGACGCGGCCTGGCCCACGATCGGAAAAGCGTCCTGCACCTTCGCCGATTGCAATCTGTCCGCGGGCACGCTCCGGCACCTCATCGAGCGGTGCCGGGCGGACCGCTTCCGCCTCGCCGTCGACACCGTATCGACGCCGAAGGCCCTGCGGCTGCCCGAGGATCTCACGGGCGTCGCCTGCCTCTTCACCAACCGGGACGAGGCCGGGGCGCTTCTCGGCACCGGCGATGCGGGGGACGAGGCTCTGGCCCGGGGCCTCCTCGCGCGCGGCGCGGCCGCCGCGGTGATCACCCTCGGCGGCGCTGGAGCCCTGGCGGCCTACGATGACACGTTGGTCAGGCTTCCGGCCCCGGCCGCTGATGTCGTCGACGTCACCGGAGCGGGAGACGCCCTCATCGCCGGGACCCTGCTGCGCCTCGTCGGGGGCCAAGCGCTCGAGGGTGCGCTTCGCGCCGGGCTTTGCGCTGCGGCTCTGACCACCGAAGTCGGCGGGAGCGTGCGGCGGGACCTGTCCGAGGCCTTGCTCCAGGCTGCGGAAGAGCGCATCGGAAGCGTGACAGACCTTTGAGGAAGCCTGCTTTGTCCCATTCCCATCTCGACATCGGCGACGAGGTCCGCCGCGCGTTGGCCGAGGGCGATCCGGTGGTCGCACTCGAATCCACCATCATCACCCACGGCATGCCCCATCCGCAGAACGTGGCGACGGCCCGCACTGTAGAGGCAGTGGTTCGCGCGAACGGGGCCGTGCCGGCGACCATCGCCGTCATGGGCGGGCGCATCAAGGTCGGGCTGTCGGAAGCCGAGCTCGATTGGCTCGGCACCGCCACGGACGTCATGAAGCTGAGCCGGGCGGACCTGCCCTTCGCCGTGGCCGCCGGCCGGCACGGCTCGACGACGGTCGCGGCCACGATGATCTGCGCCGATCTCGCCGGCATCCGCGTCTTCGCCACGGGCGGGATCGGGGGCGTGCATCGGGGCGTCGAGGAAACCCTCGACATCTCGGCCGACCTCGACGAAATCGCGGCGACGCCGGTGGCGGTGGTCTGCGCGGGAGCGAAGGCGATCCTCGATCTTCCGCGCACGCTCGAATATCTCGAAACCCGCGGCGTTCCCGTCATCGGCTTCGGCACCGACCGGTTTCCGGCCTTCTGGAGCCGAACGAGCGACCTTCCCGTGCCCCTGCGCCTCGACACGCCGGAGGCCATCGCGGATCTGATGCGCGCCAAGGCGGCGCTCGGCCTCAAGGGCGGCGTTCTCGTCGCGAACCCGGTTCCGGCGGCCGACGAAATCCCGCAGATCGAGATGCGCCGCTTCATCGAGGAGGCCCTCGGGGAGGCAAGGCGCCAGGGCGTGACGGCGAAGGCGGTCACGCCCTTCCTCCTCGGCCACCTCAATGCGCTCACGGCAGGCCGAAGCCTCGCGACCAACATCGCGCTTGTGAAGAACAACGCGGCGCTCGCAGCGCGCCTTGCTGCGGCGCTGGCGCGTCATCGCTGAGCGCCTTGCTGCCGGCGAGCCGATGGCGCAAGCTTGCTTCATGCCGCACGCCGCCGGGACCGCCGCGTCCACCCTTCCGTCCGACCCTGCAGACCTCTCGGCCAACGACCTTCTGGCGCTCTACGCCACGGGCGCCCTCTCGCCCGTCGAGGCGATTCGGGCGGTCATCGCCCGGGTCGAGCGGGCCGAGCCCGCCTTGAAGGCGCTCTACGCGTTCGATCCCGAGCGGGCCCTCGCCGATGCGCAGGCTTCCGAGGCGCGGTGGACCCGCGGCGAGGCCCTGGCCCTCGACGGAGTCCCGGCGACCCTCAAGGACAACATCGCCACGAAGGGCACGCCCATGCCCCTCGGCACCGCGGCGCGGCCCCTCGACCCGATGCCGGAGGACGCACCGCCCGCTGCGCGCCTGCGCGAAGCGGGCGCCATCCTGTTCGCCAAGACCACCATGCCGGATTACGGCATGCTCTCCTCCGGCCTCTCGAGCTTCCACCCCCTCACCCGCAATCCCTGGGACGTGACGAAGAACCCGGGCGGCTCCTCCGCGGGCGCCGGCGCTGCGGCCGCCGCCGGCTACGGGCCGCTTCACCTCGGCACCGATATCGGCGGCTCGATCCGCCTGCCGGCAGGGTGGTGCGGCGTGTTCGGCCTGAAGCCGAGCCTCGGGCGCATTCCCATCGATCCGCCCACCTACGGACGGGTCGCCGGGCCGATGACGCGGAGCGTCACGGATGCGGCGCTCATGATGCGGGTGCTCGCGCAGCCCGATCCGCGCGACACGATGAGCCTGCCGCCCCAGAGCATCCCTTGGGACGATCTCACGCTCGACGTGAAAGGGCTCCGCGTGGGGCTCATGATGGAGGCCGGCCTCGGCCTGCCGCTCGACGGGCAGGTGCGCGCCGCCGTCACCGAAGCGGCCCGGCTCTTTGAGGCCGCGGGAGCCGTGGTCGAGCCGATGGCGCCGTTCCTGACGCGCTCCATGCTCGACGGCCTCGATCGATTCTGGCGCATGCGCGCCTGGATGGACCTGCGGGCCCTGTCTACCGAGCGCCGCGACCGCATCCTGCCTTACATCCGGGCCTGGGCGGAGAGCGGACAGGCGCTCACGGGCGAGGAGGTCTATGACGGACTCCACCAGATGAGCGTCATGCGCCACGCGGCGGTCGCCGCCTGCCGGCCCTTCGACTTCGTGCTCTCGCCGGTATCGCCGGTGGCGGCCTACGCGGCCGAATGGGCCTCGCCCCTCGACGATCCGATGCGGCCCTTCGAGCATATCGGCTACACGGTGGCCTTCAACATGTCGGAGCAACCGGCGGCCTCCGTCAATGCGGGCTACACCCGTTCGGGCCTCCCCATCGGCCTTCAGATCGTCGGCCAGCGCTTCGACGATCTCGGCGTGCTGCGGGCGAGCCGCGCCTTCGAGCGGATGCGGCCGGCGCAGCGGCCCTGGCCCGCCTTCTAGAGGCGGTCGCGCAGGGTCGGGTCGAGGGAATCCCGCAACCCGTCGCCAAGAAGGTTGAGGCCGAGCACCGAGAGCGCGATGGCGAGCCCCGGGGCAATGGCGAGATGCGGCGCCTGGGCGAGGAAGGTCTGCGAGTCGCTCAGCATGCGGCCCCAGCTCGGGTTCGGCGGGCGGACGCCGAGCCCTAGATAGCTGAGGCCCGCTTCGGTGAGGATGGCGAGCGCCAGCTGGATCGTGACCTGCACGATGAGGACGCCGGCGATGTTCGGCAGCACGTCCTCGACGGTGATGCGCAGCGGATGCTTGCCGAGGCACCGCGCCGCCGCGACGTAGTCGAGCGTCCAGACCTGGAGCGCGACCCCGCGGGTCACCCGCGCGAAGACCGGCACGTTGAAGACGGCGATGGCCAGGATGGCGGATGTCGGCCCGGAGCCCAGGAGGGCGCCGATCATGATCGCGGAGAGAACGGCCGGGAACGCGAAGATCACGTCCGAGGCGCGCATGACGACCTCGTCCACGATCCCTTTCAGCGCTGCCGCAGCGCTGCCGAGCGCGACCCCGACGGCCGCCCCGAGGAGCACGGCGGGCCACGCGATGGCGAGAGAGTTCCAGGCGCCGGCCATGAGGAGCGAGGCGACGTCGCGCCCGAAATGGTCGGTGCCGAGAAGCCCGGCCTCGAGCGGCGCCTTGAGGCGAAGGGCGATGCGCACGCGCGTCGGCACCTCCGGCGTCCAAACGGTGGATACGATGGCGGTCGCCACGAGGGCCGCCGTCAGCACGCCGCCGATCACGAGCGCAAGGGAGGGCCGCCAGCGCCTCATGACCGGGGTCTCAGGCGCGGATCGAGGAGCACGTATCCGAGATCGACGAGGAAGTTCACGACAATGACCAGACCCGAGAAGATGAGCACGATGTCCTTGATGACCACGAGATCGCGCTGCGCGAGCGCCTGATAGGCGAGCCGGCCGAGGCCCGGCAGGTTGAACACGTTCTCGACGAGGATGGCGCCGCCGAAGACGAAGGAGAGCTGCAGGCCGAGGATCGTGGTGACCGGGATGAGGGCGTTCGGCACCACGTGGCGCCACAAAGCCGCCCGCCGGTCGAGCCCCTTGGCGCGCGCGGTGCGCACGAAATCCGCGTTGACCACCTCGAGCACCGCCGAGCGCGTGACGCGGGTGAGCACGGCAGCCTGCGGCAGGGCAAGCGCCAGGGCCGGCAGCAGAAGGGCTTGCAGGCCCGGAACCACGCCGCCCCCCCAGCCGGGAAACCCGCCCGCGGGAAACCAGCCGAGATAGGTCGCGAAGAACAGGATGAAGAGGAGCCCGATCCAGAAGTTCGGAACGGCGACGCCGACCTGACTGAACACCAGAACCGCCCGGTCCGCGGCCCTGTCGCGGCGGGAAGCGGCCAGGACGCCGAGCGGGAGGGCGATCAAGGTCGAGAGGAGGATCGCCATGAGGCTCAACGGCAGCGTCACGGCGAAGCGCTCGGCCACCAACGTGGAGACGGGCATGCGATAGGTGATCGACGTGCCGAGATCGCCCTGCAGCAGCCCGCCGATCCACAGGACGTACCGCTCCAGCGCCGGGCGGTCGAGCCCGAGCTCCTGGCGCAGGGCCGCGAGGGTGTCCTCCCGTGCGGCGGTGCCGAGCATGATGGCGGCGGGATCGCCCGGGAGAACTTCCAGGATGAGGAAGATCGCGAGCGAGACGGCGAGCAGCGTCACGATCAGGGAGGCAAGCCGGGCAAGAAGGAAGCGGAGCACGGCCTAGCTCTTCGTTCGGGTCGGTCCGGCGCACCGCGCTGGGGCACCGGGCGCCACCAGGGCTCGCGGCCTCGCCCCGCCGCACCGGGCGGGCCGCGCCTCGACGTCGTCGCTCATGGAAGGCGTCTTGGTGCGAGGCCTAGTCGACCCAGTACGCCTCCGTCACGTCGTTCGACGGGATGGGCGAGTTCTCCCACAGGCCTTTCAGCTTCGCGTTCCACACCCCGAGCTTCGGCAGCTGGAACAGGAAGAGGGCGGGGACGTCCTCCGCCAGGATCTTCTGCGCCTCCGCGTACTTGGCGAAGCGCGCCTTCTCGTCGGTAGTGCGGCCGGCCTCCGCGACGGCGGCCTTGAGCTTCTCGTTCTTGTAGTTGAAGTAGTAGTTGTCCCGGGCATAGATATCGATGTCGAGCGGCTCGGTATGCGAGACGATCGTCATGTCGAAGTCCTTGTTCCGGAACACCTCCTCGATCCATTTGGCGGGAAATTCCGTGGGCACGATCTTCAGCTCGACGCCGACCTCCGACAGCATCGCCGCCATGAGTTCCGCCGAGCGGCTGGCATAGGCCATCTGCGGCGTCTTGATCGTCAAGGACAGGTTGCTGTGGCCCGCTTCCTTGAGCAGGGCCTTGGCCTTCGCGGGATCGTACGGCACCACGCCGGTCGTCTCGACGAAGGCCGGATGGTTCGGCGAGAAGTGGCTGCCGATGGGCTGGCCGAAGCCCGAATAAGCGCCCTCGATGAGCGCCTTGCGGTCGATGGCGTGGAGGAGGGCGCGGCGCACGCGCGGATCGTCGAAGGGCTTGCGGGTGTTGTTGAGGCCCGCCACGGTCTCGCCTTCCGTGTTGCCGGCGACCGCGGTGAAGCGCTGATCCTTCTTGAGATCCGCGAAGAGTTCGGGCGCGCCGATGTTCGGGAAAGCGTCGATGTCGCCGGCCCGAAGCGCCGCCACCTGCGCCTGCGGGTCGCTGATGAAGCGGAACGTGACGCTCTCGAGCTTCACCTTGTCCCGCTGCCAGTAATCCGGATTGCGAACGAGTTCGACGCGGTCGCCCCGGGTCCAGGACTTGAAGCGGAACGGGCCCGTGCCGACCGGATTCGCCTTGTTGTTCTCCGCCGTTTCCGGCGCCACGACCACGGCGTCTCCCCAGCCGAGATAATAGAGGAAGTTGCCGGACGCTTCCTTCAGCTTGATGACGACGGTCGCGGGATCGGGCGTCTCGATGGTGTCAATGGGCGCGAAGATCTGCTTTTGCGCATTGGTGGAGGTGGGAGCCCTCGCCCGGTCGAAGGCGAACTTGACGTCGCTCGCGTCGAAGCCCGTCCCGTCGTGGAACTTGACGCCCGTCTGCAGCCGGAACGTGTAGGTGCGCCCGTCCGGCGACACCTCCCAGCTCCTGGCGAGGAGTGGCTGCACCTTGCCCTCGCGGTCGATCCGCACGAGGCCCTCGAAGAGATTGACCCAGGTCACCTCGCGGATGGCCACCGGTGCCGCGACCGTCGGGTCCATGCCGGGCGGCTCGATCGGCATGCCGACGACGAGCGTGGTCTTGGCAGCTTGCGCCGGCACGAGGCCCGAGGCGAAGAGAAGGGCGGCAACGAGAGTGCGTTTCGACATCGTTTGGTCCTCAACCCCTTTTGGCAGGAGGCGTGCTGCGGCCATTTAGGCACAGAGTCCCGGGCCGCGGAAGGGTTCAGATGCAGCGGCCGCCGTCCACCTCGAGCACCACGCCGGTGATGAGATCGGCTTCGTCCGAGGCGAGGAACAGGGCGGCGTTGGCGATATCGGCCGGGCGCGAGAGGCGGCCGAGGGGGATGGAGGCCCGGAACGCGGCGCGCTTTTCCGGCGTGTCCTCGCCCATGAAGGTGGCGAGCAGGGGCGTCTCGCCGGCAACCGGCGCGAGGGCGCAGACGCGGATGCCGTCCGGCGCAAGTTCGACGGCCATCGACTTCGTGATCGCGTGAACGGCTCCCTTGGTGCCGTTGTACCAGGTCAGGCCGGGCCGCGGCCGCAGGCCGGCCGTCGATCCCACATTGACGATCACGCCCCTGCCCTGCCGGCGCATGAGGGGGATTGCGGCCTGCGCGTAGAGGTAAATCGACTTCACGTTGACGGCGAAGACCCGGTCGAACTCGTCCTCGTTCACCTCCAGCATCGGCCTGTTGCGGTGGCTCGTGCCGGCATTGTTGACGACGATGTCGAGACGCCCGAACGCGCTCGCGGCCGCCTCGACGGAGCGTGTCACGTCCGCGGCCTTGGTAACGTCCGCCGCGACCGCGACGGCGGACCCGCCGAGGGACCGCGCGGCCGTCTCGGCGAGCTCGCCGTTGATGTCGACCACCACGACCCGGGCGCCCTCGCGGGCGAAGGTTTCGGTGATCCCGAGGCCGAAACCCTGCGCCCCACCCGTGACGAGGGCGACCTTGTTCTCCAGACGCTTCATGAACTCTCCCCTTCGGTCCCGTTATTGCTGCGCCATCACGAGCGTGCGCGTCGTCGTGAAGGCGACGAGGCCCTCGAAGCCCTTCTCGCGGCCATGGCCCGAGCGCCCGAAACCGCCGAACGGCAATTCGATGCCGCCGCCCGCCCCGTAGCAGTTGATGAAGACCTGTCCTGCCCGCATGGCTCGGGCGACGCGCGTGGCCCGCAGGGCATCGCGGCTCCAGATCCCGGCGACGAGGCCATAGGCCGTCCCATTCGCGAGGCGGACCGCCTCCGCCTCGTCCGCGAACGGCGTCGCGACGAGAACGGGCCCGAACACCTCCTCCTGTGACAGCGCGCTGTCATGCGGCACCGGCGCGAAGAAGGCCGGCGCGACGTAGTAGCCCGTGGGCGGCGCATCGAGCGCGACGCTGCCCTGCGCCACCTCGCGCAGGCCCTCGGCGCGGGCGCGGGCGAGGTAGCCCTGAACGCGACGCTGCTGAGCGGCGTTGATCATGGGGCCGAGATTGACGTCGCCGTCGGGGCGTCCGGCCCGCAGCGTGCGGAAACGGTCGGCGACGCGCTCCACCACGTGCTCGAAGATTGTCTGCTCGACGAGGAGGCGGCTGCCCGCCGAGCAGGTCTGACCGCCGTTCTGGATGATGGCGTTGACGAGGAACGGCAGGGCGCGGTCGAGATCCGCGTCGGCGAACACCACCTGCGCTGATTTTCCGCCAAGTTCGAGGGTCACGCCGACATGGTTGAGGGCCGCGGCTTGTTGAACCGCGGTGCCGGTCTCGGGCGAGCCGGTGAAGGACAGGAAGTCGATGCCGCGATGGCCGGCGAGGGCGGCACCGGCCGGGCGCCCGAGGCCTGTGACCACGTTGAGCGCCCCGTCCGGGAACCCGACCTCGCGGGCGAGCGCCGCCACCCGCAGGATCGTTAGCGATGCATCCTCGGCGGGCTTGACCACGCACGCATTGCCGGCGGCGAGCGCCGCGCCGACGGAGCGCCCGAAGATCTGCATCGGGTAGTTCCAGGGAATGATATGCCCGGTCACCCCGTGCGGCACCCGCTCGACGCCTACGAAATGGGTGTTGAGATACGGGATCACGTCGCCGTGCAGTTTGTCGGCGGCGCTGCCGTAATACTCGAGGTAGCGCGCAAGGGCGACGGCGTCGGCGCGTGCCTGCGCGAGAGGCTTGCCGAGATCGCGGCACTCGAGGTCCGCGAGCGCGTCCGCCTGCGCCTCCACGGCTTGGCCGAGTTTCATCAGGAGCCGTCCCCGCGCCGTCGCGGTGAGCGCGCCCCAGGCCCCCTCGAAAGCCTCGCGCGCCGCAAGGACCGCGGCATCGACGTCCTCCGCCGTCCCGGCGGCGATCTGCGCGAAGACCGCGCCGTCGATGGGCGACGTCACGTCGAGGACGCCGCCGTCCGAGGCCGGCCGGTCGCGGCCGCCGATCATGTGAGAGTGGTGCGCCACGGGCGCGGGGCGTGAGGAGGCTTGGTCGTTCATGATCGTGATCCTGCGGCGCCGATGCGGGTTTTCGCGCCCGGGACGGCGGCCAGAAGCTGGCGGGTATAGGGATGCTGCGGATTGTCGAAGAGGCTCGCGGTCTCGCCGAGTTCGACGACGCGTCCGCGCTGCATGACGGCGATGCGGCTGCAGACCTGGGCGGCGACCCGGAGATCGTGCGTGATGAACAGGATCGCGAGGCCGAGGCGCTCCTGCAGGCTCCTGATCAGGTCGAGGATCTGCGCCTGCACGGAGACGTCGAGGGCGGAAACCGGTTCGTCCGCCACCAGGACCTCGGGCTCGAGCGCCAGGGCCCGCGCGATGCCGACGCGCTGGCGCTGGCCTCCTGAAAACTCGTGCGGGTAGCGATCCGCGGCCTGAGGCGGCAGGCCGACGAGGTGGAGAAGGTCGCCGGCCCGCTCCAGAGCCGCCGTCCGGTCGTCGCCGCGCGCGAGCAGTCCCTCGGCGACGATGTGCCCGATCCGGCGACGCGGATTGAGGGAGGCATAAGGGTCCTGGAAGACCATCTGGATGCGCCGGCGATGCTGCCGCAGCGCACGGGGCGACAGCGCATCGAACGGCAGGTCGCCTACATCGATCCGTCCCGCATCGGCCTCGATGAGCCGCATCACGCAGCGGCCGACCGTCGTCTTGCCGGAGCCCGACTCGCCCACGAGCCCCAGGGTCTCGCCCCGGCGGATCGTGAAGCCGACGGCCTCAGCGGCGATCACGTCCCGCCCTCGCATGAACAGGCCGCGCCCCCTATAGGTCTTGGCGAGACCCGCGACCTTCAGGGAGAGCGGCGCGCCCTCGAAACTCCGCCGCGCCGGCGGCGTCAGCGAGGGTACGGCGGCGAGGAGACGCCTCGTATAGGGGTGCTCCGGCTGCGCGAGAACCTGGTCGGCACGCCCCTCCTCCACGAGTTCGCCCGCCTGCAGCACCGCGACCCGGTCGGCGATCTCGGACACGACCCCGAAATCGTGCGTGATGAACAAAACGGCCATGCCGCGCCTGCGCCGCAAGCCGTCGATGAGCCGCAGGATCTGCGCCTGGGTGGTGACGTCGAGGGCGGTCGTGGGCTCGTCCGCGATGAGGAGTTCGGGTTCTAGGGCGAGCGCCATCGCGATCATGACGCGTTGACGCTGCCCGCCCGACAATTCGTGCGGATAGGCAGCGCCGATCCGCTGGGGGTCGGGAAGGCCCACCTCCTCTAGCAGCGCCCTTGCGCGTCGCGTTCTCTCCTGCCGGTCGAAGAGGCCGTGGGCCCGGAAGGTCTCGACGATCTGGTCGGCGACACGCATCACCGGGTTGAGCGACGTCATGGGCTCCTGGAACACCATGCCGATCCGCCGGCCGCGGACGTCGCACCATTCCTGCTCCGACAGGGTGAGCAGGTCCGTGCCGTTGAGGCGCACCGATCCTGCCTCGGGCGAGATGCCGTTCGGCAAAAGCCCCGCGACCGCATAGGCGAGCATCGACTTGCCCGAGCCGGACTCGCCGACGACGCACAGGATCTCCCCCTGCCCGATCGCGAGGGACAGGTCGCGAACCGCATGGGACCGATCCGCATAGCGTGGCAAGGCGAGGCTCAGACCGGCGATCGTGAGGACGCTCGCGGGGGCGGCGCGCTCGGTCTGCAAAGGGGGTCGGTCGTCGGCGGGCGCCATCTTGCGAGTGTGGCCCGCCTTGTCCGGCGAAGTCAAAGCGTCGCCTCGACCGCCGCCCGGATCCAGGCCCGGAACGCCTGCACCTTGGGGTAAGCGAGGGCGCTCGGCGGGCAGACGAGGTGATAGCTGTGGAGGCCCGGCACCTCCGGGCCGAAGGGCTGCACGAGCCGGTGCGTCGCAAGGTCGTTGCCGATGAGAACGCTCGTCGCGAGCGCCACGCCCTGGCCGCCGGCTGCGGCCTGCAGGGCAAGGTAGGTGTGGGTGAAGCGCGGACCGCGCCGCAAGTCGACGCCCTCGACTCCCGCAGCCTCGAGCCAGCGGCGCCAGTCGAGATATTGGTGGATCACCGGATCCACGTCCTCGTGCAGCAGGGTGTGGTGGCGTAGGTCGTCCGCCGTCCGCAGCGGCGGCTCGCCTGCATCGAGCAGCGCGGGCGAACAGACCGGAAAGAAGGTCTCCTTCAGCAGCAGTTCGCTCGCAAGGCCCGGATACTGCCCGAGCCCGTACCGGATCGCGACATCCACGTCCTCCCGGTTGAAATCCGTGATCGTGTTCGAGGCGACGACGCGGACGTCGAGATGCGGGTGCGCCGCCCGGAAGGAGCCGAGCCGCGGGATCAGCCATTGCGACGCGAAGGACGCGATGGTGCTGACGGTGAGGACGTTGGCGTTCATGCGCTCTGCGACCTGAGCCGTCGCCGCCGCGAGCTGGTCGAGCAGTTCCGATACGGCGGCGGCGTAGCGCTGCCCTGCCACGGTGAGCGCGACGCCCCGGCTCGGGAGGCGCTGGAACAGCGGCAGGCCGAGCCATTGCTCGAGGCTCTTCACCTGCTGGGCTACGGCGCCCGGCGTGACCGCGAGTTCGTCCGCCGCGGCCTGAAAGCTCGCATGGCGGGAGGCGGCCTCGAAGGCGCGGACGGCATTGAGGGGCGGCAACCGGCGGCGGGCCATGGCGGGTCTCGGCAGAGTTTTTCTATGCCTACACCGGAGAAGTCATGATTTGAATGGGGCAACCCGAAGGGAGATGATCCTTGCATAGGGTCGCCATTCAGGAGTTTTCCTATGTCTCTCGCACTGAACCCCTCACCCTCGTGCACCATCGGGTGCGGGCAGCCGGATCACGGCCGCGGTCGGCTCCTTCGCCTCATCGAAACGGTCGAATTGTGGAGCGAGCGCTGGCATCAGCGCCGGGCGCTGCGCGACCTGTCGGATCACGAACGGCACGACATCGCGCTCTCGGCCGCCGATATCGAGGCCGAGGCGGCCAAGCCCTTCTGGCGCGCGTGAGCGCCCGTCAGGCGGCGGCGCAGACCGGCAGAGTGCGGAGCGTGTTCAGGAGCGTGCCGAACTCGGCCGGCATCATGACCCACGGGGCGTCGCGGAATTCGGCTGCGGCGTTCCGCTGATCGTGGCTCGTGAACACCAGGAACGGCACCCGGCGTGCCTTCAGGGTCCGGGCAAGTTCGACGCAGGACCCCGATTGCAGGTCGGCATCGAGAATCACGAGTTCGGGTGTGCTGGCCTGCAGCCATTTGAGGGCACCGGCGCAGGCGAAGGGCCCGGCGACTCGGTAGCCTTGATCTTCCAGATCCTCGGCGAGGCTCAAGCCGATGATGGCGTTCTGCTCGACGACGAGAACGCAAGGCGCAATGGTCTTGTCCGGCTCATGCATAACGTCTGCCCTTCCAGGCCGCTTGATGACGTTTTTGCCGGGCGGCTTGCGCCAGAATCGATTGCAGGGCGGCACCGCATCGAATGTGGTCAGGATGGCACGGTCAAGGCCGCTCCACAATCGGTATCTCTTCGAGGGGTCACTGTGCCTCACCCGACACAGGCGCGAAGGCCGTTCAGGCCGCGGAGCGCTGCATCGCGTCGAGACAGGAACCACGCTGCCGGGCGAGCGCGATAGCGTCGCGCAGCGCGTTGTCCTGGAAGGGTTTTTGAACCACCACCGCTCCCGGCAGCGCCTCCCGCACAACCTCGGCATTGCCGGTGATGAAGACCACCGGTGCGGTGTAGCCCTGTTGAAGAATCGACTGGATCGCCGCGATGCCGCTGCCGTTCGCGAGGCGCACGTCGGCCGTAATCAGATCGGGCACGTGGTCCTGGACGGCGGCGATGGCGGTCGCCTCGGTGCCGGCGGTGTCGAACGACGTGTAGCCGAGCGCTTGGAGCGAATCCTCGATGCCGATCGCAACCAGGAACTCATCCTCGATTATCAAAGCATGCATGCCATGAACCCGTTGTCGGCGTTTGTTTCGTGGTGTTGCGGCAAGGCGAAGACCTGACGTCGTCGGATATTCGTCTTCCACTGGTCATTCGGGTTTCACGCGTTACGCCACGCGGGTCGACGCCGACCCGCGGAACAGGACAACAAAATGGACACGGAGCGCGAGCGTTCCCTTGTTCTTATGCGAGTCGCTGCCGCTACTCTTTCAGGACCGCTCTGCCCCCACAGGGCGAGCGCAGTAGAAGCTGATTTGCCCCGCGGGCGCAATTGAAAACCCGCAGGGCTACCGGCGCGGAATCGAGCGCCGAACGATCAGTTCTTCATCAGGCCGGCCTGCCGCAGAGCCCTCGCGATGATGCTCCCGACATCGGTGCCGGACGCTGCCTCGCCCGTGTGCCACGTCTGTTGCGGCTCCGGCTTCGCCGAGCCCCGGAGCGGAGGCAGGATCTCCACATTGAGGTCCGTTTCGGGGGCAAGACCCCAGAACTCCAAGATCCGTTCGCTCGACGAGATGCCCGCTTCGAGCAGGAAGGGACCCGCTCGCCCGATGCCCCCGGCACAGGACAAGGGTGTGCCGTGAGCCATGCCGGCGATCGTGTAGCTCTCAACGAGGGCTTCCCCGTCCCGGCTCCAGGTTTGCCGGGTGAATCCCGCTCCAGTGCTGCGGGACGCCCCGTCCAGCGCGATCCCGTGAAGATCCGTCCATTGCTTGACGATCTCGTCGGCATTCATGGGCTTCACGGTCGGATCGGCGCTGCCGTGCCAGACCGACAGCTTCGGCCAGGCCCCCCGGTGAGGGGACGCAGCTCGGACGCGGTTTCCCCATTCGCGGGCGGCGAGCTCGCGACCTTGGAACATGCCCTCCAGAGCCTCCTGGACGTTGCCGGCGCCGCCGTAGGGAAGGCCGGCGATGATGGCGCCGCCGGCGTAGACGTCGGGGTAGGTCGCGAGCATGACGGCCGTCATGGCTCCGCCGGCCGAGAGACCCGTGACGAAGACGCGCCGGCGGTCGAGCCCGTGACGCGCGATCATGGCTTCCGTCATCTGCCGGATCGACAGCGCCTCGCCGCCGTCCCGCGTCGTGTCCTCGGGCTGGAACCAGTTGAAGCACAGTTTGGGATTGTTGGCCTGCTGCTGCTCCGGGCAAAGGACGGCAAAGCCGTGACGGTCCGCGAGGGCGGACCAACCGGCGCCAAGATCGTACCCGGCAGCATTCTGCGTACACCCGTGCAGGACGACCACGAGGGGCGCACCCGGGGCAAGATCGGCCGGAACATAAGTGAAGCCCTTGAGGTTGCCGGGGTTGGACCCGAAAGGACCCAAGGGCGTCAGCCGCCCAGGCTCCGAGGCGCCGCCCTGAGCCGCGCCCTGCGCTGCCGCGAGTTGCTCCCACTGCTTCTTGAACCGCTGCAATTGCGCGGTGGTTTTGCCGAGACTGCGCATGGGACCTCCAAAAGAATGCCCGGAACCAGCCCCGGACCAAAAACAGTATGCTGCAATGCACAAATTATGTTGCAGCGCATCATGCCACTTGCAAGGGGTAGGTGCCAAGTTCCTGGGCCCGGGCACCGAGCCACGAGGGTCGCGCTCCGGCGCTATTCGGGGTAAAGCGACGGGATCGGAGAGCGTTGAACGGCATTGTCAGGCTGTTCCTGACTTGCCGCCCCTTCCGCCCCATTAGGACCGCATGCCCTTTCCTGCCACACATCCAAGCCTTGCCCGCGCGCTTGCCGACAAAGGCTACGCCGAGCCCACGCCCGTTCAGGCGGCCGTTATCGAGAGCGATGCCGCCGAACGCGACCTCCTCGTGTCGGCCCAGACCGGGTCCGGCAAGACCGTGGCCTATGGCTTGGCCCTCGCGCCGACGCTCCTCGGCGAGGCCGAGCGCTTCGGCGCCCCGGCCGAACCGCTGGCCCTCGTGATCGCACCGACCCGCGAACTTGCGCTTCAGGTCCAGCGCGAGCTCATCTGGCTCTACGGCCCGGCGGGAGCGCGGGTGACCTCCTGCGTCGGCGGCATGGATGTGCGCCGCGAGGCCCGGGCCCTCGAGGACGGATGCCACATCGTCGTCGGCACCCCGGGCCGCCTGCGCGATCATCTGGAGCGGGGGCGCCTCGACATCTCGGTTCTGCGCGCGGTCGTGCTCGACGAGGCGGACGAGATGCTCGACCTCGGCTTCCGCGAGGATCTCGAGTTCATTCTCGACGCCACGCCGGAAGAGCGGCGCACCCTCCTGTTCTCCGCCACCCTGCCGCGGGAGATCGCCGCCCTCGCCCGCAGCTACCAGCGCGACGCCCTGCGGATCGATACGGTCGACAAGAGCCAGCCCCACGGCGACATCGAGTACCGGGCCGTGCGCATCGCGCCGAACGAGATCGAGCACGCGGTGGTGAACGTGCTGCGCTTCTTCGAGATGCGGGGCGCCATGGTGTTCTGCCATACCCGCGAGGCGGTCCGGCACCTCCACGCCAGCCTCACGGAGCGCGGCTTCTCGGCCGTGGCGCTCTCGGGCGAGCTCACCCAGAACGAGCGGAGCCATGCGCTCCAGGCGCTCCGGGACGGCCGGGCGCGGGTCTGCGTGGCGACGGACGTGGCGGCGCGCGGCATCGATCTGCCGGATCTCGGCCTCGTCATCCATGCGGACCTGCCGAACGACAAGGAAACGCTCCTCCACCGCTCCGGCCGCACGGGCCGGGCGGGCCGCAAGGGCGTGTGCGTCCTCCTCGTCCCGTTCACGCGCAGGCGCAAGGCGGAGGCGCTGATCGCCGGAGCGCGGGTCGACGTCGAATGGGGGCCGCCCCCGACGGCGGACGAGATCAGGGCCGGCGACCAGCAGAGGCTCGCGCAGGAACTCGCAGCCTTGGAGGAGCCGACGGACGAGGATCTGGCCCTCGCGCGGATGTTGCTCGCGGAGCGTAGCCCCGAGGAGATCGCGACCGCCCTGGCGCGGCTCTACCGGGCGAGGCTGCCGGCGCCGGAGGAACTCGTCGACGTGGGCGAGAAGCCCACCCGGCGGCCCAAGGAGGCCCGCGAGGAGACCGGCGGGCGTGAGCGCCGGGAGCGCGTGCCGGGCGACCGCCCGGAAGCTCCGATGGTATGGTTCCGCATGAATGTGGGCCGCAGCAACAACGCGGATCCGCGCTGGCTCCTGCCGATCATCTGCCGCCTCGGGCACGTCACCAAGCGGGAGATTGGTCCGATCCGGATCTTCGACCGGGACACCAAGTTCGGGATCGTCGAGTCGATGGCGCCGAAATTCGCCGCCGCGGTCCGGCGTTCGTCCAACGACGAGGACATCCGGATCGAACCCGCCTCGCCCCCCGGCGAGAACGACCGGACGGGCCCAAGCTACCGCGCGAAGAAGCCGTTCCGGAAGGGCGCGCCCCATGGGGCCGAGCGCGGAAGCGACGGCCCCGGCAAGAAGGACCGGTTCGTGGGCAAGGGAGGCAAGCCGGCGGGCAAGAAGCGGTCTCGGCCGAAAGCCGGCTGACGGCCTGGCGCTCGGCCGAAGGGCGGACACGCGAAAATGTGCCGTGAACCAGGGTCACGGCACGCCTTGAAGAACGGAGATCTGTCCCGTGGCGTCCGAGACGGACGCCGGGCGATCAGGGGCGCGGAGGACGCGGCGCCATGCCCGGACGAGGAGCCGGCTCGCGGCGCTTCGGGGCAGGCAGAAGACCTTCGCGCTGGGCCTGCTTGCGGGCGGCCTTGCGGGCGCGGCGAACGGCTTCGGCCTTCTCGCGGGTCTTCTTCTCGGAGGGCTTCTCGTAAGCCTTCCGCTGCTTCATCTCACGGAACACGCCTTCGCGCTGCATCTTCTTCTTCAGCACGCGGAGCGCTTGCTCGACATTGTTGTCGCGAACGAGAACCTGCAAGGAACTTCCAATCTTTCGGTAAGCCGTCCCCACGACCGCGGCGGCGATCGTTCGTCCGGCAGCAAACAAGGTTGAGCGGAGGGCCATACCGGCCCCCACGCGATTTGTCGAGAGGGAAATCCGGCCGCGAACGCGACCCCAGCCGACCCGCCCGTTAACCGAATCACCTGAAGAAGCCGCGAACCCGACAAAATTCCTTAAAGAAGTCTTGTCAACGCGGCGGCCGCCCCGAATGTTATGTCGCAGATCGAGAAGAACGGTTCGGGAGCGATGACCAACGTCAAGGAGCTTGAGGCGCTGGTGGCCCATTACCGCGGTCTCCTGGAGGAGGCCGAACAGGCGCTCGCCGCAGCGAAAAACCGGGAGCCGCAGGTCGGCGATTTCGTGCGCAGCACCCTCACGAGCTTCTACGGCCGCGTCACCCGGGTGATCCCCCGCAGCCAGGGCCGGCCATGGCTCGAGATCACGCCCTATCTCGCCCCGGACCTGCCCGGCACCAGCACCCTCGACCTCTTCGGCGATTGGGAGTTCATCGACGAGCCCACGGCGGACCGGCCCGCCGCCGCCTCGGCATCCGCCTCTTTCGCCCTCATCGCCGAGCAGCTCGCCGCCGCCCTCACCGGGCCCGAGCGCCACGGGGAACGCGAGGACGAGCGCCAAGGGGCGCCGCAGGCCTGACGACCGCTCGAAGAAACCGTTGCGAACGCCGCGAGGCAGCGCAGCCTCGCTCGGACAGGCGTCGAGCGCGACCAGCCTCGCGCGGGGCAGCCGCCCCGTCGAGGTTCGACATTCCGGCAGGAATTGCCCTTCCCTGACCCTAGTGACAGGACCGCCGCGTGAGGAGCAGCTTGCCCTCGACCGCGCGGATGCGGGTCATGAGGCCGTCGAGTTCGGCAAGGTAGGTGCGCTCGTCGGCGAGCGCCTGCGCGGCCCTCTCCGGGTCGCGGCAGAAGCGCTGGCGATCCCGCGCGTCGCGGAGCAGACGGTCGATTTGCGTCAGACGATCATGCAGGGCGCGGCGCTTCTCGTGCAGGTTCATCAATTCGGCCGGCTGTGCGCCGCCCGTCGCAACGACGGGCGAGTGGCCAAGCTTCCTAGCGCTTTCCATCAAGCAATCTCCCCCAGGACTTCTGTCTCTTGAGCCCGCTTTTGCTTGCGGTTGTTTGCTTTCTTCAGAAGTGAATCGTTTTACCGGTCGTGCTGTCAATAGCGGCAGCGATGAATCGTGCATCCGGCGCGAAAACAGGGCTTTTGGAGGTGCAAAAGCGGCCGTTCGGTGCTCCGTCGCGTCACCACGGATGTCGCGCTCGCCCGAATCACCCGGCCCGGTCCTTTTCTCGCGCTTTGCGATTCGATGGGATAGAAACCCGCTCCCTGCGCCCCGGTCGCGAGCCCTCCTTGCCCTCCACCCCCCATCTCGTTCTGCAGAATGTGACGCTGACCCGCGGCGCCCGACGGGCCCTCGACGGGATCAGCCTGGCCCTGGCCGAGCGGCGGGTCGGGCTCATCGGCCGCAACGGCTCCGGCAAGAGCTCTCTCCTACGCCTCGCCCACGGCTTGGCCCTGCCGGACGAGGGCACCGTGAAGACCCTTGGCCTTGACACCGCGGAGCACCGCAAGAGCCTGCCGCGCCGGGTGGGCTTCCTGTTCCAGAGCCCCGATCAGCAGATCATCTTCCCGACGGTCCTGGAGGAGGTGGCCTTCGGCTTCGAGGAGCGCGGCCTCGCCCGCAAGGCCGCCGCGCAGGAGGCCGCCCGTTGGCTGGACCGGTTCGGGCGCAGCGCCTGGGCGGACCGGCCGGTGCATGAACTGTCGGGCGGCCAGAAGCAACTCGTCTGCCTCATCAGCGTGCTGGCGCTCGAGCCCGACCTCGTCCTGCTCGACGAGCCGTTCGCGAGCCTCGATCTCACGAATCGCCTCGCTTTCGCCGACGAGTTGCGGCGGCTTGCTCCCCCCGTGGTCATGGCGAGCCACGACCTCGATTTCCTCGCCGATTTCGACCGGGTGTTGTGGCTCGAGGCCGGGCGCATCCGCAAGGACGGCCCGCCCTCGGCGGTGCTGCCGGCCTACCGCGAGGCGGCCCGCGATGCGGGCGGCGAGGTCACATGATCGCCGGCTATCTTCCCGGCCCGACCTGGCTGCACCGCGTCCCGACGGGCGCAAAGCTCGCCGGCATGGCGGTGGCGAGCCTCGCCATCCTGCCGGTCGAAAGCCCCCTCGTTCTCCTCGCGCTTCTCGCCGGAACCCTGGCGCTCTACGCCTCCCTCGGTCGCGAGGCGCTGCGGCGGCTCTCGCTCTTGAAGCCGCTCCTCCCGTTCCTCCTCGTGATCGGCGCCCTCCAGGGCTGCTTCGTCTCGTGGGCCGTTGCGGCGACGACGATCCTGCGGATCCTCGTCATGGTGCTGATCGCGAGTCTCGTCACCCTCACGTCGACCATGCAGGCCATGGTCGACACCCTGCGCCCGCTCTTGAGCCCGCTGCGCCTCGTCGGGATCAATCCCCGTGCCCCTGCCCTTGCCGTCGCGCTCCTCATCCGCTTCGTCCCGGTTCTCCTCGCGCTCTGGGGCGAACGGGAGGAGGCCTGGCGGGCGCGAACGGGCCGGCGGGCGGGCTTGCGCCTCATCCCGCCCTTCGTGGCGGACACGCTGCGCATGGCCGACGCGGTCGCCGAGTCCCTCGACGCCAGGGGCTTCGATGTCCTACACCGCCGCGAAACCGCCAAAGGAGATCGATCCTGACCACCCGCGCTCTCGTCCGCATCGCCCTGTTCGCCGCCCTCATCGCGGTGCTGGGGCTCATCCCGCGCTTCGACCTGCCGTTCCTCGCCGGCGTGCCCATCACGGCGCAGACCCTCGGGGTCATGCTCGCCGGCGTCGTGCTCGGGCCGCGCCAGGGCGCCCTCGCGGTCCTGCTCTTCATCGCCGTGGTGGCGCTCGGCGCGCCGCTCCTTGCGGGCGGCCGGGGCGGTCTCGGCGTGTTCTACGGGCCGACCGTGGGCTTCCTCGTCGGCTGGCTCCCCGGCGTCGTCGCGACGGGGCTCGTCTTCGCCTGGCTGCGCTCCGTCCCGACCGCGGTTGCGGGAGCCGTCGCCTCTGTCGTTGGCGGCATCCTCGTGATCTATGCCTGCGGCATCCCGGTCGTCGCCTGGAAGGCCGGCCTGCCCCTGTCCACGGCGGCCCTGTCGAGCCTCGCCTTTCTGCCGGGCGATCTGCTCAAAGCGGTGGCGGTAGGCCTCATCGCCCAGGGGCTTCCCGCAAGCGCCCGCTTCGGGGCGGTTCCCGCCCGCGCCTGACCCCACCCCCTGTCGCAAAACTGTCAAGCCGGTGTGACAGGGGGAGCCGTCCTTCTTGCGGCCTCCAGGGGGAGCCGGCACGATGCCGGTTCGTGGAGGCGGCTCCACGAAGGGAGGCATCATGAAAAACGTACTTCTCGCAGCGACGGCGCTCACCGCCGCCTTCCTCACGCCTGCCGCCGCGCAGGAGAAGACCCTGACGGGCGAGCGCACGCTCGTCGTCGGCCACCGGGGAGCCAGCGGCTACCTGCCGGAACACACCATCGAGGCCTACAAGCTCGCGATCGAGCAAGGCGCCGACTTCATCGAGCCCGATCTCGTGGCGACGAAGGACGGCGTGCTCATCGCCCGCCACGAGCCGATGCTCGGCGGCACCACGAACGTGGGCGAGAAGCCTGAATTCGCCTCGCGCAAGACCACCCGCAAGGTGGACGGCGTCGACACCACCGACTGGTTCGCCTCCGACTTCACCCTCGCGGAGATCAAGACGCTCCGCGCCAAGCAGTCGATGAGCGAGCGCGACCAGTCGAAGAACGGCCAGTTCGCGGTCCCGACCCTGCAGGAGGTGATCGACCTTGCCAAGGCCGAGAGCGCCCGCACCGGCCGCACGATCGGCATCTATCCCGAGACCAAGCACCCGACCTTCCATTCGGCGCTCGGCCTGCCGCTGGAGGACCGCCTGCTCGACGTGCTGAAGGCCGCGGGCTGGACGGAGAAAACCTCGCCGGTGATCATCCAGAGCTTCGAGACCGCGAACCTGAAATACCTGCGCACCAAGACGCAGGTGCGCCTCGTGCAGCTCATCGACGGCGACGACGTCGACCTCAACGGCCGCGTGACCCTCACTCCGCCCTACGACCGGCCCTACGACTTCGTGGTGGTGGGCGACAAGCGCCTCAACACGGATCTGCTGACGCCCGAGGGGCTCAAGGAGATCAAGACCTATGCTGACGGCGTCGGGCCGTGGAAGCCCTACATTCTCGCCACCAAGGGCGTCGACGCCAACAACGACGGCAAGGCCGACGACGTGAACGGCGACGGCAAGACGGACGAGCAGGACCGCACCCTCGCGCCCGCCACCGACGTGGTGAAGAACGCGCATGCGGCCGGGCTCTTCGTCCACACCTGGACGTTCCGCAACGAGCCGCGCCGCCTCTCGGCGACCTTCAAGGGCGATCCCGCCGCTGAGTACAAGGCCTTCTACGCCCTCGGCGTCGACGGCCTCTTCAGCGACTTCCCCGACACCGCCGTGAAGGCGCGGTAAGCGTCACGTCCCTCCCCTTGCGGGAGGGGCACGGAGTGGGGTTGGGTCTCGACGGTTCCGGCGGGCCCGACCCCACCTCCACCGGGCGAGAATGAGAAGCGCGGGGCTGCGTCAGCCCTGCATGGTTCTCAGCCATCCCTCGAGGCGCGTGCAGCGACTTGAGGTTTCGCCCTCGCTCACCGCCTGGAACAACGTGCCCCGGTGCCCGACCAGCACGACCACGCGGCTGCCGCGGGTCACGGCGGTGTAAAGCAGGCTACGGCGAAGCATCGTCGCGTGCTGGGGCACCACCGGGATGATCACCGCAGGGAACTCCGAGCCCTGCGCCTTGTGGATCGTCGTCGCGTAGGCGAGCTGCAATTCGTCGAGTTCGGCCTGCGCATACGCCACCACGCGCTCGTCGAACGCCACCGTGAGATCGCCCCCCTGGAGGTCGACGGCGCGCACGAGACCGAGCTCGCCGTTCGACACGTCGCGGTCGTAGTCGTTGCGCACCTGCATGACCTTGTCGCCTGCCGAAAAGCTCCAGCCGCCGCGGGAGAGCGCGGGGCCGCCGCCGGGGTTCAACACGGCCTGAAGATCCCGGTTGAGGCGGTGCGCGCCGAGGGCTCCCCGGTTCACCGGGCACAGGACCTGGATGTCGCGCACGGGATCGAGGCCGAAGCGCCCGGGAATGCGGTCGCGGGCCAGGGTCACGATCTTCGCCATGACCTCGTCGGGGCCTGCCGCATCGACGAAGTGGAAATCCGAATCCGGCCGGCGCTCCAGGTCCGGCGCCTCGCCCCGGTTGATGGCATGCGCCGCCGTGATGATGCGGCTCTCCTGCTCCTGGCGGAATACCTCGTCGAGGCGCGCCACCGGGACGCAGCCCGAACGGATGATGTCGGCGAGCACCTGGCCGGGACCGATGGAGGGCAGTTGGTCCACGTCGCCCACCACCACGAGCGCCGCGTGATCGGGCAGCGCCCGCAGGAGCGCCGTCATGAGGCGCACATCCACCATGGAGGCTTCGTCGAGGACGAGAAGGCCGCAGGCGAGGGGCGCTTCCGGGCCGCGCCGCACGCCGCCATCGACCGCCCCGAGCAGCCGGTGGATCGTCTTCGCCTCGAGCCCCGTCACGGCGGCGAGGCGCCGGGCGGCCCGCCCCGTGGGAGCGCAGAGCGCCACCGGAACGTGCCGCTCGCCCGCAAGGTGCAGGAGGCCGCGTACGAGGGTGGTCTTGCCCACCCCCGGCCCGCCCGTGACCACAAGCACCTTGGAGCGGCACGCCTCGGCGAGCGCCGCGCGCTGCGATCCCGATAGCGCCACCCCGAGGGCCGATTCCGCGCGGGCGACGGCGGCCTCGGGCTCGAGATCGCCCCAGGGCAGCGAGCCTTGCGCGAGTTCGCCGAGCCGGGCGGCCACATACATCTCGGCGCCGTAGAGCCCGCGGGGAAACAGGCAGGCGCGGCCCTCGACCGTGTCGGCGACGAGTTCGCCGGCGGCGCATTGCGCCTCCACCACGGGCTCGAGCTCGACGGTGCGCACGCCGAGGAGAACCGTGGCGCGCTCGATGGCCTCGTCGCGCGGCAGGCCGCAATGGCCCTCCTCCACCGCGTCAGCCACCACACTCGCCACGCCGGCCTTCAGGCGCAGGGCCGCTTCCGGCGCGACCGCGAGGCGCCGGGCGATGCGGTCCGCCGCCGCGAAGGCAAAGCCCGGGATATCAACGGTAAGCCGATAGGGGTCTTCGGTAATGACCGCCACGGCCTCGCGGCCGTAGAGCCGGTAGATGCGCGTGAGGAGGGCGCCGCCGATGCCGTGCTCCCGCATGAACGCCGCGATGGTGCGTAAGGCCCGGTGCTCGCGCCAAGCCTCGGCGATCACCTGCGCCCGGGCGATGCCGATGCCGTGAACGCGGGCGAGCTCGTCCGGATGGTTCTCGATGACGTCGAGCACCCGGGTGCCGAAGGACGCGACGAGACGGCCCGCGAAGGCAGGGCCGATGCCCTTGATGAGGCCGGAACCGAGAAAGCGCCGCAGGTCGTCGACCCCCGTCGGCATCGAGACTGCAAGCTCGTCGGCGCGAAACTGCACGCCGTGGCTCGGATCCTGCGCGAAGGCGCCGCGCGCTTCCACGAACTCGCCGACCGCCACGCTCGGCACGTGCCCGACCACGGTGACGAGCCGTCGGTAGCCCCTCGCCCGCACCTGCAGCACGCCGAACCCGGTCTGGTCGCTGTGGAAGGTCACCCGTTCCACCACGCCCGCCAGGCGCTCGTCGAGAGCGAGGGCGTTCTGGGCTGCGAGGGCGGCTGGCGGCATCGGCCGAACGGGTCCTTAACGGAGCGTGAAACGAAAAAGGCCGGGGCTTGCGGCCCCGGCCCGGCAGCGTGCAGGCGCGCCGGCGTCAGGCGGCCTTCTTGGCCGGCCAGCCGAGCTCGACGAGGCGGGCCTTGGCGAAGTCCCGCACCTCGTCCCGGACGCCCTCCGGCAGGTCGCCGAGCATGCGCTGGGTGTCGGCGTGCAGCATGAGATCGGTGACGGCGTTGATGTTCTTCGCCTTCTTGATCTTCTGCTTCAGCTCCTCCTCGACGGAAGCGCCGGGGCCGATCACCTCGACGGCGGTCTTCGGCGCCTCGGGAGCGGGGGCCTCCTCGCCCAGGCGGCCCTGCTTGAACTCGTCGGCTTCCTCCTCGGAATAGACGAGGCCGTGCAGTTCGATGAGCTTGAGGATCACCCGGTCCTTGGCGCGCTTTTCGGCCATGGCGTAGACGTAGGCCGCCTGCTTGCCGGAGACCCGGTAGTTGACCCCGATGAGCGCCTCGCCGATCGACCACTCGACCCGTTCCCCCATGCGGCCGGTGACGAGGATCACGGCCTCGTCGCGCTCAGCGCGCACGAGCGTGGGGCTGTCGAAGGCGATCTTGGCCTGAGCGGCGATCCGCTCCAGGGCCTTGTGATAGATCACGGGCGTGCCCTGGACCCGCCAGACGTTGCCGGCCATGGGCTCGCCGAATTTCGCCAGAACCTCGGCGATCTTCTTGTCGGTGGTGTTCATGCGCTTTCACCTCGTCGACGGGCGTCCCGGGAGGGCTCGCGAGGTGCGCGAAGCACCCGTCAGTTCGTGCTTTGTTCTATAGCAGAAATGGAGTGATTCGGTCGAGTGTTGAAGGGTTTTCGAGCCCCCGCGAGTCGGTGTGTCGCAGGTGTTTTCGGCGGCTGATCCCGCCTCCGCAAGCAACCGTGGCCTTTCGCGCGAAGCAAGCTTTGCAGCAATGCGCTCCGTCGATTGACGGATGCTTGTTTGTTCCTTATTTGTTCCCTGGCGCCAACCTGCCTCGACGGCAGCGCCATGGCGCCTCGTCTCGGCCCTCTTTGCATCTGCGCGGGAGAAGCGATGCCTGCCCCTGCCCTCGTCGATCTCTCAAGCCGCCGCCAGCGGCGCGGCGCCCGCCGGCCGGCCCGGGAAGCCGCTCCCGCGGCGCTGACCCGCCAAGCGCTCGTGGCCGATTACCTAGCGCTTTGCGAACTCGACCCCGAGGTGGAGCAGCTGCGCGCTCCGGCAGCGCCTGCCCTGTTCCACACCGGCGAGGAGACCATCGCGCATGCGGCGGATTTCGAGGTGGTTCGGGACGGTACGCCCCACCTCGTCGACATCGTCACGGACGAGGACCTTGCGGTCCATCCGCTGCGCGTCGCGATGCTCCAGGGCGCCATCGCCGAGGACGGCCGGACCTTCTCGTTCGAAACCGCCGCGAGCGTGCGCGCCGAACCGCGCTTCACGACGGTGAAGCTCATCCTCGCCTGCAAGCGCACGCCCGTGAGCGCGGGCGACCGGGTGCGCATCCTGCACCAGCTCGACGAGTGCGGGACCATGCGCCTCGTCGACTGCGCCGGCTGCGCGCTCAATGCGGCGGACGGGGTCGCGGCGGTGCTGGCGCTCGCCTGCGAGGGCCTGGTGTCGGTCGATATCGGCCGCCCAATCCTGCCGGAGACGCCGGTGCGGCGGCGCAAGGTGCCGTACGCCGACCCGTTCGGCTTCTAGCCCCGTCCCCCGCGCTCCACGGCCTCGCCGAGCAGCGAGCGCACGATGGCGCGCACCGCATCCGGCGTGCCGTCCGCCGCGAACTTCGCCTCGATCTCCTCGCGGATGAGGGAGCCGTCGTCGCTCCGCTTGAGGTCTGCGGGCGCCTGGGCCTGCAGGAGCGACACGAAGGCGCTCTCGACGGCGGCGGCGACTGCCGCGTCGCCGGCCGCCTCCACGAAACGGCCGGTGAGGTCGAACACGTCCGCCTCGTGCGGAAGCGGCACGGGGGCAAGATCGCCCGGCCCGGCGAGAATCCAGGCCCGGGGCTCATGATGCAGAAGGTCGACGGACATCCGGGCGATGTTGCCGGGATTGAGCCAGCGCGTCGCGCCGGCGAGCACGGGCTTTTGCGTCCGGTGCATGTGGCCGTTCACGACGAGGGCCGCGCCCTCCACTTCGTGGGCCGGCAGGGAGCCCGGATAGGCGCCCTCGAAGGCGATGTCGTGATGGGTGAACCACGCGACGCGGTCGGCCTCCGGCAACGCCCCCGCCACCGAGGTCGGGATATCCTGCCCGAACGGCGTCATGCCGATGCCGAGCCGCTCCCCACCAAGATCGAGCATGGCCACCGGGCCCGATTGCGCCACGACGTCCACCACGTCGCACAATCCTAGGAGGGCGAGGCTGTCGCCGTCGCTCAAGGCCGTATGCGCCATGTCGTGGTTGCCCACATTGACGATGGCGCGGTGCCGGAAGCCCTGGAGGGTGCGGATGAGCGCAGCTTTCAGGGCCACGTCCCGCTCCACCGGGCGGTCGAAGAGGTCGCCGAGGATCACCGGCACGAGGTCGCGGGCGTTCGCCTCCCGGACGCAGGCCTCGAGCTTGCGCATCAGGGCGGAGGGCCACTCCGCATCCTTGCGGCGGCCGGGGCGGCGCGACCCCACATGGGGGTCGCCGATGACGAGAAGGCCTCCGGATGCGGGGCGCTGGAGACGCTGGCCTGGGGCGAGGATCATGCGGCGGCCTGGGATGCGGCGTGGCCGTGGTCGAGGAGGGTCTCGGCGTCCACCGACGAGCCGCAGGTGGGGCAGCGCCCGCCCGTGGCATCGACCAGGCCCGCCATGTCGGCGCGCACCACCGCAAGTCCCGCCTCCGCCGCGGCGAGCCGCGCCTGCGCAGCCTCGATGGCCGCGCCGAGGGCGGTCATGCGGCCGAGCGCGCGCTCGGCCTCGGCGGTGGTTTCCGGAACGGGCGCGGCCTGCGGGCACCCGGCCAGCACGGCGCTGCGGGCCTGCGCAAGACGCAAGGCTCGGGCGGACTGGGCGAGGCGCTGTCCCGCCCGCTCCCGCTCGCGCGCCTCGTCGAGGGCGCTCCGCAGGGCGGCGACGCGCTCCGGATCCGGCAGAGCCACGCTCGCGTCAAGCCGCGCCGCGGCCCGGCCCAGCGCCTCACGCAGCCGCAGGAGCCGCGCGCCCTGCGCATCGAGGGCGGCGAGGCGCTCCGTCGAGTCGCGCAGGGCCGCGGCCCGCTCGCGGGCACCGCCGAGCTCCGCGCGCAGGGCGTCGAGACCCTCAAGCGCCCGCAAGCTCGCATCCGCCTCGATGAGTTCGCGCTCGCCGGCCTTCACGAGATCGGCGTCGCGCCGGCAGCGCTCCCGGTGGATCGCCAGCATGTCGCGGATGTAGCCCGCCTCCTGGCCGATGGAGAGGACGGCGGAGCGCCGGGACGGGGCCTCGCCGAGGAGGAAGACCGGGAATTTCTGGTGGGCGATATGGACGTCGAGCTCTTCCACCTTGGTGATCCGACACAGGGCGTCGACCCAGTCCGGCACGGTGCGCCCGCCCGTCTCGTGGCGGATGCCGCGTTCCTCCACCACCCCCCCGTCGGGCTCGTGGAGCGACCAGAGGTTCACGGGATTGCGCCGGGGCTGGCGCGAGAAGCGCAAGGTGCGCCCGCCCGCGAGGCCGATCTCGACGGTGGCCGATTTCGCGCCCGCCCGCACGAGGCTGTCCCGGGCTTCCCCGTAGAACACGGCGCGCAGGGCGCGGATGAAGGTGGACTTGCCCCGGTTGTTGGGGCCGACCAGCGCGTTGACGCCGGGGCTGAGGCGGAGCGTGGCATCCGCATAGGCCTGCACGTTCAAGAGGCGGATGAAGCGAAGGCCCGGCTGCGCCTCGTCCCATGCGGGCGCGAGATCCGCCGCGGCGATGCCGACGCCGCTCACCGGGTCGCCCGTCACCCGCGACACGTGGAACTGCCCCGCAAAGCCGGACAGGTCGTGGTGCGAGACGGCGAGGCACTGGACGCCGAGACGCGCCGCCCCGTCCTCCAGCACCCGGTAGAAGGCCGGCACGCGCTCGGGCGCGATCCAGCAATCGGCCTCGTCGAGGGCGAGGAAGCGGCCCGCATCCGCCTTCACCACCGCGATAAGGCGCAGGGCCATGCCGATCACGTTGGTGAGGGCGCCGCCATTGTCCTCCAGCACGTCTTCGAGGGTGCCGTCGGGGCGCTGCACGTTGACGTCGAGGGAGGGCAGGCCGCGTTCGGTGGAGAGGTCGAGCGACACGGGCTTCTCGCCCGGCAGCACCTCCTGAACGAGGGCGGTGAGCAGGGTCTCGAAGGCCGAGAGGTTGCGCCGGCTCGCGGCGGCATGGGCCGCCTCGATGAAGGTCTCGACTTCACCTTTGAGGGCAAGACGGCCCTTGGCGAGTTCCACCTCGCCGGTCAGCGCGCTCACCCGGCGGCGCAGGGCGTCCCGCCGGCCCTCCTGGCGCGAGAGGAGGGCTTCGAGGCGGGCGAGGTCGCGGTCTGGATCGCCGGCGCTCAACGGCCGTCTCCGAGGCTTTGGAGCTTTGATTCGATGCCGCGGATGAGGGCGGCGAACTCGTCGACGAGCGCCGCGTTGCGGGCCCGGGCCTCCCCGATGAGGGCTTCGATCTCGCCCTCGTCGTCCGTGCCGAAAGCGGCTTTCGCCTCGCTGCGGGCGGCCTCGAGTTCCCGGGCGAGGCGCTCCACCTCGCCCTCGGCCCGGATGCGCTCCGTCCGCAGCCGCTCGAAGGAGGCGCGCATCTCCTCGAGACGCTTCAAGGGATCGGCGCTCGATCGGGCATTGGCACTCATGGACGTCTCCGCCGCAGGGTTATGGTCAAGCTTCGGGGGCTGCGGGCAAGAGGCCGGCAAGTTTTGCGGCCGACCTGCCCTCGCATCTCTGGCGCTGCGCCCCCGCGCCTCCCAGATAAGGGTCTCTCACGAACAAGAACAGGCCTGCGCGAGAGCTTGCTTGACACCGGACTCGCGGTGGTATGTTCTATATTTGTTCTAGATCCGGCCTGATTTGGCCGGATTGATGGCAGCCCGGCAGAAGGCCTGGCGCCCACGAAAGGCAACAGAAATGGCCATGGTGGTGGAGGAACGCCCCCCCCTTTTCGAGAACGAGGATTGGGCGGTTGTCGAGAGCGGTCTCGAACACAAGCGGACGGGCTACTTCATCGAGCGGGAGGCGCTGGCGCATCGCCGGGCGGATGGGCTGTGGCTGTGGCCGATGCATGTCGCCGAAAAGAGCTGGTGCCGCTTGACGCCGTTCATGGAGGCGTTCTCCTGCGCCGCCGAGGCCTATGGCCACGGCCCAGACGTGGACCTCGCGCGCTCCTTCGAGGAGGCGCGGCAGGAGGTGGCGGACTGGCCGAAGCGCAGTGTTCCCCAGCCCGAGCCCGCCGGGCTGGAGCCGATGCGCGATGAGGCCGAGGCTGCCCCTGCGAGCCGTCTCGTCGCGCGGCCACGGGGCCCGGCTCGGACCGCCGCCCGGTCGGCCACGCCCTGGCGTCCCGCCCGGCGCATCCGCCGCGCGGGAAGCACCCTCGTCCGGCTGCTTCAGGCGGCCTGGAACAAAAAGTGAACACAATGTTGTGGGAGGGTCGGCGATGGTCTTCGCCCAGCACGACTTGAACCCATATGAGGTCTCCGCCCGCCGGGCGCCAGAGGGAGCGGACGCCTTTGCGCGAGCCGTCATCCTCACCATCTGTTCGGCGGCGGTGACGGAGAGCGTGGGCCGCCGAACCTTCGAGCGCTGCATGCGGGCGCTCGAGAGCGGCGGCACGGCGCGGATGGGCTTTCGCCACCCGTCGAAGGCGGCCGCGATCGACCAGATCTGGCGCGAGCGCCACGGCTATCACCGGGCTTTCCAGGCGAGCGCCAACCGGCGGGCTCAGCTCGAACAACTGCCCGGGATCGGCCCCGCCACGGCACGCGCGCTCGCCGCCCGGCTCGGATTGCACGATGCAGCAGACGGCCGGCGCGCCGCCTGAGATTGCCACAGCAGGATTTGGGAGGATCTGAGATGTCACACGAAAGCGCCAGCCAGGTCGGCTTCTGCGTGGTCGACGCCAATGCGGACCTCATCGCCGACACCCTCGTGCGCCGCATCCGCGAGATGGCCGCCGACATGGAGGCGGAGGTGAACCGCCTCTACCGCGGCCGCAACGCCTATGACCTCAACGCCGTCGCGAAGGTCGACCTCGACAAGACGATCAAGCGGCTCAACTATCTCGCCGAGACGCTTCGCGACGTGCAGCGCTCGCAGTCCCATGTGAGGCTGCTGCACGCGGCCGAGTAGGCCCCGCTTTAAGGACCGAAGCCTATCCCAAGCCCCGCAGCCCCCCTGCGGGGCTTGATTCGTCGTTGGAACAAATATAGAACATACGGTGATGGCCGAGCATGGCCAGGAGTGCGTGAAACGATCCCGTGATCCCGCGCCTGCGACGGGCGCGAACGCGGGAAGTGATGACAAGCGGAGGTCCCTCATGGCGGGGAGTGTGAACAAGGTGATCCTGGTTGGGAACTTGGGCCGGGATCCTGAGGTGCGTCGGCTGAACTCGGGGGAGCCTGTGGTGAACCTTCGGGTGGCGACCTCCGAGACGTGGAAGGACAAGGGCTCGGGGGA
>DASZBD010000029.1:0-161013 GCA_035944475.1 Microvirga sp.
GGCGCAAGGCAGCGCCACCGACGGGAGACGACCAGCTCTGGCGTCGCCTGCACGGCCCGCTGCCCCAAGAGGCCCGCCCGCGCCATACTACGGTGGCGCCCTGGCAGGACCAGCTTAAGGCCATGCGCCTCACGCGAGGCAAAGGGCCGGAGTGCGGGGCCGATCCGGTCTGACAAGAACGCCGGCGGGACGCTGGGGGCTTCTGGCCTCTTCTTCCCCACCAACACAAGCCGGACCGCCAGCGTCCCGCTCCCCTTCAGCCCCTGCCTCCCGCACCAGCGGCGAGGGAAAGGGGCCGCTCCACAGGAGCGACGCCGAGAAGCCGTGCCTAGAGCCCAGTGCGGCGCGGTCCGTCAGAAGTCGCTCGCGAGCCCCTTGACCTCCCAGTCCTCGTAGCGCACCGGCTCGAGGCCGCCGCGGCCCTTGTGCTCCTTGGCCTTGGCGAGCTCGGCGGCCCGGGCGTCGATGGCGGCCCGGCGCTCGGCGGCTTCCGCGAGCGCACGCTGCGCCTCGGGGGACAGGGCTTTTTCGGGCATCGGGCCGGAGGTGTCGGTTTCGCTCATGGTCTCGCACGGATCGCGGCTCGCGGGGCCCATCTTGGGCCGGACCCGCAGCCTTCCCACATTAGATTCGAGCCGGGCCTCCTGGGCCCGGGGCATGACGACGAGGTGGAGACCCGGATGAACACCGTCAAGACCGGCCTGCTTTTAGCCGCACTGACCGCCCTGTTCGGCGTCGTGGGCTACATGCTCGGCGGCCCGAACGGCATGCTCATCGCCCTCGGGCTCGGCGCGGCGACGAACGTCTTCGCCTACTGGAATTCCGACCGCCTCGCCCTTCGCGCCCACGGCGCCGTGGAGGTGGACGAGCGGACGGCGCCCGAGCTCGTCGCCATGGTGCGGGACCTGAGCCGGCGCGCCGGCCTGCCGATGCCGCGGGTCTACCTCATCGACAACCCGCAGCCGAATGCCTTCGCGACGGGCCGGAACCCCGAGAACGCGGCGGTGGCCGCCACCACGGGGCTCCTGTGCCTGCTCGACCGGGGCGAACTCGCCGGCGTGATGGCCCACGAGCTGGCCCACATCAAAAACCGCGACACCCTCATCATGACCGTGAGCGCCACCGTGGCGGGCGCGATCTCGACCCTCGCCCAGTTCGGCTTCCTGTTCGGCGGGCGGGGCGGCGAGCGGCCGAACCCGCTGGTGATGATCGGCACCGCCCTTTTGGCGCCCCTCGCCGCGATGATCATCCAGATGGCGATCAGCCGCTCGCGGGAATACGACGCGGACCGCATCGGCGCCGAGATCTGCGGCGAGCCCCTGGCCCTCGCCTCCGCTCTCGCCAAGATCGCCGGCGGCGTGCAACACGTCCCGAACCTCGACGCGGAGCGCCACCCGGCCACCGCGCCCCTCTTCATCATCAACCCCCTTTCAGGGCACGGCATGGACAACCTGTTCTCCACCCACCCCGCGACCGAGAACCGGATCGCGGCCCTCCAGGCCCTCGCCGGCTCCGGCGGCCTGCGCCGCGCCGGCGCGAGCGTTCCGGGCGTACCCCGGCGCAGCCCCTGGGGCCGTGCCGCCGGCCGGGGACCCTGGGGTTGAGCGAGGCCGCCGCCGTCGACGGCATCGACGCCCGCCGCCTCGCCTGGAGTATGGTGGCGGAGGTCCTGAAGCGGCCCGCGCCCCTCGACGACGTGTTCGAGGAGCTCGCCGCCGGCGCGGGCCTCGAGCCGCGGGACGCTGCGCTCGCCAGGGCCATCGCCACCGTCGCCTTCCGGCGCCTCGGCACGATCCGCGCCGCCCTCGCGGAGCGCCTCGACAAGGGCCTGCCCCGGGATGCGCGCCTCCTCAACCTCCTGACCGTCGGAGCGGCGCAGATCCTGTTCCTCGATGTGCCCGACCATGCGGCCGTGGACACCGCCGTGCGCCTCGCGGGATCCGACCGGGCCCTCAAGCCCATGAGCGGCCTCGTCAACGCGGTGCTCCGGCGGGTGGCGCGGGAGCGGGACGCCATCCTTCGGGACGACGATGCCTTCCGGGACACGCCGGAATGGCTGCACCGGCGCTGGCGGGCCCATTACGGCCCCGAGGCCGCCGCCATCGCGGCGGCCCATCGCAGCTCAGCCTCCGTCGACCTCACCGTGAAGACGGATCCGGCGGAATGGGCCGAGCGCCTGGGCGGCCTCGTCCTGCCCACGGGCAGCGTGCGCCTCCTCGCCCGCACCGCCATCCGGGATCTCGAGGGGTATGCGGAGGGCGCCTGGTGGGTGCAGGACGCGGCCGCCGCCCTGCCGGCGCGGCTCCTCAACCCCTCGGCCGGGGAACGGATCGCCGATCTGTGCGCGGCGCCGGGCGGCAAGACCGCGCAGCTCGCGGCCGCCGGTGCCGACGTTCTCGCCGTCGACCGCTCGGCCAAGCGCCTGAAGCGCCTCGCGGAGAACCTCGCCCGGCTCGGGCTCCAGGCCGAAACCCGGGCGGTCGACGCGACGGCGCTCGAGGGCGAGACCTTCGATGCCATCCTGCTCGACGCCCCCTGCTCCGCCACCGGCACGATCCGGCGCCATCCCGACGTCGCCTGGACGAAGAGCGCGGCCGATCTCGACAAGCTGGCCGGCCTGCAGCGCCGGCTTCTCGACACGGCCGCGCGCCTGGTGCGTCCGGGCGGGCGCCTCGTCTACTGCACCTGCTCCCTCGAGCCCGAGGAGGGGGAGGATCAGGCCGAGGCTTTCCTGGCGCGCCATCCTGGATTCGAGCGGGTGCCGGTGCGGCCCGAGGAGATCCCCCTCGAGGGCGTCGTCACCGGGTCCGGGGACCTGCGCACCTTGCCGAGCCACCTTCCCTTTGGGGATGCCGCAAGGTCCGGCCTCGACGGTTTCTTCGCGGCGCGCTTCCTTCGTCGGGCTTGACCGCACGATCACGTCCGGTCACCAAACGTTAACCAAACGGCGAGATTTCCAAGACTAAGATGCCGTTCGGTTGGGGCCTTGGGGAGCGCACGTGGATTGGGGGCCGGATCGCTGGCGGCTGTACGGGCTCGCCCTGAAGGAGGCGGGCCGGGCCGTGCGCGGCCGGGCGGCCTGCTCGACCGCGCGCTTCCGGGCCCCGGTGCCGAAACGGCTGCTCTTCGCCCCCCAGGACCTGCGCACCGCCGATCCCACCGTCGCCACCGACATCTACGGGGGCTTTTTCGTCTTCGCCGGACGGCCCCTCGCCACGGGCGGGCGCTCGCCCTTCGAATTCATGCCCTTGAGCCAAGCCTGGGGCGAGGCGCTTTACGGATTCGGGTGGATCCGGCACCTGCGCGCCGCCGGCACGGCCCTCGCCCAGGCGAACGCGCGCTCCCTCGTCGACGAGTTCATCTCCACCCGGGGCGGCCACCAGCCCGTCGCCCGCGAGCCCTCCGTGGTGGCCCGCCGATTGATCTCCTTCATCAGCCAGTCGCCCTTCGTCCTGGAGGGCGCGGACCACGCCTTCTACGGGCGCTTCCTGCGCGCCTTGGGCCGCAGCGTGCGCGACCTCGAGAAGGCGGCCCATTGCCACGCGCTGCCCCAGGGCCGGCTCATGGCGGCCGTGGGCCTGTGCTATGCGGGCCTGTGCTGCGAGGGGCTCGACGGGGCCCTGAAGCGCGGCACGCGCCACCTCGCCCGCGAGTTGCGGGAGCAGATCCTGCCCGACGGCGGCCATGCCAGCCGCAACCCGCGGGTCCTGATCGACCTGCTCTTCGATCTCCTGCCCCTGCGCCAGATGTTCGCGAGCCGCGAGGTCGACACGCCGGAGGCGCTCTACCGCGCCATCGACCGGATGCTTCCGATGGTGCGCCTGTTCCGGCACGGGGACGGAACGCTCTCGCACTTCAACGGGATGGGCGTGACGGCGGCCGATCACCTCGCCACCCTGCTCATGTACGACGACATGCGCAGCCAGCCGATCCATCACGCCCCCCATTCCGGCTACGAGCGCCTGGAGGCCGGCAAGGCTCTCGTGGTGGCGGATGTGGGCGCCGCGCCGCCGGTCCGCCATTCGGCCGAGGCCGGTGCGGGCTGCCTCTCCTTCGAGTTTTCGAGCGGGCGCCAGCGCATCATCGTCAATTGCGGGCTCCCCCGGACGGTGGGCGAAAGCGTCGCCCGCGCCTCCCGTTCGACGGCGGCCCATTCCACGGTCGCGGTCGGCGACGAATCCTGCTGCCGCTTCCTGGAGCCCCGGGGCTGGTGGCTCGACCGGGCGATCTCGGGATGGCTGACCCGGCGCCTCGGGCCCGTGGTGCTCTCGGGGCCCGCCGCGGTCGCGGCCGAGCGCTCCGAGGAGGGCGGCGTGCAATCCGTCGCCGCGCGCCACGATGGCTACCGCCGCCACGGGCTGACCCTGGAGCGGCGCTGGCGGCTCGATGCGGCCGGGGAGCGCCTGGAGGGCGAGGACCTGTTCCACCGGCAGGGCACGGCCGCCGAGGCCGAGGCGGTGCTGCGCTTCCACCTCGCCCCCGGCATCCGGACGAGCCGCGGGGAGAGCGGGCGGGCGGTGACGCTCACCCTGCCGGACGACGAGACCTGGGCGTTCGAGACGAGCACCGGCGATGTCGCCATCGAGGACAGCGTGTTCTTCTCCGCCGTGAACGGCTCCCGCCGCACGGAACAGATCGTGCTGCGGGTGAACACCGCCGCCCTGCCGGAGGTGCGCTGGCGCTTCGAGCGCGCGTCCGGCAAGAACCTCGCGGCGGCGCGCCGGTCGGAGACCGCGCCGGAGCCCGCCTGAGCCCGATCCCGCCGGCGCCGGCTGTTTCGCCGCGGGTTCATTCATGGTATCGCGCCCGCCTTCCCCCTCGCTGGAGAGGCCGATGCCTGCCGATCTCAAGCGCATTGCCCGCGCTCTCATCTCCGTGTCCGACAAGGCCGGCCTCGTCGATTTCGCGCGGGCGCTCCACGAGCGAGGGATCGACCTCGTCTCCACGGGCGGCACCGCGAAGGCGCTGAAGGAGGCGGGCCTGCCGGTGCGGGACGTGAGCGACCTCACGGGCTTTCCGGAGATGATGGACGGGCGCGTGAAGACCCTGCACCCGGCGGTGCATGGCGGGCTTCTCGGCATCCGCGCCAATCCGGAGCACCAGGCCGCAATGCTCGCGCACGGTATCCCGGCCATCGATCTGCTCGTCGTGAACCTCTACCCGTTCGAAGCGACGGCGGCGGCGGGGCGCTCGTACGAGGATTGCATCGAGAACATCGACATCGGCGGCCCTGCCATGATCCGCGCGGCGGCGAAGAACCACCGGGACGTGGCAGTGGTAGTGGACGGCGCCGACTATGCGGCCGTCCTCGCGGACCTCGACGGGCATGACGGATCCCTGACCTACACGCTGCGCCGGCGGCTCGCCCAGAAGGCCTATGCGCGGACCGCGGCCTACGACGCTGCGATCTCCAACTGGCTCGCCGGAGCCATCGGCGAGGAGGCGCCCGCGTACCGGGCCGTCGGCGGCACCCTCGCGGAGGTGATGCGCTACGGCGAGAACCCTCATCAGCCCGCCGCCTTCTATCGGACGGCCGAGAGCCGCCCCGGCGTTGCGACCGCGCGCCAGCTCCAGGGCAAGCAGCTCTCCTACAACAACATCAACGACACCGATGCGGCCTACGAATGCGTGGCGGAGTTCACGACAGGACCGGCGGTCGTCATCGTGAAGCACGCCAATCCGTGCGGAGTCGCTGAGGGCGCGAGCCTGCTTGAGGCCTACGAGCGGGCGCTGGCCTGCGATCCCGTTTCGGCCTTCGGCGGCATCGTCGCCCTCAACCGGCCCCTCGATGCCGAGGCCGCCCGGCGCATCGTGGAGATCTTCACCGAAGTGATCATCGCGCCGGACGCCACGGCGGAAGCGGCCGCCATCGTGGGCGCCAAGAAGAACCTGCGGCTTCTCGTGGCGGGTGGCCTCCCCGACCCGCGCCAGGGCGGTCTGACCCTGCGCACCGTCGCGGGCGGCTTTCTCGCACAGGCGCGGGACAATGCGGTGGTGGATGCTATGGACCTCAAGGTCGTCACGCGGCGCGCCCCGAGCGAGCGCGAGCTGAGCGACCTGCGCTTTGCCTTCCGGGTCGCCAAGCACGTGAAGTCGAACGCCATCGTGTACGCGAAGGACGGGGCCACGGTCGGCATCGGCGCCGGGCAGATGAGCCGGGTCGATTCCTCCCGCATCGCCGCCTGGAAGGCCGCCGAGGCAGCGAAAGCGGCGGGCATGCCGGAGAGCCTGGCCAAGGGCTCCGTCGTCGCCTCGGACGCGTTCTTTCCTTTCGCGGACGGCCTTCTCGCCGCCGCCGAGGCCGGCGCCACGGCGGTCATTCAGCCGGGCGGGTCGGTGCGCGACGACGAGGTCATCAAGGCGGCGGACGAGGCGGGCCTCGCCATGGTGTTCACGGGGCACCGCCACTTCCGCCACTGACGCGTGCCCCCCATATCGGGACCGACACAAGGGAGGTTCCGATGATCATCACCACCACGCAGGGCGTCGAAGGCCGGCGCATCGTCGCCTATCACGGCATCGTCTCGGGCGAGGCGATCCTCGGCGCCAATTTCGTGCGCGACTTCTTCGCCTCCATCCGCGACGTGGTGGGCGGGCGCTCGGGATCCTACGAGAAGGTGATGCGCTCCGCCCGCGACACGGCGCTCGAAGAGATGGCCGGCGAGGCGCGCAGCAAAGGGGCGAACGCCATCGTGGGCGTCGACCTCGATTACGGCGCCCTCGGCAAGGACGAGGGGATGATGATGGTGACGGCCTCCGGCACCGCCGTCACACTCGCCTGACGCCGGCGAGCAGCCAGCCGCCCGCGAGGAAGAACGCGATCAGCACCGCAGGCCCCGCGGCCTGCGTCTGGAATGCGGCGGTGGCCGTCGCCACCATGAGCGGCGCGAGGAAGGACGTCACCTTTCCAGATAGCGCGAGGAGACCGAAATAGCGGCCCGCCTCGCCCGCCGGCACGAGCCGGGCGAGCAGCGAGCGGGCGGAGGCCTGAACAGGTCCTGCGAGCGCTCCGATGACGAGGCCGAGGGCTACGAACATCCGCTCCGGCGCGCTGCCATAGAGCCCGTCCCCGGGGGCGGGCGGCGCGGTGGGGACGATGAAGAGGATGTAGTCGCGCCCGAGGGACAGGACCCCGACGCAGACGAGGGTGAGCAGGACGATGGAGCCGCCGATCACGGTCTTGGCGCCGAGCCGGTCGTCGAGGCGCCCACCGATGAGCGAGCCGGCGGTCCCGGTGATCGTCAGCATGATGCCGAAGATCCCAAGCTCCACCGCCGTCCAGCCGAACACCCCCGCGCCGTAGATGCCCCCGAAGGCGAAAAGCGCCACGATGGCGTCCTGATAGACCATGTTGGCGAGGAGAAAGCGCCCGACGCCCGGATGACGGCGCGCATCTGCGAGGGTCGAACGCACCTGCGCGAAACCCTGTCGCGCTGCCGCCCGCAAGGAGTGCCCCGTCGGCGCGATGTCCGGGGTGAGGAGGAAGAGCGGGAGCACGAAGAGGACGAACCAGACAGCCGTCAGAGGCCCGGTGACCCGGTCGCCCTCGCGGGCGGCAGAGTCGAGGCCGAACAGGGGCTGGAGGCCGAACTGGGTGAGGCCCGTCGCGGGATCGGCGGCAAGGAAGCCGAGCACGACGACGAGGGACACGAGCCCGCCCGCATAGCCCATGGCCCATCCCGTGCCGGACAGGCGGCCGAAGCGCTCCGGCGGGACGAGGGTCGGCATCATGGCGTTGTTGAACACCGCCGCGACCTCGGCGGCGATCGTCGCGACCGCGAAGGCCGCGAGAGCGATGACGATCGCATTCGGCGTTCCCGGCGCTGCGAACCACAGGAGCGACGTCGCGATCACCAGAACGAGGCCGGCGCCCGCGATCCAGGGCTTCTTCGGCCCCGTCGCATCGGCCATCGAACCGAGGATCGGGGACAGGAGGGCGAGCGTCAGCCCCGCGGCGGCGGTGGCATAGCCCCAGAGGCTCTGGCCCTGAACGGGATCGGACGCGAGGGCCGAGGCGAAATAGGGCGCGAAGACGAAAGTCGTGATCAGCGTGAAGAAGGGCTGGCACGCCCAATCGAAGAAGAGCCAGCCCGCGATGGCGGAGCGGGGAACGGGGTTTCTCGGCGGCACGATCCGGCCTCTTCCTCTCCCCTCTGCGGGAGGGGCAAACGACCGCAGGGTTGTCATTCCGGGGCGAGCGGAGAGAGAGCCCGGAACCCATAACCATTAACGGGGCAGAACAGGGCGCACGAGCGCCGAGCCATGCTTGCATCGTCGTGTTTATGGGTTTCCGCTTCGCGGCCCTTCGGGTCGGGCTCCGCTACGCGGCCCCGGGATGACAGTGTCAAACTTGTTAAGCCCGCGCGAGATCGCCGAGCAGGCTCGACGCCACCGTCACCTTCGACAGGGTGAGCCCCGAGGAGACGATGTTGTCGACCGCGCTGCGGATCCGGGTGACGTCGGCGCCGCGCCGCTCGCTCCAGGCATGCACCGCGTCGGTGCCCGCCGTGCCGGCTTCGAGCGCGTCCGCGGTGAGGTTGCGGTGGGCCGCCGCGATGCTGTCGACCGCCCGGTCGAGGGCCAACCGGTCGAAGTAATCGCTCACCGCGATCTCCCGCGCCGCACCGATGAGGGTGCCGAGTTGGAACATGGCCTCGACCGCGAAATGCGTGCGCGCCACATCGCCGACGGGCCGGCCCGTGCGCTGCGCGACGAGCACGATGTCGGGCGCCGCCACGAGATCCGGGATCGCCGCGATCCAGCGGGCAAGATCGTCCGGCACGCCCTGCCCGGCGAGGCTCTGACGCCGCGCCGCCCAGGCGGAGCGCGCCGCGGGCGCGAGCGCGTCGAGCGCCCGCTCGACCTCCGTCACGCCGGCGCCGTAGGTGCGCACGACCGCGTCGAGGGAGCCGGTCTTGAAATCCACGTTGCGGATGAACCAGACGATGCGGCTCATGATGAGATCCTGCAGGTCGGCATAGAGCCGCAATTGCATGGCGCCCGGCACCACGCCGTCGAGGGCGTCGACGGCGGCGTTGCGCTCGACGAGCTTGAACGCGTCGCGGGTCGCCGCATAGGCGGCCGCGATGGTGGGCGCGTCGGCTCCGGTCTGGTCCACGAGCCGGGTGACGATGGCAGGTCCGCCGCGGTTGATGATCGCGTTCGAGAGCTGCGTCGCGATGATCTCGCGCCGGAGACGGTGGGAGGCGACCGCATCGGGGAAGCGCTTCAGCATCTCGGGCGGGAAGTACCGCTCCAGCTCCTTGCCGAGATAGGGATCGTCCGGCACCGGGCTCGCGAGGAGTTCGTCGTGCAGCGCGAGCTTCGCGTAGGCGAGCAGCACCGCAAGTTCGGGCCGCGTGAGCGCCTCGCCGCGGCGGGCGCGCTCGGCGAGCACGGTGTCGTCGGGCAGGTACTCGACGTTGCGGTCGAGGCGTCCCTCCTGCTCGAGGTTCTGCATGAGGCGGCGCGCGAAGCCCAGATCGGCGACGCCCCGTCGCTCGGCGAGGGAGAGCGCGAGGGTCTGCAGGTAGTTGTTGCGCAGCACGAGGCGCGCCACGTCCTCGGTCATGTCGGCGAGGAGCCAGTTGCGCGAGGCTTCGTCCAGGCGGCCGTCGCGCTCGGGCGTGGTGAGGGCGATCTTGATGTTCACCTCGACATCGGAGGTGTTCACGCCCGCCGAGTTGTCGATCGCATCCGTGTTGAGGCGCACGCCGGCGCGGGCGGCCTCGATGCGTCCGCGCTGGGTGAGCCCAAGATTGGCGCCCTCGCCGACCACCTTGGCGCGCACCTCCGCACCCGTGATGCGGATCGCGTCGTTGGCGCGGTCGCCCACCTGCTCGTCGGTTTCCGAGGAGGCGCGGATATAGGTGCCGATGCCGCCGAACCAGAGCAGGCCGACATTGGCGCGCAGGATCGCCGTCATGATCTCGGCGGGCGCCGCCTCGGCCTTGTCGAGATCGAGGAGCTGGCGCATCTCGGGCGAGAGCGGGATCGCCTTAGCGCTCCGCGGGAACACGCCGCCGCCCTTCGAGATCAGGCCCTTGTCGTAATCCTGCCAGCTCGAGCGCGGCAGGTTGAAGAGGCGCTCGCGCTCGCGGAACGAGATGTCGGCGTTGGGGTTCGGGTCGAGGAAGATGTCGCGGTGGTCGAAGGCGGCGACGAGCTTCAGGGCGCGGGACAACAGCATGCCGTTGCCGAACACGTCCCCCGACATGTCGCCGACGCCCGCAACCGTAACGGGCTCCGATTGGACGTCCACGTCCATTTCGCGGAAATGGCGCTTCACCGCCTCCCAGGCGCCGCGGGCGGTGATGCCCATCTTCTTGTGGTCGTAGCCCTGGCTCCCGCCGGACGCGAAAGCGTCGCCGAGCCAGTGGCCCTTCTCGACGGAAAGCGCGTTGGCGGTGTCCGAGAAGGTGGCCGTGCCCTTGTCGGCGGCGACGACGAGATAGGGGTCGTCGCCGTCGTGCCGCACCGTGTCGGCGGGCGGGGTCACGCGGGCGCCGTCGATGTTGTCGGTGAGCTGGAGGAGCGTGCGGACGAAGATGCGATAGCTCTCCGTTCCCTCGGCGAGCCACGCCTGGCGGTCTGAGGCCGGCGGCAGTTGCTTCGGCACGAAGCCGCCCTTCGCGCCGACCGGCACGATGACGGCGTTCTTCACCTGCTGGGCCTTGACGAGGCCGAGCACCTCGGTCCGGAAATCCTGCGGCCGGTCGGACCAGCGCAGGCCCCCGCGGGCGACCTTGCCGTAGCGCAGATGAACGCCCTCGACGCGCGGCGAGTAGACGAAGATCTCGTAGAGAGGTTTGGGCAGCGGCAGGCCCTCGACCCTGGCGCATTCGAACTTGAAAGCGATGGTCTGGCGCGGCAGGCCGTTCGAGTCGATCTGGAAAAAATTGATGCGGACCGCGGCTTCGACGAGGTTCACGAAGCGGCGCAGGATGCGGTCGTCGTCGAGGCTCGTCACCTGCCTCAAGCGGTCCTCGATCTCGGCCCGCACCGCCGCCTCCGCGGCCTGCCGGGTATCGGCGGTTTCGGCGCGGGGATCGAAGCGGGCGTAGAAGAGCTTTACGAGCAGCGCCGCGATGCCGCCGTGACGCGCCAGGGTCTCGGCGAGGTAGTCTTGCGCGTAGGTGACGCGGATCTGGCGCAGATACCGGCCGAAGGCCCGCACCATGGCGACGTCGCGCCAGCCGAGGCCCGCCTCGAGGACGAGGCGGTTGAAGGCATCGGATTCCGCGAGCCCGCGGAAGAGGGCGAGGAGCGCCGCCTCGATGGAGCCCTGGATGGCGTCGATGTCGATCGGCCCGCCGGCCGCCCGCACCAGGGTCATGTCGTGGAGCCAGACGCGCTCCGCATCGGCGGCTCCGGCCGGCACCACCCGGTAGGTCCGCTCGTTCACCACGCGAAAGCCGAGATTTTCGAGGAGCGGCACGCGTTCGGAGAGCGGCAGCGCCGTGCCGCGCGAGAACACCTTCAGGTTCACCCGCGTCGCGTCATCGCCCTCGCGCCGGTAAAGATCGACGGCGCGGGGCCGCTTGTCCGAGAGCTGCTCCAGGATCGTGACATCCGCGATGCCTGCATCGGCGCCGAAGGCCTCCCGGTAGGCCGCGCTGAAGGCGTTGGCGTAGCGCGCCGCAAGCGCCCGGGCCCGCGGCCCCCCGATCGCTTCCACCAGCTGATCGCGCAGCGAGTCGCCCCAGGTGCGCACGATGGCGTTGATGCCGCGCTCCAGGGTGTCGCGGTCGATCCTCGGCGTCTCGCCCCCGTCCCGGCCGATCACGTAATGCGTGCGGGCGAGCGGTCCTTCGGGATAGGCCGGATAGGCGGCGGAGACCCGCCCGCCATAGATGCTCGCCAGGAACTCGCCCACGCGCCGGCGGATCTGGCTGTCGTAGCGGTCCTTCGGGATGAAGACGAGGATCGAGACGAAGCGGTCGAACTCGTCGGGCCGGGCGAGCGCTCGGACCCTGGGGCGCTCGGAGAGGTTCAGGATCTCGATGGCGAAGCGGTAGAGGGTTTCCTCGTCGACCTGGAAGAGCTCGTCGCGCGGGTAGTTCTCCATCACGTTCAGGAGCGCGCGGCCCGCATAGGAGGCCGGGTCGAAGCCCGCGCGCGCCACCACCTTCGCCACCTTGAGGCGCAGATAAGGCACCTCGCCGGTGGTGTTGGTGTAGGCGCTCGCCGTGAAGAGGCCGACGATGCGCAATTCGCCTTCGAGCGACCCGTCGCGGGTGAAGAGCTTGACGCCGACATAGTCGAGATGCGCCCGGCGGTGGACCCGCGACTTCACGTTGGCCTTGGTGATGATGAGGGCCCGGGGCCGGCCGAGGAAGGCGCGCACCTCGGGCGACATCACCACGAGTTCCTTGCCACGGCGCAGCACCCGGACGGCGGGGTCGCGCATGAGGCCGAGCCCCGTGCCCTCGACGGGATCCGCGGCGCTGTCGCCGGAGGGCAGGCGGTATTCGCGAAGGCCCAGGAACGTGAAGTTGTCCTCCGCGATCCATTCGAGGAAGGCCACGGCCTCCGCGACCTCGTCGGCGGGAAGCGGCGGCGGCGTGGTGCGGTAGCTCTGGATCGCGGCGGCGAGGCGCGCGCGCATGCCGGACCAGTCGCGCACCGCGAGGGCAACGTCGGCGTAGACCCGGCGCAGCCCCTCTTCGAGGCGCTGGCGGGCGGCGGGCTCGTCGATCCGCTCGAGGTGGATGTGGATGAAGCTCTCGCGCCGCACCTCCGCATGGGTGCCGGCGGTCGCCTCGCCCACGAGGCGCCGGAGCGCTCCTGCGGCATCCCGCTCGACGGCGAGGATCGGATGCGCGACGAGGCTCGGCTCGTAGCCCTGGTCGACGATCTCGGCGAGGGTCGAGTCGAGCAGGAACGGCATGTTGTCGTTGATGACCTCGACGACCGTGATGTCCCGCCGGCGACCCTCCCGCTCGATCTCGAGATCGACGAGGCGCAGATCCGGGCCGGCCTCGGGGCGCGGCGCCCGCAGGTGCTCGAAGGCGGCGGCCGCGAGGCTGGCAAGGCCCTCGGGCGAATAGGCGGCAAGGTCCTCCGCCGGCACGCGGCCGAAAAGGTCCGCCACGAAGCTCGGGGGCACCGCCGTGCGGCCCGCCTCGAGAACCGCCGCCGCCTCCGCCGTGAGAGCGCTTCCCGCCATGGGCATGTCGAGTTTCACGCCGCGTTCCTTTCGATCCGTTCCGGGCAAGCGTTGGCACAGACGTGCAGGGCCTGCAACCTTGGTCTAAGGTCGTCCGCAGAGGTTCGAGGACAACAGTGATGAACGCGAGACCGCAGAAGCCGCAGCCGGGGGAAAAGCCGGCGCCCCAGCGCGACGAGCGCGTGATGGCGCTCGACCTTCCCCGGGGCGAGTTGTCCGGGGAGATGAAGGCCTATTTCGCCAAATGCGAGGAGAAAATCGGCTTCGTCCCGAACGTGCTCGCGGCCTATGCCCACGACAACGCGAAGCTCGAGGCCTTCGCGGCCTTCTACAACGACCTCATGCTCGCGCCGTCGGGCCTGTCCAAGCTCGAACGGGAGATGATCGCGGTCGTCGTCTCGAGCCAGAACCGCTGCTACTACTGCCTCACCGCCCACGGGGCGGCCGTGCGGCAGCTCTCGGGCGATCCGCCCCTCGGCGAACTCATGGCGATGAACCACCGGGCGGCGGATCTCGGGCCGCGGCACCGGGCGATGCTCGCCTTCGCGGTGCTCGTGACGGAGGAGCCCTGGCGCATCGAGGAGCGGGACCGCGAAGCGCTGCGGGACGAAGGCTTCACGGACCGGGACATCTGGGACATCGCCGCCGTGGCGAGCTTCTTCAACATGTCGAACCGGATGGCATCGGCGGTCGATATGCGCCCGAACCTGGAATACCACGGGCAGGCCCGGTAGCGCGCGGCGCCAAAAGGAAGGCCGCCCAGTGGGCGGCCTGTGCTTCGATGTGGCCCGGCAGCTCCGAAACCCCGGGGGGCTGGGGGGCTGACGTGTCCGGCGGCAACAGAACCACCGGGCCGTCGAGGCAACGCTTACGGTTATGCTGTCGCAGTGGGGCCGGCCCACGGCGCGAACGTGGCAGCAATGTGGATTTCGCCTCTGCTTTGAGGTGATTTCATGAGGCCGGGTTGCACGGCCCCCCGGCGGCGCCCATCATGACCGAAGGACGACACCCAGGAGAGTTCATGAGCGAGGGCGAAACCGCGGAGAGCTTGCGCGGCGGTCACGAAGTTCTCACCTTCCCCGCCGCGCCGAACCCGACCGGCCAGGTCTCCTTCGACCGGCACGAATTGCGGAAGATCCTCGACGTGTACGGGCGAATGGTGGCGGCTGGCGAATGGCGCGATTACGCCATCGATTTCACCCGCGACAAGGCGGTTTTCTCGATCTTCCGGCGCTCCTCGGAGGTGCCGCTCTACCGGGTCGAGAAGGATCCGCGGCTCGCCCGGCGCCAGGGCGCCTATGCGGTGATCGCCGCGACGGGCCTCATCCTGAAACGCGGGCATGAGCTCGACCGAGTTCTGCGGGTGCTCGACAAGCCCCTCAAGGTGGTTTCCTAAGGCTCCGCGCCCGAGCGGACCGGCTCCCCCTTGGGGCGGCTCAGGGCTCCCGCGGAAGCGCCAGGAGCCACAGGCTCGACGCCATGATGCCGAGCGCTCCGGCCCAAAGAACGGGCCGGATGCCCACCTGGTCCGCCACCCATCCGGCCCCGAGGGCGGCAAGGAGGCCGAGGCCCCCCGTCACCCAATGCACCGTCCCGCCGACGCGGCCCTGGAGCCCATCCGGGGTCACTGTCTGGCGAAGGGACAGGGCGTTAGTGCTGAAGACCATGTAGAGCGAATCGCCGAAGAGCTGCGGCACGATCAGCATGCCGGCGGCCAGCCAGACCGGCCCGCCCGCCAGCGGAATGAGGCAGGTACCGAGGCCGTAGCCGAGCAGGGTCGCGAAGAGGAGCCGGCGGGGCGGGTAGCGGCGCCCGAAGCGCTCCGCGAAAGGCGCTCCGGCGAGCGCACCCACGCCGCCCATCGCGACGACGATCCCCAGGACGGCCGGCGGGATAGCAAGGTCGCGCACGGCGTAGAGGACGTAGAGCGGCGAGAAGAACGACAGGAAGAACGTGAAGGTGCCAAGGCACAGCACCAGGGGCCGCAGGGTCGGGTGCCGGACGACGAAGCTCAGGCCCTCGCGGGTCTCCTGCCAGATGTCCGGCACTCTCTCGCCCGTGGTCACCAGCGCTTCGCGGCTGCGGATGCGGGCGAGACAGGCCGCGGACCAGAGATACGAGAGGGCGTCGACGGCGATGGCCACGGGGGCGGTCAGGGCCTGGATCAGGACACCGGCGAGGGCGGGGCCCGCGACCTCGGCGGCCGCGTCCGTGGTGGCGAGCTTGGTATTGGCCTCAAGCAGGTGCTCGCGCCCGACGAGGCTTGGCAGATAAGCGTTGTCGGCGGTCTGGAACAGCATGGAGAAGAAGGCCACGAAGGTGGCGACCCCGATCACCTGGCCGATGGTGAGAGCATCCCACCAGAAGGCGACCGGCAGGGTGGCCAGGGCGGCGGCTCTCGCAAGGTCGGCGCCGATGAGCACGGGCCGCCGCCGGATCCGGTCGATCCACGCTCCGGCGAGGGGGCTCAAGAAGACCCCGGGCAGCGCCGAGAGCGCGACGAGGATGCCGAGATCCGTGGCGGAGGCGCCGAGCACCAGGGCCGCGATCATCGGCATGCCCTCCCGGGTGAACCGGGTTCCCACGGCCGAGAGGCTCTGGGCGGCCCAAAGCTTCAGGAAGTCCGGGTTGTCCCAGAGCGGCCCGCTCGGGCGGAAGGCGCGAATTGGCATCGGGCTCACGCCGGCAGGGGCCGGGTCGGGGGTGTGGCCGCGCCGGCTCCGAGGGGGCGCTGCATGAGCACGGAGGCGAGCCAGCGGCCGTGCTTGTAGCCGATGCCCGGCAGCACCCCGACGGATTGGAAGCCGAGACTTGCGTGGAGGCGGATCGAGCCGGTCGACGCTTCGTCGCCGATCACAGCCACCATGAGCCGGAAATCCAGGGCCTCGCATTCGGCGATGAGCCGGGAGAGGAGCGCCCGCCCGACACCCCGCCCCTGCCCGCCCGGCGCCACATAGATCGAATCCTCGACGGTCGAGCGATAGGCGGCGCGGGGGCGGTAGGGGCCCGCATAGGCGTAGCCCAGCACCTGGCCTTCGCTCTCCGCGATGAGGTAGGGGTAGCCCGCATCGAGGAGGACGCCGCGGCGCCGGGCCATCTCGGCCTCGTCCGGCGGCTGCAGCTCGAAGGAGGCCGTGCCGTGAGCGACGGCATGGGCGTAAATCGCGGTGATGGCCGGCAGATCGGCAGCCTCGGAGGGGCGGACGAGAAGGCTCATCGGCACCCGTTAACCGGGCCACGACGACGCCACAAGAAAAAGCCCCGGCAGCTGGCCGGGGCTTGCGGATTTTCGTCTGCCCTGTGGCTTACTCGTTGCGGTTGCCGACGAGGGCCAGAAGGAACTGGAACATGTTGATGAAGTCGAGGTAGAGCGTCAGGGCGCCGAAGATCGACACCTTGGCGGCGGCCTCGCCGTCATAGTTCCCGTAGACGTACATCTCCTTGAGCTTCTGCGTGTCGTAGGCCGTGAGGCCCGCGAAGATCAGCACGCCGATCACCGAGATGGCGAACTGCAGCGCGCTCGACGCCATGAAGATGTTGACGATCGAGGCGATCATCAGGCCGATGAGGCCCATGATCAGGAACGAGCCCATGCCCGACAGGCTGCGCTTCGTGGTGTAGCCCCACAGCGACAGCGCGCCAAAGGACGCCGCCGTGATGAAGAACACCTGCACGACGCTCGCGCCGGTGTAGCGGATGAGCAGGGTCGAGAGCGAAGCGCCCATCACCGCCGCGAAGGCGAAGAAGGCGGTCCGCGCCGAGGCCGCGCTCATGCGGTCCATCCGGAACGAGAAGAAGAAGATGAAGGCCAAGGGCGCCAGGGCGATCACCCACATGAGCGGGGTCGCGTAGAGCGTGCGGCCGAACTCGGTCAGGCCAACGCTGCCGATCCGGGCCACGGCTTCGGCGGGATTGTCCGCCACGGCCGCCATGTTGATGCCAAGCGCCACGAGAGCGGAAATCGCCAGGCCCAGCACCATGTTGTTGTACACGCCGAGCATGAAGCTGCGCAGGCCCTGGTCGACCTGTGCCGCCGTCCGGGCAAAGCCCGTGCCGAAGGCGGTATGTTTCTGCTCATACGGTTGCATCAGAGTCCTCTCTGGTCTCCGCGTGGATTGACGTTGTCCCGAGGGCTCACGCGCCCCTCGCCCGCCGGATCCGGCGTTACCGGGAATATGAGCGCCCGCCACAAGCTGCGCAAGAGGTGGCGGACCCTGGAGCAAGAATAATTGAAGTGGAGCGGGATCGTTCCGAATTCAACGCGCGGGTCTTGGGAATTAGCGGCAGAGTAGATGCCGCTGCTCCAAAGGTTACTAAAGATTTCTGAGATACGGAGCCGGGCTTTGACTGAGGATCCGCCAGGTTCCGACAAGACCCAGCCCCACCGTCACAAGTACAGCGAGAGCCGACGCGAGCACCGCCCCCGACAGGTCGAGGGAGAAAGGAATGTTCATCACCTGCGTCACGATGAGGGAGGCCGCGAGCGTGCCGGCCACGAGGCCGAACACCGCCGTCGCCAAGCCGAGCGCCCCGTATTCGAGGGCGTAGGCCGTCAGAAGCCGGGCCCGCGTGGCGCCAAGCGTTTTCAGCACCACCGCATCGAACAGCCGCGCCCGGTGCCCGGCCGCGAGCGCCCCGGCCAGCACGAGGAGGCTCGCGATGAGCGCCACCGAGCTTGCGCCGCGGATCGCCGTCACGAGCTGCTGCACGACCTCGTTCACGGCCTCGAGGGCATCCTTCACCCGTACGCTGGTGACCTGCGGGTAGGCTTTCGCGGCGTCCCGCAGGATGCGGGCCTCCTGGGCCGGGTCGGAGCCGCCCGGGTAGGTGACGGTGGCCAGGTGCGTATGGGGGGCGCCCGCGAAGGTGTTGGGCGAGAACACCATGACGAAGTTGATGCCGAGCGAGCGCCACTCGACGTGCCGGAGCGATGCGATCGTCGCCGTGATGTTGCGGCCGAGCACGTTGACGACGACCTCGTCGCCGACCTTGAGCCCGAGCCCGTTCGCGATGCGTTCGTCGAAGGAGACGAGGGGCTTGCCCCGGTAATCCGCCGGCCACCATTCGCCCGCGGTCAGGTGCGAACCCTCCGGGATCGTCGCCGTGTAGGTGATGCCCCGGTCGCCGTCGAGCACCCAGGAGACCTGCTCGTCGGCCTTGATCTCCGCCACCGAGCGGCCGCCGAGGGCTACCAACCGCCCGCGCATCATCGGCACCCGGTCGATCCGCGCCCCCTGGGCTTGGCTCTTGAGGAAGTCGTCGAAGCGGCTCGCCTCGTTGTTGGGGATGTCGAGGAAGAAGAAGCTCGGCGCCTTGTCGGGAAGCGTCTGGGTGAGCTGCCGGGTCAGGTTGGCGTCGATCAGCGCGAGGGTCACGAGAAGCGTGATGCCGAGCCCGAGCGACAGGACGAGGGAGGGCGTGAGCGCCCCCGGGCGGTGGATGTTGGCGAGGGCGAGCCGCGGCGCCGCCGCCTGCGGGCGCGGGAGGCGCCGGGCGAGGGCCATCACGCCTGTGGCGACCACCCGCAGGAGAATGAAGGCGCCGGCAGCCGCGCCGATGAACATGAGGGCGATGCGCCGGTCGTAGGCGGCGAAGACCGCCAGCCCCACGAGAGCCGCCACAGCGATCGCCAGCGCCACGAGGTAGCGCCGCCGCGGCCAGCGCCGCTCCGGGTCGATCTGGTCGCGGAACAGGCCCGAGACCGGCACGTCGTGGGCCCGGGCGAGGGGCGCGAGCGCGAAGGCCAGGGCCGTGAGCGCCCCGTAGAGAAGCGCGATGCCGAGCTCCGCTGGCGCGAGGGTCGGCGCGATCGGGATCGGCAGGAGGTGCCCGAAGAGCCCCGTGATGACGAAGGGCAGGGCCGCCCCGACCGCCAGGCCGATCGCGATGCCGAGGGCCGCGATGAGCATCACCTGCAGGAGGTAGAGCGCCACGACCTGGCCGCCCGGCGCGCCGAGGCTCTTCAGGGTCGCGATGGAGGTGCGCTTGCGGTCGACGAAACCCCGCACGGCATTGGCGACGCCGACGCCGCCGACGAGAAGGGCCGTGAGGCCGACGAGGGTGAGAAACTGGGTGAAGCGCTCGATGTTGCGCGCGAACCGGGGATCGGCGTTGACCCTGGATCGGACCTCCCACCCCGCCTCCGGCAGGGCGCGTGCGGCCTCCGCCTCCACGGCAGTGAGCGCCTCGTCGGGCGCGCCGGGGGCGAGGTTGAGGCGATAGGTCCAGCGCACGAGGCTGCCGGGCTGCAGGAGGCCGGTGGCCCTCAGGGCGTCCTGCGAGAGGATGAGGCGGGGTCCGAAACCGATGCCGTTGGCGATCTTGTCGGGTTCCGAGACCAGCTTGGCGCGCAGTTCGACCAAAGCCCCGCCCACATTGACGCGGTCCCCGACTTTAAGGTCGAGGCGCGCGAGGAGCGTCTCGTCGACCGCGCCCCCGAAGACGCCGTTGCGCTCGGCGAAGAGCTCGGCGGGGGGCTGCTGGGGTTCGGTGACGAGTTCGCCGACGCGCGGATAGGTGCCGTCGACGGCCTTCAGCTCCACGAGGCCCGAACCCTTCTCGCCCGCCATCGCCATGGCGCGCATGGAGGCGATGGCCGAAACCTCGCCGCGGGAGGCGAGAAAGGCACGCTCCTGCGGGCTCGCCTCCCGGTGGATGAGGGAGAAGGCCATGTCGCCCCCGAGGATCTTGCGTCCCTCGCGGGTGATGCCCTCCGTCAGGGAGCGCGAGATCGAGGACACACCGGCGATGGCCGCGACGCCGAGCGCGATGCAGCCGAGAAAGATGCCGAACCCCTTGAGGCCGCCCCGCAATTCGCGCAGCGCCAGGCGCCAGACGAGGGACCAGGAGGCGCGGGGCGCCTGAGGCGCCTTGGGGAGTGAACCGTGCATCGTCGCTCCCTCAGGCTGCCGCGATGGCGGCGTCGGCCTCCACCCGGCCGGAGCGCAGGCGCACCATGCGGTCGCAGCGCCGGGCGAGGTTGAGATCGTGGGTGATGAGGACGAGGGTCGCGCCCCGGTCGCGCTTCAAGGCGAAGAGAAGGTCGACGATGGATTCGCCCGTGGTCTCGTCGAGGTTGCCGGTGGGCTCGTCCGCGACGAGGATCGCGGGACTTGGAACGATGGCGCGGGCGATCGCCACGCGCTGCTGCTCGCCACCTGAGAGCTGCGCCGGGTAGTGGTGCAGGCGCTCGCCGAGACCAACGAGCCGCATCTCGGCCTCGGCCCGCCGGAACGCATCCGCCTCGCCGGCGAGTTCGAGCGGAAGGGCGACGTTCTCCAGGGCCGTCATGGTGGGAATGAGATTGAAGGCCTGGAACACGATGCCGATTCGCCGGCCGCGGAAGCGGGCGAGGCCGTCTTCGTCGAGGCCGGACAGATCCGTGCCGTCCACCACCACCCGACCGGTATCGGGGCGCTCGAGACCCGCCATCGTCATGAGCAGCGTCGATTTTCCGGAGCCCGAGGGACCGACGAGGCCCACCGCCTCGCCGCGGCCGATGCCGAGCGAGATCCCCTTCAGGATGTGCACCCGCGCGGCCCCGCGGCCGAGGCTCAGGTCCACGTCGTGGAGCGCGATGGCCTTGTCTTGCATGGGAAAGAGCCCGATCTGTCGTTGCAACCTTGCCGGCTGGTCCGGCACCATATGGGAATGTGAGGCATGAAGCGCCAACCCGGCCCCCTCCGGGCGATCATCTTTCTGTGTGCGGCGATCGTGACCGGTGCGGCTGCGCACGCGGCCGGTTTCACGGGCGAGGCCGCGGCCCAGGGCCGGCCGATCCGGCTCGTGGCCCTCGGCGACAGCCTCACGGCCGGGTACAACCTGCCCCAGAGCGCCGCGTTCCCGCAGGTGCTGGAGCGGGCGCTGCGGGCCCGGGGTCACAACGTCGAGATCGCCAATGCGGGCGTGTCCGGCGACACCGCCTCCGGCGGGCTCGACCGGCTCGACTGGTCGGTGCCGGACGGAACGGACGGCGTGATCGTGGAGCTCGGCGCCAACGACATGCTGCGGGGCGTCGACCCCGCCGTGACGCGTCAGGCCGTCGAGACCATCGTGGAACGCCTCAAGGCCCGGAACATCCCGGTGCTGCTCGCCGGCATGTATGCGGCCCGCAACCTCGGGCCCGACTACGTGCAGAAATTCGACAGCCTCTACCCTCAGATCGCCGAGAAGCACGGCCTCGTGCTCTATCCCTTCTTCCTCGACGGGATCGCCGGCGACCGCTCCCTCAACCTGCCCGACGGAATTCACCCGACCGCTAAGGGCGTGGAGGTGATCGTCGAGCGCATGCTGCCCACCGTCGAAACCTTCCTCGCCCGCCTCGCCCAGCGCTGAACCGGCGCTCCCGCCCGACCGAAACCCGACCGCGGCGCCTCCGCCGCGTGGAGCACTCCCATGCAGTATCGCCGCCTCGGCCGCACCGACCTTGACGTCTCCCTCATCTGCCTCGGCACCATGACCTGGGGCCAGCAGAACACCGAGGCCGAGGGCCACGCGCAGATGGATTACGCCCTGGACCGGGGCGTCAACTTCTTCGACACGGCGGAGCTCTATTCCATTCCCCCAAAGGCCGAGACGCAAGGCTCGACCGAGCGGATCATCGGCAGTTGGTTCAAGAGCCGCGGCACCCGGGACCGGGTGATCCTCGGCACCAAGGTGGTGGGCCGCTCCGAGAACACCTGGTTTCGCGACGCCGGGGTGCCGGCGGAGCTCTCGCGCGAACAGATCGAGGAGGCCTTGAACAAGAGCCTGCAGCGGCTCCAGACCGACTACATCGACCTTTACCAGATTCACTGGCCCGACCGCCCGATGGCGTTCGGCGGCAACCCGGTGATCTACCGCCATGAGGACGCGCCGTCCCACCCGATCGAGGAGATCCTGGACAGCCTCCAGGGCCTCGTGAAGGCCGGCAAGGTCCGGCATATCGGCCTATCCAACGAGAGCGCCTGGGGCACGATGACGTTCCTCAAGCACGCGGACGCCAGCGGCCTGCCCCGGGTGCAGTCGATCCAGAACGCCTACAACCTGATCAACCGCACCTACGAGACGGCTCTGGCCGAAATCTCGCACCGGGAGCAGGTGTCGCTGCTCGCCTATTCGCCCCTCGCCCAGGGCTTTCTCACCGGCAAGTATATCGGCGGCGCCCGCCCGCCGGGCGCCCGCACGACCCTGTTCAACCGCGGCCAGCGCTACGAGACGCCGGGGGCCGAGCCAGCCATCGAGAAGTACGTGGCGCTCGCCCGGGAGGCGGGCCTCGACCCGGCCCAGATGGCCATCGCCTTCGTGAACGCGCGCTCCTTTGTGACCTCGACCATCATCGGCGCCACCTCGCTGGAGCAGCTCAAGACCAATCTCGGCTCCCTCGACGTGACGATTTCGTCCGAGCTGGAAGAGCGCATCGACGCCATCCACCTGACCCACACCAACCCGTCGCCTTGAGGCGGCGCGGGTGGCGCGACGCCTCCAATCCTCCCCTCAGGAGAGGGGTAGGGGTGGGGTTAGTGCCGTGTCAGCGGCACATTCCAGGAGGCGCGACGCTGCTGATCCCCCCTCCCCCTTGAGGGGAGGGGCACGGGGTGGGGGGTGGCGGCCGCTTGTCTGACGGTGAGGGTGCTGCCGCCACCCCCCACCTCAACTCCTCCCCTCAAGGGGGAGGAGGGCTCGTCGCGCATCCCGCGCCACACTCGACCCTCCTTCGAAACGCCGCTGCCCGCACCCCTCCCTTCACGGGAGTGATGACGAACCGGCACCGTCACCATAGATTCGCGAGCACCAACCGGGATCTCCCATGCCCCGCCTCTTCACCGGCCTCGAAATCCCGCCCGACGTGACCGCGGCGCTCCAGGGCTACCGGGGCGGGCTGCCGGGCGCCCGGTGGGTGGACTCTGAGAACTACCACGTGACCTTGCGCTTCATCGGCGACATCGACGAGGGCACCGCCCGGGAGGTGGAGGCGTCCCTCGCCGAGATGCGCCCGCGCGGCCCGGTCACCCTCACCCTCGACCGGCTCGAAGCTTTCGGAGGCTCCAGGCCCCGAGCGGTCTTTGCCCGCGTGGTACCGGATCCGGCCTTGAGCGAGTTGCAGGCCGAGCAGGAGAGCCGCATGCGGCAGGTCGGGCTCAAGCCCGAGGCGCGCCGCTTCACGCCCCACGTCACCCTGGCGCGGATGCGCGACGCCTCGTCCGCGGCGGTCGCCGCCTACATCGCCTCGCACGGCGCCTTCCAACCCCTCACCTTCACGGCCGAGCGCTTCGCCCTCTACTCCGCCAAGGCGTCAACGGGCGGCGGCCCGTACCTCGTCGAGGCGGCCTACCCCTTAATCTAGCTGTCAAAGCCTCGCGCCTTCTCGAAACCGCTCCGGCCATGCTCGCCCCGCAGCTTGGGCCGAGGTGTCCACCTTGAGCCCGGCCCCTGCCCTTGCCAAACCGCGGGCCTGCGCCAAACCTGCGGTATGGACACGCTCACCGACGCCGACCGCCAGGATCTCCTTCCCGCCCTCGACGGCTGGACCATGGTGGAGGGGCGCGATGCGATCACGCGGCGCTTCGTCTTTTCGGATTTCGGCGCGGCCTTCGGCTGGATGACGCGGGTGGCGCTCATGGCCGAGCAGATGAACCACCATCCCGAATGGTTCAACGTCTACAACAAAGTGGAGGTCACCCTCGCGACCCACGATGCCGACGGGCTCACGCGCCGCGACGTGGAGCTCGCGCAGCGCATGAACCAGTATGCGGCCGGGCTCCTGGCGCCGTGACCGGGCGCGTGCTCGAGGGCGGCTGCGCCTGCGGCCGGCTGAGGTTCCGGGCCGAGGGGGAGCCGAAGCGCGTGGGCCTGTGCCATTGCATGACGTGCCGGAAGATCAGCGGCAGCCCCTTTGGAGCCTTCGCCATGTACGACGCCGGGCGCGTGACGATGGAGGGACCCCACCGGAGCTGGGCCGAGGGAGAGACCCGGCGCTCCTTTTGCCCCGAATGCGGCTCCCGCGTGTTCTCCACGAGCGGCGACGAGGTCGAGATCGGGCTCGGCGCCCTCGACGAGCCGAACCGCCTGGCGCCGACCTACGAATCGTGGGTGATCCGCAAGGAGCACTGGCTCCACACGGGCGGCCTCGTCGCCCATGCGGGGAACCGGGGCGACGGGTAGCCCGCCGCCCGGGCAGGGGTGCGAGGAGCCCTATTTCGGCTGCATCCTCAAGGCTCCGTCGAGGCGGATGGCCTCGCCGTTCAGCATGTCGTTGTCGACGATGGCGTGAACGAGCTTCGCGTATTCCTCGGGCCGACCGAGGCGGGACGGGAAGGGCACGCCGGCCTCGAGGGACTTGCGAAACTCCTCCGGGACGCTCTCGAACATGGGCGTGTGGAAGAGCCCCGGCATAATCGTCACGACGCGAATGCCGAAGCCCGACAGGTCGCGGGCGACAGGGAGCGTCAGGCCGAGGACGCCGCCCTTCGAGGCCGCGTAGGCGGCCTGCCCGATCTGACCGTCCTGGGCGGCGACGGAGGCGGTGCAGACCACGACGCCGCGCCCGCCGTCCGGGGTGACAGGGTCGAGCCCCGCCATGGCGGCGGCGCATTTCGCGATCATCTGGTAGGTGCCGATGAGGTTCACCTCGACGGTCCGGCGGAAGGTTGCGAGGTCGTGGGGGACGAGTTCGCCCGTCTCCCGCTTCTTCGACACGGTGCGCTTGCCCGGCGCGATGCCGGCGCAGTTGACGAGCACCCGCTCGACCCCGTTCGCGCCCCGCGCCTTGGCGAGCGCCGCGTCGACGGAGGCCTCGTCCGAGACGTTCGCCTCGCAGAAGACGCCGCCGATCTCGCCGGCGATCCGCTGGCCGCGCTCGGCGTTCATGTCGAAGATCGCGACCCGGGCGCCCTGTGCGGCGAGCAGCCGCGCGGTGGCTTCCCCGAGGCCTGAGGCGCCCCCTGTGACGATGGCTGCCACAGATTCGTCGAGCTTCATGCGTTTTCTCCCTGTTGAAAGCGGCGTCTTAGGGCATCCTTGGCCCGGCGGGAATGCTCACGGTCGAGCATCCCGGATGGGCGCCGGGCGCGTTGGGTTGACGGGAGCAGGGCATGAGCGACGGGTTCACCAAACCCTTCACCAAGGCCGAGATGGAGGCCATGCGGCGGGCGACGCAGGACGAGGCGGGCATCCGGCGGGATTTCTGGGCGAAGCTGAAGCGCGTCGGCCGGCAGGTTCCCTTCGCGGAGGACCTCGTAGCCGCCTATTTCTGCACCCTCGACCCTGCGACCCCGAGCCGGGTGAAGCTCGTCCTCATGGGCGCCATCGCGTATTTCGTGCTGCCCTTCGACGGGGTGGCGGATTTCCTGCCGCTCCTGGGCTTTGCGGACGACGCGGCCATCATCGCCGCCGCGATCACGCAGGTTGCGGGCGCCATCAAGGACGATCATCGCGAGAAGGCCCGGCAGGCCCTCGCGGACGCCTGATCAGCCGGCTTCGGCGACGCCCCCGGCCTCGAGAGTGCGGCGCAGGCGCGTGAAGCCGAGGCGCAGGCGTGACTTCACGGTGCCGAGGGGCAGGCCTGTCCGCTCCGAGATCTCGCTGTGGGACAGGCCGTCGAAGAAGGCGAGGCGCACCAGAGCCCGCTGCTCCTGCGGCAGGCCGTCGAGGGCGATCCGCACCGCCGCCTCCCGCTGCAGGAGATCGACCTGCGCATCGAGATTGGTGTCGTCGGCGGCGTCGAGCACCGGGTCGCCGCTGTCGAGGAAGTCGAGGCGGTCGCGCCGGAGCACGTCGATGCGGCGGTTGCGGGCGATCCGGTAGAGCCAGGTGGCGAGGGACGACTTGCGGGGATCGAACAGCCGGGCCTTGTGCCAGAGGGTGACCATCACCTCCTGGGTGATCTCCTCGGCGGTGGTGGGATCGGACCCGAGGCGCTGCAGGTAGGCGTTCAGACGCGGCGCGAAATGGTCGAACAGGCGCGTGAACGCCTGCCGGCACCTGTGCTCGGCCACGGCGGCGACGAGGGCCGCGAAATCCTCCTGGGCACGCAAACGGGGCGGTTCCCTGCTGGCTGGATCGGTCTCTCGGGCGACGGTGCGGGTGCGGCACCGCCCTGAACGGGGGGCGTTGCAACGGATTGTGGCACGTGCCAAGGCGAAACGGAACTGCCGCGCTCTGCGACCAAGCTTCCCGTTGCGTGAGGCCGTTCAAGTGAGCTTAACGGATGGGATGATCTCCTCCGCCGTCAACGATCTTCAGGATCCACGATGATTCGCCCGTTCGCCCGCCTCCTGGGCTCCAGTGCTCTCGCCGCCGGCCTCGTTCTGGGGAGCGCTCCCGCCGGAGCGCAGCAGGCGTCGAACCCGAGGCCCGCCGCGCAGCAGCCCGCAAAGCCCGCCCCCGCGACCTCGGCGAAGCCTGCCGCCTCGACCCCCGCCAAGCCGGCCCAGGGCGCCGCCACGCAAAAGCCCGCAGCCTCGTCAGCCGCAAAGCCCGCGCCGGGCGCCGGCCCCGGCGGCGCCTCCGCGACCCTCGTCGCCAATTTCGGCGACTGGGGGGTCTACACGGCGGCGGCCGGGCGCTCGAAGATCTGCTATGCCCTGACCCAGCCGAAGGACCGCCTGCCCAAGAACCTCTCGCGGGATCCCGCCTACCTGTTCGTCTCCTTCCGCCCGGCCGAGAACGTGAGGAACGAGGTCGCCCTCGTGATGGGCTTTCCCACCCGCGAAAACGGCCCGGCGGAGGCCAGCATCGGCACCGCGTCCTATGCCCTCCTCACCAAGGAGGCGAATGCCTGGCTGAAGAACCCGGCGGAGGAAGGTCAGGCAATCAGCACCATGTCGCGGGGCCAGAACCTCACCGTGAAGGCCCAGTCCCAGCGCGGCAACCAGCTGACCGACCGCTATTCGCTGAACGGCTTCGGCCAGGCGCTGGAGCGCGCCCGCAGGGAGTGCTCGTAGGGCGCTCCCCTTCCCCTTGCGGGGGGTGACGGCATGACGGACTCACGTTTTCGGCACAATTGGCCTATATAAGCGGTCCGTTCCCGACAACCCGAAGGCTCGATCCCATGGCGACGGTGCTCGACATCGCCAAGCACAATTCCAATGCCGCTCCCCTCGCGTTGAGCGCGGCCGCGCGCGCCGCAGGGATCGAGAAGACGCCGGACCTCGTCGTCGAGGCGGGCGCCGCGCCCTCCCTCGTCGGCCTCACCCGCGACGAGCTGAAGGCGAAGCTCGCCGCCGTGGGCGTGCCCGAGCGCGAGCTGAAGATGCGCGTCGCCCAGCTCTGGAGCTGGATCTACTTCCGCGGGGCGCGCTCCTTCGACGAGATGACCAATGTCGGCAAGGCGCTCAGGGCCGCGCTCGCGGAGGTCTACACCCTCGAGCGGCCGCAGGTGGTCTCCGAGCAGGTCTCGAAGGACGGCACCCGCAAGTGGCTCATCCGCATGCCCTCGACCGGCCCCTTCGACAAGGGCGCCGAGATCGAGTGCGTCTACATCCCGGAAGTCGACCGCGGCACCCTGTGCGTGTCGAGCCAGGTCGGCTGCACCCTCACCTGCTCGTTCTGCCATACGGGCACGCAGCGCCTCGTGCGCAACCTGACCTCCGCGGAGATCGTGGCCCAGCTCGTGGTGGCGCGGGACATGATCGGCGACTGGCCGGGCGCCACGCCGCCCGAGGGAGCCTTCGTGCCGAACGACGGCGGGCGCTTCGTGTCCAACATCGTGTTCATGGGCATGGGCGAGCCCCTCTACAATCCCGACAACGTGATCGCCGCCATCAGCGTCCTGTCCGACAACGAGGGCCTCGGCCTCTCGCGCCGGCGCATCACGGTCTCGACCTCCGGGGTCGTGCCCCAGATGGAACGCCTCGGCGCCGAGGCGAACACCATGCTCGCCATCTCGCTCCACGCGGTGCGGGACGAGTTGCGCGACGTGCTGGTGCCCCTCAACCGCAAATACGACATCAAGCAGCTGCTCGACGCCTGCCGGGCTTATCCCGGGCTCTCGAATGCGCGCCGCATCACCTTCGAATACGTGATGCTGAAGGGCGTGAACGATTCCGACGCCGATGCGCGCGAGCTCGTGCGCCTGCTCAAGGGCATCCCGGCGAAGATCAACCTCATCCCCTTCAACCCCTGGCCGGGCTCCAAATACGAGTGCTCGGACTGGGAGCGCATCGAGCGCTTCTCCGAGATCGTGTTCCGGGCCGGCTATGCGAGCCCCGTGCGCACGCCCCGCGGCCGGGACATCCTGGCGGCCTGCGGCCAGTTGAAGAGCGAGACCGAGAAGATGCGCGCCCGCGCCCGCCTCATGCTGGAGAGCGGCATCGGGGCCGAGGGGATGTATGCCCTCGGCGACAGCGAGTAGCGCGGCGCGGCCGTGATCCGCTGGCTCGTCGTCATCCCGTTCGCGCTGCTCCTCGCGCCCACGGCCGGAGCGCTCGTGTTCCTGGTGGCGGCCGTGGCGGATCCCGTGCTGGGGCCCCTCGCCGGCCACGCCCTGTTCGCGGGCTTCTGGGGGCTCATGGACGCGGTCGCATCGGCGGACGACCCGGACGCGGCGGTGCGGGGAGCCTTCGAGGGCGCCGGCCGCCTCGTCTTCTCGCTCCTCATCCTTCCGCCGCTCTTCATCGCGCTCGTCGGCGAGGTGATCGGCACCCGGGCGCTCCTCTGGTATGCGGGCGCCACCGCGGCCCTGGCCGCCTCGATGCCATGGATCCTGCGGGCGGGGGCCCGGGCGGCGACGCCGGACGAGCTGCGGGTCAGTCTCATTCTGGCGCTCACGGGTGCCGCCGCGGGCCTCGTCTACTGGACCCTGGCCGGCCGCGGCGCAGGCCGCAGCCTCACCGCGCCGATGCCGCGAGAATCTTGACCGCGAAAGCCGAGAACAAGCCCGCGAAGGTGTAGTCCAGGGCCCTGAGCACCCGCGGCTTGCGGCGAAGGGTGGCGACGACCCGGTCGGCTCCGAAGATCATGAGAGTCGCCAGCGGCATGCTGAGCGCCACGAAGTAGAGCCCCAGGAAAACGAGCTTCGCCCCAGCATTCGGGTCGTCCGCCTGCACGAAGAGCGGCAGGAAGGTCACGAAGAACAGAACGATCTTCGGGTTCGTGAGATTGATGCCAAGACCGACCAGGAAATCGCGCGTCACGGAGGTTTCGGCGACGGCGCCGTTCTTCACGTTCAGGACCGAGCCGTTGCGCAGGGCGTCGACGGCCAGCCAGATGAGGTACAGGGCACCGACGACCTTGAGCACCGTGAAGGCCGTCGCGGAGGCGGCGAGAAGCGCCGAGATGCCGAGCGCCGCCAGAAGCGTGTGGACCGCGCAGCCCAGCATCGTGCCGAGCATGGCCGCCATTCCGGAGCGCCGCCCGCCGGCGAGCGTCTTGGCGAGCTGCAGGCTCATGTCCGGGCCCGGCGTGATGAAGAGAACCACGCAGGCCAGCGTGTAGGAGAGAAGGACGCCGGTCTCCGGCAGAAAGGTCATGGAGCAGGCCCGAGCGAAGTTCACGGATGGGCCATTCTCTCGCAATCGGGCGGCTCGCGCCACCCTGCCGGCGAGCTTGGCAGGCCTGCGAGCCGGGCCTACATGACGCCGGAGCCGAACCCCTCGGAGCGTGTCACGTTGTCGAGAGGGCATCGCATCGGAGGACCGGGATGAGCATGGCGGATCGGTTGAGGGGCGCGCGCGCCGTCCTGGCGGCCACGCTCGTGGGCGTCCTGCTCTCCGCCTGCGGGGTGAACAACGTGCCGACCCTCGAGGAGCGGGCCAAATCCGCCTGGAGCGAGGTGCAGAACCAGTACCAGCGCCGCGCCGACCTCATCCCCAACCTCGTCGAGACCGTGAAGGGCTACGCCCAGCAGGAGCGGGACGTGCTCACCCAGGTCTCGGAGGCGCGCGCCCGCGCCGGGCAGGTTCAGGTGGACGCGTCCACGATCACAGACCCGCAGCGCTTCCGCGAGTACCAGGAGGCCCAGAACCAGCTCTCCGGCGCCCTAGGCCGCCTCCTCGTCACGGTGGAGCGCTACCCGGAGCTGAAATCGAACGCCAACTTCCTCGCCCTGCAATCGCAACTCGAAGGCACCGAGAACAGGATCGCGGTGGCCCGGCGGGACTACATCGAGGCGGTTCGGTCCTACAACACGGAGTTGCGCACGGTTCCTGGCCGCTGGATCGCCGGCATCCTCTACCCCGAAGCCAAGCCGCTCGAAACCTTCGCCGCCAATGCGGGGGCCGAGCGCCCGCCCCAGGTGCGGTTCTAGAGGGCGTCATGACCCGCGCCGGTCTCGCCTCGCCGCCAGGGCGGGACACTTGGCGAGGCGTTGCAGCGCTCCTCGTCGCCCTCCTCTTCGCCGCCGCGGCCCTCGCCCAATCCTTTCCCGCCCTCACGGGGCGCGTCGTCGATGCGGCAGGCGTGCTTCGGCCCGAGGACCGGGCGGCGATCGAGGCGAAGCTGAAGGCCCACGAGGACCGCACGACGAACCAGGTCGTAGTCGCGACTGTGGCGTCCCTCGACGGCACGACGGTGGAGGACTACGCCAACCGCCTCTACCGGCATTGGCGCCTCGGCCTCGCCCAGCGCAACAATGGCGTGCTGCTGCTCGTCGCCCCGAGCGAACGCAAGGTGCGCATCGAGGTGGGCTACGGGCTCGAGGGCACGCTGACCGATGCGCTCTCCAAGGTGATCATCACGACGGCCGTCGCGCCGCGGTTCCGCCAGAACGATTTCGCCGGCGGGCTTAACGGCGGCGTCGACGCTATTCTGAACATCCTCACGGGCGACGCGGAGGAGTGGCAGCCGCGGGTGCCGGTGCGGGAGGACGAGCGGGTGGTCCATCCGGGCGTCGATCCCGTGATCGCCTTCCTGATGCTCCTCGTCCTGTTCTGGGTCGTCGCCCGCTTCCTGCGCGGCGGCGCCGGCCCGCGGCACTCCCACAGGCGCCGGCGCGGCGGCTGGATCATCGTCCCGGGGGGCGGCTGGGGCGGCGGGTGGTCCGGCGGGGGCGGCTGGTCGGGAGGCGGAGGGGGCTGGTCCGGCGGCGGAGGCGGCGGGTTCTCGGGCGGCGGGGGATCCTCCGGCGGCGGCGGCGCATCGGGGAGCTGGTGATGATCGGAGCGGAGGACCGGGAGCGCCTCGTCGAGGCGATCCGCGAGGCGGAAGCCCGCACGGCGGGCGAGATCGTCGTGGTGGTGGCCCGCCAAGCGAGCGGCTACCGCTCGGTGCCGATCCTCTGGGCGATGCTGGCGGCCCTCGCCGTCCCCTGGCCCCTCATCGCGATCACGACGCTCGGAGCGCCGCGGATCGCCCTCGTCCAGCTTCTCGTCGCTTTGACCCTCAGCATGGTGCTGTCCCTGCCCAAGCGCCGCTACCGGCTCGTGCCGGGCTTCATCAAGCGGGGGCGGGCGCACGAGGCGGCTTTGCGGGAATTCGTGGCGCGGGGCCTGACCCGCACCCGGGAGCGCACGGGCGTCCTGATCTACGTTGCCGCGGCCGAGCATTACGCGGAGATCCTGGCCGATACGGGCATCTCCGACCACGTGGACGAGCGGGTGTGGCGCGACGCCATCGACGATCTGATCGAGGCCATCAAGGCGGGCCGGCCTGCGGACGGGCTCATCGCGGCGGTCCGGCGGGTGGGCGCCGTTCTCGCCGAGCACGCGCCGCCGCGGCTCGACGATGCGGACGAGCTGCCGAACCGGGTGATCCTCGTCTAAAGGCCCTTGCTCTTGGCAGCCCCGAGGATCGGCCCGGGCTTCTTGCCCTGCGGCGTTTGGAGAAGGACCACGTAGCCGTCGCCTCCGCCCATGGCGGTCTGGAGCGGGAGCTGGAACTGGGCTGGGCCGCCCCGCCATTCGCCGAGCCGGGTCATGCCCCGCACCACGTTGGCGTAGGTGGCGGTGCGCCCGCCGTTTTCGCCGCGCCCGATGGACACGGTCTGGAGCCGCATCACGGGAAGCACCCAGAGCTCCGCCGGAGCCGTGCGGTCGGGGGCCGCCTCGATCGCCACCGTGACGATGCCGTCCCGCTCGCTGAGCGTGACCGGAACCGGGAGCCCGTGCTGCCCGGCCGCCGCCACATGCTCGTCGATCTGCGCCCGGTCGGAGCCGAGGCAGGGTTTCGTGCCGTTCACCACCGCCTGAGGCGTATAGATCTGGCGGTCGCCCCGCGCATAGGCGTAACCCTTCTGCCGCGAGGTGAATTGCGGGTGGGCGAGGGTGTCCTTCCAGCCGAGATAATCCCAGTAATCGACCGGGAACGTGAGGGCGATGAGGTCCGGGCGCTGCGCCAGCTCGACGAAGAGCTTGTCCGCCGGCGGGCAGGAGGAGCAGCCCTGGCTCGTGAACAATTCCACCACGGCCTGAGGAGGCGAGCCGGCGAGCGGATTCGAGGCGGCCGGGCCTGCCAGAACGCAGAGGCCCAGGACCGAAAGCCAGGCTGTGAGGCGGGTCAACATCCCATCACTCAACCCCATGCGGGGTTAAAGGGAAACTCACTTTGCCTTGAGATGGCAGTGATCAGCGCCGGCTCCCGGCGGGCGCCCGCCAGCGCCGGTGCATCCAGAGCCATTGCTCGGGGTTCTCCCGGACCCAGCCTTCCACCACGGCGGTCATGGCCTGCATGGCGCCGGTGACCTCGATCTGCCCCTCCGCATCCCGCGGCAGGTCGAGCGCCGGGGTGAGCTGGAGGCGGAAGCGGTGCCCGGGACGCCGGACGACCCGGACGCCGTGGACCGGGCAATCGAAGCGCCGGGCGAACTTCGCCAGGATGGGGTTCACCAGGGCGGGGCGGCCCATGAAGGTCACGGGAACGCCGCGGGTGAAATGCTGGTCGATGAGCATGCCGAGATGGCCGCCCCGCTCCAGCACGCCCTGCATGGCGAAGGCGGCGCCCTGCCGGGCGGCTTCGAGCCCGCCCATGGTGCCGCTGCGGACCTCGTGCACCACGCGGGCGACCGCCGGATCGTTCGGCGCCCGGAACACCGCGGTGGCGTCGAGGCCGAACCGTGCGGCGCAGATCGCCGGAAGCTCCCAATTGGCGAGATGGGCCGAGAAGATGATGCCGGGCCGTCCGTCGTCCCGCAGGGACACGAAGTGGTCGATCCCGTCCACCTCCACCCGCCCCGGGGTCGCCCGGTCGGGGTCGTAGTCGAAAAGGTCGCCGAGGTGGGCGTATTCGGCCCCGGTCCGCCCGAGATTGTCCCAGGCGCCCCGCACGACGCGCTTGACCTCGGGCTCGGACATCTCCGGATAGGCCGCGCGCACATTCGCCAGCGCGGTGCGGTGGGCCGGCAGGAGAGGACCGACCGCGCGCGTGAGGGCGGCGCCCACATCCGCGGCTCTGCTCGGGCCGAGCGCCCGCGCGAGGCCGAAGACGCCGCGGGTGAGGCCGATCATGCCGGCTTCGGCGGCCCGGGATCCGAGGCTGCGGGGCTTCTTGGCTGCGGGGAGCACGGGGTCCGTTCCTTAGAAGGTCACCACGACCTTGCCGAAGACCTTGCGGCCCTCGAGGCGCTCCAGCCCTTGCTGGAAGTCGGCGAGCGCGAACACCGAGTCGATCACCGGCCGCATGCCGTCCGCCATCTTGGCCAGCGACTGAGCGATGTTCTCCATGCGGCAGCCGAAGGAGCCGAAGATCCGATACTGCTGCTGGAAGAGCTGCATCAGGTTCATGGTGGTGGACACGCCCGACGTCGAGCCGCAGGTGACGAGGCGCCCGCCGCGCTTGAGGCACAGGAGCGATCCGTTCCAAGTCTCGGCGCCCACATGCTCGAACACGACGTCGACGCCCTTGCGCTTGGTGAGGCGCCGCACCTCGCCCTCGAAGCGCTCGGTCCGGTAGTTCACCACGTGATCGGCGCCGAGCGCCAGCGCCTTCTCGCCCTTCTCGTCGTCCCCCACCGTCGTGTAGACGGTGCAGCCGATGGCCTTCGCCATCTTGATGGCGGCCGTGCCGATGCCGGATCCGCCCGCATGGACGAGGATCGACTCGCCGGGCTCCAGCTTCGCGTTGTCGAACAGCATGTGCTGCACGGTGCCGAACCCGATGGGCGCGCAGGCCGCATCCTCGAAGGAGACGCCCGCCGGCACCGGGACGACGAGGCGCTCGGGCCGGTTCACGAGCTCGCGGGCGAAGCCGTCGAGGTGAAAGCCCATGATGCCGCCGACGTTCTCGCAGAGGTTGTCGCGGCCCTCCCGGCAGGCGCGGCACACGCCGCAGGTTTCGGCGCCGTACATCGTGACGGGGTCGCCCGCCGTAAAGCGCGTGACGCCCTCGCCCACCGCCGCCACTTCGCCGGCGGCCTCCACGCCCGCGATCTGGGGCATCTTGCGCTTGGCGAAGGCCATGCCGCGAAAGCCCCAGACGTCGAGGTAGTTGAGGGCGAGCGCCCTCACCCGCACCTGCACCTCGCCCGGCCCGGGCGGGGGCGGCGCGTCGATGTCGGTCAGGCGAAGGTCGCGGTCGCCGAAAAGCTGGAGGGCGCGCATGCGGGGCTTTCGGAAGAATCGGTCCGGCGGCGCCATGAAGCCACGACGCGCGGGGTGACGAAACGGGAACGGGAGACCCGCGCTTAAAGCCCGTACCGGCAGATGACAAGCGCCGTAGCGCCTACTCGGGCCTGACGAACTTCTGCCGCACCCAGCCCACCACGGCCCCGTGCTTCACCCGGCACCAAGCGGTGCCGTTCTCGGTGTCGTCCGTGCAGCCGAAACCCCGGATGCGCCGGCCGTCATGGGGGATCTGGCCGATGAGATCGGATTCGGGATCGGGCCGCTCCCGGATGTTCAGCATGTCGCCCCTGGCGACCCCCACCACCCGGTAGGTGTCGGGCGTGGCGAGCGCGGCCGCAGGAACGAGAACCAGGAGAACGGCGAGGCGCAGCACAGGGACGACTCGATCAGCGATGGATGCCGATCATCGAGGTGAGGCCGCCGTCGACCGGCAGGACGGCGCCCGTGATGTAGGCCGCCGAATCCGACATCAGGAAGGCGACGAGGCCGGCGATCTCCTGCGGCTTGGCGAAGCGCCCCGCCGGGATCTGCTTTTCCATGCTGTCGCGATAGGCCGCGTAGGGCGCCATCATGTCGGTGTCGATGAAGCCCGGCGCGATGGTGTTCACGGTGACGCCGCGCTTCGCCGTCTCGATGGCGAGGGTCCGGCAATAGGCGATGAGGGCGCCCTTGGAGGCCGCGTAGGCGGCGTTGCCGGGATTGCCCTGGAGCGCCGCCACGGAGCCGATCGCCACGATGCGCCCTGCCCGGGCGCGGATCATGCCGCGCATGACGCTCTTGGCGAGGCGCGTCAGGGACCAGAAGTTCACCTGCATGGCGGCCTCGGCCTTGTCCTGCTGCATCATGGCGGCAAGCGCATCGTAGGGCTGGCCGGCATTGTGGACGAGGCCGAAATAGGCGGTCTCGCCCGCAGCGTCGCTGAACGCGTCGAGGGCGGTCCTGTCGGAGAGGTCGAGCTCCTGCGCGACGACGGAGCGGCCGGGATGGGCCGCCATGAGGTCGGCCGCCAGCGCCTGGGCGGCATCGCCCGACGAGCGGTACGTGAAGTCGACGTCGTGGCCGCTCTCGACGAGAGCGCGGACGATGGCGGCGCCGACGCCCTTGGCACCGCCGGTGACGAGAACGCGGCGGGTCATCGCGGTTCCGCTCCGAAGACGAGGCAGGTGTTCTGCCCGCCGAAACCGAAGGAGTTCGACAGGACCCGCTGCACCGGCGCGTCGCGGGCCACGTTCGGCACCACGTCGAGGGGAATGGCGGGATCCGGCAGGTGATGGTTGATCGTCGGCGGGATGCGGCCGTTCGCGATGGTGAGGAGCGACACCACCGCCTCCACGGCGCCGGCCGCCGTCAGCGTGTGACCGATCATCGACTTGTTGGACGAGATCGGCACCCGCGCCATGCGCTCGCCGAACACGGCCATGCAGCCCATGGACTCCATCTTGTCGTTCTCAGGCGTCGAGGTGCCGTGGGCGTTCACGGTGTCGATATCGTCGGGCTCAAGGCCCGCATCGTCGAGGGCTGCGCGGATCGCCGCCACGACGGGCGCGCCGTCCGGGCTCGACCGGGTGCGGTGAAAGCCGTCGCCGCGCTCGCCGGCCCCGAGCACGTAGCCGAGGATCCTCGCTCCGCGGGCCCGGGCGCTCTCGGCGTTCTCCAGCACGAGCGCGGCGCCGCCCTCGCCCATGACGAAGCCGTCGCGGTTCTTGGAGAAGGGCTTCGAGGCAGCCTCCGGCGCTTCGTTCTGCGTCGAGAGCGCGGAGAGGAGCGAGAAGCGGATGAGGGATTCGGGGTTCACGGACCCGTCGGTGCCGATGCACAGGGCCGCATCCGTCTCGCCCCGGCGGATCGCCTCGACGCCGAGCTGGATCGCGGTGGCGCCGGACGAGCAGGCGGTGGAGAGCGAGATCGGCGAGCCTTTGGTGCCGAAGCGGTCGGCGACGCGGTCGGCCACCGTTCCGAAGATGAAGAGGTCGTGCCACGCGCGGAAGCGGCCCGTGCCGGCGGCCCGCAGGAGATCCTTGTAGGTCACCGCCTCGCCGTCGACGCCCGCCGCCTCCGCCAGCGCCTCGCGCTGAGGCCATTCCATCTCGACCGGCGGCACCGCGATGAAGAGTGCGCCCGGAAAATCGGCGGCCGCGCCGATGCCGGCTTGCGTGATCGCCTCCTCGGCCGCCAGCATGGCGAGGCGCTCGGAGAGAAGCGGCGCGACGAGGGGCTCCACATCCACGTGGTCGATGGTGCCGGCGATGGTGGTGCGCAGGCCCTCGGTCGGGAAACGGCCGATCCGGCGGATGCCCGAGCGGCCGGCCGTCAGGGCCGCCCAGGTGTCGTCCTTGCCCTGGCCGAGGGAGGTGACGACGCCCATGCCGGTGACGGCGACGAGAGGGCGGCCCTGATGGTCGGTGAGCGCCATGAAGCGGTCCTCAAGCTCGCGTGAGACGAAGCGCGCCCTCGCCCCGCCAGTGTCCGACGGAGGTGACGAGAGCCTCGCCTGCCCGGCCCGCCGCGATGAAGCCGGCCGCGAGCGCAGCGCCCACCGGCGCCTGCGCCTCCATGGTGTGGCCGACGAGGTCCGAGGTGGCGTGAACGGGGGCGCCCACCGGGTCCAGCGCCGCGCGCTCCTCGGCCGTGATGCCGGCAACGCCCGTCGCGCCCGAGATCACCACGTCGGGCTTCGCCCCGAGCGCGTCCACCTGGCGGCGAAGGGCGTCGGTGACGTGGCCGGGCGTACGGCGGCCGCGATCCGACGCGATGCCGGCGATCTTCGCGAGCGCGGTCGCGCCGCGGGCCTCGGCGTGGTCGCGGGACTCCAGCACCATGAAGCAGGCGCCGGAGCCGAGGATCATGCCGCCGCCATCGGCCGCGCGGTCGAACACGGGCGCGAAGGGCTTCTTCCACAGAAAGCCGCCCATCTCGTAGATCAGCAGAACGTCGGGTCGCTCGGCATTGTAGGCGCCGCCGACGAGGAAGATGTCGTTCTGGCCCGACGCGATGCGGCTGTGCGCGATGCGCAGGGCATCGACGCCGCTCGCCTCCTCGCCCATGAAGGTGCGGGATGCGCCCGTGACCCCATGGACGATGGAGATGTTGCCGGCGAGGAGATTGGACAGCTGGGCGAGGAAGAGCGTGGGGCGCAGGTCGCCCATGAGCCGCTCGTTGAGGAACACGCCGGGCCGCTGCGCCGTGCGAAGGCCCGTGAGCACCTGCCCGTCGACCGCGTAGTCGCGCTCGCCGCCGCCTGCCGCCACGATGAGGTGCATCCGAGCTTTGAGGGCCGCATCGCCCTTGGCGCCGGCGGCATCGAGCGCGAGGCCCGCCGCATAGGTGCCGAGCCGCTGCCAGGGCTCCATCTGGCGCTGGTCGGATTTCTTCGGGATCTGCCGGTCGAGTTCGAGCGGCACCACGGGATGCACCGGGAAGGGCGCGAAGGTGTCGCCGTCGACCCGCGGCGCCCCCCGGAGGGCGGCGAGATGCGCCTCGACGCCCTCCCCCGCCGACGAGACGAGGCCGATGCCGGTGATCACCACGTCGCGGCTCATGCCGCCGCTCCGATCAGGCCGATCTTGCGGCCCTGGCCGCGCATCTGCTCGCCGAGGCCGTCCGGGAACGGCATGGTCTTGAAGCGCAACTCAGCATCGCAGAGCGGCTTGCCGTCGGCCGCGATCTTGGCCTTCGTGCCCGCATAGCCCGAACCCTCGTGTTCGAGGCTCGCCGTGACGGTGAGCACGGTGCCGGGGCCGACGAAGGAGCGGAAGCGCGCCTTGTCGACCGCCATGAGGAACGGCATGTGGCTGAAATCGGTGAGGCCGAGGATGAGGTAGCCCGAGGCCTGCGCCATGGTCTCGGTGAGGAGCACGCCCGGCACCAGCGGGTGGCCCGGGAAGTGCCCCTCGAAGACGGGGCTTTCCTGCGGCACGGTCGACTGCGCCTCGATCCGCTTCGCGTCGCGGTCGAACGCCACGACGCGGTCGATCATCTCGAAATATTCGAGGCGCATGGGAGCTTAAGCTTAGGCCGCCGAGGCGTTCTTGGCGGCCACCAGCGCGTCGACGCGGGAGACGAGGTTCTTCAGCACGAAGTATTCCTCGGCCGGGACCTTGCCCTCGTTCACTTCCTGCGTCCACTGCTCCAGCGGCAGCTTGATGCCGAAGGCCTTGTCGATCGCGAAGGCGATGTCGAGGAAGGCCAGCGAATCAATGCCGAGATCGTCGATGGCGTGGCTTTCGGGCGTGATCTGCTCGCGCGGGATATCGGCGGTGTCGGCGATGATGCCGGCCACGGCTTCGAACGTAGAGGACATCCGTCGCTCTCCTGCAATCTTCTGGCTTGTCGGCGCAGCTTCTTGACGGGCTCGTCCAGCCCGTTGCCCCGGCCGCGAACCGTCAAGAACGGTTAACGAACCGCCCCTCTACACGAGGGGTCGGGGCGGGGCAACCGCGGGACCTTTCCCTTCCCCCTCCGCGGGAGAGGGTGGCGAGCGGAAGCGAGCCGGGAGAGGGCAAGAGGTGAGGCCGACGGCTCCTCTCCCGCCCCTTGCAGGGGCACCCTCTCCCGCGGAGGGGAGAGGGTTCGTCCTGCGTTACGCAGCCAATTGACGCAGGACGTAGTGGAGGATGCCGCCGTTGCGGAAGTACTCCAGCTCGTCGAGCGTATCGATGCGGCAGACGAGGGGCACGCGCTTCACCGAACCGTCGGCGGAGGCGATTTCGGCCTCGAGCCGCTGGCGGGGCTTCAGGTCGCCGGCGAGCCCGCGGATCGTCACCTGCTCGTCGCCCTTCAGGCCGAGGGACGCCCAGCTGGTGTCGCCCTCGAAGACGAGCGGCACGACGCCCATGCCGACGAGGTTCGAGCGGTGGATGCGCTCGAAGGACTCGGCGATCACGGCCCGCACGCCGAGAAGGTTGGTGCCCTTCGCCGCCCAGTCGCGGGACGAGCCGGTGCCATATTCCTTGCCGGCGAACACCACGAGGGGCACGCCCTCCTCCTGGTAGCGCATGGCGGCGTCATAGATCCACATGCGCTCCCCGGAGGGCTGATGGAGGGTGTAGCCGCCCTCGACCACGTTGCCGGCCTCGTCCCGCACCATCTGGTTCTTGATGCGGATATTGGCGAAGGTGCCCCGCATCATGACCTCGTGGTTGCCGCGGCGCGTGCCGTACTGGTTGAAGTCGGCGACGCGCACCTGATGCGACAGAAGGTACTCGCCCGCGGGCGACTTCGGACGGATGTTGCCCGCCGGCGAGATGTGGTCGGTGGTGATGGAATCGCCGAACAGGCCGAGGATCCGGGCGTTCACCACGTCGGTGACGGGCTTCGGCTCCTTCTCCATGCCCTCGAAATAGGGCGGGTTCTGCACGTAGGTCGAACCCATGTCCCACTCGAAGGTGAGGCCGCCCGTGACGTCGACGCCGCGCCAGCGCTCGTCGCCCGTGAACACGTCGGCGTAGCGGGTGGCGAAGAGCTCGCTCGTGACGGTCTGGTCGATGAGGTCCTGGATCTCCGAAGAGGTCGGCCAGATGTCCTTGAGGTAGACCGGCTTGCCGTCGTTGTCCGTGCCGAGCGGGTCGTTCGCGAGATCGACCAGCATCGAGCCCGCGAGGGCATAGGCTACGACGAGCGGGGGCGAGGCGAGGTAGTTCGCCCGCACGTCCGGGTTCACCCGGCCCTCGAAGTTGCGGTTGCCGGAGAGCACCGAGCAAACGACGAGGTCGTTGTCGTTGACGGCCTGGGACACCTCCGGGATGAGGGGTCCGGAATTGCCGATGCACGAGCCGCAGCCGAAGCCCACGAGGTTGAAGCCGAGGGCGTCGAGATCCTTCTGCAGCCCCGCCTTCTGGAAGTACTCGGCGACGACCTGCGAGCCCGGCGCCGTGGAGGTCTTCACCCAGGGCTTGGTCTTGAGGCCGCGCCGCACGGCGTTGCGGGCGAGGAGCCCCGCCCCGATCATCACGCTCGGGTTCGACGTGTTGGTGCAGGAGGTGATCGCCGCCAGAACCACGTCGCCGTGGCCAAGATCGTAGTTCGTGCCGCCGACCTTGTGCCGCTGGCCGAGTTCGGCCGCCTTCTTGAACTCGGCATCCATGGCCTTGGTGAACTCGGCCTTGGCGCTGGCGAGGAGCACCCGGTCCTGCGGGCGCTTGGGGCCGGCGAGGGAGGGCTGAACGTCGTTAAGATCGAGCTCCAGCGTATCCGTGAAGACCGGGTCCGGCGTGTCGGCGGTGCGCCACATGCCCTGCGCCTGAGCGTAGGCCTCGACGAGGGCGATGCGCTCGGGCGTGCGGCTCGTCATGCGCAGATACTGGACGGTTTTCTCGTCCACGGGGAAGAACCCGCAGGTGGCGCCGTACTCGGGCGCCATGTTGCCGATCGTGGCGCGGTCGGCCACCGGCATGTCGGTGAGGCCCGGGCCGTAGAACTCCACGAACTTGCCCACGACGCCCTTCTTGCGGAGCATCTGGGTGACCGTGAGGACGAGATCGGTGGCGGTCACGCCCTCCCGGAGCTTGCCCGTGAGCTTGAAGCCCACGACCTCCGGAATGAGCATCGACACGGGCTGGCCGAGCATCGCGGCCTCCGCCTCGATGCCGCCGACGCCCCAACCGAGGACGGCGAGGCCGTTCACCATGGTCGTGTGCGAATCGGTGCCCACCAGCGTGTCGGGATAGGCGACCTCGTCGCCCGTCGCGTCGTCGCGGCGGGTCCACACGGTCTGCGACAGGAACTCGAGGTTCACCTGGTGGCAGATGCCCGTGCCGGGCGGCACCACCGAGAAGTTCGCGAAGGCCGTCTGGCCCCATTTCAGGAAGCGGTAGCGCTCCACGTTGCGCTCGTATTCGAGCTCCACGTTGCGGGCGAGGGAGAGAGGGGTGCCGAACTCGTCCGTCACGAAGGAGTGGTCGATCACGAGGTCGACGGGCACCTGCGGGTTGATCCGGCGGGGATCGCCGCCGAGCCCCTTCATGGCGTCGCGCATGGCGGCCAAGTCGACGACGGCCGGCACGCCCGTGAAGTCCTGCATGAGCACGCGGGCGGGACGGTAGGCGATCTCTTTCTCCACCTTGCCGCGGTTGTTCAGCCACTCGGCGACGGCCAGGATGTCGTCCTTGGTGACCGTGCGGCCGTCCTCGTAGCGCAGGAGGTTCTCGAGGAGCACCTTCATGGAGAAGGGCAGCCGGGACACGTCCGGCAGGCCGTTCTTCTGGGCCTCGGCGAGGGAGAAGTAGGTATAGGTCTTGGCGCCGACCTGCAGGGTCTGGCGGGCATTGAAGCTGTTGGGATTCGTCACGGATCCATCCTCACGAGCGGTTTCAAACGAACAGGTTGTTCGGCCGAATGCGCGAATTGAAGCGCGCGCCGCTCCGGGGGCGCCCGGATGGGATGAAGCGCGCGAGACGGATTGGACGCCTTGGCGCGCGGCGCAGCCACCGTCCCTATAGATCATTTCGCGCCTGCCCGCTACAGCTTTGGAACAGTTCTGAGGTGCATGGCGGGCAGAGGTCGGGGCCTTGCGGTTAACGGTTCACGATCTTGCCTGCCGGCGCTCCGGCCGCCTGATTTTCGAGGGACTGTCGTTCTCGCTCGGGGGCGGCGGTGCGCTCGCCGTGACGGGCCGCAACGGCGCCGGCAAGAGCACGCTCCTCGCCATTCTGGCCGGCCGTCTCCAGGCGGAAGCCGGGACGGTCGCCCTCGAGGGGGCGGGAGAGCGCACGCTGCCGGAATGCCTTCACCTCGTCGGCCACCGGGAGGCCCTGAAGACGGCGCTCACCGCCGAGGAGAACCTCGCCTTCGCGGCCCGCCTCCTCGGCGCCCCGGCCCTCCAGCCCGCGGAGGCGCTGGAGCGGGTGGGCCTCGCCCATGCGGCGAGGCTTCCCGTGGCCTATCTCTCCGCCGGGCAGCGCCGCCGGGTGGCCCTCGCCCGCCTCCTCGTCGCCCGCCGACCCGTCTGGCTCCTCGACGAACCGACCGCCGCCCTCGACGCGACCTCGCAGGGCACCCTCCAGGCCATGATGGGGGAGCACCTCGCCGACGGCGGCCTGATCGTCGCGGCGACCCACCAGGCCCTCGGGATCGCCGGCATCGCGGAGATCCGGATCGAGCGCCCGGCGGCCGTCCTCCCGCCGGGGGACGCCTGATGAGCGCCTTTCTCGCAATCCTCTCCCGGGACCTCGCGCTCGCCAATCGCATCGGCGGCTCGGGCTGGCTCGGGCTCGTGTTCTTCCTCCTCATCGTGACCCTCGTGCCCTTCGCGCTCGGGCCCGATCTCAACCTCCTCTCCCGCATCGGCCCCGCGATTCTCTGGATCGCGGCGGTGCTGGCCACGCTGATCGGCCTCGACCGCCTGTTTCAGGCGGACGAGGAGGACGGGTCCCTCGACCTCCTGCGCTCCGCCCCGGCGCCCCTGGAGGTGCTGGTGCTGGCCAAGGTCGTGGCCCATTGGCTCACCACCGGGCTGCCCCTCGCCCTCGCCTCGCCGCTCTTCGGCCTCCTCGTCGCCCTCTCGCCCGAAGGGATGGCCGCCATGGTGGCGACGCTCATCGTCGGAACCCCGGCCCTCACCTTCGTGGGGGCCGTCGGCGCGGCGCTCACCGCCACCTTGCGGCGCGGCGGGCTGATCCTCGCGATCCTCGTCCTGCCGCTCATGGTGCCGACCCTGATCTTCGGGGTCTCGGCCGCGAATGCCGCGACGGGCGGAACGGTGCCCTTCGCGACGCCCTTCCTCATCCTTGCGGCCCTCTCACTCGTCGCCGCGGTGGTGGGCACCCTGGGCGCCGCCGCGGCCCTGCGTTTTGGCGAGTAGGAGCAGTCCTTTCGCTTTGATTTGCCTCATTGCGGGCGCTCCGGGCGCTCGCTACATCCGGCCCATGATCTGGGACCTCGCCAACCCGACCCGCTTCATGGGCTATTCCGGCCGCGCCCTGCCGTGGCTCGGGGGCCTCGCCGCGCTCACCCTCGGCATCGGCCTCGTGATGGCCTGGGGCGCCCCGCCCGACTACCAGCAGGGCGAGACCATCCGGATCATGTTCCTGCACGTGCCGGCGGCCTGGCTCTCCCTCTTCTTCTACAGCACCATGGCGGTGTCGGCGCTCGGCACCCTCGTCTGGCGCCATCCCCTCGCCGACGTGTCGCAGAAGGCGGCGGCCCCCATCGGCGCGGCCTTCACCTTCATCTGCCTCGTCACCGGCTCGCTCTGGGGCAAGCCCATGTGGGGCACCTACTGGGTGTGGGACGCCCGGCTCACCTCGGTGCTGGTGCTCTTCCTCATGTATTGCGGCGTCATGGCCCTGTGGCGCACCATCGACGAGCCCGCCCGGGCCGCCCGCGCCGTGTCGATCCTGACCCTCGTCGGCGCCGTCAACGTGCCCATCGTGAAGTTCTCCGTCGACTGGTGGAGCACCCTGCACCAGCCGGCCTCCGTGTTCCGGGTCGACGGCCCGACGATCCATCCCTCCATGCTGTACCCGCTTCTCGTCATGGCCCTCGCCTTCACGCTCATCGGCATCACCCTGCATCTCGCCGGCATGCGCACCGAGATCCTGCGCCGCCGGGTGAGGACGCTCACGATCCTCGAGGCCGAGCGCCTCGACGCGCAGGCCGCCTGATGGGCCAGCACGCCGCCTTTATCCTGGGCTCCTATGCGGTCACCACCCTCGTGGTGCTGGGGCTCATCCTCCGCGCGCTCCTCGACCACCGGGCGCAGCAGCGGCACCTCAGCCAGCTGGAAGCCCGCGGCGCCCGCCGGAGGTCCGCCCGTGGCTGAGGCCCTCGCCCCCCGCCGCCCGCGCCTCATCTTCCTGCTGCCGGCCCTGATCTTCGCGGGGCTCGCCGCCCTGTTCCTCACGCGGCTCTTCGCCGGAGATCCCTCCCGGGTTCCCTCGGCGCTCATCGGTCGCCCCGTTCCGGCCTTCACCCTCGCGCCCCTCGATGGCCTGCAGCTCGGCGGGCGGCCCGTGCCGGGCCTGAGCCAAGCGGACCTCAAGGGCCGCGTGACGGTCGTGAACGTCTGGGCCTCCTGGTGCGCGCCCTGCCGCCAGGAGCATCCGCTCCTCATGGACCTCGCCAAGGATCCCGCCGTGCGGGTGGTCGGCATCAACTACAAGGATAACCCTGAGAACGCCCGCCGCTTCCTCGGAGCGCTGGGCAATCCTTTCGCGGCGGTGGGGGTCGACCCGAACGGCCGCGCGGCCATCGACTGGGGCGTCTACGGGGTGCCCGAAACCTTCATCATCGGCCCGGACGGCACCATCCGGCACAAGCAGATCGGGCCTCTCGCGCCCGAATCCATGCCGGCGTTCCTCGCCGCCCTTCGGCAGGCGGGCACGTAGGCGATTGATCGAGGTAATGGCGCGATGCTGACCGCCGCCCCTCCCCCTTGAGGGGAGGAGCGCAGGTCGCGCCTCCCGCGTTCCCTGAACCCTCCTCAGAAACGCTGCTGCGTAGCCCCTCAGGATGAGGCTCCAGTGAACCCCGCCCGCTTCAGGCGCTGGATCGCGACGTCGAGGGCCTGCAGGAAGGTCGAGCGGTCGCGGGGGGAGAAGGGACGCGGGCCGCCCGTGACCTCGCCGGAGGCGCGCAGGTCTTCCATGAGGTTGCGGGTCGCGAGCGCGAGGCCGACGGAGGCTTCCGTGAAGGGACGGCCCGTCGGCCCGAGCACGTCCGCTCCCGCCTTCACGCAGCGGCTCGCCAGCGGCACGTCCGCCGTCACCACGATGGCGCCGCGCCGGGCCCGCTCGGCGATCCAGTCGTCGGCCGCATCGAAGCCCGAGCCCACGACCACCCGCTCGACCAGGGGATCGCGGGGCACGATGAGGAAGGCGTTCGACACGACGTAGGTCTTCAGCCCGTGCCGCCCGGCGACGCGGTAGATCTCGGCCTTGACCGGGCAGGCGTCGGCGTCCACGTAGATCTCGATCGGCGGCCGTTCTTCGCTCATGCAGGGTCTCGGGCTCGGAGGGTCGAACTCCTCGACCCCTTGCCCCATCTATCATCCCTGCCGACCCCGAACGAGGTTTCATGAAAGCCGCCGCTCCCCACCGCCTGTCCCGCCAGGAAGCCTCCGAGACCCTGGGGCTCGACCCCGACCTTCTGGAGCGCCTCGAGCGCGGGGGACTGGAGGCGGACCGGGAGGGCACCTACGACGCCCTTGAGCTTGCCGCGGCGGCGGTGCGCTTTGGCCTCAACCGCCAGTCGGCGGCCGATCAGAAGCTCGCCCAGGTCGGCGCCGCCCTCGCGGACGTGAAGCCCGCCCTCGAGCGCCTTTCCATCCTGCCGGACAAGACGGGGCTCCAGGGCGAGCCCTACGAGCGGGTGATGATCGAGGTTGCGGCCTTCTTCACGGCTTTCGCGGACGTGATGAACCGGGCGACCGCGGCGCTCCACGCCGGCGGGGAGGACGACCCGGCTTGATCGAGGGGGCCCGAGGCGCCACACTGCCGCGCTTGCGACCCTTCATCCTCGCCCGCCTCTCCCGGCTCTGGCCGCACTGGCCGCCCAAGCGCTTCGCCCGGCGGCCGGGCCAGCCCGTGGAGGAGTCGACGGGCCGCCTGCTCCGCGACGCCGAGATCGCGGCCGAACGGCGCGCCGGCATCGTGCGCATCGTCGTGGCGGTCCTCCTCCTCGTAACGATCTACTTCGCCACCGACGACCTGCCGGTGGAGGACGAGCATATCCGCCTCCAGATCCGCGCCGCCGTGGTGACCCTGGCCCTGTTCGGGCTCGTCGGCTGCGTCGGCGCCTGGGTCGCCACGCGCCGGCTCGCCGCCCGCTGGTTGCCGGTCGCCACCGCCACCGCCGATGCGGCGCTCATCCTCGGCAACCTCGCCTACGTGCATGCCGCGACCGGCATCGCGGGCAATTTCTTCGCCGCCTTCCCGGTGGTCTGGGTCGTGCCCATCGCCATTGCGGCGAGCGCCATCCACTACCGGCCGCGCCTGCAGGCCTACGTGGCGGGGCTCTACGTCTTCGGCCTCACCGCCATCGCGGTTCTCGCCGGGAACCTCGAATTCGGCGAGCGCCGCATCGCCTTGAGCGAGCTCTACCTGCAGTTCGGCCCGCCGCCGAACGTGATCCGCATCATCATGCTGACGCTCGCGGCCCTCATCCTCATCGTGGTGGCCCGGCAGGGGCGCACGCTGCTGGAGCGGGCCGTGCGCGAGACCACCCTGCGGCTGAACCTCACCCGCTACCTGCCCCGGGAACTCGCCCCGATCCTGTCGGAGGAGGGCTTCGCTTCGCTCAGGGCCGGGCGCCGGGTGGGGGCGGTCCTGCTCTTCGTCGACATCCGCGACTCATCGGCCCTCGCCGAGCGCACGGATCCCACCCGGCTCGCCGTGTTCATCTCGGCCTTTCGGCGACGGGTCATGCGGGCGGCCGCCCAGCATGGCGGGGTGGTGGACAAGTTCCTGGGGGACGGGGCCCTCATCCTCTTCGGCGTGCCGGCGGACCGGGACAGCGATGCCGCCCGGGCCCTCGCCTGCGGGCGCACCCTCCTCGACCTCGTGGAGCGCTGGAACGCCAAGCGCCGGTTCGACCCGCCGGTGCGGGTCGGCATCGGCTGCCATTGCGGCGAGGTGTTCTGCGGGGTGGTGGGCGACGATGCGAGGCTCGAATTCACGGTGCTCGGCGAGCCTGTGAACATCACGGCCCGGATCGAGCAGATGACGAAGACCCTCGACCGGCCGTTCCTCGCCTCCCGCGACGTGGTGGAGGAGGCGGGCGAACTCGACGGCTGGCGGGAGCTCGATCACGAGCCCCTGCGCGGCATCACCCGCGCGGTGCGGCTCATGGCGCCGGATGCGGGCCCTTAGGCCTCGCTCTTCTTCACCTCGTAGCGCATCAGAAGGGGCGTCTGCGCGAGCGCGAAGGCGACGGTAATGGGCATGATGCCGAACACCTTGAAGCTCACCCAGAAATCCGTGGTCTGGGTGCGCCATACGATCTCGTTGATGGCCGCGAGGACGAAGAAGAACATGGCCCAGCGGAAGGTGAGCTTGCGCCAGCCCTCCTCCGTGAGCTCGAACATGGAGTCGAGGACGATGGCGAGGAGCGGCTTGTTGAAGGCGAGCCCGGCGAGCAGCGCGAAGCCGAACAGGCTGTTCACGATGGTGGGCTTCAGCTTGATGAAGAGCTCGTCCTGCAGGATCAGCGTGAGCCCGCCGAACACCACCACCACCACACCCGACACTATCGGCATGATGGGCAGCTTCTTTACGAGCGCATAGTGGATCCCCAGCGAGATCAGGGTCGCCACGATGAAGAGGCCCGTGGCCGCGAAGATGCGCTGGCTCTCCGCGAAGCCGAAGCGGTCCGAATAGGCGTTGGCGAAGAAGAACAGTACCAGCGGCCCAAGCTCGAGGGCGAGCTTGAGGAGCGGGTTGAGGCGATGGGGCTGATCCTGCGTTTCGACCGCGCTCATGCGGCATCCTCCAGCCCGGCGATGGCCCGGGCGAAATCCCGCGCCGCGAAAGGTTCGAGATCCTCGACCCCCTCGCCGACGCCGATGAAATGGACCGGCAGCTTGAACCGGGCCGCGAGCGCGACCAGGATGCCGCCCCGCGCCGTGCCGTCGAGCTTCGTCATCACGAGACCCGTCACGCCGGCGGCCTTTTGAAAGAGCTCCACCTGGCTCAAGGCGTTCTGGCCCACGGTGGCGTCGAGGACGAGCAGCGTCGCATGCGGGGCCGTCTCGTCGAATTTCTTCATGACGCGAACGATCTTCTCGAGCTCGGCCATGAGGCCGGCCTTGTTCTGGAGCCGCCCGGCCGTGTCGACCAGAACCACGTCGCTGCCGCGCTCGCGGGCCTCCTTAAGGGCATCGAAGGCGAGCCCCGCCGCGTCCGATCCCTGCTCGCGGGCGAGAACCGGCGCGCCGACGCGCGTGCCCCAGACTTTCAGCTGGTCGATGGCCGCCGCCCGGAAGGTGTCGCCGGCCGCGAGCAGCACTTGAAGGCCCTGCGCCCGGAACTTCTGCGCGAGCTTGCCGATGGTCGTGGTCTTGCCGGCCCCGTTCACGCCGATCATCAGGATGACAAAGGGTTTGTGCGAGCGGTCGATGCTGAGGGGCTGGGCCACCGGCTGGAGCACCCGCTCGACCTCGCCGGCAAGGATCGCCTTCACCTCGGTCGGGGCGATCTCCTTGTCGTAGCGCCCCTCGCCCACCGCCTTGGTGATGCGGGTCGCGGTCTCGACGCCGAGATCCGCCTGGATGAGGGCGTCCTCCAGCTCTTCCAGGGTCGCCGCATCAAGCCGGCGCTTGGTGAAAAGGCCCGTCACGCTGTCGGAGAGCTGGGACGAGGTGCGCTTCAGCCCGCCCGTGAGCCGCTGCCACCAGCCCTTCGCCTCCGCCGGGGCGGGGGGCGCTGCGGCGGGCGGCGCCGGGGCGGGTTCGACCGGCGGCGGCGGAGGCTCGGGCTCGGCCCGGGGAATCGGCTCGCGGGGCCCGCCTCCTTCCGGATCGACGCCCTCCACGGGCTGCAGGTCGGCGCCGGCGAGCTCCGCCGGGACCTTTTCGACGGCGGGCGTGTCGGGGGATGCGGTGGTGACGTGGGAGGGCGCGGAGGCCAAGTCGTCCGCGCCGCTCGCGGGCGGGGACGGCATGTTTTCGGGATGCCCGCCCGCCTCGCCCGGGCCCGGCTTGGGCGCGTTCTCGGTTTTCCGCCCGAACAGGCGGGAGAACAGGCCGGGCTTCTCGGAGGGGGTATCGGGCATCGAAAACCTTGCTTTGGCGCCGGGGCCTCGATAGCCGAGGCCGCATGACTGCGGAAGAGATAGTGTCCCGGGTGCTCTATCGCGATGCCTTGATGCTCGTGATCGACAAGCCCGCCGGCCTGCCGGTCCATCCCGGGCCGAAGGGCGGCGAGACCCTCTTCCAGCATCTCGACGCCCTGCGCTTCGGCCTGCCCCGGCGCCCGGAGGCCGCCCATCGGCTCGACCGGGAAACCTCGGGCTGCCTCGTTCTCGGGCGCCACGCCAAGGCGCTCGCCCGGTTGAACGAGCTGTTCCGGACCTCCGCCATCGACAAGGTATACTGGGCCGTGGTGGAGGGCGGGCCGCCCGCGGATGAGGGCGAGATCGACCTCGCCCTCAAGCCGAAATCCCCCGACCGAGGCTGGTGGATGAAAGCCGACCCGACGGGCCAGCCGGCCCTGACGCGGTGGCGCGTCCTTGGCTGCGCGAGCGGCTCGTGCCTTCTGGAGCTTCGCCCCATCACGGGCCGCACCCATCAGCTGCGGGTGCACTGCGCGGCCTCGGGCTTTCCGATCCTCGGCGATCCGATCTACGGGACGGCGCCCCGGCACGGCGGGCCGGGGCTGCACCTCCACGCGCGGGCCGTCACGGTGCCGCTCTATCCCAAGAAACAGGCCATCGCCGTCTCGGCGCCCGTGCCGCCGCACATGGGCGAGCGGGTGGCGGCCCTCGGCGGGGCCGCCTGAGGCGCGTTCAAGAGAGCGCCTGCATCTCCTTCACGATCGCGTCGCCCATGTCGCCCGTGCTCACCGCGTTGGCGCCCGGCCCCGCGATGTCCTTCGTGCGGCTGCCGGAGGCGAGCACGTTGGTGACCGCGCGCTCCAGGAGATCGGCGGCCTCGCCGAGGCCGAAGGAATAACGCAGGGCCATGCCGAAGGAGCCGATCATGGCGATGGGATTGGCAAGGCCACGCCCCGCAATGTCGGGCGCCGAGCCGTGGACCGGCTCGTAGAGCGCCTTGCGGCGGCCGGTCTGCGGGTCCTCCGCGCCGAGCGACGCGGACGGCAGCATGCCGAGCGAACCCGTGAGCATGGCGGCGACGTCCGACAGGATGTCCCCGAACAGGTTGTCGGTGACGATCACGTCGAACTGCTTGGGCCAGCGCACGAGCTGCATGGCGCAGTTGTCGGCGAGCACGTGCTCGAGCTCGACCTCTGCGAACTCCGCCTTGTGCACCCGCGTCACGGTCTGGCGCCAGAACACGCCCGTCTTCATGACGTTGAACTTTTCCGCCGACGACACCTTGTTGCGGCGCTTCTTGGCGAGGTCGAAGGCGACCCGGGCGATCCGCTCCACCTCGTGGGTATGGTAGAGCTGCGTATCGACGGCGCGCTGGGATCCGTCCTCGAGGGTCACGATCTCCTTCGGCTCGCCGAAATAGACGCCCCCCGTGAGCTCCCGCACGATCATGATGTCGAGGCCTTCCACGACCTCGCGCTTGAGCGAGGAGGCGTCGGCGAGGGCCGGGTAGCAGATCGCGGGGCGCAGGTTCGCGAAGAGGCCAAGATCCTTGCGCAGGCGCAGGAGCCCGGCCTCCGGGCGCACCGCATAGGGCACGCTCTCCCATTTCGGCCCGCCCACGGCCCCGAACAGCACCGCATCGGCCGCCTGGGCGCGCCCCATGGCGGCCTCGCTGATCGCGGCGCCGTGCGCGTCGTAGGCCGATCCGCCCACGAGGTCGGTCTCGGTCTCGAAACCGATGCCGGCGCCGCGGAACCAGGCCACGAGCTTCTCGACCTCTCGCATCACCTCCGGACCGATGCCGTCGCCGGGCAGGAGAAGAAGCTTGTGCGTCGCCATGGAAACCCCCGTCTGAACTCACCGGGGGTTTAGAAGGCGGCGGCGCCGCTTGGCAAGCGCTCCCAAGGACGAGCGCGTCAACCCCGCCGGAGCGCCTGCAGCACCTTGCCGCCCGGCCGGCCCCTCGGCTCGAGGCCGATGGCGCGCTCGATCTCCTTGATGGCCTCGCGGGTTTTCGAGCCGACGCGGCCGTCGGGCTCGCCCACATCGAAGCCGCGGGCGGTGAGGAGCCGCTGCAATTCGCGGCGTTCGGCCCGCGAGAGCGGCGGGTCGTCGGTCGGCCAGGGGGTGCGGATGCCGGGCTGGCCCCTCAGGCGGTCGCCGAGGAGCGAGATGGCAAGGCCGTAGGACTCGGCCGCGTTGTAGGAATAGACCGCGTCGAAGTTGCGGGTGACGAGGAAGGCCGGACCCTCGAGGCCCGCAGGCGCGATGATGCCGGCCGGGTAATCGCCCGAGAGCGGGCGGCCGTCGATCCGGGTGACCCCCGCCGCCGCCCACGCCGAGACGGGACGCTTATTGCGCCGGCCAAGCGCCGAGGCGTTGAAGTTGCCCGGCAGGCGAACCTCATAGCCCCAGGGCAGCCCCGACTGCCAGCCCGCCCGCTTCAGGAAGTTCGCCGTCGAGGCAACGGCATCCGGGATGGAATCCACCACGTCGCGGCGCCCATCCCCGTCGCCATCCACGGCGAGGCGCTGGAAGGTGGTGGGCATGAACTGCGTGTGCCCGAAGGCACCGGCCCAGGAGCCGCGCAGGTGATCCGGGTCGATGTCGCCGTCCTCGATGATCTTGAGCGTCGCCATCAGCTCGCCCGTGAAGTAGTCCCGACGGCGGGAGCCGTAGCAGGCGATGGTGGAGAGCGACTGCACCAGGGGACGGCCGCCGATGTCCTTGCCGAAATTGCTCTCGACGCCCCACACGCCCGCGATCACGTGGCGGTCGACGCCGTAGGTCGCCTCCGCCCGGGCGAGGGCCTGGCTCCAGCGCTGCATCGCGGCCCGCCCGTCCTGCACCCGCTCCTCGTCCACGAGCGCGGCGAGATAGTCCCAGATCGGAGTCTTGAACTCCGGCTGGTTGTTCATGAGGTCGAGGATCGTGAGATCGGGCTGCAGCCCGCGGGTGGCCGCGTCGAAGGTGGCGCCCGAGACGCCCCGGGCGGCGGCCTGGGCCTTCAGCCCGTTGAGGCAGGAGCGGAAATCGGCCTGGGCGAGGGCCGGCGTCGCGAGGAGCGCCAGCAGGACGGGAGCGAGAGCACGGATCATGGTCCCGTGTCTTACGCCAATTCGGTTAACGCATGGGTAACCAGATTGCGAGGGAAGCCCGCGCGGCTTCCCCCAGCGGCAAGTCGAGCCCTGGGCCTTCAGGCCCAGGCACGCCGGCTCAGCTTCTGCTCGTAGGAGTCGATGGCCGGCGCCTTCTCGAGGGTGAGGCCGATATCGTCGAGGCCGTTGATGAGGCAGTGCTTGCGGAAGGCGTCGAGGTCGAACCGGATGGCGCCGCCGTCGGGGCCGCGGATTTCCTGCGCCTCGAGATCGACGGTGATCGTGGCGTTGGCGCCGCGCTCCGCATCGTCGAAGAGCTTCTCGAGGTCCTCAGGCGAGACCGTGATCGGCAGGATGCCGTTCTTGAAGCAGTTGTTGTAGAAGATGTCGGCGAAGCTCGTGGAGATCACGCAGCGGATCCCGAAATCGAGGAGCGCCCAGGGCGCATGCTCCCGGGAGGAGCCGCAGCCGAAATTGTCGCCCGCGACGAGGATCTGGGCCTTGCGGTAGGCCGGCTTGTTCAGAACGAAATCCGGGTTCTCGGAGCCGTCCTCCCGGTAGCGCATCTCGGCGAAGAGGCCCGTGCCGAGCCCCGTGCGCTTGATCGTCTTCAGGTACTGCTTCGGGATGATCATGTCGGTGTCGACGTTGATGATCCGAAGCGGCGCCGCGACGCCGGTGAGCACGGTGAACTTGTCCATGGGCGCAAACCTCTCGATCCGCGGGTCTTAGCAAAGGGCATCGGCGGCGGCTAGGCACATGGTGTCGTCGCCCGCCACGCCCGGCACGACGCTGCGGGTCAGCCCGCCGCCGCCTCGATCGCCTCCATGTCCTCGTCCGAGAGACCGAAATGGTGGCCGATCTCGTGAACCAGGACGTGGGTGACGAGGTGCCCGAGGGTCTCCTCGTGCTCCGCCCAGTAATCCAGGATCGGCCGGCGGTAGAGCCAGATCATGTTAGGGAACTGGCCCGTCTCGAAGGTGGCGGACCCCTGGGCGAGCCCGATCCCGCGAAAGAGACCGAGGAGGTCGAACTCCGTCTCGCACTCCATCTCCCGCAAGGTCTCCTCGTCCGGGAAGTCCTCGACCCGGATCACCACCCCCGCGCAGAGACGCCGGAAGCCCTCGGGCAGGCGCGCATAGGCCTCGTGCGCGAGGTCTTCCAGCTCGGCGAGGGAGGGCGCCTGGAGGGCGGACCAGTCGGGCACGGTCACACGAGGCGCAGTTGCACGGCGAGCCAGAAGGCCAGCACCACCACCCCGACGAGCGAGAGCGCCCGGCCGATGCGGCGGCCCCAGAGCTCGATCGGGTCGGTTGCGCCGTTCTCGCCCGCGTTGAGGGCGTCGCGCCCGGCGAAGTGATCGCCGAGGCGCCGCCCGACCCGGTTCATGGACGAGGAGCCGATGGTTTCGGAATCCCGCGCCACCCGGTCGAGCGCCTCGCGCGCCTCCTCGTCCCGGCTTCTCTCCGTCATCTCCATCTCCCGCCCGGCGCCCTGCCTGAGGAACGCACACGCTTGTGCCACGTTAACCCGAGCGGCTGAAGAGCCCAAGGTCAGGCGTCCTCGGGAGACGGTATGAAGATGCGTAACCTGTTGAAGTGCATCGCCATTGCCACCCTCGTCGCGGTTTCGGGCACGGCTGCGTCCGCCCAGGGCGTGAACGTGCGGATCGGGATCGGCGATGGCGACCGATACGAGCGGCGGGTGGTCCGGGAGCGGTATGCCCCGGTGACGACGCGCCGGGTCATCGAGCGTCGCATCGTGCGCCCTGTCCCGCGTACCCGCACGGTCTGCCGCACGGTGATCCGGGAACGCGTGGTGCGGGCGGGCGTCATCGTGCGCCGGCCGACCCAGGTTTGCACGACTCGCACCCGGTATTAAGACGAGAGTGAGTTCGGCGTCGGGGGGCAGCCTCGCGCTGCCCCCTCTCGCATGGACGGAGGTTTCGATGCGTTGTCTTCTCGCCGCCCTCGCCCTCGGCGCCGCCTCGACGGCGGCCGTGGCGAATCCGCTCTGGAGCGCCCCAGCGGCGTTCGACGGGCCGGCCGCGCTCCACAGCATTCATCACAAGCCGGGCCACAAGGGCGGACCGCCCTGGACCCGCGGACGCGGCGATGACGACCGCTCCCGCGAGCGGGTCGGGTCCCGCAGCACCTGCCGGACCACGACGCAGACCCAGTACGACCCCTACCGGGGCTACGTTCAGCGCCAGGTTCAGGTCTGCGACACCTACTGACGAGAAAGGCCGGGCATCAGCCCGGCCTTGTTTCTACAAGCCACCGCCAGTAGGGGTCCGGGCCCGTCAGGCCCAGGTCCGGATGTCGACGAAGCGGCCGGCAATCGCCGCCGCCGCCGCCATGGCGGGCGACACGAGGTGCGTGCGGCCCTTGAAGCCCTGACGGCCCTCGAAGTTGCGGTTGGAGGTGGAGGCGCAGCGCTCCTGCGGGGAGAGCCGGTCGGCGTTCATGGCAAGGCACATGGAGCAGCCCGGCTCGCGCCAGTCGAAGCCGGCGGCCTTGAAGATGATGTCGAGACCTTCGGCCTCCGCCTGCATCTTCACGACGCCCGAGCCCGGCACGATCATGGCGCTGACGCTCTCGGCGACGCGCCGCCCCTCGACGACCTTGGCGACCGCCCGCAGATCCTCGATCCGGCCATTGGTGCAAGAACCGATGAAGACGCGGTCGAGCGCGATGTCGGTGATGCGGGTGCCGGGCTTGAGGCCCATATACTCGAGGGCCCGCCACTTGGAGAGACGCTTGTTCTCGTCCTGGATGTCGTCCGGGTTCGGCACGGTGCCGGCGACTGACACCACGTCCTCGGGGCTCGTGCCCCAGGTGACGATGGGGGGCAGGTTCGCGGCGTCGAGGCGGATCTCGGAATCGAAGAACGCGCCCTCGTCCGAGTGCAGGGTCTGCCAGAAGCGGACGGCCTCGTCCCAGGCCGCGCCCTTCGGGGCCTTGGGACGGTCCTTGAGGTAGGCGAAGGTCTTCTCGTCCGGGGCGACGAGACCCGCGCGGGCGCCGCCCTCGATCGACATGTTGCAGATCGTCATGCGGCCTTCCATGGACAGGGCCCGGATCGCCTCGCCCGCATATTCGATCACATGGCCCGTGCCACCGGCGGTGCCGATCTCGCCGATGATGGCGAGGATGATGTCTTTCGCGGTGACGCCCTCGGGCAGCTGCCCGTCCACCGTCACGCGCATGTTCTTGGCCTTGCGCTGGATCAGCGTCTGGGTCGCCAGAACGTGCTCCACCTCGGAGGTGCCGATGCCGTGGGCGAGGGCCCCGAAGGCGCCATGGGTCGAGGTGTGGGAGTCGCCGCACACGATGGTGGTGCCCGGAAGCGTGAAGCCCTGCTCGGGACCGATGATGTGGACGATGCCCTGCCGGACGTCGAGTTCGCTGTAATACTCGATCCCGAAATCCTTGGCGTTCTGGGCGAGGGCCGCCACCTGCGTCGCGGCCTCCGGGTCCGCGATGCCGTTCGACCGGTCGGAGGTCGGCACGTTGTGGTCGACCACCGCGAGGGTCTTCTCGGGCTGGCGCACCTTGCGGCCCGCCATGCGCAGGCCCTCGAAAGCCTGCGGGCTCGTCACCTCGTGGACGAGGTGGCGGTCGATGTACAGAAGGCACGTCCCGTCGGGCTGCGTGTCCACCACGTGGTCGTCCCAGATCTTGTCGTAGAGCGTGCGCGGCTTGGCCATTCGTGTCGTCCGGCGGATGAGAAGTGTTCGATCCGGTCTTTAGCCGGTGATGGCGGCGGCGAAAAGGCGGTTCGCCCGCGCACCTGCCCCAACGAAAAAGCGCGGCTCGAGGCCGCGCTTTGGTATCGTCCGTGCGGGCCGCTTACTCGGCGGCGGCCGGAGCCTTGTCCTGGCGATCAGTGCGCTCGGCGATGCGGGCCGCCTTGCCGCGGCGGTCGCGCAGGTAATAGAGCTTCGCCCGGCGGACGGCGCCGCGGCGGACCACCTTGATCGAATCGATGTTGGGGGAGTGCACGGGGAAGACGCGCTCCACGCCCTCGCCGTACGAAATCTTGCGGACCGTGAAGCTCTCCTGGAGGCCGCCGCCGCTGCGCGCGATGCAAACGCCCTCATAGGCCTGCACGCGGCTGCGCTCGCCTTCCTTCACCTTCACGTTGACGATCACGGTGTCGCCCGGCTGGAAGTCGGGAATCTGCTTGCCGAGCTTGGCGATCTGCTCCTGCTCGAGCTGCTGAATGATGTTCATCGGTCAATACTCCTGCCGTCGCGCGGAATTGAGAGGTCTCAAGCCCCCGCAGGATTTCGGCGTCCTGTTGTGAATTGCGGGCGCGTATACAGGAGAACTTTCGGGATGTCGAGCCGCGGGCGGGATGATCCCGGCACCCGCACGTCTCGGCTATTCGCGCTCCGCCAGCAGATCCGGCCGCCGCTCGCGGGTGATCCGGTCGGATTCCGCGCGGCGCCAGCGCTCGACCGCTGCGTGATTGCCGGACAGGAGCACTTCGGGGATGGAGCGCCCCTCCCATTCGCGGGGGCGGGTGTAGTGGGGGTATTCGAGCCGGTTGCCCTCGAAGCTTTCTTCCGTGCCCGACGCATCCTTGCCCATGACGCCCGGCAGGAGCCGCACGCAGGCATCGAGCAGCACCATGGCGGCAATCTCGCCGCCGGAGAGCACGTAGTCCCCGATCGAGACCTCCTCCAGGCCCCGGGCCTCGATCACCCGCTCGTCCACGCCTTCGAACCGGCCGCAGACGATGACGGCGCCCGGTCCCGCCGCCAGCGCGCGGATTCGGGCCTGGGTCAGGGGTTTGCCGCGGGGGCTCATGAGGAGCTTCGGGCGCTCGTCGCCAGGTCGGAGCGCCCCGTCGAGAGCGGCGGCCAGCACGTCGCAGCGGATGACCATGCCGGGACCGCCCCCCGCCGGGGTGTCGTCCACGGCCCGGTGGCGGCCGATGCCGTGGTCGCGGATGTTGCGCGCCTCCAGAGACCAGATGCCCCACTCGAGCGCATCGCCCGAGAGGGACGCGCCAAGGGGGCCGGGAAACATCTCGGGGTAGAGGGTGAGAACTGTCGCCGCGAAGGTCACGGGGCGTCCTCGGGCTCGGGCCGGCCGGGGTCGAACAGGTCGTCGGGCGGGTTCGCGACCACGCGGCGGCCTGCGATGTCCACCACGGGCACGAACGCCTTGGTGAAGGGCAGGAGGGCGGTGGGGCCGCCGCCCGCGGGCGCGATGTCGAGAAGATCCCCGCCGCCGTAATTCGGAACGGCGACGATGGTGCCGACGGCGGTTCCGTCCGGGCGCTCGACGGGAAGGCCGATGAGGTCGGCCAGGAGGAACTCGTCCTCGTCCTCGGCAGGGGGCAGTTTTTCGCGGGCGATATGAAGCTGGACGCGGCTCAGCGCCTCGGCGGCCTCCCGGGAGGCGATGCCCTCGACGACCGCGATGAGAAGATCAGGCGCGCCGCCGGGGGCGGCACGGACGCTCTTCAGGCTAAGCTCGCGTCCGGTCGAGGCGAGAAGCGGGCCGTAGGACACGATGGCGGCGGGATCCGCCGTGTAGGATTTCAGCCGCACCTCGCCCCGGAGGCCATGGGCGCGGCCGAACTCGCCGAGAAGGACGAACCCTTTCCCCTCTGCGGGAGAGGGGGCGCGGCGCGATGAGGACGGCCCCTCTCCCGCCCCCTTCGGGGGCACCCTCGCCCGCGACGGGGAGAGGGGAGCAGAGCCTGAGCGCCCCCGCTTCATGCAGCCTTACGCGGCTTCGCCGGAGGCTTCGGCGGACTTGGCGGCGCGGGCTTCGGCGCGCTCCTGGGCCTTCTTGCCCGGAACGGCCTTCTCGGGGTTGTTGCGCGGGGCGCGCTTGAGGAGGCCGGCCTTGTCGAGGAAGCGCAGGACGCGGTCCGTCGGCTGGGCGCCCTTCGAGAGCCAGGCCTGGATCTTCTCGACCTCGAGGGTCACGCGGCCGGCGTCGTCCTTCGGCTTCATGGGATCGTAGGTGCCCACCTTCTCAATGAAGCGACCGTCGCGCGGGGAGCGCGAGTCGGCCACGACGATGCGGTAATAGGGGCGCTTCTTGGCGCCGGCACGGGTGAGGCGGATCTTCAGCGACATCGTTTACTCCTTCAGGTCTGTCTTTCGCTGTCTTCAACCCGGCATGGTCCCCGGCGGCTCGAAGGCCTGAACGGGGACCGCACCGAAACCTATTTCTTCTTCCCGAACGGGAAGCCCATTCCGGGCAAGCCCGGGACCTTTGGGCCGCCGAGGCCCGGCAGGCCGGGCACGCCCTTCGGCAGCGGCGGCAGGCCGCCGGCGCCTCCCGGGAAATCGGGAAGCTTGCCGCCCATCTGCTTTTGCAGGGCCTCGATCTGCTCGGGGGTCGGCTGGGGCATGCCGCCCATCCCGCCGCCGAGGCCGAACATGTTGCCGAGCGCGGCGCCGAGGCCCCCGCGCTTGCCCTGGCCCATGGCCTTCATCATGTCGGCCATCTGGCGGTGCATCTTGAGGAGCTTGTTGACGTCCTCGACCTTCACCCCTGAGCCCGCCGCGATGCGCTTCTTGCGGGACGCCTTCAGGATGTCGGGGTTCCGGCGCTCGGCGCGGGTCATGGAATCGATGATGGCGCGCTGGCGCTTGATGACCTTGTCGTCGAGATTGGCGTTCTCGAGCTGCGCCTTCATCTTCCCGATGCCCGGCAGCATGCCGAGCATGCCCCCGATGCCGCCGATCTTCTCCATCTGGCTGAGCTGGTCGCGCAGATCCTCGAGGTCGAACTTGCCCTTGCGCATCTTCTCGACGGCGCGCAGGGCCTTTTCCTGGTCGATGTTCTCCGCCGCCCGCTCCACGAGGGAGACGATGTCGCCCATGCCGAGGATGCGGTTGGCGACGCGCGAGGGATGAAACTCCTCCAGCGCATCCACCTTCTCGCCGGTGCCGACGAGCTTGATGGGCTTGCCCGTCACGGCGCGCATGGACAGAGCCGCGCCGCCGCGGGCGTCGCCGTCCATTCTCGTCAGCACGATGCCGGTGACGCCGAGGCGCCCGTCGAAGGCGCGGGCGGTGTTCACGGCGTCCTGGCCCGTGAGGGCGTCCGCGACGAGGAGCACCTCGTGCGGGTTCGTCGCCGCCTTCACGTCGGCGGCTTCCGTCATGAGGGCTTCGTCGACCGTGACGCGGCCGGCGGTGTCGAGCATCACCACGTCGAAGCCGCCAAGGCGCGCGGCCTCCATGGCGCGGCGGGCGATCTGCACGGCGGACTGGCCGGCCACGATGGGGAGCGTGTCGACGCCCACCTGTTTGCCGAGCACCGCGAGCTGTTCCATGGCGGCGGGGCGGCGGGTGTCGAGGGAGGCGAGGAGGACGCGACGCCTCTGCTTCTCGGCGAGGCGCTTGGCGATTTTCGCCGTCGTGGTGGTCTTGCCCGAGCCCTGAAGGCCGACCATCAGGATCGCGACCGGCGGGGCGGCGTTGAGGTCGATCACCTCGGCTTCCGCGCCCAGCATCTCCACAAGTTGGTCGTGGACGATCTTCACCACCTGCTGGCCCGGGGAGACCGACTTCACCACCTCGGCGCCCACCGCACGGGCCCGCACCTTGTCGGTAAACGAGCGCACGACCTCGAGGGCGACGTCGGCCTCGAGCAGCGCCCGGCGCACCTCGCGAAGCGCAGCGTTCACGTCCTCTTCGGTGAGGGCGCCCCGGCGGGTGAGCCCGCTCAAGATCCCTGAGAGTTTTTCCGACAGGCCTTCGAACATCCGTTCGATCCGTCCTCGATCGGCATCCGTCCGCAGACGGATGCAGGTGAAGTCGCGCAAGCGAACCCGCAAAGCCAAAGACGCCCGAGGGCGCAACGCGCTGTCGGACGTGGACCTCCAGCCTCGGGGGCTGGTGGGCGGCTCGGGGGCTCGCTCTCAGATTGTGGGCCGCGGGGTACGGGAGAAGTGCGGCAAAGTCAAGGAAATGCGGGGTGTTCCTGTCGCGTGTCGGCGAGGGTTCGGGGACGGAAGGGTGCGGCGCGACGATGCCTCTCCCTCCCCTCAGGGAGGGGCAGCCCGCGAAGCGGGCCGGTGGGGTATGCCGCGACAGCGGCACTCTCCCGAGGGCGGAGGCACGCACTCGCGCTGGCGCGCGAACACCCCACCCGCCCCGGGCTGCGCCCGCGGCACCCTCCCCTCAGGGGAGGGAGAGCTCACGATCCTCGTAACGCTCTCGCCCCTCACCCTGCTTGCTTGCGCAAGCTGTCCCTCTCCCGCAGAGGGGAGAGGGTTCACCCGCGGCCTTCGTCACGATCACGCCAGCGTGCCTCTCGCGCCACCGGCGCCGCTTGCGGCCACGCTGCCGAGGCCCCACCTTGGCGGCCATGAACCGCCGCACCCTCCTCAAGGTCCTCGGACTGCCCGCCGCCGCGGCCCTCGGGGTCGCCGGGTTCGTGACCGCCGCCCGGTCCCGCAACCGCTACTATCAGGGACCCGTGAGCGACCATTTCGACGGGGTGCGCTTCTTCACGCCGGGCCAGCCGCAGGACAAGGGTGTCGTGGAACTGCTGCGCTGGCAGACCGGCGGCGGCCGCAAGGATTGGCCCGACGCCTTTCCGAGCCCCTTCCGCGACCGGCCGCCCGCCTCGGTAGAGGGGCTGCGCGTCGCTCTGGTGGGCCATGCCTGCCTGCTGATCCAGGTCGCGGGGCTCAACATCCTGGTCGATCCCGTCTTCGTGGACCGGGCGAGCCCCGTCTCCTTTGCCGGACCAAGGCGCGTGAACCCGCCCGGCATCGCCTTCGACGACCTGCCGAAGATCGACGCCGTCCTGATCACGCACAACCATTACGACCACCTCGACGTCGCCACCGTGGCGCGCCTGTGGCGGCGCGACCGGCCGCGGATCGTGGCGCCGCTCGGCAACGACACCATCATCCGCGACGAGGATCCGGGGATTGCGGTTGAAACCCGCGACTGGGGCGGGTCGGTGGAGCTCGGCAGGAGCGTTACAGCCCATCTCGAACCTGCCTACCATTGGTCCGCCCGGGGCATGAACGACCGGCGGATGGCGCTCTGGTGCGCCTACGTGCTCACCACGCCGCGGGGCGTGATCTACCATGTGGGCGATACCGGCTACGGCGACGGCCGGATCTTCCCCCGGGTGCGGGAGCGCTTCGGCGCGCCGCGCCTCGCCATCCTCCCTATCGGCGCCTACGAGCCCCGCTGGTTCATGCAGCCGCAGCATATCAACCCCGAGGAGGCCGTGCGGATTATGCAGGATTGCGGGGCCGAGAGCGCGGTCGGCCACCATTGGGGCACGTTCCGGCTCACCAACGAAGGCGTCGACGAGCCGCCGCAGGAACTCGCGGCAGCCCTCGAGAAGGCCGAGATCCCGCCGGAGCGCTTCCGCGCCCTGCGGCCCGGCGAGGTGTGGGAGGCCTGACCCCTCGCCGGGGCCGGCGGGCTATTCGGGCTGCACGAACACGTTGATCTCGAGACCCGGATCCTTCGCTTCCTTCAGGTCCGAGACGTACTCCTCGACGAAGACGGGCTTCACCGCCACGCCCTTCGCCTCGAGATAAGCCTCGATGGTCTCGTAGGTGGCGTCGATGTCGTCGTAGGCGTCCTTGTGGACGAAGCGCAGGTGGCGGCCCTCGGGCGTCTTGCCGTAGCGCACCTCGGGGGTGAGGCGCTCCTGGCCGGCGGGCGCTTCGGGCACGGGGATCATGGCGTCGTAGCGAAAGCCCATATCCTCGGTTTCGACGAACACCGTCACGGGACGCCCGGCCGGGCTGATGCCGGCGCGGGTCAACTCCTCCTCGATCTTGCGGAAGGCGTTCTTGAGATTCTGGAATCCCTCCTCCCAGGTGCTCTGGCCCGACAGCACGGCGGCGGGCTTTCCGGGCAGCGTGACTTCGTCCACGTTCACCGGATCGCCGGGGCCCGGGACGAGCGTCGGCCTCGCGGCGCCCAGCGCCGGAGCCGGTGCGGCGGCGGTGGGAGGGGCGAGCTGAGCCGGCCCCTGCGCCAGGGCGGCGGACGGGCCGGCGAGCAGGGCCGCTGTGAGAAACAGGAGAGGGGCGCCGCGCATCATGGGGAGGCCTATCGGTCGATTCGCTTGTCTCACGTTAACGGACCATAGGGATGATCCGATCCGCCCGCGAGGCCGTGTCGCAAGGGCAGGACTCGCCCTTTCGCACGCTTTCGGCCATAGAACCCGCTCATGAGCGCCCTCGCCAACAGCCGCTTTCTCAAGATGAACGGTCTCGGCAACGAGATCACCGTGCTGGATCTGCGCGGCAGCCGCGCCCGCGTCACGGCGGACGAAGCCCGGGCCATCGCGGCGGATTCCCGCTCGCGGTTCGACCAGCTCATGGTGGTCCACGATCCCCTGTCGCCCGGCACCGACGCCTATCTTCGCATCTACAACACGGACGGCTCGGAATCCGGCGCCTGCGGGAACGGCACCCGCTGCGTCGCCTGGGCGATGCTGGCGGATCCCGTGATGGCGCGCCCGCACGAGCCCTCGCTCCTCCTCGAAACTAAGGCCGGCCTTCTGCCGGTGGCGCGGGTCTCGGACCTCGTCTTCACGGTCGATATGGGCCGCCCGCGGCTCGCCTGGAACGAGATCCCGCTGCGGGACCCGTTCCAGGATACCCGCTCCATCGAGCTCCAGATCGGCCCCATCGACGCGCCGATCCTCGACACCCCGTCCGCCGTCAACATGGGGAACCCCCATGCGATCTTCTGGGTCGAGGACGTCGAGGCCTACCAGCTCGACAAGATCGGGCCCCTGCTCGAAAACCACCCGATCTTTCCCGAGCGCGCCAACATCTCGCTGGCCCAGATCCTGTCGCCGGAACGGATCCGGTTGCGGGTCTGGGAGCGGGGCGCGGGGCTGACCCGGGCCTGCGGATCGGCCGCCTGCGCGGCGCTCGTCGCCGCCGTGCGCAAGCGCTTCACCGAACGGCGGGCCACCGTGACCCTGCCGGGCGGCGACCTCGTCATCGAGTGGCGCGAGCGGGACGATCACGTGCTCATGACGGGCCCGGTCGAACGCGAGCACGACGGCATCCTCGCCCCGAGCCTCTTTGCGGGGGCCGCCTGATGGGCGTCGAGGTCGTCACCTTCGGCTGCCGCCTCAACATCTACGAATCGGAGGCGATGGAACGCCACGCCGAAGCCGCCGGGCTCGGCGAGGTGATCATCGTCAACACCTGCGCGGTCACCGCGGAGGCGACCCGCCAGGCCCGCCAGGCGATCCGGCGGCTCGCCCGCGAGCGCCAGGGCGCGCGGATCGTGGTGACGGGCTGCGCGGCTCAAGTTGAGCCGCACAGCTTCGCGGCCATGCCGGAGGTTGCGACGGTTCTCGGCAACGACGAGAAGATGAAGGCCGAGACCTGGGGAGCCTTAAGGGATTTCGGCCTCGGCGCGTCGGAGAAGATCCGCGTCAACGACATCATGGCCGTCAAGGAAACCGCCCTGCACCTTATCGAGGGGATGCGCGGGCGGACCCGCGCCTTCATCCAGGTGCAGAACGGCTGCGATCACCGCTGCACGTTCTGCATCATCCCCTATGGCCGCGGGAACTCGCGCTCCGTGCCCATGGGCGCGGTGGTGGACCAGGTCCGCACCCTCGTGGAGCACGGGACACGGGAGGTGGTGCTGACGGGGGTCGACATCACGAGCTACGGGAAGGACCTCCCCGGCGAGCCGGCGCTCGGCGCCCTCGTGAAGGCGCTCCTGCGGCACGTGCCGGACCTCGAGCGCCTGCGCCTCTCGTCCATCGACTCCGTGGAGGCCGACCGCGACCTCCTCGACGTCATCGCCGGGGAGCCCCGCCTCATGCCCCACCTGCATCTCTCCCTTCAGGCGGGCGACGACCTCATCCTCAAGCGCATGAAGCGTCGGCACCGGCGCGCCGATGCGGTGGCGTTCTGCGATCAGGTCCGCCGCCTTCGCCCCGACATGGTGTTCGGGGCCGACATCATCGCGGGTTTCCCGACGGAGGACGAGGCGATGTTCGAGCGCTCCCTCGCCATCGTGGACGAATGCGGCCTGACCCATCTCCACGTCTTTCCGTTCTCGCCCCGCCCGGGAACGCCCGCTGCCCGCATGCCCGCGATTGCCCCGGAAGCCGTCAAGGAGCGCGCCTGGCGCCTCAGGGCCAAGGGCGACGCGGCGTTGCGGCGGCATCTCGACGGCGAGGTCGGGGCCCAACGGCGGGTGCTGGTCGAGGCCGGCCGGATCGGGCGCACGGAGAGCTTCACGCCCGTGCGCTTTTCAGGTCCGACGACGGCCGGCGAGATCGTACCGGTCACCGTCGCGGGCCATAACGGGCGGGAATTGCTGGCGGCGTGAGGGGCTGTGGCAGCCCTGAACGGGAAGGAGCCGCCTCACGGCGGCTCCTTGCATCGGGATCCGGGCTCAGCGCAGGCCCGGAGGCGCGACGTAATCCACGGGACCGAACGGGTTGCGAGCGCCGATGAAGGGACCGTGGATCGGATCGGGCAGGACGCCTTCGCCGAACCGGTCGCGCTGGTTGCTCCAGGGCGGCGAGGCGAGATAGGAGCGGGTCTGCCACTCGCCCGAGCGCTGGCGCTCGATGCTGCCCACCGGCACCACGTTGCCGGGTTCGAGGAAGCTGCGGGGGCGCACGCGCAACTGCAGGGGCGCCTCTTCGATCACCACCGCGCGGCGGCGGTTCTGCGCCTCGGCGGGGGCGAAGGCCGCGAACGCGGTGAGGGACACGAGACCGAGCGTGACGAGACGGAGCATGGAGACCTCGCTGGAGGGATTGCGACGGATCGCGCAACCACCCTTGGACGTATGAAACCGGGCTGTCGGATCAAGGCGCGGTGAATTAAAATGTTCCGCTTGCTGCTTCGTCCGAGGGGGTGCGGATCCGGGGCGGCCCCAGGAGACCTATGACACGACCGATCGCGTCGCTTCTCGATATTCCCGGCAAGGATTCAGGGCTTTCGGTCCTGGGGGAAAAACCCTTCGTCGCCGAAACGCCGGAGGAACTGCTCGACGACGAGACCACCCCGATTGCGCGCTTCTTCGTGCGCAATAACGGCCTCACCCCGCCCCAGAGCCTCGACCCGGATGCCTGGACCTTCGCGCTCGACGGCGAGGTGAACACGCCCCTGCAGCTGACCGTCGGCGAGCTGAAGGCCCGCTTCGCCCACAAGACCCTGCGCATGGTGTTGGAATGCGGCGGCAACGGGCGCGCCTTCTTCGATCCGCCGGCCAAGGGCAATCCATGGACCAACGGCGGCGTCGGCTGCGCCGAGTGGACCGGCGTCGCCCTCGCGGACGTGCTGGAGGCGGCCGGATTGAAGCCGAGCGCCGTCTACACGGCCCATTATGGCGCCGATCCCCACGTGACGGAGCCCGGCGCGGTGCCGATCTCCCGGGGCGTGCCGCTGGCCAAGGCGCTGGAGCCTCACACCCTTCTCGCCTTCGCCATGAACGGGGAGCCGCTTCCCTTCATCCATGGCGGTCCCCTGCGCCTCGTGGTTCCGGGCTGGCCGGGCTCGCTCAGCCACAAGTGGCTGACCCGGATCTGGATCCGGGACCGGGAGCACGACGGGCCGGGCATGACCGGCCAGTCCTACCGGCTACCCGCGCAGGCCATCGAGCCGGGCACGAGCGGGGAGGGCATCCCGTTCCACATCCTCGAATCGATGCCGGTGCGCAGCATCATCACGGCGCCGGCGGACGGCACCCGCCTGCCCGAGGGCGCGGGCAGCGTCTTCGTGCGCGGCGCGGCCTGGGCCGGGGACAGCCACGTCACGCGGGTGGAGCTCTCCGTCGACGGCGGCGCGACCTGGCAGGCGGCGGAGCTCGCGCCGCAGCGCAACCGCTACGACTGGGTGCGGTTCACGGCCGACCTCGCCCTCGTCCGGAGCGGGCCGGTCGAGATCATGGTCCGGGCCACCGACGACCGGGGCCGCGCCCAGCCCCTGAAAGCCGACAACTGGAACCCGCAGGGCTACGCCTGCAACGAGGTGCACCGGGTCCGGATCAGCGTCGGCTAGGGGGTTTCGGGGCCGCCGCCGTCTTCGGAGGCGCCGGCGCGCAGGCCGGCTGCCGCTGGCGCTCGGCCTGGGCGAACAGAACCTTGAGAGCCTGATCCTCGGAGCCGGTGACGACCAGCCGGTCGATGAGGCAGGTCAGCTGGGCCTCGCTGAGCTGGGCTCCACACAGCCAGCCCCGGAGCGAGAACTGCATCTCGGGATGGGTGAAGCGCACGGCGAGGCAGGCCTGCTCGGCGGCCCCCGCGAAGGTGACGTTCGCCGATTCCGCGAGGCCGAACTTCGTGACGAGCGGCGCCTCTTGCGTGCTGCGCACCACCGCGAGGCCCGCCTCGGCGCCCTGGCGGACGAGATCGATGTAGAGGCTCTGGCCCTCGGGCTCGGGGACGTTGCGGGTGAGCCTGAGCCGTGCCGAACCGGCCTCGCCCACGGTTCCGAAATCGAGCGTATCCTCCCGCCCGCCGCTGCTGTGGCGGCGCACCTCGAGGAGGGCCTGGCTGCGGTCGACGCCTTCGATGCCGTAAAGCGGGGTGGGGCGGGGAACGGGCTCCCACAGGGGCGCCGGCGCCACGAGGGGCGTGCGCGGGATCGAGCCCGAATGGTCCTCCGGCCGGACCTCCTCGGCGGGGGGCTCCGCCAGGATCACCAGGACGGTGACGGCCACCGCCGAGAGCAGCAGCATCCTGAGCCAGGGCAGGTTCCGCCGGCGCCGCCGGGCCGGGCGGCGGGGCAGGCGCGGCTCGACCGGGATCGTCCAGCCGTTCTGGCCGTCGAGCGCGATTTCGGCGGGGAGCCGCATGCGGGAACTCCGGTGGCGATCCCCTCAATTCAGCCTGTTCCGTTTACCCGCTGGTTACCGCTGGCGGGGCATCGCGATTCACCATGAACAGAGGGTTACGCATCGGCGGGTTGTCCCCATCGCCGTCAACCATGTTGGCCGCTGGAACCCGCGCCGTTCCGGTCGCTTGACCCAGCGCCGGCGCTTGACGGCCCGGCGCCTTTGGTGTGTTGCTGTCCGGCAGACCGGGCGCGACCCGGCTTCGGACGATGGACATGACGGCGCTCTTCCCCCTGACGAGCAAAACCAAAACCGTCACGACGGCCCGCAAAACGGCCGATTGACCCCGCTCGTCCCCAGGCCTCTCTCCCGCTGGGGCGAGAGGGGTGGGCGGCGCGAGCCCCGAGAGGGATGCCCGCCGGGACGATCAGGGAGAGCCGAACAGGAGTGATCACAATGGGTTACAAGGTCGCCGTCGTGGGTGCCACCGGCAATGTGGGCCGCGAGATGCTCGATATCCTGGCCGAGCGCGCATTCCCGGCCGACGAGGTCGTGGCCCTCGCCTCCCGCCGCAGCCAGGGCACGGAGGTGTCATTCGGCGACAAGACCCTGAAGACGAAGACCCTCGACACCTATGATTTCTCGGACGTCGACCTATGCCTCATGTCGGCGGGCGGCGAGGTCTCGAAGGAGTGGTCGCCCCGCATCGCCGCCCAGGGCGCGGTCGTGATCGATAATTCCTCGGCTTGGCGCTACGACCAGGACGTGCCCCTCGTGGTGCCGGAGGTGAACGCGGACGCCGTGCGCCAGATGAAGAAGGGCATCATCGCCAACCCGAACTGCTCGACGGCGCAGCTCGTGGTGGCGCTGAAGCCCCTGCACGACCACGCCACCATCAAGCGCGTCGTCGTCGCGACCTACCAATCCGTGTCCGGCGCCGGCAAGGACGGCATGGACGAGCTCGACCGGCAGACGAAGGCGCTCTACTCCCTGCAGGAGGTGCAGGAGAAGAAGTTCCCCAAGCGCATCGCCTTCAACCTCATCCCCCAAATCGACACCTTCATGGAGGACGGCTTCACGAAGGAAGAGTGGAAGATGATGGTGGAGACGAAGAAGATCCTCGATCCGAAGATCAAGCTCACCGCCACCTGCGTGCGCGTGCCCGTCTTCATCGGCCACTCGGAAGCCGTGAACGTGGAGTTCGAGAACCCGATCTCGGCGGAGGAAGCCACGCAGATCCTGCGCTCCGCGCCGGGCGTGCTCGTGGTCGATAAGCGCGAGCCCGGCGGCTACATCACCCCGCACGAGGCCGCGGGCGAGGACGCGACCTACATCTCCCGCATCCGCGAGGACATCACCGTGGAGAACGGCCTCGCCTTCTGGTGCGTGTCGGACAACCTGCGCAAGGGTGCCGCCCTCAACGCCATCCAGATCGCGGAAGCCATGGTGAACCGGGGGCTCCTGCCCCAGAAGCGGCGGGCGGCCTGATCCTCAGGCTGCCTCGTCGCTCGCGCCGAGATAGTCCAGCCACAGCACCTCGCCCTTGAGGGTTCGGATGAACGCCTCATGGGCCTGGCGCTCGGCGTCGGTCAGGCGGGACACGATGGGGCGGTTGCGGCTCTCGCGCATGGCGGCCTGCGCCTGCACAACGGCGGCGCGCGGGCCGACCGACAGGCCGAGATCCGCCTGCTTGCCGCCGATCAGTTCGATATAGACCTCGGCGAGGATTTCCGCGTCGAGGAGCGCCCCGTGCTTCGTGCGGCGGGAATTGTCGATCCCGTAGCGCGAGCAGAGGGCGTCGAGGCTGTTCGAGGCGCCCGGATGCTTGCGCCGGGCGAGCGCAAGGGTATCCACCACGCTGCCGAGGGCAATGGCGGGGTGTCCCGTGCGGGCGAATTCCGCATTGAGGAAGCCGACGTCGAAGGCCGCGTTGTGGATGACGAGCCGGCCGCCGCTCAGAAAAGCGACGAACTCCTCCGCCACGGCCGAGAAAACCGGCTTGTCCTTCAAGAACTCGTCCGACAGCCCGTGCACCGCGAGCGCGCCCGCCGACATGGCACGCTCGGGGTTAAGATAGACGTGGTAGGTGCGCCCGGTCGGGATGTGGTTGAGAAGCTCGACGCAGCCGATCTCCACCACGCGATCGCCGGATTTCGGATCCGTGCCGGTGGTTTCGGTGTCGAGGACGATCTCACGCAGCATGCCCATCTCCGGAAGCGAGAACCCGGCCGGGCCGTCCCGCCAGCGAGGCAAGAATAGAACGGACCTGCGCCTCCGCCGATGCGTGCCCCCGTCCCGTATCCACAACGAAATGAGCTTGTCCCCGCTTGATCGCGTCGGGAACCTGCTTGGCGAGGATCGCCTCGAACCTCTCCGGCGTCATGCCGGGGCGGGCGAGAACCCGCTCCCGCTGAACCGCCGGAGTGGCCGAGACCACCAGGACCGCATCGCAGCCGCGCTCTCCTCCGGTCTCGAAAAGGAGCGGCACGTCGAGAATGGCGACGGAAGCGCCCGTCCGCACGGCTCGGTTCAGGAAGGCATCCCGCTCCTCGCGGACGAGGGGATGCACGATGGCCTCAAGGCGCTTCAGCGCGTCGGCATTGCCGAGAACCGCCGCCGAGAGCTTCGGCCGGTCGACCGTGCCGCCCGTCACCGTTCCCGGAAAGGCCTCCTCGATGAGGGGAGCCGCCCGTCCGGCATAGAGGCGATGGACCGCGGCATCGGCATCGTGGACCGGAACGCCGAGGCGGCGGAACACCGCCGCGGTGGCGGACTTGCCCATGCCGATAGAGCCCGTGAGGCCGAGAACGAAGGTCATGCGCGGCTGATATCCGCCTCGACGAGCGCCCGCAAAGCCGGCGTCACCCGCGGCGTCACCCCGAACCAGCGCGCAAAGCCAGGCGCCGCTTGGTGAAGCAGCATCCCGAGCCCGTCCACGATGCGCAGGCCGCGCGCTTCGGCCGCGGCGAGAAGCGGGGTTCGCAGGGGCACGTAGACGATGTCGGACACCGCCGCGCCGTCCCGAGTTGCTGCGAGGCTGAGGTCGAGGGGCGGCTGGCCCGCCATGCCGAGCGAGGTGGTGTTGACGATGAGGCCGGCCTCCGCCACGGCCCGGTCGCGCTCGTCCCAGGGCAGCGTCTCGAGCCGCGGTCCGACTTCTCGCCGGAAGGCCGCGACGAGGTCGTCCGCCTTGCCGGGGGTCCGGTTCGTGACGAGGATGCGCGCCAGTGCCCGTTCCTGCAGGCCCGCCACGATGCCCCGGGCTGCGCCTCCCGCCCCGACGACGAGGGCCGTGTCGACGCCCGCCTCCCATCCGGCCCCGAGGCTCGCGTCGAGATGGGCCATGAAGCCGGTCACGTCGGTGTTGTCGCCGACGAGTTCCCCGTTCTCGAACCAGAGCGTGTTGACGGCACCGAGCCGTTCGGCCCGCCCGGTCCGGCGATCGACGGCCGCGAAGGCCGCCTCCTTGTGGGGCAGGGTCACGTTCCCGCCGGCGTAATCGCCCTCGCGCAGGGTCGCGACGAACCGGCCGAAATCCTCCGGCGCCACGTCGATGCGCTCGTAGGACCCGTCGATTCCATGCTCCGCGAGCCAGTGGCCGTGAATGAGGGGCGAGCGTGAGTGCTTGACCGGATGCCCGACGACGAAGGCCCTGCGCATGGCGGGACCTTACAGAGACAGGCAGCCGAGGCGGCGCAGGGCCTCGAGGCAGGGCAGGAGGGGCAGGCCCAGGATCGTCGAGTGATCGCCGACGATCTTGCTGAAGAGATGGATGCCGATCGCCTCCACCTGGTAGACGCCGGCATTCTGCAGCACCGCCGGGGAGGCGAGATCGAGGTAGCGATCGATCGAACCCGGGGTGAGGTCCCGGAAGGTGAGATGCGCGCTCTCCACGAACCCGTCCACGACGGCGCCGCCCCGCGCGATGGCGACGGCGGAGCGGAGCGAATGGGTGCGGCCCGACAACCTCATGAGGTGCTCGCGGGCCACCTCCCGGGTCATGGGCTTGTGCAGGGGCTCTCCCTCGAAGTCGAGAACCTGATCGGCGCCGAGAACGAGGCGTCCGGGGTGGCGCCGGCTCACCGCCAGGGCCTTCTCGGCCGCGAGGCGCCCGGCGAGGGAGGAGGGATCGAGGCGGTCCTGGGCGGCGGCCGCCTCCACGGCGCGCTCGTCAACGCCAGAGGCCTCGGTTTCGAGCGGCACCCCCGCGTTGCTGAGAAGGTGCAGCCGCGTCACGCTCGTGGAGGCGAGGATGAGCGGTCGTTCGGCAATCCACACGGCGTGCCTCATTCGGCGATGAACTTCAGGCGGTGATCGCGATACAGATCGAGGATCGCCGCCGCGGTCTCCTCGATGGACCGGCGCGTCACGTCGATCATGGGCCAGTTGTGGCGGGCGCACAGGCGCCGCGACATGGCGATCTCCTCCGCCACCCGGTCCCGGTCGACGTAGTCGGTATCGTCGTCGGCGTTGAGGCTGAGGAGGCGGTTCTGGCGGATCTGCACGATCCGATCCGGCGTGGCGACGAGGCCGACGATGAGGGGTTTTCGTGCGGTGCCGAGGGCGTCCGGCACCGGGACGCCGGGCACCAGCGGGATATTGGCGGTCTTGACCCCGCGGTTGGCGAGATAGATCGCGGTCGGCGTCTTCGAGGTGCGGCTCACACCGACCAGCACCACATCGGCCTCGTTGAGGTCGGCGGGCAGTTGGCCGTCGTCGTGCAGCAGGGTGAAGTTCATGGCGTCGATGCGCTTGAAGTATTCCGCGTTGAGCGTGTGCTGCGCGCCGGGGCGAGCAGTGGAATGGGCGCCGAGATAGGATTGCATCATGGAGTGCACCGGCGCGAGCACCGAGAGATGGGGCGCCCCGTGCTCGCGGCAGGCCTCCTCGAGACGGCTTGAGAGCTCCGGCTCCACGAGGGTGTAAAGAACGATGCCGGGCGCCGTTTCGATCTCCGAGATCACCCGTTCGAGCTGGGTGGTGGAGCGCACCAGAGGGTAGACGTGCTCGATGGCCGAGATGCCCTCGTACTGCGCCGCGGCCGCGCGCCCGACGGTGATGAGCGTCTCGCCCGTGGAGTCCGACACGAGGTGGAGATGAAAGTAGTTTCGCCCCATGCGGGTCTCCGGGCAACTCGGGACAGGGAGTCGACGAATGTGGATAGTTCGGCTCGCCGCCCCGGTCCAGCACCGGAGCTTGTGCGGCTATCGACTCCGCCGTCAACAGCACTGGGCTGCGGGAGGGCTCGCGGAACGGCTGAGGTGAGAATCCGGCACGACTCGGATCGCGTGCCGGCCGCGCCGGCACCCGAGCCCCGATTAACGCATTGTTAAGCTTTAAGACTCTGGTAACGATTGCGGCCGACCGGCCCCACCCGTTAAGGGAGGGTTAACGGCCCGCCCCCTGTTGAGGGCCTGTGGACGGGGTTGCGGCACCCTGAATCACGGCCCAAGAGAAACAACAGATTCTAGATTCAAGATTTCTTATTCTTTGAGAGGATCCGTGAGCGAGCGGACAACCAAGGCACTCTTGCGGGTTCTCGACGGCGAAGCCGTCTGGCCTCAGCCCATCTGGCTCATGCGCCAGGCCGGGCGCCACCTTCCCGAATACCGGGAGGTGCGTGCGAAGGCCGGCTCCTTCATGACCCTCTGCTTCACGCCGGAACTGGCAGCCGAGGTCACGCTGCAGCCGATCCGCCGCTATGGGCTCGACGGCGCGATCCTGTTCTCCGACATCCTGGTCGTGCCCCATGCGCTCGGCCAGGAGGTGGCCATCGTCGAGCGGGAGGGACCGCGTCTCGCTCCGATCACGAGCGAGGCCGATCTCAGCCGGATTGCCGACGAGCTTCCCCTGGAGCGCCTGGCGCCCGTCTTCGAGACCCTCGACCGCCTGAAGACCGCCCTCCCCCGCGAGGTCGCGCTCCTCGGCTTCTGCGGCGCGCCCTGGACGGTGGCGAGCTACATGATCGCCGGCAAGGGCACCCCCGATCAGGCCCCCGCCCGGGTGCTCGCCTACAGCGACCCGGCCTTCATGAGCGCCTTGATCGAACGCCTGGTGCGGGCCTCGACCGCCTACCTCGTCGCGCAGATCGATGCGGGCGCCGAGGCGGTGCAGATCTTCGAGAGCTTCGGCTCGGCCCTGCCCCCTGCCCTCTTCGAGCCCCTGTCCCTCGACCCGATCCGCCGCATCGTCTCCGGCGTGAAGGCCGCGCGGCCGCAGGCTCGGGTGATCGTGTTCGTGCGGGGCGGCGGTCCCCACCTGCACCGCCTCGCCCATGCGGGGATCGGGGACGGCCTTGCGGTGGATTGGCAGACCGATCTCGCCGGGCTCCTCCCAGGCCTGCCGGGCAGAGTCGCCACCCAGGGCAATCTCGATCCCCTCGCCCTCGTGGCCGGCGGCGACGCCCTCGACCACGGGATCGACGCCGTTCTGCACGCCACCCGCGGGCGGCCCCACATCTTCAACCTCGGCCACGGCGTCGTGCCGGAGACGCCCATCCCCCACGTCGAACGCCTGATCGCCCGCGTGCGAGCCGCCGAGGCCTGACCGATGCTGTATCTCTGGCTCAAGGCCCTTCACGTGATCGCCGTCATCGCCTGGATGGCCGGCATGCTCTACCTGCCCCGCCTGTTCGTCTATCATTGCGACGCGCCGGCGGGATCGCCCCAATCCGAGACCTTCAAGGTGATGGAGCGCCGGCTTCTCAAGGCGATCATCAACCCCGCCATGATCGCCACCTGGGTGCTCGGCGCGATCCTCGTCTGGCAGGGCGGCTGGATCGCCTCGGGCTGGCTGCACGGCAAGATCGCCTTCGTGATCGGCCTCTCGGCGGTCCACGGCATGTTCGCGCGGTACGTGAAGGACTTCGCGGCCGACCGGAATACCCGCCCTGCCCGCTTTTACCGGATCATCAACGAGGTGCCGACGGTGCTCATGATCGGCATCGTGATCCTGGTGATCGTCAAGCCGTTCTGACGCTCATCGCGAGAGACCTGCCGCGACAGGTCTCTCAAGCCGGGCCCCGGGACGGCCCCCCGCCGCGGTGTCTTGCGCCTCCCCCGGAATCCCGCTACAACCAAGTCCTCTTCCTTCAGACGGGTCGCCGCGCGCCGGGCCTCACAGGCTTTCCGAACCACGCGCTCGAACAGGTCCACCCGTCGGACGTTTCCCCGAAGCCCCCCAGCGCTCAAGCTCCCCTGCTCCGCGCTTCTTTCACCCGAGAGTGTTCCCGATGCGGGAAATCAAGCTTCAAGACCTCAAATCCAAGTCGCCTACCGAACTCATCACCTTCGCCGAGGAACTCGAGGTCGAGAACGCGAGCACGATGCGCAAGCAGGAGCTCATGTTCGCCATCCTCAAGCAGCTCGCGGCCCGCGAGACCGAGATCATCGGCGCGGGCGTGGTCGAGGTCCTGCAGGACGGGTTCGGGTTCCTGCGGTCGGCGGATTCGAACTACCTGCCGGGGCCGGACGACATCTACGTCTCGCCCTCCCAGATCCGCCGCTTCGGCTTGCGCACCGGCGACACCGTGGACGGCCCGATCCGCAGCCCCAAGGAGGGCGAGCGCTACTTCGCGCTGCTGAAGGTCAACACGATCAATTTCGAGGACCCGGAGAAGATCCGGCACAAGGTCCATTTCGACAACCTGACGCCGCTCTACCCGGACGAGCGCCTGAAGCTCGAGGACGAGAACCCCACCAAGAAGGACTTCTCGGCCCGGATCATCGATATCGTCTCGCCGGTCGGCAAAGGCCAGCGCGCCCTCATCGTGGCGCCGCCGCGCACGGGTAAGACGGTGCTCCTCCAGAACATCGCCCAGTCCATCACCGCGAACCATCCCGAGTGCTACCTCATCGTGCTGCTCATCGACGAGCGCCCCGAGGAGGTCACCGACATGCAGCGCTCGGTGAAGGGCGAGGTGGTCTCCTCCACCTTCGACGAGCCGGCCTCGCGCCACGTGCAGGTCGCCGAGATGGTGATCGAGAAGGCCAAGCGCCTCGTGGAGCATGGGCGCGACGTGGTGATCCTGCTCGACTCGATCACCCGCCTCGGCCGCGCCTACAACACCGTGGTGCCCTCCTCCGGCAAGGTTCTGACCGGCGGCGTCGACGCCAACGCTCTCCAGCGCCCGAAGCGCTTCTTCGGTGCCGCCCGCAACATCGAGGAAGGCGGCTCCCTCACCATCATCGCGACGGCCCTCATCGATACGGGCTCGCGCATGGACGAGGTGATCTTCGAGGAGTTCAAGGGCACCGGCAATTCCGAGATCATTCTCGACCGCAAGGTGGCGGACAAGCGGACCTTCCCGGCGATCGACATCACCCGCTCGGGCACCCGCAAGGAGGAACTCCTCGTTCCGACGGACGTGCTCAAGAAGATGTACGTGCTGCGCCGGATCCTCAATCCGATGGGCACCGTGGACGCGATCGAGTTCCTCCTCGACAAGCTCCGCCAGACCAAGACGAACGGCGACTTCTTCGATTCGATGAATACCTGACCCTCTCACGCTCGAACGAGACCAAAGGGCCCGGCTTGCCGGGCCCTTTTTCATTCCGGCAGGAGAGCTGTCCCTTCGGGTTCGAGAAAAACCTTCTCACCGCCCGCTGGCGGTCATATGTGCTGAGGCCACGGACCAGACCCGATGCACTCCCCTTCGAGCGACACCATCTTCGCCCCGGCCTCCGGCTTCGGCCGCGCGGCCGTCAGCGTCATTCGCGTGAGCGGGCCGGGATGCCGGCGCGTGCTCGAAGCGCTCGGCGGCAGCCTCCCCGAACCCCGGCGTCTGTCCCTTCGGCTTCTGCGCGATCCTGAGACCCGCGAGGTGCTGGATCAGACTCTGGTCGCCTGGTTTCCGGGCCCGGGCAGCTTCACCGGCGAGGACCAGGCCGAGCTGCACGTGCATGGGGGACTTGCGACCCGCACCGCGATCCTGCGCGCGCTCGGCACCGTCGAGGGATGCCGCGCGGCGGAGCCGGGCGAGTTCACGCGCCGGGCCTTCGTCCACGGCCGCATGGATCTCAGCCGGGTCGAGGGCTTGGCGGATCTCATCGATGCTGAAACCGAGGCGCAGCGGCGCCAAGCCCTTCGGCAACTCGAGGGTTCGCTCGGCACCCTCGTCGAGGGGTGGCGCGAAACCCTGCTCCAGGCCCTCGCCCTCGTCGAGGCCTCCCTCGATTTCTCGGACGAGGGCGACGTCCCCGAAGACCTCGAGGCGGAAGTGATCGGCCTCGCCTCCGGCGTCCGCCGCGCCATCGCGGAGGTTCTGCTGCGTCCCGGGGGCGAACGGGTCCGGGAGGGTTTCGTCGTGGTGCTGGCAGGCTCGCCGAATGCGGGCAAGTCCACCCTCCTGAACGCCCTCGCCCGCCGGGAGGTCGCCATCGTGTCGCCCGTCGCCGGCACGACCCGGGATGCCATCGAGGTGCGCTGCGACCTGAACGGCCTGCCGGTGATCTTCGTCGATACGGCGGGCCTGCGCGAGAGCGCGGACCCGGTGGAGCAGGAAGGGGTCGCCCGCGCCCGGGCCAGGGCCGAGGCGGCCGATCTCGTGTTGTGGCTCATTCCGCCCGACGAGCCGGAGGGACCGACGCCCGCGGGCCAAAGCCGGGTCCGGGTCGCCACGAAAGCGGACCTCGGTCGGGCGAGCGACGGCGTAGACATTGCCATTTCGGCTCGCACGGGAGCCGGCCTATCTGAGTTGCTCGAGCGCGTCGCCGGGGAGGCAGCGAAGTTGGGCGGGCATGACGCGGTGATCACCCGGGAGCGCCACCGGTCCGCCCTCGCCCGGGCCGAAGCGTCTCTTGATCGCGCCCTCCGGCTCTTTAAGAATCAGGCGACCCTCGAACTCGCGGCGGAGGAGTTGCGGCTTGCCGCCAGAGCGGTGGGCGAGGTCACCGGCCGGGTGGATGTGGAGGACGTTCTCGACCGCCTGTTTTCCTCTTTCTGCATCGGCAAGTAGGCACGGCCCACGACTGGCGTAAGCTGGGGATGACCTGTGTCCTTAAGGTTAACTGCCTGTTGAGGATGGGCATCGCAGACGAATGTTTCACGTGAAACATACGGCGCTCGCCGCCCTGAACCCTTTGAGGCATTCGGATCCCGAGTGGCCGAAACCTTTGACGTTCGCGTCGTCAGCACGTATCTCCGAGCCCGGAGATCCCCATGCCCGACTTTGACGTTCTCGTGGTCGGTGGCGGCCATGCCGGCACCGAAGCCGCCGCCGCGGCTGCCCGCTTCGGTGCCCGTACCGCTCTCATCACGCACCGCGCCGACACCATCGGCTCCATGTCGTGCAACCCGGCCATCGGGGGTCTCGGCAAAGGCCACCTCGTCCGCGAGATCGATGCCCTCGACGGCGTCATGGGCCGTGCCGCCGACCGGGCTGGCATCCAGTTCCGCCTCTTGAACCGGCGTAAGGGCCCGGCGGTCCGTGGGCCGCGGACCCAAGCCGACCGGAAGCTCTACGCCCGCGCAGTCCAGGCTGAACTTGCCGGAACCCCGAACCTCACGGTCGTTGAGGGAGAGGCGGACGACCTCGTCGTCGTGGAGGGCCGCGTCGCCGGCCTCGTCCTCGCGAATGGTCGAAGCTATCGGGCCGCGACCGTGGTCATCACGACGGGCACGTTCCTGCGTGGTCTCATCCACATCGGCGAGCGCAAGATCCCGGCGGGCCGCGTCGGCGAAGGGCCGGCGCTCGGATTGTCCCGCGCCTTCGAACGGTTCGGCTTTCCCCTCGGCCGCTTGAAGACCGGGACCCCTCCCCGCCTCGATGGGCGCACCATCGACTGGGCAGGCGTCGACAAGCAGGCGGCGGACGACGACCCGGTCCCGTTCTCCGACCTGACCCGCGCCATCACGACGCCGCAGATCGAGTGCGGGATCACCCGCACCCTCCCTGCCGGGCATGATCTCATCCGGGCCAACCTCCACCGCGCGCCCATGTATTCCGGCGACATCCAGGGCCGCGGGCCCCGGTATTGTCCGTCCATCGAGGACAAGGTAGTCCGCTTCGCCGACCGCGACAGCCACCAGATCTTCCTCGAGCCGGAAGGTCTCGACGACGTCACGGTTTATCCGAACGGCATCTCGACATCCCTGCCTGAGGACGTCCAGCGTGGTCTCCTCGCCCATATCCCGGGTCTTGAACGCGCCGTGATGCTGCGGCCGGGCTACGCCATCGAGTACGACTTCGTCGATCCGCGCGCCCTCCAGCCGACCCTGGAGACGAAGGCCGTCCCGGGTCTCTTCCTCGCCGGGCAGATCAACGGTACCACTGGTTATGAGGAGGCGGCCGCCCAGGGCCTCGTCGCCGGCCTCAACGCCGCGCGGCTCGCGGCTGGGTCGGCCCCTGCCGTGTTCGACCGGGCGGAGTCCTATCTCGGCGTCCTGATCGACGACCTCGTGACCCGCGGGGTCAGCGAACCCTACCGGATGTTCACCTCCCGCTCGGAGTACCGCCTCAGCCTGCGGGTGGACAATGCCGATGAGCGCCTGACCGGCAAAGGATTGGACCTAGGCTGCGTAGGGTCAGAGCGGGCCCGCCATTTCGATACCGTCCGGCAGGAGCTGTCTCGGGTCCGCTCCCGCCTGCAGTCGCTGAGCGTGACGCCAAAGGAGGCGGAACGGCAGGGTCTCGCCTTGAACCAGGACGGCATTCGGCGCAGCGCGTACCAGCTCCTGTCCTATCCGGATGTGGGCTGGAGTGAACTCACCCGCCTGTGGCCGGAGCTTGCGGGAGTGTCGCGGCGAGTGGCCGAACGCCTCGAAACCGACGCGACCTACGCGGTCTACCTCGACCGTCAGGCAGCGGACATCGCAGCCTTCCGGCGGGACGAGGCCGTGCAACTCGCCGAGGGGATCGACTTCAAGGCCCTTCCCGGCCTCTCTAACGAAATCCGGGCGAAGCTCGACCAAGTGCGTCCGCGAACGCTGGGCCAGGCGGCCCGGATCGAGGGCATGACGCCGGCGGCCATCACCCTGCTGGCGGCCCACGCCCGCAAGGGGCAAGGCCCCTCACCTCGTGTCGAAGGCCAGCATCTTGGCTGAGCGACACCCGCGCGATGAGGTGGCCGCCACGTTCGATGTTTCACGTGAAACATTAGCCGGGCTCGAGGTTCTCGCCACAGAACTGAGCCGCTGGCAGACAGTCAAGAACCTCGTCGGGCCCGCGACTCTCGATCAGGTCTGGACGCGCCACATCGCGGATTCGCTCCAGCTTCTCGATCTTGCACCCGACGCGCGGATCTGGCTGGACCTCGGGTCCGGAGCCGGTTTTCCGGGATTGGTCCTCGCCATCGCGGGCCGTGAGCACGGTCTCAAGCTTCATCTGGTGGAGAGCAATGCGCGCAAGTGCTCCTTCCTGCGCCACGTCGCCCGGCTCACGGCGGCCGACGTGACCGTCCATCCCGTGCGACTCGAAACCGTGATTCCGTCCTTCATCGGAAAAGCCGACGTGGTTTCGGCCCGAGCCCTGGCGCCCCTCGCCCAGCTCGTCGCCTGGACCGAACCCTTGTTGACAACGGGCACCTTGGGTCTCTTTCCCAAAGGCCGGGATGCCCTGTCAGAATTGACCGAATCTCGCAAATCGAGGACATTCCCTGCGGAGATCCTGCCGAGCCGTACTGATTCCGAGGCCCGGATCATCCGCATCAATCACAAGGCGAACGCCAATGATGAATGACCTGACCGGGGCACCCCTTTTCCCTTCCCGGCCCAACGGGCCGCGCACTCTCGCCCTCGCGAACCAGAAAGGCGGCGTCGGCAAGACCACGACGGCGATTAATCTCGGCACGGCGCTCGCCGCCATTGGCGAGAAGGTGCTGATCCTGGACCTCGACCCTCAGGGCAACGCGTCCACGGGCCTCGGCATCGACCGCAAGAGCCGCCCGGTCTCGACCTATCACGTGATGACGGGCGAAGCCTCCCTCGAGAGCGCCGTGACCGAAACCAAGGTCCCTCGCCTCTTCGTCGCCCCCTCGACCCTCGATCTTCTCGGCGTCGAGCTCGAGATCGCTCATGAGCGCAACCGGGCGCAGCGCCTGCGCAGCGCCATCGCCAGCTTGATGCAGGCCTCCGCCGACGAGCCGTTCACCTACATCCTGATCGACTGCCCGCCCTCCCTGAACCTGCTCACCATCAATGCCCTGGCGGCTTCCGACGCCGTCCTGGTGCCGCTGCAATGCGAGTTCTTCGCCCTCGAAGGCTTGAGCCAGCTGCTCAAGACCGTCGAGCAGGTGCGCCAGGCGCTTAACCCGCGCCTGTCGATCCACGGGGTGGTGCTCACCATGTTCGACCCGCGCAACAACCTGTCGGGCCAGGTGGTAGCGGATGTGCGCGAGTTCATGGGCAACAAGGTCTACGAGACCATGATCCCCCGCAACGTGCGGGTCTCGGAGGCGCCGTCCCACGGGAAGCCGGTCCTCCTCTACGACCTGAAATGCGCCGGCTCGCAGGCCTATCTGCGGCTCGCCTCCGAAATCATCCAGCGCGAACGCGCGCTCCGTGCAGCCTGAGACAGGTAGGTAGCAGCGATGGCTGAGGATACGGGACGCTCACGCCTGGGCCGTGGGCTGGCGGCGCTCATCGGCGAGGTCGGGGACGAGATGCAGGTGGTCGAGCGCGGCCGCCAGGGGGGCGGTAGCGGTGCGCCGGCGCAGCGCAAGGTGCCGGTCGAGTTCCTGCGCCCCAATCCCCGCAATCCCCGCAAATCTTTTCCTGAGTCCGAACTCGACGATCTTGCCCTGTCGATCCGGCAGCGCGGCCTCATCCAGCCCGTGGTCGCCCGGCCGATCCCAGGCATGCCCGACGCGTTCGAGATCGTTGCGGGGGAGCGGCGCTGGAGGGCGGCGCAGCGGGCCGGCCTCCACGAGATCCCGGTGGTGGTCGTCGAGGTGGACGACCGGACCTCGGCGGAGTTCGCCGTCATCGAGAACATCCAGCGCTCGGACCTCAACCCGATGGAGGAGGCGGAGGGCCTGACGCAGCTCCTCGGCGAGTTCAAGTACACCCACGAGGATCTCTCCCACATCCTCGGCAAGAGCCGGCCCTACGTCACCAACATGACCCGGCTCCTCGGCCTGCCCGACGCGATCAAGGACATGCTGCGCCAGCGGCAGATCACGGTCGGCCACGCCCGGGCCCTGCTGATGCTCGACGACCCTCTACCCGTCGCGAAGCGGATCGTCGAGCAGGGCCTGACGGTGCGCCAGATCGAGGCGATCGCCGACGAGCTGAAGTCGCGGGAGGACGAGCGGGGGGCCATCCAGCCCAAGGTCCGCCCCGAGAAGGACCCGGATACCCGCGCCCTCGAGAAGGCTCTGCACGACGTGCTGGGCCTTGGCGTCGCGATCAACCACAAGAGCAAGGGCGGCGAATTGCGGATCCGCTACAAGACCCTGGAGCAACTCGACGGGCTCTGCCGGCGCCTCAACGCGACGGGCGGTTAGCGGCGGCGCGGCCGATATCGAGGAGAACCTTGGCGGCCAGTGTGTCGTCGAGGTTCGACACCCGGCGGGTCTCGAGGAGACCGGCCTGGAGGAGGGCGACGGCGCGCTTGAGCGTATCGCCGGTCCAGCGTTGAAGATGCTTTTCAATCAAGGGTTTACGGCGAAAATGCAGCCCGCGCCAGGCCTCCACGACGACGCCCTGGGGCTTGCCGGCCTCCATATCGAGGCGGGCCGGAAGGAGTGCCAGGGCGTGCCGCAGGGCTGAGCCGAGCACCGTCGAGGCTGCGGTTCCTTCCGCAGCAAGGCGCCGGAACCCCGCATCGAGGCCGGCGAGATCGCCCGCGAAGGCTGCGTCCACCACCGCATCCATGGCGAGGCTGGAGACGTCGCTGAGAACCGCGTCGATATCCGCCACCGTGATCTCCCGGCGGCCATGGGCGTAGAGGATGAGCTTGGCGAGCTCGCCGCGCGTGGCGAGCCGGTCGCCGCCCAGGCTGCCGAGGAGCACCGCGCGGGCGTCCCTGTCGATCGTCAGGCCGGCCTCTTTCAACATCCCGTCGACGAGGTCGCCGAGGTCTCGGCCCGTATCGCTGTAGCAGGGCAGGGCGAGGACGTTCTGCGCCCGTTCGCAGAGCACCCGCAGGGGCGCGTTCTTCGCAAGGTCGCCGCCCTCGATTACGACCGTGGTGTCCTGGAGCTTGGTTTGGAGCAGGGGCTCGACCGCCGGCGCGATGTTGCGTGAACTCGCCCGGACCCAGATGGCGCGCCGGTTGCCGAACAGACCGATGGTGCCGGCCTCATCGACGAGGCGCGCCGGGTCGCCGGCGATCACGTCGCCGTCGAGGCGGATGAGCTGGAAGGGATCGGCGGCGTCGTCCACCCGTGCCTCGGCGAGCGCTTTCGCGCGCTCGGAGACGAGGCCCGCATCCGGGCCGTAGACGAGAAAGACCGCGATGCGCGGGTCGGGTTTGCGCAGGATGCCGGCGACGTCGCCCGCCTTGACGGCGACCATCCCGGACTAGACGGCGCCGCTCGCGAGCGCCGCGGCAAGGCGCGTGCGGATCTGCTCGGAGAGCGTCTTGGCGAGGCGGATGTCGGCGTCGCGGCCGGCCCGCACGGTGGCGAAGCGCTGGGCGCTGCGGTCGTAGGAGGCGGAGGCGGTCGCCTTGCCGCTCGTAATCACCGTCGCCCCGTCGAGTGTGGTCAGCGTGTAGTTGACGTCGCCGGTCAGGATCGCCGCCTGGGCGCGGCCCGTCGCGCTGTCGACCACGGGCGATTCGAGCCGCTCCGTGAAGGCGAGGGCGAGCTTGTAGCGCTTCGGCGCCGCCTGGCCCGAGCCGTTGAGGTCGTAGACGAGTTCGCTGCGCAGATAGTGGCTGAACCGCTCCGTGTTGGGCGTCGCCTGAATGTCCGCCACCTCGATCTGCGCGAGCACGCCGTCGAGCCGCTCGCCGGAGGCCGTCGGCCCGTAGAGCGGCCGGAAGCAGGCCGTGAGGCCGAGGACCAGCGCAGCGGCGATCGCGAGGCGAGGGGCTTTAGACGACGACATTCACGATCCTCTGGGGAACGACGATGATCTTGCGAAGCGGCTTGCCTTCCATAGCGCGTTGCACGCCCTCAAGCGAGAGCACGGCGGCCTCAATCGCGGCCTGATCGGCATCCCGCGGCACGGTGACGTCCGCGCGCTTCTTGCCATTCACCTGGACGGGAAGAGTGACCGTGTCCTCCACGAGGAGCGACCGGTCGACCTCGGGCCAGGCAGCCGCGGCGACGAGGCCCCGGCATCCCAGGGCCTGCCAGCATTCCTCGGCAAGGTGCGGCATCATCGGGGCCAGGATTTGGACGAGGATGCGGCCTGCCTCCTGGAAGGCGGCCGCGAGCCCCGGCTCGCCCGCGTCCTTCGACCGGTTCAGGAGATCCTGCAGGGCGTTCGCGAGTTCGTAGGTGTGGGCGACGCACCGGTTGAAGCGCAGGCGCTCCACGTCCTCCTCGACGGCCGCGAGCGCCTTGTGGGCCGCCTTGCGGACGGCGGTGCCGAACTCGCCCGTGGCCTCCTGTCCGTTGGCGCCGGCACCGCGCTCGGCGAGTTCGCCGACGAGGCGCCAGACCCGCTGAACGAAGCGACCGGCCCCCTGCACGCCCTCTTCGGTCCAGATCACGTCGCGCTCTGGCGGCGAGTCGGAGAGCATGAACCAGCGTGCCGTGTCGGCGCCGTAGGAGGCGATGATGTCGTCGGGGTCGACCACGTTGAGCTTCGACTTCGACATCTTCTCGATGGAGCCGATCTCGACGGGCTCGCCCGTCCGCACGTGGACGGCCTTGCGTGCGCCGCCCTCGGCCTCGATGCGGATGTCGGCGGGCTGCACCCACGAGCCGTCCGCGGCCCGGTAGGTTTCGTGCACCACCATACCCTGCGTGAAGAGCCCGGCGAAGGGCTCGCCGTGCGGGACGTTCGAATGACCGGTCGCGTTCATGGCGCGGGTGAAGAAGCGCGAATAGAGGAGGTGCAGGATCGCGTGCTCGATGCCGCCGATATACTGGTCGACCGGGAGCCAGCGGTTGACCACCGCCGGTTCGGTCGGCCGGTCCGTGAGGGTCGGATCCGTGAAGCGGGCGAAGTACCAGGACGAATCCACGAAGGTGTCCATGGTGTCGGTCTCGCGCCGGGCCGCCTTGCCGCAACGCGGGCAGTCCACGTGCTTCCAGGTCGGGTGCCGGTCGAGCGGGTTGCCGGGCACGTCGAAGGTCACGTCCTCGGGGAGGGTGACGGGCAGTTGCTCCGTCGGCACCGGGACGGTGCCGCAATCCTCGCAATGGATCACCGGGATCGGGCAGCCCCAATAACGCTGGCGGGACACGCCCCAATCGCGCAGGCGGAAGTTCACCTTGCGCTCGGCGGCAGGCCGGTTGCCGCAGGTCTCGCTTTCAAGGCGCCGCGCCACCTCTTCCTTCGCCTCCGCGATGGTCATGCCGTCGAGGAAGCGCGAATTCATCATCCGGCCCTCGCCGTCATAGGCGACGTCCGTGATCGTAAAAGCGGCGGGATCCTGATCGGGCGGGCACACGACGGGGGTGTTGCCGAGGCCGTACTTGTTGACGAAGTCGAGGTCGCGCTGGTCGTGGGCCGGGCAGCCGAAGATGGCGCCCGTGCCATATTCCATGAGGATGAAGTTGGCCACAAAGACCGGCACCTGCCACGCGGGGTCGAAGGGGTGCAGGGCGCGGATGCCGGTGTCGAAGCCGAGCTTCTCGGCTTTGTCGATGTCGGCCTGCGCGGTGCCGGTGCGCTTGCACTCCTCGATGAAGGCGGCGAGCTCAGGGTTCTTGGCGGCTGCAGCCTTGGCGAGCGGGTGATCGGGCGCCACTGCCATGAAGCGGGCGCCGAACAGGGTGTCGGGCCGCGTGGTGTAGATTTCGAGCTCGGTCTCGCCGCCGGGCACGGTCGAGGGGTCGAGCGCCCAGCGCACGAGGAGGCCTTCCGAGCGGCCAATCCAGTTGCGCTGCATGAGGCGCACTTTCTCGGGCCAGCGCTCCAGGGTGTCGAGCTGGTCCACGAGGTCCTGCGCGAAATCCGTGATCTTGAAGAACCACTGCGTGAGCTCGCGCTGCTCCACGAGGGCGCCCGAGCGCCAGCCGCGCCCGTCGATCACCTGCTCGTTGGCGAGCACGGTCTGGTCCACCGGGTCCCAGTTCACCTTCGCGGTGCGACGGGTGACGAGCCCGGCGTCCAGGAAGTCGAGGAACATGCGCTGCTGGTGGCGGTAGTAGCTGGGATCGCAGGTGGCGATCTCCCGGCTCCAGTCGATGGCCAACCCCATCGATTGCAGCTGGCCGCGCATGGTGGCGATGTTGGCGTAGGTCCACTCCTTGGGGTGCACCTTGTTCTTCATGGCGGCGTTCTCTGCCGGCATGCCGAAGGCGTCCCAACCCATCGGATGGAGCACGTTGAAGCCCCGCGCCCGCTTGTAGCGGGCCACCACGTCGCCCATGGCGTAGTTGCGCACATGGCCCATATGGATGCGCCCGGAAGGGTAGGGGAACATCTCGAGCACGTAGTATTTCGGCCGCTCGTCCGCGTTGTCGGTTCTGAAGAGGTCCTGTTCCTTCCAGACCGTCTGCCATTTCGGCTCGGCTTCCTTGGCGTTGTAGCGCTCGGACCTCATCGGGGGTGGGTGTTCCGTGTCGTTTGGCATTGATGGGTGACGCGGCTTGCGCCGCCGCGGCGGCGCGGACTAGGACACACGACGCCCGCGCGGTCAACGGTCTCGCAGGGTTCAACAATTTGCCGAGGTGCCGCATGCATGAGGGCGTAACGCAACGTTGGGCGGAGGTTCGGGCCGGGATCGCCCGCGCGGCGACGGATAGCGGCCGGGACCCCGCCGGCGTCGCGCTCATTGCGGTGTCCAAGACCTTCCCGGCGGAGGCCGTCGAGCCGGTGCTCGCGGCGGGCCAGCGGGTGTTCGGCGAGAACTACGTCCAGGAGGCGAAGGCGAAGTGGCCCGTCCTCAAGGAGCGCTACCCGGACGCGGAGGTGCACCTCATCGGGCCGCTGCAATCGAATAAGGCCCGGGAGGCGGTGGCCCTGTTCGATGCGATTCACACCCTCGACCGCGCCTCGCTCGCCGAGGCGCTCGCCAAGGAGATCGCCCGGGCCGGCCGCGCTCCGCGTCTGCTGGTGCAGGTCAATACCGGGGAGGAGCCGCAGAAGGGCGGCGTAACCCCCGGGGAGGTGGACGGGTTTCTCGCCGCGTGCCGGGAGCGGTGGGGCCTCAAGGTCGAGGGCCTGATGTGCATCCCGCCGGCCGAGGACCCCCCATCGCCGCATTTCGCGCTGCTCAACGGGATGGCGCGCCGGAACGGCCTGGCCCTGCTGTCGATGGGCATGAGCGCCGATTACGAGGCTGCGATCCAACTCGGAGCGACCCATGTGCGGGTGGGAAGCGCCATTTTCGGGTCGCGCTGACGTCATCCGTTGCGCGCCGCGCAGCTTGGCGTTAAGCTTCGTCCGTTCCGCACTCGAACCGAAGGAGGGCTGCATGTGTGAGCAATACCAGCATCGCATGTTCGGCCCCTGGCATGCCCTGCAGCAGCTTGTTGCAGGGCCGACCACCGAACGGATCTGACGGCCCCGCCGTCCCCATCCTCTTCTGGTCAGCTCTGAACGGCACCCTGCGTCCGCGGCCCATCGGCCACGGCGCGCTCGACACGTTCAAGGCCTCAAGCGCTCCCGCGGGATGCGCCACCCCAGAAGAGATCCCATCATGGGCTCCATCAGCCTCCGCGACGTCAGCATCGTCGCCCAAGAACCCCTTTTCCGGAATCTCACTCTCACGATCGCCGGGCGCGACCGTCTCGGCCTCGTCGCCGGCAATGGCGGCGGCAAGACCACCCTGCTGCGCTGCCTCGCCGGGCTCGCCGAGCCCACGGGCGGCGAGATCGTGCGCTCCCGCGGCGCCAGAATCGCCCTCGTGGAGCAGGACGTTCCCGAAAACCTCGTTGACCTCTCGCTGCACGAGGCGGTTCGCCGGGCCCTGCCGCCCGCGGAGCGGGACGGGCAGGAGTGGCGCGTCGACATGGTGCTCGATGAGTTCGAAACGCCTGAGGACTTCCGGGGCCGCGCCCTCGGGGCGCTGAGCGGCGGCTGGCAGCGGCTCGCCCTCATCGCCCGCGCCTGGATCACGGAGCCCGATCTCCTCCTCCTCGACGAGCCCACGAACCATCTCGACCTCGAAAAGCTCCTCTGGCTCGAGACGTGGATCCGGAGTCTTGCGGTGCCGGTCGCAGTCGCGAGCCACGACCGGGATTTCCTCGACGCCTGCACGACCCGCACCCTGTTCCTGCGCCCGGATGCGTCGGTGGCCTTCGCGCACTCCTATCGCCGGGCCCGGGCTCTCCTCGAGGAGCATGACGCCGCGGCGCAAGCCCAGCAGGAGCGCACCTGGCGGGAGGCCAAGCGCCTTCGCCAGAGCGCGGGAGAATTGAAGAACATCGGGGTGAACAGCGGCAGCGACGCCGCCCAGAAGAAATCCGCCCAGATGGCCAAGCGCGCCGAGGCCCTGGAGCAATCCCTCACGGCCCTGCACCGGGACCGACCCGGCGACATCCGCCTCGGCAATCGGGGCACCCATGCCCGCGTGCTGCTCACGCTCGAGGATGCGGCCGTCACGAAACCCGATGGAGGGCGCCTCTTCACGGTGAAGAAGCTCGAGGTGGCGCGGGGCGACCGCGTGGTGCTCCTGGGGCGGAACGGGGTCGGCAAGTCGCGGCTCGTCCACCGCATCCACCGGGCGCTTTTGTCCCCGGACGGCGAGCCCGGCATTCGGGCGAGCGCGTCCGTCGTCCTCGGCTTCCTCGACCAGGACATGTCGCTCCTGCCTCAGAAGAGCACGGCGCTCGACTTCATCCTGTCGCGGTTCCGCCTCGGCGATCAGCGCAGCCGGAGCCTTCTCGCGGGAGCAGGCTTTCCGGCCGACCGGCAAGGTCTTCCCATCGCGCGGCTCTCGCCCGGCCAGCGGGCGCGGCTCGGCCTCCTGGCGGTGCGGCTCAGCGAGCCGAACGTCTATCTCATGGACGAGCCCACGAACCATGTGGACATCGCGGGGCGCGAGCAGCTCGAGGCCGAGATCCTGGGCGCGGAGGCGACATGCATCCTGGTGTCCCACGACCGCAGCTTCGTGAAGGCGGTGGGAACGCGGTTCCTCCTGATCGAGGGTGGCCGGATGACCGAGCTCGACGAGCCCGAAGCCTTCTACCGCACGCTGGCGGCTTAAGAGCACCTAGCCGACGATCTCGATCCGGGTCTCGGGCCCGATCCGCTCCAGCAGGCGGCGGATCGCCCCCCTTTCCACGGCGACGCAGCCGGCGGTGGGCTCGAAACCGGGGCGGGCGAGGTGAAGGAAGATGGCGCTGCCGCGGCCCGGGACCATCGGGCCGCGGTTCCAGGCGATGTCGAGCACCACGTCGTAGAGACGGTCCTCCCGCCACATGGTCTCGTGGCTCGCGGGGCAGGGGAGGGGGACGAGGCGGTTGTAGCGCCGGTCGCGGGGGTCGTCGCACCATCCGTCCCCAGGACGGATGCGGCGCAGGGGCAGACCCGTCCGCGGCCGCGGGCCGTGATCCGGGCGGTAGAAGGCCTGGAGGAGGCGAAAGCGCCCGACCGGCGATGCGCCGTCGCCCTCGCGCTTGGCACGGGTGGTACCGGAGCGGCCGAGGGCGCAGGGCAGGACCAGAGGGCCGGCGACGAGGCGCCCCCGCCGGTGGTCCAAGGGGGAGCGGAAGACGCGGATGAGGGGCAGATAAGTGCGGGACATCAGCGGTGGACGGGACGGGCAGCCCACGGGCTGCCCCTTGTTGCCAGGAAAAGCATGATTAGTCTAACCCTGCGGGCAGAGCGTAGCCGGAATGCCGGCTGCGCCCGCTCGCGTGCCAGTCTCTGAGGGTTCCCCATGTCGAATGCCAGCCGCCTGCTTGTCGTGGACGACGACCAGGATCTGCGCGACGCGCTTGCCGAACAGCTCGGGCTCCACGACGAATTTCAGGTGAGCACGGCCGACAACGCCACCCGGGCCATCGATATCGCCCGGGGCGACCGCATCGACCTTGCGATCATGGATGTGGGCCTGCCCGACATGGACGGGCGCGAAGCCGTGAAGGTGATGCGGCGCAACGGCTTTCGCAGCCCCATCATCATGCTCACGGCGCAGGGCTCGGAATCCGACACGGTGCTGGGGCTCGAGGCCGGCGCCAACGATTACGTGACCAAGCCCTTCAAGTTCGCGGTCCTCCTCGCCCGCATCCGGGCGCAACTCCGGCAGTACGAAGCGAGCGAGGACGCGATCTTCCGGATCGGGCACTATACGTTCCGCCCGGGATCCAAGCTCCTCACGACGGAAAAGGGCTCGAAGCTGAAGCTCACCGAGAAGGAAACCGCGATCCTGCGCTATCTCTACCGGGCGGGGCAGAAGGTGGTGGGCCGGGACATCCTCCTGCAGGAAGTGTGGGGCTACAACTCCAACGTGACCACCCACACGCTCGAGACGCATATCTACCGGCTGCGGCAGAAGATCGAGACCGATCCGTCGCAGGCGCGCATTCTCGTCACGGAGCCCGGCGGCTATAAGCTGATGCCGTAAGGCCCGGCGCGTCCGCCCGGGCCCAGGGTTCGAGGCCGCGCGCGGCCCACAAGCGAGGCTCCATGGCCCTCGAAGACGACATCGCCGTCCTGTCCCGGGCGCCGCTCTTCTCGCTGCTCGACCGCGAGGCCCTGCGGCTCGTCGCCTTTGCGGCCGAGAACCGGGTGATGCGGGCCGGGGACGTGCTGTTCCGCAAGGGCGACCGCTCGGACGGCGGCTACGTGGTGAGCCACGGGGCCGTGGCCCTCGACGCCCGGGACGACGGCTCGCCGGCGACCTTCATCGCACAGAAAGGCGCGCTGATCGGCCAGACGGCTTTGTTCGTCCGCATCGAGCGCCCGGCGACCGCCACCGCCCGCGAGCCGACGACGGTGATCCGGGTGAGCCCGAGCCTCATGCGCCGGGTGCTGGAGGAGTTTCCGGGGGCGGCCGATGCCATGCGCGAGGCGCTGGCCGAGGATCTCCTGCGGCTCAACCGCTCGCTGGAGGACGTTCGCCAGACGATCCTGTCCATCGGGGAATAGCGCAGCCGAAGCATCCGAGGGCGCTCCGCCTGACCGGGCGGCCCAGCAGGCGACGGGGTGTCAGAACTCCAGCACCGCCGTGACGGGCACGTGGTCCGAGGGCCGCTCCCAGCCCCGGGTCTCCCGGGTTACGTCCGTGGAGCGGAGCGCCGGGGTGAGCTTCTCCGAGAGCCAGATATGGTCGAGGCGGCGGCCCTTGTTGGCGGCCTCCCAGTCGGGCGAGCGATAGCTCCACCAGGAATAGATCTTCTCGGGCTCCGGGCGCAGGTGCCGCATGGCATCGGTCCAGCCGGCCTCGACCCGGAGCGTCTCGAGAGCTTCCGTCTCCACGGGGGTGTGGCTCACGACGTCGAGAAGCTGCTTGTGGCTCCAGACGTCGTGCTCGAGGGGAGCGACGTTGAGGTCGCCGACGAGGATCGCGGGCGCGCCGCCCGCCAGCCCCTCGCCGCGCTCGCGCAATTCGCGCAGGAACTGGAGTTTGTGGGCGAATTTCTCGTTGAGGCCGGGATCCGGGATGTCGCCGCCCGCGGGCACGTAGAAGTTATGGATCGTGACGCCGGCCGCGCCCTTCGCCTCCTTCGAGAGCGTCACGGAGATGTGCCGGGCATCCTGCCGGCCGCACATCTCGAGGACGCTCGTCTCCGCGAAGGGAAAGCGGGACAGGATGGCGACGCCGTTATAACCCTTCTGACCCGTATGGACGACGAAGGGGTAGCCCATGGACTGGAGGTCCTTCAGCGGGAACTTGTCGTCCGGGCACTTCGTCTCCTGCAGGCACAGAACGTCCGGCCGGCGCTCCGTCAGGAAGCGCCGCACCTGCTCGATCCGCAGGCGAACGGAATTGATGTTCCAGGTGGAAACGGTGAGCTGCACGGGGGATCCTTGGGTGGGAGCCCCGGAGCTAAAGCAGAACCATGGCCATGAGAAGCCCGAGTTTCGGGCAGGGGCCATGCATCACCGATTGTTGTTATCGCCGATGGCCCGGGTGTACTCGATGGCGAAGAGCGACTGGTCGAGGCGGCGGCCTTTCTGCACTTTGCTGAGGATCAGCGTCGTCAGGAAGCCCTGCGGGTCGACGATGCGCCACTGGGTCAGTTCCTCCACCTTGTGGTCGAAGAACAGGGTGATCTTCGAGGTGCCGCCGAGGGTCGACTTGTCCTCGAGCCCGATTCTGATCCCATCCCCATCGCGGCCCACCTCGGTGATCCGGATGTCTTGGCCGAGATTGACCCGCTCGCGAAGCAGAAATTTGAGGGGCGTCTGGGAGATCGAGTAGAGATCCTGAGTGGCGAGCTTGGTGTCGCGAACCGCGACCGACGAGCCGTCCGCCACCACCTCGATTGTGGCGGGCCGGTCGTACTCGAACCGCACCTTGCCAGGGCGCTGGAGGTAGAGCGTGCCGGTGAGCCGCCGCCCGTCGCCGCCGATCTGGGTGAACGCGGCGACGAGGGTGCCGAGATTGGTGAAGAACGCGTTCGCCCGGTCGATCGCCTCCTGGTCCGACAGGGGCTCGGCCTTCATGGCCGCCGCGGGTGGAACGGCGGCGATGACGAGGGGCTTTCCGGCGGGGGCAGGAGCGGGCGCCGCAGGCGGCGGCGTCCCGGCCGGAGCCGGTGGTGATGCTGCCGGACGGGCAGGGCGCGGCGGGAGCGGGGCCTCGGCCACGGCTCTCGGCTGAGAGGAGGGCGATGCCCCCGTCCGCGGACCGCGCCAGGGCTGGAAGGCCGGCCCCAACGGGGCGGAGGTGAGATTGAAGCCGCCAGCCGGGGGGGCGATGGGGATCATGGGCGGCACCCCTGGGACGCGCTTGGGCCGCAGAATCGTCGCCTCGTTGGTGAACAGCATGTCGGCAGCGCTCATCTGGGCGGCAGCCGGCATCAGCCCCGCGCCGGTGGCGGCGAGGCCGACGATCAATGCTGCCGAGGTGAGCCGCAAACCGTACTCCCGATGGCTCTGCTCAAGGACGCTGCGTTAAGAGCCCGCTGTGGCCAATCCATGACCGGCGACGCCCCGCGAGGCAAGGCGCCGCAAGGGTTTCAGTCTTCGTCCGCGTCCGGGCTCTCGAGCAGGATCTCGCGCTTGCCCGCGTGGTTGGCGGGACCCACGATCCCTTCCTTCTCCATGCGCTCCATGAGGGAGGCCGCCCGGTTGTAGCCGATCTGGAGGCGGCGCTGGATGTAGGAGGTGGAGGCCTTCTTGTCCCGCAGCACCACGGCGACCGCCTGGTCGTAGACGTCGCCCGAGCCGGAGCCGAACTCGCCCGCATCGAAGACCGGGCTGTCGCCACCCCCGCCGTCCTCGTCCTCCGAGGCCGTGACGGCGTCGAGATATTGCGGCCGGCCCTGGCGCTTCAAGTGCGCCACCACCTTCTCGACCTCCTCGTCGGAGCAGAACGGTCCGTGGACGCGGGTGATGCGCCCGCCGCCGGCCATGTAGAGCATGTCGCCTTGGCCCAGGAGCTGCTCGGCGCCCATCTCGCCGAGGATCGTGCGGGAGTCGATCTTCGACGTCACCTGGAAGGAGATGCGGGTGGGGAAGTTCGCCTTGATGGTGCCGGTGATGACGTCCACCGACGGGCGCTGCGTTGCCAGGATCACGTGGATGCCGGCGGCGCGGGCCATCTGGGCGAGGCGCTGGATCGCGCCCTCGATGTCCTTGCCGGCCACCATCATGAGGTCGGCCATCTCGTCGACGATGACGACGATGTAGGGGAGGGGCTGGAGATCCATCTCCTCCTCCTCGTAGATCGCCTCCCCGGTCTCCTTGTCGAAGCCGGTCTGGACCGTGCGCGTGATGCTCTCGCCCCGCTCTGCGGCTTCCGCCACCCGGGCATTGAACCCGTCGATGTTGCGCACGCCCACCTTCGACATCTTCTTGTAGCGGTCCTCCATCTCCCGCACGGCCCATTTGAGGGCGACGACCGCCTTCTTGGGATCCGTCACCACGGGGGTGAGGAGGTGGGGGATGCCGTCGTAGACCGACAATTCGAGCATCTTCGGGTCCACCATGATGAGGCGGCACTCCTCCGGCGTGTGCCGGTAGACGAGCGACAGGATCATGGTGTTGATCGCCACCGACTTGCCCGAGCCGGTGGTGCCGGCCACGAGGAGGTGCGGCATGCGGGCCAGATCCGCGATGACGGGCTCGCCGCCGATGGTCTTGCCGAGGCAGAGCGCGAGCTTCATCTTGGTGGCCTCGAACTCGTCGCTCGCCATCATCTCGCGCAGGTACACGGTCTCGCGCTTGTGGTTCGGCAGCTCGATTCCGATGGCGTTGCGGCCCTGAACGACGGCGACGCGGGCCGAGACCGCGCTCATCGAGCGGGCGATGTCGTCCGCAAGGCCAATCACGCGGGAGGATTTGGTGCCGGGCGCGGGCTCGAGCTCGTAGAGCGTCACCACGGGACCGGGCTTCACGTTGATGATCTCGCCCTTGACGCCGAAATCCTCGAGCGTGCCTTCGAGCAGGGTCGCGTTCTGCTCCAGCGCCTCGGCCGAGACGGGCGCCGTGGACTTCTTCGGCTCGGCGAGGAGCGCGAGGGACGGCAGGTTGTACTCGCCTTCCTCCTCTTCCTCCTCCTCGACCACCTGGGCGCGCTTGCCGGGTTTCGGGGCCGGGGCGGCGAGGGTGACGCGGCGGCGAACCGGCTTTTCTTCTTCCTCCTCGGCTTCCTCCTCGGCTTCCTCTTCGATCTCCTCGTCCTCCTCCTCGAGTTCCTCCTCCTCGGCCTCGTCCTCCTCCGGCTCGACGCGGCGGGCCTTGCGGGACGGGGCGGCCGTCAGGGCGGGCTCGCGCCGCACGGGCGCCTTGCCGCGGCGGGGAGCGGCGCCCGCGAAGGCGAGTTCGTCCTCCTCGGGCGCCTGGCGGGCCGCGAGCCAGCGGCGCAGCGCGCCCCGCAGGCTCATGAAGCCGTGAGCCAGGGCGCCGAGAGAAACAATGCCCCAGCCCGGCTCGTCCGGAGCGGCGTCGTCCTCCGCCTCCCATTCGGCGGGCTTGCGCCCCCGCTTCGGGGCGATTTCGGGCTCCTCTTCGGCCTCTTCGGCAAAGCCGAAGCCGCAGGCGGCGGTGAGGGACAGGATGGCGATGCCGGCGAACACGAATCCGAGGATCACGCCGGAGGAGCCGCTGAGTCCCGTCACGGCCTTGGCGGCGGCCAGCAGGCCATCGCCGGCCACGCCGCCGAGCCCGGTGGGCAGGGGCCAGCGGGCGGTGGCCGGAAAGGCGCTCGCCATGGCGGTGGCGGCTCCCATCCCGATCACCCAGAGCACGATCCTGAGCTGACCGCGCCCCAGTTCGCCCTTGCGCACCATGCGCCAGCCCCACAGCGCCACCGGGATGAGGGCGCCGATGGAGCCGAGCCCGAAGAGCTGCATCATGAGATCGGCGACGATCGCGCCCGGCCAGCCGAGGGCGTTCGCGACCTTCTCGTCGGTGGCGTTGTTGAGGCTCGGATCGTCCACGGACCAAGTGGCGAGCGCCACGGTGACGAGCCCCGCCAGGGCGATGAGGCTGAGGCCCGTCAGTTCCTTGGCGCGCCGGCCCAGGAAGGCGCGCAGGGCCTCGGACAGGCCGTCATAGGACGAGTGGGAGCGGCGGTTGGAACGCATCGGACCGTCGGGTGAGCTGTGGACAGACGTCTGAGCGTCAGATTTACCGGGGATCCGGTTAAGCGCCGTTTAACCTTGCCGCTGGGTGAAGGTCGGGACGGACGCGGACAGCCTGTGCGACGGGCCGCCGAACGAAAAAACCCCGGCCTTTCGGCCGGGGTCTCGCGTCCGCAGGGTGCGCCGGCGTCAGTAGTTGTAGGCGCGCTCGCCGTGGTCGGCGAGGTCGAGACCCTCGCGCTCGTTCTCCTGGGTGACCCGCAGGCCCACGATGAGGTCGACGAGCTTGTAGAGGATGGCGGAGCCGACGCCGGACCAGACGAGGGTGAAGAGCACCGCCTTCACCTGCGCCCACAGGGCGGTGCCGAACTCGTACGGGGCCACCGACAGGGTGCCGGGGTTCGTGACGTAGTCCGGGATCCCGGCGCCGCCGAGGGCCGGGTTCACCAGGATGCCCGTGCCGATGGCGCCGAGGATGCCGCCCACGCAGTGGATGCCGAACACGTCGAGGCTGTCGTCGTAGCCGAGCGCATTCTTCACCGAGGAGCAGAACACGTAGCAGACGGCGCCCGAGACGAGGCCCAGCACGATGGCGCCCATGGGACCGGCGAAGCCCGAGGCCGGGGTCACGGCGACGAGACCCGCGATGGCGCCCGAGACGAGGCCCAGGAGCGAAGGCTTGCCCTTGGCGCCCCATTCCACGAAGAGCCAGGAAAGGCCGGCCGCGGCGGTGGCCACGAAGGTGTTCACCATGGCGAGCGCCGCGGTGCCGTTGGCCTCGAGGTTCGAGCCGGCGTTGAAGCCGAACCAGCCCACCCACAGGAGGGCCGCGCCGATCATCGTCATCGTCAGCGAGTGCGGGGCGATGAGGTCGCGGCCATAGCCCAGGCGCTTGCCGAGGAGCAGCGCGCCGACGAGGCCCGCGATGCCCGCGTTGATGTGGACGACCGTGCCGCCGGCAAAGTCGAGGGCGCCCCATTTGAAGAGGAGGCCAGCATCCGCGAGGGCCGCATCGAGAGCCGTCTGAGCGGCGGCCTTGGCGGCGGGATCCGCGGCGTCGGCCACCGCCTTGGCGGCATTGCCGATCACGTCCGGGCCGCCCCAGTACCAGACCATGTGGGCGATCGGGAAATAGATAAAGGTGAGCCACAGCACCGAGAACAGCACGAGGGCCGAGAACTTCATGCGCTCCGCGAAGGCGCCCACGATGAGCGCCGGCGTGATCATCGCGAACGTCATCTGGAAGCACATGTAGACGTATTCGGGGATCACGACGCCGTTGGAGAAGGTGGCCGCCACGGTGGTGGCGTCGACCCCGGACAGGAAGGCTTTCGAGAAGCCGCCCACGTAGTCGTTGAGGGCGCCGCCATTGGTGAAGGCGAGGCTGTAGCCGTAGAACACCCAGATGAGGGCAGCGAGGCACGCGATGGCGAAGACCTGGGTGAGCACCGACAGCATGTTCTTGGTGCGCACGAGGCCGCCGTAGAACAGGGCGAGGCCCGGCACCACCATGAGCAGGACCAGGATGGTGGAGAGCATCATCCAGGCGGTGTCGCCCTTGTCTGGGGTGGGGGCTGCGGGCGCGGCCGCGTCCTGGGCGAAGGCCGGTTCGATCAAAAGAAGGGCTGCCGGGGACAGGGCGGCCGCGAGGGTGAAGAAGCGCTTCATCAGGTGAAACTCCGGAGGATTGGGGGGCCGCTGGCTCAAAGGGCGTCGCTGTCCATCTCGCCGGTGCGGATGCGGACGGCCTTCTCGAGGGGCGTGATGAAGATCTTGCCGTCGCCGATCTGGCCCGTGCGGGCGGCACCGGTGATCGCCTCGACCACGCGGGCCACCATCTCGGTCGCGACCGCCACCTCGATCTTCAGCTTGGGCAGGAAGCTCACGGCGTACTCGGCGCCGCGGTAGATTTCCGTATGGCCCTTCTGGCGGCCGTATCCCTTCACCTCGGTGACGGTGAGGCCGTGGACGCCAAGGCCCGTGAGGGCATCGCGCACCTCCTCGAGCTTGAATGGCTTGATGATCGCCATCACGATTTTCATAAGGCAATGCCCCCTGCTGGAGCCGCCGGATCCGACCGGCGGGGCTGCGCGTCGACCCGGCGGATGCGCGGGCGTCGCGGCAGGGGATTCAAGGCCCGTGCCAAGTCGCGCCGGGGAGGGTGTGAAGGTTCAGCGAAGCCGGGAGGCTGCGCGGCGGCAGCGATCCGGCGCCGCGCGCCCGGTTAGGGCCTCGAGTTCAGGGGCCGCGGCGGCCAGGGTTTGGGGATGCGAGGCCTCACCGTCGCCTGGAATGCACAAGAATTGTGCAACGGGACCGGTCCGGGAGCATTTGCCCTAACCGCCCACGTTCCGGATCAGACCTTCCTGCGCCACGGAGGCGACCAAGGTGCCGTCCCGGGTGAAGATGAGCCCGCGCGAGAACCCGCGCGCACCGGAGGCGCTGGGGCTGTCCTGGGTGTAGAGCAGCCACTCGTCGGCCCGGAACGGGCGGTGGAACCAGAGGGCGTGATCGAGGCTCGCCGCCTGGATCTCGCGCTCGAACACCGTCCGGCCATGGGCGATGAGCGAGGAATCGAGCAGCGTCATGTCGGACGCATAGGCGAGCACGCATTGGTGGATCGCCGGATCGTCCGGCAGGCGGCCCGTGGCCCGGATCCACAGATTGAAGCGCGGCTCCATGGGCTCGCGGGTGGTGTAGCGGGTATATTCCACGGGACGCAGCTCGATGGGCCGCTCGCGCTCGTAATAGGCGCGGACGGGGTCCGGCATGAGCCGCATGACGCCCGCCTTCACCTCGTGCTCCGCCGGCAGGTCCTCGGGCATCGGCACGTCGGGCATCTCGGCCCTGTGGTCGAAGCCGGGCTCCTCGCCGTGGAAGGAGACCGACATGGCGAAGATGGCGTTGCCGTGCTGGATCGCCTTCACCCGGCGCGTCGCGAAGGAGCGCCCGTCCCGCAGGCGCTCCACGTCGTAGACGATGGGCACCTTGGGGTCGCCCGGCAGAAGGAAATAGGCGTGGAGCGAGTGGGGGCGGCGCCCCTCGACGGTCCGGCAGGCGGCGACGAGCGCCTGGCCGATCACCTGGCCGCCGAATACCCGCTGCCAGCCCGCTTGCGGGCTGCGACCCCGGAAGAGGTTGTGCTCCAGGGGTTCGAGATCGAGGATGGACAGAAGATCGTCGATGGCGCGGGACATGGCGGTTCCGGAGGTTGGAGGACCACTCATCCGGAAGGCCTGCTTCGACGTCAAGCTTGACGCGCCCCCGCCGACCCCCGAGGACACGGCATGCCAGCCACCAACCCCCTCACGATCGTCATCGCCGGCGGCGGCCTCGCCGGCCTGTCCCTCGCCCTCGCCCTCAAGCGCTCCCTCGGCGAGGCGCTGGAGGTCGTCATGTGCGACCCGGCCCTGAAACGCGATCCCCGGGGCGACCGACGGGCCTACGCCATCGCGGCGGCGGCGCGGCGCATGCTGCAGGCGCTCGGCGTCTGGGACGAGGTGGGCGCCCGGGCTCAGCCGATCACCGACATGGTGATTACCGATTCGCGTCTGCACGATCCCGTCCGGCCGGTTTTCCTCACCTTCGCGAACGACGCCTCGGCGGGCGAGCCCTTCGCCCACATGGTGGAGGGCGGAGACCTCACTGGCGCCATCGTCGAGGCCTGCGCGGCCGCGGGCGTCACGCTCAAGCCGGCCGGCGTCAAGGGGTTCAAGACCGGTTCCGAGGCGATCCGGGTCGAGATCGAGGGTGGGGAGCTCCTGTCCGCGGCGCTCCTCGTCGCTGCCGACGGCGCGCGCTCGCGGCTGCGGGAGCAGGCCGGGATCAGCTGGATCCACTGGCCCTACGATCAGAGCGGCATCGTCGCCACGGTGACGCACGAGCGCGATCACGAGGGGAGGGCTGTGGAGCACTTCCTGCCCTCGGGTCCGTTCGCGATCCTGCCGCTCACACCGGGCGGCGCGCTCGGGCACCGGTCCTCCATCGTTTGGACCGAGCGGCGGGACGCGGTCCCGCATCTTCTCGCCCTTTCGGAGGCCGACTTTCTGGAGGAACTGGAGCGGCGCTTCGGGCTGCAACTCGGGCGCATCGCCATCGAGACGAAGCCGCAGGCCTTTCCGCTCTCCTTCGGGGTCGCGCGCTCCTTCGTGGCGGATCGCCTCGCGCTTCTCGGCGACGCCGCCCACGTCATCCACCCGATCGCGGGGCAGGGGCTGAATGTCGGTTTCCACGATGCGGCAGCCCTCGCCGAGATCGTGGCAGACGCGGTGCGGCTGGGGCTCGATCCCGGGGGCGCGGATGTGCTCGGCGGCTACGAGCGGGCGCGTCGCGTCGACGTCACCGCCATGGGAGCGGTGACGGACGGGCTCAATCGCCTGTTCTCGAACGATCTCCTGCCCGTGCGGCTGATCCGGGACCTCGGGCTCGGGCTCGTCGACCGCCTGCCAGCGGCCAAGCGCTTCTTCATGCGCGAGGCCGCGGGCGCGGGCCGGGACGGCCCGCGGCTCCTTAGGGGCGAGGCGCTCTAGGCGATACGCGCCCGCCCGCCCGCGGGCGGCTTCAGGCGTTTTCCTTCTTGGCCCGCTCGATGCCTTCCAGGATCAGGCGGCGGGCTTCTTCGGCATCGCCCCAGCGGTTGATCTTCACCCACTTGCCGGGCTCGAGATCCTTGTAGTGCTCGAAGAAGTGCTCGATCTGCTTGATCGTGATGTCCGGCAGGTCCGCGTAGGTGTTCACCCGGTCGTAGCGCTGGGTGAGGTGGCGGGAGGGCACCGCGATGATCTTCTCGTCCTCACCCGCATTGTCCTCCATCACGAGCACGCCGACGGGACGAACGCTCATGATGGCACCCGGCACGATGGCCCGCGTGCTGGCGATCAGGACGTCGCAAGGATCGCCGTCGCCCGACAGGGTGTGCGGGATGAAGCCATAATTCCCCGGGTACCGCATGGCGGTGTAGAGGAAGCGGTCGACCACGAGGGTGCCGGCCTCCTTGTCCATCTCGTACTTGATCGGCTCGCCGCCGACCGGCACTTCGATGACGACGTTCACGTCGTGCGGCGGGTTCTTGCCGATGGAAATGGCGTCGATACGCATCCGGAACTCCAAGACGGGATAATTGTGCGATCTCTAGCCGCCACGCTGCCGGGCAACAAGCGCCGATTGACGATACGGTAACCGCGCCGGGGCCGGCGACCGCGATTCGGGCTGCCGTCAGGCGAGCGAACGGAAGAGATACGCCACTTTGCTCAGCGAAACGCCGCCGATCCGCTCGTCGACCCGGGCGATGGAGCGGCCGCCGAGGCCCTCGTAGAACGAGCACGCCCGTTCGTTGTCGGCGAGGGCCCAGACGACGATGCGGCTCATCTCGCGGTCGTTCAGGTCGTTGCGCACTGCCTTGAAGAGGCGGCGGCCGAAGCCGAGGCCCTGGTATTCGGGCGCGAGGTACAACTCGTCGATCTCCCCGTCCGCCGGCAGGGTGCGGTCCCGGCAGCGCCCGTAGGAGACGTAGCCGGCAATGCCCTGCCCGATGTCGAGCACCGCGAGCGGACGCCCCCGGCCCACCGTCGAGCGCCACCAGCGCGGGCCGCGGCGGGCCAGCATCTTCTCCAGGGCCAAGCCCGGGATGATGCCCTGATAGGCCTCGCGCCAGGCAGCGTCGAACACGCGAGACAGGCCGACCGCGTCCTCGGTTTTGGCACGGCGGATGCTGACGAGAAGGTCGCTCATGACAACAAGCTTATGACAAGAACAGGAGGTGGGAAGGTGAACCTTCGACGGATCGAAGGTGACGCAACGTCAAGCAAACACACGCTTTTCGCGAAAGGCGGCCACATACCCCGGAGCGGCCGCCGAGGCGCGGGGCCAAAACGACGCAAGGGCCGTACCACGCCCCGCGTTGCCCGCACATCCCATCACTGGTAAGGCCGCTGAACAGCATGTCGCCGCATCCCCCGACCCCAGCAGCATCGACCCCCCGTGTTTAACAGGTTCCTAAAGCCTGAGACGCGCTATGCGCGCCGCATGGCCCGCATCGCTCGGTGGGATCGGCCGCTCGAGGGCCGCGCGGGCCGCGTTCGCGCCTGGGCCAACATGCTCCTCGTCGATCACGGCGTGTTCCGGCTCGCCTATCTCAACAAGCACAGGGTGACGGACCGCCTGTGGCGCTCGGCGCAGCCCGCACCCTATCAGTTGGCGCAGCTCAAGGCCGAGGGCGTCCGTACGGTGGTGAACCTCCGGGGCGGCCGGGAGCACGGGTCCTGGCAGCTGCAGAAGGACGCCTGCGACCGTCTTGGCCTCACCCTCGTTGACTTCGTGGTCCGCTCCCGCGGCGCGCCGGACCGGGAGACGATCCTCGGCGCCAAGCGGTTCTTCGACACCGTCGAGTACCCGGCCGTGCTGCACTGCAAGTCGGGAGCCGACCGCGCGGGCTTCGTCGCCGCGCTCTACCTCATCGTGCACGAGGGGCGCCCGGTGGCCGAGGCGCTGCGGCAGCTCTCCATGCGCTACGGCCATTTTCGCTTCGCGAAGACCGGCATCCTCGACGCCTTCTTCGAGCGCTACCTCATCGAGGGGGAGTTGAACGGAATGCCGTTCCTCACCTGGGTGGAGAAGGTCTACGACCCCGAGGCCCTCGAGCGGGATTTCAGGCCGAGCTTCTGGTCCGACATCGTGGTCGACCGGATCATGCGGCGGGAATAGCGGCGTCGTCCGACAATTGCAGCCGGTGGAGCCGGGCATAGGCTCCGCCCCGGGTCACCAGCGCCTCGTGGGTGCCGGTCTCCACGATCCGTCCCGCCTCCATCACGACGATCTGGTCCGCATCCCGCACGGTCGAGAGGCGGTGCGCGATGACAAGGGTCGTGCGGCCGCGCATGAGCTCGCGAATCGCCGCCTGGACGAGGCTCTCCGATTCGGAATCGAGGGCGCTCGTGGCTTCGTCGAGGAGCAGGATCGGCGCGTCCTTGATGAAGGCGCGGGCCAGCGCCACCCGCTGGCGCTCGCCGCCGGAGAGCCGGCCGCCCCCGGTGCCGACCCGGGTGTCGTAGCCCTCCGGCAGGCGCATGATGAAGTCGTGGGCAGCAGCCGCCTTGGCGGCCGCGACGATCTCGTCGTCGCCGGCGCCGGGGCGCCCGAACGCGATGTTCGCCCGCAGGGTCTCGTCGAACAGCATCACATCCTGGCTCACCACCGCGATGGCGGCGCGCAGCGAATCGAGGGTCACGTCGCGCACGTCCTGCCCGTCGACCAGCACGGCGCCGGCGGTCGCGTCGTAGAGGCGGGGGACGAGGGAGAGGAGGGTGGACTTGCCCGAGCCCGACCGCCCGACGAGGGCCGTCGTCCTGCCGGCGGGCGCCACGAAATCGACCCCGTCGAGGGCCGGCCGGTCCTCGCGATAGGCAAAGCCGACCCTGCTGAACCGCACCTCGCCGCCCGCGACCTTGAGCGCCGGCGCCCCGGGCCTCGTGGTGATGCGGGGCACCTCGTCCATGATCGCGAAGGTGCGCTGCAGGGAGGCCGCCGCCTCCTGCAGGATGGCGCTCAGATTGCCGAGTGCCCGGATCGGCTGCGCCGCCAGGATCAGCGCGGAGACGAAGCCCGTGAAATCGCCCACCGTGCTGGTGCCGTCGAGGATGCGCCAGCCGATGAGGACCAGAACGGCGGCAACCGCCGCTCCGCCGCTCGCCTCGAGAAGGGGGTCGAGGCGGCCGCGGGCGTTGGCGGCCTTCATCTTCAGGCGCCGGATCTCGTCGAAGGCGGCGGCCGCCCGCGCCTTCAGATACCCTTCGAGGCTGTAGGTCTTCGCGACCCGCAGGCCTCCGAGGCTCTCCGAGACGAGGCTCGCCATCCCGCCGATCTGCTCCTGGGTCGAGACCGCCACGAGCCGGAGCTTGCGCCCGATCTTGGCGATGGGCTGGGCGACGAAGGGCGCGACGATCCCCGCAACGAGCGTGAGCACCGGATCGATCCAGATCATCGCCGCGATGAGGGCGATGACGGTGGTGACCTCCCGCAGGAGCACCGTCGAGAGACGCGTCAGGGCTTCCCGAATCGCCACGAAGTCGCTGGTGAAGCGCTGGGTGAGCGCGGCGGGGCTCTCGCGCCCGAGCTGGGCGAGATCCGCATCGACGAGGTGGCCGTAGAGCGCCGTCTGCATGTCGGCTTCGACCCGCGTGACGACCCGGTTGGTCATCACGGTAAGGCCGAGAAGCGAGAAGCCCTTCACCGCCGTCACCACGACGACAAAAAGGGGCGCCAGCATGATCGCGGTCTCGTCCCGCTGCGCGAAGGCGTCGAAGGCGGCTTTGATGAGGACAGGGTAAAGCCCCGTTGCGCCGGCCACGAGCACCACCAGGGCCAGGACGCCCGCGAGGGCGCGGGTATGGGGCCGCATCCAGTCGTGCCAGAGCCGCCGGAGAAGGGGGAGCGTATCGCTTGCGGAGGGCAAGCCTTTGCGGGGCATCGGACGGGCTGAACCTTTGACGAAGAGCCCCGGGCGGTAGCATGGGGGGGCGGCAGGGCCAAGGGAGGCCGCTGCCGCGAGGCTGCGGCACGGGCGCCCCGGCGGGGAAGGCCGGTCGCCGGTCGGTTTCAGAAGATCTTCAGCATTTGGCCGGTAGAACCGGGATCAGCGACCAGTGATGATGATGCGTCCCCCCAACGAGCGGGAGCGGCTCCAGGCCCTCCACCAGCTCCGGATCCTCGATACCGGGCCTGAACCCCATTACGACGCGGTCTGCGCCCTCGCCTGCGACCTGTTCCGGATGCCGGTCGCCCTCATCGCGTTCATGGACGAGGGCCGGCAATGGTTCAAGGCGCGCCGGGGCACCGATCTTGAGGGCACGGACCGGGAGGTCGCCCTGTGCCACCTCACGCTCCTGCAGGACGGCGCGACCGTGGTCGAGAACCTGCCGGCGCATCCGCATTTCGCCTCGCATCCGCTCGTCGTGGGCGAGCCCCGCCTCAGGTTCTATGCCGGCGTGCCGCTCTCGCTGGAGCCGGGCCTACGCCTTGGAACGCTCTGCATCCTCGATACCAAGCCGCGGCACTTCACCGATGAGGACCGGGCGGGCCTGGAGCGCCTCGCCGAGGTGGTGGTCGCCCATCTCAGGCTGCACCAGGCCAATCAGACCATCAATGCCGAGCTCCTCGAGCGGCAGGCGCGCGAGCGCGCCATGGCGGTTCAGGCCCGCGAACTGCGCCGCCGCGAGGCGATGATCGCCCAGACGGAGACCCTCGCCGATCTCGGCACCTGGGAACTCGATCTCGACAGCCGCGAGGTCACCTGGTCGGACAATCTCTACCGCATCTACGACCGTCCGGTCGGCGGCCCCGTCAGCATGGAGGATGCGGGCAGCGCCTATGAGGCGGACGATCTTGCAACGATCAGGGCTGCCATGGCGGCCCTGGCCTCCGAAGGGCGGCCCTTCGACCTCACCTTGCCGTTCCTCTCCGCCGCCGGCCGCCGGCGCATCGTGGGCAATGCCGAGATGGTGGACGGCAAGCCCAAGCGCGCCTTCGGCATCGTTCAGGACATCACGGACGCCAAGAACGCCGAGGAGGAGCTTCAGGAGACCGCCCAGCGCCTCACGGCGACGCTGGAGACCATGGACCAGGGCCTCGTCATGGTCGATGCCGCCCGTCACGTGCAGATCGCCAACCGGCGGGCGCTCGAACTTCTTGACCTGCCGGCCGAACTGATGGCGCGAAAGCCCCATCAAGACGAGGTGCGGGCCTATCAGATCGCCGCCGGCGAGTTCTCGCGGCCGAGCCCCGCCTTGCAGCACTGGCTCAACACGGCCGGGCTTACGACGGATCATCCCGTCTATCTGCGCGAGCGCCCCAACGGAACCGTGCTCGAAATCCGGACGGCGCCTCTGCCGGGCGGCGGAGCGGTGCGCACCTTCACGGACGTGACCGAGCGCCAGCGCTGGGCCGAGGAAGTGACGCAGGCCAAGAATGCGGCCGAAGACGCGCAGGCCAGGGCCGAACTCGCCAACAGGGCCAAGGGCGAGTTCCTCGCCTCCATGAGCCACGAGGTCCGCACGCCGCTCAACGGCATCCTGGGCTATGCCGAACTCCTCATCATGAGCGGAAGGCTCGAGCCCGAACAGCGCCAGCACGTGGAACGGATCCAGAGCGCCGGCTCCGCGCTTCTGACGGTGGTCGACGACGTTCTCGACTTTGCGCAGATCGAGGCCGGAGAGGTGCGCCTCGAGCCCCTGCCCTTCTCGCCCGAGGCCCTTCTCGGCGACGCCGTGTCGATCGTTCGCAGCGTCGCCGACCGCAAGGGGATTGCGGTCGACGTGACGCTCGACGGCAGCCTGCCGCCGCTCCTCCTCGGCGACGAGGCCCGCCTGCGGCAGGTGCTGCTCAACCTTCTCAACAACGCCGTGAAGTTCACCCGCCAGGGCTCGGTGACGGTGGAGGCGGCCGCGTCGGGCGCCGGGCCCGAGGCGTACGACCTCACCTTTAAGGTGCGCGATACGGGGATCGGCATTCCACCGGACCGCCAGGCGCGGTTGTTCCAGCGCTTCAGCCAGGTGGACGGGTCCATCCGGCGTGAGTTCGGAGGCACCGGACTTGGCCTCGCGATCTCGAAGGAACTGATCGACCGCATGGGCGGGACGATCGGCGCCTCGAGCGAGGAGGGGCGGGGCTCGGTGTTCTGGTTCACGGTCCGGCTGCCGCGCGGGGTTCGCGCGGCGGAGCCCGACAGCCGCGGCGCTGCAACTCCCGGCGAACGGCGCCCGGCCCGCATCCTTCTCGTGGAGGACATCGCGGTCAATCAGGACCTTGCCCGCGCGGTTCTGGAAGCGGCAGGCCATGCGGTGGACGTCGTCCCGGACGGCGCCCAGGCCGTGGCCGCCGTGCAGGAGCGGGCGTACGACCTCGTGCTGATGGACGTGCAGATGCCCGTCATGGACGGCATCACGGCGACCCGGGAGATCCGGGCCCTCGAGCACCCCGCCCGCGGGCTGCCGATCATCGCCATGACGGCGAACGTGCTGCCCCAGCAGATCACCGCCTACAAGGAGGCCGGCATGACCGACCATGTGGGCAAACCCTTCAAACGCCAAGACCTTTATGCAGCCGTGGAGCGCGCCATGATCTCCAACACGAACCCTGTCATCCAAGAGATCGTCGACGGCGACGGGCCGGTGCTCGACCGGGCGATCCTCGCCGAGCTCATGGAGGTCGGCGGCGCCCCGATGGTGCAGCGGCTGCTCGACCAGTTCGCTGCCAACTACGCCGCGCGCTTCGCCGATCAAGCACCGGCGCAGGTGGCGCGGGACGCCCATGCGCTGGTCTCGTCGGCCGGGATGCTCGGTCTCACGCGCCTGTCGCAGGCCTGCGCCCGGCTCGAGGCGGCCTGCGAGGTGGAGGCGGACGTGTCCCCCCTCCTCACGGGCGTTCGTGCTGAAGCGGAAGCGGCTCTGGCGGCTGCGGCCGCGTGGCGGAGCGAAGCGGCCTGAACGAGGCTGAAGCGCCTGCCGTCAGGCTCGCCCGCTCGCGGCGAGCCTGACCGTGCTCCCTAAGGCCTCGCCCCGGTCGTAGAACGGCTTGAAGATCTCGGCCATCTCGGCCGACCGGCCCTCGAGATTGCGGAAGACCGTGAACACCTCATGGGGGCTGTAGGGCTTCTGGATGAAGACGCTGCCCGCCGCCTGCTCGCGGCCGCGCGGGGCGGAGCCCGTGGCGTAGATCACCGGGCGCAGGGGATGGTTGAGGTTGAACTCCGCCCCCACGATCCAGCCGCTGATCTCGCCGGGCAGGCAAATGTCGGTGAACAGCCAGTCGATCGCCCGGCCGTGGGCCCGCAGGATGGCCAGCGCCTCCTCGCCGCTTTCGGCCTGGAACACCCGCAGCCCCGCCGTCTCGAAGTAACGCACCACGATGACCCGCGTGGTCTCGTCGTCCTCCACGATGAGGATCGAGCGCTGGTCGTCGGAGCGATGCTGGTCCTGTGCCATTCGCGGAGAATGCCCCGCGGCCGCTTAGGGAAGTTTTAAACGGATCGTCGAGAGGGCGCACCCGGCACACGAAAAGAGAGCCGTTCGGGCCCGTTCAGATCGACATGTCCGGTGAAATTGGAGCGGGCGAAGGGATTCGAACCCTCGACCCCAACCTTGGCAAGGTTGTGCTCTACCCCTGAGCTACACCCGCGCTCCGTGACGCCGCGGCGTCGTGCGAGGCGGGTCATTTGCCCCAAATCGAATCCCTTGGCAAGGGGTGTTCGCGCTTTTTGTCGAACCGCCGCGCCCGATCCTTGAGGGGCGGCCTCCCCCCGGCTAGAAGGGCGCCATGCCGCCGCTGACGCCTGAAGAATTTCTCGATCAACTCGCCGCGCTCGGGATCGAGGCCCGGACGGTGGAGCACGAGGCCGTGTTCTCGGTGGCCGAATCGCAGCCCGTCAAGGCGCGGATCCCGGGCGCCCATTCGAAGAACCTCTTCGTGAAGGACAAGAAGGGCCGCTTCTTCCTCATCACCGCCAAGGACGACACGCCCATCGACCTCAAGCGCGCCCGCGAGGCCATTGGCGCCTCGGGCCGGCTCTCGTTCGGCACCGCCGACCAGCTCCGGGCTTTGCTCGGCGTCGAGCCCGGCTCGGTGACGCCCTTCGCGGTGGCGAACGACCGCGAGGGACGGGTCACGATGATCCTCGATGCGGCGCTCATGGAGCACCCCTGGGTCAACTTCCATCCGCTGGTGAACACCATGACGACTGGCCTGTCGCGGGAGGATCTGGTGCGCTTCCTGCGCTCTGCCGGCCACGACCCGCTGATCCTGCGGCTCCCTGCGCCCCCGCCCGAGAATTGCCGGACGGACCTTGGCGTCCCACATGAAGCCGAAACGACCTGACGAAGACCCGAGGACCGCATGCTCGCCGAAGCCCCCAAACCCGCCGGTGACCTGATCAAGGACACCACGACGGCCACGTTCCGCCAGGACGTGCTCGCCGAATCGATGAAGCAGCCCGTGCTGGTGGATTTCTGGGCGCCCTGGTGCGGCCCCTGCAAGCAACTCACCCCCGTTCTGGAGAAGGCGGTGAAAGCGGCCGGCGGCAAGGTCAAGCTGGTGAAGATGAACATCGACGAAAATCCGCAGATCGCGGGCCAGCTCGGCGTGCAGTCCATCCCGGCCGTGTTCGCCTTCCAGCGGGGCCAGCCCGTGGACGGCTTCATGGGCGCTCTGCCCGAGAGCCAGGTGAAGGGGTTCATCGAGCGGCTCGTCGGCCCCATGGGCCCGAGCGCGGCCGATGATCTGATGGCGGAGGCCGCGGCCCTGACGGCGGAGGGCGACGCAGCGGGCGCCGCCGAACTCTACGCCGCCGTCCTGACCCAGGACCCCGAGAACGTCGCGGCCCTCGCAGCCCTCGCCAAGCTCCATGCCGATCTCGGCGACATCGAGGGCGCCAAGCGCTTCCTCGCCATGGCGCCGCAGGGCAAGGCGAACGACCCGGCGCTCGCGGGCGCCCGCGCCGCCATCGAGCTCGCCGAACAGGCCGCCTCCCTCGGCGACCTTGCGGGGCTGCAGCGGCGGGTGGAGGCCGACCCCCTCGACCACCAGGCCCGCTTCGACCTTGCCATTGCGCTCAACGCCAAGGGCCGGCGCGAGGATGCCGTGAACCACCTCCTTGACATCGTGAGGCGGGACCGCACTTGGAACGAGGACGGCGCGCGAAAGCAGCTCGTCCAGTTCTTCGAGGCCTGGGGCCCGACGGACGAGATGACGGTTGCTGGACGACGGAGGCTCTCCTCGCTCCTGTTCGCGTGACGCCGAACCCGGCTGTGGGGAGCGAGGAATGGGCACGGAATGGGAATGAACGCGACGTACCGGGGGCCTCAGGACTGCCCGGCGGTGGTTCCCGTCTTTCCGATTTCCGGCGCGCTCCTCCTGCCGCGCGGCCAGATGCCCCTCAACATCTTCGAGCCCCGCTACCTTGCCATGGTGGACGATGCCCTCGGCTCGAGCCGGGTCATCGGCATGATCCAGCCCGACGCCGAGGCGGGCGGCACCGCGCTGACGCCGCGGCTTTACCGGGTGGGATGCCTCGGGCGCATCACGCAGTTCGCCGAGACCGGTGACGGGCGCTATCTCATCACCCTCGTGGGCATCGCGCGTTTCCGGATCGAGGAGGAATTGTCCACCACGACGCTCTACCGCCAGTGCCGGGTGAGCTACGAGCCCTTCGGGTCCGACTTTCAGGCGCGGGCCGGCGAGGAGGAGGTGGACCGGAGCGGCGTTCTGAAGGCGCTGCGCGATTTCGTCGAGGCGGCGGACGTTCGCGTCGACTGGGACGGGATCGACCAGGCTCCCAACGAAGCGCTTGTCAACGCGCTGTGCATGATGAGCCCCTTCGGCGCGAAGGAGAAGCAGGCGCTGCTCGAGGCGCCGGACCTCAAGAGCCGGGCCGAGGTTCTCATCGCCATCACCGAGATCGAACTCGCCCGCTCGGGCGGCGGCTCCGAGCAGACCCTCCAATAGGACCCCGATGACCGACGAGAGCCCGGCCCCCGTGGAGGCCACCCGCATCGACCCCAAGCTCCTCGAGCTTCTGGTGTGCCCGCTGACGAAGGGCTCCCTCGATTACGATCCGGAGCGGCAGGAACTGGTGAGCCGCCAGGCCAAGCTGGCCTATCCGATCCGGGACGGCATCCCGATCATGCTGCCCGAAGAGGCCCGGGCGCTCACCGATTAGAGGGCCGGGGCGGGGGTCACCCCCGTCCCGCAATTGCCTCCGCGAGGGCGACGGTCCGGCGAGCCATGTCGGCGTGGAGGCGCTCCACCATGCGCCCGTCGAGGGAGATGGCGCCTTTCGCCTGGTTCTCCGGCCGGTCGAAGGCCGCGATGATCGCGCGGGCGCGCTCCACCTCGTCGGCGGGCGGCGCGAAGACCTCGTTCGCGACCGCGACCTGGCTCGGGTGGATCAGGGTCTTGCCGTCGAACCCGCAATCGCGGCCCTGCTCGCATTCGGCCCGGAAACCCGCCTCGTCGGAGAGCGCGTTGTAGACCCCGTCCACGATGTCGAGGTCGTAGGCCCGCGCCGCCGCGAGCGCCTGCATGAGCCAGGGCATCATCGGCGCCCGGTCCCGGGTGTGGCGGGCGCGGGTTTCCTTGGCGAGGTCGTTGGTGCCCATCACGAGGCAGGCGAGCCGCGTGTCCACATCGTTCGCGGCGCTCGCGATGGCCTCCGCCCGCAGGACCGCCAAGGGCGTCTCGATCATGGCCCAGATCCGGGTGCGCTCGCCGGCGCCGAGGCGGCGCAGGCGCAGGCCCACCGCCGAAAGCGCCTCGGGCGAGGAGACCTTCGGCACCAGGATGGCGTCGGGGGCGGCCGCGACGGCCGCCGCCAGATCGGCCTCGCCCCAGGGGGTGTCGAGGGCGTTGATGCGGATGACGAGTTCGCGCCCGCCGTAGCCGCCCGCCTTCACGGCGGCGGCGACCTGCTCGCGGGCCTCGGCCTTGGCATCGGGCGCCACCGCGTCCTCGAGGTCGAGGATGAGGGCGTCCGCCGGAAGGGTCTTCGCCTTCTCGAGCGCGCGGGCGTTAGAGCCGGGCATGTACAGAACGCTGCGGCGGGGGCGGATCGTCATGCTTGGCTCCAGGCAACCTTGCCTGCTTAATAGCGCCTCGCCGTAAAAGGCCAACAGCGTGGGTGACGGATGTGGGTTGCGGGTGTGGATGGGTGCCGGGGCGGCTGGGTCGCCGCCTTTGCCCCTCTGGACGGCGCTGAGCCGCCCCGCCTGCGCGTCGAGACCACCCTCGCGGCGGTGTTCGACGGGCCCGAGCGACCGGCCTTCGTCGCCATCGACATCCCGATCGGCCTGCCGGAGCGCATCGCTGGACCGGGCCGCCCGCCGGAGCAGCAGGTGAGGTCCCTGCTCGGCGCCCGCCAATCCTCCGTGTTCTCCATTCCGTCTCGCCGGGCGGTCGAGGCGGGGAGCTTCGAGGAAGCCTGCCGCATGGCGGCTGACACCTCCGAGCCGCCGCGCAAGGTCTCGATGCAGGCCTATATGATCTTTCCGAAGATCCTGGAGGCGGATGCGCTTCTGCGGGCCCGGCCGGATCTTGCGGCCCGCGCTTTCGAGGTGCATCCCGAGGTGGCGTTCTGGTCCATGAACGGGGAGCGGGCGCTGCCCGAGCCGAAGAAGGTGAAGGGCAGCCCCTCCGGTCCCGGCCTCGCCTTGAGGCGCGGGCTCCTCATCGCGGCCGGGCTTCCGGCCGACACGGTCGAGGCCCGCGGCCCGCGAGGCGCCGGCACGGACGACCGGCTCGATGCCCTGGCGGGGCTTGTGGCGGCGAAGAAGATCGCCCAAGGACAGGGCCGGCCCTTTCCGGACCCGCCCGAACGCGACGCCTACGGTCTTCCCATCGCGATCTGGTCGTTCCGAACCTGAGAAACTGTCCCATGGCCCTCGCCCGCACCGCCATCGAAGCCGCCCATGGGCGGATCGTCACGCATATCCGCCGCACGCCCGTCTGGACCCTGAACGGGGCGTTCGGCCATGCCGGCCCGGTCAGCCTCAAGCTCGAATTCCTCCAGCATGCGGGCTCGTTCAAGACGCGGGGCGCTTTCAACACGCTCCTGTCGCACGAGGTGCCGGCGGCCGGCGTCGCGGCGGCCTCGGGCGGCAATCACGGGGCGGCCGTGGCCTATGCGGCCCGCTCCCTCGGTCATGTGGCGCGGATCTTCGTGCCGGAGATCGCGAGCCCCGCCAAGGTGGCGGTGATCCGCGGCCATGGCGCCGAGGCGGTCATCGGCGGCGCCCGCTACGCCGACGCGCAGGAGGCCTGCGACCGGCACGTGGCCGAGACCGGGGCGCTCCGGGTCCACCCTTTCGCGGCCGAGAGCACCATCGCCGGCCAGGGCACGGTCGGGCTCGAATGGGAGGAGGAGGCGGATCTCGACACGGTACTCGTCGCGGTCGGAGGGGGCGGGCTCATCAGCGGAATCGCGTCCTGGTTCGCCGGGCGCGCGCGGGTGGTCGGCGTGGAGCCCGAAGGATCGCGGGCGCTCCATGCCGCCATCGAGGCCGGCGGGCCGGTGGACGTCGAGGTGAACTCCCTGGCCGCCGATTCCCTTGGCGCCCGCAATGTCGGCGACCTCGTCTATGGCATCTGCCGGGAGGCGGTGGACCACGTGGCCCTCGTCTCCGACGAGGCGATCCGGGCGGCGCAGGGCGTGCTCTGGCGGGACTACCGCATGGCTACCGAGCCCGGAGGCGCGGCGGCCCTCGCCGCGTTGATCTCGGGCGCCTACCGGCCTAAGCCCGGCGAGCGGGTGGGCGTCCTCCTTTGCGGCGCCAATGTGGACCTGCACAAGCTCCAGGAGGCCGCATGACGGCGTATCCCCGGCGCAGCATCGCCCGCGCCCTCGTCTTCGACCCGGCCGACCGCCTGCTCCTCATCGCCTACGAGGCCCAGCGCGACATCGATCCCGCGCGCCCCGGCGAGCGCCGGTTCTGGTTCATGCCGGGCGGCGGCATCGAAGCCGGCGAGACCCCGGAGGCGGCGCTCCGGCGCGAACTGCACGAGGAGATCGGGGTCGAGGATGCGCCCCTCGGGCCCTGGGTGGCGCGCTGCGCGGGGCCGTTCACGCTCTTTCGCAAGGAGCGGCATGCCCTTGAGGCCTATGCGGTCGTACGCCTGCCCTCCGACCGGATCGATACGAGCCGGCTCGCCGAAACCGAGGACAATCCGATCCTCGACGTGCGCTGGTGGACGGTGGAGGACCTGGCCGCGACCCAGGACTGCGTTGAGCCCCCAGGGTTGGCGGACCTCGCCCGCCGCATCGTCGCCGGCGACGTTCCGGCGAGCCCCGTCGCCCTCGTCTGGAGCGCGGATGCCGGAAGGCCGCTGTCATGAGGGAGCTGTTTCCCCAGCGTCTCACCGACGGGTACCGCGCCTTCCTCGACGATCGCTTTCGCCGCGAGCAGAGCCGCTACGAGGCCCTCGCCGACGGGCAGTCGCCCGAGATCATGGTGATCAGCTGCTGCGACAGCCGCGTCTCGCCCGAGGTGGTGTTCGACGCGAGCCCGGGCGAGCTCTTCGTCGTGCGCAACGTGGCGAACCTCGTGCCGCCCTATGAGACGGGCGGCGAGTATCACGGCACCTCGGCGGCCCTGGAATTCGCCGTCCAGGCGCTCCGGGTGAAGCATATCGTGGTGCTGGGCCATGCCCGCTGCGGCGGCATCCGCGCCTTCGCGGACCCCTCGGCGCCCCTCTCGCCCGGCGACTTCATCGGACGCTGGATGAACCTCGTCGCGCCGGCGGCCGAGAAGGCGGGCCCGCGCGGGGCGGATCTGGCGGAGTACGTTCAGCGGCTCGAACTTGCCGCCATCGAGAACAGCCTCGCCAACCTGATGACGTTCCCCTGCATCCACACCCTCGTGGAGCGGGGCAGGCTTCACCTTCACGGCGCCTATTTCGGCATCGCGACCGGCGTGCTGATGGTGCGGGATCCCGGGACGGGGGCCTTCGCGCCGGTGCTCGAGGATGCGCCTCAGCGCATCGGGCGGTTTCGCGCCTCGGAGGCGGGCTAAGAGGTCGCCCGGCACGCCGCGCGACACCGCTTTGCAGCGCCCCACGCCTGATAGGGTGGGGCGCGTTGAGGGTTACGACAGAACTTGGTTCGCCGGGGCGCCCTCGGCGCCCTGCATCTCGGCCGCGCGCTGGCGGTAGAGCGCCACGAAGTCGATCGGGTCGATGTAAAGGGGCGGGAAGCCGCCGTTGCGCACCGCGTCCGCGACGATCTGCCGGGCGAACGGGAAGAGGAGCCGCGGGCACTCGATCATGATCACCGGATGCAGCTGGTCCTGGGGAATGTTCTGGACCCGGAACACGCCCGAATAGGTGAGCTCGAAGGCGAACAGCACCTCGGCGCCGATCTTGGCGTCGCCCTCGAGGGTGAGGTCCACTTCGAAATCCGCCTCGGCGAGCTGCTTGGCGTTCACGTTCACTTGAAGGTTGATCTGCGGGCCCTGCTGCTGGGGCTGCAGGGAGCGCGGCGCGTTGGGGTTCTCGAACGAGAAGTCCTTGGCGTATTGCGCCAGCGCGTTGAGGGACGGTGCGGCCTGCGCGCCGTTGTTTGCCGTATCGGCCATGGTCCAAGCTCCCAAGAGGATCGGTTGCGGAAGCCCGGACGAGGCGCTTGTGACAAGCGCGCGAGAGGCGCGGGCCGCTGGCGTCCGCGCTATCACGCTTGCCAGGCCCGAACAAGCTGAGGCTTAACGATTCGTTGCGCCTCGCGCGGGCTCTTGCTTGTCGCCGCCCTGGGTGGATGTTACGAGCCCCCATGCCCATATGCGGGGCAGACCCTGCCGCCGGCCGCCTGCCCCGCCGCGGTATAGCCTCACACCGGATCGACGATGCAGGAATCCTTCGACGTCACGACCCTCATTTTTCTCGGCCTGGCCGTTTTCGTGATCTGGAAGCTGCGGTCGGTTCTGGGCCAGAAGACCGGTGAGGAGCGGCCGCCCTTCGACCCGTTCCAGCGTCGCGAGCCGCCGTCCCGCCCGGGCGGTGTCGCCAACGGCGAGAGCGACAACGTGGTCCGCCTGCCCGGCGCGCCCGCGCCGGAGCGCCCGGCTCCCGCCGCAGCGCCGCCAGCCGACCGCTGGAAGGGGATCGCGGAGCCCGGAACCCGCATCGCCGAGGGGCTCGATGCCATCGCCCGGGCGGAACCCGCTTTCGACGCCCCCGAATTCGTCGGCGGCGCCAAGGCGGCCTACGAGATGATCGTGACGGCCTTCGCGCAAGGCGACCGCCGCTCCCTCAAGGACCTTCTCTCCAAGGAGGTGTTCGAGGGCTTCGACCGGGCGATCGCCGACCGCGAGCGTCGGGGCGAGCGCGTCGACACCACTTTCGTCTCCATCGACAAGGCGGAGATCGCCGGCGTCGAGGTGAAGGGCAGCAATGCCCAGGTGGTCGTGCGCTTCCTCTCGAAGCTCATCACGGCCACCTACGACGCCTCCGGCAAGGTGGTGGACGGCAGCCCCGAGACGGTGGTGGACGTCACCGACGTGTGGACCTTCGCCCGCCAGCTCGGCAGCCGCGATCCCAACTGGATTCTGGTGGCGACCGAAGCCGGCCAATGAGCGCCGCCCGGCGGCTCGCCCCAGCCCTCGCCGGGATCCTAGGCATGACCGCCGCCGAGGCCTCGTCCGTCCCGCCTATCGCCGGAGCGCGGCTCGAGCCCTTCGCTTTCGCTGATCTCAAAGGCTGGGCGGCGGACGATCACGCCGCGGCCTTCGCGGCGTTCCGCCGGACCTGCGAGCACCTGATGCGGGGAGAGCCTGCTCTGAGGCCCGCCCGAGAGCGCGATACGGCGCTCGACTCGGCCTGCCGCGCTGCCCTTGCCGGTGAGCCGGCCGATGCCCGGACGTTCTTCGAGGCGCAGTTTCGGCCCCATGCAGTGATCCCGCACGAGGGCGGCGGCTTTCTCACGGGCTATTACGAGCCGGAATTCGACGGATCGCGGGAGCGTAGCGCGCGCTACAGCGTGCCCCTGCTCCAACGGCCCGACGACCTCGTCACCATCCCGCAAGGGGAAACCTGGCCGGGGGTGGGCCAGGGCCTGCAGGCGGCCCGCCGAACGGCTTCGGACTTCGAGCCCTACCCTGACCGCGCCGCCATCGAGACGGGAGCCCTCGGCAAAGCGGCCAAGCCCCTCGTCTATCTCGCGGAGCCCGGGGAAGCGTTCATCATTCACGTTCAGGGCTCCGCCCGCATCCGCCTGAACGAGGGCGGGGCCATGCGGGTGGCCTACGCGGGGCGCAACGGGCAGCCCTACACCTCCATCGGTCGCATCCTGGTGGAACAGGGCGAGATTCCCCTCAAAGACATGAGCCTCGAGCGGCTCATGGGCTGGCTGAAGACCAATCCCGGCCCGGCGCAGGCCCTCATGCGTCAGAACCGCTCCTACATCTTCTTTCGCGAGGCGGCGGAACTCGCTCCCGGCGACGGACCGGTGGGCGGGGCCGGCCACCCGCTGGTGCCCGGGCGGTCTCTCGCGGTCGACCGATCGATCTGGAGCTACGGCCTGCCGTTCTGGCTCGAAGGCGAGGTGCCCGTGGGCCCCGGGGTTTCCGAGCCTCTCGCCCGCCTCATGATCGCGCAGGATACGGGCTCGGCCATCGTCGGCCCCGCCCGGGGCGACTTCTTCTGGGGCACGGGCCGGGACGCCGGCACCCGGGCGGGGCTGCTGCGGCACCCGGTCCGGTTCGTCGTGCTGCTTCCGCATCCATGACGAAGCCGCGCCGCCCGCGGGCGCTCAACGCCGAGGAGCGCCGGCTCTGGGCCCACGTGGCGCGGGGCGTGGCGCCGCTGAAGGGGCGCAGCTTTCCCGAGGAGCCCGAACCCCCGCCGGAGCCCGCTCCGCCCCCGGCGAAGCCAGCCTCGACCGGTCCGACGCCCCTGCCGCCTCCGACACCAAGACCCGCCGTTCCGCCCCTCGCTCCCATGGAGCGCCAGACCCTGACGGCGCTCCGGCGGGGCAAGCGCAAGGTGGATGCGGTCGTGGACCTTCACGGCTTGCGGCAGGCCGAGGCGCACGAGGTGCTGCTCGGCTTCCTGCGCCGCTCGCAGAATGCCGGCCACGGGGTGGTGCTGGTGATCACCGGCAAGGGCGGCGCGGGAGCGGGCGAGGGGCTCTTCGAGGAGCGCGGCGTCCTGCGGCGGGTGGTGCCGCATTGGCTGCGGTTACCGGATCTTCGCTCTCTTGTGCTTGGCTTCGACGAAGCCTCTCCCCATCACGGCGGATCCGGGGCACTCTACGTCAGGCTTCGCCGCAGGCGGAGCGCGGGATCATAGACCTGTGCGGGACCGGGTTTCCGGCGACCCGCAGGTCTCAAGGGCGGTCTGAATGACACCTTTCGGTGAACGGGTGCGGCAGCTGCGCCGCGAGCGCGGGCTCCTCCTCAAGGACATGGCCGCCCATCTCGGCGTGTCGAGCGCCTATCTCTCGGCGCTGGAGCGAGGCGAGCGCGGCAAGCCGACGTGGACCCTGATCCAGGGGGTGATCCAGTATTTCAACATCATCTGGGACGAGGCCGACGACCTTGCCCGTCTCGCCGACCTCTCCGATCCCCGGATCAAGATCGACACCGCGAGCACGACGCCCCGCCGCACGCTCCTCGCCAACCGCCTCGCCCGGGAGCTCGGAACCTTGACGGAGGACGACGTCGAGGCGCTGCTCGCTCTCCTCGACGGCGCGCAGGAACGCGCCCGCCATTCGGCTCCGGTCGAAGAGCGCCCGAAGGCGCTGGCGGCGGCGGGCTGAGGTCGGCTTTTCGCCGGCACGGCCCCCGTCGACAAAGGTGACGCGGGCCGTTCGATTCCCGAGCCGACCGGCGGAAGCGCCGCCGCCTTGACCGGGCCGGCCCCGGATGCGAAAGGCCGGCACCCCTCCCCAAGGCCGGATCTCATGCCCTCAGCGCCCATCGACGTGCTCACCCTCGGCAACGCCATCGTGGACGTGCTCGCCCAGACCGACGAGGCCTTCCTCGTCGCCCAGAAGGTCCACAAGGGCGCCATGCAGCTCATCGACGAGGTGCGGGCGGAGGAGCTCTACGGGGCCATGGGACCGGCGACCATCGTGTCTGGGGGATCCGGCGCCAACACGGCGGCCGGCATCGCGTCCCTCGGCGCCCGGGCCGGCTTCATCGGCAAGGTGAAGGACGACGAGACCGGGCGCCTCTTCGCCCACGACCTCAAGGCCATCGACGTCCATTACGACGTGGCCCTCGCGAAGGACGGCCCGGCCACGGCCCGCAGCTTCATCCTGGTGACGCCCGACGGCGAGCGCACCATGAACACCTATCTCGGCGCCTGCCAGAACCTCACGCCGGACGACGTCAATCCGGAAACGGTGCGGGCCTCCGCGATCGTCTACCTCGAGGGTTATCTCTGGGACCCGCCGCTCGCCAAGGAAGCCTTCCGCAAGGCGGTCGCCATCGCGCACGAGGCGGGAAACCGGGTCGCGCTGACGCTGTCCGATGCCTTCTGCGTCGACCGCTACCGCGACGAGTTTCTCGGCCTCATGCGGGACGGCTCGCTCGACATCCTGTTCGCCAACATCCACGAACTCCAGAGCCTTTACGGCACCTCGGATCCCGACGCGGCGCTCGCGGCCCTGCGGGAGGAGAACGTGCTCGGCGCCATCACCCGCTCGGCGGAGGGGGCGCTCGTCGTCACCCGCGGCGAGACCCGCGCTGTGCCGGCCTTCCCCGTCGAGCGCGTGGTGGACACCACGGGCGCGGGCGACCTCTTCGCCTCGGGCTTCCTCGCCGGCCTCACCCAGGGCCTCGACCTGCCTGATTGCGCCCGCCTCGGCGGCCTCGCGGCGGCCGAGATCATCAGCCATCTCGGCGCGCGGCCGCAGGCAAACCTGCGGGATCTCGCACGGCAGGAGGGGCTTCTGACTTAGGCGCGTAGGCGAGCCCGGAACCGAAGCGGGCGTCGGTTCTCTCACAGGCGCCGGAGCGCCACCTCTTCGATGCGGTGGCTCGCCCCTTTCTTGAGGATGAGGCTCGCGCGCTGGCGCGTCGGCAGGATGTTCTCGCGCAGGTTCAGGAGGTTGATGCGGTTCCACAGCCCTTCGGCCACCGTCATCGCATCCTCTTCGGAGATCTCCGCGTAGCGGCGGAAATAGGAGAGGGGGTCGCGGAACGCGGTGTGGCGCAGGCGCAGGAAGCGGTTCACGTACCAGCGGTGCAGGTCCGCCTCGTCGGCATCGATATAGACCGAGAAGTCGAAGTAATCCGATACGAAGGGGATGGCGGTGCCGTCCTTGGGCATGCGGGCCGGCTGAAGCACGTTCAATCCTTCGACGATGAGGATGTCCGGCCGGTCGACCACGGTCTCCTCGCCCGGGACCACGTCGTAGACGAGGTGGGAGTAGAGCGGGGCCCGCACGGCGCGCTTGCCGGCCTTGATCGCCGCGAGGAAGTGCAGCAGCGCGTTGGTGTCATAGCTCTCCGGAAAACCCTTGCGCTCCATGAGCCCGAGGCGGGTCAGCTCGGCATTCGGCAGCAGGAAACCGTCCGTGGTGACGAGATCCACCTTCGGGGTGTTGGGCCACCGGGCGAGGAGCGCCTGCAGCACGCGGGCGGTGGTGGACTTGCCCACCGCCACCGAGCCCGCGACCCCGATGATGTAGGGCACCTTGATCTCGTTCTCGGCAAGGAGGAAGCGCTGGGTCGCTTTGAAGAGGCCCTGCGTCGCGGCCACGTAGAGCGAGAGGAGTCGGGAGAGCGGCAGGTAGATCGCCACCACCTCGTCGAGCGAGATCGGATCGTTGAGGGATTGGAGGCGGAATACCTCCTCGGCGGTGAGCGTCAGGGGTGCGTCGGCGCGCAGCCTCGCCCATTCCTCCCGGCGGAAGATGCGGTAGGGAGAAAGCTTGTCCTCCGCGGAGGACAGGATGCTGCGATCGTCCAAAGCGGGTGCCTCTGCGGGTGTCACTTGGCCCTCGCGGCTTTCTCGGCAAGGCCCGACTGCGCCGTGCGGCGCTGAAGTTCGGCCATCACGTCGGCCAGTTCGACGCCCGCGCCCTTCAGGACCACGAGGAGGTGATAGAGCACGTCGGCGGCTTCCGCGGTCAGCGCGGCCCGGTCCCCCTGGACCGCGGCGATCACGGCCTCCACGGCTTCCTCCCCGAGCTTCTTGGCAGCCCTCGCCGGCCCGTCGGCCAGAAGTTTTGCGGTGTAGGACGCGTCCGCGGGCGCAGCGGCGCGCTCGGCCACGATCCGCGCCAGGTCGTTCAGGGTGAAATCGGGCATCGCACCTCGGGAGAAGGCTTAGCTGGCGTCAGTCTTAGCTTAAGCCAAGCCAAAGATCACGCGGCCGTGCGCACGCCGTCGATGAAGGCTGCGACCCGGTTCTCCACCTCGGCCGCCTCCTCGTTCAGGCGCCGGGACAGGGCTTCCACCTCGGCGGCGACCGCCTCGGTGCGGCGCGTGGCGTCGGCGACCCCGCCCATGGCCTCCGTGCCGGCCCGGGTCTTCTCGGCGGCGAGCGCCACGTTGGCGCCGATGGAGTTCACGGCGGCGCTCTGCTGCTCCACGGCTGCCGCGACCACCCCAGCGAGGCTCGACAGGGTTCCCATGACGGTGTTGACGGACCCCAAGGCCCGCCCGGCCTGCTCGGCCGAGCTCTGGATCGCGGCGACCTGCGCAGCGATCTCGTCAGTGGCTTGCGCCGTCTGCGCCGCCAGGGCCTTCACCTCGCCGGCAACGACGCTGAAGCCGCGGCCGGCCTCGCCTGCGCGGGCCGCCTCGATGGTGGCATTGAGGGCGAGAAGGTTCGTCTGGCTCGCGATCGCGCGGATGAGGTTCACCACCTCGCCGATCGCGACCGCACTGGTTTCGAGTCCCCGCATGGTATCGAGGGTCGACTGCGTGGTGGCGAGCGCCTCCTGGGCGACCCGGCTCGACTCCGCGGCCCGGGCTGCGATCTCCTGAATGGACGCCCTGAGCTGCGTGGCGCCGGCCGACACCATGCCGACATTCGCCGCCGCTTCGTCCACGGCGCCGCTCGCCTCGCCCTGCTGACGCATGGTGCTGCCCGCAGCCTGGTTCAGCGCCGTCGAAACGGCGTTCAGGTCCTCGACCGCCTTCGCGACGGAGCGGATGGTCCCCTCCATCCCGTCCTGGAACGACGCGATGAGGCCGTCCACCGTGCGGGCCCGGCGGGACTGGGCCTCCCGGTCCGCGTCCTGGGCGGCCGCGAGGCGCTGGCGCTCGACCGCGTTGGCCCGGAACACCTCCACCATCTGCGCCATGGTGCCGATCTCGTCGGACCGCCCGGTCTCGGGAACGGGTTCGTCCGTCCGGCCCTCGGCAAGCTCCTTCATGGAGCGCCGCAGCCGGGCGAGCGGCCCGGTGATGCTGCGCCCGACCGCGAACGCCACCGTAAGGGAGGCGAGAAGCGCCCCGATCCCGATGAAGCCGATGAACCGCATGAGCAGGTCCTGCGAGGCTTCGAGGCCGCCAGCGGCCGCGGCCTCGTCGCCGTTCGTGGCGTGTCGGATCTCGTCGATGAGGGGCGACGCCACGATGAGGGCATCGTTCAGCTTCTCGATGCCGCGGACGAGCGCCTTGTCGGCCTCGCGCCAAGCGTCGAAGGCGGTTCGGTAGGCCGCGAGCCCTGCCGTGAGCTGTCCCTTCAGGTCGTCGTCGAGGGTGAAGGCGGCGACGTAGCGCTCAAAGCGGCTGATCGCGACTTCCATGTCGCCGAGGAGGTGCTCCTCCCGGCGGGCAAGGTAGAGCCGATCCGCCTGGCGGATCGCCGCCGCCGCATAGGCGATGCGCCAGGCCGCGCTCTCGCCGAGATTCTGGGCGCCCGTCAGGGCCAAGCGCTCGAGGTCCTCGCCGGCCTTGGCGGAGGTGCCGAGGAGACCGGAATCGAGATCGACCCCGGTTTCGACGAGAGCCTTCGAGAGCGCCGCGATCGCGGCCTCGGAGCCCTGGGCCAGCTCTCCGAGTTTCGTGAGGGGCTCGCGCACGCCCTGCGCCTCGGGCCGTCCTGCGAGGCTCAGGGCCTCCGATGCCACCGCGTGCATGCGCTGGGCGAAGGTCTCGGCCGGGCGAACCTGCTGGGTGCGCAGAAAGTCGGCGATGTCCTGCCGGGCTGAGGCGTAGAGCCGGTCGAGCTCGGCCGCCTTGTTCTGCAACTGGGAGGCGTCGTTCTTGATCTTGAGCGCCAGGCTCGTCTGCGAGCCGAGATAAGCGGCCGTGCCGGCGATCGCCCCGATGCCCAGCATGCCGGTGAGCGCGATCGCGATGATCCGCACCGAAATGGATCGAAGCCGCACCATGAAAGCCGCCATCCCGTCACCTTCCCTAAGGACAGACGGTTCTAGGCGGCGATCCCTCAAGATTGTCCTAACCGAATCGGCGAGCCTGACGCCTCGGCCGGGGCCGCAGCCTTATTCTGCCGCGGCCACGCCGGCGGACCGGACCGCCGGCTCGGCCGCCGGATCGAGGCGCATGCGGAGCCCCGCCCGGCTCATGTGGCGCTTGGCCTCGCCGATCGTGTAGGTGCCGAAATGGAAGATGGAGGCGGCCAGCACCGCGCTCGCATGCCCGTCGCGCACGCCCTCCACGAGGTGGTCGAGGGTGCCGACGCCCCCCGACGCGATCACCGGCACGGAGACGCTGTCGGCGATGGAGCGCACGAGCGCCAGATCGTAGCCGCCCTTGGTGCCGTCCCGGTCCATGGAAGTGACGAGGAGCTCTCCGGCCCCTAGCGACGCGACCTCCTGCGCGAAGGCGATGGCGTCGAGGCCCGTGGCGGTGCGGCCCCCATGGGTGAAGATCTCCCACCGGTCCGGCTCGCCCGGGCCCGACACCCGCTTGGCGTCGATGGCGACGACGACGCATTGGTCGCCGAACTTCTCGGCAGCCTCCCGCACGAAGCGGGGGTTCTTCACGGCGGCGGTGTTGATCGAGACTTTGTCGGCGCCCGCAAGCAGCAGGCGGCGGATGTCGTCCACCGTCCTGACGCCGCCGCCCACCGTGAGGGGCATGAAGCAGGCTTCGGCCGTGCGCTGCACGACGTCGAGGAGGATGCCCCGGTTCTCGTGGCTCGCCGTGATGTCGAGGAAGCACAGCTCGTCGGCCCCGGCGGCGTCATAGGCCTTGGCGGCCTCCACCGGGTCGCCCGCATCGACGAGGTCGACGAACTGCACGCCTTTCACGACGCGCCCGTCCTTCACGTCGAGGCAGGGGATGAGGCGGACTTTGAGCATCACACCGTCTCCCGGCGCGCGGTCTTGAGGAGAGCGAGCGCCTCTGCCGGGTCGATGCGGCCGTCATAGAGCGCCCGGCCCGAGATCGCGCCGGCGAGCACGGCGCAGTCGGGCGCGGTGAGGCGCTCGATATCGGCCATGGAGGCGAGACCCCCGGAGGCGATGACGGGGATCTCGACCGCGCGGGCGAGGCCTAGGGTCATGGGGATATTAAGGCCCTTCAGGATGCCGTCGCGGGCGATGTCCGTATAGATGATCGCGGCGACCCCCGCATCCTCGAAACGGCGGCCGAGCTCTTCGGCCGTGAGGGTCGAGGTCTGGGCCCAGCCTTCCACGGCGACGCGCCCGTCCTTGGCGTCGATGCCGACCGCGACGCGGCCCGGGAAGAGCCGGGCGGCCTCCCGCACGAAGGCGGGGTCCCGCACGGCGGCCGTGCCGATGATGACGCGGGCGACGCCCTTCTTGAGCCAGCCCTCGACAGTGCGCATGTCGCGGATGCCGCCGCCGAGCTGCACCGGGATGCGGACCCGCTCCAGGATGCCGTCCACGGCGCCGCCGTTCATGGGCTGGCCCGCGAAGGCGCCGTCGAGATCGACCACGTGCAGCCACTCGAAGCCCTGCGCCTCGAAGGCGGCGCCCTGGGCCGCCGGATCGTCGTTGAACACCGTCGCCTGGTGCATGTCGCCCTGGACGAGGCGGACGCAGCGGCCCTCCTTCAGGTCGATGGCGGGGAAAAGGATCACGGGCGCCACCTCAGGAAATTGGCGATGAGCTTGAGGCCGAGCGCCTGGCTTTTCTCCGGATGAAACTGGGTGCCCACGAGGTTGCCCTTCGCCACCACCGCCGTCACCGGACCGCCATAGGCGGACACCGCCACCACATCGCCCGGGTCGGCGGGCTGGAGGGCGTAGGAGTGGACGAAATAGGCGTGCAGCCCGTCGGGCCCCGTGTCGATGCCCTCGAGCACCGGATGCTCCCGCTGCGGATGGAGGGTATTCCAGCCCATATGGGGAATCTTGAGGGACGGGTCGTCCGTCTCGATCGCCTTCACGTCGCCGCGGATCCAGTCGAGGCCTCGGCTCGTCTCGTACTCGAGGCCGCGGGTCGCCATGAGCTGCATGCCGACGCACACCCCGAAGAAGGGCCTCCCGCGCTCGCGGACGGTTTCGGTGAGCGCCTCCACCATGCCGGGCACCGCGTCGAGCCCGCGGCGGCAATCCGCGAAGGCGCCGACGCCCGGCAGGACGATCCGGTCGGCCGCCCGCACCGCATCCGGGTCCGACGTCACCGCGATCGTCTCGTCAAGGCCCGCCTCCCGGGCCGCCCGCTCGAACGCTTTCGCGGCGGAATGCAGGTTGCCGGAGCCGTAATCGATGATCGCGACGCTCACCGGCGAACCTCCGGATCGGGAAAAAGCCCGATGACGGGCTCGGGCCCGCGATAGGCCGGCAGCGACGCGGCGCGCGGGGCAGCGGCCTGCGCCGGGCGCCCGAGCCAGCGCGCGAACGCCTTGACCTCCGCCTCCTCGTGATCGGCGGCCGTCACCACGTCGATGGCGGGACGGCCGCGCCGGCCGTAGGTCCAGCGCTTGAGCGCGTTGGCCTCAAGGCCGATCAGGGCCTGCAGGAGCACCTGGGCAAGGAGCGCAGCGCCGGGCTGCACCTCGAGCGCCGCCAGGATCGCGCTGAAGGCGACGAGAACCGCCAGCACGCCGAGACCGGCGAGCCAGAGGCGGTTGGCGAAGAACCACAGGAAAGTGAACAGAAAGGCGCCCCAGGAGAAGCCGTCATTCACGAGTTCCGCCCGCTCCAGCGCGGAGCGGTCCCCGGGCTCGGCGTCCCGCGGCAGGTGCAGCGTATAGGCTTTCATCGGCGTGGTCCTACAGGGTGCCCTTCGTTGAGGGAACGCGGCCCTCCTCCCGGGGGTCCGTGCTCACCGCATGACGCAAGGCGCGGGCCAGACCTTTGAACAGGCTTTCGGCGATATGGTGGCTGTTGTCCCCGTAAAGGGTCTCGGCATGGAGCGTAACCCCGGCATGGATCGCGAAGGCCTGGAACCATTCGCGGACGAGCTCGGTGTCGAACGCCCCGATCTTCTCGGAGGGGAACGCCGTCCGGAACACCAGGAAGGGACGCCCGGAGATGTCGAGGGCGATCCGGGACAGTGTTTCATCCATGGGCAGATGCACGTCCGCGTAGCGGCGAATGCCCCGCTTGTCGCCAAGCGCCTGCAGGAAGGCCTGCCCCAGGGCGATCCCGGAATCCTCCGTCGTGTGGTGCTGGTCGACGTGAAGGTCGCCCTTCACCTTGACGGTGAGGTCGAACAGCGCGTGGCGCGCGAAGAGCTCCAGCATATGGTCGAGGAAGCCGACTCCCGTCGCGATTTCGGCCCGTCCGGTGCCGTCGAGGGCGATCTCGACGGCCACATCGGTTTCGGCAGTGCGGCGGCTGACGCTCGCGGCGCGCATGGGCAGGGTTCCTCAAGGATAAGCCGTCCGGCTTCTAGCAAGCCGACGGTTAAAACGCCACCACTGGCGCAGGCCCCCCGGCCTCCCCTATAAGCACCGGAACGGAGCGGATGGCGTGGCGGCACGGAACAGGAACCGGACGGGCGGGCGGCGGGACGCGATCGAGCGGGCCTGCCGGGACCGCGGCCTGCGCATGACGGGCCAGCGGCAGGTCATCGCCCGGATCCTGGACGATGCCGACGACCATCCGGACGTGGTCGAGCTCCACCGGCGGGCCGCTTCCGTCGATAACCGCATCTCGCTCTCGACGGTCTACCGGACCGTCAAGCTCCTCGAAACCGAGGGCATCATCGAGCGGCTCGATTTCCGCGACGGGCGCTCCCGCTACGAGCAGGCTGCCCGCGAGCACCACGATCACCTCATCAACCTCGCCACGGGCGACGTGATCGAGTTCCGGTCCGAGGAGATCGAGGCCCTGCAGACCGCCATCGCCGAGCGCCTCGGCTACAAGGTGGTCTATCACCGGCTCGAACTCTATGCCGTGCCCATCGAGGAGGACGAGGATCCCTCATGAGCCGGGCCGGCGTGGTCGGGCGGCTTCTCGCGCTCGGGCTCTTCTACGGTCTCATCGTGCCGGTGCAGTGGCTCGCCCTGCGCTTCGGCTGGAGCACCGTGGCGGGCGCGCTTCCCGTGGCGTTCCACCGGGTCTTCCTCCGGCTCTTCGGGGTGCGGGTGGTCGAGCGGGGTCGCCCGCCGGAGCGGCGCCGGGCGACCCTCGTGCTGTCGAACCACGTGTCCTGGCTCGACATCCCGGTAGTCGGGTCCCTCCACCCCCTGTCCTTCATCGCCAAATCCGAGATCGACGGCTGGCCGGTGGTGGGCACCTTCGCGCGGCTCCAGCGCACCGTGTTCATCGACCGGGCCCGCCGCAAGGCCACCGCCGAGGTGAGCGACGCGGTGGCTCATCGCCTGAAGAAGGGCGAGGCCATCGTGCTCTTCGCCGAGGGCACGACGGGGGACGGCAACCGGCTGCTGCCGTTCCGCTCCTCCCTCGTCGGAGCGGCGCAGGCCGCCCTCGCGGATCCTTCCGTGGAGCGCATCCACCTCCAGCCCCTCAGCATCACCTACACGCACCGCAACGGGCTGCCCGTGACGCGCCGGGAGCGCCCGGCCATCGCCTGGTACGGCGACATGGAGCTCGCGCCGCATCTCGGCCTCTTCGTCCGGGAGGGGCCCCTCGACGCCGTCGTGACCTGGGGCGAGCCCATCCCGTTCGAGGGCGACCGGAAGCGGGCGACGGCGCAGGCCGAGGCCGCCGTTCGCGCGGCATTCCGCTCCCCTTCTGTTTGCGGCCCAAAGAGCGTAAAAGGCCCGCCTGTCCCGACACCCTGATCCTGCGAACAGGCCCGAGCCCGTGAAGAAAGCCTTCGTCAAATCCTACGGCTGCCAGATGAACGTCTATGACGCCGAGCGCATGACGGACATCCTGCAGGCCGAGGGCTATGCCGAGACCGCAACGCTGGACGACGCGGACCTCGTGATCCTGAACACCTGCCATATCCGCGAGAAGGCGGCCGAAAAGGTCTATTCGGAGCTCGGCCGCATCCGGGTGCTGAAGGCCGAGCGGGCGGCGGGCGGGCAGGACACCAAGGTCGTGGTGGCCGGCTGCGTCGCGCAGGCGGAGGGAGCCGAGATCCTGCGCCGCGCGCCGGCGGTGGACGTGGTGGTGGGGCCGCAGAGCTATCACCGCCTGCCGGAGCTCCTGGCGAAGGCGGGGTCCGAGCGCCTCGTCGACACCGAGTTTCCCGTCGAGGACAAATTCGATCACCTGCCCGCCCCGACGAGCCGCACGATCCGGAGCCGGGGGCTCTCGGCCTTCCTGACGATCCAGGAAGGTTGTGACAAGTTCTGCACGTTCTGCGTGGTGCCCTATACACGCGGCGCCGAGGTGTCGCGCCCGGTGGCGAAGATCACCGCGGAGGCCCGCCGCCTGGCGGAGGCCGGAGTGCGCGAACTGACCCTCATCGGCCAGAACGTCAACGCCTATCACGGGGAGGACGAGACGGGCGCCGCGTGGTCCCTCGGAGGGCTGCTCGAGCACCTTTCCTCCGTGCCCGGCATCGTCCGGCTGCGCTATACCACGAGCCATCCCCGCGACATGGACGATGCCCTCATCCGGGCCCACGGCGATCTGCCGGCGCTGATGCCCTACCTGCATCTGCCGGTGCAGTCGGGTTCGGACCGGATCCTCGACGCCATGAACCGCAAGCACACCGGCGACGAGTACCGGCGCATCGTCGACCGCGTTCGTGCGGTGCGCCCCGACATCGCCCTCTCCTCCGACTTCATCGTAGGCTTTCCGGGGGAGACGGACCGGGACTTCGAGGACACACTGCGCCTCGTCCGGGACGTGGGCTTCGCCTCGGCCTTCTCCTTCAAGTACAGCCCCCGCCCGGGGACGCCGGCGGCCGAGATGGGCGAGCAGGTGCCGGAGGCCGTGAAGACCGAGCGTCTCGCCCGCCTGCAGATGCTCCTCGAAGAGCAGCGCCAGGCCTTCAACCACGGCATGGTCGGCCGGGTGATCGACGTGCTCCTCGAAAAACCTGGTCGCCACCCTGGTCAAGTGGCGGGCAAGTCGCCCTATCTTCAGCCGGTGCAGATCGAGGCCGATCCCGCTCTCATCGGTTCCGTGGTTCAGGTGCGCGTCGTGCGCGCGGGATCGAACAGCCTCTTTGGCGAGTTGACCGGACCGGATACGCTGCACGCGGCGGCGTGAGTTCTCGAGGAGAGGCATTTGAGGCCAGCGGACAGCGCGACGAACCGGGGCGTCAAGGGGCGGGTGGCGACACCCCTTAATCCCGGTGCCCAGGAAACGGCCGAGATCACCCTCACCTTCGACGACAATCGCCTCGCCGGCCTCGTCTTCGGCCAGTACGACCAGAACCTCGCCCACCTGGAGCGCCGGCTCGACGTGGTGGCGAACGCCGTCGGCAACCGGGTCACGGTCCGCGGCACGCCGGAGGCCACCGAACAGGCCCGGCGGGTGCTGGAGATGCTCTACGACCGGGCGCGGGGCGGCACCGTGATCGTGCCCGGAGACGTGGACGGCGCGATCCAGGAAAGCACCCTGCAAGGCACCCTCTTCCCACCGGCCGAGGAGACCGCCCGCTCCGGGACGACCGCCTTCGACCAGATCGCCACCCGCAAGCGCGGGCCCGTTCGCGCCCGCAACGCCGCGCAGAACACCTACATCAAGCTCCTGCGGCAGCACGAACTCGTCTTCGCAGAGGGTCCGGCCGGCACCGGCAAGACGTGGCTGGCGGTGGGGCATGCCGTCTCCCTGCTGGAGCAGGGGCAGGCGGAGCGCCTCATCCTGTCCAGGCCTGCCGTGGAGGCCGGCGAGCGCCTCGGCTTCCTGCCGGGCGACATGCGCGAGAAGGTCGACCCGTACCTGCGCCCCATCTACGACGCGCTCTACGACTTCATGGAGGCGCGGCACGTGGAGCGCGGCCTCCAGACCGGCATGATCGAGATCGCGCCGCTCGCCTTCATGCGCGGCCGCACGCTCACGAATTCCGTGGTGCTCCTCGACGAAGCCCAGAACACCACCTCCATGCAGATGAAGATGTTTCTGACCCGCCTCGGCGAGGGGTCTCGCATGATCATCACGGGCGATCCCTCGCAGATCGACCTTCCGCCGGGCCAGAAATCCGGCCTCGTCGAGGCGGTGCGGATCCTGAACGGCGTCGAGGGCATCGGCCGGGTCACCTTCAAGGACGTCGACGTGGTGCGCCACGACCTCGTGCGCCGGATCGTGACCGCCTACGACGCGGCCGCCCGGGCGGAAGCGAAGCCCGCGTGAGCAAGACCGCAGCCTTCCTGGTGGATCTTGCCGTCGAGGCCGGCGCCTGGGGCCCCGAGGACGGCCTCGAGACCTTCGCCCGCCGCGCCCTCGGCGCGGGGTTCGCGGCGGCCTCGGACCGGCCGCGGGACGAGGTTGAGATCAGCCTGCTGCTCACCGACGACGCCGGAATTCAGGAACTCAACCGGGACTGGCGGGGCAAGGACAAGCCTACCAACGTGCTCTCCTTTCCGGCCCCCATGATCCCCGGCCTCCCGGGCCCACGGCCCCTCGGCGACATCGCCGTAGCGTTCGAGACCGTCACCCGCGAGGCCGAAGCCGAGGGCAAGACCTTCGAGGACCACCTCACCCATCTCCTGATCCACGGGCTCCTCCACCTCCTCGGCTACGACCACGAGCTTGAGGCGGAGGCGGAAATCATGGAAGCTCTGGAAGTGAAGGCGCTCGCTTCCCTTGGCATCGCCGACCCTTATCGTGATATGGCAGCGTGATCGCCGCGAGCGGCCGCTGATTTTTTCAAAGATGAATGACGATCGAAGTCGCAACGAGCGCCCGGGTCAGCTCACCGCCGATCCGGATGGCGCTCGTGAACGCTGGTACGACCGCCTGCTCACCCGGTTCGGCCTGAAATCCCGCGAATCCATCCGGGACGATCTCGAGGACGCCCTGGCCGAAACCTTCGGGGATCCAAACTTTTCGCCCCAGGAGCGGGCGATGCTGAAGAACGTCCTCGGCTTCCACCGCATCCGGGTCGACGACGTCATGGTGCCCCGGGCCGATATCGTGGCGGTCGCGGCGGACACCAATCTCGGCGATCTTCTCAACCTGTTCCGCACCGCCGGCCACTCCCGGCTCCCCGTCTACGGGGAAACCCTCGACGACCCGAAGGGCATGGTGCACATCCGCGACTTCCTCGATTTCCTCGCCATGCGGGCGGACAGCCGCGCCTCGCGCCGCAAGAACCCGGAAGACGGCACGCCGAAGCTGCCGCCGAGCCTGGGGCGGGTCGACCTCTCGATGACGCTCGCCAACGCCAAGATCCTCCGCCCCGTCCTGTTCGTGCCGCGTTCCATGCCGGCGGTGGACCTCCTCGTGCGCATGCAGGCGACCCGCACCCATATGGCCCTCGTGATCGACGAATACGGCGGCACCGATGGGCTCGTGTCGATCGAGGACCTCGTCGAGATGGTGGTGGGCGACATCGAGGACGAGCACGACGATGCGGCCGCGCGCACCATCGTCCGGGCGGGCGACGACACCTTCATCGCGGATGCGAGGGCGAGCCTCGACGAGGTGACGGAGGCGCTCGGCGTCGACCTCAACGAGGAGGCGAGCGCGGAGGACATCGATACGCTCGGCGGGTTCATCGTGACCCTCGCCGGGCGGGTGCCGTCCCGGGGCGAACTGATCGACGGCCCCGGCGACCTCGAATTCGAGGTGCTGGACGCCGATCCCCGCCGGGTGAAGCGCCTGCGCATCCACCGCAAGGAGATCGGACCGGCGGCCGTGCCGGGGCCCGCGGCCGCTGCCCCCGAGGCCCAGACCCGCCCGCCGGAAAGCGCCGCCGCGGAATGACCCTCGGCCCCTTGCAGCAGCGCGTGGTCCTCGCCTGGGGATGGCGCCGCTGGCTCCTCGCGTTCCTCGCCGGCGCCGTCGGCGCGCTCGCCATGCCGCCCTTCGGGCTCCTGCCGGCCCTCGCCATCTCGCTCGTGCCGGCGGTCTGGCTCGTCGACGGCTCGGCCGGGGAGGGGGGCTCGCGCCTCGCGGGCGTGCGGTCGGCGGCGCTCGCCGGCTGGTGGTGGGGGTTCGGCTACCTCGTCGCGGGCCTGTGGTGGCTCGGCACGGCCTTCCTCGTGGAGGCGGACCAGTTTGCCTGGGCGATGCCGTTCGGGGTCCTCGGGCTGCCGGCGGTTCTCGCCCTCTTCTACGCCGCGGGCTTCGCGCTCGCTCGCGTCCTGTGGACGCCCGGCCCCGTCCGGATCCTCGCCTTCGCGGTGGCGCTCTTCGCGGCGGAATGGCTGCGCGGGCATCTCTTCACGGGCTTTCCCTGGAACACCCTCGGCATGGCCCTCGGCCAGAACCTCTGGCTCATGCAGGGCGCCTCCCTCTTCGGCCTCTACGGCCTGACCCTTCTTGCGGTCCTCGCCGGCGCGGCTCCGGCGACCCTCGGCACCGAGAAGACGGCGTCGCGGCGCTGGGCTCCGCCGGTCCTGGCGCTCGCCGGCCTCGCCCTCCTCGGGGCCTACGGAGCCGCGCGGCTGCCCTCAGAACCCGTGCCGGAGGTGGCTGGGGTGCGGCTGCGGATCATGCAGCCCAACCTGCCGCAGGATGCGAAGTTCAGGCCCGAAAACGCCGATGCGATCATGCGGCGCTATCTCGGCCTCAGCGACAAGCCCGGCGAGGGCGGACGTCGGGCGGCGGACGTCACCCATATCGTGTGGCCCGAATCCGCCTTTCCGTTCCTCCTCAACCGCAACCCGCAGGCCCTGGCCCAGATCGGCGCTCTCCTTGAGCCCGGCGTGACCCTCGTCACGGGTGCGGCCCGCATGGAGGAACCGCTGCCGGGAGAGGCGGTGGGACAGTTCTTCAACGCCATCCAGGTGGTTCGGGACGACGGCACGGTGACGGGTTCCTACGACAAGGTGCATCTCGTGCCCTTCGGCGAATACGTGCCCGACACCCTGAACGCCGTGATCCGGGCGGTGGGGCTGCGCCAGTTCGTGCATATCCCGGGCGGCTTCACCCCGGCCGAGGAGCGCCGGGCGCTCGCCGTGCCGGGCCTTCCCGCGGTCGCCGCCTCCGTGTGCTACGAGGCGATCTTCCCCGGCGCCGTGCTGCCCGAGGACGGCGAGCGTCCGGGGCTGATCCTCAACGTGACGAACGATGCCTGGTTCGGGAACACGCCCGGCCCGCGCCAGCACTTCGCCCAGGCGCGGCTCCGGGCCGTGGAGGAGGGCCTGCCCCTCGTCAGGGCGGCGAATACGGGCATCTCGGCGGTGATCGATCCCTACGGCCGCGTGCTGGCGGCCCTGCCCCTCGGCGCCGAGGGGGTCCTCGACTCAAGTCTACCTGTTGCAATCGCCCCCCCGGTCTATAGACAATTCGGAAGGTTCCTTCCCTTCGGTCTGGCAGCCGTCTGCCTGGGCGCTGCCTTCTGGGCGCGCCGGCGGGCCAGCCTCCCGGCCGCCCCCGCCCCAAGACCCTGACGCGGATCGGCGCCCGCCGGCTCCCAGGAGTTTCGAAGCCCTATGAAGAAGTCGACCGGCACCATCGACAAGGAAATCGGCAGCCGGATGCGGATGCGGCGCATGCTCGTCGGCATGAGCCAGGAAAAGCTGGGCGAGATGCTGGGCCTCACCTTCCAGCAGGTGCAGAAATACGAGAAGGGCACGAACCGGATCAGCGTCAGCCGCATGATCGACATCGCCCACGTGCTCGGCGTCGACATCCACTTCTTCTTCGAGGGGCTGACCGGCGGCGGCAAGAAGGCCGGCGGCTTCGCGGAGCCCGCCCAGCCCGCCTTCGTGTCTGACTTCATGGCGACGCAGGAGGGCCACCAGCTCATGCGGGCCTTCACGCGGATCTCCAATCCGAAAACCCGGCGCGCCGTGGTCCAGCTTGCGGCGAGCCTCGCGGACGAGGAGGACGCCCCCCGCAAGCGTTCGAAATAACGGACGCGTTCGCCGGTTTGGCTTGACCGGGCCGGTGACCTGGGGCATCTGGCGGCGAGTTTTGCCGTGAGCCGGGGCGCCTGCGCCCGCTTTCCGTTTCGTTAGAAGGACGTCATCCGTGAGCCGTTCAAGCTATCTTTTCACGAGTGAGTCGGTTTCCGAGGGGCATCCCGACAAGGTGTGCGACCGCATCTCGGACGAGGTGGTGGACCTGTTCTTCCGCGAGGCGGCCCGGGAAGGCTTCGACCCCTGGCAGGTGCGCGTTGCCTGCGAGACGCTTGCCACCACCGACCGCATCGTCATCGCGGGCGAGTACCGCGGCCCTGGCACGGTGACGAGCGACCTCGTGGCCCATGTGGCCCGCCTGGCCGTGCGGGACATCGGCTACGAGCAGGAGGGCTTTCACTGGGCGGATGCGGACATCGAGGTCCTGCTTCACGGCCAGTCCGCCCACATCGCCATGGGCGTCGATTCGACCGCCAACAAGGAGGAGGGCGCGGGCGACCAGGGCATCATGTTCGGTTACGCCTGCGACGAGACGCCGGAACTCATGCCGGCGCCGATCCTCTACGCCCACAAGATCCTCGAGAACCTCTCCAAGGCCCGCAAGACCAAGGCCAATGGCGGCGCCTATCTCGGCCCCGACGCCAAGAGCCAGGTGACCGTCCGATACGAGAACGGCAAGCCTATGGGCGTGACGCAGATCGTGGTCTCGACCCAGCACGTGGAAAGCCGCGACGGCAAGGACCTCACCTCCGCCGACGTGCGCGAGATCGTGGAGCCCTACGTGGTCCAGGCGCTGCCGCAGGGCTGGGTCTCGAAGGACACCGTGTGGCACGTGAACCCCACCGGCAAGTTCGTGATCGGCGGTCCGGACGGCGATTGCGGCCTCACGGGCCGCAAGATCATTGTCGACACCTATGGCGGCGCGGCCCCGCACGGCGGCGGCGCGTTCTCAGGAAAAGACCCGACGAAGGTGGACCGCTCCGCCGCCTATGCGGCGCGGTACTTGGCCAAGAACGTGATCGCGGCGGGTCTCGCCAGCCGCTGCACGATCCAGCTCTCCTACGCCATCGGCGTCGCCAAGCCCCTCTCGATCTACGCCAACCTCCACGGCACCGGCCAGGTGGACGAGAGCAAGCTCGAGCGCGTGCTCATGGAAGTGATGGACCTGTCGCCCCGCGGCATCCGCACGCATCTCGACCTCAACAAGGCGATCTACGCCAAGACGGCTTCCTACGGCCATTTCGGCCGCGCGCCGCAGAACGACGGCAGCTTCTCGTGGGAGAAGACCGACCTCGTTCCGGCCCTGAAGTCGGCTCTCGCTTGAGGCGGAACTCCGCGGCGTCGCCGTTGCGGTGATAACGCCCTGAGGTCACGACGAAGTGCCATGACGGCTTCTCAACCGGATCGTGCCGGCGCCTTCTTCGGGCGCCGCAAGGGCAAGCGGCTGAGGGCAGGCCAGGATGAACTCGTCCGCGATCTCCTGCCACGTCTCCGGGTGAGCCCGTCCGGCAACCTCGCCGACCTGCAGGCGCGCTACCCTAAACTCTGGCTCGAAATCGGTTTCGGCGGGGGCGAGCACCTGGCGGCGCAGGCCCGCGCCAACCCCGAGATGGGGTTCGTTGGCTGCGAGCCCTTCGTGAACGGAATGGCCAAGCTCCTCGCCGTGGTGGATCAGGAACGCCTGGACAACATCCGCCTATGGGACGAGGACGCGACGGACCTCCTGCCGGCCCTGCCGGAAGCCGCCTTCGACCGGGTCGCGATCCTCTATCCCGATCCCTGGCCCAAGCGCCGGCAGCGCAAGCGCCGGATCGTCTCGGACGAGACCTTGGGTAGGCTCGCCCGGATCATGCGTCCGGGCGGCGAACTGCGCTTTGCCACCGACATCGACGATTATGCGGGCTGGACACTCGCCCGCGTGCTGCGCTCGAAGGATTTCGTCTGGACCGCGCGTTCGGCGGACGACTGGCGCCGGCCCTGGGCCGATTGGCCCGGCACCCGCTACGAGGCGAAGGCACTGCGGGAAGGCCGCACGCCCTCCTACCTCACCTTCCGCCGGCTCTGAGCCGACGCAGCCTCAGGCGGCCCGGGAGCCGCCCTTCACCACCTTGAGGACGCGCTGGGCGGTCTCCGGCAAGAGGTCGTCGTAGGTGGCGGCAAAGCGCTTGAGCTGCGCCGGCGCGAGCGCATCGCCCTCTTTGAGCGTCAGGAGCGCTTCGACCGTGCCCCAGCGCCAGGTCAGGGCCTTTCCGACGATGAGCAGAAGGTCGGAATCGCTCACCGTGAAGAGGCGCTCCGCCGCGGTGATCTCGAGCCCCGCGCAGACCGAGATGGCGCAGATCGCCTCCTCGAGCTGGTCGTTGGCGGCGAACCCCAGAACATCCTCTTCGTCCACCGTCCGTCCGATCTCGATGGCGCCGATCGTATCGAGGGCCATGGCGTAATCGAGGGAGCCGGCAGCCGCCCGCACGCGCTTCGTGCTGCGGGTGAGCGCCTTTTCCATGACGCGCTGCAGGCTGGCCGGAGTCGTGGCGACGAGATGCTCCCGGGCGGCCGCCTGGGCGAGCTTGAACACCCGCTCCATCGCGGTGCGGGGGAGATCCACCCTCGTCTGCAACAGTTTCTGCAACTCGGCGTCGAGGCGGGCTTCGTCGACCAGCACCCGCGCGCCCTCGTCCGAGAAGCGCGCACCCTTGTTGGCGGCGAGCTTGTGGAGGAGAGGGCGGTCGGGGCGGGAGAGCAGGGTGTCGGTGACGGGTTCCGTCAGGTTCGGGCGTTCGGCAATGGCGTGGCGGTGTTCCGGCGTGCGGGCTTGCGCCACCGCGATGAGGTCGCCGTCGTCGAGGCGCCGCGACCCAGCGAGCACCGGCTTTGCGACCGCGATCTCGTCGTGGGCGAGCGCCCTCACCACCCGCGGCGGAGCTCGGTCATGAGCTGCAAGGCGCCGGGCGAGCTCCGCCCTCACCTCAACCTCGATGGCCTCGGCGAGGCGCGCGATCACCCGGTCGAAGATGTCGATCTGTTCGTCCGTGAGGCGCTCGATATCGACGAGGAGAAGCTCGGTGATCTGCCACAGGGTGCTCTCCTGCCGCCCGGGCGAGCCCGAGGCGATGGTCTGCTCCAGATCGTGCATCAGGTGACGGACGGCGTTCATGCGGGCTCTCCTCATGGGGTTTTACCCCTAAGCCCCGAAGCGCCCCGTTAGACGGATCGTTACAATTTGAGCGACTTTGATCTTTTCTCAGGCGGCGTCCGTCTGAGCCGCGCGCTCGCGGGCCGCCGTGAAGCGCACCACGCGCTGCGCCGTCTGGACGGAGAGCTGCTGGAAGGCCTCGAAGGCGCTGCGCATGATTTCCGGCGGCGGGGCGCGGCCGGCCTTGGCGGTGAGGAAGGCCTTGAAGGTGCCCCAGCCGAAGCGCACGGAGCGCAGGATGAAGAGCAGCGGGTCGTAATGGGGCGAACGGTAGGCCCGGGCGACGATGGGGACCGGCACGCCGGCAAGATGGGCGAGGGCCGCAAGCGCCTCGTCGATCTTGCCCAAGCGGATCCATTCCACCACGTCCGCCTCGGCGAGGCCGCCCGACGCCGCCCTGCGCTGCACGATCCCGACCGCCGCGTCGAAATTGTCCGTCACCACGCCCGTGCCGGGCGCTTGGGCGACGGCCTTCGCGGCCCCGGCCAGCGCCGCATCCACGTCGGCCGCGGCCGCCGCGCCGAGTTCGGCCTTGAGCGTATGCCGCGCCTGCTCCTGGGCGATCTCCACCAGCCGCTGCATCTGCTTTGGCGGAATGTCGCGGCGGGAATGGAGCGTCGTCTGGAGGACCGCGTCCTCCCGGGCCTTGACGAGGAGCTGGTTGAAGCCCCCTTCCGAGAACCGGGCGCCGTCGTTGCCGGCGACGCTGCGCACCACCACCTCGTCGCCCCGGTTGACGAGCACGTCCGTGACCCGCTCGCTCAGGGTGTCGCGCTTGGAGATGGCGAGGAGGTGATCCTGGCCCCGGGCGCGGGCGATCATGAGCAGGTCGTCGTCATCGAGCCTCGGGGAGCGCTCGAGAACCGGCCGTGCCACGGACCCGTCCTGGTCGAAGGCGAGGCTGCGGATCACCTTGCGGGGCGCCTTGGCGAGTTCGCTGAACTTCTCCGACAATTCGATCCGGGCGCGTTGCTCCAGGTCCCGCGAGAGGCGCAGGATCACCTCGTCGAAGATCTCCACATGGCCTTCGCCGAGCTGCGGCTCCTGGTCGACGAACAGGCCCGTGAGGCGGCGCAGGGTGTCGACGCGGCGCGACGAATCCTTGCTCGCGATGGCCTCTTCGACCTCGTTCACAAAGGACGCCATATCCGACATGCGGGCACCAGACCCCTGACTCTACCCTCGGGACGTTACGCCCAAAGCGTCAACGAAGTGTTGCAAGCTTGCATCCCAGGCGGAAACCGACTATGTTGTTGAGGTCAGCTCCGGTTTGCAGCGTCATGGCTGCGGTTCGAGAGTGGGCCCCCCGGGGTCCGCTCTTTTTTGTTGTCCGACGCCGGAGCTCCTAAGAGAAGCGATGGCACACGAACGCGACAAGCGTCTGATCACCGAGACCGGCGTGGCCGCCCGCGTCGCCGCGATCATCGAGCCCGTGATCCAGGATCTCGGCTTCGATCTCGTGCGCGTGAAGGTGTCGAGCACCAACGGCTGCACGGTTCAGATCATGGCCGAGCGGCCGGACGGCAGCATGTCGGTGGCCGATTGCGAGACCGTGAGCCGGGCCGTGTCCCCGGTGCTCGATCTCGAGGATCCGGTGGCCCAGGCCTACTACCTTGAGATCTCCTCCCCCGGCATCGACCGGCCGCTCGTGCGCGCCAGCGATTTCGAGCGCTGGAGGGGCTACGACGCCAAGATCGAGATGGCCGTGCCGGTGGAGGGTCGCAAGCGCTACCGCGGGCACATCCGGGGGATCCAGGGCGACCAGGTCCTCGTCGAACTCCCCGACGTGAAGGAGGGCGAGAGCCCCATCGCGCGGCTCAACCTCGCCGATCTCGGCGATGCCCGCCTCGTGCTCACCGACGACCTCATCCGCGAGTCCCTGCGCCGGGGCACCGCACCCCCGCAGGACGGCGAATCCGCTACACCCGACCCCGAATCTGCTCCCGAGGCGTGGGCCAAGAAGCCCGCCAAGCAGAACAAGAAGTCCAAGAAGGAGTAACCTCGATGGCAGTCAGCGCCAACAGGCTCGAACTCTTGCAGATCGCCGATGCGGTCGCGCGCGAGAAGGTGATCGACAAGCAGATCGTGCTCGACGCCATGGCGGATGCGATCGCCAAGGCGGCCCGCTCACGCTACGGCGCCGAGACCGACATCCACGCCGAGATTCACCCGAAGACCGGCGAGTTGCGGCTGTCCCGCCACCTCCTCGTCGTCGACGACAACGCGGTTGAAAACGACTCGCGGGAAATCCCGGTCTCCGACGCCCGCAAGCGCAACCCCGCCGCCCAGGTGGGCGACGCCATTTCCGAGACCCTGCCGCCCTTCGATTTCGGCCGCATCGCGGCGCAGTCGGCCAAGCAGGTGATCGTCCAGAAGGTGCGCGACGCCGAGCGCGACCGTCAGTACCAGGAGTACAAGGACCGGATCGGCGAGGTGATGAACGGCGTCGTCAAGCGCGTCGAATACGGCAACGTCATCGTGGACCTCGGCCGGGGCGAAGCCATCGTGCGCCGGGACGAGATGATCCCGCGCGAGACCTTCCGCCCGGGCGACCGCATCCGCGCCTATCTGTTCGACGTGCGCCGCGAGGTGCGCGGGCCGCAGATTTTCCTGTCCCGCACGCACCCGCAGTTCATGGCGAAGCTCTTCGCGCAGGAAGTGCCGGAGATCTATGACGGGATCGTCACCGTCCAGGCGGTGGCCCGCGATCCGGGCTCCCGCGCCAAGATCGCCGTGACGTCGCGCGATTCCTCCATCGACCCGGTCGGCGCCTGCGTCGGCATGCGCGGCTCCCGCGTCCAGGCGGTGGTGGGCGAGCTTCAGGGCGAGAAGATCGACATCATTCCGTGGTCGGTGGACCAGGCCACCTTCATCGTGAATGCGCTCCAGCCGGCGGAAGTCGTCAAGGTCGTGCTCGACGAAGAGGCCGACCGCATCGAGGTGGTGGTGCCGGACGACCAGCTCTCGCTCGCCATCGGCCGCCGCGGCCAGAACGTGCGCCTCGCCTCCCAGCTCACCGGCTGGGACATCGACATCCTGACCGAGGCCGAGGAATCCGAGCGCCGGCAGAAGGAGTTCAACGAGCGCACCGAACTCTTCATGAACGCTCTCGACGTCGACGAGGTGGTGGGCCAGCTCCTGGCCTCCGAGGGCTTCCGCTCCGTGGAGGAGCTCGCCTATGTTGACCAGTCCGAGGTCGCCTCCATCGAGGGCTTCGACGAGGACACGGCGGCCGAGATCCAGACCCGCGCGCAGGAATATCTCGGCCGGATCGAGGCGGAGCAGGATGCCCGCCGTCAGGAGCTCGGCGTCGCCGACGAGCTGAAGGAGGTCGACGGCGTCACGACGCCCATGCTCGTCGCCTTCGGCGAGAACGACATCAAGACGGTCGAAGACCTTGCGGGCTGCGCCACCGACGATCTCGTGGGCTGGACCGAGGGCCGCGGCCCCGAGGCCGTGCGCCACAAGGGCGCCCTCGACGGCTTCGACATCTCCCGCCAGGACGCCGAGGCCATGATCATGGCGGCCCGCGTGAAGGCGGGCTGGATCGAGGCGCCGGTCGAGACCGAGGAGACGCCCGCAGAGGCCGAGACGGAAGCTCAGCCGACCTGACGTCCTCGCTCCTCCCCCGTGCGGGGAGAGTTTCGGCGGGAGGAGCGGTGCCGGCGGCATCGTTGCCGCCCGGCCCCCGATCGCAACCCTGCTCTTCCCCGGATGGGGAGGGGACCCATGAGAGCCCCCCTTGCCGCGGAACGAACCGGAGCGCACCTGCATCGTCAGCCGCACCGTGCGGCCCCCGGCGGAGATGATCCGCTTCGTGCTCGGGCCCGATGCCCAGGTCGTCCCGGACCTGCGTCACAAGCTCCCGGGCCGGGGGGTCTGGGTCACCGGTACGGCGCCGATGGTGGAGGAGGCCGTTAGGCGGCGGCTGTTCGCCCGGGCGTTCAAGGCGGAGGCGAAGGCGCCGCCGACCCTGGCCGCCGACATCGAGGTCGCACTCAGGACAGATCTTCGGCAGTCGCTCGCTCTCGCCAACAAGGCCGGCACGGTGGTGACGGGTTTCGGCAAGGTGGAGGCCACCATCGCCGAAAAACCGGTGGTCGCCCTTATTCATGCCACGGAAGCAGCGCAGGACGGACGACGAAAGCTCGCGAATGGGTTGAGAAAACGGTTCGGAGAGGCCATATCAGCCTTCCCGGTCATCACCGATTTGTCGGAAGACGAATTGGATTTGGCATTAGGCCGGTCACATGTGATACATGCTGCCCTCGTCGCGGGCGCCGGAAGCGACGGCTTTCTCACGCGTTGGCACCGTTACCGCACCTATCGCGGCGGCGTTGCCGAACAAGCTAGCCCCTCCGACGAGGCCGGCGACCCCGACGATATTGAACCCGCAGGACACTGAGGCGGAATGAGTGATACCAAGAATCCGGGCGACAAGACGCTGCACGTGTCGTCCAAGACGCTGTCTCTGAAGCGACCCGTCGAGCAAGGCGTGGTGCGGCAGAGCTTCTCCCATGGCCGCTCGAAGGCGGTCGTGGTCGAGACGGTGAAGCGTCGTCCGGCTCCGGGCGAGAAGCCCGCCGTGCAGGCCGCCGCGCCCGCGCCGAAGCCCGCTGCTCCCGCAGCGCCGGCCCCGGCAGCGCCGCCGGCTGCCGCCCGGCCGGGACGCCCCGCCACTCCGGCCTCCAACGCGCCCCGTTCCGGCGTGGTGCTGCGCACCCTCTCCGACCAGGAGCGGGACGCCCGCGCCAATGCGCTCGCCGACGCCCGCCGCCGCGAGGAGGAGGACCGTCAGCGGCAGGAGGACGAAGCGAAGCGCCGGGCCGAGCGCGAAGCCCGCGAAGCCCGCGAGCGCGAGCAGGCGGAAGCCCGCAAGCGCGAGGAGGACGACCGCCGCCGTCAGGAAGACGAGCGCAAGCGCCGCGCCGAGGACGAGGCCCGCCGCCGCCTCGGCGAGGAAGCCGTCCCGCACCGTCCTGCCGCCGCCCGCCCCGCGGCGCCCGCCGGTGGCCCATCCGCCCGCCCGGTCGGCCCGCGTGCCGGCGACGCGCGCCGTCCGCCGAGCCTCAACCACATGGCGCGTCCGGCCCCGGCGCCCACGCCCGAGCCGAGCGCTGCGAAGCCCGCGGCCCGTCCCGGTGCGCCTCTCGCCGCCCGCGCCCCCGGCGCCGAGGATGACGACGCGCCCCGCACGATCCGCCGTCCCGGCACGCCGGCCAAGCCCGTGCCCGTGCCGAAGCCCACGAAGGCCGCTCCCGGCGAGGAGCGCCGCCGCGGTCGCCTGACGCTGGCCGCCGCGACCTCCGGCGAGGAGGAGCGCACCCGCTCGGTCGCCTCCTTCCGCCGCCGCAACCAGCGCCTCCTCGGCCACCGAGCCGTTGAGCAGAAGGAGAAGATCGCCCGCGAGGTGACGATCCCCGAGACGATCACCATCCAGGAGCTCGCGAACCGCATGTCGGAGCGCGCCGTGGACGTCATCAAGCTGCTGATGAAGCAGGGCCAGATGCACAAGATCACGGACGTGATCGACGCGGATACCGCCCAGCTCGTCGCCGAGGAACTCGGCCACGCCGTGAAGCGCGTCGCCGAGTCCGACGTCGAGGAAGGTCTGTTCGACACGCCCGACGTAGACGATCACCTCGTCCCGCGTCCGCCCGTCGTGACCATCATGGGCCACGTCGACCACGGCAAGACCTCGCTTCTCGATGCGGTCCGCAAGACCAACGTGGTGTCGGGCGAAGCCGGCGGCATCACCCAGCATATCGGCGCCTATCAGGTGACCTCGCCGCTCGGCGGCAAGATCACCTTCATCGACACGCCGGGCCACGCCGCCTTCACGGCCATGCGCGCCCGCGGCGCCAAGGTGACGGACATCGTGGTGCTCGTCGTTGCGGCCGATGACGGCGTCATGCCCCAGACGGCCGAGGCGATCTCCCACGCCAAGGCGGCCCGCGTGCCGCTCATCGTGGCGATCAACAAGGTCGACAAGCCGGACGCCAACCCGCAGCGGGTGCGCACGGAGCTCCTCAGCCACGAGGTGGTGGTGGAATCCATGGGCGGCGACACCCTCGAGTTCGAGGTGTCGGCCAAGACCGGCCAGGGGCTTGAGGACCTGCTCGGAGGCCTGCAGCTGCAGGCCGAGATCCTGGAGCTGCGGGCGAACCCCGAGCGCCAGGCCGAAGGCACCGTCATCGAGGCGAAGCTCGATCGCGGCCGCGGTCCGGTGGCGACGGTTCTCGTCCAGCGCGGCACGCTCCACACCGGCGACATTGTCGTCGCCGGCGCCGAATGGGGCCGGGTGCGCGCGCTTGTCAGCGATCTCGGAAGCCCGATCAAGGAGGCCGGTCCCTCGGTTCCCGTCGAGGTTCTCGGCTTCAACGGTACGCCCGAGGCCGGCGACCGCGTCGCGGTGGTCGAGTCGGAGGCCCGCGCCCGCGAGGTGACGGAATACCGCCAGCGCCAGAAGCGCGAGCTGGCCGCCGCCCGCGGCTCCGCCGGACGCTCGCTCGCCGACATGATGCGCGACCTCAAGGAGGGCGCCGGCCGCAAGGAATTCGCGCTCGTCGTCAAGGGCGACGTGCAGGGTTCGGTCGAGGCCATCGTCAACGCCCTCGACAAGGCCGGCAACGAGGAGGTCGCGGCCCGCGTCCTGCACTCGGGCGTCGGCGGCATCACGGAATCCGACATCACCCTCGCCGGCGCGTCCGGCGCTGTGGTGCTCGGCTTCAACGTCCGCGCCCACAAGGAGGCCCGCGAGGCCGCCGAGCGCTCGGGCGTCGAGATCCGCTACTACAACATCATCTACGACCTCGTGGACGACGTGAAGTCGGCCATGTCGGGCCTTCTCGCCCCGACGCTGCGCGAAGAGCGCCTCGGCGAGGCGCAGATCCTCGAGATCTTCAACGTGTCGAAGGTCGGCAAGATCGCCGGCTGCCGCGTCCTCGACGGCGTGGTCCAGCGCGGCGCCCATGTGCGCCTCATCCGCGACAACGTGGTGATCCACGAAGGCCGGCTGTCCCAGCTCAAGCGCTTCAAGGACGATGCGCGCGAGGTCACGGCCGGCCAGGAATGCGGCATGTCCTTCGAGAACTACCAGGACATGCGCGCCGGCGACGTGATCGAGTGCTATCGCGTGGAAGAGGTGAAGCGGTCGCTCTAAGCCCCGCTTCGCCCAGCCTCAAACCTCAGATCGGCCGGGCTCGTCCCGGCCTTTCTCATTCCAACGTCCGGTCCGACCCCGGAGGACATGCATGCCCAAACGTTTCGACCAGGCCGGCACCGGCCCGACCCAGCGCCAGCAGCGCGTCGCGGAACTCGTCCGCCACGCTCTCTCGGAGGTTCTCGCCCGCGGCGACATCCAGGACGACGTGATCACCCGCCACGTGATCACGATCCCCGAAGTGCGCATGTCGCCCGATCTGAAGCTCGCGACGGCCTACGTCATGCCTCTCGGCGGCAAGGACGAGAGCGCCGTGATCGCGGCGCTCGATCGGCATCGCAAGATCCTGCGCCAGGAGGTGGCCCGGCGGGTGAACCTGAAATTCGCCCCCGAACTGCGCTTTCGCCGCGACGAGACCTTCGACGAGGCCGCCCGCATCGATGCGCTCCTGCGCTCCGAGCGCGTCCAGCGCGACACCCAGAAGCCCGCCGAGCCGGGCGAGGACGACGAGTAGGCCCCATGACCGATGAAGCGAAGCCGCGGCGCCCCTCGGGCGACCGCCCGAAGAAGCGCGAGGTCAATGGCTGGATCGTCCTCGACAAGGGCGTCGGTATGACCTCGACCCATGCGGTCGCGGCCGTGAAGCGCGCGCTGTCCGCCAAGAAGGCCGGGCATGCCGGCACCCTCGACCCGCTGGCCTCGGGCATCCTGCCGATCGCCCTCGGCGAGGCGACGAAGACCGTGCCCTTCGTGATGGACGGGCGCAAATCCTACCTCTTCACCGTGGCCTGGGGCGCCGAAACCAATACGGACGATGCGGAAGGCGTGGTCGTCGAGCGCACGGACCGGATCCCGGAGCGCTCCGCCGTCGAGGCGCTGCTCCCCCGGTTCACAGGTTCGATCGAGCAGGTCCCGCCGCGGTTTTCCGCCATCAAGATCCAGGGCGAGCGGGCCTACGATCTGGCCCGCGACGGCGAGGTGGTGGAGCTCACTGCCCGTACGGTCGAGATCGACCGGCTCGAACTCGTCTCCCACGAGAACGGCCGCTCGGTGCTGGAGGCCGATTGCGGGAAGGGCACCTATGTCCGGGCCATCGCCCGCGACCTCGGCCGGGCGCTCGGCTGTCTTGGGCATATCGCGAGCCTGCGCCGGACCCGGGTCGGGCCCTTCTCGGAGGACGATGCGGTTGATGTAGAGCAGGTGGCCACCGAGCCCACCGCGCTCCGCCCGGTGGAGGTGGCCTTGAGCGAATTGCCGTCCATCGCCGTCTCGCGCGACATGGCGACCCGCCTCATACGGGGCCAGTCCATCATCCTGCGTGGACGCGAAGCGCCGCTCCAGGGCAAGATCTACGCGACGCTGAACGGCGTGCTGGTGGCGGTGGGGGACGTGGAACGGGGGGAACTCGTGCCCCACAGGGTCTTCAATCTCGGCGCCTGACCCGTCCGCCCCGCTCCCCTCCCGGGCGGGAGAGGGCAGGGCGGTCCGGGCCGCTTTTACGGTTTCGGGCGCTTTAGATCTTCGCCTGCATGGTGCTCTCTTCGTAGAGCCGCATGTATTTAAGCGTGAGGGCCGGGGTCATCTCCCGCAGGGTCTGGGCGGTCTTTTCCTCCTCGCTCAGGCTCGTGCGGTAGGCCGTTACGTGCTGGCCGTGGCCGGTCGCCTCCGCCATCGTGATGAGCGATGTGTAGGCCGCGATCTCGAAGTTCTCGAAGGCGTGGTTCGCGAAGTGGTTCTTCAGGACCTCGTCCGGCATGATCGAGTGGGCGATCGCCGCAAGGTTGCCGGAGATCGAGGTCGCGAGGTCCTTCAGGAGCGAGCGATCCTCGCCGAAGCCGTGCAGAACCTCCTCCAGGCGTTGGATCTGCTGCTCGGTCTCGCGAAGGTGCTGGCGGAGCACCTGCTCCACCTCGGGATAGTGCTCCAGGCGCTCAAGCTGCCGCTCGATGAGCTGCGTCGCCTGCTTTTCCAACGCGTGGGCGTTCTTGATGCCGGAGATGTAGGTATCCATCGCGGCGTCAGAGCTGAAGGTCATGCTCGTCGTTGAGGACATCGCCATAGGGTCTCGCTCCTGCTCTTTCACGGGTGACGAAGGCTTAACGGGCCGTTTCGGGCACTTGTTCCGCCCCGCCCCGCCGGGCCGGGCCGCTCCCCGAACCGTGGCCGAGGAACGATTTCTCTGGCGTCTCCAAGGCTTTCATGTATGGTGCGCCGATCTTCGACCGGGTTTCGAGAGCCCGCGGAGACCCGGGCCGCGAGACCCGACCGCGCTGGACGACATCCCGGCCCGGCCGCCTCCGGCAGGGGCTTGCAGCCCCACCAACAAACACCAACCTGAAAGGAACTGCGATGTCGATTACGGCCGAGCGCAAGACCGCGCTTGTGAACGAATACGCCCAGAAGGCCAACGATACCGGCTCCCCCGAGGTGCAGGTCGCCATCCTGACGGAGCGGATCAACAACCTGACCGGGCACTTCAAGACCCACACGAAGGACAACCACTCCCGCCGTGGCCTCCTGAAGCTCGTGTCGCAGCGTCGCTCGCTTCTTGACTACCTGAAGCGGAAGGACGAGGGGCGCTATCGCACCCTGATCGAGAAGCTCGGCATCCGCCGCTAACTCGACCCTACCTTGGCCGTTCGGAGCCCCGCTCCGGGCGGCCCCTCCGATGACCGGCAACGGCCCGTCATCGAACCTTGAGGCGAACGGCACGATGGCCATGGCAGGATCGCAAGAGGCTCCCACAGCGCGGTCAACCCGCCGGGGAGCCTCTTGCCGTCTTGCTCATGGCTGCGGGCACCGCCTCTGCCGCATGAAAGACAAAGCTGATGTTCGATACTCAACGTGAAGAGCTGATCTGGGCCGGGCGCAAGCTCGTGCTCGAAACGGGCAAGATGGCCCGCCAGGCCGATGGCGCCGTCGTCGCCACCTACGGCGAGACCACGGTGCTCGCCACCGTCGTGTCCGCCAAGGAGCCGAAGCCCGGCTTCGACTTTTTCCCGCTCACGGTGAACTACCAGGAGCGCACCTACGCGGCCGGCCGCATCCCCGGCGGCTACTTCAAGCGCGAAGGCCGTCCGACCGAGAAGGAAACCCTCGTCTCCCGCCTCATCGACCGCCCGATCCGCCCCCTCTTCGTCGAGGGCTACAAGAACGACACCCAGGTCGTCGTGACCGTGCTCTCGCACGATCTTGAGAACGATCCCGACATCGTCGGCATGGTGGCGGCCTCCGCCGCGCTCACGCTCTCGGGCGTGCCCTTCATGGGCCCGATCGGCGCGGCGCGGGTCGGCTATATCGGCGGCCAGTACAAGCTGAACCCGACACTCCAGGAGATGGAGGACTTCTCGCTCGATCTCGTGGTCGCGGGCACCGCCGACGCGGTACTCATGGTGGAGTCCGAAGCCAAGGAGCTCGGCGAGGACGTGATGCTCGGGGCCGTGATGTTCGGCCACAAGCACTTCCAGCCGGTCATCGAGGCGATCATTCGCCTTGCCGAGAAGGCCGCCAAGGAGCCCCGCGACTACCAGCCCGCGGACGTCTCCGAGGTCGAGAAGGCGGTGCTCGCCATCGCCGAGAAGGACCTGCGCGAGGCCTACAAGCTCACCAAGAAGCAGGACCGCTACGCCGCCGTCGACGCCGTGAAGGCGAAGGTGATGGCCGAACTCCTCCCCGCGGAAGGCGAGGCCAAGTTCGAGCCCGAGAAGGTGAAGGCCGTCTTCAAGGAGGCCCAGGCCAAGGTCGTGCGCTGGAACATCCTCGACGAGGGCAAGCGCATCGACGGCCGCGACGTGAAGACCGTCCGCCCGATCCTGTCGGAGGTAGGCATCCTGCCCCGCACCCACGGCTCGGCCCTGTTCACCCGCGGCGAGACGCAGGCCCTCGTGGTCACGACCCTCGGCACGGGCGAGGACGAGCAGTTCATCGATCAACTCGAGGGCACCCGCAAGGAAACCTTCCTGCTGCACTACAACTTCCCGCCCTACTCCGTGGGCGAGACGGGCCGCATGGGGTCCCCGGGGCGCCGCGAGATCGGCCATGGCAAGCTCGCCTGGCGCGCCATCCATCCGATGCTGCCGGCCTCCCACGAGTTCCCCTACACGCTTCGCGTCGTGTCGGAGATCACCGAGTCCAACGGTTCGTCGTCCATGGCGACGGTCTGCGGCGCGTCCCTCGCGCTGATGGATGCGGGCGTTCCCCTGCGCCGTCCGGTGGCGGGCATCGCCATGGGCCTCATCCTCGAGGGTGAGCGCTTCGCGGTCCTGTCCGACATCCTCGGCGACGAGGACCATCTCGGCGACATGGACTTCAAGGTGGCGGGCACGGAAGCCGGCATCACCTCGCTCCAGATGGACATCAAGATCGCGGGCATCACCGAGGAGATCATGCGCGTCGCGCTCGATCAGGCTCGCGACGGCCGCGCCCACATCTTAGCTGAGATGAACAAGGCCCTCACGGCCCCGCGGGCCGAGCTCGGCGAGCATGCGCCGCGCATCGAGACCATGCAGATCCCCACCGACAAGATCCGCGAGGTCATCGGTTCGGGCGGCAAGGTCATCCGCGAGATCGTGGAGAAAACCGGAGCCAAGATCGACATCAACGACGACGGGCTCATCAAGATCGCGTCGGCCGACGGCAAGTCGATCAAGGCGGCCTATAACTGGATCCGGTCCATCGTCGCCGAGCCCGAGGTCAACACGATCTATGAAGGCACGGTGGTGAAGGTGATGGAGTTCGGCGCCTTCGTGAACTTCTTCGGTTCGCGCGACGGCCTCGTCCACATCTCGGAGCTTGCCAAGAACCGGGTCGCCAAGGTGACGGACGTCGTCAAGGAAGGCGACAAGGTGAAGGTGAAGTTCCTCGGCATGGACGAGCGCGGCAAGGTTCGCCTCTCCATGAAGGTCGTCGACCAAGAGACGGGCGAGGACATCACCGAGAAGCTGAAAGCCGAGCGCGAGGCCGAGCGGGCCCAGCGCGACCAGCAGCGGCAGGCGGGCGAGTAATCGTCCGAACGTCTCGACGAGCGAGAGGGCGGCTTCGGCCGCCCTTTTCGTTTGCCCTTGACCTCAAAAGCACGGCCGTCGGACAAGCGGAACCTCCTCCAACCAGCAACAGGAAGCCTCCATGACCATCCAGCGGATCCGCCCCGGCAAGCGCATGAGCCCCGCCGTCATTCACGGCGACACCGTCTATCTTGCGGGCCAGGTCGCCGATGCGACGGCCGGCAAGAGCGTCGCCGAGCAGACGCAGGAAATCCTCTCCATCATCGACGGCCTTCTCGCCGAGGCCGGCACCGACAAGTCGAAGCTCCTGATGGCCAATATCTGGCTCACCGACATTGCGACGTTCCAGGAGATGAACGGGGTTTGGGACGCATGGGTCGAGCCCGGTCATACGCCGGCCCGCGCCACCGTCGAGGCGAAGCTCGCGGCTCCTCAATACAAGGTCGAGATCGCGGTGATCGCGGCGAAATAATTCACTCAGCCGGGCTGACGCCTGTTGGCGCGAAGGCCGGCAGGCGGTCGGGTCGTTTCGACCTCCACCGTCGTGTCGGCCGCGGGCCGGCCCTCGCCGAGGCCTGCAGGGGCAAGGCGCCCCTGTCCGGTCGGGCAGAGCTCAAGGACGGCGCAGCGGTGGCAGGCGGGGTTCTTGAAGAAGCAGACCCGCTGCCCATGCAGCATCATCACCTCGTGGTTGTCGTAGACGGTCTGCGCGTCCCACTCGGGCGGCAGGAGGGCGGCGAGCGCCACGTGGGAGGGGCCCACATCCATGCTCTTGGCGATGAGGCCGGTGCGCTGCGCCACCCGGTGGTGATGGCTGTCGACGGGGAGGGCCGCCTTGCGGAGCGTCGAGAACGAGAGCACGGCGGCGCTCGTCTTAGGGCCGATGCCGGGGATGCTCTGGAGCCAGGCCCGTGCTTCCGCCACCGGCATCGCACCGAGAAAGTCGAGCGAGAGCGATCCGTGACGGGCCTCCACCGCGCGGAGCACCGCCTGGATGCGGGGCGCCTTCTGCTCGGGCCAAGTGACGCCCGCAATGGCGGCCTCGATGTCGCTCGTCGGCGCATCGCGCACGGCCGCCCAGTCGGGATAGCGGGCCCGCAACGCCTTGAAGGCGCGGCCCGAATCGGCGTTGCGCGTGCGATGGGACAGGAGCGAGGAGACGAGCTCGCTCAAAGGGTCGTAGGCGTGAAAGTAGGGGATCGGGCAGTCGTAGACCGCGCACAGCCGCCGGTGGATTTCCAGTGCCTTCTCTTTCAACGCATGAGCGGGATCGTGACTCATGCGCTGGTGAATCCGCGAATCAGGCGCGGGGTTCCGCCCCGCCGATGCGGCGGTTTCAGCGCGGCAGCAGGGCCCAGTAATCGAGGTCGAGGATGACGGCCGGATCGTAGCCCTCGCCGCTCCTGTCCGGGAACGCCGCGCAGGGCTGGTTCTTGGTCGCGACGAGCCTCAGGCGCAGCGCCCCGATATCGCTCCGGCCCGGCACCTCGGCCCGGTCCAGCACCTCGCTCCAGGCATAAACGGTATCGCCCGCAAAGAGCGGCGCCACGTGCCGTCCGCCATTGATGGCGGCGACGTGGAAGGCGTTGGCGAGGCCGTTGAAGGAGAGCGCGCGGGCAAGAGAGATCACGTGCCCGCCATAGATAAGCCGCCGCCCGAACCGGGTGCCCGCGGCCGCATGGGCGTCGAAATGCACCTTCGCGGTGTTCTGGTAGAGCCGGGTGGCGAGCTGATGCTCGGCCTCCTCGACCGTCATCCCGTCCACGTGGTCGATGCGCTCGCCCACGGCGTAATCGCCCCACAGGTGGGGGCTGCCGGCAAGACCCGCATCGTAGGCTCCGCGATGGAGAGCCGGACAGGTTCCGCCGAGCAGGCTCGGATCCACCGCCTTGGGAAGATCCGGCACGCGTTCCTCCGCGATCCTCGCGGCGGCATCGCGCTTGTTCACCAGAACCCAGCGGCAATAGGTGAGCACCGCCTCGCCGGTCTCGTCGAACCCGGTGGAGCGCACGTAGACGACGCCCGTCTTGCCGTTCGAGCTCTCTTTGAGGCCGATCACCTCGGACACGGCGTGAAGCGAGGCGCTAGGGTAAACGGGCTTCAGGAAGCGCCCGTTCGCATAGCCGAGATTGGCGACGGCGTTCAGCGAGATATCCGGCACCGTCTTGCCGAACACGACGTGGAAGACGAGCCAGTCATCGAGGGGGCTTTGGGCATAGCCAACCGCCCGGGCGAAGGCGTCGGAGGATTGCACCGCGAAACGCGAGCCGGTGAGCGCCGTGTAGAGCGCCCCATCGGCCGCCGTCACGGTGCGGGGCGTCGCGTGGCGGATCGTTTCGCCCAAGGTGAAATCTTCGAAGAAGCGGCCGGGATTGGTCTTCATCGGCGGATCCTCACAGGGCCGGCATGGGGATGCCGCGGTTGAGGCAGGCGGCCTCGAGCGTGTTGCGCAAGAGGCAGGCGATCGTCATCGGCCCGACACCTCCGGGGACCGGCGTGATGGCGGCGGCCCGGGCCTTCGCCTCCTCGAAGGCGACGTCGCCGACGATGCGAGTCTTGCCCTCGCCGAATTCGGGGGCGGGGACGCGGTTGATGCCGACATCGACCACCACGGCGCCGGGTTTCACCCAATCCCCCCGGATCATCTCCGGGCGCCCGACCGCCGCCACGAGGATATCGGCCCGGCGGCAGAGATCCGGCAGGTCGCGGGTCCTGGAATGGGCCGTCGTCACCGTGCAGCTCTGAGCGAGCAGCAGCTGCGCCATGGGCTTGCCGACGATGTTGGACCGGCCCACCACGACGGCGTCGAGGCCGGCAAGGTCCCGCCGGACCGATTTGACGAGGAGGAGGCATCCGAGCGGCGTACAGGAGACGAAGCCCGGCACCCCCGTGAGGAGGCGGCCCGCATTGACCGGGTGAAATCCGTCCACGTCCTTGCCCGGGTGGATGGCCTCGATCACCCGCTGGGCATCGATCTGGGGGGGCAGGGGCAGCTGCACCAGGATGCCGTCGACCGCCGGATCCCCGTTGAGCTTCTCCACCAAGGCCAGCAGCTCCGCCTCGCCGGTGGAGGCCGGCAGCGAGTGGTCGAAGGAGCGCATCCCGGCCTCGACCGTCTGGCGGCGCTTGTTGCGCACGTAGATCTGGCTCGCCGGATCGTCGCCCACGATGACCACCGCGAGCCCCGGCACCACGCCTTGCGCGGCAAGACCTGCCACGGCCCCGGCGATGCGGGTGCGCAGGCCCTCCGCGAAGGCCTTGCCGTCGATGAGCTGCGCGGTCATGCGGTCTCCGTCGTGAGGCGGACGAAGGCGGCGGCGAGCGCCGCACCATCGCCGTCGATCCGAAAAGTTTTCACCCGGCCCGTCGCTCCTGCCGTCAGGAGGACGGCCGAGACCGGGCGCCCCAGAGCGGCAGCGAGCACGCGCCGCACGGTCTCGTTCGCGGCTCCCTTCTCGGGCACCGCCCGCACCCGCACCTTCAGCACGCTCCGGCCGTCCGACAGGACCTCGACTCCGTCCAGCGCGTCGCGCCCGCCCCGGGGCGTCACCCGCACGCGAACCTCAAGGCCGCCCGGAACGGCCCGCCAGGGCAGGTCCATCGGCGGCGAGAACCCTGTGCGTCAAAGGGCCAGGCTGCCGAAGAACTCGAAGATCAGGTTGCGGATGAAGAACAGGCCGAGGATGAGGATGATGGGCGACACGTCGATGCCGCCGAGATTGGGCAGGATGTTGCGGATCGGCCGCAGGACCGGCTCGGTGATCCGGTAGAGGAACTCGCCGATCTGCGAGACGACGGGGTTCCTTGAATTCACCACGTTGAAGGCGACGAGCCAGCTCAGGATGGCGCTCGCGATCAGGATGTAGACGTAGAGGGTGATGACGGTGTCGAGTAGCCACAGGACGGAGCGCATCGGGAAACCTGTCGCGGAGGGGTCGCGGGACACTTAACGTCCCTGACGCCGCCGAACAACCCGAGCGGGGCAAAACCGCACCCGATTCCCGCGCGATCCGCCGGGCTGCGCGATTGACAGGGCCGGGAGACGAGGCCTAAAAGGCCGCCACTTGGCCGATCACGCCGCCCATGGCGCGATCCCGCACCGGGCCGGGGCTGTAGCTCAGATGGGAGAGCGCTGCAATCGCACTGCAGAGGTCAGGGGTTCGAATCCCCTCAGCTCCACCAACCCACTCATGTAAGTCTCAGAATCCTGAGGCCTTTCTGCCGCGACTCACATCGCGGCCCCAACAGGGGCCCTAACAGGACGATTGCGCTCGCTTGCAGACCGCGCGGGCTGGCTGTTCACTTTCACACCTCGGATTGGAAGTGAGCCGCAAGTTCGGCGGTGGAGCGGGTTCGCTCGGACTCCACCTCTCTCGTGTGCTTCGTCTGCGCAGGCTCGACGAACATGAATCAGCATTCGTCAGGAGAGCGACCGCCAGGTGCTCGACCCCGCGCGGCACTATATGTGAGTCACCCTCCTTCAGCACCACCTGCGATCCGTCTCGGAAGCGCAGGATGAAGGTGCCGCTGAGCACGAGAACGAACCGTCCTCCGCTACATGAGCGTGCCAGACGAACTCGCCCCTGACCTTCGCGATCTTGACGTACTGCCCGTTGGCATCGGCCACGACGCGGGGTGACCAGTGCTCGGTGATGGCCGCAAACTCCCGTGCAAGCTGCCTCTTTGATGTCATCGTTTGGCAACAGATCTTGCTCCCCCAATTCGAGGCGGGAACTGTCTCACCGAGGGGCTTGAACCCCCATTCCCAGGCGGAGCGCAAAGCTCATGCTCGATGAGCCGGACGAGGTGGGGTAGTTTGATGTACCGCCATATGTTATTCGAGGAAATTGATCTATGTGGTAAGGCATGTGCGCCGGGTAACGCGCTGGCGCAACGGAGTCCTGAGTGGCGGCATCGAGCGAGACCCCTGCAACCCTCCTCATTCGGAGCCTGGAAAGCGTCGCGCCATTGATGCCCGACGAGAAGGCGGCCCTCGACGCCTTGCCCTGGCGCGTCACGCAGATCAAGGCTGACCAGACCATCGTGCGGGAGGGTGACCACCCGATGCGCTCGTGCCTGATCGTGAGTGGCTTTGCCTGCGCCTACAACGTGACTTTACGGGGCAAGCGCCAGATCATGGGATTTTACATCGCGGGCGACTTGGCGAACCTGCAGGGCCTGCATCTGCCCGTGATGGACACCGGTCTGTCCACCATCACGGCCTGCACCGTCGCGTTCATCGAGCACGAGACCCTTCGTGCCCTCTGCGCTCGGCATCCCGGCCTTGCCGCTGCGTTCTGGCGCGAGACCCTGGTGGACGCGGCTATCTTTCGGGAGTGGGTGATGAACATCGGACGCCGCGAGGCGTATGCCCGCCTTGCCCATATCTTCTGCGAGATGACGCTTCGCATGCGGGCGGTTGGACTGATGGAGGGGGACACCTGCGAGTTCCCCATCAATCAATCCGAGTTGGCGGATGCAGCAGGTCTCACCACCGTTCACGTCAACCGGACGCTGATGCAGATGCGGGCCGACGGGCTCATCAGCCTCTTTGGCAGCCAGTTGACCGTACCAAGCTTTGAAAGGCTCAAAGAGGCCGGAGAGTTCGATCCGACCTACCTGCACCTGCACGCGCAGCAAGCAGGCGCGCAGATCGGCTAGTCCGCTGGATGGAGGCTGAGCACTGCAGCAGGTTATTTGGCGGCAAGAACATAAACACTAACAAGGATTGTCTTTTACGGCGACAGACGTTCTCGTTTGTGCCATGGTCTAACTACCATCAGCAACCGAACCTTGGCGCTGATGTCTGAGAGATGCGTGCGCTCCCGCCTTGAGCAAAGAACGGAGCCGCATCGTGAGTGTGTCCCCATACCACCATTCCGCCCCTCTCATTCGTAAGATCGAGAACGTCCTTACCCTCACGGATGAGGAGAGGATGGCCCTTGTCACCCTCCCGATGCAGGTGCAGGCGATCCGAGCCGACCAGGATCTCGTCAGGGAGGGCGACCGGCCCTCCCGCTGCTTTGTGCTCCTGGACGGCTTTGCCTCCACCTACAAGGTCACGGGCGGCGGTAAGCGTCAGATCCAGGCTTGGCACATCCCGGGCGACGTCCCCGACCTGCAAAGCCTGCACCTAAGGGTGCTCGACAGCAGCATCACCACGCTGACACCCAGCCGTGTCGGCTTCATCCATCACGCGGCCGTGCAGGACCTTTGCCGCCGCTATCCGCGCCTCAACGACGCCCTCTGGCGGGATACGTTGATCAACGCTTCCGTTTTTCGGGAGTGGATGATCAACGTTGGTCGGCGCGAAGCCTACAGCCGCTTGGCCCATGTGTTCTGCGAGTGGGTTTTGCGGTTGCGGGCTGTGGGGTTGGCCGACGACCACACCTGCGACCTGCCGATGACCCAAAACGAACTGGCGGATGCCACTGGCGTCACCACCGTCCACGTCAACCGGGTGCTCCAAGCACTTCGCAAAGGGGGGCTCATCGAGTTGAAGGGCAGCAAGCTCAAGGTTCTCGATTGGCAACGGCTGAGGGAGGTGGGGGACTTCGACGCCATGTATCTTCACATCGAGCCGCCACGAGCCGCATAGCGGCCTCGCGCGTCTCCGGCCCGAGCCACCCTGACGAACGGGGTTTTGACGGGGTGGCGACCCAAGCGGGCTATTTCCCGTCCCTGCCCTATAATCTATGTTGGCCCGTCCTTCTCGGGCGGGAGACTGGGCACGATGAAGACATCAATCACCGGCATCGCCGCAGGACCGAGCGACAGCATCGAGCGCATGATGCGATTTCTCGCCAACAAGCCCGACGTGACGCTCAAGCCAGCAGGCGCTCCCAGGAAGGCAAAGGCTGCTCCGTTTCGGCGCGAGCCGAAGGCGGACCCTCAAGGGGTGTAACGGCAGCCTCGCTGAGTGCAGACTGACGCCAGTTCCGGCCACGGAACGGTGCCAGACCACTCACATAGGTTAGCGACTGGCAGGCCGCCGCGTGCGAGGGTCGTGCCATCGTCAGCAACGAGCTTTGGCGCTGGTGACTGTGAGACCACGCGCGCTCCCGCCTTCGACCGCAGGAGCCCTGGTGGCCGCCTCATCATCGCACGACTACGCCCCGCTGATCCGCAAACTTGAGAGCACCCTTCAGCTCACCGAGGCGGAGCGGCAGGGCATTGCGAGCCTGCCCCTGCAGGTGCAGTCGCTCAGGGCCGATCAGGACATCGTGCGGGTGGGCGACCGGCCCTCCCGCTCCTGCGTCGTGCTCAGCGGCTACACGGCTACCTACAAAGTCACGGGCGACGGCAAGCGCCAGATCCACGCTTGGCACATCCCCGGCGACGTTCCTGACCTACAGAGCCTGCACCTGCGCGTACTCGACAGTAGCATCGTGACGCTCACGCCGTCTCGGGTCGGGTTTGTCACCCACGATGACCTCCGCGTCCTGTGCCGGGCTGAGCCTCGCATCATGGAGGTGTTCTGGCGCCAGACCCTGATCGACGGCGCCATCTTCCGGGAGTGGATGACCAACATCGGGCGGCGGGAGGCCTACAACCGCTTGGCTCATATCCTGTGCGAGTGGATGGTGCGCCTGCGTGCGGTGGGGCTCACGGACGGCAGCGCCTGCGAGCTGCCGATGACGCAGGCTGAGCTTGCCGACGCGATGGGCGTCACGACGGTGCACGTCAACCGGGTGCTGCAGGAACTGCGGGCAGACGGTCTCATCAGCCTCAAGGGCAGCCGCCTGGAGATCCTGGACTGGGAACAACTGCAGCAGGTTGCGGATTTCGACCCCACCTATCTGCACCAGGACCCCGGCGAGGCCGCCGCATGACCCTTACCCACCAGTCAGCGCTCGTGGCGACGGGCTATGACGAGGAGGGCGCGCTCATCTACGCCGATGGGCGGCTCGTGGCGGTGCTGGTGCGGTTGTCGGACCTGCACGAGGCGGAGGCGGGCCACTGGTACCTGGAGGCAGGCTTTGGGATCGGGCTCGACGGCCCGAACCACGAGACCTTCGACAGCCTGGACGAGGCGAAAGGGTGGATTGCAGACCAGCTCTCGCGGCGGGAAAGGGCAGCACCTACTCGCTCGTGAACCGGAGAGAGCACAGGGTCGCACCGCTCTCGTCCGTGACCCACAAGCGCCACTCGTCTGATTGCCAGAACTTAGCCCCAAGATCGGTCAGCACCTCGCCCGCGTTGATCACCGCCATCGCACGGGCCTCGTCGGGTCCAGCAAGGGCTGTGCCGTCCTCGTCCATGCGGGTAGTACCGTCTTTAAGATGAAAGAAGTAGCGCGGCATCCTGTGCTTTCCTGCGGGTGAGCGGGAGCACAACGGTGTCTCTCAGCCACTGACGCCCTGTGCGTCTGTCAGTGATGAGCACACTCTATTCACAAACCGGCCCAGTGTCGCCAACCGAATTGCGCCTACAAGATGTCCGTTCGCATTTGCTTCCGATGCCGACCAGCAAAGAGTCACTATCTTCCACGCCACTATTTCAGTTTATTTGGGCCGGAACGGATCGACAGGAATCAATCTTACGGATAGCAAGGTATAGTGAAACAGAGCCGGACCGTTCAACAACGCGGAATGTTCGGATCGGTGAGAAAAGGGCGCGCTGCATGATCTTCAACGCGCCTCTAAGCGGCACCTTGGCTGTCCACCCCACTCCTCCGTCATCAGCCGACGCCTACCAGGAGCGCACGGGCGATCTGATCGTCACCAAGGTTGCGGTGTTCTGGGCTGTCGTGTGCGGCGAGGTGATCTTCTCGACCTCTCCCACCTCGTCAGAGGCGATCAGAAAGGCCGTCACAGCCGCCGCCACCACGGCCCGCAATGGCCGGGGGGTGCGTGTGCTCATGGAGAACCCTGACGGCGAGCGTCACGTCGTGTGGGACTCCGCACGCGACGGCTTCGTCGAAAATTGAACCGGGGCGCTGTTCTCTTCACTTTACGTGGTAAGACTCGTCGTCTGAGTTCCTGCTGCCTCGGTCCAGGCGCAAGTAGCCCGGCCTGAACGCCCCGGCCTGCTGGAGGCGCTCCCAATCCGGGATGACGACGTTGCTGCCGCTCCAGGTGACCAGCCCGTCCCCTCGCATCGCCTGGATGGTGCGATTGACATGAACGGTGGTGAGCCCGGTGGCGTCCGCCAGATCGGCCTGCCTGACCGGGAAGCGGAACTCTGACCGCCGTGCAAGCCCCGCCCTTTCGAGCCTCAATGCCATCTCGCACAGAACATGGGCGATGCGCTGATAGGCCGAGCGGCGGCCCACATTCAGCACCCATTCGCGAGCGATGGCCGCCTCAGACAGGAGGTCTTGCTGGATTGCGTTCGCGATGCCGGGGTGGCGCTCCATAAGGCGCATCAGAAGATCGCGTGGGATCGGGGCCACCGTGACCTGGGTCAAGGCCGTCACGCTGTGATCCATGAAGCCCGCCAGAAGGCCGTCCAGGTCACACAGATCACCGGCGATCAGGAACCCGGTGATTTGCCGTTTGCCGTCATCCAGAAGCTTGTAGCGGGCCGCCCAGCCGTCCAGGAGCACGGTGCAGGCTTCGGGAGCGCGGCCCTCGACCGCAATGTCTGAGCCCGCTGGCAGAGCACGAGAGCGGGTGAGCGCTTCGGTGATCGCCTGCCGCTCGGGGTCGGTCAGAACCGCCAAACCCTCCAGCTTGGCAATCAGTGGATCGAGCATGCGAGACGAGAAACTCACGCGAGTTGAACGGCGGGGGCAACCTTAGCCGTTTGAAACAGCACTTCAAGCAGTCGGGCGCGGTCCACGGGCTTCTCGATCCAGGGCACATCCCGCAGGTCGGACGGGGTGTCGATCCCTTGCGGGATTCCCGAGTAGATCACGACGGGCACACCGCGTCGGGTGAGGGTCCGCACGAGTTCCGTGCAGACCCCGTCCCTCAGCCTGTAGTCGAGAAGAGCCAGATCGGGGGTGTCGTCCTTGACCCAGGCCAGGGCCTGCTCACAGGAGGCAAACGGACCGGCGATCTCCATGCCGACATCTTCAAGGTAGGCTTCGAGGGCAAGGGCAATGAGGGCCTGATCCTCGGCGACCAGACAACGGGGATGGGTGGTGTTCATGAACCGCAATATGCGCGCTCACAACCGCCTTGATAGGCCAGCACGGGCCTTGGTGCGAAAGCGAACCCTCGCCGGTCCGCGTCAGCGCCGCTACGGGCGAGAGGCCGCTATTTCAGCGAACGGCAGGGTCAACACAAGTTCGCCCGCCTCGTCGGTGACCTCGAAGACGCAGATGCGCCAGTCCGGGATTTCCCCCAGCCGCGCCCCTCGCATCAGATCGCGGGCGGTTTGCTCGACGTGCTCTCGAAGATCGGCGGGGCTGGCGACCTCGTCCCCTTCCTCATCGACGGCTAAGCCGTCTATGCCGTCGCGGTATCGCAGGTGAAGAAAGTAGCGCGGCACATCACTCGCCCTGCGCCATCAGGCGGGCATACTCGGCCTCGGGCAGCCCGTAGGCGCTGTCGGCCATCTCCACGAGCCGGTCCCGGTCGAGGATCGTGATCACCCCGCGCTTGGCCCGGATCAGGCCGTTGCCCTCCAGAACGTGCGTGGCCGTGGTCACCCCTGAGCGTCTCACACCCAGCATCATGGACATGAACTCGTGCGTGATCTCGATGTCATCCCCGTCCAGGCGGTCGTGGCACATGAGGAGCCACCGCGCGAGACGGGTCTCTACCGTATGCTCGGCATTGGCGAACGCCGTGCCGGAGGTTTGGACGCTCATGGCTTGAGCATAGCGCAGCAGCACCCGATGCACCGAAGGGCGCTCGTCGATGATCTCCTCCAGGCGCGACGTTGCGATCCTGAGGCCACGCCCGTCATGCTGGACGAAGTAGGTGAACGGCGAGGTGCGGGCGTACAGCACCACAGGCAGCCCAGCCATACCCTCGCGTCCGATGATGCCAACCTCAACCATAGACCTGCCATCCACCGCAGCAACGGAGATGTAGCCTGCCTCTGGAAAAACGACATGCTCGATGGGATGATTGGGCTCGATCACACCCTGTTTGAGGATCAGGTCCACGGGCTCCAGGTGGGGCTGGAGGGCTGCGAAGTCCTCAGGCGGGAGTGCGGCGAGAAGCTGATTGCGAAGGGAGGCTTGTTGAGGAGCGGACATGGCTCTTTCCCACTTGGGGCAAGAGCACGGTCGCGTCTCCCATCCGTCTGCGCCCGAACAAGTCGGCAGACGATGAACGATATATGGCTGCTGGACCGGCAAAAGGGAAGAGTTCAGCCGCCACAGACCGCTTGCGGCTTGCTTGGGAACCAAATCCCGGCAAGGATCATTCCCCTCCGGTTCTGAGGGGTGAAGCCATGAGCGACGGGGCCGGTCTGCCGACGCCGTGCGTGCTGCTGTTCCAGAACGACCCGGAAGAAACGAAGATCATCAAGGCCGCTCTCACCCGGAGCGGCTTCGATGTGGCAGGGCCGTTCGGCAGCGTGACGCCCGTCCACGAGTACATGAAAGGGGATCAGCCCGATCTTGCGATCCTCGATACCGCATCGGCGGACGGAGCGGCGTTCCACGTTGCGCGCGAGCTTCAGGAGCGCGGCATCCCGTTCGTATTCTACGCTCATTGGGATGACCTCGACGGGGTACCGCCCGAATTCCGCGACTCCGCGTTCCTGGAAAAGCCCGTCAGTCTCACCATGCTGACCCAAGTTGTCGGACGCATCATCGAGCGGCGGGCCGCGGTGCTGCGGGCGAGGAGCGGACGCGGCTGAGGAAAGCTGAGGGCGGACAGGAGGACCCCTATGCGGACGACCTCACGCCTTTATGGCAACAAAGGAAACCCGGCGCTCCGAAGAGCACCGGGTCCAAGGCTCACCATGTTCGATCCGCAGACCAAATCGAAGAAGACGCGTAACGTTCCAAGCGCGTCTGCCCTGGACCAACCGGGAAATGGGTCATCCGGTTCCCACTCGCGTCTGGGGCACTCCGTCAGCCAAGTTCGCTGATGCGCCGCCTGAGTGCTCGTGCATCCGCCAGGGCAAGTTCGAGACGAGCCAAAGCCTGCTCAGCTTGGACTATTGGCTGCCCTGTCTCACGCATGTGGCTGACGAGGGATGCTTGTTACGCGCAGCGCCGCTCCCATTCGGCGAGCCGCCACTCCATGATGCGACCTGGATCGCTCAGACCACCCTCCTGTCTTGCTCCCCGGTGAAACAATCGGGAAGCGCCTTGGTCGGGCGTCGCTTTTTTGGTCTTTGCATCGGACGGGGCTCTGATAAGCGCTTACTTCGACGGGCAGCCGACTTCGGGCGGGTGTCGGAAGAGCCCGAGTGGCAGCACCGCATCCGCCGCCCCTCAAGCACTCTGGCCGAGCCCGATCCATGGGCCTTCACGGACGCAAGGTCGGCCTCAGAGTGCTTGCTGCCAGTAGGCCAGCAAACCAACGCCAGCAGCTGCGACCGCCATGCAGAAGGCCAGGAACACCGCCACGTTGCGGATGACCTCACGTCGGTGCCGCTCGTGCTCGTAGTAGCTCACGAGCGGGATGGCATCGTCTGGAGCGTCCTGCGCTGGCTCAAGCCCATCCGACCCGTTCGTAGCCATCGATACCTCCCGCATGGACCACCACCCATCAGGACAATGCGTCACCTGACACCCTGCTCCTGAAGGACGGCTCTCGTGACGGCATCCGCTCCAAGGTCACCAGCACCTGAGATGCTCAAGGCTTGGGCGAGCGCAGCCCGGCCCCGCCCGACGCGGCTCTTGATCGTGCCCTCCATCACGCCGCAGATGGTGGCCGCCTCCGCAAGGGTCACCCCGGCTGCGATCAGCAACACGGCCTCGCGCTGGGCAACGGGCAGCCTCAGGAGGGCAGCCCTCAGTTCCTCCATCGCAACCACCTCCATCTGAGAGGGCGGCGAGATCATCCCTGCCATGTAGCTGCCGTCCGGGTCCTCGACCTCGCGCTGGCGCTTGCGGTAGCGG
>DASZBD010000030.1:0-104291 GCA_035944475.1 Microvirga sp.
GGCGCAAGGCAGCGCCACCGACGGGAGACGACCAGCTCTGGCGTCGCCTGCACGGCCCGCTGCCCCAAGAGGCCCGCCCGCGCCATACTACGGTGGCGCCCTGGCAGGACCAGCTTAAGGCCATGCGCCTCACGCGAGGCACAGGGCCGGAGTGCGGGGCCGATCCGGTCTGACAAGAACGCCGGCGGGACGCTGGGGGCTTCCGGCCCTTGTCTTCCCTACCACCACAGCCGGACCGCCAGCGTCCCGCTCCCCTTCAGCCCCTGCCTCCCGCACCAGCGGCGAGGGAAAGGGGCCGCTCCACACGAGCGACGCCGAGAAGCCGTGCCTGAAGCCCAGTGCGGCGCGGTCCCGCCTACTGCCCGAACCGGGCGCGGCTCGCGAACCGCACCGCGTCCTCGGCGGCCCGGAAGAGGGCCTTGGCCTTGTTGACGCATTCCTGCTGCTCGGAGGCCGGATCGGAATCGTAGACGATGCCGGCGCCGGCCTGCACGGCCATGCGGCCGTCCTTCACCAATGCGGTGCGCAGCACGATGCAGGTGTCCATCTCGCCGTTCGCGCCGAAATACCCGATGCAGCCGGCATAGGGCCCGCGCTTGTCCTTCTCGAGCTCGTCGATGATCTCCATCGCCCGCACCTTGGGCGCGCCCGAGACCGTGCCGGCCGGAAAGCCCGCCACGAGGGCCTGCAGCCCGTCGTGGCGCGGATCGAGGCGGCCCTCGACGTTCGACACGATGTGCATGACCTGGCTGTAATACTCGAGGAAGAACGAATCCGTGACCTCGACCGAGCCCATGGCCGAGACCCGGCCTACATCGTTGCGCCCGAGATCGAGCAGCATGAGGTGCTCGGCCCGCTCCTTCGGATCGGCGAGAAGGCTCTCGGCATGGGCCCGGTCCTCGGCCGGCGTCGCGCCCCGCGGGCGGGTGCCGGCGATGGGCCGGATCGTGACCTTGCCGTCCCGCACCCGGACCAGGATCTCGGGCGAGGAGCAGACGATCTGGAAGCTCTCGAAGTCGAGGTAGCACAGGAACGGGGCCGGGTTCACGCGCCGCAGCGAGCGGTAGAGCGCGAAGGCAGGGAGCGGGAAGGGCGACTCGAAGCGCTGGGACAGCACCACCTGGAAGATGTCGCCCGCCCGGATGTAATCCTTCGCCCGGGCCACCATCGCCTCGAACTCCTCCGGCGAGGTGTTCGAGACCGGCGGCTCGAAGCGGATGGCGGCCGGATCGGAGCGGTCGTCGAGGGGCAGGGGGCGCTCGAGGGCGAAGGCCACCTCCTCGATTCGGGCAAGCCCGCTCTCGTAGGCCGCCTTCGCGGCAACCCCGGCCTGCGGCCGGACCGGCGTGATGAGGGAGATCTCGTCCCTCACCGCATCGAACACCACCATGACGGTGGGGCGGATCATGATGGCGTCCGGCACCCCGAGCGCATCCGGATTGGGCTCCGGCAGCCGCTCCATCTCGCGCACCATGTCATAGCCGAGATAGCCGAACAGGCCCGCCGCCATGGGGGGCATGTCGTCCTCGAGGGGCAGGGCGCTCTCGGCGATGAGGGCCCGCAAGCTCTCGAGGGGCGGCCGCCTCTCAAGGATGAAGGCGCCCGGATCGTGCCGGGCCTCCCGGTTGAGCGACGCCGCGCCGCCCTCGCAGCGCCAGACGAGATCGGGATCAAGGCCGATCATCGAGAAGCGCCCGCGCACCGCGCCGCCCTCGACGGATTCGAGGAGGAAGGCGGCGCCCCGCCGCCCGTGGCGCAGCCGCAGGAAAGCCGCCACCGGCGTCAGCAGGTCGCCGAGGAGCGTGAGGCGGAGGGCCGAGGCTTCGCCCGCCCCGTAGGCCCGGGCGAAGGCCTCGAAGTCGGGCGTCACGAGCATCGGTCAGACGTCGCCGCCGATCACCTGCCGCAGGGCCTGCTGGTTCACGGAGACCGGGATCTCCTTCTGCAGGTCGGCGATGTACTGCTCGATCAGGGTGTCGCTCAGCGCGTCGCGGAGGCGATTCTTCACGGCGTCCGCCTGCTGGGTCGTGGTGTTGAGCGGCGGCACGGTCGCGGCCGTCACCTTGAACACGGCCCGCGTATCGGGGCCGTTCGGGGCCGTAGCCGCCTTGCCGACCGGGGTCGCGAAGATGCGGGCCACCGCGTCGGCGGTCAGCTCGTCCTTCGGCTGCCGGCGCGCGATGTCGGCGGCGGTCTTGACGGGCGCGTTCGCCTCGGCGGCGAGGGTCTCGATGGGCTCGCCCTTGTCGAGGCGCTCCGCCAGCGCCCGGCCGCGCTCGGCGAGGCGCTGGGACGTCTCGTTCTCGCGCCAGAGGCGCTCCACCTCCGGCCGGACCTCGTCGAGGGTCTTGTCCCGGGCCGGGTCGATGCCCGTCACGTCGAACCACACATAGCCGCCGCCGCGGGTGCGCAGGGCCTCGTTGTCGACGCCGATATCCGATGCGAAGGCCGAGCGCAGCAGGGTCTCGCCCTCCGGCAGGTCGGCCACCGGGTTGCCGGCCTTGTCCCGGCCCTCCTGGTCGACGGCGGGAATCTGTTGCAGGGCGAGCTTCTGCTCGGTCGCGATCTCGGCGAGCGGCCGGGCGCTGGCGCGCATGTCCTCGATCCGGTCGTGAACCTCGTCGAGCTGGGCGCGGGCCCGCTCCTGGGCGATCTGCTGCTTCACCTCCGCGGCCACCTCCTCGAAGGCCTTCACGGCCTCCGGCTCGACCTTCGTCGCCCGCACGAGCACGGTGCCGAACCGGCCCTGAACGGGGGCGCTCACGGCGCCCTCCTGAAGGGCGAAGGCGGCGTCCGCCACCGCCGGATCGAGCATCTCGGCCTTCGTGAGGGTGCCGATCTCAAGGTCCTGGGGCGACACGCCCCGCTCCGTGGCGAGCGCTTCGAAGGCGGTGCCCTCCTGGATGCGCTTCGCCGCGGCCTCGGCCTCCTCGGCCGTGGGGAAGACGATCTGCTGCAGCGTGCGCCGCTCCGGCGTGCCGAAGCTCGCCTTGCTGGCCTCGTAGCGCTGCCGGGCGTCGGCGTCCGGCACGGCTTCGGGCCTGGCGAGGGCCGAGGCTTCGAGCGCGAGGACGTTGAGCGCCCGGTACTCGGGCGCCCGGAGGGAGGATTTGCGCTCCTCGTAGAAGCCCTGGAGCTGCTCGGGGGTCGGGGCCGGGATCTCGCCGGCGGCCGCGGGCGGCAGGATGAAGTACTGCGCCTCGCGGCGCTCGTTGGCGAAGCGGTGCTGCGCCTCTTGGGCCGAGAGGGGCGTCGGCAGGGCGCCGGCGAGGGCTTCGGCGATGTGCAGGCGCGACAGGGAGGCTCCCTGCTCGCGCACGAAGCCGGCCTCGCTGAGGCCGTTGTCCCGCAGGACCGCATCGAACTGCGCCCGGTTGAACTGCCCGTCCGGGCCGCGGAAGCCCGGCTGCTCCATGATGGAGCGGGCGATGAGCTGGTCCGGGACCGCGAGGCCCAGCGCCTTGGCCCGCTCGTTCAGCACCGCCTCGTTCACGAGCCGGCCCAGAACCTGCTGGTCGAGGCCGAACGCCCGGGCCTGCTGCTGGGTCAGGCGTCCGCCGAACTGGCGGTTGATGCGCTGGAACTCGTTGTTGAAGGCCGTGCGGAACTGCTCGGTGGTGATGTCCGTGTTCCCGACCCGGGCCACACTGTTCTGCGGCGCGCCCCGGAAGATGTCGCCGATGCCCCAGATCGCGAAGCTGATGATCAGAAGCCCGAACAGCAGCGTGGCGACGATCTTGCCGACCACACCCTTGCTGGCCTTGCGAATGTTTTGAAGCATCGTGGATCCGTCGTGACCTGACCGAACAAAGGGTGGCGATACCCGATCGACGCCCGGCGGGGAAGGGCGGCCCTGGTTGAAAGACGCGCCGGCCCTCTATAGGGGCAGGGTTCACGAGCGTGACAGGAGTTTCCGGATGAGTGCAGAACGGCCGCGCCCCCTGGTGGCGGGCAACTGGAAGATGAACGGCCTGCGCGGGTCCGCGGACGTGCTGAAGGAGATCCAGGCCGGCTACGCGCCGGAGCTCAAGGCCAGGGTCGACCTCTTGGTCTGCCCGCCCGCGACGCTCGTCCACGCCTTTGCGCAGGCGGCCGCGGGATCGGGCATCGCCGTCGGCGGCCAGGATTGCCATGCCAAGGCGTCGGGCGCCTTCACGGGGGACATCGCCGCCGAGATGCTCGCGGATGCCGGCGCCGCCTACGTCATCGTCGGCCATTCCGAGCGCCGGCAGTACCATGGTGAGACGGATGCGGACGTGAGGGCGAAGGCCGCCGCCACCCACCGGGCGGGCCTCGTCGCAGTCCTGTGCGTCGGCGAGACGCGCGAGGAGCGCGAGGCCGGCAAGGCCCTCGCCGTCGTCGGCGGGCAGCTCGCCGGCTCCATCCCGGAGGGCTCCGGCGCCCACAACCTTGTGATCGCCTACGAGCCCGTCTGGGCCATCGGCACGGGCCTGACCCCCACCGCCGGCGACGTGAAGGAAGTTCACGCGGCCATCCGCTCCGAGGTCGGCCGCCTCGTCGGCGGGGGCGGGCAGGGGATGCGCATCCTCTACGGCGGCTCCGTGAAGCCCTCGAACGCCGCCGAACTCATGGCGGTCGAGAACGTGGACGGCGCCCTCGTGGGCGGCGCGAGCCTCGTGGCTGCGGATTTCCTCGGGATCGCGGCGGCCTATCGCGGCTGACGGGCGCTCCGGCGGAGGGCCCTTGCGGCCCTTTGATCCCGGGCGCACCTATGCTACAGGGCCGGCCAACCGGCAAAGAGACGAGCGGCTGGCGCCCTGGAGCGCAGCCGCTTGAGGCGTTTTTCATGCAAACAGTCATCATCATCGTCCACCTGATCATCGTGCTTGCCCTTATCGGCGTGGTGCTCCTGCAGCGCTCGGAGGGCGGCGGGCTCGGTCTCGGCGGCGGCGGGGGCGGCGGCGTGTCGGGCTTCATGACGGGCCGTGGCCAGGCGAACGCGCTGACCCGCGCCACCGCGATCCTCGGCGGCCTCTTCTTCGTCACGAGCATCGTGCTGACCCTGTTCGCGAGCTACGGCCGCGCGCCCCGCTCGATCTTCGACGGCGCCGCGCCCGCTCCGGCCGGCCAGCAGCAGCAGGCCCCGGCCCCCGGCGGCGGCCCCGGCGTCCTCGAACAGCTCCAGCGCATGCAGGGCGAGCAGCCCGCGGCTCCCGCCGGCGGCGCCCCCGCGGCCCCGGCCGCGCCGAGCATTCCCTTCCAGGCTCCCGCCGCACCCGGCGGGGCGCCGCAGGTCCCGCAATCGCAGTAAGGCGGCGGCCGACCAAGACCCCTCGCGAGGGCCGGATTCGCTCCGGCCCTCTTCTTTTGTGGATGGCAGTCGAGGCCCGCCGAAGGCGTTTGCGCAATCGGGAAGCCTCCTTTATGGATCGAGGTCCATGACGCGGTACGTATTCATCACCGGCGGCGTGGTGTCTTCGCTCGGCAAGGGGCTGGCCTCAGCCGCCCTGGGAGCGGTTCTCCAGGCTCGTGGCTACAAGGTCCGGCTTCGCAAGCTCGACCCCTACCTCAACGTCGACCCGGGGACGATGAGCCCCTATCAGCACGGCGAGGTCTTCGTCACCGACGACGGCGCCGAGACGGATCTCGACCTCGGGCACTACGAGCGCTTCACGGGCGTTCCGGCGACGAAGGCGGACAACATCACGACGGGCCGAATCTATCTCGACATCATCACCAAGGAGCGCCGGGGCGACTATCTCGGCGCCACCATCCAGGTGATCCCGCACGTCACCAACGCCATCAAGGAGTTCGTGACCACCGGCAACGAGGGGTTCGACTTCGTGCTGGTCGAGATCGGCGGCACGGTGGGCGACATCGAGGGCCTGCCCTTCTTCGAGGCCATCCGTCAGCTCGGCAACGATCTCGCCCGCGGCCAGTGCATCTACGTGCACCTGACGCTCCTGCCCTTCATCCCCTCGGCGGGCGAACTCAAGACGAAGCCGACCCAGCACTCCGTGGCGGAGCTGCGCTCCATCGGCATCCAGCCCGACATCCTCCTGTGCCGCACGGACCGCGAGATTCCGAAGGACGAGCGCCGCAAGCTCGCGCTCTTCTGCAACGTGCGCGAGACGGCGGTGATCGAGGCGCGGGACGCACCCTCGATTTACGACGTGCCCCTGGCCTATCACGAGCAGGGCCTCGACACCGAGGTGCTGGCCGCCTTCGGCATCGAGAATGCCCCGGCCCCGAAGCTCGACCGCTGGAAGACGATCTCCGGCCGGGTGCGCAACCCGGAGGGCGAGGTCAACATCGCCGTCGTCGGCAAGTATACCGGGCTCAAGGACGCCTATAAGTCCCTCATCGAGGCCCTGAATCACGGCGGCATCGCCAATCAGGTGAAGGTGAACCTCGACTGGATCGAGAGCGAGGTCTTCGAGAGTGAGGACCCGGCTCCCTATCTCGAGGGCATTCACGGCATCCTCGTCCCCGGCGGCTTCGGCAAGCGCGGGGCGGAGGGCAAGATCCAGGCGGCCCGCTACGCCCGGGAGCGCAAGATCCCGTATTTCGGCATCTGCTTCGGCATGCAGATGGCCGTCATCGAGGCGACCCGGAACCTTGCGGGCGTCAAGGAGGCGAGCTCCACCGAATTCGGCCCCACCGACGAGCCCGTGGTCGGCCTCCTCACCGAGTGGCTGCGCGGGAACGAGCTCGAGAAGCGCGCGGCGGGGGGCGATCTCGGCGGCACCATGCGCCTCGGCTCCTACCACGCCAAGCTCGCGCCGGGCTCCAAGGTCGCGGAGGTCTATGGCGGCACGGAGATCACCGAGCGGCACCGCCATCGCTACGAGGTCAACATGGCCTATCGCGACCGGCTGGAGCAGAAGGGCCTGCGCTTCTCCGGGGTGTCGCCCGACGGCGTCCTGCCGGAGATCGTGGAATATGCCGACCACCCCTGGTTCATCGGCGTCCAGTACCATCCGGAACTGAAGTCGCGGCCCTTCGAGCCCCACCCCCTCTTCTCGAGCTTCATCAACGCCGCGGTGGTGCAAAGCCGGCTCGTCTGAGCGGCGGGGGCCCGCGCCCGGCTGCCGGTCCGGACCTCGCCCCGGACCGGCGGCGTCCTATTCTGGTAGGCATCGGCCCTCGACCTCCATGACGAGGGCGCCTCGACCGGAGTGCCCATGCCCCGCGGCCTCGACCACCTCGTTCTCGCCGTCCGCGATCTCGACGGGGCGGGCCGTTTCTACGAGCGCCTGGGCTTCCAGGTCGGAGCCCGCAACCGGCATCCCTGGGGGACCGAGAACCGTCTCGTTCAGTTTCCGGGCGCCTTCCTCGAACTGATTACGGCCGGCGAGGGAGGCGAGGCGCCCTCGCATCAAGCCGGCCGCTTCAGCTTCGGGGCCTTCGTTCGGAGCTACCTCTCCCGCCGGGAGGGCTTCGCCATGCTGGCACTGGAGAGCCGGGATGCCGCGACGGATGCGCGGCTCTTCGCCGAGGCCGGTATCGGCACGTTCGAGCCGTTCTTCTTCGAGCGGCGGGGGCGAAAGCCCGACGGCGCGGAGGTCCACGTCGCCTTCACGCTGGCCTTCGCCCTCGATCCGGAGGCTGCGGATGTCGGCTTCTTCGTCTGCCAGCAGCACCGGCCGGAGAACTTCTGGAATCCGATTCTTCAGCTCCATCCCAACGGCGCCGCGGCTTTGGGCGCCGTCGTGCTCGCGACCCCGGATCCGGTCCGGCATCGGCGTTTCCTCACCGTGCTCACGGGGGCGGAGCCCGTGGAGGCCTCGGGCCGGGACCTCTCCTTCGCGCTTCCCCGCGGGCGGCTCGACGTCATGACCCTGGACGATGCGGCGGAGGCCTACGTGTCGGTCGAGGAGGAGGCTGAGGAGCCTGCCCTCGTCGCCTTCTCGGTTCGCGTCGCGGAGATCGTCGCCCAGGGGCACCGGCTCGATGCGGCGGGCATCCCCTACCAGCGCATCGGCACGCGCCTCATCGTTCCGGCAAGCGCGGCCTTTGGCGTCGCGATTGCGTTCGAGCCGGCCTAAGATCCCGCCGATTCGCAAAACCGCGAGGACGGGTGCGATGAACGGGGGCCGCCATGGCATCGACGCTCGCCGGCTTGGGCGAATTCTTGATCTTCTTCGCGCTCTCTGTGGCGCTCGTCGCGCTCTATCTCGCCCTTTACACCCTGGCCACCGCCCATAACGAATTCGCCCTCATCCGGCAGAACGTGATCTCGGCCGCTGTGGCCCTGGGGCTCAGTCTCGTGGGCTTCGCACTGCCGCTGGCGAGCGCAGTGGTCCATGCACAGGACGTGATCGATTGTCTGGTGTGGGGTCTCGTCGCCCTCGCGGTGCAGATCCTGGCCTATTGGCTCGTGCGCCTCCTCCTGCCCAACCTGTCCCAGCGCATTGCAGCGGGCGAGATGGCGGCGGCCCTGTTCCTTGGAGCCGCGTCCCTCGCTGCAGGCATCATCAATGCGGCGGCGATGACCTATTAGGCACTGCCGCAGGGGCAGGGATGACACCGTGGCGCTTCCAGCGCGGGCCGGATCGCGTTAGTCAGCGCCCATGACCAGCACCGCGCCCCAAGCCACCGTCGCCGTCGGCTCCGTCCGGTTCGGCAACCATCTGCCGTTCAGCCTCGTCGCCGGCCCCTGCGCCATGGAGAGCCGCGAGCACGCGCTCGAAATGGCCTCGGCCTTGAAGGAGATGACGGGGCGCCTCGGGATCGGGCTCGTCTACAAGTCGTCCTTCGACAAGGCGAACCGCACCTCCGCGGGCAGCGCCCGGGGCATCGGTCTCGACAAGGCGATGAGCGTGTTCGCCGAGGTGAAGGAGCGCTTCGGCCTGCCGGTCCTGACGGACGTGCACGAGAACGAGCAATGCGCCGCGGTCGCCGAAGTCGTGGACGTGTTGCAGATCCCCGCCTTCCTGTGCCGCCAGACGGACCTGCTCCTCGCCGCCGCCAAGACGGGCAGGGCCGTGAACGTGAAGAAGGGCCAGTTCCTGGCGCCCTGGGACATGGCGAACGTTGCGGCCAAGGTGACGGGCGCCGGCAACCCCAACGTGATGGTGACGGAGCGCGGGGCGAGCTTTGGCTACAACACCCTCGTCTCCGACATGCGGGCTCTGCCCATCATGGCCGAGACCACCGGCGCACCGGTGATCTTCGATGCCACCCATTCCGTGCAGCAGCCCGGCGGCCGGGGCGCCACCTCGGGCGGCCAGCGGGAATACGTGCCGGTGCTCGCCCGGGCGGCGGTGGCGGTCGGGGTCGCGGGGCTCTTCATCGAGACGCACCAGGACCCCGACCGCGCGCCCTCCGACGGACCCAACATGGTGCCGCTGAAGGAGATGGAAGGCCTGCTGCGAAAGCTCAAAGCCTTCGACGCGCTGGCCAAAGGTCAAGCCTGACCCTAAACCCGTGGTGAGCGGCAGGTCGCGCCTGCCCGCACCACCCCGGCGGGCGATGTCCCACAGCTTCATCTGGATTCTGGCCGCGAGCGCCTTCGCCTCGACTTTCTCGGGCCGGGCGGTGGAGCCCATGGTCGGGGTCATGGCGCGAGACCTCGGGACGACCGTCGAGACCACGGCGCTTCTCTCCGCCGCCTTCACGCTGCCCTACGCCTTGATCCAGCCGATCCTCGGACCGGTCGGCGACGCGGTCGGCAAGGAGCGGGTCATGAAGATCTGCCTTGCAGTGCTGGTGGCGGCGCTGCTGGCATCCGTCGTCGCCACCGACGCCCCGATGCTCTTCGCCTTGCGGATCCTGGCCGGCGCGGCGGCCGGCGGTGTCATTCCTCTTGCTCTCGCCCTCGTCGGCGACCGGGTCGACATGGCGAGCCGGCAGGTGGCGATCAGCCGGTTCATCGCCGCCGCCATCGTGGGCCAGCTCGCAGGCTCCTCCCTCGCCGGCATCCTGGCGGAGTTCATCGGCTGGCGCGGGGTGTTCGGCGTCACGACTGCCATGATGGTCGCGGCCCTCATCGCCACCGTGCTCGGCTTCCGCGACGCTCCGGCGGGCTCCGCCTTCGACCTCGGCAAGGCCGTCGAGCGCTACCGCGTCATCCTCCGCAACAGCCGGGCCCAGACCCTCTTCGCCCTCGTCTTCGTCGAGGCTCTCGCGGTCTTCGGTCTTTTTCCCTACATCGCGCCGCTCCTCGAAAGCCGAGGGGAGGGCGGTGCCGCCGAGGCGGGGTTGGTGCTCGCCGGCTTCGCCGTGGGCGGTCTCCTCTACTCGGCCCTGCTTTCCTGGATGTTGCGGGTCCTGGGGCTGCGTTGGATGCTCGTCGCCGGCGGCGTCGTCGCGGGCTCCGCCAACCTGAGCCTCGGCCTTGCCGGCGACTGGCGCCTCGACGCCGCCGCTATGGTGGCTCTCGGCCTTGGATTCTACATGCTCCACAACTCGTTCCAGACCCAGGTGACGGAGATCGCGCCGGAGGCCCGGGCCTCCGCGGTGGCGATCCACGCCTTCGCGTTCTTCGTCGGCCAGGCGCTCGGCGTCGTGATCCTCGGGATCGGGCTCCGAACGGCGGGTCTTCTGCCTACCATGGCCCTCGCTGCCGCTGTGATCCTGGGCGTCGGCCTCGCCGCGGCCGCCGCTCTGACGGGACCCACCCAGCGCCCCCGCTGAACTCGCAGCGTGCCCGCCACTTCGGCTGAAGATTGTTCCCGCCGGCGAAATTGACCCTTCGCATCGGCGCCACATGTGCGGGGCTGTCCTTGCCCCATCCGGTGTTCTGGTCGATAAGCCGCGCCAGACCTTGGCCGTCCGGCCGCCGCACCCTCGCCGACAGGAGCCTTCATGACCGCGATCGTCGATATCGTTGCCCGCCAGATCTTCGACAGCCGAGGCAACCCAACCGTCGAAGTGGACGTCGTCCTGGAGGACGGCTCCATGGGCCGCGCCGCGGTGCCCTCCGGCGCCTCCACGGGCGCGCACGAGGCGGTGGAGCTGCGCGACGGCGACAAGTCCCGCTACCTCGGCAAGGGCGTCACAAAGGCGGTGGACGCCGTCAACGGCGAGATCTTCGACCAGATCGGCGGCATGGACGCCGAGGAGCAGGTCGCCATCGACGAGGCGATGATCGAACTCGACGGCACCCCCAACAAGGCCCGCCTCGGCGCCAACGCCATCCTTGGCGTCTCGCTCGCCGTCGCCAAAGCCGCCGCCGAGGCCTCCTCGCTGCCGCTCTACCGCTATGTGGGCGGCACCCAGGCCCGCGTTCTGCCGGTGCCGATGATGAACATCATCAACGGCGGCGCCCATGCGGACAACCCGATCGACTTCCAGGAATTCATGATCATGCCCGTCGGCGCGCCCACGCTCGCGGAGGCGGTGCGCATGGGCGCCGAGGTGTTCCACACCCTCAAAGGCGCCCTCAAGGCCGCCGGCCACAACACCAATGTGGGCGACGAGGGCGGCTTTGCCCCGAACCTGCCCTCCGCCGAGGCGGCCCTCGACTTCGTCATGCAGTCGATCGAGAAGGCCGGCTACAAGCCGGGCCAGGACATGGTGATCGCCCTCGACTGCGCCGCCACCGAGTTCTTCAAGGGCGGCACCTACGATTACGAGGGCGAGGGCCAGAAGCGCTCGCCGCAACAGCAGGCGGAGTACCTGGCGAAACTCGTCGACACCTATCCCATCGTCTCCATCGAGGACGGTATGGGCGAGGACGACTGGGAGGGCTGGAAGGCGCTTACGGACCTCGTCGGGTCGCGGTGCCAACTCGTGGGCGACGACCTCTTCGTGACGAACGTCTCGCGCCTGTCTGAGGGCATCGCCAAGGGCGTCGGCAATTCCATTCTCGTCAAGGTGAACCAGATCGGCTCCCTGACCGAGACCCTTTCGGCCGTCGATATGGCCCACCGGGCCGGCTACACCGCCGTGATGTCCCACCGCTCGGGGGAGACCGAGGACGCCACCATCGCGGACCTCGCGGTGGCGACGAATTGCGGGCAGATCAAGACCGGCTCGCTCGCCCGCTCGGACCGGCTGGCCAAGTACAACCAGCTCATCCGGATCGAAGAGCAACTCGGCGAACAGGCGCGGTACGCCGGGCGGGGCGCCCTCAAGGCGCTGCGGTAAACCGAGCGCGAACGCTTAGGAACGCGGGAGGCGCGACCTACCCTCCTCCCCTTGAGGGGAGGAGTTGGAGGTGGGGTGGCGGCAGCACCCTCACCGTCAGACAAGCGGCCGCCACCCCCACCCCTTACCCCTCCCCTCAAGGGGGAGGGGGAGCGAGCAGCTTCGCGCTCATACGGTAGCCCGCCCTTGCTGCGCCTCTGCAGGGTTACCCGCCCTTAACCCTACGGCCCTAACGTTCGCCCCATGGTCGTCCGCAAGCGCGCGCGCAGAATCCTCCTCCCGCTGGTGCTCTACGGCATCTCCGGCGCGCTGGTCGCGTATTTCTGGCACCATGCCCATACGGGCGCTCACGGGCTCGAGGCGAAGCGGCAGTTCAAGATCCAGGCGCACCACCTCGCCGCGGATCTCGCGGCGGTGAAGGGCGAGCATGCGGAATGGGAGCGGCGGATCGCGCTCCTGCGCAGCGACCAGATCGACCGGGACCTTCTGGAGGAGCGGGCGCGGATCATGCTCGGGAAGGTCCACCGGAACGATATCGTGATCATGACCGGGCCCTGACGATTGCTGCACAGCAGCAATGCCCGCAATCGATCAGCTGAAAACAGGTTGATCTAAAATCGCTTTGTAAGAGCAATAGCTTGAAGCATTCACCCTGCGCCGGTGCGGCCGGTTGCACCCTCTCGATTTCCGCTTTCTCCTGCGCTACATCTGACAACGACCCAACCCCTTCGGAGGATCCGATGGCTGTGGCTGCCAGGAAGGCGCTTCGAGTGACCCAAGCCGCTAAGGCCCAACAGAAGAACGCGGCGAGGAAAACCGCCCCCAACATCCCCCAGTTCGACAAGGATCAGGACAGCGCGGCCTACCGCGAGATGCTGCTCATTCGCCGGTTCGAGGAGAAGGCCGGCCAGATGTACGGCATGGGCCTCATCGGCGGCTTCTGCCACCTTTATATTGGCCAGGAGGCCGTGGTGGTCGGCATGCAGATGGCCACGATTCCGGGTGACCAGAACATCACGGGCTACCGCGATCACGGCCACATGCTCGCCTGCGGCATGGACCCCAAGGGCGTCATGGCGGAACTCACCGGGCGCCGGGGCGGCCTGTCCAAGGGCAAGGGCGGCTCCATGCACATGTTCTCCAAGGAGCAGCATTTCTATGGTGGCCACGGCATCGTCGGCGCCCAGGTCTCCCTTGGTACCGGCATCGCCTTCGCCAACAAATACCGGGACAACGGCAATGTCTGCCTCACCTATTTCGGGGACGGCGCCGCGAACCAGGGTCAGGTTTACGAGAGCTTCAACATGGCGGAGCTCTGGAAGCTCCCCGTCGTCTATGTGATCGAGAACAACCGCTACGCCATGGGAACCTCCGTCAGCCGGGCCTCCGCCCAGACGGATTTCTCCAAGCGCGGCGTCTCGTTCGGCATCCCCGGCGAGCAGGTGGACGGCATGGACGTCCGGGCGGTCTACGCCGCCGGCCAGCGCGCCATCGAGCATGCCCGCTCCGGCAAGGGTCCCTACATCCTCGAGATGCAGACCTACCGCTACCGCGGCCACTCCATGTCCGACCCGGCGAAGTACCGCACGAAGGACGAGGTGACCCGCATGCGGGAAGAGCACGATCCGATCGAGCAGGTGCGCCGCCGCCTCCTCGAGACCTGGAGGCTCTCGGAGGACGAGCTGAAGGTGATCGACGGACGCGTGCGCGAGATCGTCAACGAGGCGGCGGAATTTGCCACCCACGATCCCGAGCCCGACGTGTCCGAGCTCTACACCGACATCCTGCTCTAGGGCGGCCTTAGCGCCGCCCCACGCCGCAACTGCAATCTCACAGGTCACCCGATGGCGATCGACATCCTCATGCCCGCCCTCTCGCCCACCATGGAGCAGGGCAAGCTCGCGAAATGGCTCAAGCGCGAGGGCGACAAGGTCAAACCCGGCGACGTTCTCGCCGAGATCGAAACCGACAAGGCCACCATGGAGGTGGAGGCCATCGACGAGGGCGTGCTGGCCAAGATCCTCATCGAGGACGGCACCGACAACGTGGCGGTGAACACGCCCATCGCCGTGCTGGCGGGGGAGGGCGAGGACGTGTCGGCGGCCTCCCGCGGCCCGGCCCAGGGCGGCGGCGAGGCGCCTCCGGCTCCCGGTCCCAGCGCCCCGCAGCCCGCCCCCGTTCCCGACATGCAGGCCGAGGGCATGGCGAGCCGTCCGGCGCCGGACGCACGCCAGGGCGGCGACCAGGGCCCGGTCGCGACGCCGGCCGCCCCGTCGGTGGTCACGAGCCGGACGTCGTACGATGCCATGGCGGAGATCCCCGAGGGCACGGAACTCGTCAACATGACGGTTCGGGAGGCCCTTCGCGATGCGATGGCCGAGGAGATGCGCCGAGACGAGAACGTCATGGTGATGGGCGAAGAGGTCGCCGAGTACCAGGGCGCCTACAAGGTCACGCAGGGCCTGCTGCAGGAATTCGGCGCCCGCCGTGTCGTGGACACGCCGATCACGGAGCACGGCTTTGCCGGCATCGGCGTCGGAGCCGCCTTCGTCGGCCTGAAGCCCATCGTCGAGTTCATGACCTTCAACTTCGCCATGCAGGCGATCGACCACATCATCAACTCGGCGGCCAAGACGCTCTACATGTCCGGCGGCCAGCTCGGCGCGCCCGTCGTGTTCCGCGGCCCGAACGGCGCGGCCTCCAGGGTCGGCGCGCAGCACTCGCACGATTACGCCGCCTGGTACTCCAACGTGCCGGGTCTGAAGGTCGTGATGCCCTACACGGCGTCGGACGCCAAGGGCCTGCTTAAGAGCGCCATTCGCGATCCGAACCCGGTGATCTTCCTCGAGAACGAGATCCTCTACGGCCAGAGCTTCCCGGTCCCGAAGCTCGACGACTTTACGGTGCCGATCGGCAAGGCGCGGGTCCACCGCCAGGGCAAGGACGTGACCATCGTCTCCTTCGGCATCGGCATGACCTACGCCCTGAAAGCCGCGCACGAGCTGGAGAAGGAGGGCATCGAGGCGGAGGTCATCGACCTTCGCACCATCCGTCCGATGGACATCGACACCGTCGTCGCCTCCGTGATGAAGACCGGCCGCTGCGTCGCCGTGGAGGAGGGCTTCCCGCAATCCGGCGTCACCGCCGAGATCGCGACGAAGATCATGGAGAACGCCTTCGACTACCTCGACGCCCCGGTGGCCCGCGTGACCGGCAAGGACGTGCCGATGCCCTACGCGGCAAACCTCGAGAAGCTCGCCCTGCCGAATGTGGGCGAAGTCGTTCAGGCGGCGAAGGCCGTTCTCTACCGGTAGGACGCCATGGCTGAGCGCAAGTTCGAAGCCCTCGGTCTTCCGCCCGACGTTCTTGAGAAAGGCGGCGTGGAGATCCTGCGGGCTTCGGTGGTGGACGGGGCCGTGAGCGTCGCGCTCCGGCGCGCCTTCGACGATCCGTTCACCTGGGGCGTTCTCTTCGTCGACCTCGCCCGGCACGCCGCCCGGGTCTACGCCATGGAGACCGGGATCTCGGAGGAGGAGGCCATGGCGGCCATCTCCGCCGGCATCCAGGCGGAGCTCGACGACCCCACCGATCCCGGCTCCACGCAAGCGATCAACTGACCTCGATCAGGATCCCATCATCATGCCCATCAACATCCTGATGCCTGCCCTCAGCCCCACCATGGAGAAGGGCAACCTTGCCAAGTGGCTGAAGAAGGAAGGCGACGCGATCAAGTCCGGCGACGTGATCGCCGAGATCGAGACCGACAAGGCCACCATGGAAGTGGAGGCGGTGGACGAGGGCATCCTCGCCAAGATCGTCGTGCCGGAGGGTACGGCGGACGTGCCGGTCAACCAGCTCATCGCCCTCATCGCCGGCGAGGGCGAAGACCCGAAGAGCGTGACGGGTTCGGGGGGCGGCGCGCCGGCTCCGGCGGCGAGCGCTCCGGCGCCCCAGCCCGCACCCGCTGCGCAGCCGAGCGCATCCGGGTCGATGCCGCAGGCGAACACGACGACGGCGGGCGGGCCCGAGGGGCACATCTCCTACGCCCGCATCGACACGGCGCCCGAGGGCCCGGCGACGGCGGCGCGGGATGCCGGCCCGGCGGCGAAGCCCAACGGGGCCGGGCCGGGCGGGCGCATCTTCGCCTCGCCTCTTGCCAAGCGCGTCGCCAAGGAGGCCGGCCTCGACCTCGCGGCCATCCAGGGATCGGGACCGCACGGCCGCATCGTCGAGAAGGACGTGCGCTCCGCGATTGCGGGCGGCGGAGCGAAAGCCGCACCTACGCCGGCGCAGGCCGCCGCGGCGGCTCCCGCCGCACCCGCTCCGAAGCCCGCGGCAGCGCCCCTCGCGGCGCCCATGGGCGACGAGCAGATCAAGCGGTTCTTCGAGCCGGGCTCCTACGAGGAGATCCCGCACGACTCGATGCGCAAGACCATCGCGCGCCGCCTTCTCGAATCGAAGCAGACGATCCCGCACTTCTACCTCACGGTCGATTGCGAGCTCGACGCGCTGCTGGCCCTGCGCGAGCAGATCAACGGCGCGGCGCCCAAGGACAAGGACGGCAAGCCGTCATACAAGGTGTCGGTCAACGACTTCGTCATCAAGGCGCTCGCTGTCGCGATGATGCGGGTGCCGGACGCGAACGTGTCCTGGACCGAAGGCGCGATGCTGAAGCACAAGCACGCGGATGTGGGCGTCGCGGTGTCGATCCCCGGTGGCCTCATCACCCCGGTGGTGCGCAAGGCCGAAACGAAGACCCTCTCCGCCATCTCGAACGAGATGAAGGACCTCGCCGCGCGCGCGAAGAACCGCAAGCTGAAGCCTGAGGAGTACCAGGGCGGCTCCACCGCCGTGTCGAACCTTGGCATGTTCGGCATCAAGGATTTCTCCGCCGTCATCAACCCGCCCCACGCGACGATCCTCGCGGTCGGTGCGGGCGAGAAGCGCGTGATCGTCAAGAATAACGCGCCGGCGGTGGCGACCGTGATGTCCGTGACCCTCTCCACCGACCACCGTGCCGTCGACGGCGCGCTCGGAGCGGAGCTCATGGCGGCGTTCAAGCAGCTCATCGAGAACCCGATGGGCATGCTGGTTTAATCAAAGCGCCCGGTGTTATCCCCGGCGAGCCGAAGGCGAGGGAAGGGGATCCATGTCCAGCAGGGCGCGAGCCAGTGGCTGGATCCCCTCCCGGCACTCTGCGCCGCCGGGGACGACACCGGAGGCGCCATTCCCTCCCTGCAATAGGGAGGGGAACTGGAGGCGTAAATGGCGGACCAATACGACATCATCGTCATCGGTGGCGGGCCAGGCGGCTACGTGGCGGCGATCCGGGCGGCGCAGCTCGGGTTCAAGACCGCGGTGGTCGAACGCGAACATCTCGGCGGCATCTGCCTCAACTGGGGCTGCATCCCGACGAAGGCGCTGCTGCGGTCGGCCGAGATCTACCATTACATGCAGCACGCGAAGGATTACGGGCTGTCGGCGCAGGGCATCGGGTTCGACGCGCAGGCGATCGTCCAGCGCTCGCGTGGCGTGTCGGGACGGCTCAACGGTGGCGTCGGTGGCCTTCTGAAGAAGAACAAGGTCGACGTGATCTGGGGCGAAGCCGGGATCGCGAAGCCCGGCGAGGTGGTGGTCACACCTCCGAAGAAGCCCGCTATGCAGCCGCAGCATCCCGTGCCGAAGGGCGTGAAGGAGCCCGGCACCTATGCTGCCAAGCACATTATCGTCGCGACGGGTGCGCGGCCCCGGGTGCTGCCGGGCATCGAGCCCGACGGCAAGCTCATCTGGACGTATTTCGAGGCTATGGTGCCGCCCGAGATGCCCAAATCGCTCATCGTCATGGGCTCCGGGGCGATCGGCATCGAGTTCGCCTCGTTCTACCGCACCATGGGCGTTGAGGTCACGGTGGTCGAGGTCATGCCGCAGATCATGCCGGTGGAGGATGCCGAGATCGCCAACCATGCCAGGAAGCGCATGGAAAAGCAGGGGATGAAGATCCTCACCGGAGCGAAGATTACGAAGGTCGAGAAGGGGGCGAACTCCGTCACGGCGACGATCGACGACGGGAAGGGCGTTCAGACCATCACCGCGGAGCGGATGATCTCGGCGGTAGGGGTCGTCGGCAATGTGGAGGGGCTCGGGCTCGAAAAGCTCGGGGTCAAGATGGACCGTGGCACCGTGGTGACGGACGGCCTCGGGCGCACCAGCGTGCCCGGCATCTACGCCATCGGCGACGTCGCAGGCCCGCCCATGCTCGCCCACAAGGCCGAGCACGAGGGCGTGATCTGCGTCGAGACCATCAAGGGCCTGCACACCCACGCCATGGACAAGGGCAAGATTCCGGGCTGCACCTACTGCCACCCGCAGGTGGCGTCGGTCGGCCTCACGGAGGCCAAGGCGAAGGAGCAGGGCTTCGACGTGAAGGTCGGGCGCTTCCCGTTCGCCGGCAACGGCAAGGCCATTGCGCTCGGCGAGCCGGAGGGTCTCATCAAGACGATCTTCGACAAGAAGACCGGCCAACTCCTCGGCGCCCACCTCGTCGGGGCGGAGGTGACGGAGCTGATCCAGGGCTTCGTCGTCGCCATGAACCTCGAGACCACCGAGGAGGAGCTCATCCACACGGTGTTCCCGCACCCGACGCTGTCCGAGATGATGCACGAGAGCGTCATGGATGCGTATGGGCGCGTCATCCATATGTGACGAGGGCTGCCGTAAGCCGAAGGGTGACGCCACCCTTCGAAAGGAAAGACGCTCTGTCCGACCCCGGACAGAGCGGTTCGCTTCGGCGATTTAGGCCGTCACGGCCACGTAGGTCCCCGGAGCGTCGCAGAGCGGCTTTAGGCGTCCGCCGCCCGGCTCCCGGGCCTTGACGTGTTTCGGCGCCTGGCTCTCGACCCAGTCGAACCAGTACGGCCACCACGTGCCGGGATGCTCCGTCGCTTCGGCGATCCAATCCTGCAGTTCGCCCTTGACCGGCCCTCCGGTCCAGAACTGGTACTTCGCCTTGCCGACCGGGTTCACGACGCCGGCAATGTGCCCCGAGCCTGCGAGCACGTAATCCACGGGCCCGCCGAAAGCCTTCGAGCCCTCGAAGACCGAGCGCGCCGGGGCGATATGGTCCTCCCGCGCCGCGAGGTTGAAGACCGGGATCTTCACCTTCGACAGGTCGAGCTTGACACCGCCGACCTCCATCTTGCCCTTCACGAGGTTGTTCTCGAGATAGCAGTTGCGCAGGTAGAACGAGTGGTTCGCCGCCGGCATGCGGGTGCTGTCGGAGTTCCAGTAGAGCAGGTCGAAGGGGAAAGGCGAATTCCCCTTCATGTAGACGTTGACCATATAAGGCCAGATGAGATCGTTCGGCCGCAGCATGTTGAAGGCGTTCGCCATGCGCGAGCCCTCGAGATAGCCCCGGGCCTTCATGCCGGCTTCGAGGGCGCCGATCTGCTCCTCGTCGACGAACACCTTCAGGTCGCCGGCATGGGTGAAGTCCACCTGAGTCGTGAAGAACGTCGCGCTCTCGATGCGCGTGTCCTTCTTGGCGGCCATGTAGGCGAGGGTGACGGCGAGGAGCGTGCCGCCGACGCAATAGCCGATGGCCGTGACCTTCTTCTCGCCCGTGGCCTCCTCGACGGCGTCGAGCGCCGCGAAGACGCCCTCGCGCATGTAATCTTCCCAGCTCTTGCTGGCGTGCCGCTCGTCCGGGTTCACCCATGAGATGCAGAAGACCGTCAGGCCCTGCGCCACCGCCCAGCGAATGAAGCTTTTCTCCGGGTTGAGGTCGAGCACGTAGTACTTGTTGATCCAGGGCGGAACGATGAGAAGCGGGCGCTTGAGCACCGTCTCGGTCGCTGGGGCGTACTGGATGAGCTCGATGAGTTCGTTGCGGAAGATCACCTTGCCGGGGGTCGTCGCCATGTTGACCCCGACCTTGAAGCGGCTCGGATCCGACTGTCGGATCTTGAGCGACCCTTTCCCGGCCTGCACGTCCTCGGCCAGCATCTGCATGCCCCGGACGAGGTTCGCGCCGTTCTCCTCGAAGGTCTTGCGGATGAGCTCGGGATTGGTGGCGAGGAAATTTGACGGAGAGAGCGCCGCCGTAAGCTGCTTCACGTAGAACCGCGCCTTGGCGCGGGTGTGCTCGTCGAGCCCGTCCGCCGCTTCGACCATCTCCTCGGCCCAGCGGGAGAGGATGAGATAGGCCTGCTTCAGGAAGTCGAAGACGGGGCTTTCGGACCATTGCGGGTCGGCAAAGCGGGAGTCCTTCGGCTCGGGAGCCGCCACCGGTGCGACGGTCGCACCCTGGACTCGCTGCAGGCTCGATGCCCAAAGCTGGAAGAACTGCGTGCCGAGCTTGGTTTGAGCTTCGAGGGTCTTCTGTGGATCGACGAGCCACCGCTCGGCCACCGTGCCCAGCGTTCGCACCATCTGGGCGATTTCCTCGCCGTTGGTCGACGCTGCGGGCTGCTGCTCCAGCGGCTTCAGATAGGCCGCGGTGGCCTTGCCGGCCTCCTCGACGAAGCGGGCGACGTTTCGCGACAGCGCCTCGAAATCCGGCAGGTCGGCGGCCTTGATGTCACCTTGCCCCTGATCCATGGTGGCCTCCCTCCAGACCCGATCCCATTGCTCGTAGGCCGTGTTTCCGACATTTTAGCGGTGGACCGGCCCACATGGCTAGACGCTGCGTCAACCCCGGACATCGCGAATGTTTTCCCCTTACCCGACAGCCGTTAAGAGCTTTTGCATCGCGACCACAATTCTTTTGGCGGGGTGCAACTCCAACCCCGTGCGCGATGCCTTCGCGGGGGTCGGGGCAGGGCCGCCGCCCGATCAGGCGCCCGAGTTCGTGCAGCGGTCCCGTCCGGCTCAACTCGACTACATCCCGGTCGGCCGGGCCGCCCCGGAGCGCGCCACCACGGCCCGGACCGCGGACGAGGTGAAGGCCGCAGAGGCCGAACTCGAGCGGGTGCGCTCCCGCAACGAGGCCGCTCGCAATCGCGCCGTCGAGGCCGGATCGACCCCGCCGCCCGAACCCGCGACCGCTGATGCGCCTCGGAAACGACCGGCCGCGAAAACGCCCTGAACCCTCAGCAGGGGGTGGCCTCGCCCGCCCGGACTGTTAAAGATTCGCCCGGCCCGGCCGAACCCGCAGGAACACCAATGTCCGATTTCCACCGCATCAAGCGCCTGCCCCCTTACGTTTTCGAGCAGGTGAACCGGATCAAGGCCGCGGCCCGGGCGAACGGCGCCGACATCGTGGATCTCGGCATGGGCAACCCGGACCTGCCCGCGCCCCAGCACGTGATCGACAAGCTCGTGGAGACGGCGGGCAAGCCGCGCACGGACCGCTACTCGGCCTCGAAGGGCATCGCGGGTCTTCGGCGGGCTCAGGCGGGCTACTACGAGCGCCGGTTCGGCGTGAAGCTCAATCCCGACACCCAGGTCGTTGCGACCCTCGGCTCCAAGGAGGGCTTCGCCAACATGGCGCAGGCCATCACGGCGCCGGGAGACGTCGTGCTGGTGCCGAACCCGAGCTACCCCATCCACGCCTTCGGCTTCCTCATGGCGGGCGGCGTCATCCGCTCCGTACCGGCCGAGCCGACCCCGGCCTTCTTCCCGGCGGCCGAGCGCGCGGTCGCGCATTCCATTCCAAAACCCATTGCCCTCGTGGTCTGCTACCCGTCGAACCCGACCTCCTACGTTGCGTCGCTCGACTTCTACCGGGACCTCGTCGCCTTCGCGAAGAAGCACGACCTGATCCTCCTGTCGGATCTTGCCTATTCGGAGGTGTACTTCGACGGCGAGCCGCCGCCCTCCGTGCTGCAGGTGCCGGGCGCCATGGACGTGACGGTGGAGTTCACCTCCATGTCCAAGACCTTCTCCATGGCCGGCTGGCGCATGGGCTTCGCGGTGGGCAACGAGCGGTTGCTGGCAGCCCTGGCGAGGGTGAAATCGTATCTCGATTACGGCGCCTTCACGCCGGTTCAGGTCGCGGCGACTGCCGCGCTCAACGGTCCGGAGGATTGCATCCGCGAGATGCGCGCCACGTACAAGCGCCGCCGGGACGTGCTGGTCGAGTCCTTCGGCAAGGCGGGTTGGACCATTCCGGCGCCGAGAGCCTCGATGTTCGCCTGGGTGCCGATCCCGGAGCCCTACCGCGTCCTCGGCAGTCTCGAATTCTCGAAGCTTCTGGTCGAGAAGGCCGACGTGGCCGTGGCGCCGGGCATCGGCTTCGGCGAGCACGGGGACGATTATGTCCGCATCGCCGTGGTCGAGAACGAACAGCGCATCCGCCAGGCCGCCCGCAACATCCGCAAGTTCTTCGACACCGCCGAGAAGACGCTGCACAACGTGGTGCCGATGACCCGGGCAGGGTGACCTGCGCCGCAGCCATCGGTTCGGAAAGTTTCAGGAGGGCCGGCCTCGCAGACCTAGCAGGTGTCGGGCGTTGCGCTGAGCTCCTACTGCGCCGCCACGGTGGTCACCGGGGTCGTTCGGGCCTCCAGGAACACCCAACCCGTGGCGGTGTCGCCCTCGCGCTTGATGTAGGTGTACCCCGTCTCGTGCCAGCGCTTCACGTGGTTGTTCTTGTTGTCGAGGATGAGGTCCTCGCGATCCGTCCGGACGGTGAGGACCGCGTGGCCTTCCCCGACTTCGTCGAGGACCACGGTCATGGGCAACGACCGGTGGGGGACGCCGGCTTCCACGAGATACCGGCGCTTGAGGAGCTGGATGTCCTCGCAATCGCCCATCGTGTCGATGGGGTAGTCCCAGTTGTCGATCACGCCGAGACGGTCGCGGTCGGTGACGGGTAGAATCGTGCGGTTCACGTACCGGTTCACCGCATCGACGAGTTCCAGAAGCTCGGGGGTGGCGGCGACGGTCTCCGGCTCCCGGCGGTTCTGGCGGCACTCGGCGGGATGTTCCTCGCAGAAGCCCGTCCAGGCGGGAAGGGGAGGCGCCTCGCCCTGAGCCACCAGGATGGGGGAGGCGTGCGCCGCGCCCGCGAAGAGGAAGAGCGCGATCAGAGCGGCACGAGCCTCGCCTGCCATCATGAGCCCCCATTCCGGAGCGGGCGGCGTCTTGTGCCGCAAACCCTTGTGCTCCAAGGGCTCCGCCCGATCCTTCGATCGTGGGCGCCAGTCCTTTCCAACCGATTAACGAAGCTTAACGGGACGAAAGACCGGGATGCGAGTCAGACGAAAGTGGCGCTGCCCCAGCGGCAGAGCGCCACCGGCGGCGTGAAAAAGAGCCGCTGAATGCTTATCTGAGGATGATAATCTCCCGTCCGGAAGAGGGGTTCTGGGGCCTCATGCAATGGTCCGACGAGGGCATCGTGCTCGGTGCCCGCAAGCACGGCGAATCGAGCGTCATCCTGGAGGTGATGACGCGCGAGCACGGCCGGCATCTCGGGCTCGTTCATGGCGGCCGGTCGCGAACGCGCCAGCCCATGCTGCAGCCGGGGAACAGCGTGCATGCCGTCTGGCGCGCCCGCCTCGACGAACAACTCGGCACCTTCCAGGTGGAGCCCGGGCAGTCGCGGGCGGCCCGGCTCATCGCGTCGCCGATGGCGCTCTACGGGCTCGCGACCCTCACCAACCTCCTGCGCATGCTGCCCGAGCGCGATCCCCACCGGCCGCTCTACGACACCCTCGAGGTGCTCGTCGACAACCTGGACGACCCGGACCTCGCGCCGGCCCTCTTCGTGCGCTTCGAGGTGGCGATCCTGGCGGAGCTTGGCTACGGGCTCGATCTCACCCGCTGCGCGGCGACGGACCAGACCCACGATCTGGCCTATGTGTCGCCAAGGACCGGGCGGGCCGTGAGCGCCGATGCCGGCGAACCCTACAAGGACCGGCTGCTGCCGCTGCCGGGTTTCCTCGTCGGCCAGAGCCGGTCCAACCGGCCGGCGGAGGCTGACGTTGCGGCAGGTTTCGCTCTGACCGACTTCTTCTTAAGACAGCACGTGTTCGCACCGCGGGGAATCACCCCGCCTGAGGAACGGGCGCGTTTCGTCGCACTCGCCACGGCCGAGGACGGCGACAAACGTTTCTGATATGTTCTCATCTCAAGAGAACAGCCGAATCGCGTTGGGGATGTTTCTTCATGGGTAAGCCCATCAACCCGCCTTCCGGGGGCGAGATCGAGACCATTAACCTCAAGGAGGCCCTTGAGGAGCGATATCTCGCTTATGCGCTCTCCACCATCATGCACCGGGCCCTGCCGGATGCACGGGACGGCCTGAAGCCGGTCCACCGGCGCATCCTGCACGCCATGCGGCTGCTGCGCCTCAACCCCGGCGACGCCTACAAGAAATGCGCTCGCATCGTCGGCGACGTCATCGGTAAGTACCACCCGCACGGGGACCAGGCGGTCTACGACGCCCTCGTCCGCCTCGCGCAGGATTTCGCGCAGCGCTACCCCCTGGTCGACGGGCAGGGCAATTTCGGCAACGTGGACGGGGACAACGCTGCCGCCTACCGCTACACCGAAGCCCGCCTGACGGAGGTCGCGCGCCTGCTGCTGGAGGGCATCGACGAGGACGCGGTCGATTTCCGGGATACCTATAACGGCGAGGACGAGGAGCCCGTCGTCCTTCCGGCCGCCTTCCCGAACCTTCTCGCCAACGGCTCGCAGGGCATCGCGGTCGGCATGGCGACTTCGATCCCGCCGCACAACGCGGCCGAGCTCTGCGACGCGGCCCTCTACCTCATCAGCCACCCCAAGACCGCATCCGAACAGCTGATGACCTTCGTCCAAGGGCCGGATTTCCCGACGGGCGGCATCGTGGTCGAGACGCCGGCCTCCATGGCCGAAACCTACCGCACGGGCCGTGGCTCATTCCGTGTGCGGGCCAAGTGGGTGAAGGAGGATGCGGGCCGGGGCACCTGGAACGTGGTCGTGACCGAGATCCCGTACGGGGTCCCGAAATCGCGCCTGATCGAGAAGATCGCGGAGCTTCTTCAGGAGCGCAAGCTGCCGCTCCTGGCCGACGTCCGCGACGAGTCGGCGGAGGACGTGCGCATCGTCCTGGAGCCGCGCTCCCGCACCGTCGATCCGATCATACTCATGGAGTCGCTCTTCAAGCTCACGGAGCTGGAGAGCCGCATTTCCATGAACATGAACGTGCTCGCCGGCGGCAAGGTGCCGAAGGTGCTGAGCCTTGCGGAAGCCCTGCGCGAGTGGCTGGATCATCGCCGTGACGTGCTGGTGCGCCGCTCCCGTCACCGCCTCGGCGTCATCGACCGGCGGTTGGAGATCCTGGGCGGCCTCCTCATCGTGTATCTCGACCTTGATCGGGTGATCAAAATTATCCGCGAGCACGACGAGCCCAAGGTCGAACTGATGCGCGTCTTCAAGCTCACCGAGGTGCAGGCGAACGCCATCCTTGACACCCGCCTCAGGAGCCTGCGCAAGCTCGAGGAGATGGAGCTCAAGCGCGAGCAGAAGCAGCTTCAGGAGGAGAAGGCGAAGATCGAGGGCCTGCTAGACTCCGAGAAGGTGCAGTGGAAGACGATCGCGACCGAGATCCGCGAGGTCCGCAAGACCTTCGGACCCGATACCGCGCTCGGGCGCCGCCGCACCGCTTTCGCCGAGGCGCCCGATACGTCGGACATCGACTTCGCGGAGGCCATGATCGAGCGCGAGCCGATCACCGTGATCGTGTCCGAGAAGGGCTGGATCCGGGCCATGAAGGGTCATCAGGCCGATATCTCGGGCGTGACCTTCAAAGGCGACGACAAGCTCAAGACCACATTCTTCGCCGAGACGACGTCCAAGATCCTGGTCTTCGCCACGAACGGGCGCTTCTTCACGCTCGATGCGTCCAAGCTGCCGGGCGGCCGGGGCTTCGGCGACCCGATCCGCCTCATGGTGGATCTGGAGGAGGGCGCGGACTTCCTGGCGGCATTCCCGTACCGGGCCGGCACCAAGCTTCTCGTGGTGTCGTCGGACGGGCGGGGCTTCATCGTCCCTGCCGACGAGGTGATCGCCAACACCCGCAAGGGCAAAGGCGTCCTGACGCTCGACGCTCCGGCGACGGCCGTAGTCTGCACGGAGGCCGACGGCAACCACATCGCGATCATCGGCGAGAACCGGAAGCTGCTGATCTTCCCGGCGGCCCAGGTTCCGGAGATGACCCGCGGCAAGGGCGTGCGCCTCCAACGCTACAAGGACGGCGGCGTCTCGGACGCCAAAGTCTTCACGCTGAAGGAGGGCCTGACCTGGAAGGACACGGCGGGGCGCACCTGGACGGTCGCCAAGGAGGACCTGCGCGACTGGATCTCCAACCGCGCCGAGGCAGGCCGCCTTCCGCCGAAGGGCTTCCCGAAGTCGAACAAGTTCGGCGAGTAATCTTGAAGAAAGGGCCGCTCGCGCGGCCCTTTTCGTTTCCGAGCCGTATCTGCGCGTCCGCTACGCGAACCGCATCCAGCCGTTCGGCAGCAGCCGCTCCTGGGGCTTGAAGCGGGCCTTGTAGTCCATCTTCTTCGAGCCCTCGACCCAGTAGCCGAGATAGAGATACGGCAGCCCCATGCGGCGGGCGCGCTCGATATGGTCGAGGATCATGAAAGTGCCGAGGGACCGGTCCGTCATCTCCGGGTTGTAGAACGAGTAGACCATCGAGAGGCCGTCGGCCATCTCGTCCGTGAGGCAGACCGCGACGAGGTCCCCCGTGCCGCGCCCCGTGATCCCGCTGTCGATGCCCCGCCGGCGGTACTCGACGACGCGCGTATCCACGTGGCTGTCCTCGATCATCATCGAGTAGTCGAGCACCGTCATGTCGGCCATGCCGCCATCCGTGTGCCGCGCGTCGAGATAGCGGCGGAACAGGGAGTACTGGTCGGAGGTCGGCCGGTTCGGCATCGCCGCCCCGATGAGGTCCCGGTTGGCGTCCCTGACCCGGCGCAGATTGCGGGAGGGGGCGAACTCGTCGACCACCACCCGCACCGACACGCAGGCCCGGCAGCTTTCGCAGGCCGGGCGGTAGGCGATGGTCTGGGAGCGGCGGAACCCGCCCTGGGTGAGGATCTCATTGAGGTCGCGGGCGCGCTTGCCCACGATATGCGTGAACACCTTCCGCTCCTCCTTGCCCGGCAGATAGGGGCAGACGGAGGGGGAGGTCAGGTAGAATTGTGGGGCATCGCGCGGCTGGCTCGTCACGCTGGTCTGGGCCTCGCTGGCAAGTTGAAGCCTGCACTAACGCTTGACGATACCATTCGTGCCAAGGTCATCAAGCGGCGGCCGCACAAATCCCCGTCAGTCCCGCACCAGCACCACGTTCGTCAGGAGATCGCGCCCCATCCGGCGGTCGGACCGCAGGAGCCCGAACACCACGTCGAGGACCCAGAGCGTCCCGGCGCTGGCCACGAACACGTAAAACAGGAGCGCGTGGACGGCGGCGGCGATGAAGCCCACCCGGCCACCCGTCGTCGCATCGAGAACTCGCAGGCCCGCCATGCGCATCCCGATGGTCGCCTGGGAGGAGCCGCCGATCGTGACCGCGTTGTACAGCACGGCAACCGGAATGCCGAGCAGGGGGAAGAGCAGCCAGCCCAGGCCCAGAGTCAGCACCCCGAGGATGCTGATCGCCACCGCCAGGAGGGCGCCCAGGATGAAAAGGACGACGATGTCGACGAGGTACGCCACGAGGCGCCGCCCGATCGTCCCCTCCGTCGCCCGCGGATGAACCGTTCCGTATGCCGAACCGTAACCGCCCGCCATGAGGCCTCTCCTTCGCTTACGAAGAGATGGGGATCGGGAGCGTGGCTTGAAAGGGTCGCCCGTCTTGGCCTTGAGCGACCCTAATAGGCCATCTCCGACAGACCGCGCGAATCCAGGCGCTTCGGCGCGAGGCCGTCCGCGGCGAGCGCCGCGAAGACCTCGGCCGTGTGGCGGCCGTCACGGGTCTCGATGGTAACGTCGATGGTGACGCCCTTCGCCGGCACGTCGAGGAAGAGCCGGCCGTGGGAGACCTCCAGGATGTTGGCGCCGAGTTCGCCGAGCCGGCTTGCCAGCCGGCCGAGGATGCCGGGGCGGTCGTTGGAGGTGATCCGGAAGGAGGCGATCCGGTCGTCGCGTTCGAGCTCGCGCACCATCACGGAGGCGAGGATCCGGGCATCGATGTTGCCGCCGCAGAGCACGAGCCCCACCTGCTTGCCCCGGAACCGGTCGGGGTCGGCCAGCATGGCGGCAAGGCCCGCAGCGCCGGCTCCCTCGGCCATGGTCCGCTGGAGGGTGGCGTAGGCGTTCACCGCCCGCTCGATGGCGGCCTCGTCCACGAGGCAGATCGCCGAGACGAGATCCCGCACCACGGGCAGTGGCTGCTGACCCACGGTTTTCACCGCGATGCCTTCCGCGAGGCTCGCCCCGCCGATGGGCAGGCTGTCGCCCCGGATCGCGTTGTGGAACGAGGGGTAGAGCAGGGCCTCGACGCCCACGATCTCGATCGATGGCCGCAGGGCCTTGGCCGCCACCGCCATGCCGGAGATGAGGCCGCCGCCGCCGATCGGCACCACGATCTGGTCGAGTGCCGGCGCATCCTCCAGCATCTCGAGGGCGATGGTGCCCTGGCCCGCCATGACGGCCGGGTCATCGTAAGGATGGACGAAGACGAGGCCCTCGTTCTCGGCGATGGCTCGGGCGCGTTCGGCCGCCTCGTACAGGGTCTCGCCGAAGAGGATGACCCGGGCGCCGTAGGCGCGGGTGTTCTCGGCCTTCACCATGGGCGTGCCCTCCGGCATCACGATGGTGGAGGGGATGCCGAGGCGCTTGGCGTGGTAGGCCACGGCCTGGGCATGGTTGCCGGCCGACATGGCGATGACGCCGCGGCTGCGCTCGTCGGCGTCGAGGCTCTCCAGCTTGTTCACGGCACCGCGCTCCTTGAAGGAGCCGGTGGGCTGCATGTTCTCGTGCTTGACGAAGACGGTGGCGCCGGTGAGCTGCGACAGGCGTGGCGCCGGAACGAGCGGCGTGCGCAGCACCTGTCCCCCGATCCTGCGCCTTGCCTGCTCGACGTCCTCGACCGTGATGGCGTAGCCCATCGCTTCCCCCGTTCGTTCTTGCTCAGACCGGCCGCGGGGCGAGCTCCCGTTCGCCGAGAAGCCCGCCGGGCCGGTAGATGAGGAACACGGCTAGCGCCGCGTAAAGCGCGATGTCCCGTCCCTCGATCGGCAGATACGCCTGCCAGAGCGTTTCGAACAGTCCCACCGCTACGCCCCCGACCAGCGCGCCCGGCACCGACCCGATCCCGCCGATGATGGCGGCGATGAGGGCCTTCAGCCCGAATTGGAAGCCGCCCGCAAAGCCGAGCCCCCCGTATTGCGCCACGATCAGCATGCCCGACAGCCCGGCTACCGCGCCGGAAAGGGCGAGGGTTCGCCGGAGCAGGCGCGGGCCGTCGACGCCGAAGAGCGCCGCGGCGCGGGCGTCGTCCGCATAGGCCCGCCAGGCGCGCCCGAAAGGCGAGAACTTCATCAGGGCAAGAAGACCGCCCGCGGCCGAAAGGCCGATGCCGGCGGTCATGAGCGTGACCGGCGTGACGCTCACCACGAAATCGCCAGCGCGGGCGATGGCGACGGCCTCGGACCCGAGGGGCGGCAGCCACACGGTGACCGGGCTTTGGGCGAGGCGCAGGTACTCCATGAGGGCGATCGACAGGCCAACCGTGGCGATGAGGCTCGGCTGGGTGCTGCGGGCCTCGATCCGGCCGATGGTAAAATGGCCGCCGACGGCGCCGTGCAACGCTCCGGCGAACAGGGCCGCCAGAAGGCCTGCGGCGAGCCCCGCGAGGGGCGCCGAGATGCCAAGCCCGACCGTCACGACGGCAGCCCCGGCGATGGTCGCGGCGGACCCGACGGCCGCAAGCTCGCCGAAGGCGAGGTTGACGCGCCCGGCGAGCCCGAAGACGAGCGCATAGGCAACCGCGAGCAAGCCGTAGATCGCGGTCCGCGGCAGGCTGACCAGCCCCTGCTGCAGGCTGTAGGCGAGGGGTCTGGGAACCTCCACAACGGTGCCGCGGACCTGCAGGCCCGGGTCGCCCGTCACACCGTCCGGGGTGTCGAGATAATAGCGCTTCAGGAGGTGGAGATTGGCGCCGGAGAGTTCGCCGTCATCGGCCGTCACCCCGATCAGATCGGCCTTGCCGGCGGCAAGACCTTCCCCGGCGAAACGGCAGATGATCCAGCGCTCCCGAGGCGTGCGGTCGACTCGCTCGATGTCATAGGCCAGGCGGAGGGAACCGCGGACCGGGCCCGGCTCGGCGCCGACGACGGCGATCCGGGCGCCGGGGTTGAGGGCCGGCAGGACGGACCGGCAGACCCGCAGCTGATCGCTGTCGAGCGACGGGCCCACCCAACCGAATACGATCAGCGCCAGAACGAACCCGGTCGCGGCCGCGAGCCCGAAGCCCAGCCGGCCGATGCCGCGTCCCGCCATCGCGCCGGCTAGCCCTCGGCCTTCAGCTTCTCGGCGACGCGCGGCGCGAAATAGGTCAGGATCCCGTCGGCGCCGGCGCGCTTGAAGGCGAGCAGGCTCTCCATCATGGCGCGCTCGCCGTCGAGCCAGCCATTGGCGGCGGCGGCCATGATCATCGCGTATTCGCCGGACACCTGGTAGGCGAAGGTCGGCACCGCGAAGCTGTCCTTCACCCGGCGCACGATGTCGAGATAGGGCAGGCCGGGCTTCACCATGACCATGTCGGCACCCTCGTCGAGGTCGAGAGCGACCTCGCGCAGGGCCTCGTCGGAATTGGCGGGATCCATCTGGTAGGTGCGCTTGTCGCCGACGAGGGTCTTGCTGGTGCCGATCGCGTCCCGGAAGGGGCCGTAAAAGGCCGACGCATACTTGGCCGCATAGGCCATGATCTGCACGTCCGCAAAGCCGGCCGCGTCCAGGGCCTCGCGGATCGCGCCGACGCGTCCGTCCATCATGTCGGACGGCGCGATGATGTCGGCGCCTGCCTCGGCTTGGAGGACCGCCTGCCGGGAGAGGATCGCCACCGTCTCGTCGTTGAGGATGCGCTCGCCCTGCATGACGCCGTCATGCCCATGGCTCGTATAAGGATCGAGGGCCGCATCGGTGATGAGGCCGATCTCCGGTACCGCGGCCTTGATGGCTCGCACCGCCCGGCACACGAGGTTCTTGGCGTTGAGCGCCTCCGAGCCGCGCGGGTCGCGCAGCACCGGATCCGTGTTCGGGAAGACCGCGAGGGCCGGGATCCTGAGCGAGGCCGCCTGTTCCGCCGCCCGCACCGCCTCGTCCACCGTCAGCCGCTCGATCCCGGGCATCGAGCCCACCGGGTCGCGGCGGCCCTCGCCGTCCATAAGGAAGAGCGGCCAGATGAGGTCGTCGGCGGTGACGCGATGCTCGCGCACGAGGCGCCGCGACCATTCCGCCTTGCGGTTGCGGCGCGGACGCTGACCGAGCTGAAGCGCCGGAGAGGCCTCAAGCGCGGCTGGGCGAGGAAAGGGGACAGGCTTCTGCATCCCTGTCGGTTAGCACATTAGAGCGAATCTAAAAATGCGTCCCGATCAACCCCTCTCCCTGGCGGGGAAGGCAGCCAGCCGCCCCTTGCCACCCTTGCACCCCGCGTCTAAGCCGCGTTGAGCGAGGAGTGCCGGATGAGCGAAGCGGAAGTGATTTGCGAGCGGCGCGGGGCCGCCGGTCTCATCACCCTCAATCGGCCGCAGGCGCTTAACGCGCTGACCTTGACCATGGTGCGCGAGATGCGCCGGGCCCTCGACGCCTGGGAAACGGATCCGGCGGTAACCCGGATCGTGGTCACGGGCGCGGGCGGCAAGGCGTTCTGCGCGGGCGGCGACATCCGGCGCCTCTACGAACTCGGCAAGGCCGGCCGACAGGCGGAAGCGCTCGCCTTCTGGCGGGAGGAATACGAACTCAACCTGCGCATCCAGCGCTACCCCAAGCCCTACATCGCCCTGATCGACGGAATCGTCATGGGTGGGGGCGTCGGCGTGTCGCTTCATGGCAGCCACCGGGTGGCCGGGGAGCGTTACCTCTTCGCCATGCCGGAGGTGGGCATCGGCTTCTTCCCCGATGTGGGCGCAACCTACGCCCTCCCGCGCCTGCCCGGGGAGACCGGCACCTATCTTGCGCTCACCGGCGAGCGGATCCGGCAGGCGGACGGGCTGGCCTTGGGCCTCGCGACGCATGCCGTGCGCTCTGACGCGATGGATGGGGTGCGGGAGGCGCTCGTCAGCGGGGAGCCCGTGGACGAGGTTCTGGCCCGTCAGGCGACGGATCCCGGGCCTGCACCGCTTGAGGCCCACCGCGCCGTTATCGCCCGCGCCTTTGCGGGTTCGTCCGTTCCGGAGATCGTCCGCGCTCTGGAGGCCGAGCCTTCCGAGTTCGCGCACCACTGCGCTGCGACCATGCGGGCGAAGTCGCCCACCAGCATGGCTCTCGCGCTCCAACAGATGCGCCGGGGCGCGACGCTGGATTTCGCGGAGGCCATGCGGACGGAGTTCCGGATCGTGTCGCGGATCTGCGAGGGACACGATTTTTACGAGGGCGTGCGGGCCGTCATCATCGACAAGGACGGCGCGCCGCGCTGGCAGCCCGCCGACCTCGAAGCCGTCGATCCGGGTCTGATCGAGCGCCACTTCGCGCCGCTCGGCGCCGACGAACTGAAGGTCGCCTGATGGCCCGCGGCAGCAGCCCGACCCGCCAGCCCCTCGACGTTTCGAAAGGGAGCGCGTCCGACCGACTGGAGGAGCGGCCCGATCTCGGCGCCATGCGGTGGGGTTTCGTCCTCACCTGGTTCATGCGCCTTCTCGCCATCCTGTGGATTCTCAAGGGCCTGAGTTCCTGGGCGGTCATCCTCGGGATCTGGTCGCCCGTCGGGGCCTTCGAGACCCGCACCATGGGCTATCAGGCGACCGTCATCTACTTCGCGGTCATCGACCTCGTGGCTGCGGTGGGGCTCTGGATGGCGAGCACCTGGGGCGGCGTCCTGTGGCTCCTTGCCGTGATGTCTCACGTCATCCTGGCGGTGTTCTTTCCCCGCATCGTCTCGGCGGGCCTTCTCACGATGATTTTCTTCATGGGCCTCATCGCATCTTACCTTGTTGTCTCATGGATGGCCGCCAGAGAAGAATAGAATTCGGAGCGTACTTGCTGTGACGAAGTACAATTGACGGATGATTTTCAGCTTAGATTTCACTATTCGTTCACTTCAAATAGTAAATGAAAAATTCATCCTAGAATTTAAATCGGCTTTCACAGGGATGAAGCACACTGCGTCTCACCAATGAGCTGGGTCAACCCGCCATTTACAATAACTGTGAGGCGTACAATGAAGACCATGACGAAGATGGAGGCGCCCGCCGTCTCCGAACATCCAGAGCAGGTGGTGAAGTCGCGCTACCTTGAGGCCTTGAACCTCGTGGAGCGGCTTCACCGCCGGCTACTGGACGTGATCAAGGACGAATTCGAGCGTCGCGGCCGTGACGACGTGAACAGCGTGCAGGCGCTGCTGCTCTACAACATCGGCGACAAGGAGCTCACCGCGAGCGAGCTGCGTACCCGCGGCTACTATCTGGGCTCGAACGTGTCCTACAACGTGAAGAAGCTGGTCGAGATGGGCTACCTCCATCACGCCCGCTCCCGCGTGGACCGCCGCTCGGTGCGCATCAGCCTCACCGAGAAGGGCCAGCAGGTGCACGACGTGATCCAGGCGCTCTACGACAAGCATGCCCGGACCATCGAGCCGATCGGCGGCATTGCGCCGAACGATTTCGAGAAGCTGAACCACGCCCTGATGCGCCTCGAGCGCTTCTGGACGGATCAGATCCGGTACCGCCTGTAACCGGCAGGCCCCGCCCGGGGGCCCGCCTCCACTGCCTTCAGCACAAAACCGAGGCCGTCACCCGCACCCCCGGTCGGGTGACCCTCCGAAGGTCCGGCCGCTGCGGCCCTTTAGGCCCGCTCTCCGAGGCGCCCGAGCGCGAAAGCCGCGGCGCTGACCGCCACGCTGATCCCGACCAGAACGATGCCGAGCGCGAGAGCCAGGGCGAGTTCGCCTTTGCTGGTCTCGAGCGCGATGGTCGTCGTCATGGTGCGCGTGAAGCCCCGGATGTTACCGCCGACCAGAATGATGGCGCCCACTTCGGCGGTTGCGCGCCCGAAGGCTGCCAGGAACGCCGTCAGCAGCACGTTCCGCCCCATCCACGCCAGTTCGTACCCGGCCGACCAGCGGGAGGCGCCGTCGATGCGCAAGGGCTCGCCGTAGTCGCGCCAGAGCGGCTCGACCCCTCGATGGGTGAGGGCGGCGACGATGGGAAGGCCCAGAAGCGCCTGGGCGATGATCATGGCTCCCGGCGTGAACAACAGGCCGAGCGAGCCGAGGGGACCCGACCGGGAGAGCATGAGGTAGACGAAGAGCCCGACCACCACCGGAGGCAGGCCGAGCAGCGCATTCGTGACGACGATCGCGCCCCGTCTGCCCGGAAATCGGCCGATGGCCAGGGCGATTCCGAGCGGCAGGCCTGCGAGGAACGCGAGCACCGTGGCGGTGAGGCTGACTCGGAGAGACAGGCCGATGATGCCCGTCAGTTCCGGGTCAAAGGCCAGGATCAATCGTCCGGCGAGGAGAAAAGCTTGGCCGAGGTCGAACACCCGGGCTCCGTATCAGGCCCGAGTGGGGATGGGAACGCGGCTAGCGGCGCTCGGCAGTCTTAAGCGAGGGGGTCTCGAAGGGGTTCGCCCGGAACGCCGTGCCGTCCTGGCCGACCCGCCGGCCATGCTCAAACAACGCCTTCATGTAATCCGGATCGAATGGCTTCGTAGTCATCTGCTTGAAGCGCTCGTCGATATGCGTGAAGGCCATCTGGTGGCCGCTGCGCTGGGCGAAGGAGGCGTGCACCGCCATCGCGGCCCGGCTGGCGGCCTTCACGGCCATCGACATCGACCGGCCTAGGATCGACAGCATGGTGCGCTCAGTCACCTGGAACTCGGGATTGAGCTGGTTGTTCACCACCACGTAGATCGGCTGCGAGGTGAGCGATGTCGCGCCCGCGCGGCCTGCGATCACGGCTTCCGGCGCCACGAAGAAGGGCGCGGTGATCCCGCCATCCGCATGCATCTCCTTGAAGCGCTTGCCTCCGGCCTCGACCTCGAGTTCCACCGGCGGAAAGATGCCCGGGATGGCCGAGGAGGCCATGAGGATGTTGCGGAAGAGCTTGAGCGAGTCGGGGGAGCCCTCGGCCGCGATCGCGCCCATGTTCCAGGCGACGGGGCGCTGCACGTCCACGTTCGTGGTGACGACGAAGAGCCGGCGCCCGGCCTTGTGCTCGGCCGCGACGGCTTTTAGGAGATCGGCGTTGACGAAACGCTCGATGAGCTTCTGCAGGGGCCAGGTGTCGACGAGGCTCTGGCCCGTGCCGCCGAACTCGAAAATGTCGGCGGCGGTGATGCCCGTATAGGCCTCCTCGAGGGCGCGGTCGAATTTTGGGCCCGCGAAGGCGAGCGGCGCGATGAGGGCGCCCGTCGAGATGCCGCTGACGACGCTGAATCGCGGGCGGTTGCCCGCGGCCGTCCAGCCGTTGAGAAGACCCGCTCCGTAGGCGCCGTTCTCGCCGCCGCCCGACAGGACAAGCCAGGGCTCCTCGCCGGATTTCGCCGCATTGGCGAGAGCTTTGCGGTACTCGTCGAGGGAATCCGCATAAAACCGTCCGTCCCGCACTCTCGGCGCCTGAGCGGCGACGCTCTCGGCCACCGTGAACGGCGCGCGCTCCTCCGAACGCTGGTTCTCGCCGACGGACCCGGCAACCGCCGGGAGGCTCGTCATCGAGAAGCTGACGGCGCAGGCAGTCGCAAGCAAGGAAAGGCGAGACCGGGAACGCAAAGCTGATCTCCAGCAGAAACTGTTGATCAAACGTGGGGGTGACCGCCGGGGTTCCAAGAACGCCGGCCGTGCAAGGTGTGCGGCCGCACCCCGGCTTGACCGTAACGGGAAAGGTCAGAAGCATACCGTTTACTTGCGGGAGCGCTCGTTTCATCTTTGCGCCGCTCTCGCGCTTCTGCTCCGAAACTTGCCGACCTCCTCGGCTGCTGCGGCAAGGCGGACGGCCGGCAGGCCTCTTATCCGCTTGCCACGGCTGGCCTTTGCGCGTATAGGCGCGCCCATCCCACACGTGGAGCCTGCCTCATGCCTGAATGAGGCTCATCCCGGTGGCCGGCTCTGCCGGTTCACTGCTCCACGGAGGCTTAACCGGAGATCACGTTATGGCGCTTCCCGATTTCTCGATGCGTCAGCTCTTGGAAGCTGGCGCCCATTTCGGCCACCAGGCCCACCGTTGGAACCCGAAGATGTCCCAGTACATCTTCGGCACCCGCAACAACATCCACATCATCGACCTCGCCCAGACGGTCCCGATGCTGCACCGCGCCCTGCAGGCGGTGAGCGACACGGTCGCCGGCGGCGGTCGCGTGCTCTTCGTCGGCACGAAGCGCCAGGCTTCGGACTCGGTCGCCGACGCGGCCAAGCGGTCGGCCCAGTACTTCGTGAACTCCCGCTGGCTCGGCGGCATGCTCACCAACTGGAAGACGATCTCGGGCTCGATCTCGCGCCTGCGTAAGGTCGACGAGATCCTCGCCGGCGGCGGCCAGGGTCTCACCAAGAAGGAGCGCCTCATGCTCGCCCGCGAGAAGGAGAAGCTCGAGCGCGCCCTTGGCGGCATCAAAGACATGGGCGGCACGCCCGATCTGATCTTCGTGATCGACACGAACAAGGAGCAGCTCGCGATCCAAGAGGCCAAGCGCCTCGGGATCCCGGTGGCTGCGATCGTCGACACAAATTGCGATCCGGACGGCATCACCTTCCCGGTCCCGGCGAACGACGACGCTGGCCGCGCGATCTCGCTCTATTGCGACCTCATCGCCCGCGCCGCCATCGACGGCATCTCCCGCGGTCAGGGCTCGGCCGGTGTCGACATCGGGGCCTCCGAGGATCCGACCTTCGAGCCGCTTCCCGCCAACGATGTCGGCGCTCCGGAGCAGACCGAGCAGTTCGAGCTTCTGGCGGCCCCCCGCGGCGCGCCGGACGACCTGACGAAGCTCAACGGCGTCGGCCCGCAGCTCGAGAAGAAGCTGAATGAGGCGGGCGTGTTCCACTACTGGCAGCTCGCCGCGCTCCAGGCCGGCGACATCGCCAAGCTCGACGGCGACCTCAAGCTCAACGGCCGCATCGAGCGCGATGGCTGGGTGGCTCAGGCCCGGGCCCTGATCGAGGCCGCTTAAAGGCAGGCTGTCGTGACGGTGTCGCGAAGCTTCGCGAGACCGGCCCTGCTTTCCTCTTCAGCCCGGCGTTCCCGCGAGCGCCGGGCTCCCCATATCTGAACATCCTGAAAGGACGAGCCATGGCGAATATCACCGCTGCAATGGTCAAGGAGCTGCGCGAGTCGACCGGCGCCGGCATGATGGATTGCAAGAACGCCCTCAACGAGACGGGCGGCGACATCGAGGCCGCGATCGACTGGCTGCGCAAGAAGGGCCTGTCGAAGGCTGCCAAAAAGGCGGGCCGCGTCGCGGCCGAGGGGCTGATCGCGGTGGAATCGTCGGGGCACCAAGCCACCATCCTGGAGGTGAACTCCGAGACGGACTTCGTCGCCCGCAACGACCAGTTCCAGGCATTCGTGCGCGAGGCCGCTAAGATCGCCCTCATGGGGGACGGCAGCATCGAGGCCCTCGAAACGGCCAAGTTCCCAGGCTCCTCCACGGCGGTGAAGGATCGCCTTCAGGAGCTCATCGCCACCATCGGCGAGAACATGACGCTGCGCCGCCTGCAGAAGCTCGAAGTTTCGAAGGGCCTCATCTCGACCTACGTGCATAACGCGGTGACGGAAGGCCTCGGCAAGATCGGCGTTCTGGTGGCGCTCGAATCCGAAGGCGACGTGACCACCCTCGGCTCGGTCGGCCGTCAGATCGCCATGCACGTGGCGGCGACGAATCCGGTCGCGCTCGATGCGGCCGGCGTCGACCCGGCGGTGGTCGAGCGCGAGAGCAACATCCTGCGCGAGAAGAACGCCGGCAAGCCCGACCACGTGATGCAGAAGATCATCGAGAGCGGGCTCAAGAGCTATTACAAGGAGGTCACCCTCCTGGAGCAGCCCTTCGTGCATGATCCCTCGAAGACCGTGACGCAGGTACTGAAGGAGGCCGAGGCGAAGGCCGGCAAGCCGGTGACGCTCAAGGGCTTCGTGCGCTATGCGCTCGGCGAAGGTATCGAGAAGGAAGAGGGTCCCGATTTCGCGGCCGAGGTCGCGGCCCAAGCCGGGCTCAAGGCCTAAAGGTTGATGAAACGGCGGCCACAAGCCGCCGTTTCCTTGTGGGGCCGTGAGAGCAGAGGGCGAGGATGGACAACGTCAAGCGGGTACTGGTGAAGCTTTCGGGCGAGGCGCTCATGGCGCCGGACGGCTACTGGCTCGACCCACAGACCCTGTCCGCCCTCGCCCGCGACCTCGCGGAGGCAACGCAGGCGGGGTTCGAGATCGCCCTCGTGATCGGCGGCGGGAACATCATCCGCGGAGCCCGCATGAGCGCGGCCGGCTGGATCGACCGCCCGACCGCCGATGCCATGGGCATGCTCGGCACGGTGATGAACTCCCTCGCCCTCGAAACCGCCCTCAACGCAGCGGGCGTTCAGGCCCGCACCATGTCGGCGGTCTCGATGCCGACGATCTGCGAAACCTACGCCCGACAGCCTGCGCTTCACCACCTCGACAAGGGGCAGGTGATCGTGCTGGCCGGCGGCACCGGCAACCCGTTCTTCACCACCGACACCTCGGCCGTCCTGCGAGCCGCGGAACTGCGCTGCGATGCGGTTCTCAAAGCGACGCAGGTGGACGGCGTCTATTCGGCCGATCCGAAGCGGGACCCGAATGCCGAGCGCTTCGACCGCTTGACCCATGACGAGGCTATCAGCCGGGACCTCAAAGTGATGGACACCGCGGCCTTCGCGCTCGCGCGGGAGAGCCGCCTTCCCATCATCGTCGGCTCCGTGCACGCGCCGAGTTCGGTGACGGCGATCCTCAAGGGAACCGCGCCCTCGACCACCGTCGCCCCTTGAAGCCCATGGGGGACGGGCTTAAAGCCCGTGGTAACCCCACTCCGTAAGGGAAGTTCATCCATGGCCGTGACCACCTTCGACCTCGACGACGTGAAGCGCCGCATGCAGGGGGCGATCAACGCCTTCAAGCACGATTTGGGCAGCCTGCGCACCGGCCGGGCCTCGCCGAGCCTCCTCGACCCGATCCAGGTGGATGCCTACGGTTCCATGGTGCCCCTGACCCAGGTGGCCAACGTGAACGTGCCCGAGCCCCGGCTCCTGAGCGTCCAGGTCTGGGACCGCGGCATGGTCCAGGCGGTGGAGAAGGCCATTCGCGAGTCGGATCTCGGCCTCAACCCGCAGACGGAAGGTCAGGTGATCCGCCTGCGGATTCCGGAGATGACGGAGCAGCGTCGTAAGGAAATGGTGAAGGTTGCGCACAAATATGCGGAAGAGGCGCGGATCGCGGTCCGTCACGTGCGCCGCGACGGCATCGATCTCCTGAAGAAGCTCGAAAAGGACCACGCGATCAGCCAGGATGACGAGAAGCGTCAGGCCGAGCAGGTCCAGAAGGCCACCGACCAGGCTGTCGAAGAGATCGACAAGCTCCTGGCGGTGAAGGAAAAAGAGATCCTGCAGGTCTGAGGGCCTGCTGCAACCGTGAGTCTTGATGAGCGGCGAACCGAAGGTGCAGGCACGACCCCTCGCTCATGCTGAGCCGAGTCTCGGCGGAGCCGCGTCCGACGTGCCTGCTCACGTCGCGATCATCATGGACGGCAACGGCCGCTGGGCGGCGCAGCGCGGCCTTCCCCGGGTAGAGGGCCATCGCCGCGGCGTCGAGGCGATCCGCCGGGCCGTGCGGGCCGCCGGCACGCTCGGGGTGCGCTATCTCACGGTCTACAGCTTCTCATCCGAGAACTGGCGGCGCCCGGCCAAAGAGGTCGCCGATCTCATGGGGCTTCTCAAGCTCTTCGTCCGGAACGACCTTGCGGACCTTCATGCCAACAACGTCAGGGTGCGCATCATCGGCGAGCGCGAGGGCCTGCAGCCGGATATCCGGGTTCTGCTGGACGAGTCCGAGACCCTGACCCGCGGCAATACGGGGCTCACCCTCGTCATCGCCTTCAATTATGGCGGGCGCCAGGAGATCGTCCGGGCGGTGCAGCGCCTTGCCGACGAGGTCAGGGCCGGCACCCTCGAACCTTCGGCCATCGGCCTCGAAACTCTGGATGCGGCGCTCGACACGCACGGGATCCCCGATCCGGATCTCGTGATCCGCACCTCCGGCGAGCAGCGCGTTTCGAACTTCCTGACCTGGCAGACCGCCTATTCGGAATTCGTGTTCTTGCCGGACTTCTGGCCCGATTTCGACGAGGCCGCCTTCCGGGACGCCATTGCGGAGTACCACCGCCGCGACCGCCGCTTCGGCGGCCTGAGCGTCCGGGCAGGTTGAGATGGGCATGGGAGATACCTCCTCGGCTCCCCCGCCGCGCTGGCTGGCCACGGAACTCGGGACCCGTTGGGTCTCGGCTCTGGTGCTCGGCCTCACCACCCTGTTCGTCACCTACCTCGGCGGTTGGCCCTTCGCTCTGCTGTGGCTCGCCGCCGCGGTTGCGGTGCTCATCGAATGGGTGAGCACGACCCGGGTTGAGAACCGCAAACCCGTGCGGGCCGTGCTCGGTGCCGGCTTGGCCGCGCTGACGTTCCTGACCCTGGCGGGCGCATCGCCCGTGGTTCTGGCCTTGGCCGCCGCGGCGGCCCTCGCCGTCATGGCGGTGCTCGCCCGCAGCAACAGGGATCGCCTCTGGGCGGCGGGCGGGTTCGCCTATGCTGCCGTGATCGCGCTCGTGCCGTCCATCGTGCGCGACCACCCGGCGCTGGGACTGACGGGCGTGCTGTGGATGTTCGCGGTCACCTGGGCGACCGACGTGGCGGCCTACTTCACGGGGCGCCGTCTCGGCGGCCCTAAACTGTGGCCGCAGGTCAGCCCGAAGAAAACCTGGTCAGGGTTCTTCGGGGGTCTGGTCGGCGCCGTCGCCTGCGGCCTTGCGGTCGTCGCCGGCGCGACCTCGCTCGGCTGGCAGCCGCCCGCCGGCCTCACCGCCGTGGCGCTCGCCTCCGCGCTCGCCTCGGTGCTGTCCCAGTTGGGCGATCTCGCGGAATCGGCCCTGAAGCGATCGTTCGACGTCAAGGATTCCGGGTTCCTCATCCCCGGCCACGGCGGCGTCATGGACCGGCTCGACGGCTTCTGGTGCGTCTGCGGCCTCGTCGGCCTCGCCCTCATCGTGATGTAACCCATGACCCGCTCCCTCACGATCCTTGGCGCCACGGGCTCCATCGGGCGCTCCACGGCCGCTGTCGTGCTGGCTCACCGGGGTGCCTTCCGGGTGGAGGCCGTGGTGGGCGGCAAGGACGCCACGGCCCTGGCAACCACCGCCCGGCGCCTCGGCGCGTCCTTCGCTGCCCTGGCCGATGCCGGGGGGGCAGCGGCCCTAAAGGCCGAACTGTCCGGATCCGGCATCGCCTGCGGCGCGGGCGCGGAGGCGGTGACCGAGGCGGCGCAGCGGGACGCCGACATCGTCATGGCGGCGATCAGCGGAACGGCGGGCCTGCGCCCCACCCACGCCGCCTTGAAAACCGGCCGGCGGATCGCCCTTGCCAACAAGGAAAGCCTCGTCTGCGCCGGGGCCGCCTTCATGGCGGAGGCCAGCCGGGTCGGGGCCGAACTGATGCCCGTCGATTCCGAGCACAACGCCCTCGACCAGGCGCTCACGGCCGGACGGATCGAGGATGTCGCAACAGCCATCATCACGGCGACGGGCGGCCCATTCCGGACCTGGCCGCAAGAGCGGATCGCCTCCGCCACCCCCCGCGAGGCCGCCGCCCACCCCGTCTGGTCGATGGGATCGAAGATCAACATCGATTCCGCGACCCTCATGAACAAGGGTCTCGAGCTGATCGAGGCGCACCATCTCTTCGGGCTTCCGGGGAGCCGCCTCGACGTGCTGGTCCATCCCGAGGCCATCGTCCACGGCCTCGTGCAATGGTCCGACGGCGCTCTCACGGCGGGGCTTGCCGCCCCCGACATGAAGATTCCGATCGCCAATGCGCTCCGGGGCGAGGGGCGCCTCCCGATGGCGCTCCCGCGTCTCGATTTGGCCGCGATCTCCCGCTTAACGTTTGAAAAAGCGGATGAAACCCGGTTTCCTTGCCTGGCGCTGGCACGCTCGGCGCTGGAGGAGGGCGGCGGCATGCCCACCGTCCTGAATGCCGCCAACGAGGTGGCGGTCGAGGCCTTCATGGGGGGCCAGATCGGGTTTTACGGAATTTCCGAGATCGTGGAGGCGGTTTGCGCCACGTTTTCGGGCCGGCGGCTCGCCGCACCGGGAACGGTGGACGAGGCCCTGGCACTGGATGAGGAGGCACGGCGCCTAGCACGGCCGCGCGTGCTGCGCTGGACGAAGACGGCGCCCTAGGGGCCCGGCCTGGAGAGGACGATGGAATATCTGAACATGATCGGCGGCGCGACTGGCTCGCTGCTGTTGACGCTTTTGTCCTTCCTCGCCGTGCTCACGGTGGTGGTTTTCGTCCACGAGTTCGGACATTTCTGGGTCGGCCGGCGCTGTGGCGTCGGGGTCACGGCCTTCTCGGTGGGTTTCGGGCCGGAGCTCTGGGGCCGGACCGACCGTCACGGCACCCGCTGGAAGCTATCGGCCATTCCGCTCGGCGGCTACGTGAAATTCGTGGGCGACATGAACGCCGCCAGTATGCCCGATCAGGCGCAGCTCCATCAGATGCCGGCCAACGAGCGCGCGGTGAGCTTTCCTCACCAGAACGTCGCCAAGCGCGCCGCCATCGTGGCGGCGGGACCCTTCGCCAACTTCATCCTGGCGATCGCGATTTTCGCGGGCCTTGCCTACTTCAACGGGCGGCAGGTTCTGGAGCCCCGCATCGAGTCGCTGCAGCCCGGCAGCGCCGCCGAGCGGGCCGGTTTCCAGCCCGGCGACCTCATCGTGTCGATCAACGGGCGCACGATCGACAGCTTTTCCGAGATGCAGCGCCGGGTGAGCGCTAGTGCCGGCGAGACCCTCACCATCGTGGTCGACCGGAACGGTCAGCCCGTGACCCTCGAGGCGGTTCCGGACCTGAAAGAGCAGACGACGCCCTTCGGCAAGCAGAGAATCGGCCTCCTCGGCCTCCAGGCTTCCCGCAACCCCGAGGACGTGAAGCGGGTCTTCTTCAGCCCGGCGGGCGCGGTTTCGGCGGGCGTTGCCGAGACCTGGTACGTGATCGACCGCACCTTCGACTACATCGGAAAGCTCGTCACGGGCCGGGAATCGGCCGACCAGCTCTCCGGACCCATCCGAATCGCCCAGGTTTCCGGCCAGGTCGCCTCTCTAGGAGGTCTCGGCGGGCTCATCGGCCTCATGGCGGTGCTCTCCGTCTCCATCGGGCTGATCAACCTCTTTCCGGTTCCCATGCTCGATGGCGGGCACCTGATGTTCTACGCCATCGAGGCGGTCCGGGGGCGTCCCTTAAGCGACCGGGCCCAGGAAATCGGGTTCCGCATCGGGTTTGCGCTCGTTGTCATGCTGATGCTGTTCGCCACCTGGAACGACATCGTGCACCTTGGAACCTCGTTCATCGCCAGGGGGACGTGACCTGAAGGACACGCAGGGGCAAAAACGCCGTGGGAGGGGGTGAAGGTTCGTTTGCAGCGATGCTTAAGTTTTGTACAAGCGATCCGAACCGATAAGGTTGGTCCGAAAGTTCCAATCGGCGGGGCGGGTACCCGCCGGATGCAAAGAAAAGAGACGGGCTTTTGATGATGTCGACGATCCCAATGCGCCGCCGCAAGAAGGCCATGACTGCCGCCGTCGCCCTGAGCGCCCTGGTGGCCGGGCTTTCGATTGCTGAAACGGCGCTTGCGCAGCAGGTGGTTGTCCAGGGCAACCGCCGCGTCGATACGGAGACGATCCGTTCCTACGTTTCGGGCTCGGGTTCTGCCGAGGAGGCCCGTCGCAATCTCCTCGCCACCGGCATGTTCTCGAGCGTCAGCGTCTCGGGCGGCGGCTCGCGGCTCGTGATCCGCGTCGTCGAGAATTCCGTCATCAACCGCGTTGCCTTCGAGGGCAACCGGAAGGTCGAGCGCGCCATCCTGGAAGCCGAGGTCCAGACCAAGGCCCGCGGTCCCTACAATCAGGCCGTGGTGGACGCCGACGTCCAGCGCATCCTGGAGGTTTACCGCCGCACGGGCCGCGGCCTCGCCCAGGTGACCCCGCGGGTGGTGGATCTGCCGAATGGCCGCATTGATGTGGTCTACACTATCGTCGAGGGCGACAAGACCGGCGTGAAGGAGATCCGGTTCGTCGGCAACAACGCCTTCTCGGCGGGGCGCCTGCGCGGCCTGATGACCACGACCGAATCGAACCTCCTGAGCTTCCTCAAGAACTCGGACGTGTACGATCCGGACCGCCTCGCGGCCGATCAGGAGCTCATCCGCCGCTACTACCTCAAGAACGGCTATGCGGATTTTCAGATCCTGGGCTCCGACGCCGTGTTCGATCCGGCGGCCGGCGGCTACATCGTCACGATCACCGTGTCAGAGGGCGAGCAGTACCGCATCGCCGGCGTGAACATCGACTCGCGCATCCCGGACATCGACACGGCGACCCTTCAGGGCCGCGTCACAACGGGAGCCGGCCAGGTCTACAACGCCGACCAGGTCGAGCGTTCGCTCCAGAACGTGACGACCGAAGTCGCGCGCCGCGGCTACGCCTTCGCCCAGGTCCGCCCGGTGGGCACCCGCGACCCGGCGAGCCGGACGATCCAACTCGGCTACGTGGTCGAGGAAGGCCCGCGCGTCTACATCGAGCGCATCAACGTGCGCGGCAACACCCGGACCCGCGATTACGTCATTCGCCGCGAGTTCGACGTGGGCGAGGGCGATGCCTACAACAAGGTGCTGGTGGACCGCGCCGAGCGCCGCCTCAACAACCTCGGCTACTTCAAGCGGGTGCGCATCACCAACGAGCCGGGCTCCGCGCCCGACCGCGTGGTCGTGAACGTGGACGTTGAGGATCAATCCACGGGTTCGTTCGGCGTGTCCGGCGGCTACTCGACGGCGGACGGCTTCATCGGCGAGGTCTCGCTCTCCGAGTCGAACTTCCTCGGACGCGGCCAGTACGTTCGCATCGCCGGCACCTATGGCCAACGCTCGCAGGGCGTCGACTTCTCGTTCACCGAGCCGTACTTCCTCGGCTACCGCCTTGCGGCCGGCATCGATCTCTTCTCGAAGTTCAGCGACCAGACGAAGTACTCGCGCTACGAGAACCGCGTCACGGGCGGCCAGCTCCGCCTCGGCCTGCCCTTCACCGAGGAATTCGGCGTCACCCTGCGGTACTCCCTGTACCAGCAGGAACTCGAGATCCCGAACGAGGCCGACAAGCCATATAACGACTGCTCTGTGCCGATCGCCGGTGTGACGGGCCTGAACCCGGATGGTACTCCCAATCGGACCTCGTGCGAAATCAATGGTGAAGCGTCCATTGCCATCAAGGAGTCACAGGGTCGGTCAATCACTTCTCTCGCGGGTGTCACCTTCAACTACAACACTCTCGACAGCTCGAAGGAGCCCCGCAATGGCTTCTACGGCGAACTTAAAACCGACTTTGCCGGCCTCGGCGGCGATGCCCGCTATTTCCGAGCGACTGGTGATGCGCGCTACTATCACGAGATCTTCGAGGACGTCGTAGGCATCGCAAGAGCTCAGGGTGGTCACATCCAGACGCTCGGGGGCGACGATCTCCGCATCGTTGATCACTTCTTCATGGGGCCGTCACTGGTCCGCGGATTCGCGTCCAACGGCCTCGGTCCGCGTGATATCTCAAGCCTCGACAGCCGGTCCAATGCGATCGGCGGCACCACGTATTTCGGTGTCTCGGCCGAGGTGCAGTTCCCGATCTTCGGTCTGCCGCGTGAGCTTGGCCTGAAGGGCGCAGTCTTCGCCGATGCCGGAACGCTGTTCGGCTACAAGGGCGCGACAACTTTCGACATCAATCGCAATACGATCTTGGAAGGGAATGCGCCGGGTTGCACGTCCCGTCCAGACGTTCAGTCCGAGTGCATCTTGGTCCGGGACAGCAAGGACATCCGCTCCTCAGTCGGCGCCAGCTTGCTTTGGAGCTCACCGCTCGGGCCGATCCGCTTCGATTATGCTTTCGCCTTGCAAAAGGACGAGGGCACCATCATCAATGGTGCGAGGGTGGGCGGCGACCGGACCCAGGCCTTCCGCTTCTCCGGCGGCACGCGCTTCTGATCCGATGGGCGCCGCTCAGGCAGCGCCCACGATCACCTGAGCGATGGCAGACCCAACCTTCTTTCCGCAGACCGGGGCCCTCACGTTGCGGCAGGTTGCGGATCTGGCGCGGGCCCCTTTGCCAGAAGGCGTCGAGGGCGACAGGGAACTGCGCGGGGTGGCTCCGCTCGAGAGCGCCGGACCCGACGATCTCGCCTATATGGACAATCCGGCCTACGCCGCCGCTCTTGCGGGAGCGAAGGCAGGGGCCTGCCTTGTCTCCCAGCGTTTCGCCGCCAAGGTGCCGGCCGGCACGGTGGCGATCGTCACGCCGCAGCCCTACCGGGTCTTCGCCCAGATCCTGGCCATGCTGTTTCCCGGCGCCCTGCGCCCGGGATCGTCCTTCGATGCGAGGGGTATTTCGCCCGGGTCCTTCGTTCATCCCGCAGCCCGCCTTGAGCAGGGCGTGACTGTCGATCCCGGCGGCGTGATCGGCCCCGGCGCCGAGATCGGGTCGGGCTCGGTGATCGGCGCGCAGGCGGTGGTCGGGCCCGGCGTGCGGATCGGGCGGGACTGCTCCATCGGTCCCACCGCCACAATCTCCCACGCGCTCATCGGCAACCGCGTGATCCTCCATCCCGGTGTCCGGGTCGGCCAGGATGGGTTCGGCTTCGCCATGGGGCCGCAAGGTCACCTCAAGGTGCCTCAGGTCGGCCGGGTCATCATCCAGGACGACGTGGAGATCGGCGCGAACACCACCGTCGACCGGGGCGCGAGCCGCGACACGGTGATCGGGGAGGGAACCAAGATCGACAACCTCGTCCAGATCGCCCACAACGTGGTGATCGGCCGCCATTGCGTGATCGTCGCCCAGGTCGGCATCGCCGGATCCACAACGATCGAGGATTACGTCGCCATCGGTGGGCAGGTCGCCGTGAACGGGCACCTGCGGATCGGCACCGGCGCCCAGATCGCAGCCACGAGCGCCGTCAATGCCGACGTGCCGCCCGGCGCCCGCTGGGGCGGCATCCCGGCCCGGCCCATGCGCGAGTGGTTCCGCGAAATGGCCGTGCTGAAAAAGCTTGCATCGCAAGGCGATCTCGCCAAAGACGGCTCCGACGCGCCGCAGCGCTAATGGGTCCGTTCCCCAGGAGTTCACGTCCATGAGCGAAGCGCCGAACACGCTTCAGTCAGTCGATATCGTCAAGATTCTGGACCTGCTGCCGCACCGCTACCCGTTCCTGCTCGTCGACCGGATCATCGACATTGATGGCGACCGGTCCTGCATCGGCATCAAGAACGTGACCTACAACGAGCCGCAGTTCACCGGCCATTTTCCGTCGCGTCCGATCTTTCCTGGCATCTTCCTCATCGAGGGCATGGCCCAGACCGCCGGCGCCATCTGCGTTCACGCCAGGGGCCAGGAGAAGCCCCGGCAGGTGTTCTTCATGACCGTCGACAAGTGCAAATTTCGCAAGCCCGTCGAGCCGGGCGACACCGTGCATTTTCATATGACCAAAACCAACAACCGGAAGAATATGTGGTGGTACTGGGGCGAGGCCCGGGTGAACGGCACCCTCGTGTGCGAGGCCGAGGTCTCCGCGATGCTGGTGGCCTGATGTTGGACCCCGTCATTCACCCGAGCGCCGTCGTCGAGCCCGGCGCCAACCTAGGAGCCGGCGTGCGGATCGGCCCCTTCTGCATGGTGGGCGCCGAGGTGACCCTGGGCGAGGGTTGCGAGCTCATCAGCCATGTGGCGGTGGCAGGCCGCACCACCATCGGCCCTCGCACCCGGATCTATCCCTTCGCCTCGGTCGGGCATGCCCCCCAGGACCTCAAATACGCCGGCGAACCGTCGACCCTGACGATCGGTGCCGATTGCACGATCCGCGAGGGCGTCACCATGAACCCCGGCACGGCCGGTGGTACCATGAAGACCGTGGTCGGTGACCGGTGCCTGTTCCTGGCGAACTCGCACGTGGCCCATGACTGCACGGTCGGCAACAACGTGATCTTCTCCAACAATGCGATGCTCGCCGGCCATTGCACGATCCAGGACTTCGTCATCATCGGCGGCGGAGCGGGCGTGCATCAATTCGTGCGCATCGGTCAGCACGCCTTCGTCGGCGGCATGTCGGCGATCGAGAACGACGTGATCCCGTACGGCATGGCGATCGGGAACCGCGCCCATTTGGCAGGGCTCAACATCATCGGCCTGCGCCGCCGCGGCTTCACCCGCGAGCAGATCCACGACATCCGCCGCGCCTACCGCCTGCTCTTCGCCGACGAGGGCACCTTGAGCGAGCGCGTCGAGGACGTGGCGGCGGAGTTCTCGACGCATCCTTTCGTGCACGAAATCCTGGACTTCATCCGCGAGGGCAAGGAGCGCGCGATCTGCACACCCCGGGACCCGCTCGGCGCGGCCTGATGGGTGAGCCCGTCGCGATCCTCGCAGGGTCCGGTCAGCTGCCCCTGCAGGTCGTCGAGCACCTGGAGCGAACCGGCCGGGATCACCGGATCCTCGCCATTCGGGGCTTCGTGGAGCGGGATGTCCGCCGCCGCGCCCACGCGGTCGTCGATCTCCTCGACATCAAGGGCATCCTCGCCGTCCTCGACGGCTGGCGCCCCGCCGCCGTGGCACTCGCCGGCGCCGTGAGCCGGCCCGGCTTCTCGACCCTGCTCGGCGCCTATTCCCTGGTGCGCAACCGGCAGGAGGTGCGGGACGTGATCGCCCGCGGCGACGACGGGATGCTGCGGGGCGCCGTGGGCCTCCTCGAGGAACACGGCCACCGGGTCGTGGGTCCTCATGAACTCGCCCCCCATCTCGTTGCCGCCCGCGGGCTGAGGGGGGGTGTCGCCTCTGGCGAGCCCGAGCGCATCGCGGTCGATCTCGGCCTCGATCTCCTGCGCAGCCTCTCGGCCTTCGACGTCGGGCAGGCGGCCGTGGTGGCGCGCCGCCGGGTGCTGGCCGTGGAGGGCCCTGAAGGGACCGACCGCATGCTGCGGCGCGTCCGAAAGCTCAATCAACCCTGGTACGGAGGGCGCGCGCGCCGCGAGGGCGGCGTGCTCGTCAAGGCCGCCAAGGCCGGGCAGGATCTGAGGGTCGACATGCCGGCCGTCGGTCCACGCACCGTGGTGGAATGCGCGCGTGCCGGCCTGTCCGGCATCGCGGTCGGGGCCGGCTCGACGCTTCTCCTCGAACAGGAGAGGGCGCTCCAGGAAGCGGACCGCCTCGGCCTTTTCGTGGTGGCGGTCGATCTGCCCTGGATGGAGGCCGCCCATGGGTGAGAGGCGCACCATCTGGATCGTGTCCGGAGAGGAATCGGGCGACCAGCTCGGCGCCAAGCTGATGCGGGCGCTCAAAGCCCGCCTCGGGGCGGAGCGCCTCGCCTGGGGCGGCGTCGGCGGAGAGGCGATGGCCCGGGAGGGTCTCGAGAGCCTCTTCCCCTTGGAGGAAATCGCCGTCATGGGGATCACCGCGGTGATCCCCAAGATACCGGCCATTCTCCGGCGCATCCGCCACGCGGCCGACGCGGTCGTGGCGGCCAATCCCGACCTCCTCGTCATCGTCGACAGCCCGGATTTCACCCACCGCGTCGCCAAGGCCGTCCGCCGCCGGGCGCCGCACATCCCGATCGTCGACTACGTGAGCCCCTCCGTCTGGGCCTGGCGCACGGGCCGGGCCCGAGCCATGCGCGGCTATGTGGATCACCTCCTCGCGCTCCTGCCCTTCGAACCGGAAGCCCACAGGCGCCTCGGCGGACCGCCCACGACCTATGTAGGGCATCCCCTCATCGAGCGCCTGGACGAAATCCGCCCGGGACCGGGCGAGCGGGCGGCACTGGACGCAGGTCCCCTCCGGCTTCTCGTCCTGCCGGGCAGCCGCCGGTCCGAGGTGAGCCGGCTCATGGAGCCCTTCGGAGCCACGCTCGGTCTGCTGCAAAGCCGGCTCGAGCGCCCGTTCGAGGTCACGGTTCCGGCCGTCGCGCACCTGAGGGACGAGATCGCCGCGCGGGCGCAGGACTGGCCGGTCGCGCCGCGCATCGTCCACGGCGAGGCGGCAAAGTGGGCGGCCTTCCGCTGCGCTCACGCGGCGCTCGCCGCGTCCGGCACCGTCACCCTCGAACTTGGTATCGCGGGCGTCCCGATGGTGGTGGCCTACCGGGTCTCCAAACCGGAGGAACTCCTCAAGTATGTCATCAAGGCGCCCTCCATCGTGCTGACGAACCTCGTTCTCGGGGAGAACGCGATCCCGGAACTGATCCAGTGGGATTGCACGCCGGACAAGCTCGCGGCAGCCCTGGCGCCGCTCCTCGCCGACACCCCTGAGCGGCGGGCGCAAACCGACGCCTTTACACGCCTCGACGAGGCGATGCGGATCGGAAGCGAGACCCCGAGCGAGCGCGCGGCCAGGATCGTCGCCGAGGTTCTGGAGCGGGGGCGGCGGAGTGCGGAGACCCTGTTACAGTAGCTTCGATGCCCTGCAGCTACCAGGATACCACATATACGGTGCTCTAGTACCGAGCGGCTGAGACTTAAGCTGCGTAAGGCTTTCCGCGGCTCTCGTTAGCGATATATCGCATGTGCAGCGATTGACTTGCGCATCTTTTCCGCATTAAAAGCCCGGCACCGACCGCCGCGCCTCGCGGCGGTTTGTCGTTTCAACTCCTGGGCTGTTCGTTAGCCCCAAACGGGATCAACGCGATGAAGACCACTTCGCTGAAGCCCGCCGATGTCGAGAAGAAGTGGGTTGTGATCGATGCGAAGGGCCTCGTCGTAGGCCGCCTTGCTTCGGTCGTGGCGATGCGCCTGCGCGGAAAGCACAAGGCCGCCTACACCCCCCACGTCGATTGCGGCGACAACGTTATCGTCATCAACGCCGAAAAGGTGGTGTTCACCGGCCGCAAGCGCGAGCAGAAGGTGTACTACCACCACACCGGCTATCCGGGCGGCATCAAGGAGCGGACCGCGCGGTTCATCCTCGACGGGCGCTTTCCGGAGCGCGTCGTCGAGAAGGCCGTGGAGCGCATGCTCCCCCGCGGCCCGCTCTTCCGCCAGATCATGGGCAACCTGCGCGTCTACAAGGGCACCGAGCACCCCCATACGGCTCAGCAGCCCGAGACCCTCGACGTGGGCGCCCTCAACTCCAAGAACGTGAGAGTCTAACCATGGCGACCCTTCAGTCTCTCGCGGATCTCGGCCAGTCGGCCCAGACCGCCGCCCCCGAGGCGCCGCGCCACGTCCAGAAGCTCGACGCCCAGGGCCGCGCCTACGCCACCGGCAAGCGCAAGGACGCGGTCGCCCGCGTCTGGATCAAGCCGGGCAAGGGCACGATCACCGTCAACAAGCGCCCGGTCGAGGTGTACTTCGCCCGGCCGGTGCTCCGCATGATCCTGCAGCAGCCCCTGCAGCTCGTGAACCGCGCCGACCAGTACGACGTGGTCATCACGGTGGCGGGCGGCGGCCTCTCGGGCCAGGCGGGCGCGGTGCGTCACGGCCTCTCGAAGGCGCTCACCTACTTCGAGCCGGAGCTTCGCGGCCCGCTCAAGAAGGAAGGCTTCCTGACCCGCGACCCGCGCGTGGTCGAGCGCAAGAAGTACGGCAAGAAGAAAGCCCGCCGGAGCTTCCAGTTCTCGAAGCGCTGATCGGCGCTGGCATCAGACGGCAAAAGGGCGGCTCAGGCCGCCCTTTTTCGTGAGGTGAAGATTGCAAGCGCCGCGCCGGGTGCGTTCCCGAACGCTCGAGCACGAGGGGCGCTCACTTCCCGTGGCGTACCAGGGTCAAGAAACGCACCTGTTCGGCCGGCTCGTCCTTGAACACGCCCGTGAACTGGGTGGTGATGGTCGAGGCGCCGATCTTCTGGACCCCGCGCATCGACATGCACATGTGCTCGGCTTCCAGCATCACGGCGACGCCCCGAGGGCGCAGTGCGTCGTCCAGGGCCTCGGCGATCTGGGCCGTCATGGTCTCCTGGGTCTGCAGGCGGCGCGCGTATATCTCAACGAGGCGCGCGAGCTTGGAAAGCCCGATCACCCCCTTGGAAGGGTAATAGGCGATGTGCGCCTTGCCGAAGAACGGCACCATGTGGTGCTCGCAATGGGTATGGAAGTCGATGTCGCGCACCAGCACGATGTCGCCATAGCCCTCCACCTCCTCGAACACGGTGTCGAGAACCGGGCCCGGATCCTGCCCGTAGCCGGAATAGAACTGCTCGAAGGCTTTCGCCACCCGCTTCGGCGTGTCGAGAAGGCCCTCCCGGTCGGGATCGTCCCCGGCCCACCGGATGAGGGTCCGGACGGCGGCCTCCGCCTCCTCGCGGGTCGGGCGTTCCGCCCGCTGTCCGGGGCGCTTGGCAAAGGACTTAACCACAAGATCCATGTGGAGCCTCCCGCTCACATCACTCTGCTCACACCGGATTACGGGCTGGCCCCCGCGCCGGTTCAGCTTAGCGTCATCTGGCCGCAAGCTCTTGAAGACAACGCTCGACGGGCCAGCCGGTCGCAAGATGGCCCGACCGGTCCTATATTGGGTGCTTCCGACCCGCGCGCAGGGGCCCGGAGCCTCAGAGTGGCTTTATGCTGAACGACATCTACAACCGACGGATCCTGGAACTTGCGGCCGACATTCCGCGCCTCGGGCGGCTGCCCGACGCCCAAGGGAGCGCCACGGCCCATTCGAAGCTCTGCGGCTCCACCGTCACGGTCGACCTCAAGGTCGAGGGCGGCCGGGTGTCGGACTTTGCCCACGACGTGAAAGCTTGCGCCCTCGGCCAAGCCTCGTCCTCCCTCATGGCCCGCCTCGTGGTGGGCTCCACGGTGGACGAGCTGCGCACGGTGCGGGAGGCCATGCGCCGGATGCTGAAGGAGGGGGCCGCTCCGCCCGATGGGCGCTGGGAGGAGTTGCGGGTGCTCGAGCCTGTCCGGGACTTCAAGGCCCGGCATGCCTCGACGCTCCTCACCTTCGACGCTGTGGTGGACGCGCTCGGCCAGATCGAGGCGCGGCGGACCGCTGCCGAATAGATGGCGAGCCCTGTCCGGCAGGCCGCGCACTGGGCGATCCGCGGCTACCAGCTCACCCTGTCGGGGCTGATCGGCCGGACCTGCCGCCACCTGCCCACCTGCTCCACCTACACGGACGAGGCGATCCAGAAGCACGGGTTTTGGGCCGGCGGCTGGATGGGGTTCGCCCGGATCTGCCGCTGCGGTCCCGGGGGCACCTCGGGGCTCGACTTCGTGCCCGAATCGTTGCCCGAGGGTGCGGCCTGGTATAAGCCCTGGGCCTATGGTCGCTGGCGCGGCACGAACGCGCCGCCGATCGCTTGCGAGACGGTCGAATCTGACGGCGGCCGGTCTTAAACGCCCTCACCAGAACCGTCGGCCCCCCGCTTACCTGCGCTGTACGCAGGAGTGAGCCAGGAGAATCCTTGATGATTACCCTGACATTTCCCGATGGCGCCGCGCGCCAGTTCAACCCCGGCATCTCCGGTCGCGAGATCGCGGAAGGCATCGCCAAGTCCCTCGCCAAGCGCACCGTCGCCATGGCGCTCGACGGGACCGTGACGGATCTGAACGACCCGATCACCCGCGACGCCAGAATCGAGTTTCTCACCCGAGAAGATCCGAGAGCGCTGGAGCTCATCCGGCACGATGCCGCCCACGTGCTGGCCGAAGCCGTGCAGGAGCTGTTTCCCGGAACCCAGGTGACCATCGGCCCGGTGATCGAGAACGGGTTCTACTACGACTTCGCGCGTCCCGAACCCTTCACGCCGGAGGATTTCGCCGCCATCGAAGCGAAGATGCGGGAGATCATCGCCAAGGACAGGCCGTTCACGAAGGAGGTCTGGAGCCGCGACAAGGCAAAGCAGGTGTTCGCGGACAAAGGCGAGACCTACAAGATCGAACTCATCGACGCGATCCCGGAAGGTCAGGACCTCAAGATCTACTTCCAGGGCGACTGGTTCGATCTCTGCCGCGGCCCCCACATGACCTCGACGGGCAAGATCGGCACGGCCTTCAAGCTCATGAAGGTGGCGGGCGCCTATTGGCGCGGCGACAGCAACAACGCGATGCTCACCCGCATCTACGCCACGGCCTTCGCCAGCCAGGCGGACCTCGACGCCTATCTCAAGCAACTCGAGGAGGCCGAGAAGCGCGATCATCGCCGCCTCGGGCGCGAGATGGATCTCTTCCATTTTCAGGAGGAGGGGCCCGGCACGGTGTTCTGGCACCCGAAGGGCTGGACCATGTTCCAGGAACTCTTGGGCTACATGCGCCGGCGCCTGAAAGGCTCCTACGACGAGGTCAACGCGCCCCAGGTGCTCGACAAGTCGCTCTGGGAAACCTCCGGCCACTGGGGCTGGTACGCCGACAACATGTTCGCGGTGAAATCCGCGAGCGCGTTCCTGCGGCCGAACGATCCGGAAGCGGATCAGCGCGTCTTCGCGCTGAAGCCTATGAACTGCCCCGGCCACGTGCAGATCTTCAAGCACGGGCTGAAGTCGTATCGCGACCTGCCGGTGCGCCTTGCCGAGTTCGGCGCTGTGCACCGCTACGAGGCCTCGGGCGCGCTGCACGGCCTCATGCGTGTGCGCGCCTTCACGCAGGACGATGCGCACATCTTCTGCACGGAAGACCAGCTCGAGGCGGAGTGCCTCAAGATCAACGACCTCATGCTCTCGGTCTACCGCGACTTCGGCTTCGAGGAAGTGGTGGTGAAGCTCGCGACGCGCCCCGAGAAGCGCGTCGGAACGGATGCGATGTGGGACCATGCGGAGGGCATCCTGCGCCGCGTCCTGGAGCGCATGGCGGCGGAATCCGGCGGCCGCATCAAGACGGGCGTGAACGAAGGGGAGGGCACGTTCTACGGCCCGAAATTCGAGTACACCCTGAAGGACGCAATCGGCCGCGACTGGCAGTGCGGCACCACTCAGGTGGACTTCAACCTGCCCGAGCGGTTCGGCGCCTTCTACATCGCCGCCGATGGCGATAAGAAGCAGCCCGTGATGGTCCACCGGGCCATCTGCGGCTCTCTCGAGCGCTTCCTCGGCATCCTCATCGAGAGCCATGCCGGCCACTTCCCGCTCTGGCTCTCGCCTGTGCAGACCGTAGTCGCGACGATCACGGCGGACGGCGATGCCTATGCGCAGGAGGTCGTCGAGACCCTGCGCCAGGCGGGCCTGCGCGTCGAAGCGGACCTGCGCAACGAGAAGATCAACTACAAGGTCCGGGAGCACTCGCTCGCCAAGGTCCCGGTTCTCCTCGTGGTCGGCCGCAAGGAGGCCGCGGAGCGCACCGTGTCGGTGCGCCGCCTCGGCAGTCCGGACCAGACCTCGATGCCCCTCGACGAGGCCCTGCGGGTCCTGACCGAGGAAGCCGTGCCGCCCGACCTGAAGCGCACCCGCGGAGTGCCGCCCGCGCAGGCGGCGGAATAAGGGCGGAGCACGTCGACCCTCACCCTCGGCGGGGAGGGTCGACGTCGGTGCCTTAAGCTCCCTGCTTTTGCCCGCGCTTGCTCTCGCCGGTCCCGCGGCCGCCCGATGGCGAGCCGGCGGTGGTGCCGGAGGTGCCGATGCCGGGATTGCCGGACGCGACGCCCGAGTCGCCCACCTCCATGCCGGAGGCATGTCCGGCCTGATGCTGGCCGATGCGCAGGTTGTTCTGGACGTGCGTGACGCCGGGCACCTGCTCGGCTATGTCCTCGGCGCGGCGGCGCTCGTCGCGGCTGCGGACCGTGCCGGTGAGTGTGACCTCCCGGTGCTGCACCGCCACGTCGATCTCCGACGCGTCGATCATGGCGTCGTCCGTGAGGCGTTCGTTGACATCGTCGCGGATGCGGTCGTCCGAGCGCTGGTACCCTTTCGGGCCGCGCCCGCGGTGGTCGTCCCGGCGCACCTCGCCGCGGCTGGCGGTGGCGTCGTTGCCGAAGCGGTTGTTGCCCGGTCCGACGCCGTAGTTGCGGTGGTCGCGGGGTTCGTTCACGAGGCTGTAGGCCCGCTCGATATTCTGGCTGCGCCGGTCCTCGGGCGAGGAATCGTCACCCGGGCGCATCCGGCGGCCGAGCAGGTCGCTCGATCCGAATTGCCGGTTCGGGTAGCCGCCACCGCCCGGCCCGCTGGTATGGCCGCGGTAATCCTCGCCGTAATGGTTGTAGCCGTCGCCGCCGAAACCGCCGGGCATCTGGGCGTTACGCATGCCTTCCTCGCCGGGATGGCCGAACGAGCCGAAGGCGGCGCGCACATCGTCCTCCTCGCGGAACCGGAAGCTGCGGCCGCCCCGTCCTTCGTGCTGCGGCCGGTAGTTGCCGATATCGGTGGGCAGATGCCGGCCCGGATCGGCGGGTCGCCGGTCGTCCCGGGCCAGCCGCCGGTCGAGTTCCCGCTGTTCGTCGTCCGTGAGCCGCGCGTGGGAGCGGTCCCGGGTCTGGTCGGCGCGGGCGCGGCTTGGCTCCGGCGAACGATCCGGCTCGGAGGGCGTCGAAATGCGGCGAAGCGCCCGCTGGGCCCGCTCCTCGCTTTCCTCCGCGAGGTCGCCCAAGGCCACGATGCCGACGAGGCGCTTGGACCGGTCGACCACGGGAATGCGCCGGATCTGCTTGGCGCTCATGATCTCGACGATCTCGTCAACGTCGTCATCGTCGAAGCACCATTCCACGTTGTCGGTCATGATCTCCCGGACGCTGTGCTGGTCGGGCGCGATGCCGGCGGCGGTGGAGCGGACCGTGATGTCGCGGTCGGTGATCATGCCGATGAGCCGGCGCCCGTCGCAGACCGGCAGGACGCCGACATTCATCTCGTCCATCAGGCGGGCGGCGTCGCGAACGGTGCGGTCGGGCTGGATCACGCGCACGTCGCGGGTCATCACGTCGGAAATTCGCATGGGTGTCGCTCCCTCTCGGTCACGGAGGCGGGCCGGAGGAGCCTTCACGGCTTGCCGTTCTGGGAAAACCGACGCGCCCGGATCTCGGGGACAATGCGAAGCGGGGGGATTGGTTCGGCCGCTACTTCTTGGCCAGGATCTCGATGTCCCGGTTAAGCCCGTTCTGAACTTTGAACTCGCGGGTATAGACCTGCCCTTCGTGCCGGGCGATCAGGGTGTAGTCGCCCTCCGCCAGGGTCACGGACGGGAACGCGCCGATGGCCTCGCGGATCACGTCGCCGCCGGGCGTCAGCACGGAAAAAGCCGTTCCGGCGAAAGCTTCGCCGCCCTCGTTCGCCACGAGCTTCAGCGTCACGGTCGCGGCGCGGTGGTTGAGGGTGGCTTCGGTGACGCGCCCGGTTTCGACCTTGAGATCGGTGCGCATGATGGCGTTCGAATCCCCATAGGTCGACACCACGTGGTAGGTGCCCTCCGGCAGGCGGATAATTTCGCCCGCCTTGCCATTGCTCAAGACGAGCCGCCCTTCGGAATTCGCCCCGATCGGCACGTAGACGGCGAAGGAGAGCTTGCCGCCCGGGATAGGCTGCTCCGCGACGGCGCCGCCGAGCTTGAGGGCGCCCGCGCTGATCGTCAGGCGCTCGGCGATGGTGCCCGATTGAACCGTCAGACGCTTCGAAGCGCCCGCGTAGCCGTAGGCCACGTGGACCATGTAGTTGCCGGGCTGCAGGTTGAAGGTAGGCGCCGGGTTGGTGGACTGGGCTGCAAGCACCGGTTTAGCCGTCTCGCCCCGGTCCTCGTAGACACGCCAGACGAGCCCGGACCGGATCGGCTTGTTGTCTCCGGCAAAGCCTGCGCTGAGGTAGAGCCCGACCTGACCGGGCGGCGGCGGGGGCAGGGACGGGACCGCGACGGGGGGAGGGCCCGACGGGCTCGGGAGCACCGGCGGGTTGAGGGCAGGCAGCGGCAGGCCCGGCGCATTCATGCGCGTTTGCGCCAGCGCCGCCTCGGAGGCGAGCAGGAGGCCGAGGCTGAACAGGGCGAGCGTTCGGGTCACGGCGGGCTTACTGCAGGGCGAAGGCTTCGGTGGTCGTCTCGGGCTCGTTCTTCACGAGATCCGATGCGGCGGCAACCAGATTATCGAGGGAGAGCGGCCGGAACTCGAAGACGATCCGGTGCCGACCGGCACTCACCTCCACCCCGCGGAAGAGCAGGTTCGTGCGAAGCACCGGGCGGCGCTCGCCGTTCACGCTCACCTGCCAGCCCGGGTAGTAGAGATCGTGGAGCACGAGCACCCCGGCCCGGTCCGTCTCGACCTCGATCTCCACCGAATTGCGCTGGTAGCTCACGATCCGGGCCTTGCCGGCGGGAGCCGCTGCTCCGCCGTCGCTGGCACCGATGAGGCCGTTACGCAGGAGGAAGCTCTCCACAAGCGGAAGGCTCTCCTCGTCGAGGAGCGCTTCCCTGGTGCGGTCGAACTCCGGCAGTTCCTCCTGATCCAGAACCTCGCCCGAATTGACCGGCATCAGGCGGCTCGCCAGGTAGACCCGCGGGCTCGCATGGTTGAGCCGGTAGATCCACATCTGACCCGAGCCGTAGAGCAGGGTCACGGAACCCGACAGCCGTGGGAAATGCTGCGGCAAGCGCTCCAGCGGCCGGTCGAGGATGAGGTATTCCAGGCCGAGGAGGTTTGCCAGACGGCACTTGTAGCCGCGGAAGGTCGCCGGGAAGGTGCGCAGGTTCGGATCGGCGGCGTTCTCGCCCGGGCCGACGGCACGCTCGTAATCGGCAAGGCGCAGAGGGTTGTACCCGATCGTGTCCTCGAGCCCGAGCACCATGGAGGCGTTCTGCCAGGCGCCGCCAAGCCCGAGGATCTCGAGACGCGGATGCTCGCCCTTGGCCTTGCGCTCCGCCAGTTCCTTCCTGAGCACCTGGAGGCCCTGCAACTGCTCCGGCGGCAACTCCTGGAAAACCGCATAGCGCTCCGCCGGCTCGGCGTTGAGCGACGATCCCGCGTGCCGGCCGACGAGCTCGGCGGCCGTGACGGCGACGAGCGCCATGGCGACGGCCGGACGCCACCCAGCGCGGGTCTGCGTGAGGACGGCCAGCGCGATCCCCGCCAGGACGAGGCCGAGGCCGATCTCGGCAAAGGTGGCCGGGAGCTTGCCGGCCCTGCCCGCGAAGGCGAGGGCGCTGGCAACGGCGGCGACGACGAGGGCGGCGGCGACCGCCGGCAGGAGCGCCCGGCGCCAGCGCCCGCCCGGTGCGAGCCGCGGGTGTCCTTCGGCGATGAAGCGATGCACTAGGTAGCCGGCCCCGAAGGCGAGGGCGATGTTGATGAGGAAGGTCGCGTCGGCCGGGCGGCGGTAGAGCTTCACGCCGGGAAAGTGATCGAAGACCAGGGCGAAGCCCGGGGTGTAGCGGCCGAGCGCATAGACGAGCGCCACCGCGCCCAGCGCCAGGAAGAAGCGGAACTCACGGGCGAAGAGGCGGCCGCCGGCGATGCCGTGCCACAGGATGAGCAGGGCCGGGACCGTGCCGGCGAAGAGGTAGTTGGTGGCCCGGTCCGTCCAGGTTCCCCCGCCGAGATTCTGCCAGTCCGGGCCCCAGTAATCGTAGGTCCAGCGCAGGGACCCGAAGACGTTGCCGAACAGGACCGTGGCGAGGCTGGCCGGCGGCAGCGACCCCATGGAGGCGACCCCGTAGCCGAAGCCCGGCCGCGTCGAGGTGGCGAGCAGCTGCATGGTAAGGAGGCTCGGGACGGCGAGCAGCGCCGCGCCGACGGCGGCCATGACGGCGAGGAGGCCGAGCCGGTTCGTCAGATAGGCCCAGCGTTCCCGGCACGAGGCGGTCTCGTGGATCACGACGGCGATCAAGGTGAGAGCGCACAGGAACGCCACCTGATCCCGCCCGACCGTCATGAGGGCGGCGATCACCCCGAAGCCCACGGCGAACCCGTAGGAGCGGCGGTGCAGGGCTTCTTCCAGCAGCCACAGGGCGAGCGGGAAGAAACCGTAGGAGAAGATCATGCCCGTGTGCTGGAGCCGCGCCGCGGCGGACCCGCCGAGCATGAAGATCACGGCGGCGGCGACGGCCCCGGCCGGGTGCCAGCCGCGGCGGCGAAAGAGCGGCACGAAGGCAAGCGCGCCGGGCAGGAAATGCGCGAACACCACCGCGTCGAACAGCTCCATGGAGGGCTGCGACACCAGCCAGCCGAAGAACAGCATCGTGGGGGTGAAGATGAGGGATTGCGGGTCGGCGACGGCGGGGTGGCCGCTGAAATGGTAGGGGTTCCAGAGGGGAAGCTCGCCGTGCTCCAGCGCCGCGCTCAGGTAGCGCAGCATCGGGTAGAAGTGGTTCTTGGAGTCCCACGGCACCACCGTGCCGGTGAGGGGCCACATGGCGGCGGCGGCGCCCCACACGGCGAGGATGGCCAGCAGGGCGCGGAGGGTCTCGCGGCTCGTCCAGGTCCGGGCGAGAGGTGAGGGCGACGGAACTTGGTTCTGACTCATGGCTCGAGATGCGGCAGCCTGCCGTGGGGCTTTCACGCCTGAACCGTCCGGCTGCCTTGGAACGCGCCGGAGGGCATCGTTCGCGGCCGCCGGGGATCCGGGCCTTCTTGGCTGACCGCGGTACTCCCCCTATACATCATGCGCCGACGGCTGAGCTGTCGGCGTCTCCTCCCGCGACGGGAGCGTTGTCGCGCTCCCCTCAAAGGCATCAACGCGGCGACACGAAGGCGGGCCCGCAAAATCGTGAAAGTCCGTCCCGGCGCAGCGTCTTAGCCGGATGTTCCTGTGCCACAGCTTCCGTGAAAGTCCTATGAACGAAATCCCCAACCCCCGTCTGACAGGCCTGCAGACCCGCCGCTCGGTGGCCGCCCACCGCCTCGGCGAGCCGGGCCCGACCACGGCCGAGGTCGAGACGATGCTCACCATCGCGTCGCGGGTGCCGGATCACGGGCGGCTCGCGCCCTGGCGGTTCATCGTCATCGAGGGCGAGGCGCGGCAGCGGGCCGGGCAGGCCATCGGCCGGGCGTTCGAGGCCAGCCATCCAGGCCAAGACCCGGAGCGGGGCGCCGTCGAAGCCGGCAAGCTCGCTCGGGCGCCCCTGGTGGTCGCCGTCGTGTCGACTGCAAGGCCCCACGTGAAGATCCCCGAATGGGAGCAGGTGCTCTCCGCGGGCGCGGTCTGCATGAACCTGCTCCATGCCGCCCATGCCTTGGGCTACGGCGCCTCCTGGCTCACCGACTGGTTCGCCTTCGACCGCCGGGTGCTCGATGCGCTTGGCCTCGAACCGCAGGAGCGGATGGCCGGCTTCATCCATATCGGCACCGTGGTGGAGCCGAGCGCCGAGCGGGCGAGGCCCGCTCTCGCCGACATCGTGACGAGGCTCTGACCGCCATGTTCTACGAGGTCGCCCAGGGACATGGCCTGAAGCACGATCCCTTCAAGGCGATCGTCACACCGCGTCCCATCGGTTGGATCACCGCCATGAGCGCCCGGGGCGACATCAACCTCTCGCCCTACTCGTTCTTCAACGCGGTGTCGGACCGCCCGCCCATGGTAGCCTTCTCGTCGGACGGCCAGAAGGATGCGGTCACCTTCATCGAGGAGACCGGCGAGTTCGTCTGCAATCTCGCGACCTACGACCTGCGCGAGCCCATGAACCTCACCTCCGCCCCGCTGGCGCGGGGCGAGAGCGAGATGACCCATGCGGGTCTCGAAGCGGCGCCCTCGCGCCTCGTCCGCCCGCCCCGGGTGAAGGCCTCGCCCGCCGCGCTCGAGTGCCGCTACGTTCAGACGGTGCCGCTCGCCGGGCGTGACGGCCGCGGCCAGTACCGTCTCGTGATCGGCGAGGTGATCGGGGTCCACATCGACGACCGCTTCCTCGAGGACGGCCTCCTCGATACGGCCGCCATGCGCCCCATCGCCCGGGCGGGATACCGGGACTATTTCGTGTCGACCCCGGAGACGCGGTTCTCGATCACCCGGCCGAAGGGCGGATAGGTGCTCTCCGGGCGGCATGCCCTTTGTGTTCCGCCGCCGCAGCCTCTATCTCTCCGGCCGGAACAAGAAGAGGATTCGCCATGCGGTTCGCCCTGATCCGTGCGACCCTGATCGCTGCGCTGAGCGCCGCAGCGCTCGCGCCCGCGGGCGCTCAGAACCGGGCCGTGCCGGAGAGCAAGGCTCAGGTCCAGCTCTCCTTCGCTCCGGTGGTGCGCCAGACCGCGCCCGCGGTGGTGAACGTCTACGGGTCCCGCTCGGCGCCGCGCCGCAGCGACGGGATGGAGGAGTTCTTCCGTCGCTATTTCGGGGAGGGCGGACCGAACGTGCCGCAGGGCCGGCAGGCGAATTCGGTCGGCTCGGGCGTGATCGTCGACCGCTCCGGCCTCGTCATCACCAACAACCACGTCATCGAGAACATGACCGAGGTGAAGGTGGCGCTCGCCGACCGGCGGGAGTTCGAGGCCGAGATCGTCCTGCGCGATGCACGGACCGACCTCGCGGTGCTGCGCCTGAAGGAGGCTGTGAACCTCCAGGTGGTGGAGCTTGGCGACTCCGAGGCGCTTCAGGTGGGCGACCTCGTCCTCGCCATCGGCAATCCCTTCGGCGTCGGCCAGACGGTGACGCAGGGCATCGTGTCGGCCCTGGCCCGGACCCAGGTGGGCGTCTCGGACTACCAGTTCTTCATCCAGACGGATGCCGCGATCAATCCGGGCAATTCGGGCGGCGCGCTCGTCGACATGGCCGGGCGTCTCGTGGGCATCAACACGGCGATCTTCTCCCGGTCTGGCGGGAGCCACGGCATCGGCTTCGCGATCCCCTCCACGATGGTGCGGGCGGTGATCGATTCCGCCCGCGGCGGCGCTCGTTCGGTGCGGCGTCCCTGGCTCGGCGCCTCGCTCCAGGCCGTGGACAACGAGATCGCCTCGAGCCTCGGTCTCGAGCGGCCCACGGGCGTTCTGGTGACAGGCCTCTTCGATGGCGGCCCGGCCGCTGCCGCCGGCCTGCGGCGCGGGGACGTGATCGCTGCGGTGGACGGGCAGCCGGTCGATAACCCGGAAGCCTTCGGCTACCGCTTTACCTTGAAGGGCGTCGAGGGCCAGACCCCCGTGACGGTGCTGCGCGGACGCGAACGGGTGAACCTGTCCGTCCGCCTGGCGCCCCCGCCCGAGACGCCGGCCCGCGACCCCGTTCGCGTGCGCGCCCGCTCGCCGCTCACCGGCGCCACCATCGTGAACCTCTCGCCCGCCGTCGCGGACGAATTGCAACTCGACATTTCCCGCGAGGGCGTTGTCGTGGCAGAGTTGGAGGAGGGCAGCGTGGCGACCCGGGTCGGGTTCCAGAAGGGCGACCAGATCGTGGCCATCAACGGCCAGCGCCTCGCCGCCACGAAGGACATCGACCGCGCCCTGCGGTCCGGAGGCGGGTATTGGGAGATCACCATCAACCGGGGCGGGCGGGTGTTCACGACGGTACTGGGAGGCTGACGGCGGTCCCCGGCCGTTTTCAACCTCTCCCTCGGCGGACCGGCGGCCCGTGAGCGATCTCTTCGCCTCGGCGGGCCTCGATCGGGGTGCGCCGCGCCCGCTCGCCGACCGGATGCGCCCGACGACGCTCTCCGAAGTGGTCGGGCAGGAGCATCTCGTCGGGCCCGAGGGCATCCTCACGCGCCTCATCGCCTCGCGGTCCCTCGGGTCCTTGGTATTCTGGGGGCCGCCCGGCACCGGCAAGACCACCGTCGCTCGCCTCATGGCCAACGAGACGGACCTGCATTTCGAGCAGATCTCCGCGATCTTCTCGGGGGTCGCTGATCTCAAGAAGGTGTTCGAGGCGGCCCGCGCCCGGCGCTCCACGGGAAAGGGCACGCTTCTCTTCGTCGACGAGATCCACCGGTTCAACCGCGCCCAGCTCGATGCCTTCCTCCCCGTCATGGAGGACGGCACGATCACGCTCGTCGGCGCTACGACGGAGAACCCGAGTTTCGAACTCAACGCGGCGCTTCTCTCCCGTGCCCGGGTGCTCGTCTTCCGGACCCTCGACGAGGAGGCCATCCGGCAGATCCTGCGGCGCGCCGAAGAGGTCACCGGCAAGCCGCTGCCCCTCGACGAGGAGGCGCGCGAGTCGCTCGTCAGGATGGCCGACGGCGATGGGCGCGCTTCGCTCACCCTGGCCGAGGAGGTGTGGCGCTCCGCCAAACCCGGCGAGATCTTCTCGGCCGCGCAGTTGCAGGAGATCGTGCAGCGCCGGGCGCCGATCTACGACAAGGGGCAGGAGGGGCACTACAACCTGATCTCCGCCCTCCACAAGACGATCCGCGGCTCGGACCCGGACGCGGCGCTCTACTACCTCGCCCGGATGCTCGATGCCGGCGAGGATCGCCTCTTCATCGCCCGCCGCCTCGTGCGAGCGGCGATCGAGGATATCGGGCTCGCCGACCCGCAGGCCCTCGTGGTGGCGAACGCCGCCAAGGACGCCTTCGATTTTCTGGGGAGCCCCGAGGGGGAACTCGCCCTCGCTCAGGTGACCGTCTATCTCGCGACCGCGCCGAAATCGAATGCCGTCTACGCCGCCTACAAGGCCGCGACCCGGGCCGCCAAGGAGCACGGCTCCCTGATGCCGCCGAAGACCATCCTCAACGCGCCGACCAAGCTCATGAAGCAGATCGGCTACGGCGACAGCTACCGCTACGATCACGACGAGCCGGATGCGTTCTCGGGGCAGGATTACTGGCCGGACCGGATGGACGCGCAGAGCTTCTATGCTCCGGTCGACCGGGGCTTCGAGCGGGAAATCAGGAAGCGCCTCGACTGGTGGGCGCGGCTGCGGCGGGAGCGGCGCAGGGAGGAATGAACACGCTCCTCGTCTTCCTCGGAGCCGGCCTCGGCGGCGTGCTGCGCCACGGCGTCAATCTCGCTTCCGCACGGGCCTGGGGGACGGCGTTTCCCTGGGGCACGCTCGGCGTGAACGTGGTGGGCTCCCTGCTCATGGGGGCGCTCGCCGCCTGGCTCTTCGCGCGAGGCGGGGAGGGGTGGCGGGAACCGGTGAGGCTGTTCCTGGGGACGGGGGTGCTTGGCGGGTTCACTACCTTTTCGGCCTTCTCGCTCGATGCGGTCGCCTTGTGGGAGCGGGGCGAGGCCGGAACGGCCGCGCTCTACGTTGCGGCCTCCGTCGGCCTGTCGGTGCTGGGCCTCGCGGCAGGGCTCGCTGCCGTTCGGGTGCTCCCTTGATGGACGCCATGGGCCCGCGATGTTAGGCACCTGTCCATGAAGCAAGGTGGTTCAGGACGCGGCGGGGCCAAGGGCGGACGCCCGGGTTCCCGCAAGGAGGCGCGGCAGGGTTTTCGCTCGCGCGACGACGGCGCCCGCGCCGAGCGCCGCGGCCCGGCGGCAGGCTCCAAGGGGCCGCGGACGGGCGCGGCGAAAGGTGCCCTGAAGCGCGCTGCGGTGAAGCGCGTGAGCCGGCCCGCGGAGGTGCGGCCGCAAGCCGGCGAGGCTCCGCGGGCGACGCGCGCCGAAGCCAAGGCCGCCGCGACGGAGGTTCTGGCGACGGGCGTGCAGACCCTCGTCGTGGAGCCGGACGAGGCCGACATGCGCGTCGACCGTTTCCTCGTGGCGCGCTTCCCCCAGCTCGCCTTCACGCATATCCAGCGCATCGTGCGCAAAGGAGAGCTTCGCATCGACGGACGGCGCGCCAAGCCGAACGAGCGCCTCGAGCCTGGGCAGAAGGTGCGGGTGCCGCCCCTGAAGCTCGACCAGCCCCGGCCCGTGGCGCGCTCCGCCGCGAAGGACCAGGACGACCGGGAGTTCCTGCGCTCGATCACGCTTTACGAGGACAAGGACGTGCTCGTCCTCAACAAGCCCATGGGGCTTGCGGTGCAGGGGGGCTCCGGGACCACGCGCCATGTGGACGGCCTCCTTGAGGCCCTTGTGGACGACGAGGGCCAGAAGCCCCGCCTCGTGCACCGGCTCGACAAGGATACGGCCGGCTGCCTCGTGGTCGCGAAGACGCGGTTCGCGGCCTCCACCATGGCGAAGTCCTTCCGCTCGCGCACCACGCGCAAGATCTACTGGGCGCTCGTCGCCGGCGTGCCGCGGGTCCGCCAGGGCCGCATTTCCACCTATCTCGCCAAGGAGGAAGGCGGGGAGGGCGATTCCCGCATGAAGGTGGCCAAGCACGGCGACGAGGGGGCGAGTCACGCGCTCACCTACTACGCGGTGGTGGATACCGCCGCCCAGAAGCTCGCCTGGCTGTCGCTGAAGCCCGTCACCGGACGCACCCATCAGCTGCGCGCGCACGCGGCCCATATCGGCCACCCCATCGTGGGCGACCCGAAATACTTCGACATCGAGAACTGGGAGCTGCCCGGGGGCCTTCAGCAGCGCCTGCATCTCCTGGCCCGCCGCATCGTCATCGCCCATCCGCGCACCGGGAAGCCCATCGACGTAACGGCGCCCCTGCCGCCGCACATGCAGCAGAGCTTCAACCTGCTCGGGTTCGAGACGGACCGCTACGATCCCATCGTGGACGCGCCGGAGGAGTGATGATCCCGTCCTGATTTCCCGCTCCACGGTCGTACTTTCGCCGTGGAGGTGACGCAACGTCATGGGACTCGGTCGCCAGTGCCGCTGCGACCTGAGCTCCAAGGAGGAGATCAATGGAACACAGGAAACTTGATCAGCTCCGTAGCGTAGCCGACCTCCAGACCCCCGAAGCCGTGCGGACCATGACCCGCACGGAGCGCCTCCAGCGCTGGGTCGAACTCCTCGAGCGGGAGCCCGACCGGCGCCTCAATGCGATCCCCGAGATCGAATACATGCTGCCCATGGACCGGCCCGGGGCCCGTGCCGACGACTCGCCTCTCTCCGTCGCCTTCGCGGACCCCGTCTTTCGCACCCAGGGACTCGCCGGCGACACGCTCGGCGATGCCATGAAGTTCTTCGAGCTCTCGGAGAACGAGGCCCACCACGCCTTCTGCTCGTGCCTCGGCGGGTACCGCATGGAGTCGAAGGCGTTTGCCCGCCGCCTCAACGACGCGACGATCGGCCGGTCCCGGATCATCTCCGGGGCGTGGATTCTCGGCGGCGCGGCCGTGCTCCTCCCAAGTCTCATCTATCTGGGCTGACGGCCGCCGCCTCACGATCGGGGAAGACGCCAGGCGCCTTCCCCACCCGGTTGCCCCCCGGCGCCGGATCGCCCACAAGGCGGGGTCACCGAGGTTCCCGCCATGCTCACCCTTGCGCCCGTCACCCTCGCCACGGATCGCCTGACCCTGCGCCCACTGTCCCTCGAGGACGTTCCGGCTCTCGGGCTTGCCGCCAGCGACGGCGCCCAATGGGAGAAGACCACCACGACGGTGCCGCGCCCCGAGGGCTTTCAGGCCTATGTCGAGACGGCCCTGCGCAATCAAGCGGCCGGAACCCAGCTTCCCTTCGCGACGGTGCTGAACGAGGGTCTTCGGGTAGTCGGCTCGACCCGGTTCATGAACATCGACGCGCCGAACCGCCGGCTTGAGATCGGCACCACCTGGATCGCGGGCTCGTTTCAGCGCAGCTTCGTCAACACGCACGCGAAGTACCTGATGCTCTGCCACGCCTTCGAGGACCTGGGCTGCATTGCCGTGGAGTTTCGCACCCATGTACGGAACGCCCAGTCGCGGGCCGCCATCGAGCGGCTCGGCGCCCGGCTCGACGGGATCCTGCGGTCGCACATGATCATGCCGGACGGTCATATCCGCGACACGGCGGTCTACAGCATCACGGCGGACGAGTGGCCGGCCGCGAAGGCGGGCCTCGAGCGCGCGATGGCGCGGCCGAGCTGACTCTCCTGTGATCCCCTGATCCTGTGACGGAAGCTCCCGTCAAGGAAGCGCCTCAATTGCCAAGCTTCTTGGGCTCCTTCGAGTCGGCCGGAAGGCCTGCGGAACGATCGGGATGAAAGCGAACGAAACTACGTTGAGGCGTCAGGTGCGCCAATGGCAGGCGCAGGCCCGCGACCACGATGCCAATGCCGAAGAATGTCGGCGCCTGATCGAGATCCTGAGGCGCCGCGGCGCGGAGGATCGCCTGGAGATGGAAGCGCTTCTCGGGATCGCCCGCTATCACCGGGTGCAGAGCCTCAAGAAGAGCGCGCTCGCCCTTGGGGCTCAGGACCAGCTCGGCGCCTGAGCCATGGGAAGCGGCGCAGGGCCGTGCTAAGCGAAGCGCCCCCGCAACCCGGCCGGTTGAGCCCCCGTGAAACTCGTCCTCTTCGACGTCGACGGAACCCTCGTCGACAGCCAGAACATCATCGTCGAAGCCCAGCGGCGGGCCTTCGCGGCCTTCGGCCTTGAGCCGCCGAGCCGGGAGCGCTCACTCTCCATCGTCGGGCTCACCCTCAACAAGGCCTTCGAGGTGCTGGTGGGGCCCGACGGCCCGGTGGAGGCACTGGCGGACGCCTACCGCACCGCCTTCTCGGCCTTGCGGCACGACCCGGCTTTCGCCGAGCCGCTGTTCCCGGGCGCGGCGGAGTGCCTTGCGGGGCTGATCCGGCGGGGCGACACGCTCCTCGGCATCGCCACCGGCAAGTCCCGGCGTGGCGTCGCGCACCTCCTCGAGCGGCACGATTGGGAGCGCCTCTTCACGGTGATCAAGACCGCCGACGACGCGCCATCCAAGCCGCATCCGGGCATGATCGAGCAGGCCATGCGGGAGGTCGGGGCCGAGGCTGCCGGCACCGCGATGATCGGCGATTCCAATTTCGACATGCTGATGGCGAAGGCGGCCGGGGTCCGCGCCATCGGCGTTTCCTGGGGCTTCCAGCCCGTCGACGCCCTTCGGGAGGCCGGAGCCGACACCATCGTCGACAGCTACACGGCGCTCGCTCCCGTTCTCGAGGGCTTCCTCGCCGGGGTCTCGAATCCGGGCGGCTGAACGCCTATCTCCCCCCCATGAGCGACACCTTCTCCCGCGATTGGTTTCCCTCGGAAGGGGAGCCGAACCCCATGCGCGCCGCGCAGGCCGGCATGAAGCCCACCTTGCCGAAGCGCTTTTACAAGGAAGCCGCCGTCGAGGAGCGTGACGGCGCGTTCCAACTCGTCCTCGACGGCCGTCCGGCCCACACGCCGGGCCGCAACCCGCTCGCCGTGCCCGCCCGCGCTCTCGCCGAAGCCCTCGCCGAGGAGTGGAGACGGCAGGGGGAGGAGATCGACCCTGCCACCATGCCGGTGACGCGCATCGTCAATTCGGGCATCGACGGGGTCGCGCCCCGCCGCCAGGAGGTGGTGGACGACCTCGTCCGCTATGCGGGCTCCGACCTCCTCTGCTACCGGGCCGGCGAGCCCGGCCGCCTCGTGGATGCACAGAACGCGACCTGGAACCCGTTTCTCGACTGGACCCGCGACAGCATCGGCGCCCGCTTCGCCTTGTCCGAGGGCATCATGCATGTGGACCAGCCGCCCGAAACCGCGGCCGCGGTCCGCCGGGCCGTCGAGGCCGTGCGCTCGCCCATCGCCCTTGCCGCCCTCCACGTCATGACTACCCTCACGGGCTCCGTGGTGGTGGCCCTCGCCCATGCGGCCGGGCGCTACGACGCCGACCAGGCCTGGGCCGCGGCCCATGTTGACGAGGTCTACCAGGAGAGCGTTTGGGGCGAGGATTACGAGGCGATGGCCCGCCGCAGCAACCGCGAGACGGATTTTCGCGCGGCTTCGCTGGTCTACCGCCTAGCGGCCTGAGGACCGCCTGCCGGGCGGATCGGGCCGAACACGCCCTCGGATGCGCCCGTCGAGGGGCACCAAAGGTCGATTGGACCCCCGAAAACCCCGTGCTAAGGGCTAAGCTTTCCGGTAACCCCGGCGCCCGCCGGCTTGGATGAGCGGACCCTGATGAAAGACATGCTCGAACGGCTCGAAGACCGGCGTGCGGAGGCTCGCCTCGGCGGGGGCGCCAAGCGCATCGAGGCGCAGCACGCCCGCGGCAAGCTCACGGCCCGCGAGCGCATCGAGCTTCTGCTCGACACCGGCTCGTTCGAGGAGTTCGACATGTTCGTCGAGCACCGCTCGATCGACTTCGGCATGGCGGAGGCCAAGGTCCCGGGCGACGGCGTCGTCACGGGCTGGGGCACGATCAACGGGCGCACGGTGTTCGTGTTCGCGAAGGACTTCACGGTGTTCGGCGGGTCGCTCTCCGAGGCGCACGCGCAGAAGATCATCAAGATCCAGGACATGGCCCTGAAGGTGCGTGCACCCGTCATCGGCCTGTTCGACGCGGGCGGCGCGCGCATCCAGGAGGGCGTGGCGGCGCTCGGCGGCTACGGCGAGGTGTTCAAGCGCAACGTGATCGCCTCGGGCGTCATCCCGCAGATCTCCGTCATCATGGGCCCGTGCGCGGGGGGCGACGTCTACTCGCCCGCCATGACGGACTTCATCTTCATGGTGCGCGACCGCTCCTACATGTTCGTCACCGGCCCCGACGTGGTGAAAACCGTGACGAACGAGGTGGTGACCGCAGAGGAGCTCGGCGGCGCCAAGGTTCACACCACGAAATCCTCCATCGCGGACGGCGCCTACGACAACGACGTGGAGGCGCTGCTGCAGATCCGGCGCCTGATGGACTTCCTCCCCGCCAACAACCTGGAGGGCACCCCCGAATGGCCGAGCTTCGACGATCCGAGCCGGGTCGACGACAGCCTCGACACCCTGGTGCCCGACAACCCGAACAAGCCCTACGACATGAAGGAGCTCATCCTCAAAGTCGTGGACGAGGGCGACTTCTTCGAGATCCAGGAGGCCTATGCCCGCAACATCGTCACGGGCTTTGCTCGCATCGAGGGGCGGTCGGTGGGGATCGTGGCGAACCAGCCCATGGTGCTGGCGGGCGTTCTCGATGCGGATGCCTCGCGCAAGGCCGCGCGCTTCGTGCGCTTTTGCGATGCGTTCTCGATCCCGATCCTCACCTTCGTCGACGTGCCGGGCTTCCTGCCGGGCACCGCGCAGGAATATGGCGGGCTCATCAAGCACGGGGCCAAGCTCCTCTTCGCCTATTCCGAGGCGACCGTGCCGCTCGTCACCGTGATCACGCGAAAGGCCTTCGGCGGGGCCTATGACGTGATGGCCTCAAAGCACATCGGCGGCGACGTGAACTACGCTTGGCCGACGGCGCAGATCGCCGTGATGGGCGCCAAGGGCGCGGTGGAGATCATCTTCCGCCAGGATCTCGGCGACGAGGCCAAGATCGCGGCCCGCACGAGTGAATACGAGGCCCGCTTCATGTCGCCCTTCGTGGCGGCCGAGCGCGGCTACATCGACGAGGTGATCATGCCCCACTCCACCCGCCGCCGGGTGGCCCGGGCGCTCGCCATGCTGCGCGAGAAGGAAACCGAGCAGCCCTGGAAGAAGCACGACAACATTCCGTTGTGAGGATATCGGCATTGGAGATTGAGGTTCCCGATCTCCTGGCGCGCTCCGTCGAGTTCACGGATCGCGACCTCGCCGTCACCCTCATGGACGGGCGCCGTCTGTCGACGCCCCTCGACTGATATCCGCGCCTGCTCAGCGCCTCTCCAGCCCAGCGGGCCGTACGAAATCAGCCCGCTCGGCGTCCATTGGCTTCCGGGGATGCTCAAGAGACGCCCCGTGAGCCATTAGCCGGCATCGGTCACCCATCTCTGCGTGAGTGTCACGTCCATCTGCGAGAGCTGGTGGCCGAGCGGCAGCACCTGATGCTCGACCTCCGCACCTGCGCCCTTCAGCATGGCGGCGAGCCGCCCTGCATTCTCCGCCGGGATGATCGGGTCCATGGCACCCGAGAGGACGAGCACGCGCTTGCCGGCGAGGTCCGCCGTGGGCGGCTCGGAGAGCGGGACCATGGCGCGCAGGAGCGCTGCGCCGGCCAGCGCCTCAGGGCGCAGCATCAGGACGGCGGCCGCGATATTGGCGCCGTTCGAGAAGCCGACCGCGACGGGTGCTGCGAGACCATAGGCCTGACGCGCCTCGGCGATGAAGTCCGCCAGTTCGGTGGCCCGCAGCCGCACGTCCTCCTCATCGAACACGCCCTCCGCGAAGCGGCGGAAGAAGCGCGGCATGCCGTTCTCGATCACCTTGCCGCGGGGCGAGAGCAAGGCCGCGCCCGGCGCGATCATCTGGCCGAGGGGCAGGAGATCTGTCTCGTCGCCGCCGGTGCCGTGCAGGAGCAGGAGGGGAGGGCGGCTCGGCGCCGTCGCAGGGACGAAGCGATGGGTGAAGGAAAGATTCATGGCTGTCTCCCGTGTGATGGTCCGCCGCTCCGAACGGTGCGGCTCTCCCTCCCCTCAGGGGAGGGTTAGGGGTGGGGTGTTTGCGCGCAGCGCGAGTACATGCCTCGACGAAAGCCTGCCGCTTTCGCGGCAACACCCCACCCGCGCCGGGCTGCGCCCGCGGCACCCTCCCCTGAAGAGAGGGAAGCGGTCGCAATGCGGCCTGTTGCGAGCACCCGCATCGCGACCGTCCTCCAGCCTAGGCCAGTTCCGGCAGCACGGCTTCGATCCGGCTCCGGTGCGGTTCTAGGAAGGCCGGCAGCTTCAGAGCTTGGCCGAGGGTCTCGACCGGTTCGTCGGCGGCAAAGCCGGGCTCGTCCGTGGCGATCTCGAAGAGCACGCCGCCCGGCTCGCGGAAGTAGATCGACCGGAAGTAGTTCCGGTCCTTCTGCTCCGTGGCCTGAAGGCCGTGATGCTCGGCGAGGCGCTTCGCCATCGCGGCCTGCGCGGCGTCGTCCGCGGCCCGGAACGCCACGTGATGCACCGAACCGCCGCCCTGGCGACCGGGGAGGAAACCCGCAGCCTCGTGCAGGTCCACCACCGCACCCAAGGGCGCGTCGGTGGCATAGCGGGTGATCGCACCCTCGCGGCCGGCCTCGCGGAAACCGAGCACGTCCGTCAGGATCGCGCCCGTCCTCGCGCCGTTCTCGATCAGCAGCGTGACCCCGTGGAAACCGCGGATCGCGTGCTCCACCGGGATCTCGCCAGAGCTCCAGCCGGGTTCGGCTTCGGCGCCGGCAACGCCGACGAGGGAGAGCCGCATCCCGTCCGGGTCCTTGAAGGCGAGCACGCTCTCGCCGAACCGCTTCGTCACGGTCTCGTGCGGAACGCCCTTCTCCACGAACCGATGCGCCCAGTAGCCGAGGGAGGCGGCCGGCACCCGGAACGCGGTCTCCGAGGTCTGGCCGACGCCAACCCGGCCCGGGGCCACATGCTCCCAGGGAAAGAAGGTGAGGATCGTGCCGGGGTTGCCGGCCTCGTCGCCGTAATAGAAGTGATAGGTGCCGGGATCGTCGAAGTTGACGGTCTTCTTCACGAACCGGAGGCCCAGGAGACGGGTGTAGAAGTCGAAGTTGCGGCGAGCGGGGCCTGAGATCGCCGTCACATGATGAAGGCCGGCATGGGTCATGGATCCCTCCTGGGGATGGGAGGCAGCTATCTGCCTCGACAAAAAGCGAGATAAGCGCCCGCAAGCAAAGCCCCAGGCCGGAAAGTCTCACTTGCATGAACGCAATGCAGAGGCGCCCTGTGGACCAAGTTGTCCTCGTCGGAGCAAAGATCGGCGGAGGGCTGCCCAGGGCTTAGCCGCCCGCCGAAAGCCCATGCCGCTCTCCCCAAAATGCTGAGCCGGGGCCGCTTCCCGTCAGGGCCAAGGTGTTCTAACGACGAGGGCATCTCAGCCTCGTCCGAGGCATCCTCAGCGTTCGAGGGCGCATGTTCGACAAGATCCTGATCGCCAACCGCGGCGAGATCGCCTGCCGCGTCATCAAGACGGCCCGGCGCATGGGCATCAAGACCGTTGCGGTGTTCTCGGACGCGGACCGGGACGCGCTGCACGTGGAGATGGCCGACGAGGCGGTGCATCTGGGCCCCGCTCCCGCCGCCCAGTCCTACCTCGTCATCGAGAAGATCGTGGAGGCCTGCCGCAGGACCGGCGCTCAGGCCGTCCATCCAGGCTACGGCTTCCTGTCCGAGCGCGAGGCCTTCCCGCAGGCGCTGTCGGCGGCCGGCGTCACTTTCATCGGCCCGAACCCCCACGCCATCGCCGCCATGGGGGACAAGATCGAGTCGAAGAAGGCCGCCGCGGCCGCGCGGGTCTCCACGGTGCCGGGCTTCCTCGGGGTGATCGAGGGGCCTGAGCAGGCGGTGAAGATCGCCGACGAGATCGGCTACCCCGTCATGATCAAGGCCTCTGCGGGCGGAGGCGGCAAGGGCATGCGCATCGCCTACTCCGCGGGCGAGGTCGCTGAGGGCTTCGCCCGCGCGAAATCGGAAGCCGCTTCGTCCTTCGGCGACGACCGCGTGTTCGTGGAAAAGTTCATCACGGACCCGCGCCACATCGAGATCCAGGTGCTCGGCGACAAGCACGGGAACGTCATCTATCTCGGCGAGCGCGAGTGCTCGATCCAGCGCCGGAACCAGAAGGTGATCGAGGAGGCGCCGTCCCCGCTCCTCGACGAGGGGACGCGCCGCAAAATGGGCGAGCAGGCCGTGGCTCTTGCCAAAGCCGTCGGCTACGACAGCGCCGGCACCGTGGAGTTCGTGGCGGGCCAGGACCGCTCGTTCTACTTCCTCGAGATGAACACGCGCCTCCAGGTGGAGCATCCCGTCACCGAGCTCATCACCGGGGTCGACCTTGTGGAGGAGATGATCCGGGTCGCGGCGGGCGAGCGGCTGCGCCTCACACAGGCCGACGTGAGGCTCGAGGGCTGGTCGGTGGAAAGCCGCATCTATGCGGAGGACCCCACCCGCAACTTCCTGCCCTCCACGGGCCGCCTCGTGACCTACCGGGCGCCGCAGGAGGGCACTGACAGCGGCATCACGGTGCGCAACGATACGGGGGTGGGCGAGGGCGGCGAGATCTCGATCTACTACGACCCGATGATCGCCAAGCTCGTCACCCATGCGCCCACCCGCGAGGCCGCCATCGACGCGCAGGCCAGGGCCCTGGATGCCTTCGCGATCGACGGCATCCGGCACAACATCCCGTTCCTGTCCGCGCTCATGCAGCACCCGCGCTGGCGCTCGGGGCAGCTCTCGACGGGCTTCATCGCGGAAGAGTTCCCGGAGGGCTTCAAGGCTCCGGCGCCGGCGGGGGAGGTGGCGAGCCGCATGGCGGCGGTGGCGGCCGCCATCGATCACCTCATGAACGAGCGCAAGCGCGCCATCACGGGCCAGATGCGGCCGGGCGCGGTGCGCTTTGCCCGCGAGCGCGTGGTGATGCTGGGATCCGAGCGCCACGAGGTCGTGGTCGAGGACGGGGAGGGCGGCATCGCCGTGGTGGCGGACGGGACGGCCTCGCCCGTCGTGTCGGCCTGGCATCCGGGCCAGCCCGTCTGGACCGGCACGGTCGGGGGCGCCCCGATCGCCGTTCAGGTGCGGCCACTCCTCAACGGAATGCTGCTCTCCCATGCGGGCGCATCGGCGGAGGTGCGGGTCTATACCCGCCGGGAGGCGGAGCTTGCCGCGCTCATGCCCGAGCGGGCGCTGGCCGACACGGGCAAGCAGCTCCTGTGCCCCATGCCGGGCCTCGTGAAGGCCATCCATGTCGCGGTCGGCCAGGAGGTGAAGGCGGGCGAGTCCTTATGCATGGTGGAAGCCATGAAGATGGAGAACGTGCTGCGCGCCGAACGCGACGGCACCGTGGCTAAGATCCACGCCAAGGAGGGCGACAGCCTCGCCGTCGATGCGGTGATCCTGGAGTTTGCCTAGGTTCTTGCGCCTCTCCCCGTTTACGGGGAGAGGGTTTCCGTAGGAAACGAGCCTCTCGAAATAGGGCGAGGGTGAGGGGGCGCATCCGCGTGGGTGCTCAACCTCAAGGCGCCCCCGCTCCCCTTCGGTCCGCTCGCCGTCTTCGACGGCCCTCTCCCCGCGAGCGGGGAGAGGTAGGGATCTGAACCCATGCCCCTCTACTTCGCCTATGGCTCCAATATGGACCGGGCCGCCATGACGGGGCGCTGCCCCAATTCGCGGCCGCTCGGGCCCGCCCGGCTCATGCGGCACCGCTTCTTCATCACCCGCGACGGCTATGCCTCGGTGGCCCGGGATCCGCGGGCGGTGGTCTGGGGGCTGCTGTGGGATCTGGCGCTCGCGGACGTGCCGGCCCTCGACCGCTACGAGAGCGTCGGCACCGGGCTTTACGCCAAGGCGGTTCAGCCCGTGGTGACGGATCGGGGTCCGAGGCAGGCCGTGCTCTACGTCGGACGCGCCACCGAACCGGGTGCCGCAAAGCCCGGCTATGTTGAGGCCGTCGTTGCGGCTGCGGCGCAGGCCGGTCTGCCGGGCGCCTACATTCGCGAACTCGCCGCCGGGCTGCCGAGATTCGCGAAAGCCCCCGAACCCACGCCCGCGCCGCCGGATCCGAAGGTCCGCCCCCGCTGGAGCGCGCCGGACAACGTCCGCCGGCACAAATAGCAGCCCCGAACCTTCGCCGTAGGCCTGCGTTGAATCGAAGCTGGGCGCCTCCGCCCAGACCGGTGTCGCGTTGGGGGAGACGGCCATGAAGGCGAAAGGTTCGTTTTGGAAGCCCTACGGCTATGCCTGGGTGACGCTCGGCTTCTTCCTGATCTCGCTCGTGGGCCATTGGGTGTTCGCCTGGTTCGCCTATGTGGACGAGCAGCAATCGCATCAGGCTCCCATCGAGTGGTCGGGCTACTTCGTCGAGGTCATGCGCGACACGCTCGAGAACTGGCAGTCGGAGTTCCTGCAATTGCTGTGGCAGGTGGGCGGCCTCGCCTTCCTGCTCTTCGTGGGCTCCCCTCAATCGAAGGAGGGAGACGATCGCATGGAGGCCAAGATCGACGAGATCCTGCGCCGCCTCGCGCCGGAGGACGCCGAGCGGCTGATCGGGGCCATCGACGAGGATTATGCGGGCCGGCACACCGATGCCCGCCAAGCGCATCGCTGAAGAGGTTCGATGGATCGGGTCCGTACCGTCCACGCCATCGTCCATGGCCGCGTCCAGGGGGTGGGCTTCCGCGCCTGGGTGCAGCATCAGGCCGAATTGCGCGGCCTTGAGGGCTGGGTGCGCAATCGCCGCGACGGGACGGTCGAGGCGGTGGTCTCGGGTCCGGCACCGGCGGTCGACGCCATGCTCGCGGCGTGCCGGCAAGGGCCAGCGAGCGCACGGGTGGAGCGGGTGGAGACGGACGAAGCGACGGGCGTGGACGGCGCAGTGCCAGGCCAGTTCCTGGTGCTCGGGACGGCGTAGGGTAGAGCCTCGACTTAAGGTGCACCGTGCGGTGCCCTGGATCGCCTTCGTCCCCGGATCAAGTCCGGGGCAAGCTCTTCGAGACATTCGCTTCGCGAACCCTCAGGATGAGGGATTGCCGGCGGAAGGGATCTGCGGGGGAGCGGGCCCTCTCCTCAGGCTTTCGGCTTTACCGCCTCCACCGGTCCGCCAGCCTCCCTCCAAGCGCCGAAGCCGCCGTCCATGTGTGCCACGGGCTTGAGGCCCATGTCCTGGGCGGTGGCTGCTGCGAGGGCGGAGCGCCAGCCGGCGGCGCAGAAGAAGACGAAGCGCTTGTCCTCTGCGAAGACGGGCTTGTGATAGGGGCTCTCGGGATCGATCCAGAATTCGAGCATGCCGCGCGGGCAATGGACGGCGCCGGGAATGCGGCCCTCGCGCTCCAGCTCGCGCGGGTCGCGGATGTCGACGAAGACCACGTCGTCCCGGCCCTGGAGCGCCATGGCGTCGGCCGCGTTGAGGGTTTCGACCCTGGCATTCGCCTCGTCGAGGAGCTGCTTGTAGCCGCGGGTAATCGTCTGGGGCATGGCGTTTCCGGGTCTCGTTGGCGTAAAGCTTGGGGCTCCGGGTCGACCCGGTCAACCGGAGGCCTCGGCGGCGTGCAGCCTTTCTCCCTTCCCGATTACATCGCGCTCGTCTTCTTCGCCCTCGCCTGGGTGGCCTATTGGGTCGGCGTCGAGCGCACGCAGGCGGCGGGGCGGGGCCTCAACCTTCTCATGGACGGGTACCGCAAGCGCTGGATGGAGCAGATGGTGGTGCGGGACAACCGCATCGTCGACACCACCATCATGGCGTCCCTGCAGAACGGCACGGCCTTCTTCGCCTCGACCTCCCTCATCGCCATCGGCGGCGTGCTGGCGCTCCTTCAGGCAACTGATGCGGTGCTCACCCTGTTCGAGGATCTGCCGTTCGGCATCGCCACCACGCGCCTGGCCTGGGAGGTCAAGGTGATCGGCCTTGCGGTGATCTTCGTCTACGCGTTCTTCAAGTTCTCCTGGGCCTACCGCCTCTTCAACTACGCGGCGATCCTGGTCGGGTCCGTGCCGACGCCGCGGGGCGACGGGGACAGAACGGAGGCGCTCGCGGCGGCGCGCCGGGCGGCGGCCATGAACGTGGTGGCGGGCCGGCACTTCAACCGCGGGCAGCGGGCTTTCTTCTTCGCCCTCGCCTATCTCGGCTGGTTCATCAGCGCCTATGTCTTCATGACGGCGACGGGGGCGGTGCTCTACGTGATGTGGAGGCGCCAGTTCGCCTCGGACGCCCGCGACGCCATCCTGGACGAGACCTGATGCCCAATCTGGACGAGATCGAAACCACCCTCCTTGGCCTCGTGGCCGCCCGCGGGCAGGGCAAGACGCTCTGCCCCTCCGAGGTCGCCCGGGCCATCGGCGGGGCTCATCCGGACGGGTGGGGGCCGCTCATGCAGCCTATCCGCCGGGTGGCGGTGCGCCTCATGCGGGAGGGCCGGGTCGTGATCCTGCGCAAGGGCCGCCCCGTCGACCCGGACGATTTTCGCGGCGTCTACCGACTCGCGTTGCCGGAGGAGGGCGCCGGGAAGAGCTCGGACGTGCGGCCCGACAACCAATAGGCGAGGAGGCCCGCCCATTCCTTCGTCGCCACGTCGAGGCGGCGCAGCCCGTCCGACACGAACGCGAAGGCACGGGTCAGGTCGTCCGGCCCGCGGGTCCGGAAATCCACCGGATAGGCGGTGACCGGGAAACCGGCGCGCCGGAACGCCCCGACCGATCGGGGCATGTGCCAGGCCGAGGTCACGAGGAGCCACACCTCGCCGGGCTTCGGCTCGACGAGCCTGCGGGTGAAAACTGCATTCTCGTCCGTGGTGCGGGAGCGGTCCTCCACCGTAATGCGCCCGGGTTCCAGACCGGCCCGTTCGAGATAGGCCGCGATCACGGGCGCCTCCGCGGCGGTCGCGCCGAACATCGTGCTGCCGCCCCCCGAGATCACGATCCGGGCTCCGGGATGGCGGCGCGCCAGGGTCAGGGTGTCGAGCACCCGCTCGCTCGATTCGTTCGCCACCACCTGGCCGCGGCGCAGGCTCTCCTCGGCTTCGAAGGTTCCGCCGAGCACCACGATCCCGTGCACCGGCGTCCCCTCGTCCCGGTACGCCGGGAAGCGCTGCTCCAGGGGCAGGATGAGGGCGTTGGCCAGGGGCGACAGCCCGCCCACGAACACGCCCGCGGCGCCAAGCCCGGCGAGCGCCAGGCCGAGCCGCCGCCATCGGGTGAGGGCGACGAGAAGGCCGAGGACGACGAGCAGCGGAAGGGCGTTCGACGGGGTCGCGACGAACCACAGGACCTTGGACGCGTAGTAGAACATCCCGGTCTCAGCCCTGGCCGCGCTCCGCCTCGTAGCGCGCCTTGGTCTCGGCGTTGGGCGGATACAGCCCCGGCAGGGGCACACCCCGTTCGACCTCGCGCATCACCCAGGCCTCCAGGCGCTCCTGCTCCACGGCGACCGGAACCACCTCGGCGAGCATGGCCTGCGGAATCACCACGACGCCGTCACCGTCCGCCACGATCACGTCGTCGGGGAACACGGCGACGCCGCCGCAGCCCACCGGCTCCTGCCAGCCCACGAAGGTCAGGCCCGCCACGGAGGCCGGGGCCGCGACGCCCGCGCACCAGACCGGGAGACCCGTGCCCTCGACGCCCGCGCCGTCGCGCACCACGCCGTCGGTGACGAGGGCCGCGACGCCGCGCTTCTGCATCCGCGCCGTGAGGATGTCGCCGAAGATGCCGGCATCGGCGACGCCCATGGAATCCACCACCGCGATGCAGCCCTCCGGCATGTCCTCGATGGCGGCGCGGGTGGAGCGGGGCGAGGACCAGGATTCGGGCGTCGCCAGATCCTCGCGGGCCGGGATGAAACGCAACGTGAAGGCACGGCCGACGATCCGCTCGCCCGCCGCATTGAACCGCGGCATCGGCCCCCGCATCCAGCACCGGCGCACGCCCTTCTTCAGGAGCACCGTGGTGAGGGTTGCGGTGGAGACGAGGCGGAGCGCGTGGGCCGTGGCGGCATCGAGGGTCATGGCGGTTCCTGACGGAAGGGAGCAGGGGCGTGTTTACCCACGGGGCGCCCCAACCGCCAGAAGTAAAGAGGGCGTGGGAGCGCGTCCCGCGGTGCCCTGGAGACGCCCTCGCCCTTCGAGACGCTTCGCTGGCGCGAAGCCCTCAGCATGAGGGCTGGGGGGCTGCCACTCTCAAGCTCTCAAGCACCCTCCCACCCTCATCCTGAGGAGCCGCGCAGCGGCGTCTCGAAGGAGGTTTCAGGGAACGCGGGCAGCGCGACGAACTCTCCTTCTCCCGAAGGGGAGGGGCGATCACGCCACCTCGTCGAGGGGCGGGGCCCATGAGGGAACGACCATGCGGCCTTCGGGCTTCGCGAGCCCGGAGATCCGGCGCATCTCGTCGTCGGTGAGGGAGAAGTCGAAGCAGGCGAGGTTTTCGGCGATGCGGGTCCGGTTGGCGGATTTGGGGATCGCCACCGTCCTGTCCTGCTGCACATGCCAGCGCAGCACGACCTGCGCCGGCGTCTTGCCATGCGCCGCCGCGACGTCCCGGATCACGGGATCGGCCAAGAGTTCGCCCTTGCCGAGGGGCGTGTAGGAGGTGAAGGCGAGGCCGTGCCGCGCGCAGGCGGCGCGTACGCGGTCCTGGTTCAGGTAGGGGTGGTACTCGCACTGGTTCGCGACGAGCGGCTCGGGGCAGAGCGGCACGGCCTCGTCGAGGAACTTCGCCGAGAAGTTGGAGACGCCGATATGGCGCGAGAGGCCGCGCCGCTTCACCTCCGCGAGGGCCGGCATGCTTTCCTTCAAGGGAATGTCGAGGTTCGGCCAGTGGATCAGCACGAGATCGACCCGGTCGAGGCCGAGGCGCTTCAGGCTCCCCTCGACGGACCGTCCGAGGGCCCCGGACGAGATGTCGGTCCACCAGACCTTCGTGGTGACGAAGACGTCGTCCCGGGGAAGGCCTGCGCTCTTCAGCCCGTCGCCCACCGCCTCCTCGTTCTCGTAGACGACCGCGGTGTCGACGTGCCGGTAGCCGGCCTCGAGCCCCCATTGCACGGCCTTCGAGGCCTCCTCTCCGCGCAGCTGCCACGTCCCGAGCCCGATGGCAGGGATGCGGGCGCCGTTGGCTTCGACGAGGGTCGCTTGGGGCATGGATGTCTCGCAGCGTGGAGGGAGCACGGGGCCACTTAGCGCAGGGCGAGCCGAAGCCAAGTTCGCGGGTTGGGCGGCACCGTCATGCCGTTGACACTCGCCGGAGCCAATCATCCGCCGGTCAAAACGGAGGGTTCGATGAAAGGAATCGCTCGAAGCTTGGCGGCTGCTCTGCTGGTGGCGTCCGCCGCGCCGACACTGGCGGACGAGCGCGGGGCCGTGCTGGCCGAGCGCATCCAGAAGCTCACGCGGGGCTCGACGTGGAGCCCGGTGACGGCCGTGCCGATCAACTTCGTCACCCACCACCCGCAGGGCATGGTGAAGATCGGCGACCACTTCTTCGTTTCCTCCGTCGAGATCAAGGTCCGAACGAAGCGCTATCCGCAGCCGGTCGACGGGTATGATCGCGACACCGGCGAGGGTGTCGGGCACCTGTTCAAGATCGACGCCGGCGGGAACCTCGTCGGGCAGGTGACCCTGGGCGAGGGTGCGATCTACCACCCGGGCGGCATCGATTTCGACGGCAAGGACATCTGGGTGCCGGTGGGCGAATATCGTCCGAACAGCCGTTCCATCGTCTACCGGGTCGATCCCGAGACCCTGAAGGCGGCGGAGGTGTTCCGTTTCCCCGACCATATCGGCGGCATCGTCCGGAACACGAACGACAACACCCTGCACGGGGTGAGCTGGGGCTCCCGCCGCTTCTACCGCTGGACGCTAGGCGCGGACGGCACGGTCGCGGATGGGAACGAGCCGCCGGAGAAGCTGAGGACGCTCAACCCCTCGCACTACCTGGACTATCAGGACTGCAAATATCTTTCGGGCCAGCGCCAGATGCTGTGCACCGGCGTGACCGAGATGCGCGTGACCCCCGATGCGCAACCTTTCCGGCTCGGCGGGGTCGACCTCGTCGACCTCAAGGCGGGACGGCCCGTCCATCAGGTGCCGGTCCTGCTGTGGACCGCATCGGGGTGGGACATGACTCACAACCCGGTCTGGTTCGAGCCGAGCGAAGCCGGCATCCGCGGCTACTTCATGCCGGAGGACGACAAGTCCGTTCTGTATGTCTACGACGTTCCGGCGAAGTGAGGGGAAGACCGCCTAAGCGGTCTTCTCGAACAATTCGCGGCCGATGAGCATGCGGCGGATCTCGCTCGTGCCGGCGCCGATCTCGTAGAGCTTGGCGTCGCGGAGCAGGCGGCCAGTCGGGTAGTCGTTGATGTAGCCGTTCCCGCCGAGGAGCTGGATCGCGTCGAGGGCCGACTTCGTCGCCTTCTCGGCGGCATAGAGGATCGCGCCCGCCGCGTCCTCGCGGGTGGTCTCGCCCCGGTCGCAGGCCTTGGCGACGGCGTAGACGTAGGCCTTGGCAGCATTCATCTCGACGTACATGTCGGCCACCTTGCCCTGGACGAGCTGGAACTCGCCGATCGGGCGGCCGAACTGCTTGCGCTCGTGAACATAGGGAAGAACCACGTCGAGGCAGGCCTGCATGATGCCCAGGGGTCCTGCGGCCAGCACGGCGCGCTCGTAGTCGAGGCCGGACATGAGCACGTTCACGCCCCGTCCGACCTCGCCGAGCACGTTCTCCTCCGGCACCTCGCAATCCTCGAACACGAGTTCGCAGGTGTCGGATCCGCGCATTCCGAGCTTGTCGAGCTTCTGGTGGGTGGAAAAGCCCTTCATGCCCTTCTCGATGAGGAAGGCCGTGATGCCGCGCGGGCCCGCATCGGGGTCGGTCTTGGCGTAGACGACGAGCGTTTCGGCCTCGGGCCCGTTGGTGATCCAGAACTTGTTGCCGTTCAGAACGTAGCGGTCGCCCCGCTTGTCGGCGCGGGTGCGCATCGAGACGACGTCCGAGCCCGAGCCCGGCTCCGACATGGCGAGCGCCCCCACATGCTCGCCCGAGATGAGCTTGGGCAGGTACTTGCGCTTCTGGGCCTCGTTGCCGTTCCGCCGGATCTGGTTGACGCACAGGTTGGAGTGCGCGCCGTAGGAGAGGCCGACCGAGGCGGAGGCCCGGGAGACCTCCTCCATGGCGACCACGTGCTCGAGATAGCCGAGGCCCGTTCCCCCGTACTCCTCCTCGACCGTGATGCCGTGCAGGCCGAGCTCGCCCATGGACGGCCACAGGTCGCGGGGGAACTGGTTCGTGCGGTCGATCTCCTCCGCGCGCGGCGCGATCTTGTCCTGCGCGAAGTCGCGCACGGTCTCGCGGATGGCGTCGGCGGTCTCGCCGAGGTCGAAGTTGAAAGGACGGGCGGCGTTGGGGATCAAGGGAGGCTCCTCGGGGATGTTTTGAGGAGCCTTATAGCAACGTTGCGGCAGGTGGGGAGGGGGCAGGGGTGACGCGGCCACCGGTCTGCCCGGGAGGGCTGCGCTATTTCCCGCAGAGCCCGACGCGCTGCAGCATCCTGGCGTCCCGCGGGTCGCAATCCGTGGCGAGGAACGTGCGCCACTGGTTCTCGGTCCCGTAAAAGACGTTGCGGTCGACGTCCCCCGTGACCCCGGGAACGCGGCCCGTGGTGGTGAACTGCCAGAAGGTCCAGCGCCGGTTGGCGTAGCGCTCCTCGGGCTCCGCCGCGGTGCTGCGCAGCCAGTAGGGGTAGTCGTTGAACTCGCCCTCCAGCACGTCCCGGTGGAAGTTGATGTCCGTGTAGATGATGGGGCGCTTGCCCGTGTGCTCCTCCATGGCCTCGAGGAGGATGCGGGCCTTCTCCAGCGCGTAGTCGCGCGGGATCTTCTGCGGGCAGCGGGAATTGTTGTTCCACTCGAGGTCGAGCACCGGCGGCAGGGCGTCCGGGTCCTGCGGCACGTTGCGCTTGAACCACTCGGCCTGTTCGTGGGCCGGGCGGCACCAATAGACGAAGTGGTAGGCGCCCCGGGGGATGCCGGCGCGCTTGGCGCCGTACCAGTTCTCCATGAAGCGCTCGTCCAGGTGATCGCCGCCCTCCGTCGCCTTGATGAAGGCGAACTGGGTGCCGGCCGCCCGGGCGGAGGCCCAGTCCACGCGGCCCTGCCACTTGGAGACGTCGATCCCGTGGATCGGGTAGTTGTGCGCGCTGGCGACCCCGTTGTGGGGACGCGCGTCGCCCTTGTGCGGATAGCGGCTCGGATTGAAGCCGCAGGAGGTCAGCGCCAGGGTCAGCGCGACGACGCCGAGGCGGAAGGCCTTGCCGATGGGGGTGAGGGGGCGGGCTCGGCCGGGACGGCGGCGGGGGCGGGCGGTCATCGGGCTCGTCCTCTAACGCAACACATGCGTCAAGCGATGCCCGATGGCCGGTTAACGACCCGTTGACGCGATCCGCCGCGGACCCGGAATCTGCCGAGATCGTGAACGGTTAGAGCCCGAACCAGAGGGTCGCGATGCCGAGGAACGCGAAGAAGCCGACCACGTCCGTGATGGTGGTGACGAGGGGCCCCGACGACACCGCCGGATCCACGTCGAACCGGTCGAGCAGGAGGGGGATGATGATGCCCCCGAAGGCCGCCGAGACCAGCGTGATGATGATCGCAAGGCCGATCACGGGCCCGAGCTGCGCGGTGCCGAACCAGAACACCGCCACGCCCGCGAGGAGGGTCGCGAAGGCGATCCCGTTGAGGAGGCCCACCAGCATCTCGCGCCGGATCACCCGCCAGGCGTTGGAGCGCCCGAGGTCGCGCGTCGCGAGGGCGCGCACCGCCACCGTCATGGTCTGGGTGCCGGCATTCCCGCCCATGGAGGCGACGATCGGCATGAGCACCGCCAGGGCGACCATCTTCTGGAGCGATTCCTCGAAGAACCCGATCACCGAGGAGGCGAGGAGCGCGGTGCACAGGTTCACGAAGAGCCAGGTGGACCGGCTCTTCATGATGTCCCAGACGGTGTCCGACAGCTCTTCTTCCGCGTTCACGCCGCCGAGCGCCTTGATGTCGGCATCGGCCTCCTCTTCGAGCACGTCGACGATGTCGTCCACCATCATGGCGCCGACGAGCCGGCCGCCCTCGTCCACCACCGCCGCGGAGACGAGGTTGTAGCGCTCGAAGAGCCGCGCGACCTCCTCCTGGTCCTCCGTCGCGTCCACCTGGTCGGGATCGTCGTCCATGATGTCCTCGATCCGGATCGGCCGCTTCGTGCGCAGCAGCTTGTCGAGGGGGACGGCGCCCAGGAGCCGGCCGCCCGGATCGATGACGAAGATCTCGTAGAAGGTGTCCGGCAGGTCGTCCGTCTCGCGCATGAAGTCGATGGTCTGACCCACCGTCCAGAAGGGCGGGACCGCAATCAGGTCCGTCTGCATGCGCCGGCCGGCGGAGCCTTCCGGGTAGTCGAGGGAGCGCTGGAGGGCCACGCGCTCGATGGCCGGGAGCTTGTCGAGGATCTCGGCCTGGTCGCTCTTGTCGAGATCCTCGAGGATGTAGACCGCGTCGTCGTGGTCGAGCTCGCGCACGCCCTCGACGAGGGTCTGGGTCTCGAGCTCCTCGAGGATGTCCTCGCGGATTGAGTCGTCGACCTCGGTCAGCGCCGCGAAATCGAAATCGCGGCCGAGAAGCTCGATGAGGCGGGGGCGGTGCTCGGGGCTCAGCGCCTCGAGAAGGTCGCCGAGGTCCGCCTCGTGGAACTCGTCGACGAGCTCCCGCAGGCGCTCCGCATCCGAGGCCTCGATGGCGTCCGCGACCCGGTCCACGAAGTCGCGGTTGATCTCGCCTTCCTCGTCCCGCAGGGCGAACGGGGCCTCCGCCACGCCGTGGGGCGCGCGGGTCGTCGCTTCGTGCTCGACGTCCTGCATGGGCGGATCCTTGAGGGGATGAGGTCGCCGCCTTTTAGGCGGGCGGGCGCGCCAAGACAACGCCCCCGGTCGCCGCAATCCCCGCGCGAGCGCCCGCGCCTAGTGGGTCTCGGCGCGCCGCAGGGCGATCTCCACGCCCCCTTCGAGGTGATCGAAGACGAGGCCCCGCCGGGTCTCCCGGAAGCGCGGGGCGGAGGCCGGGCCCGCGGGGCGCCAGCCGGCGGGCAGTTCGACGGCGAGATCCTTGATCGGGAGCGGCGCCGAGAGCCGCAGGACGGCCTGCCCGTCGCGCTCCACGACGTCGAGCTCGACCCGGTCCCGGGCGCTCCACCACGCCCCGAAATCCGCAACCCCACCGAACCAGGCGTCGGGCTTCAGGGCCTCGACGATGCCGCGGGCGAATTCCAGCTTATGACCGAGGATGTTGGGGTGGATCAGCACCACGAAGATGCCGCCGTCGCGGCCGATTTTGCGGCCGAGATCGACCGCCTGAGGCAGGCGAAGGCCCATGAGCGGCGAGCGCTCGTCCTCGACGGTGATCGGAAACTCGAACACCCCCGTCTCGGCGGTGCTCCCGCGGGTGTGCTTGAGGCGGAAGGGAAGGTGCGTGAGGGAGATGCCCGCGGTTACGGACGAGCCGTAGCGGTATCCGGCGGCTTCCAGCGCCTGCGGCAGGAATGTGGGGTTGGCGAGGTGGCCCGGCCGAAAGCTCACCACCTCAGCGGGAGGAGCGAGGGATTCCAGCAGGAACTTGCTCACGCGCAATTCGCCCAGGATCGTGCCGCCCTCGGCCGCGTTCCTGGAGACCACCCGAGGCTGGTAGGCGGGGTACTGCTCGCGGCCGGTGCCGAGCTCGAAATCCCGGAACGCGTAGGCGTGGGACACGGAATGGCTCGCGAGTTCCATGCCGAGCTCGCCGAGGCGACGCAGGTGCGCCGCGGTCTCGTCGTTGAGGATAATCGCGTCGTTGTAGTCGCGCACGTACTTGGTCTGGACGAAGAAGGTGCCGCGAACGCCCTGCTCCTTCAGGGCCTCCGCATAGGCGACCGCGTTGGGCAAGGAGCGCGTGTAGTCCACGTCGAAGGTCATCATGGCGGCGAGGGCCTTGCCGCCCGGCACCCGGCCAAGGCCCGCCGCCAGGGGCTCGCCCTCCCGCCAGATCTGCCGGAGCATGCGCAGGAGCACGTCGCCTTGAGGCGCGTAGGCATTCACGTAGTCCTGCTCGAGATCGGTGCCCCGGGCGTTCTGGCCGGTGAGCAGCAGGAAGCCCGGATCGAAGCCGAGGGCGTAGGCCGCCCCCGTGCCGATGCGCCGCCGCGTGATCGCCGCCGTGCCGTCGTCGAACGCCGCCAGCGCCTCGCCGGCTCCCACATAGCCGTGGGTCCCGAGCTGCGCCTCGGGCTTTGCGGGGTCCCCGAAATGAAGCGCCTGCTCCTCCTTCTCGGTGAGCCCGAGCCAGCCGCGGGCCGCGGGCGAGAAGTCCAGCCGGTACCGCTTGCGGGAGGCCTCCTCGCGCCTGAAGCCGAACACCTCCTCGAGGCCGCCCCCCAGCACGTTCGCGGCAATGAGGGTTCCGCCGCCGCGGGGGTGGGCGGCGAGCATCCGCAGAGCCTCGGGCGCCAGCACCCGTCCGGAAATAAGGGGATAGACCAGCACCACCCGATGGCGGAGCGCCTCCGCCGGGTCGCGGGTGATCGTGAAGGGCACGCCGAGGGCCTTGAGCCCGTGCGCGAGGCCGAGCCAGGCCGAGCTCTCGTCCGTTAGCAGGATCGCGAGGCGCGAGGCGCCCTCGCGGCGGAAGGCGGTCCATTCCGCGGGCTTCGCCTCCGGGACCTCGGAGACGGTCTTCGGGCCCTCGAGCCCCGTGAACACGAAGACGCTGTTCACGTAGTGGAGCGCGGCGCCGACGGTTGGAAGGGCGAAGAGCAGGACGAATCCGACGATCCCGAGGAGGCGCGCCTTGCGCGGGGGGCTCGGTGGCTGGTCGCTCATAACGGTCACCGGTTGGCGCAAACGGGAATGGCCGACATCCGGCCCTGCCCGGCGAATGTCGGCCTTCGATGTTGCGGAACCGTTACGAAGGCGGCGTCAGCCGGCCTTGCGCAGCGCCGATTTCTGAGCGGTCTCGAAGTCCTGGAGATCCTCCGCGAGAGCGAGGACCGTGCCGGCGGTGAGCTTGGTCGCGTCGATGTGATCGGCGATGCCGTAGCGCAGGAAGATCTCCTGCTTTTCGGGCGAGCGCATGGAGCCGCCCATGGTCCATTGCGGGAAGCCGCGGGCGCCGATCTCGCGGGTCTGCATCAGCGTCACGGTCGAGTGCCGGGAATCGCCCTGAATGCGCTTGTAGGTGGTGAAGATGGTGTCGCGGTTCCCCTCGAGGATCTGCAGGAAGTAGTGCTTGTCGAAGATGAGGTAGCCCGTAATGCCGTCGCGCTGGTTGTTGCGCTGGGAGACGGTGATGATGGAGCGCAGTTCCTGGAGGAGCTGACGGTCGTCGCCCGGCATGCAGTTGCGGCTGTAGTAGACGAGTTGATGAAGCTTCATGGGCGGTCCTCCTCGGCGCGGTCGGGCTGCGCGGCTTAAGGGGCGGAAGGAAACAGGCGGGAGCGGCGCGCGGGCCCCTGCCGTTGCGGAACTTGATGCCAGCAGCCCGTGAAGAGACCCCTAACGGGATCGACGAAAGGCGGGGGCGCCTGTGGAAAACCGTGCCGCGGCCGGCCTGCGGCACTCTTTCGCGCGGGCCGGGGGTCTTTTTTCCGGGTGCCCGTCCCGGCGCCCAAGGAACAAGGTCTGCCCGCGGAGATTGCAATGGTAGCTGCGGCGCCGGGAAGACCGTCGCCGGGCACACCGCAGATCCCAACCGCGAGGTGTGACTATGGACCGTCGTCAGTTTCTTGTCGGACTTATGGGCGGCACAGCCGCCCTCGCCGTGACCAAGACCGCCGTTGCCCAGACGGCCGCTCCGGCCATTCCGGCCCCGCAATATTTCGCCATGGCGTCGAAGGGCGGCACGTTCCTCGAGGAATCGGCCCGCATCGGCTTCGAGAAGGCCACCGATCCGCGCCTGCGCCGCTTCGCCCGCTCCGAGGTGTTCGAGCAGGTGCAGCTCGCGGGCGACCTGTCGGCGAATGCCGATTTCGCGACCGCGTCCGTTCCGGGCGCCTCGGCCGGCGCTCTCGGCAGCCCGACCTCCGGCGCCCTGGTCGGCGCGGGTGTCGGCGCCCTTGTTGGCGGCCCCATCGGCGCAGTGGTCGGCCTTGGCGTCGGCGCGACGTCCAGCCAACTCGCGCAGGCCGCCGTTCCCGGCCAGCCCGTCATGACCTCGGACGCCCAGAAGGCCGCGACCCTGGCCCAGCTCCAGAGCCTGCCTCCGGGCCCGCAATTCGACGCCCTGTTCGTGCAGTCGCAGATCATCGGCCACAACGAAGCCCTCGCCGTGCATGGCGGGTACGCCCAGGCGGGCGACGACCGGGATCTGCGCCGGGTGGCCAACAAGGCCGTCCCGATGATTCGCATGCACCTCAGCCAGCTCTCCCGCTTCCAGCGGACCATCGGCTGAGGCCCGTGAGGGGACCGGGCGGGGCGTCACCCCGCTCGGCCTCTCTCCTTGTCTACGAGGCCGCCACGAGCCGCTTCAGCTTGGCGAGCTTCGCCTCCCGGTTCTCGTGGGCGTCCAGCGTCGTGACGAACTCGCCGCTCCGGCCCATCAGGTACACGGTCGCGGTGTGCTCCACCGTGTAGTTGCCGCCTCCCGTGGGGACTTTGCGGTAGAAGGCGCGGTAGGCCTTCGCCATCGCCTGAACCTCCTCCTCCGTCCCGGTCAGCGCCGTGATGCGCGGGTCGAAGGATTCGAGGTAGGTGCGCAGCAGCTCCGGGGTGTCCCGGGCGGGATCGACGCTCACGAAGAGCACCTGCATCCGGTCGCCGGCGGGCCCGAGATCCTTCAGCAGGCTCGAGATGTCGAAGAGCGCCGTCGGGCACACGTCGGGGCAATGGGTGAAGCCGAAGAACACGGCGAAGGGCTTGCCCTTGAGATCGGCCTCCGTGACGGGAGTCCCTGTCTGAGAGGTGAGTCGGAAGGGACCGCCGATCGCCGCGACGCCCGAGGTGATCACGCCCGGACGGCCAGGCGGCGGTACGAGCACGAGGACGATGGCTGCCGCCAGAACCAGCGACCCCAGCGCGAGGGCCGTGAGGGGAACGAGATTGCGCTTCCAGAAGGACATCGGTGAACTCCAGGGCCGGAGGCCGACCGCCGCTCGGATGAGAGGGCGATCCGCCGTCCGGCCGGTCGTGGGGATCAATGGTGGCTGTGACCGCCGGCCGGCGCCGCCGGCGTGCCGAGGGGCTGCACCGTGTAGGTGACCTCCACGGTTCCGGCCTTCTCGAACCGCAGGGTGCCGGCGAGGCTCTCGCCGGCCTTCAGGGGCCGCTGGAGGTCGAGCATCATGGCGTGATAACCCCCGGGCTTCAGCTCGACGGTCTCGCCCGGCTTGATCTCGAGCCCCGCTGCGAGGGGGCGCATGCGCATGACGTTGTCGGCGCCGACGGACATCTCGTGGACCTCGAAGCCGCCGGCGGCCGCGAAGGTGCCGCCGACGAGCCGGTCGGCCTCGGGCCCGGCATTCGTAATCCGCATGTAGCCGCCCGCCACCCGGGCTCCGCCCGGCGTCGCCCGCGACCAGGGGCGCTCCACCGTGATGGTGCCGACGCGGTAGACGGCGGGCGCGCCCTCGGCCGCAACGCGGGTCGGGGCGCTCGCCTGCGGGGTCTCGGAGGCGAGGGCGGCGGGAAGGGTGAGGCAGGCGATGATCGCGGCGGTGCCGAGCACCCCGCGCGGGCGGGTCCAAGCCATGATGGGCTCCTGTCAGAACGGGTGGCAATCGGGGCTGAGCGGTGTCAGGCGATTCCCGGAGGAGCCCGGGCGCCGAGCGGCCCGGCCTGGGCGGGCCTCGAGACGGCCTGCGCTTCGGGGCCCCTGAAAGCCGTCCGGGAGCCTGGGGCCGGCGGGACGGGCGCCCACCGCTCGGCCGGAGGAGCGGGGGCCCCGGATGCGGCGCAGCCGAACAGGCAGCACGGGTCGGCGCCGTCGTGCCGGTGGGCGGGTCCGAGCGGACGGCCCGCCGGGGCGTCGTCCGCCGGGCAGATGGCCGCAAGCCCGGCCGCGACGGCGGGCGCGGCATGGAGGGCGGTCAGATATCCGCCGACGAAAACCTGGAGCACGAGCGCATAGGCCAGACCGATGGCGCCGAGGGTGCGCCGGATCGGGGTCTGTCTGCGGGGAGCGCGCATGAGCGTCATTAGGAAAGGCCTGGCCGGCCCCGCAAGGGCGCACGGCGTCGCGCGGGCAGAACCCGGGCGCCTCGCCGGCCTTGATCGTCGTCTGTCTGGTTTCGGCAGCGGACCCACGCCCCGCCTGCTGCGCCGTGAACGGCGAACCCCGTCTCGATGAGGGGTGGTGCGGCCAAGAGGACTCGAACCTCCACGACTTGCGTCACTAGCACCTCAAGCTAGCGCGTCTACCAATTCCGCCATGGCCGCGAATGGTGGGTCCCGAACACCGGTGGAGTTCGGAAGAGGCGCTGCGTGTAACAGATCGATTGCGGCGCCACAAGCCCGTATGCGAGGGGCCGGGAGCGCTTTTCGCACGCCTGCCGCGGCGACCGTTTTCGGCGCTCCGCCGCGGGCGTAAGCCTCAGGGCGCGGCCGCCGCGAGCCGCGCGATGGCGCCGTCCCCGATGGTGACGCCGGGGCTGCGGATGATCTCGGGCTTCTTCAGGAGCTCCGTCACCTCGATGGCGATGCGGGTGCCGGTGACGATGATCTGCCCCCGGGCGATCGGGTGGTCGTTCGCCAGGATTTCCACCATATCCTGCTCCGTGGCCTCGAGCTGCAGGATGGCGCCGCGGCCCATGCGCAGGAGCATGTGCAGGGGCATCCGGCAGCGGCCGAGCACGACGGAGAGGTTGACCTTGAGATCGCCGAGGGCCGACAAGCTTCGCTCCTTGAACCACTGCCAGATGACCGCAACAGGGTGAACCGTTGGTAAACGTCCGCAACGCGCTCGACGAGGCGATGCTGCCGCAGGCCGGGGCCGACCCGGTCGAGTGGGTCATTGCCGAAGGACTGACGGGCTACGAGGCCGCCGTGGCGGAGATGGAGGCCCGCGTGGCGGCCATCGCGGCGGGCGAAGCGAGGGAGCGGGTGTGGCTCGTCGAGCACCCGCCGCTCTACACGGCCGGCACCTCGGCCCGGGACGAGGACCTCGTGGAGCCGAATCGCTTTCCCGTCCACCGGACCGGGCGGGGTGGGCAGTTCACCTATCACGGGCCCGGCCAGCGAGTGGCCTACGTGATGCTCGACCTTAACCGGCGCACGCCGGATCTGCGCCGATACGTGGCCGGCCTCGAAGCGTGGCTCATCGCGGCGCTCCGCGAGTACAACATCAGGGGCGAGCGGCGGGAGGACCGGGTGGGGGTCTGGGTCCGGCGCCCGACCCGCGGGGAGGGCGCGGAGGACAAGATCGCCGCCATCGGCATCCGGGTCCGGCGCTGGGTGACCTTCCACGGCATCAGCCTCAACGTGGAGCCGGATCTCGACCACTTTTCCGGCATCGTGCCCTGCGGGGTGCGCCAGCACGGGGTGACGAGCCTCGTCGATCTCGGGATCCCGGTGACGATCCCGGAGGTCGATTCCGTGCTCCGTGCCACCTTCGAGCGGGTTTTCGGGCCGACGGTGGCCGTTAATCTTTGAGAAGTGTTGCGGCGCTGCAAGCCTCGGCGGTCGAGTGACCGGGCGGGCCGGGTTCCGGCTTTCCAATCGTCACGCTTGCTCTAAGGTGCAGGCAAAGCGAACCTTTCCGGACCCAACCTCATGCTTCGTGCGTCCCTTGCCGTCCTCGTCGCCCTCGCGGCGTCCGCCTGCGCCTATCGCCCGACGCCGACGGAGGTGGTGCGCATCGTCGATTCGCCGGCGGACGTGCGGGCGTGCCAGCGCCTCGGCGAGGTGAGCGGCCCGGTGCCGACCACCCCCGGCTTCGGTCCCGCCACGGAGATCATGCTCCAACAGACCGTGGCTCTCGGCGGCACGGACCTGTTCCTCGATCGCCGCTCGCCCGACTGGTCCCTCGTCCGCGGCATCGCCTATCGCTGCGGCGGCGGGCCCGCCCGCGACTCGGTGGTTGTGCGCGCAGCCGGTTAAAGCACCCGCTCCCATTGCCCCGAACTTGGCCGCGGGCTAAAGCCGGCTCAAGTTCACCGTAGGGCAGGGGATCCCGCGACGTGCCCGTCATCGCCACATCCGTCGACCTGAAATCCGAAGCCGCGAAGGCGAACCGGGAGGCCTGGGCGCAGCTTGCCCGGGAACTCGGGGACAAGCGCGCCGCCGTCGCGGAGGGCGGGCCGCCCAAGGCCCGCGAGCGGCACCTCGCCCGCGGCAAGCTCCTGCCGCGCGAGCGGGTGATGCGCCTCCTCGATCCCGGCGCGCCGTTCCTCGAAGTGGCGCCGCTCGCGGCCCACGGCATGTACGAGGACGCGATCCATTCCGCCGGCATGATCACCGGCATCGGCCGCGTCATGGGCCGCGAGGTGATGATCGTCTGCAACGACTCGACGATCAAAGGCGGCACCTATTATCCGATGACGGTGAAGAAGCATCTCCGCGCCCAGGAGATCGCCCGCGAGAACCGGCTGCCCTGCGTCTACCTCGTCGATTCCGGCGGCGCGAACCTCCCCCACCAGACGGAAGTGTTTCCGGACCGCGACCATTTCGGGCGCATCTTCTACAACCAGGCGACGCTCTCCTCCCTCGGCATCCCGCAGATCGCCTGCGTCATGGGCTCGTGCACCGCGGGCGGCGCCTACGTGCCCGCGATGTCGGACGAGACAATCATCGTGCGCAAACAGGGCACGATCTTCCTCGGCGGCCCCCCGCTCGTGAAGGCGGCGACGGGCGAGGTAGTGTCGGCCGAGGATCTCGGCGGCGCCGACGTCCATGCCCGCCAGTCGGGGGTCGCGGATCACTACGCCACCGACGACGTTCATGCGCTCGCCATCGCGCGCCGGATCGTCGGGACGCTCAACACCCGCAAGAGCATCGACATCGACGTCGCCGATCCGGTCGAGCCGCGATACGACGCGTCCGATCTCGATGCCATCGTGCCGACGGACCTCAAGAAGCAGTACGACATCCGCGAGGTCATCGCGCGGCTCGTGGACGGCTCCGAGTTCGACGAGTTCAAGCGGCTCTACGGAACGACCCTCGTGACGGGCTTCGCCCGCATCTGGGGCATTCCCGTCGGCATCATCGCCAATAACGGCATCCTGTTCTCGGAGAGCGCCCAGAAGGGCGCGCACTTCATCGAGCTGTGCTGCCAGCGGCGGATCCCGCTGCTCTTCCTGCAGAACATCTCGGGCTTCATGGTGGGCCGGCAATACGAGGCGGGCGGCATCGCCAAGGACGGCGCGAAGCTCGTGACGGCGGTCGCCTGCGCGCAGGTGCCGAAAGTGACGCTGCTCGTGGGCGGATCCTTCGGCGCGGGCAATTACGGCATGTGCGGGCGCGCCTACTCGCCCCGCTTCCTGTTCACCTGGCCGAACTCGCGCATTTCCGTCATGGGCGGCGAGCAGGCCGCGAGCGTGCTCGCCACCGTGCGCCGGGACAACATCGAGGCGGACGGCAAGAGCTGGAGCCCCGACGAGGAGGAGGCCTTCAAGGCGCCGATCCGGCAGAAATACGAGGAGGAGGGCTCGCCCTACCACGCCACGGCGCGCCTGTGGGACGACGGCATCATCCTGCCTTCCGAAACCCGCCGGGTGCTGGGCCTCGCCTTTTCGGCGACCCTCAACGCGCCGGTGCCCGAGACCCGGTTCGGCGTCTTCCGGATGTAGGGAGGAGCCCCGGCGGGTCATGGCGGTCGACGCGATCAGGGCCCGCTACGCCGAGACGGTGATGACGATCGCCGGCAGCGAACACCCTCGCGTCCGCGAGGCCTTCGCGACCATCTCCCGCGAGCGTTTCCTGCCCCCGCCGCCCTGGACGGTGATCAGCGCCGGGACGGCGAGCACCACGAGGGATCCTGAGGCGCTCTACGACAACGTCCTCGTGTCCCTCGACCGGGGCGAGGGCATCAACAACGGCGAACCGGCGCTGCACGCGGCCTGGCTCGCGCTCGTCGATCCGCAACCGGGGGAGCGCGTCGTCCATGTGGGGGCCGGCGCCGGCTACTACACGGCCATCCTGGCGCGGCTCGTGACGCCGGGCGGCCGCGTCGAAGCCTACGAGGTGCATCCGCGGCTGGCTCAGGAGGCCGCGCGCCATTTGGCGGACGAGCCGGGCGTTACGGTCCATGCGGAAACGGCCTTCGGGCGGCCGCTGCCGCCGGCCGATCTCGTCTACGTCAATGCCGGCGTCTTCGCGCCCGATCCCGAATGGCTGCGGGCGCTGGAGGTCGGCGGGCGCCTCGTCTTTCCCTGGCAGCCCGCCTCCCATTGGGGGCCGGCGATCCTCGTGACCCGGCGCGGGAGCGGCTATGCGGCAAGGCCTCTCATGCAGGTCGGCTTCATCACCTGCAGCGGGCAGGGGACGGGACGGCAGGGCGAGCTGACGGGGCTGGGCTTCGAGGCGACACGCTCCGTCTGGCTGCGGGCCGAGAGGGAGCCGGACGCGACGGCGACCGCGGTCTACGAGGCTCTCTGGTTCTCCTCCGACGCGGTGCCTTAAGGGCAGACGCGCTCAAGCTTTGTGGCTTGGCCGCAACACCGCTGAATGTTCCTGGGGCCGCCGTGCTTCCTGCCCCGGTTCGCCGTGATCCGGCCATAAACCGGCAGCACCACTGAGCTTGCCCGAAACGCTTGGATTTCAAGGGAAACCGGAGGGTTCGGGACGGGGTTCGAGGAGATCGCCGCATCCACTGCCATTGCCGAAGGGCTCGTTGCACGAAGCTCCCGGCCCTGGCAGATCAGGCGGGGGTCCGGGACCCTTGATGCCATAAAGACACAGAACGTGTTGGGGGCTGTTGTACCATGGATGCGCCGTTCGACCGGTCGAAGCTGCCGATCAGCAAGGCCAAGCTGCCCAGCCGTCACGTGACGGAGGGACCGGAGCGCGCTCCGCATCGCTCCTACTACTACGCGATGGGGCTGACCCCGCAGCAGATCGCCCAGCCCTTCGTGGGCGTGGCCACCTGCTGGAACGAGGCGGCGCCCTGCAACATCTCGCTCATGCGCCAGGCTCAGGCGGTGAAGAAGGGCGTGGCCTCCGCGGGCGGTACGCCCCGGGAGTTCTGCACCATCACGGTGACGGACGGCATCGCCATGGGCCACCAGGGCATGAAGTCCTCGCTCCCGTCCCGCGAGGTGATCGCGGATTCGGTCGAACTCACCATGCGGGGCCACTCCTACGACGCCCTCGTCGGCATGGCGGGCTGCGACAAGTCCCTTCCCGGCATGATGATGGCGATGGTGCGCCTCAACGTGCCGGCGATCTTTATCTATGGCGGCTCGATCCTGCCCGGCACGTTCCGGGGCCGCCCCGTCACCGTGCAGGACGTCTTCGAGGCCGTGGGCAAGCACTCGGTCGGCGACATGTCGGACGAGGATTTGCTCGAACTCGAACAGGCGGCCTGCCCGTCGGCGGGCGCCTGCGGGGCGCAGTTCACGGCGAACACCATGGCGATGGTGTCCGAGGCCATCGGCCTGGCGCTGCCCTATTCGGCCGGCGCGCCGGCCCCTTACGAGATCCGCGACCGGTTCTGCATGACCGCCGGCGAGATGGTGATGAGCCTCGTGGCGCAGCAGATCCGCCCGCGGGACATCGTCACCCGGCAGTCCCTCGAGAATGCCGCCATGGCGGTGGCGGCCTCCGGCGGCTCCACCAACGCGGCCCTGCACCTGCCCGCCATCGCGCATGAAGCCGGCATCGCCTTCGACCTCTTCGACGTCGCCGAGATCTTCAAGCGCACGCCCTACATCGCGGACTTGAAGCCCGGCGGACGCTACGTGGCCAAGGACCTCTTTGAGGTCGGCGGCATTCCCCTCGTTCTCAAGGCCCTCCTCGAGGGCGGGTATCTCCACGGCGACTGCATGACCGTGACGGGCCGCACCATGGCGGAGAACCTCGCGAGCGTGCGCTGGAACGACGACCAGGACGTGGTGCGCAAGACCAGCAACCCGATCACCGCAACGGGCGGGGTCGTCGGCCTTCGCGGCAACCTCGCTCCCGAGGGCGCCATCGTGAAGGTCGCCGGCATGGCCGCCGACAAGCAGACCTTCCGGGGCCCGGCCCGCTGCTTCGATGGCGAGGAGGCCTGCTTCGAGGCGGTGAAGAACCGGCAGTACAAGGAAGGCGAGGTTCTCGTCATCCGCTACGAGGGGCCCCGCGGCGGGCCCGGCATGCGCGAGATGCTCTCCACCACGGCGGCGCTCTACGGGCAGGGCATGGGCGACAAGGTGGCCCTCATCACGGACGGGCGCTTCTCGGGCGCGACCCGCGGCTTCTGCATCGGCCATGTCGGGCCGGAGGCGGCGGTGGGCGGCCCCATCGGGCTCATCCGGGACGGCGACATCATCGTCCTCGACGCCGTCAACGGCACCATGGAGGTGGAGCTCACCGACGAGGAGCTGGTGCGGCGCCGCACGGAGTGGACCGCCCGCAAAATGCCAATCTCGTCGGGTTACCTCTGGAAATACGCCCAGACGGTCGGCCCCGCCAAAGACGGTGCCGTCACCCATCCGGGCGGTGCTCACGAAGCGCAGACCTATGCCGATATCTAAGGCTCTCCCCCTCCTCGCCGTGCTGCTCGCCGGCTCGGGCGCCCATGCGCTCGACGCCGCCGTCAAGCCGCAGCCCCTGGCGCCTCTCGTGAAGTACGGCTCGGCGCGGGATGCGATCCGCGACGGCATGCGCGACTACAATGCGGGCGACAAGCGCGGCGCCGCGCAGGCCCTCGAATACGCCGCCACGCAGGGCCACACCCTGGCCCTGTGGAAGCTCGGCCGCATGTATGCGGACGGGGACGGCGTCCCGGCGGACGAGCTCAAGGCCTTCGAGTACTTCTCGAAGCTCGCCGACCAGAACGCGGACGAGAGCCCCGATTCGCCCAATGCCGGGGTCGTCGCCAGCGCCTTCGTGGCCCTCGGCGGCTACTTCCTCGACGGCATCAAGGGCACCTACGTCGCCGCGAACCCGGCGCGGGCGCACGAGATGTTCCACTACGCGGCGTCCTACTTCAGCGACCCGCACGCGCAGTACAACCTCGCGCGCCTCTACCTCGACGGCCACGGCGTCCCGAGGGATCCCCGCCAAGCGGCGCGCTGGTTCAACCTCGCCGCCGAGAAGGGGCACCATCCCTCGCAGGCGCTCCTCGGGCACCTCCTCATGGACGGGGAGGGCGTTCCCCGCTCCCGCGCCCGGGGTCTCATGTGGCTGACCCTCGCCCGCGAATCGGCGGACCCGGTCAAGGACGCCTGGATCTCCGACCTCTACGACAAGGCCTTCGCCTCCGCCGGCGACGCCGACCGCCGGAACGCCCTCGCCATGCTGCAGCACTACATGCAGGCCCGGCGGTAAGGGGCCTGCGGCTCTCATCAGGCGGGGCGCCGCTCACCTCCCTCCCCTCAAGGGGGAGGAGAGACCCGCGGCGCCTCCCGCGTTCCCTGAACCCTCCTTCGAGACGCCGCTGTGCGGCTCCTCAGGATGAGGGTGAAGGGCCTATTTCAACCCTCACTCCAGGTCGAGATCCACCATCACGGGCACGTGGTCGGAGGGCTTGTCCCAGCCGCGGGTTTCCTTGCGGATCGAGGCGGTGCGCAGGCGATCGGCGGCCTGGGGGGAGAGAAGGAGGTGGTCGATGCGGATGCCGTGGTTCCGCTGGAAGGCGCCGGCCTGGTAGTCCCAGAAGCTGTAGAGGCCCGGTTCCGCGCTGCAGGCCCGCACGGCGTCCGTGAGGCCGAGGTGGATGAGCGCGCGGAAGCGTGCCCGGCTCTCGGGTTGGAAGAGGGCGTCGTTCGTCCAGGCGGCGGGATCCGAGGCGTCGACGGGTGCGGGAATCACGTTGTAGTCGCCGCAGAGCACGAGGGGCTCTTCCAGCAGCAGGAGGCGCCGGGCATGGGCCTCGAGCCGGTCCATGAAGGCGAGCTTATAGTCGAATTTCGGGGTGCCGAGAGGATTGCCGTTGGGCAGGTAGATCGACGCGACCCGCACCACGCCGGCGCCCGTGGAGACCACGCCTTCGAGGTAGCGCGCCTGCTCGTCGCTCTCGTCGCCCGGCAGCCCGCGGCGCACGTCCTCGAGGGGGCGCTTCGACAGGATGGCGACGCCGTTATAGGCCTTCTGGCCGTGGGTCGCGACGTTGTAGCCGGCGCCCTCCACCTCGGCCTGCGGGAAGGCCTCGTCGACGCATTTCAGCTCCTGCAGGCAGACCACGTCCGGCTCGGCTTCCTTCAGAAACGTGAGCAGGTGCTCGAGGCGCTGCTTGACCGAGTTGACGTTCCAGGTGGCGATCCGCATCGTTCGGGTCCGGGGTGAGGGGCGCCCCTGTCATCGGGCCTTCGCACCCGGCTGGCAAGACGCCCCGTCCCGCCTGCCGTCAGACCTCCCGCATGAACAGCGACCTCTTCGCCGCGATCGACAGCTACTGCGAGCGCACCGACCCGTCCTTCTGGGCGGAGCCCGTGAACGCCGTCACCAACGGGGCGTTCCTGATCGCCGCGGCGGCGGCCTTCGGGCTCTGGCGCCGGGCGGGCGGGCGCGACGGGCCGGCTTTGTGGCTCATCGCCGTGATCGCGACGGTGGGGATCGGGAGCTTCCTCTTCCACACCTTCGCGAACCGCTGGTCGCTGCTCGCGGACGTGATCCCCATCGCGGTGTTCATCTACAGCTACTTCGTGCTGGCGCTGCGCCGCTATCTCGGCCTCGGCGCCCTCGCCGCCGGCGCCGCGACCCTCGCCTTCGCGGCCTTCGGCATGGGTTTCGACTTCGGCTGGGAGGCGGTGTTCGGGGCCTATAATCTCAACGGCTCGGTGGGCTACCTGCCGGCGGCCCTCGCCCTCGTCGGGGTCGGCGCGCTGGCGATCGCGCGCGGCCGGCGGCGGGCGGGGCAGGGGCTCCTTCTGGCCGCTGCGGTCTTTGCCCTATCGCTCACCTTCCGGTCGGTCGATGAGACCTTCTGCGCGGCGCTGCCGCTCGGCACGCATTTCCTGTGGCACACCCTCAACGCCGTGGTGCTCTTCGTGCTGACGCGCACGGCCATCGAGGCCCGGGCGGAGCGGAGCCGCTCGGGGGCGAGAACCCGCTAGGCGGCGGCGAGCACCCGGCGCACCACCGCCTGGAGGAGGGCCGGCAGCACCTCGAAAGCGTAGGGAGCGTGGGCGCGCTCGAGCCAGTGGTGATAATCGCGCCCCCAGGGGCCGATATTGACGATTGGGATGGCGGGCGTCGCGCCGCCCGCCAGATCCCACCGGATGCTGGTGCCCCAGATGGGCGTCTGCCGGGCCGCCTCCTTCAGGTCCGCCTCGTCCACCGGACCGACGAAGCTCATGTCGGCGATGGCCGGAAAGTAGTGGGTCGAGCGGATGGAGCAGCCGTGCTCCGCCGCAATCTCCCGCATGGCCGCCTCGATCGCCGCCCGCAGCGGGGCGGCCTCCTCCGGCCAGTGGATCGCCGGATACGGCATGGAGCCGAAGCACAGCACGAGAGCCGGCCCCGCGAGGCCCGATGCGGTCCAGGCCTCTTCCATGAGGAGGCGGGAGCGGGTGGGAAAATCGAGCCCGCCCTCCGCCGCTAGGCTCTCGCCGACGGCCGCGAACCGGGCGTCGAAATCCGGCGAGCGCGCGAGGGCCGCCTCGCGCAGCTCCGCGAAGGTGAGGATCGGGATCTCCGTCCAGGCCCGGGTGGGGGCGACCGGCGTGCCGAGCCGTCCGGCGCGCTCGGTCATGCGGGTGGCGGCGCGGTCGAGGGCGCGGCGGGCGAGGCCCTTGGCGACGTCCAGCACCTCGCCGGCTTTGCGGCGGTGGATCAGCACGTTCCAGTAGGCCCAGACCGTGCCCGGAAGGGTGACGTTGTACTGGCTCTTCAGGTCCCGGGCGCCGAGCACCGTGGGGGGCGCCGCAAGCTCGCCGTCGGTGCTCTCCGACAGGTCGGGCGAGCACTCGATCTCGGCGATGAGCTCGGCCGCGAGATAGGCGGCGTTGACGCCCGCGAGGGGGTAGGCGGCGTGGGATTCGCGCCCCACCACGAGGGCGCTCAGCAGCAGCTTGCCGATGCACCCGAACGCCACCACGCGGCCGGTCTCGCCGTCCCCCTCGTCGCAGATCGCATCGAGGTTGATGTCGAGGGGAACGCTCAAGCCCCGCTCCGCAAGGAAGCCCGGCAGGAGATCGGCGGCGGCGCGCATGCCGGCGGAGCGGTCCTCCTCGTCGGGGGTGGCGAGGAGGAGGAGATTGCCCTCCCGCGCCGGATCCGCCGCGAAGGCCTCGAGCACCGCGATCCCGGCGGCGACCCCGGCCTTCATGTCGAGGAGCCCGCGGCCGGGCAGGAAGCTGCCGCTCGTGAGGTCGGCGAGGGCCTGCGGGTTGTCGCCGGAGGCTCGAAGGGCCTCGATGAGGCGCGGGAGGAGGGCCTCGGCCTCGCCTGCGAGGGGCTTCAGGGCCCCGTAATCGTCCGTCGGCACCACGTCGAAATGGCCGCTCAGCATCACGGTTCGGCTGCCCGTGCCGCGCACGAGGGCGAGCACGTTGGCGCGCCCCAGGGGGTCGCCCGGGATCGGCGCCACCACGAGGTCGCCGGGGCGATCCTTGAAATAGGGGATGGCCCCGAGGAGCCCGGCGAGGCGCCCCGCGAAGGCGGCCTCGTCCGGCGTGCCGGTGACGCTCGGCCAAGCGGTGAGCTGGAGCGCGAGGGCGCGGGCGCGCTGGCTGAGGGAGGCGGGCAGGTGGTCCATGCCCCGCTGTGGGGCTGCGGCGATCCGCCGTCAAGGGCGCCCGCGCCGAGGGTGGGAGAGCGGCGAAAGCGCCGGCGGCAAGCTTGACCTTGAAACCGGGAGCCTGCGAGGACGTTATTGCGGATCGGAACACCTCAGGGAGGGGACCCATGCGTCGCGTCATCGTCGCCATAGCCTGCACGGCCTGCTTCAGCGTCGCCGCCTATGCCCAGAGCGGGGGCGGGGGCAGCAGCGGAGGCGGCGCCGGGGGCTCAGGGACCAGCGGCGGCGGGTCCTCGGCCTCCTCGACGACCTCCACCACTTCCGGCGCCACGCCGTCCGGCGGCACCACCACCTCGCCTCCCGGCAGCACCCCGACGAGCCGCGGCAGCGACACGGCGGGCAGCAACGCGCCGGCGACGGGGGGCTCCACGGTCCTGCCGCCGCGCACGGCGCCGACCGGGACGGGCCAGACCGGCACGGGCCGGGATCCGGTCCAGCAGCGGGACACGCAGGGCAACATCGTGCCGCCCCCCGGCACCGAGGGCAGCACCGGCGGCGGCGGGAGCCGCGGCACGCAGGCGGGCTCCACCGCCGCGACGAGCGGCCCGACCTCCGGCAACGTGACGGTGACCTCCGAGGCCGAGAAGCGCCAGCAGGAGATCCTGCGCAAGAGCGAGCAGATCAACCGGACCGTGATGCGCAGCATCTGCCGCGGCTGCTGAACCCGCGCCCGCGAGACCGACCTCAACGACGAACGGCCCCGGCTTTCACCGGGGCCGTTCGCGCATCGGGTACCTCAACGCTTTTCCTGAGCCGGGCTGTGGTGGCTCTGGGCCTTGTGGCCGCTCTGGCCGTCGTTGTTGTGCTTGTGGTGATCGCGGTTCTCGGCTTGAGAGCCCTGCGTCATCATCGGATCGCGGCCGCCGGCGCTCTTCGAATCGGCGTGCGCCGCATCCGTGAGGTCGCTGCGGTTCGGGTTCTCGGGGCTGAGGTCGGGCTTGCCGTCGACGCGCACGCCGTTCGGCTGGGAGCGGTTGCCGTGCTGGCTCATGACTTCTTCTCCTGCTGGCGCTTCTGGGCGCCGTTCCCGTCCTTGCCTTCCTTGTGCTGGTGATCGCCCCGGTGGTTGGAGCCGCCATGGCTCTCCTGCGGCACGCTCGCCGGATCGGTCTTGGCGCCTGGAATGGGTTTGGTCATCGGTTCAATCCGTTCTCGCGGTTTCGACGCTCGTCGTCGGGGTTAACGCACCCCGCCGAAATGGTTCGAGCGTGGCCGCAATTGACCTTGAGGAGCCTGCCCGCCGCCCTTCGCCGTGGGGGAGGGCCGGCCCGTTCAGCGAGGCCCCGGCCGGCCGAGCGGCACCGGTGCGGGCGGACGGCCCGGGGCGGCGCGCTCCTCCCCGAGCGGGCGCATGAGGGCATCCACCACGGTGTCGAGGACCGCGAGGGTGCCGTTGAGGCTCGCGGCGGCGTCGTAGCGGTCGGCGAGGCAGGGCGGCATCCAGGTCTGGCGCACGTTCCGGCGCAGGCGCCCGACGCAGCGCCGGGCCCGCCTGCAGCGCGGCCGGCGGCAGAAGGAGACCTGCGTCTCCGCAAAGGAGCGCAGGCTCATGACGGCGTCGGGATCGGGCCGCGGGGGGAGGCGCCGGTAGCGCTCCAGGATCGCGGCGGCGACGGGATTGAGCGTGTAATCGGCCATGCGCCATCCTCCTCGGCGCGCGGAGCGCCCGAGTTTGCGGGATTGATCGGGCCCCTCGTTGCCGAGGGCGGGGTGCCCCCTGTGGGGCAGCGGGACGCCGTGGCGCCCGGGATGGGCAGGGCAGCGGGCGAGGGCGGCCCAGGCGCCCCGGCATCCCGCACGGCTCTTTGCACCGCAGCCACCGCCCCGCACTGCGGCTCCGGG
>DASZBD010000031.1:0-171798 GCA_035944475.1 Microvirga sp.
GTCGGATCAGACGCAGCTCTCGCGAGCCACCCTGACCTTCCTCTGTGCTGTCCCACGTCACGACGCCTCGCGAGCGCGCCCCACCAGAACAGGACACCCCCACACAAGCACACCATAGGCTTATTGTAAGGGATAGGATCAGGAGAGACGCTGCCCGCTTGCTCCGCAGCTGTCATTCCGGGGCGGCGCAGCCGAGCCCGGAACCCAGATGGCGAGACCTCTCCGGAGAGATCTCCTGGGTTCCGGCCCGCCGCTTCGCGGCGACCGGAATGACGGAGGTGAGCGAGTCGCTGCTCGTCATAAGCCTCACCGCCTGCCGATAACACCGGTTGCGAGCATCACACCCCCCGTTGCCGCGACAAGGCCGACGAGGGCTGCGACGTCGGGCCATTCACCCAGAACAGGGATGGCGAGCAGGACGGCCAGAACGGGGCCGATCGGGGACACCGCGGCGGCCCGGGAGGCGCCGAGGCGGTCGATGGCGATGCCGTAGAGGATGATCGAGCCGACCCCGGAGATCAGCCCCTGCAGGAGCGCCTGCACGAACACCGCGCCGGCGAGCCCATTGGCGACGGCGGTGGCGAGGGGCATCGCGCCGAAGGGGAGCAGCATCAGGAACGACCAGGTGCCCACGAGCGCCGCGCCCTGGGCCGGGGTGAGCCCGCTGCGCCGGTAGGCATGGGTGTAGAGGCCCCACAGAAAGGCTCCGACGAGCAGCAGCCCATGCCCGCGCCAGGCCCCGTCAGCGGCCTGGAGCAGCCCGCGTCCGCCGATGCAGAGCACCGCCACCGCGATGAGGGCGAAGCCCGCGACCCGCCAGCGTTCGAGACGCTCGCCGAACAGTGTGAAGCCGATGAGAGCCACGAAGAGGGGCATGGTGCCGGGGAGCAGCGGGCCCACATCGGGCGCGGGCGCGAAGCGCATGGCGTTGGCGACGATGAAGAAGAACGGCGCCCCTGAGCCGAGGAGGCCCAGCAGCACGAGGGGCGGAACCCGGCGGGGCCAGAGGCCCAGGCGCCACCACACCGGAGCCAGCACCAGCGCCGGCACGCCGAAGCGCAGGATCCCGATGGCGGCCGGCGGCAGATCGTGGGTCACCGCATGTCGGGTCCCCACCATCCAGAGCGCCCAGATCACCACCGTGGCGAGGGCCGCAAGCCAGCCGAGGAGGAGGCCACGGCGCGACGCGGCGGCGGCAACGGCAGGGGCAGGGGCGATCATGCGGGTCTCCGGTGCGAGGCGGGGCCTCGGTGGAATTCAGCATGACGCACCAAGACGGGGCATGTCCTTGCGAAGTTCGGTTGCGCGACCCCTCGGGATTAGCAGAAGATTGCGCGAAAGCCTCTCCGAGATCGCCCATGCCGTACATCCAGCTCGATGCCATCGATCTTCGCATCCTGAAGGCGCTCCAGGACGATGCGCGGCTCACCAACAGCGATCTCGCCGACCGGGTGGGGCTCTCGGCCTCGCCGTGCCTGCGGCGGGTGCGGCGGCTCGAAAAGGAGGGCTTCATCCGCACCTATCGCGCGGTGCTGGACCGGGAGGCGATTGGGCTCGGGCTCACGGTGTTCGTTGACATCAAGGTCGAGAAGCACAACCGCGAGACCGCCCAGGCCCTGCAGGAGGCCCTGCGCGCGCTGCCCGAGGTGGTGTCGTGCCACATGGTCTCGGGCGCGGCGGACTTCGTGGCCGAGATCGTGGTCGCGAATCTCAAAGCCTACGAACGGCTGCTGACGGAAAAGCTCCTCACCCTGCCGATGATCGCGGACATCCGCTCGAACTTCGCCCTCAGCCGCGTGAAGTCGGACGCGGCGCTGCCGCTGACCCATCTCAAGCGCGAGGAGGCGCGGGAGCGGGTGGTGCCGGATTGTTGAGCCTTGCAGGACGCTCCTGTAGTACCAAAATGTGATATCAATGAAGCTGAGTGGGCGCCACCGTGCCACGCTGGAGGCAATTTTCGCCGATCCCGTTCGCGCGAGCGTCGTCTGGACGGACGTGGAAGCTTTGTTCCGAGCCTGCGGCGGCGAGGTCAGTGAAGGGCAGGGTTCTCGGGTGCGGGTGGCGCTCAACGGCGTCCGAGCGGTCTTTCACCGGCCGCACCCGCAAAAGGAAACCGATAGGGGAGCCCTCAAATCCGTTCGGCGCTTTCTGATCGAGGCGGAGATCACGCCATGAGTACCATGGTCTACAACGGGTACGAAGCCGTCATCGAGTATGATGAGGAGGCTGGCCTCTTCCATGGGGAGGTGATCAACCTGCGTGACGTGATCACCTTCCAGGGATCCTCCGTGAGCGAACTCAAGCAGGCCCTGGAGGAATCGGTTGAGGATTATCTCGCTTTCTGCCGGGAGCGCGGCGAGGAACCCGAGAAGCCGTTCTCGGGGCAGTTCGTCGTCCGCGTGGAGCCGGGCTTGCACCGGGCCTTGGTCACGGCTGCAAAGCGCTCCGGCATGAGCCTCAATCGATGGATCGCGCGCACGCTGGAGCGGGCCGCGAACTAGATGATGGTCGCGTCCTCCGCTACCCCACCCTCTCCACGAAGCTGTCGAGCACCATCTTCCGCCCGGCCTTGTCGAACTCCACGGTGAGTTTGTTGCCGTCCACGGCGACCACCGTGCCGGGGCCGAACTTCGTGTGAAGCACCCGGGTGTCCGTCGTGTAGGCGGAGCCGCCGGAGGATTTGGCGACGAGTTCGCCCTCGATGAGCGTCGGGCCGTTGCGGCGGGGCGACTGGCCCCGGGTCGAGGTGCCGGAGCCGAAGCTGCCCCCGAAGGCGTGGCCTCCTGCTGCCGTGTTCTGCTGGGCACGCTGCCAGCCGGGCGTCTGATAGGACGAGCCGAAAGGCGTCATGCGGTCGAAGCGGGAGCCGTAGCCGCCGTACGAGAAATTCGCGGGCGCCTCCAAGACCTCGACGCTATCCTCCGGCAACTCGTCGATGAAGCGGCTCGGGATCGTGGAATTCCACATCCCGTGAATGCGCCGGTTCGAGGCGAAGTAGATCTTGGCGCGCTTTCTCGCCCGCGTGAGGGCCACATGGGCGAGGCGACGCTCCTCTTCGAGACCTGCCTTGCCGCTCTCGTCGAGGGCGCGCGGGTTCGGAAACAGGCCCTCCTCCCAGCCGGGGAGGAACACGGTATCGTACTCGGAGCCCTTGGCGGCGTGGACGGTCATCAACGTGACCTTCTCGGCGCCGTCGCCGTCGCCCATGTCCATCACCAGCGCAATATGCTCGAGGAAGGCCTGCAGATCCGGGAATTCCTCCATGGCCCGGACCAGTTCCTTCAGGTTTTCGAGCCGCCCCGCGGCGTCCGCCGAGCGCTCCTTCTGCCACATGTCGGTGTAGCCGGATTCCTCCAGCACGGTCTGGGCGACCTCCGCATGAGGCTGGGTTTCCGCCAGCTTCGACCAGCGGCCGAACGAGATGAGCAGATCGCGCAAGGAGCCGCGGGGCTTCGGCTTAAGCTCGTCGGTTTCGACGATGAAGCGCGCCGCCTCCATGAGGGGCACCTTGGCCCGGCGCGCATGGCTGTGGAGCACCGAGAGGGTGGCATCGGCCAGCCCGCGCTTCGGCACGTTGATGATGCGCTCGAAGGCGAGGTCGTCGGAGGGAGACATCACGCAGCGCAGGTAAGCGAGCGCATCGCGGATTTCGGCGCGCTCGTAGAAGCGCGGGCCGCCGATGACCCGGTAGGGCACGCCCAATTGCACGAGCCGGTCTTCGATCTCGCGCATCTGGGCCGAGATGCGCACCAGGATCGCGACGCCGGAGAGCGGCTCTTTTCGTGCATGGATCGCCTCGATCTCCTCGCCGAGGAGCCGCGCCTCGTCCTCGGAATCCCACGCCCCCGTGACGGTGACGCGCTCGCCCGCGATGTCCTCGGTGCGCAACGTCTTGCCGAGGCGCCCCTCGTTGCGGGCGATGAGCCCGGAAGCGGCGGCGAGGATATGGCCGGTGGAGCGGTAGTTGCGCTCCAGTCTGATGACGGCGGCGCCCGGAAAGTCGTGCTCGAAGCGCAGGATGTTGTCGACCTCCGCGCCGCGCCAGCCGTAGATCGACTGGTCGTCGTCGCCGACGCAGCACAGGTTCTTGCGCTTCTGCGCCAGGAGCCGCAGCCACAGGTACTGGGCGACGTTGGTGTCCTGGTACTCGTCCACCAGCATGTAGCGGAAGCGGTCCTGATAGGTTTCGAGCACGTCCGGGTGCTCGCGCCACAGGCGCAGGCATTCGAGGAGGAGGTCGCCGAAATCGACCGCGTTCAGGGTCTTCAGGCGCTCCTGGTAGGCGGTGTAGAGCCGCCCGCCCTTGCCGTTGCCGAAGGAGCCCGCCTCGCCGGGGGGCACCTGCTCGTGGGTGAGGCCGCGGTTCTTCCAGCCGTCGATGAGGCCCGCGAGCTGGCGGGCGGGCCAGCGCTTCTCGTCGATGTTCTCGGCCGCGATCACCTGCTTCATGAGCCGCAGCTGATCGTCCGTGCCGAGGATCGTGAAGTCGGATTTGAGGCCGACGAGCTCCGCGTGGCGGCGCAGGACCTTGGTGCCGATGGAGTGGAAGGTGCCGAGCCACTGCATACCCTCGGCCATGTCGCCGATGAGGTGGGCGACGCGCTCGCGCATCTCGCGGGCGGCCTTGTTGGTGAAGGTGACCGCCAGGATCCCGCTCGGGTAGGACTTCCTCGTCGCGACGAGATGGGCGATGCGGGTGGTGAGCACCCGGGTCTTGCCGGTGCCGGCCCCCGCCAGCACCAGAACGGGGCCCTCCGTCGCCTCGACGGCGGCGCGCTGCTCCGGGTTGAGGCCCGCGAGATAGGGCGTCTGCGGGGCGACCATGGCGCGGGCGCGCGCGCTGAGGCTCAGGGCGCCTGCGGTTCGCATGTCGTCGGGCTCGGGCGAGCCGTGATCGGGGTGATTCATCCGCGGGACCATGGATCAAAACGCGAACGGCGTCGAGGCTTCCGCGGCCTCCCTCCCCAGACGGCGTGCCGCAGGAGGCGCCGTTGGCGGTCCGTTCAGCTTCTACCCATATGGTGATGAGGATCCCAGTCTTGGAGGCCCCATGCGCGCCCTCATCGTCATCGCGGCCCTGGCGGGCCTCGCGGTTCCGGCCGTCGCCCAGACCCAGCGCCTGCCCCGGGTGAGCCCGGCCGAGCAGCAGGCCCGGGAGCTCAACCGGGCCACGCAGAACCAGAACCGCTCGCTCAATGCCCAGCAGCAGGACCAGTTCGAGGTGAACCAGCTGCGCCAGGAGCTGAACCGCCAGCGCATCGCCCCGAACCTCACCGGCCCGCGCCCGGGGGTGATCTGCGCGCCCGGCCAGATCGGCTGCTAGGCCGTTGTGATCGGGGCTGCCCGGAGCTCCCCCCGGTCAGTGCCGCGTGCCCGTCGCCAGCATCGGCTCCTCGGAGGGCGCCTTCGAGGTCATGGCGATGGTTCGGCCGAGGGCCTGCGGCCGCGGCAGCCGGGCATGGGCGGCCTTCATCACCGAGAGGTTGTTCAGGATGTCGTCCGGGAAGGGCCGCACCTTGCGGGTCTCCATGTCGACATGCAGCGCCAGGTTCTCGGATTGCGCCGACAGCCAGCCCTCCCGGGCATGGCGGATCTCCATGAAGAAGTGGAGGCGCTTCTCGTCGAAGTCGACGAGCTGGAGGGTCACCCGGACCTCGTCGCCGAGCTTCAGCTCCCGCTTGTAGAGGGTGTGGACTTCCGCCGCGAAATAGGAGGCCTTGCGCTCTTCGAGGTAGTCCTGGCCGAGGCCCACCACGCTGAAGCCTTCCTCCACCGCCCGGTCGAAGAGCACGTGGTAGTAGGCCATGTTCATGTGGCCGTTATAGTCGATCCAGGTCGGCTCGACCCGCATCGTCGAGGACACGAACGGGGCGAAGAAGAAGATCGGTGCGGTCCGCTCCTTGGACACCGGCAGTCTCCTGATGACTCCTGTGGCTGCACCCCCCAGCCGCCCGGGAAACTAACACCGGACCGCCGGGAACGCACCCCCGTCCGGGACGCGACCCTCGGTCTTTGTCACGGGCGATGTTGCCTTTGCAACCGGTCTGGTAAGATCGGGGAGAAGAAAACCCAGAACCGGACCGCATCGTCCCCATGAACGCACCTCATCCCGCCCCCCGCCTGAGGCCCGATCCCGCCGTGATCGAGGCCATCACGCGCGAACTTCAGAAGGCGTACGGGAACCGGGTGGTGGCCTCCACCGCCGTGCGGCAGCAGCACGGCCACACCCTCACCTGGATCCAGAATCAGCCGCCGGACCTCGTCGTCTACCCGCAGACCACCGAGGAGGTGTCGGACATCGTGAAGCTGTGCGCAGCCCACGGGGTGCCCATCGTGCCCTTCGGCACCGGCACCTCCCTCGAGGGGCACGTGAACGCCCCCTTCGGCGGGGTCTCCATCGATACCTCCCTGATGAAGCGGATCGTCGCCGTCCACGAGGAGGACCTCGACGTCACCCTCGAGCCCGGCGTCACCCGCAAGGAGCTGAACGACCACCTGCGGGCGAGCGGGCTCTTCTTTCCCATCGACCCCGGCGCGGACGCGTCCCTCGGCGGCATGGCGGCGACGCGCGCTTCCGGCACCAACGCGGTGCGGTACGGGACCATGCGCGACAACGTCCTGTCCCTCACCGTGGTGCTGCCGAACGGCGACATCGTGAAAACCGCCCGCCGGGCCCGCAAGAGCTCCGCGGGCTACGACCTCACCCGCCTCATGGTGGGCTCGGAGGGCACCCTCGGCATCATCACGGAGCTGACCTTGCGCCTCCACGGCATCCCGGAGGCGATCTCGGCCGGCATCTGCCCGTTCCCGACCGTGAAGGCCGCCTGCGACGCGGTGATCCTCACGATCCAGTCCGGCCTCCCGGTCGCCCGGATCGAGCTTCTCGACGAGACCTTCGTGCGGGCGAGCAACCAGCACTCCAAGCTCGGCCTGCCCGAGATGCCGCTCCTGCTCCTCGAGTTCCACGGCACGGAGGCGGGCGTGAAGGAGCAGGCGGAGCGCTTCGGCGAGATCGCGACCGAGTATGGCGGCGGGCCCTTCGACTGGGCGACGCAGGCGGAGGACCGCACCCGGCTCTGGCAGGCCCGCCACGACGCCTATTGGGCGGTGAAGAACCTCCGCCCCGGGGTCCAGTCGGTCGCGACGGACGTGTGCGTGCCCATCTCGCGCCTCGCCGAGTGCGTGGAGGAGACCGTCCGCGATATCGAGGCGACCGGCCTCATCGCCCCGATCGTCGGCCATGTGGGCGACGGCAACTTCCACTGCCAGCCCCTCGTCGACACGGACAGCCCCGAGGAGGTCGCGGCCTGCGAGGCCTTCATCGAAAGGCTCGTGGAGCGGGCCCTCGCGATGGGCGGCACCTGCACGGGGGAGCACGGCGTCGGGCAGAAGAAGATGAAGTACCTCGAAGCCGAGCACGGGGCCGAGGCGCTCGACCTCATGCGCACCGTGAAGCGCGCCATCGACCCGCAGAACATCATGAACCCCGGCAAGGTTCTTGCCATGTGAGGGCGGTGCAGCAAGCCGTGGAGAAGACCGAAAGGACGCCACGTCGCGCTCCCGCGCCGCCCCCGCATGGGCTAAGGGGTTTTCATCACTGATGGAATGAAGGCGGTTCTTTGCGCGACATCCTCACGGTCATCGCGGGGCTCGTGATCCTGGTGCTGGCGGCGGCGCTCGTCGCGCCGCCCCTGGTCGATTGGGAATCGCGGCGCGACGTCATCGACCGGGCGATCGCCCGGGCGGCGGGCGTCGAGGCGGTCACGGAAGGGCGCATCGGCCTTCGCCTGCTGCCGTCCCCGCGCCTGCGGGTCGACCGCCTGCGCCTCGGGGGCGCGGAGCCGGACGCTCCTTCCCTGACGGCCGAGTTCGTGAAGGCGGAAATCTCCCTGACCCCGCTGCTCAAGGGCGAGGTGCGCTTCCTCGACACCAGCGTCGGCCGGGCCGACCTGCGCGTCCCGGTTTCGGAGGACGGGCGCTGGCGCCTGCCGCAGGACCGGTCGGCAGGGGAGGGCCAGCGCCGCGAATGGTCCGTCGAGAACCTGCGGATCGGCCAGCTTCTCCTCACCACGGTCGCGCCCGAGACGGGCCGCACCCGCCAGCTCTTCGCCGACAACGTGACGGCCGAGGTTCAAAAGCTCAGCGGGCCCTACCGGATGGAAGGGACGAGCGGCGGCGTGCCGTTCCGGCTCGTCACGGGCGAAGCAACGGCGGACCGGACCTTGCAGGTGAAGCTCACGGGCGGCGGCGACGCCTTCCCGCGCTTCGACGTCGAGGGTCGCGTCGCGGTCGACCGGAGCCCGGACGGCCTCGCGACGCCCACCGTATCCGGCAAGGCGCGGGTGCTCCTCGGCCCACCCGCCCAGATCGCCAGCGCCGGCATCCCGGTTCCGGTCTCCTTCGACGCCGCCTTCAAGACCGGCAGCGGCGCGCTCGACCTCGAAGCCGTGACCCTGGAGGCCGGGGAGGGGAGCGGCGCCCTGCGGCTTCAGGGGACGGGGGCCGTTCGCCTCGACGAGGCGCGGCTCGCCTTGAAGCTCGAAGGCCGCCGCTTCGACGTAGACGCCTTCCTGCAGACGCCGACGGGGCAGGACCTCATCCGACGCCTTCCCGAACTGCCGCCCCAGCCCCTGCCGGTGACGGCCGATCTCGACCTGACGCTGAACAGCGTCGCCCTCGCCGGGGAGGAACTGGCCAACCTCGCCCTGAAGGGCACCCTGGCGAAGGGCCGGGCCGAGGTGGAGCGGCTCGAGCTGACGGCGCCGGGCGAGACCCGGATCGCGCTCTCCGGCACCTTGGGCGTCGCCACCCAGGGCGGCATCAACGGCAGGCTGCAGGTATCCTCCGGCGCCTCGGACCGCCTCGCCCGCTACCTCGAACGGCTCGGCGCCTCGGGACCCGCGCTCGACCTCCTCAACGGATCGCCGTTCGAGGCCTCCGCGGACGTGATCCTCGACCAGCCGATCTCCGCCGTCCGCAACCTGCGCCTCAAGACCGGCACCATGACGCTCACGGGCCAGGGGCGCTACACGGCGCCCGAGGGCGGCGAGCGGGGCCGCCTCGACGCGCAGGTGGGCGTGCTCGGCCTCAATCTCAGCCAGCTGCCGCAGATCTCCTCGCTCTTCGGCGCCGCCCGGCAGCTCGACCTCGGCTTCACCCTCGACGCCCGGGACGTGCGGGCGGGGGGGCGCAGCGGCGCGGGGCGCATCTCGGCCCGCATCGCATCCGACGGGCCCGCGCTCGTCGTCGAGACCCTCGACGTGGTGGATGTGGCCGGCGCCAATGCGCGGGTGAGCGGGCGCATCGCGCCGGACGGGTCGGGCCGCATCGCCGGCAAGGTGACGGCGCAGCGGGCGGCTCCCCTCGTCGACCTTCTCGGCAGCGTCTGGATGGGCGGGGTGTCGCGGCTCGTGCCGGCCTTCCTGCGGGAGGGCGACCTCGACCTCGACGTCGTCTCGGAGCGCACCGCGCCTCCGGCCGGCTCCGCCGAGCTGCGCCTGCGCACGACCGTGCGCGGCCGGGCCGCGGGCGGCGATTTTGACGGCGAGGTCCTGACGGTGGACGGCCGGACCCAGGGCCTCGACCTGAGGGTCGCCACCGACAATACGGGCCGCTGGATCGACCGGGCGGATGCTCCGGCCTTGCGGCGGCCCTCCCAGGCGAGCCTGCGGGGCGCCCGGGTGGGTTCCGGCGCCTTCAACATCCTGGTGACCGGCGACATCGGCGGGGCGCGGATCGCGACGACGCGGCCCTTCGTTCTCAGCGCCTCCGACGACGTCTTCGACAGCGGCGAGGCTGACATCCAGGCTGCCGATATCGCTCCCTTCCTCACCCTCGTCGGCGGCGCCGGGACGGCGCAGGGGCCGATGCCCGCGGAGGCCCGGGTGACGTTCGGGCGCGAGCGCGACGCCTCCGCCATCGCGGTCAACGGCCGGATCGCCGGCAATGCGGTCCAGGCCCGCCTCGTCGCCCGCACCTGGTCCGACGTCGGCGGCGGGGTGAGCATCGACCGGCTCTCCCTTCCCTGGCTCGTCTCGACCTTCGCCCTCGGCACGGCGGAGGAGCCGCCGGCCGCGGGTCCGTGGTCCACTTCGCGTTTTGGCGAGGAAGCGAGGTCTCTCCTCGGGGGGCAGGCCTCGTTCCGAGTCCGGCAGCTCGACCTGGGCCGGGGTCTTGCCGCGAACGACGCCACGTTCTCGGTGAGCCTCGGCGGCGACGGCCTGACCATCCGCGACCTCGATGCGGGCCTCGGCTCCGGGCGCGTCAACGGGTTCTTCTCCGTGACACGCCAGGGAGCGCTTGCCTCCGTGGTGGCCGAAGGCGGGGTGCGCGACGTGCCGCTCGCAAGCTTGGCAGGTTCGACGCCCCTCGGCGGCCGGCTGACCGCCACCCTACGGGTCGGGGCCTCCGCCGAGACTCCCGCCGCGCTCATCGCCAATCTCGGCGGCGCGGGCGATGCCCGGATCACCGGGGTTCAGGCGCCGGGAGCCGATCCCGCCGCCCTCGACCGCGCCGTGAAACGCCTCCTCGCCGACAGCGATCCCCTGGCGAACCGGCGCGCCGAGACCATCGCCGCCGAGGAGCTGGCCCGCGCCCCCCTGGCGGCGCCTGCGATCGCCGCCCCCGTGACCCTCGTCGGCGGATCCCTGCGCCTCTCGCCCGTGGCGGTCGACGGCGGCCCCGCCGTCTGGCAGGGGGCGATCACCTACGACCTCAAGACCCTGACCCTCGACGCCCGCGGAACCCTCACCGCGAAGGCGGCCCCCCAGGGCTGGACCGGAGCGCTGCCCGGCGTCGGCCTCGCCTGGCGCGGGCCCCTCGCCAACCCGGCCCGGGAGATCGACGCCGCCCCCCTCGCCAACGGGCTCGCCGCCATCGTGCTCCAGCGGGAGCTCGACAAGATCGAGGCGATCGAGGCCGAGCAGGCGGAGCGGCAGCGCCGCGCCCAGCAGCAGGCGCTCCAGCGCCAGCGGGACCGCGAGCGCCAGATCGCCGAGGAGGCGGCCCGGCAGGCGCGGCTGCGGGAGGAGCAGGAGCGGGCGAGGGCCGAGGCCGAGCGGGTGCGGGCGGAGGCGGAAAAGCTCCAGGCCGAGCAGCGCTCGCGGGCGGAAACCGAGCGGCGGGCCGCTCAGGAGGCGGACCGGCGGACCCTGCAGGACATCCAGATGACGCCGTCCTCCCTGCCTGCCCTGCCGCCGCCGATCGACATCAGGCCGGCGCCGCAGATCGGGGTTCGGCCTTGAGCGCCTCGCGCAGGGAATGCAGCACGAAGACGCGGATCGCGGAGGAGAGGTTCTGGTCGCCGCGCTCCGCATCGATGCGGCCGACGAGGGCCTGAACGGAGACGCCCCGCCCCGCCGCGATGGCGCGCAGCTCCTCCCAGAAGGGCTCCTCCAGGGAGATGCTGGTGCGGTGGCCCGCGATCGAGATGGAGCGCTTGACGATGCCGCCGCTCATTCCGGCGTCTCGTCCCGCTTGTGGCCTTCGAGGCGCCGCGCCGCGAGGTCTTTTTCGGCCTCTGCGAGCCGGCGCTCCTCCTTGGTGCGCCCGAAGGCCACCCGGTTCTCGGCGGCCTGCGCTTCCTTCTCGGAGCGGGCCTTGCGCTTGCGCGCCTGACGCAGGTTGATGATCTCGGCCATGGGATCAGATGCCGGTGAAGAGAAGGTCGAGGGCGGCGATGATGCGCGAGCGCTCGGGGGCGAGGTTGTCGACGGGCGTGCGGAGCATGGTTCGCGGCACTGCTGCCAGATCGGAAATCATCAAGGTGTAGCGCTCGCCCTTGATCCTGAAAGCCGGGTAGAGGCGCGTGTCGCGCTGCGCCGCTTCGATGAGGGGAGCGGCGATCACCGAAGCGGTCTGCGCGATGAAGTCAGATTGCAGGACCATGAGGTAGGGGTAGGCATCCGCCGTCTCCTCGTCGGGATGGGCGAAGACGTCGAACTGCCGCATCAGAAGCGGCGCCAGCGGTCTGAAAACAGCCCGTGCTTCTCCACATGAGCATTGTACCGCTCGATCTCGGGCTGGATCTCCTGCCGAACTTTCTCGCGGAGCGCTTCGCGCTCGGCCGGGGGCATCGCGTCGAGAACGCGCCGCCACTCGTCCCGGAGCGCTCGTTCGGCGACCTCGGCAATGTCGATCCCAACCTCCGACGCCTGATCGGCCAGGGCCTTGCTGACCTCGATCGTGACCGTCACGCGGTTGCCGTCGTCCATCGCTGCCTCCCGGGTTCCAGTCTAAGTCCGAACGCACGGCCCCGCAAACCGCACCCTCAACCCGGCGCCAGCATTGTCTCGGGCCTCATGACGGCATCGAACTCCGCCTCGCTCACATGGCCCGAGCGCAGGGTCTCCTCGCGCAGGGTGGTGCCGTTCTTGTGGGCGGCCTTCGCGATGGCGGCGGCCTTGTCGTAGCCGATGGAGGGCGCGAGGGCCGTGACGAGCATGAGGGAGCGCTGCAGAAGTTCCTGAAGGCGTTCCCGGTTCGGCTCGATGCCCGCCACCGCGTTGTCGGCGAAGCTCACCGCCGCATCGGCGAGGAGGCGCACGGATTGCAGCACCGCGTTGGCGATCACGGGCTTGAACACATTGAGCTCGAAATGCCCCTGGGAGCCCGCGAACGCCACGGTGGTCTGGTTGCCGATCACCTGGGCGCAGACCATCGTCAGGGCCTCGGCCTGGGTGGGGTTCACCTTGCCGGGCATGATGGACGAGCCCGGCTCGTTCTCGGGAAGCGCGATCTCGCCGAGGCCGGAGCGGGGGCCCGAGCCCATGAGGCGGATGTCGTTGGCGATCTTGAAGAGCCCCGAGGCGAGGCTCGCCAGCGCGCCGTGGGTGAAGACGAGCGCATCGTGCGAGGCGAGCGCCTCGAACTTGTTCACGGCGGTGGCGAAGGGCAGGGCGGTCAACTCCATGACCTTGGCGGCGAAGCGCTCGGCGAAGTCCGGATGGGTGTTGAGGCCCGTGCCCACCGCCGTGCCGCCCTGGGCGAGGGCATAGAGCCCCGGCAGGGTCGCCTCGATCCGGGCGATCCCGAGCTCCACCTGCATGGTGTAGCCGGAGAATTCCTGGCCGAGGGTGACGGGGGTGGCATCCTGCAGATGCGTGCGGCCGATCTTCACGATGCCCTCGAAGGCCTTCGCCTTCCCGTCGAGAGCCCCGTGCAGGTGCCGGAGCGCCGGCAGGAGCCGCCCTTCGATCTCCCGCGCCGCCGCGATGTGCATGGCGGTGGGAAAGCAGTCGTTCGACGACTGGCCCCGGTTCACGTGGTCGTTCGGATGAACCGGCGACTTTGCCCCGCGCTGGCCGCCGAGCGCCTCGTTCGCCAGCGCCGCCAGCACCTCGTTCATGTTCATGTTGGACTGGGTGCCGGACCCGGTCTGCCACACCACGAGCGGGAACTCGTCGTCATGCCGGCCCTCCACCACCGCGGCGGCGGCGGCGGCGATCGCCTCCGCGACCCGCGGCTCGAGGAGCCCGAGGTCGCGGTTCACGAGGGCCGCCGCCTGCTTCACGAGGGCGAGCGCATGGACGAGGGGCAGCGGCATCCGCTCGGTGCCGATGCGGAAATTCTGGATCGAGCGCTGGGTCTGCGCGCCCCAGAGCCGGTGGCTTTCCACCTCGATCGGCCCAAACGTGTCGGTTTCGGTGCGGGTGGATCGGTCTGAGGGCGACATCCTGGCCTCTTTAGCTCATCGCGTGCGTTCCTAACTTAAAGCGAGAGGCCGCAAAGGGGAGACCAGCATGGACGAGCCGTTGCCGAGGACCCCGTTCCGTCCGCCGGCCCCCGCCCCGCGGCGCGAGCCGCCGGACCTGTTCGACTTCTTCAAGGCCGCCCGCACGAACCCGCTCACCACCTGGACGGAGGCGCATTTCCGCGAGCCCGTGGTGGTGGGGGAGGGGCCGCTCGGCCGCCTCACGGTGATGAACGACCTTGCGGGGATCCGCCACGTCCTCCTCGACAACGCCGCCAATTACCGCAAGGACGACCTCCAGCGCCGGGTGCTCGCGCCGGGCCTCGGCAACGGCATTCTCACGGCGGAGGGCGAGGAATGGCGGGCGCAGCGCCGCTCCATGGCGCCGCTCTTCTCGCCCCGCACCGTGGCGGGCTTCGTGCCGGCCATGATCGCCTCCGCCGAACGCCTCGTCCGTCGCCTGGAGCGGCGGTCGGAGGCGCGGGTGCTCGACATGCAGCTCGAGATGACCCGCGTCACCCTCGACGTCCTGGAGCGCACGATCTTCACCCAGGGCCTGTCCAAGGATGCGGACGAGCTCGGCCGCGCCATCACCCGCTATTTCGAGGCGCTCGGCCCCATCGACCCCCTCGACGTGTTCGGGATGCCGCGCTGGATCCCCCGCATCGGCCGAATCCGGGCGCGGCCCGCGATCCGCTTCTTCGAGGAGATGGTCCGCGAGCTCATCGACAACCGCAAGGCGCTCCTGGCCTCGGGCGGGGCCGCCCCCCGCGATCTCCTCACGCTCCTCCTTGAGGCCGCGGATCCCGAGACGGGGCGCGGGCTCACCGACGTCGAGGTGCAGGCCAACATCGTCACCTTCATCGGCGCGGGCCACGAGACCACCGCCAATGCCCTCTCCTGGTCGCTCTATCTCCTCTCCCAGGCGCCGGATGCCCGCGCGCGAGTCGAGCGGGAGGTGGACGAGGTTCTGGGCGACCGCGCCTTCGAGCCGGCCGACGTGGAGCGCCTTCCCTTCACCCGCGCCGTGATCGACGAGGCCATGCGGCTTTATCCGCCGGTGCCGTTCCTGAGCCGCGCGGCCCTCGCCGACGACCGGATCGGCGGGCTCAAGATCCCCAAGAACTCCATCGTGGTGATCGCGCCCTACCTCCTCCACCGCCACCGCACCCTGTGGGAGGAGCCCGAGGCCTTCGTGCCCGAGCGCTTCCTGCCGGAGCGGCGGGGCGCCATCGACCGCTTCGCCTACCTGCCGTTCGGGGCGGGACCGCGGGTGTGCATCGGCGCGAGCTTCTCCCTGCAGGAGGCGGTGATCGTCCTGGCCCTCTTCGTGCGGCGCCTCAGGGCCGACCTCGTGGAGGGGCACCGGGTCATGCCGCTCCACCGGGTGACGCTGCGCCTCGACGGCGGGCTCCCCATGCGTCTCACCCGCCGGAGCTGAGCGCGTTGCGGAGCGCCGGCGCCGTCGGGTAGGGTGCCGCCGCGCCCCGCGACCGGCGGCCACGGAGGGTTCCCATGGATCAGGACAGCGCCCGGACGGCTCCCATCCGCGTCCGCTCGGTGGAGGTCCTGTCGGACGACTGGGCGATCCTCAAGAAGCACATCTTCGACTACCGGCGCCGGGACGGCACCTGGGAGACGCAGGTCCGCCAGACCTACGACCGCGGCAACGGCGCGGCGATCCTGCCCTACGATCCGGCGCGCGGCACGGTTCTCCTCGTCCGCCAGTTCCGGATGCCGGCCTACGTGAACGGGCACCCCGAACCCCTGATCGAGGCCTGCGCCGGCATCCTCGATGAGACCGATCCCCTCGCCTGCATCCGCCGCGAGGCTGAAGAGGAGCTCGGCTACCGCCTCACCGATCCGCAGCGGGTGTTCGACGCCTTCATGAGCCCCGGCAGCGTCACCGAGCGCCTCGCCTTCTTCGTCGCCCGCTACAGCCCCTCCGACCGCATCGGCTCAGGGGGCGGCGATGCCGGGGAGGGGGAGGATATCGACGTGCTGGAAATGACCCTCGACGAGGCCCTCGCCCTCATCGAGACGGGCGGCATCGTCGACGGCAAGACGATCATGCTGCTCCAGCACGCCAAATTAAAAGGGTTGCTGGAGGCGTGATCCCCACGATCAGCCAGACGGTGTAGCACCCGTTCGGACGGGCGCACGGCTCAAGGAGAAAGCCTTCCTCAGGGGAGCGATGCCCGGCCAGGCCTAGTTCTTCTTCCGGAAGGCGTCGAGGCTCACGACCTCGGCGCTGGCCGCGTCGTCCTTGGCCTTATCGGCTTTGGGAGCCTTGTCGGCCTTCTCGGGCTTGGCTGCAGGCTTCTCGGCCTCGGCCCGGGGCTTGGCGGCCGGCACCTTGGGGGCGGCGCTTTTCGCCGCGACCGGAACCGGGGGCTTCTTCGGCTGGAGTTCGACGGGCTCGGACGCGACGCCCCGGGCCGGGCGCGCCGGCGGAGCCGCCGGGGGTTCAGCTTCTTCCGCCTCGTCGGTCTGCACCTCGAACTTGAGGCCGAACTCGACGGACGGGTCGAAGAAGCCCGTCAGGGCGTCGAAGGGGATGAGCAGGCGCTCCGGGACGCCCGAGAACGAGAGCCCCACCTCGAAGGTGTGCTCCGTGACGCCGAGATCCCAGAACTGGTGCTGGAGAACGATCGTCATCTCCTGCGGATACTTCTCGCGCAGGCGATTCGAGAGCCTGACGCCGGGAAAATCCGTCCGGAAAGAGACGTAGAAGTGGTGGTCGCCGTTGAGCCCGTCGCGGCCCGCATCGCTCAAGACCTTGCGGACCACTCCCTTGAGGGCGTCCTGCACCAGGAGGTCGTAGCGGATGTGGTCTTTCGCCATGAAGGGTGCCCGAAAAAAGAAGTGGAGGCTTCTGTTGCCAGGTGCCTCCGAACCCCGCCTAACAGTGCTACCCGCTAGGACTTTGGATCGGCTTTAGAAGCTGCTTACGCAGCCACCGCAACCGGAGCATAGTTGTCGTTGGCAACTATTGATCGGCCCGATAACGGCGGAACCATGCCGAGCGAAAGTCCACCCTTTACGCCCTCGTCGATCCTATTTCGCCCCCGCCGAAGCCCAGGGTCTCGCGGGAAACCGTGGGCTTGGGTGGAGGCGCCGGGTACCGCCCCCGGGTCCGATGGGTTTATTCCGATAGCCGTTTATCGCCATAGCCGGTCTTGCGACCGGCACGGACAATATAGGGGTGCGGGCGCCGAATTGAAAGACGGGAGGGCCCTCGGGCGGGGCCAAACCCGATCTTTCGCGTGCCGCCGATTAAAGACGGGGACAACCCGGCCGGGGCGCGCCCCGGCGGCCCGGCCCTGCGTTAGAAGGGGGAAGGGAGATTTCCATGCAGGCCTATCACGATCTTCTCCGCCGCATCCTCGACGAGGGCATCCGCAAGGAGGACCGGACCGGCACCGGGACGATCGCCGTGTTCGGCCACCAGACCCGCTACGACCTGAGCGAGGGCTTTCCGCTCGTCACGACGAAGAAGCTTCACCTCAAGTCGATCATCCACGAACTGCTGTGGTTCCTGAAGGGCGACACCAACGTGCGCTACCTGCAGGAGAACGGCGTCACGATCTGGGACGAATGGGCGGACGAGGCGGGCGATCTCGGCCCCGTCTACGGCAAGCAGTGGCGGTCCTGGCAGAAGCCCGACGGCGGCACCGTCGACCAGATCCGCTGGGTGGTCGACGAGATCCGCCGCAACCCCGATTCGCGCCGCCTCGTGGTCTCCGCCTGGAACCCGGCCGACCTCGACCGCATGGCCCTCGCCCCCTGCCATTGCCTGTTCCAGTTCTTCGTCGCCGAGGGGCGGCTCTCCTGCCAGCTCTACCAGCGCTCGGCGGACGTGTTCCTCGGCGTGCCCTTCAACATCGCGTCCTATGCGCTCCTCACCCACATGATCGCGCAGGGCACGGGGCTGCAGCCGGGAGACTTCGTCCATACCCTCGGCGACGCGCACCTTTACCTCAACCACCTCGAGCAGGCCCGCCTCCAGCTCACCCGCGAGCCGAGGCCCCTGCCGCGGCTGCGGCTCAACCCCTCCGTGCGCTCGGTCTTCGACTTCGCCTTCGACGACATCGCCATCGAGGATTACGACCCGCACCCCGCCATCAAGGCGCCCATCGCGGTCTGACCGGGGCGATGAACCGGCGCGAGGCCCTCGAGGCGGCGCTCGACATCCTGGCGCCGCGGATCCCCGACCACGAGTTCGAGGCCGTGCTGGACCACGCCCTCACGAGCCGCGGCCTCGGCACCGCCGCGCCCGAGACCGCGATCTGGCTCTCCCTCGTCGCCTATATCCGCCACCGGTTCACCGATTACGACAGCCTCATGGACGAGGGCTACGACGGCGAGAGCGCCCGCTTCTTCGTCGCGGACGAGATCAACGGCAAGCTGGCGGAGTGGGGCTCCCCGCGGCGTCTCGACGAGTAAGGGGCCGTATGTCTGCGTACGTGCATTCCGCTGTTATTTAACCTCGGGTTGTGTTCTCCTCGGCCGCGCTAATGAGGCACAAGGGAGGGACACATGCCGGACGAAGTTACGCGGGTCTGTGTGGATCCGGGACACGGAATGAGCAATCGGACGAGGAACGTATACGACCCGGGCGCAACTCACCGGGAGGGCAACGTTCTCTTTCAGGAGGCCGACATCGCGCTTCGATACGCCCTGACGCTGAAGGACGTTTTCCGGGCCCGGGGTATCGAAGTCTTCATGACCCGCGACGACGCCGAGGATCATGCGCCGGTCGGCCAGAGGGCCGACGCAGCCGAAGAGGCTGAATGCGACCTCTTCATCTCTCTTCATCTGAACGATGTGGAGTCGGATCAGGCGAACGGCCTAGAGGTTCTGTACCGGCGGGATCAGGACGAAGATCTTGCCCTGCGCCTTCGGGCTGCCCTCGTCGCAGCGACCGGTCATGCGATCCGGCCGAGGGACAATAAGCGTAGGCCGGACCTCGCCGTGCTCAAATTCGCGGGACCTTCCGCCCTCATCGAGCTTGGCTTCATCGGCAACGACGGCGACCGGGAAACACTGCTCAAGCCGCAGGTCCGCCGGGCGATGTGCGAGGCGATCGCCGACGTGACCGCGCCTGCCACAGCCCTCGTTGCCTGAGACGCAGGGTACTCGGGGCAGGCGGACTTAGCTATCATAAGCAGGTCACGTCCGCCTTTCCCGCAGGTCATGCTCTCGATCCGCCCCGCCGCTCCCGCCGACGCTGCCCTCGTTCTCGCCTTCATCCGCGAACTGGCGGCGTACGAACGCCTCGCCCACGAGGTCGACGCCACCGAGGATGCTATCGCGGCGGCCCTGTTCGGCGACGACCCGCGGGTGGTTGCCGACATCGCGGAGTGGCAGGGCGAGCCCGCCGGCTTCGCCCTGTGGTTCTACAACTTCTCCACGTTCCGCGGCCGCCACGGGATCTACCTTGAGGACCTGTTCGTCCGGCCCGCCTTCCGCGGCCACGGCATCGGCCGCGCGCTCCTGCGGCACCTCGCCCGCCGCTGTGTCGCCGAAGGCTTGCCGCGGCTCGAATGGTGGGTGCTCGACTGGAACGAGCCCGCGATCCGGTTCTACCGGTCGCTCGGGGCGGTGCCGATGGACGAGTGGACGGTTCACCGGGTGGCCGGGGCGGCGCTGGAGACGCTGGCAGCCGAGTGAACGCCATTCTTGCCTCTCAGGGGCTTCGGGAATAACATCCGTGGCAACGTGAGGCCGCTATGACCACCTTGAAAATCCGCAAGATCGGCAATTCCGCGGGCGTCGTGATCCCGAAGGACGTTCTCGCCCGGCTGCACCTCGATGCCGGGGACACGCTCTACCTGAACCAGACGCCGAACGGGTTCGAGCTGTCGCCCTACGACCCGGATTTCGAGGCCGACATGGAGGCTGCCCGCAAGATCATGCGTAAGCGGCGGGCCGTGCTGCGCGAACTGGCCAAGTGACGGAGTTCCGCTGGATCGCTCGCCGGGTGATCCTCACGATCCATGCCGAGCAACTCGCCGAGCATGGCGGACGGCCCGGCATTCGTGATGAAGGTCTGCTGGATTCCGCTCTCGCCCGGCCGGAGATGAAGGCGCATGACGGGGAGACGGATCTCGCCGTCATCGCTGCAGCCTATGCTTACGGTCTTGCCCTCAACCATCCCTTCATTGACGGCAACAAACGCACCGCCTTCGTTGCGCTCGAGTTGTTTCTGGCGAAGAACGGCCACCGGTTGACGGCGAGCGACGAGGATGCCGTGATCACGTTTCTCAAGCTTGCGTCCGGCGATCTGTCCGAGGCGGCGCTCGCGGAGTGGGTGCGCGCTCATCTGGAGGCGGGCGCCCCATGACCCTTCCCCTCGTCATCGTCGTCGCGGCCGCCGAGAACGGCGTGATCGGCCGGGACAACCGGCTGATCTGGCGGCTCAGAACCGATCTGCGGCGCTACCGGGAACTCACCTGGGGCAAGCCGATGATCATGGGCCGCAAGACCTACGAATCCATCGGCCGGCCGCTGCCGGGGCGGGAGACGGTCGTGCTCACCCGGGATCCGGATTTCGCCGCCGAGGGCGTCCACGTCGTCCACGGCTGGAGCGAGGCCGTCGCCAAGGGCCGGGAACTCGCGGCCCGCATGGGGGCCGATGCGGTGATCGTGGCGGGGGGCAGCGAGGTCTACCGCCTCGCCCTGCCGGAGGCGGGCCGCATCCATCTCACCGAGGTGCGGACCCGGCCCGAGGGAGACGCCCGCTTCCCCGAATTCGACCGGACGGCCTTCCGGGAGACCGGGCGGGCGGAGCATCCGGCGGGGCCCGACGACGAGCATCCGTTTACCTTCGTGGATCTTGAGCGGCGCTCAACCGCCGCAGGACGTTGATCTTAAGTCCCCCCATCCCCATCTCGCAGCCTTGACAGGCGGCCAATCCCCCACCCACAACCGCCACAAGCTCTTAAGGACCGGCCGCCCGGCCGGTTCTCACTGCAGGACAAGGACAGGCATCGATGCCTTGGAGTAACCAGAGCGGCGGCGGCAACGGCGGCGGGCCCTGGGGCCAGCGCGGTTCAGGCGGAGGCGGCAAGAGCCCTTGGGGCCAGGGTCCCTCCGGCGGGGGAGGCGGCGGAACGCCCCCCGATCTCGAGGATATCCTCCGGCGCGGCCAGGACCGCATCAAGGATTTCATCCCGGGCGGCGGCTCCAACATGGGCGGCAAGGGCCTCATCGCCCTGGCGCTCGGCGCCGTGGCGATCTGGCTCCTCACGGGCTTCTACACGGTCCGGCCGAACGAGGTCGGCATCAACATGATCTTCGGCGCCTATACGGGCTCCACGAGCGAGGGCCTGCGCTACAACCTGCCGTACCCGATCGGCCGGGTGGAGAAGCCCGACGTGACCGCCCAGCAGCGGGTCGAGGTGGGCTACCGCTCTGCCGCGGGCCAGGGCCGCGCCCGTGATTTCACCGAAGAGAGCCTCATGCTCACGGCCGACGAGAACATCGTCGACCTCGACTTCGATGTAGTGTGGCAGATCAACCCCGCCCGCGCTCAGGACTTCGTGTTCAACCTGCAGAACCCGCAGGGCACCATCAAGGCCGTGGCGGAAAGCGCCATGCGCGAGGTGGTGGGCCGGCGCAACATCCAGGCGATCCTCACCACCGAGCAGCTGAGCGTCTCTCAGGAGGTGACAGAGATTATGCAGCAAACCCTCGACGCCTATGGCGCCGGGGTGCTTATCCGGGTCGTTCAGCTCCAGGCGGCCCAGCCGCCGTCGGAAGTCCGGCAGGCCTTCTTCGACGTGAACGCCGCCCAGCAGGACGCCGTCCGCGTGCAGAACGAGGCCGAGACCTTCGCCTCCCGCGTGGTGCCGGAGGCCCGAGGCGAGGCGGCCCGCGCCATCCAGCAGGCGGAGGGCTACCGGGAGCAGGCGACCGCGGAGGCGACCGGTCAGGCCGCGCGCTTCAACCAGATCTACGAGCAGTACCGCCTCGCCCCCGAAGTGATCCGCGAGCGCATCTTCCTCGAGACGATGGAGCGCGTGCTCGGCGGCATGGACAAGATCATCATCGACCAGAACGGACAGCAGGGCGGGGCGGTCGTGCCCTACCTTCCCCTCAACGACCTCCAGCGCCGTCCGGCGGCGCCCGGCCCGCAGGCCGGCCAGACGGCCCAGCAGGGAGCCACCACCCGATGAACAATCCCCTGATCCGTACCGGCGCCCTCATCGCCCTCGGCGTCATCGCGGTGGTTCTCTTCGCCGCGGTCTTCACCGTCCAGCAGACCCAGTACGCCCTCGTGCTGCGCTTCGGCGCGGTGCGCGCGGACATCCGGGAGCCGGGCCTGCACCTCAAGGTCCCGTTCATCGAGAACGTCCTCTACTTCGACAAGCGGGTGCTCGACCTCGATCTTCCCGTGCAGACGGTGCTCTCCGCCGACCGGCAGAACCTCGAGGTGGACGCCTTCACGCGCTACCGGATCACCGATCCGCTGCGCTTCTTCCAGGCGGCGAACAACGTGACCCTGGCCAACCAGCGGCTCACGAGCTTCACCAACTCGGCGCTCCGCAACGTGCTCGCCAGCGCCTCCCGCGACGCCATCGTGCGCACGGAGCGCGCCCGGCTCATGAACCGGATCCAGGAGGACGTGAACCGGCAGGCCCAGAGCCTCGGCATCGAGCTCATCGATCTGCGCCTCACCCGCGTCGACCTTCCGGCGGCGAACAGCCAGGCCGTGTACCAGCGCATGCGCACCGAGCGCGAGCGCGAGGCGGCGGACCTGCGCGCCAACGGCCAGCAGCAGGCGCAGACGATCCGCGCCCGGGCCGAGCGCGAGGCCACGGTCATCCGCGCCGAGGCGAACCGTCAGTCGGAGGAGCTGCGCGGCCAGGGCGACGCCGAGAAGAACCGCATCCTTGCGGAGGCCTTCAGCAAGGACCCGGCCTTCTTCTCCTTCTTCCGCTCGATGCAGGCCTACGAGGCCGGCCTTCGCCCCGGCGACACCCGCCTGGTGCTGAGCCCTACCTCGGACTTCTTCCGCTACTTCAACGACGCCGCCGGGCGCGGGGCGAACGGCGCTCCCGCCGCACCGGCCGCAGGAGCGGCTCCGCCGCCCGCCCGTCCCGTGCAGTAAACCTGCCTGGATGACGGACCTAATCGCTGCCCTCGGCCTCGCACTCGCGGTCGAGGGCATTTTGTTTGCGGCCTTCCCGGACGGGGTGCGCAAGGCGCTCTACGAGGCCGCCCACACGCCGAGCGACCGCATGCGGCTCGTCGGGATCATCTCCGCCGTTGTCGGTGTTGTGATCGTCTGGGCCGTGCGCCAGGTGGGCTGACCGGTCGCGCTGCGGCCGCAATTGCGCTTGAATGAGCGCCAACCCCGCCGATCTATAGGCGAGCGAATTTCTCAACCAAGGACAACCGATGGCATATCCGCAACACGCCCCGGCCCGGTCCGAGCCCCATCCCGCAAAGCGCCGCACGGCGCCCTGGTTTGCCGCTCTCGCCGTGGTCGTCGCCCTGCTGCCCGCTCCCTCCGAGGCCCGCGCGGCGCCGGAATCCTTCGCGGACCTGGCCGAGCAGGTGACGGGCGCCGTGGTGAACATCTCGGCCTCGACGACGGTCGAGGCGCGCAACCGCAACCTGCCGCAGCTGCCCCAGGGCACGCCGTTCGAGGACCTCTTCGAGGAGTTCTTCAACCGCCGCGGCCAAGGTCAGGGCCCGAACACGGGTCCGAACAGCGGCCCCAACAGCGAGGCCCCGCGGGGCTCGCCGCAGCAGCGGCGCAACAACTCCCTGGGCTCCGGCTTCGTGATCGATCCCTCCGGCATCGTGATCACCAACAATCACGTGATCGGCGACGCCAACGACATCAGCGTGATCTTCTCGGACGGCACGCGCCTCAAGGCCGAGATCATCGGCAAGGACTCGAAGGTCGACCTCGCGGTGCTGAAGGTGAAATCCGACAAGCCGCTCAAGGCCGTGCCGTTCGGCGATTCCGAGTCGATCCGCCCGGGCGACTGGGTGATGGCGATCGGCAATCCGTTCGGCCTCGGCGGCTCGGTCACGGCGGGCATCATCTCGGCCCGCGGCCGCAACATCGATTCAGGCCCTTACGACAACTACATCCAGACCGACGCCTCCATCAACAAGGGCAACTCGGGCGGTCCGCTCTTCAACATGAAGGGCGAGGTCATCGGCATCAACACGGCGATCCTGTCGCCCACCGGCGGCTCGGTGGGCATCGGCTTCGCCGTGCCGGCCTCCACCGCGATTCCGATCATCGACCAGCTCCGCCAGTTCGGCGAAACCCGCCGCGGCTGGCTCGGCGTGCGCATCCAGAGCGTCGACGACGCCACCGCCGAGGCGCTCAACCTCGGCCAGGCCCGCGGTGCGCTGGTGGCCGGCATCGACGAGAAGGGCCCCGCCAAGCCCGCGGGCCTCGAAGTCGGTGACGTGATCGTCCGCTTCGACGGCAAGGAGGTGAAGGATTCCCGCGACCTGCCGCGCATCGTGGCCAACACCCCGGTCGGCAAGGCCGTGGACGTGACCATCGTCCGCAAGGGCAAGGAGGAGCTAAAGCAGGTGACCCTCGGCCGCCTCGAGGACGGCGAGCGCCAGCAGCAGGCCGGCCTCCAGCAGCCCCCGACCACCGAGCCGCCGACCGCCACCCGTCAGGCCCTTGGCCTCACCATGTCGGGCATCAACGACGAGCTGCGCCGCCGCTACAGCCTGAAAGAAGGCCTGAAGGGCGTCGTGGTCACCCGCGTCGATCCGAACTCGGTCGCTTCCGACAAGCGCATCCAGGCCGGCGACGTGATCCAGGAAGTGGGCCAGGAGGCGGTGAACAGCCCCGCCGACGTGACCCGCCGCATCGACGCGCTCAAGGCCGAGGGCCGCAAATCCGCGCTGCTCCTCGTCTCGAACGCTCAGGGAGAAGTGCGCTTCGTGGCGGTGTCGATCGAGTGATCGGCGCCCCCCTTTCGATGAACGAAAGGGCGGCCTCGGCCGCCCTTTTCTTTATGCGCTGGCGGCGACTGATCGGCGATCCGTCAAATGCAGCCGATCCGGTTGGTGTTCTCTTGTGACCTCCTCAAGTCTTGATCGTGCTGGGAGGAGGAGATCATGCCGGCACGGGTGCGACCTTGGGGGCAGACCGATCTACGCGCGAGCGAGACTGCGAAGTTGAAGGCTCGCTTCGCTGCTGTATCGCATCGGTCATTCCGTCGACGCCTGCCCAAATCTCTGCGCCGGATTGATTGGCCGCTTCTTGGACTGCTCGTCGCGCTCGGCGCCGTCGCCAGTTGGATTACGTATCGCTGGTCCTGGAACTCCAACATTTGGCCTGCCAACCAAATGGTCCTGCAGACAACCTACATAACAAATTGCAGTGACGCCCGCCGGATTGGGATTGTCCCGCTTTACTCCGGTTATCCGGGCTACCGGGCGAGTCTGGACCGGGACGGAGACGGCATCGCCTGCGAGCCCTATCCCTTTTGAGCGTTCCGGTGCGTCGCCGCACGCCTGTGACGCGGTCGCGCAGGGGGGCGCTGAACTGATTTCCGAATCCGCGCGTTGGTCCCACACGTCCTTTGTTGTTCAAGGTGACCGTGACATGGCGATCATCAAGTGTGTGACCACCGCGTTCGCCCTTGCCGGGCTCGCGCTCGTCGGCGCAACCGCCTCCTCGGCGAACGAGGCCGGCTGCGATGCCCGCTCCAAGATCCTCAGCGCCCTCGATCAGGAGTACAAGGAGGCGCCCGTCGGCATCGGTCTCACGCAGACCGGGCGGGTGATCGAGCTCCTCGTCTCGAAGAAGGGTTCCTGGACCCTCCTCGCCACGGGCCCGACCGGGATGTCGTGCCTCATCGCGGCGGGCGAGAACTGGGAGGCAATGGCGCTCCCGGTCGGCGACAAGAGCTGAGCGCCGTCCGTCACGCTGCCGCGAAATCCTCCGCCCGGTAACCCTGGGCGTAGAGGAGGGCCGTGAGATCCGCGTGATCGAGCCGCGCATGCGCGGCCGCCGCTACCGCGGGCTTGGCCCGGAACGCGACGCCGAGGCCCGCCTCGCCGAGCATCGCGAGATCGTTCGCCCCGTCGCCCACCGCCATCGTCTCCTCGGGGAGGAGGCCGAAGCGCTCCCGCAGCTCGATCAGCGTCGCAAGCTTCGCCTCGCGGCCGAGGATCGGCTCCTCCACCTCGCCCGTGAGTGTTCCGCCCGCCGTGACGAGGCGGTTCGACCGGTGCTCGTCGAAGCCGATGGCGTTCCCGACCGGGCCCGTGAACAGGGTGAAGCCGCCCGACACCAGCGCCGTATAGGCGCCCCGCGCCCGCAAGGTCCGCACGAGTTCGCGCCCGCCGGGGGTGAGCACGATGCGAGTGCGGATGATCTCGTCCACCACGCCCACGGTAAGGCCCTTGAGAAGGGCGACGCGCTCCCGGAGCGCCGGCTCGAAGGCGATCTCGCCCCGCATGGCGCGCTCGGTGATCGCCGACACTTCCGCCTTCAACCCGACGAAATCCGCAAGCTCGTCGATGCATTCCTGGCCGATCATGGTGGAGTCCATGTCGGCGAGGAAGAGCCGCTTCACCCGGGTCGCGGCGGGCTGCAGGATGACGTCGACGGGCTCGCCCCACAGGGCGTCCCGCAGCCCGGCTTCGGCCCCGTCGCGCCCCGCGTCGAAGAAGAGGTCGGCCGCCACCCCTCTTGCGAGAACGTGCCGTTCCGTCTCTTGTCCCAGCGCGCGGGCGGCCCGGTCGATCAGGGCCTCGGTGAGAACCGGGCGGGCCGGGTTGGCGGCAAGGGTCGCGACATGGGCGTGGGGCATGGGAGGCGGGGGCTTGAGGGACGGTTCCGTTGGCGCGGTTCTCATCGCAGGGCCCACAGCCTCAGGCAAGTCGGCCCTCGGGATCCAGCTCGCCCGGGCGCTCGGCGGCGTGGTGGTCAACGCCGATTCCATGCAGGTCTACCGTGACCTCCGGGTCCTCACGGCCCGGCCGACCGAGGCCGAGGAGGCGGGCACGCCCCATGGCCTCTACGGCCATGTGGACGGGGCGGTGAACTACTCGGTCGGCCATTACGTGGCGGATGCGGGGCGGCTGCTCGACGCCCTCGAACCGGGCGTGACCCCGGTCTTCGTCGGCGGCACCGGCCTCTACTTCAAGGCGCTCACGGAGGGGCTGAGCCGCATTCCGCCCGTGCCGGATGCGGTGCGGGAGGCGGTGCGCCGCGAGAGCGAGGGGCGCGACACCCCGGACCTGCACCGGCTTCTCGCCGAGCGCGACCCGCAGACGGCCCGGACGCTGCGCCCCTCGGACCGCCTTCGGGTCCAGCGGGCGCTGGAGGTGTTCGCCGCGACGGGGCGTTCCCTCGTGTCCTTTCACGGCGAGCGCGAGCCGGGGCTGCTCGCCGGGCGCCGCCTCGCCACCCTGTTCCTGGCGCCGGACCGGGCGGTCCTGCGCGAGCGCATCGACCGTCGCTTCGACGCCATGGTGGGGGCGGGAGCGCTCGAGGAGGTGAGGGCGCTCGCCGCAAGGCGCCTCGATCCCATGCTCCCCGTCATGCGAGCCCACGGGGTCCCCGGGCTCCTGCGCCACCTCGCCGGCGAGGTGGCGCTCGAGGAGGCCGTGGCCCGCGGGCAGGCCGATACCCGGGCCTATGCGAAGCGGCAATTCACCTGGTTCCGACACCAGCTCCAGGGCTTTGCCTGGACGGCGCCGGAGGAGGCCTACGAGGCGGTGATGCGGCACTTCGATGCGTGACGGGATCGGCTGGCGATGGGCCCGCCGCCCGCTTGACCGGTTCCATCGCCTCGGATAGGGTCGCCGCAACTTTCGAACGAAGCACGGCAGTCATGCGCAAGCTTATTCTCGTAGTTGGACGGCCATCGACGGAGCGGGGCTAGGCCCCGGCCTCTCCGGCGATGGCGCACAGGCCCCTTGGGGGCCTTTTTTATTGCCCAGTGAACGAAGCAGACACGAGACCCGACAGGACCCGACGGAGCAGCACGATGAGCGAGATGATGACCGGCGCCGAAATGGTGATCCGCGCCCTTCAGGATCAGGGGGTGGAGCACATCTTCGGGTATCCCGGCGGGGCGGTGCTGCCGATCTACGACGCGCTCTTCCACCAGGATAAGGTCAAGCACGTTCTCGTCCGCCACGAGCAGGGCGCGGTTCACGCGGCCGAAGGCTATGCGCGCTCGTCCGGCAAGGTGGGCGTGGTGCTCGTCACGTCGGGACCCGGGGCGACGAATGCGGTGACGGGCCTCACCGACGCGCTGCTCGATTCGGTCCCCATCGTCTGCATCACCGGCCAGGTGCCGACGCACCTCATCGGCACGGACGCGTTCCAGGAATGCGACACGGTCGGCATCACCCGCCACTGCACGAAGCACAACTACCTCGTGAAATCGATCGAGGACCTGCCGCGGGTGCTGCACGAGGCCTTCTACGTGGCGGCGAACGGGCGCCCTGGCCCGGTGGTGGTGGACCTGCCGAAGGACGTGCAGTTCAAGAGCGGCCTTTATGCCCGCCCGACGAACAACCAGCACAAGACCTACCGCCCGGCCGTGAAGGGCGACATGGAGAAGATCAAGGCCGCGGTCGAGCTGATGGCCTCGGCGAAGCGCCCCGTCTTCTACACGGGCGGCGGCGTCGTGAATTCTGGCCCGCAGGCGGCGGCCCTCCTGCGCGAGCTCGTGCGCCTGACGGGCTTCCCGATCACCTCGACCCTCATGGGCCTCGGCGCCTATCCGGCCTCCGACCGGCAGTTCCTCGGCATGCTCGGCATGCACGGAACCTACGAGGCGAACCTCGCGATGCACGAATGCGACGTGATGATCAACATCGGCGCGCGCTTCGACGACCGCATCACGGGCCGGCTCGACGCCTTCTCGCCGTTCTCGAAGCGCATCCACGTGGACATCGACCCGTCCTCGATCAACAAGAACGTCAAGGTGAACATCCCGATCGTCGGCGATTGCGCCCACGTGCTGGAGGACATGGTGCGCCTGTGGCGCTCCACCGCGCCCCAGGTCGACAAGCCGGCGCTGAAGGGCTGGTGGGACAAGATCGAGGGCTGGCGCGGCCGGCGCTGCCTCGCCTACCGGCCGTCCGCCGAGACCATCAAGCCGCAATACGCCGTCGAGCGCCTCTACGAGCTCACGAAGGACCGCGAGACCTACGTGACCACCGAGGTGGGCCAGCACCAGATGTGGGCGGCGCAGTACTTCAAGTTCGAGGAGCCGAACCGCTGGATGACCTCGGGCGGCCTCGGCACCATGGGCTACGGGCTGCCCGCCGCCATCGGCACGCAGCTCGCACATCCGAAGGCCCTCGTGGTCGACATCGCCGGCGAGGCCTCGATCCTGATGAACATGCAGGAGATGTCCACCGCCGTGCAGTACCGCCTGCCCGTGAAGGTGTTCATCCTCAACAACGAGTACATGGGCATGGTGCGCCAGTGGCAGGAGCTCCTGCACGGCGGCCGCTATTCGGAGAGCTATTCGGCGTCGCTGCCCGATTTCGTGAAGCTCGCGGAGGCTTATGGCGGCGTCGGAATCCGCTGCGAGAAGCCGGGCGATCTCGACGCGGCGATCCTCGAGATGATCAACGTGGACCGCCCCGTGATCTTCGACTGCATCGTCGACAAGACCGAGAACTGCTTCCCGATGATCCCCTCCGGCAAGGCCCACAACGAGATGCTGCTCAACGACTATCTCGGCGAGACCGGCACCGATATCGGCTCCGTCATCGACGAGAAGGGGAAGATGCTGGTGTGATGTCGCTCTCTCTCCCGAATGGAGACCTCTGATGCCGACCCTCGTCATCGCCAACAAGCTCTACTCGTCCTGGTCGATGCGGCCCTGGCTCCTGATGAAGCATCTCGGCATTTCCTTCGACGAGATCGTCATCCCCCTCGACCAGCCGGACACGGCCGCGCGGATCCGCAAGCATTCGCCGGCCGGCCGCGTGCCGGTGCTGGTCGACGGCGATGTCACCGTCTGGGAGTCGCTCGCGATCATGGAATACGTGGCCGACACCTACTCGACGGCGGTGTGGCCTCTCGACCCGAAGGCCCGTGCGATGGCGCGGGCCGTGGCGGCGGAGATGCATGCAGGCTTTCAAGCGCTTCGCTCGGCCTGCCCGATGAATCTCGGCAAGAAGTTCGCCCACCGGGAGCGGGGCGAGGCCGTCGACCGAGACGTGGCGCGGATCGAGCGGATCTTCCGCGAGGCGCGCGGCCGGTTCGGCACGGACGGGCCGTTTCTCTTCGGCGAGTTCTCCGCCGCCGACGCCATGTTCGCGCCCGTGGTGACGCGCCTGTCCACCTACTCGATCCCGGTCGACCCCGGCACGGCAGCCTACATGGATGCGGTGCTGTCGCTGCCGGCCTTTCAGGTCTGGCTCCTCGACGCCCTCAAGGAGACGTGGATCGTTCCGCATGACGAGGTCGACGAGGAACCGATCGCAATTTATCGCCGTGCAGCCTGAGGCGGTTTGAATGCGGGCGCCTGGGCGCATAGAGATGTGAGGACGACAACGCCGATGACCCTGATGAGCACCCATTATCCCGATCCCACCCGCATCGAGCCCGTCAACCGCCACACACTGGCGGTGGTGGTGGACAACGAGCCCGGCGTGCTCGCCCGCATCGCGGGCCTGTTCTCGGGCCGCGGCTACAACATCGAGAGCCTCACCGTCACCGAGACGGAGCACGAGGCGCACATCTCGCGCATCACCATCGTGACCGCCGGCACCCAGAGCGTCATCGAGCAGATCAAGAGCCAGCTCGAACGCCTCGTCCCGGTGCACAGGGTCGTCGACCTCACGCTGACGGGCGAGGCGGTGGAGCGGGAACTCTGCCTCGTGAAGGTGGTGGGCAAGGGCGAGCACCGGGTCGAGGCGATGCGCCTCGCCTCCGCTTTCGGCGCCCGGACCCTCGACGCCACGCTCACCTCCTTCGTCTACGAGCTCACCGGCACCACCGACGAGGTAGAGCGCTTCATCAAGCTCATGACGGCGGTCGGCCTCGTCGAGGTCTCCCGCACCGGCATCGCCGCCATGGCGCGGGGGGCGGAGGGGTTGTAGGCAGGCCCGTCTGGATATGCATTGGATATCCAGATGGAGGGTGCCATGAAGGCGAAGCTCGCCCGCTGGGGCAATTCACTGGCGCTTCGCCTGCCGGCAGAAGTCGTGCGCGACTTCGGTCTGAAGGAGGGGCAGGTCGTCGAACTCGCGCCCAACAAGCCCAATCTCGAAATCCGGACGGACCGGCCGACCGTGAACGGCATTCCGGTCTACTCCCTTGAGGAGCTGGTCGAGGAAGCGAGGCGGCTCGGGCCTGAAAACGAACCCGAGACAATCGATTGGGGGCTGGACCGGGGCTCCGAGATCATCGACGACGAGTACTCCCGGGGGGAGATCACCCTGGACGACATCCTTGCACGCCGGCGTTCCTGAAGCCGGCGATGTGTTCTGGGTCGAATTCGACCCGGTTCTCAGGACGGAGAAGGCCGGCCGTCGGCCCGCCCTCGTGATTTCCGAGCGGATCTACCACGAGATCTCGCAGCGCACGCTCGTGTGCCCGACCACGACGCGGGCGCGCCCATGGCCGTTCAACGTCGCCCTTCCTGACGGCCTCGGAGTCGCAGGCGTGATCCTCGTCGACCAAGCCCGAATGTTGCACCGCCCCTCCCGGTTCTTCGACCCGATCTGCACGGTGCCGAAGCCGATCCTCCAGCAGGTGCGGGGCGTCATCGCGAGCCTGGCGGGCATTGCGATGGTCCCCCGCGAGGGGGACATCACCCCCTGAAGTCGCTCTCCTCCAGGAACCGCGCCTCGTCGGGCGTCGTCTCCCGGCCGAGCAGTTCGTTGCGGTGCGGGAAGCGGCCGAAGCGGCGGATGATGTCGCGGTGGTGGTGGGCGTACTCGACCACCTCCGCGTCGCCGAGCGCCTCGTTGAGGGCGACCGAGCGCTCCTGATGGTGGAGCGCCTCCGCATGCATGAAGGGCAGGTAGAAGAACCGCCGCAGGGCGGGGTCGACCGCCCGGTCGTGGCCCCGCTCGATGGCCCGGTCCGCCGTCATGAGGGCGGCGGGATCCGTAGCGTAGACCCGCCGCGTGCCCCGGAACATGTTGCGGGGGAACTGGTCGAGCAGCAGCACCACGGCGAGGGCCCCGTCCGGCGTCAGCTCCCATTCGTTGAGGTCGCCCCGCGCCGCCGCCTCGTAGGTCAGGAGGAAGCGGTCCCGGCAGGCCGCGTCGAAGGCCTCGTCCTTGGCGAACCATCGATCCGGCCCGGCCTCGCGCCAGAACGCGACCACCTCCTCCGGCGTGGCGAGGGTGGGTTTCTCAAGAGGGTCCATGGCGTGCTCCGTCGCGGGTGAGGGGAGAGATAGAGCGCCACGGGCGAAGGATGAGGCGCGGGGCACCCTCTCCCGTGTGGGAGAGGGTCGAGCGGCGAAGCCGCCGGGGTGAGGGACTGTCCTCACACCAGGGTACTCTCCCTTCCGATCAGGCCATGTGGAGAGAACAGAGCCCACCTTGCCCAGGCCTGCTGTCACCCCAGCCCCCTCCCGCCCGGGAAGAGGAAGTTCGCGCGAGGCTTCCCGCGCTTTGTCCTTCACTCAGCCTTCCCCAACCCTCGCTGACGCGAGGGCTTCCCTCTCTCTAAAACGGGAGAGAAACGGGGCGCCCGCCAGCAACCCCTTGTCAAAGCTCCCCGCCCTGGCTACACACCGAACCGTAACGTACGGTACGGTTCGGTGGACGAAGCGGGGCAGACGGCAGGCGAGGGGATGTCGGAGCGGCAGCAGGCCGTTCTCGACGCCGTGCTCGCCCTCATGGTGGAGGGTGCGCCCCTCACCATGACGGCGGTCGCGCGCCGCGCGAGCTGTTCCAAGGAGACGCTCTACAAGTGGTTCGGCGACCGCGACGGGCTTCTCACCGCCACGGTGCGCTGGCAGGCCTCCAAGGTCCGCGCCGGCAATTTCGACCGGCAGCACCTCGATGCCGGCGCCCTGCGCGAGAGCCTCGCGCGCTTTGCCGCCAACTGGCTCGGCGTCATCGCGAGCCCGACCTCCATCGCACTCAACCGCATCGCCATCGGCCACGCCGCGTCGCAGGAGAGTAACCTCGGCGGGATCGTCCTGGCGAACGGCCGGCTCGCCATCGGCGAGCGCCTCAAGCCCCTGCTCGAGGCGGGCCGGGAGGCGGGGATCCTCGCCTTCGACGACACCGAGACGGCGTTCCGCACCTTCATCGGCCTCGTCGGCCGGGACGTGCAGATCCGGCTTCTTCTCGGCGACGCCCGGGCGCTGGAGCCCGCCGAGATCGAGCGCGATGCGGGCCGCGCCACCGACCAGTTCCTCACCCTCTACGGGCCGGGCCGCACCGGGCCCGCCACGCCTCGATCCAACGCGTAACCTCAAAGGAGACAACCATGCGCGTTTACTACGACCGCGACGCCGACATTAACCTCATCAAGTCGAAGAAGGTGGCCATCGTCGGCTACGGCAGCCAGGGCCATGCCCACACCCTGAACCTGCGCGATTCCGGCGTGAAGGACATCGCGGTGGCGCTCCGCAAGGGCTCGCCCTCCGCCGCCAAGGCCGAGAAGGAGGGCATCCGGGTCATGGAGGTGGCCGAGGCCGCGAAGTGGGCCGACGTCGTGATGATGCTCACCCCGGACGAGCTCCAGGCCGACATCTACCGCGACGAACTCGCCCCCAACATGAAGCAAGGCGCGGCGCTCCTCTTCGCCCACGGCCTCAACGTTCACTTCAACCTCATCGAGCCGCGCAAGGACCTCGACGTGCTCATGGTCGCCCCGAAGGGCCCCGGCCACACGGTGCGCTCCGAGTACCAGCGCGGCGGCGGCGTGCCGACGCTGATCGCGATCCACCAGGACGCCACCGGCAACGCCCACGACCTCGGCCTCTCCTATGCTTCCGCCAATGGCGGCGGGCGAGCCGGCATTATCGAGACCACCTTCAAGGAGGAATGCGAGACCGATCTCTTCGGCGAGCAGGTGGTGCTCTGCGGCGGCCTCGTCGAGCTCATCAAGGGCGGCTTCGAGACCCTGGTCGAGGCGGGCTACGCCCCCGAGATGGCCTATTTCGAGTGCCTCCACGAGGTGAAGCTCATCGTCGACCTCATCTACGAGGGCGGCATCGCCAACATGAACTACTCGATCTCCAACACCGCCGAGTACGGCGAGTACGTCACGGGTCCGCGCATCGTCACGCCGGAGACCAAGGCGGAGATGAAGCGCGTCCTCACCGACATTCAGTCCGGCAAGTTCACCCGCGACTGGATGCTGGAGAACCGGGTCAACCAGACCTCCTTCAAGGCGACCCGCGCCAAGATGGCCGCGCACCCGATCGAGGAGGTGGGCGAGCGCCTGCGCGGCATGATGCCGTGGATCAAGGAGAAGGCCCTCGTCGACAAGAGCCGGAACTGAGACCGGGCGGTGCGCCGCCCGTCCTCCCCCGGCGGGGCTCTAGGGTCTGAAGGCCCCGCCGCTTGACACCCCGCCGCCGGGCTCCCAAGGGTTCGCCGCAACGCGAACCCTTTCTCGTGACGGATAGACGGCATGAGCCAACCGGCGCACATGAACCCCGCGCGCTCCTTCCAGGGCCTGATCCTCACCCTCCAGAGCTACTGGGCCGAGCAGGGCTGCGTGATCCTGCAGCCCTACGACATGGAGATGGGGGCGGGGACCTTCCATCCCGCGACGACGCTCCGGGCCCTCGGCCCCAAGCCCTGGCGGGCGGCCTACGTGCAGCCCTCCCGGCGCCCAAAGGACGGGCGCTACGGGGAGAACCCCAACCGGGCGCAGCACTATTACCAGTTCCAGGTGATCTTGAAGCCGAACCCGCCGAACCTGCAGGAGCTCTATCTCGGGTCGCTGAAGGCCATCGGCATCGACACCCTCGTCCACGACATCCGCTTCGTGGAGGACGACTGGGAGAGCCCGACCCTCGGCGCCTGGGGGCTCGGCTGGGAGTGCTGGTGCGACGGCATGGAGGTGTCGCAGTTCACCTACTTCCAGCAGGTGGCGGGCTTCGAATGCGCGCCCGTGGCGGGCGAACTCACTTACGGGCTCGAGCGCCTCGCCATGTACCTGCAGGGCGTCGAATCCATGTACGACCTCAACTTCAACGGCCGCGAGGGCGAGGAAAAGATCACCTACGGCGACGTGTTCCAGCAGGCCGAGCAGGAATATTCCCGGCACAATTTCGAACATGCCGACACCGAGATGCTGTTCCGCCACTTCCGGGATGCGGAGGCCGCCTGCCGCCGGTACGTCGAGGCAGGGGAGCCTCGAGCCGGCGCCAACGACGGCCGGCACCTCATGGCGCTGCCGGCCTACGACCAGTGCATCAAGGCGAGCCACGTGTTCAACCTGCTCGATGCCCGGGGCGTGATCTCCGTCACCGAGCGCCAGAGCTACATCCTGCGCGTCCGCGACCTCGCGAAGGCCTGCGGCGCGGCGTGGCTGAAGACGGAGGGCGGGGGCATGGCGGCGTGAGCCGCCGTCACTCGTAGACGCTGCGGCGGTGACCGACCGTCACGAGGAGCACCACGAGGCGATGATCCTCGAAGGCGGCGACTAACCGATAATCGCCGACCCGGTAGCGCCAGAGGCCCGCGAGGTCGCCGGCCAGGGGCTTGCCGAAGCGACGTGGGTCCTCGGCGGTCGCGATGCGCTCGCGCAGGTAACGCAGGATCGCCGCCTGAGCTGTCTTCCCGAGCTTGCGCAGGTCCTTGGCGGCGTCGCGGTCGAACTCGACCCTCCAAACCTTCGGTTCGCTCAAGCGTCCTCGTCTTGCGCAAGGTCGCCTTCAAGCTCGTCGAGGCTGACGCGCGGGCCGCCTCGCTCCAGGCGCTCGCGGGCGAGGAAGGCATCCTCCAGATCCTCGATGTGGCGCAGGATCGCCTCGCGGGCATAAAAGCTCTTCGTGCGGCCCGTCTTGCGGGCGAGCTCGTCGAGGCGCCGTTCGATGTCGTCAGGAAGGCGCAAGGCCAGCATGCTCAACCCTCGTCTGCTATACACGTATAGCACTCGCAACTGCGAGCGGAAAGCAGCCTTTTCGTGCCGCGCAGGCGTGACAAGCGAAACATCCGCCACTAATCAGCCCGCATGCCCGACCTTCTCCTTGAACTCTTCTCCGAAGAAATCCCCGCGCGCATGCAGCGGCGGGCGGCGGAGGATCTGAAGAAACTCGTCACCGACGCGCTCGTGGAGCGCGGCTTCCTCTACGAGGGCGCGCGTGCCTTCGCGACGCCGCGGCGCCTCGCGCTGCACGTCGCGGGCCTTCCGGTGAAGGGACAGGACGTGCGCGAGGAGCGCAAAGGGCCCCGGGTCGGCGCGCCAGAGGGCGCGCTCCAGGGCTTCCTCAAGAGCGCGGGCCTCGCCTCGATCGACCAGGCGAAGATCGAGAGCGACCCGAAGAAGGGCGAGTTCTACGTCGCCGTCATCGAGCGCCCGGGCCGCGCGACGCCGGACGTCCTCGCCGAGATCCTGCCGGGGATCGTGCGCAGCTTCCCGTGGCCGAAATCCATGCGCTGGGGCGCGGCCTCCCGCGAGCCCGGATCCCTGCGCTGGGTGCGCCCGCTGCAGGCGATCCTGTGCACCTTCGGCCCCGAGACCGAGGATCCGGAGGTGGTGCGCTTTGCGGTCGACGGCGTCGCGTCCGGCGACATCACCTTCGGCCACCGGTTCCTCAGCCCCGACCCGATCCGCGTGCGCCGCTTCGACGATTACGCGCCGGCCCTCGAGCGCGCCAGGGTGGTGCTCGACGCCGAGCGTCGCAAGGACATGATCCTGCACGACGCCCGGGACCTCGCCTTCGCGCAAGGCCTCGAACTCGTGGAGGACGAGGGGCTCTTGGAGGAGGTCGCGGGCCTCGTCGAATGGCCCGTCGTGCTCATGGGCTCCTTCGACGAAAGCTTCCTCGCCATTCCCCCCGAGGTGATCCGCGCCACGATCCGGGCGAACCAGAAATGCTTCGTGCTGCGCGACCCCGCCACGGGCCGCCTTGCCAACCGGTTCCTCCTCACCGCCAACATCGTCGCCACCGACGGCGGCCAGGCCATCGTCGCCGGCAACGAGCGGGTGGTGCGGGCGCGCCTGTCCGACGCCAAGTTCTTCTGGGAGACGGATCAGAAGACGAGGCTCGAGGACCGGCTTGAGAAGCTGAAATCCATCGTCTTCCACGAGAAGCTCGGCACCCAGGCCGAGCGCGTCGAGCGCATCGCGGCGCTGGCGAAGGAGCTTGCGCCCGTCGTCGGCGCGGATCCGGCGCTCGCCGAGCGCGCGGCGCGCCTCGCCAAGGCCGATCTCGTCACCGAGATGGTGGGCGAGTTTCCCGAACTGCAGGGCCTCATGGGCCGCTACTACGCGGCGCTCCAGGGCGAGCACCCCTCCGTCGCGGCGGCGGTCGAGGAGCACTACAAGCCCCTCGGCCCCTCCGACCGCGTGCCCACGGATCCCGTGTCGGTGGCCGTGGCCCTCGCCGACAAGATCGACACCCTCGTCGGCTTCTGGGCCATCGACGAGAAACCGACGGGATCGAAGGATCCTTATGCGCTGCGGCGGGCGGCGCTCGGCGTGGTGCGCCTCGTCCTTGAGAACGAGATCCGCTTCGATCTCGCGCGCCGGGCTAATGCGGACCTCCTGTCCTTCTTCGCCGACCGCCTGAAGGTGTATCTGCGCGACCAGGGCGCCCGGCACGATCTCATCGACGCGGTCCTCGCGCTGCCGGGCCAGGACGACCTCCTCATGGTGGTGCGCCGCGTCGAGGCGCTGGGGCGCTTCCTCGACACGGAGGACGGGCGCAATCTGCTGGCCGGCTATCGCCGCGCGGCCAACATCCTGCGCATCGAGGAGAAGAAGGACGGGCGCGCCTATGACGGGGAGCCCGATCTCACGCTCATCGCCGCCGAGGGGCAGATCGAGGAGAAGGGGCTCGCCGTGGCCCTCGCCCGGGCGCGGGAGGAGGCCGGGGCGGCCGTCGCGGCGGAGGATTTCGAGGGGGCCATGCGGGCGCTCTCGCACCTGCGCGCGCCGGTGGACGCCTTCTTCGATTCGGTCACCGTGAACGCGCCCGATCCGCGCCTGCGCGAGAACCGCCTGAGGCTCCTCAACGCGATCCGCGAGGCCACCCGCACGGTGGCGGATTTCTCGCGCATCGAGGGCTGAGCTTGGCCATTCTGCCACAGGCTGTGACCCATCGGGCACAGCCCTGCCGGACCTGAGCTGTTAGTCAGGGCGAACCGTTCGACCATTGACCGAAGCACCGATGATCACCCGCCGCCTTGCCCTCGGCGCCCTCCTGGGCGCGCCGCTCGCCGCCTGCCAGACCGGCAACCAGATCGAGGTCGCCAAGACGCCCGAGGCCTTCGAGGATGCGAGCTGGTATATCGGCTCCATGGACGACGAGCCCTTCGACGTGCCGCTCGTCGACCGCAGCCGCATGAAGCCGGAGCTCGCCCGCCAGACCGTGTCCTATAGCGGCCCCGAGAAGCCCGGCTCCATCGTGGTCGATATCGACCAGCGCTTCCTCTACCTCGTGCAGGACGGCGGCACGGCCCTGCGCTACGGGGTCGGCGTCGGCCGTCAGGGCTTCTCCTGGCGCGGCGTCGCCACAATCGGCCGCAAGGGCGTGTGGCCCGCCTGGTCGCCCACCAAGACCATGGTGCGGCTGATCAAGGACCTGCCGAGCCACCGGGAGGCGGGCCTCGACAACCCCCTCGGCGCCCGCGCGCTGTACCTTTACCAGAACGGCCAGGACACCCTGTTCCGGATCCACGGCACCAACGAGCCCTGGTCCATCGGCGAGCAGGTCTCGTCGGGCTGCGTGCGCATGCTGAACGAGGACATCGTGGACCTCTACAACCGGGTGCCCACCGGCACCACGGTCTACGTGAAGCGCAACGGCCAGTACCGGGTCTGAGGACCCGGTGCACAACCGGGCCGCGCGGCGCCGCGACCCTTTCCGCGCCTCGCCCGCCGCCCTAGTGTTCCGGTCCGTTCATCCCGCGCCGGAGCGACCCTTGGGTCTAAGCCTCCTGTCCCTGCCGGCCCGCCTCCCGCTCCGCGCTGCGAGGCCCTGATGCCCGTCCGGCGCCTCGATCCCATCCTGGTCGATCGCATCGCCGCCGGCGAGGTGGTGGAGCGGCCCGCAGCGGCCGTCAAAGAACTAGTCGAGAACGCCATCGATGCGGGCGCCGGCACGGTGGCGGTGACCCTCGAGGCGGGCGGGCGGCGGCTCATCCGCGTGGTCGACGACGGGCACGGCATGAGCCCGGAGGATCTGGAGCTCGCGGTGGAGCGCCACGCCACCTCCAAGCTGCCGGACGGGGATCTCTTCGCCATCGGCACCCTCGGCTTTCGCGGCGAGGCGCTGCCCTCCATCGGCGCCGTGGCGCGGCTCGCGATCACCACGCGCACGGCGGACGCCCCGACGGGCTCCGCCATCGTCGTGGAGGCGGGGGTGAAGGGGCCGGTGCGGCCCGCCTCCGCCCAGCCCGGCACCCGCATCGAGGTGACGGATCTCTTCGGCGCCACGCCCGCCCGCCTCAAGTTCCTCAAGAGCGACCGCTCGGAGGCGCAGGCCGTGGCCGAGACCCTCAAGCGCCTTGCCGTCGCCCATCCCGGGGTGCGCTTCACCCTTGAGGGCGATCACCTCACGCCCGTGACCTATCCGCCCGAGGCGCCGGGGGAGCTCGGGTTCCTTCGCCGCCTCGCGCGGGTGCTCGGCCCCGAGTTCAACGACAACGCCGTTCCGGTGGGGGTGACCCGGGAGGGGATCGCGCTCACGGGGTTCGCGGGCCTGCCCACCTTCCACCGGGGCGCCTCCACCCAGATCCACTTCGTCGTGAACGGCCGGCCCGTGCGGGACAAGCTCCTGCTCGGCGCCGTGCGCGGGGCCTATGCGGACGTGATGCCGGCCGGCCGCCACCCGGTCCTGGCCCTTGCCGTCGAGCTCGACCCGCGGCAGGTGGACGTGAACGTGCACCCCGCGAAGACCGAGGTGCGGTTCCGCGACCCCGCCCTCGTGCGCTCCCTCGTGGTGGCGGCCCTCAAAGAAGCGATCACCCGCTCGGCGTTCCGCGCCGCGACCACGGGCGGCGCCCGCACCCTCGAGCACCTGCGCCCCGCCGCGGCCCCGCCGCCGCGCCCCGCGCTCGTCGCGGGCCGCGCCCCCGCCCACCGCCATGCGCCCGCCTTCGCGGGCTGGCAGGCGCCCCTCGCGGCGCCGGGCTTCGCTGTGGCACCGGGCTTTGCCGAAGCCCAGGCCGCCTTCGCGGGGCTCGCCGCCCCTTCGGCGGACAGCCGCGCCAGCCTCGCCGAGCTCGAGGGCACGGACGCGCCCCTGGGCGCCGCCCGGGCCCAGATCCACGGCACCTACATCGTCGCCCAGACGGGGGACGGCATCGTCATCGTCGACCAGCACGCCGCCCATGAGCGCCTCGTCTACGAGCGCCTGAAGCGGGAGCGCGCGGCCGCCGGCATCGCGCGCCAGCTCCTCCTCATCCCGGACGTGGTGGACCTCGATCCCGTCGATGCCGACCGGGTGCTCGCCGAGGCCGGGACCCTCGAAACCCTCGGCCTCGTGGTCGAGCCCTTCGGCCACGGGGCGGTGCTCGTGCGGGAGGTGCCCTCGGCCCTCGCGGGCGGGCGGATCAAGGCCCTCGTCCAGGACGTGGCGGATGCCCTCGCCGAATGGGGGCAGGGGGGCGCGGCGGTGGAGGAGCGCCTCGACGCGGTGCTCTCCCGCATGGCCTGCCACGGCTCCGTCCGGGCCGGACGGCGGCTGCGGCCGGAGGAGATGAACGCCCTCCTACGCGAGATGGAGGCGACGCCCCTCTCGGGGCAGTGCAATCACGGCCGGCCGACCTACGTGGAGCTGAAGCTCTCCGACATCGAGCGCCTGTTCGGGCGCCGCTAGGGGCGGCCCGCGCCGGCCCGCCGGCAGGCTATTCCGCGCCCCGGTCGGCCTTGCCGGCGGTCTCGAGGAGGCAGACCAGCACGAAGGCCGAGACGGCGATGAGCAGCATGGCGACCTCGCCCGCCCAGGCGGGCACGCTCTCGGCGAGGGGCCCCAGCACGAGGAGCGAGGCGGCGAGGGCGAGAACGGCGCTCCACATCAGCATGGCACGCGCTCTGCGGTGAGAGAATCCGCTGTCGGCGGACGCGAACGCAACCCGCCCTAAGCGCGGCAAAGCCCGCTCGGGAGCCCATTCATAACACAGATCAATGCGCCGGCGGCAGCCCGGTTTCAGAACTGGCCGGCCCGCCGGTGCGAGCCGCCGGGGCCCGTCCGCGCCGGCGTGGCGAAGGCCACCGCCGCCGCGACGGCCGCCGCGAAGCCGAGACCGGGGGCGACGGACACCGCCAGGATAGGGCTCGTGGTCCAGAGCAGCGCCGCGCTCAAGGCGCAGACGAGAACGGCGATCAGGCAATAGGCAAAGGTGAGCATGGAACGATGCCCTCGGTGCAATGAGGGAATCATCCGCAAGATGACTCTCCGGCAGTCAAGGGCGGCGCGGGCTCCCGGCCCTGCGACCCGCCGCATCCCCCAGTCGGGGGATGCGGCGCAGGCGGCACCCCGGCTAGCCTGAAGCTGGACCTCGGTCCCTCCCATCTTGCGGGAGCATTTCCGTTACCTCCAAGGCCCGGCCCCGCGCCGGGCTCTTTTTTCGGCCGGAGCCGTCGTTCGGAGCGTCCTGCAGCCGTCATGGGACCGTCGCATGAGACGGGTCCCGCTCACCCTTGGGATCACGCCTCATGCCCGTCCGCCCCGCCCTCGCCGCCGCCCTTCTCGCGGGCGCCGCCCTTCCCGCATCGGCAGCCCCGCTCTTCGACCGGATCGCGAGCTTTCCCATCGTCCAGAACCTGACGGGCGACGCGAAGGGCGAGACGGTGGCGGAGATCATCGCGGCGAGCGAGGACGGACGCCTCCTCGTCTACACGGACAGCCCCCGCAAGGCGCTCGGCTTCATCGACATCGCCGATCCGAGGAACCCGAAGGCCGGCGGCACCCTGGCGCTCGGCGGCGAGCCCACCTCCGTGAAGGTTCTGGGCTCCCGCGCCCTCGTCGCCCTCAACACCTCGGAGAACTTCGTCAGCCCGTCCGGCAAGATCGTCGTGGTCGATCTCGCCGCCAAGGCCGTCACGGGCGAGTGCGCACTGCCGGGGCAGCCCGACTCCGTCGCCGTGGGCGCGGGTCTCCTCGCGGTCGCCATCGAGAACGAGCGCAACGAGGAGCTCAACAAGGGCGCGCTGCCGCAAGCGCCGGCGGGCTCCCTCGTGGTCGGGCCCGTCTCCGCCGCCGGCGCCCTCGATTGCGCGGGGCTGAAGACCGTGGCGCTCGCCGGCCTTGCCGGCGTGGCGGGCGAGGATCCCGAGCCTGAATTCGTCGACATCTCCGAGGACGGCCGGGTGGTAGTCACCCTTCAGGAGAACAACCACGTCGCCGTGGTGGACGGGCGGACCGGGCGCGTCGAGGCCCATTTCGCCGCCGGCACCGTCGACCTCAAGGGCATCGACGTGAAGCGCGACGGGGCCATCGATCTGTCGGGCGCGCAGGCCGGCGTGCCCCGAGAGCCCGATGCGGTGCGCTGGCTCGACGGCAACCGCTTCGTCACGGCGAACGAGGGCGACTACAAGGGCGGCTCCCGCGGCTTCACGATCTTCAATCGCGACGGCACCGTCGCCTTCGAATCCGGCCCGAGCCTCGAGCACGAGATCGTCTCGCTCGGCCATTATCCCGAGCGGCGCAACAGCAAGGGCGCCGAGATCGAGGGCGTCGAGGTCGGCCGTTACGGCGCCGACCGCCTCCTGTTCGTCGGGGCCGAGCGCGCCTCGGCGGTGGCGGTCTACCGGGATACCGGCGCGGCGCCGGAACTCCTGCAGGTGCTGCCCACCGGCATCGGGCCCGAGGGTCTGCTCGCCATCCCGGGCCGCAACCTCTTCGTCGCCACGAGCGAGACGGATCTGCGGGAGAAGGGCGGGGTCGGCCCGCACGTGACGATCTTCGAGCGCGCCGAGCGCGCCGCGCCCGCCTATCCGACGATCCGCTCGGCGCGGCGGCCGGACGGCCTGCCGATCGCCTGGGGCGCGCTCTCGGGCCTCGCCGCCGACCGCTCCCAGGCGGGCCGGCTCTATGCGGTGACGGACAGCATCTACGGGGGCGCGCCGCGCATCCTCACGGTCGACGCGGCGCAGACGCCCGCCCTCATCACGGGCGAGACCCTCGTGACCCGGGGCGGCGCTGCCGCCGACAAGCTCGACCTTGAGGGCATCGCCCTCGCCGCCGACGGCGGCTTCTGGCTCGCCTCGGAGGGCAACCCGGAGCGGGGCCTGTTCAACCGGCTCGTCAAGGTGGACGCCAAGGGCGCGATCCAGGAGGAGATCGCCCTGCCGGGCGAGATCGAGGGAGGCGCCAAGAATGCGGGCTACGAGGGCGTGACCGTCACGGGCTCGGGCGCGGACGAGACCGTGTGGCTCGCCGTCCAGCGGGAATGGGCCGACGACGAGAAGGGCTTCGTGAAGCTCGTCGCCTACAAGCCCGCGACGAAGAGCTGGGGCGCCGTGCGCTACCCCCTCGAGAAGGCCGGGGAAGGCTGGGTCGGCCTGTCGGAGATTACCGCGGCCGGCGATCGCTTCGTCATCATCGAGCGCGACAACCAGATCGCCGACAAGGCGAAGCTGAAGAAGCTCTATGCGGTCGCGGCCGACGAGATGAAGCCCGCGCCCCTCGGCGGCCCGCTGCCCGTGGTGAAGAAGACGGAACTGCGGGACCTCCTCGGCGACCTCAAGGCCCCGCGGGGCTACGTGCTCGACAAGGTCGAGGGCTTCGCGGTCGATGCGGCGGGAACGGCTTATGCCGTCACCGACAACGACGGGGTCGACGATTCCTCGGGCGAGACCCAGTTCCTGCGGCTTGGCCGGATGTAAGGGTTCCGGCCCCGCTGGAACCCCGCTCCCGAACCGGACGTTCCCGTCACTTCATGATGGGAGCGTTTTCATGCGTCGTTTTGGTTTAGCCTTTGCGGCCGCCGCCGTTCTCGGCGTTGCGGCCCCCTCCGCCGCCCAGGCCCAGGTCGGCGGCTGCCTGAAGTACGGGCTGGGCGGTGCGATCGTCGGGCATTTCGCGGGCGGCAACCGCCTCACGGGCGCGGCCCTCGGCTGCGCCCTCGGCGTTATCAAGCGCCGCTCCGAGAGTCGGGCGGAGTACAACGAGCGCGTCCGCCGCGCGGAGATCCGCCAGCGCCAGGAATACGAGACGGCCCGCCGGCGCGGCCAGAGCGATCAGGACTTCGCAGCGCGCCGCGACCGCCGCGGCTACGACCCGGACGCCACGGGCTCGATCCAGGGGCGGCAGGACCGTTATAGCCCGGACCAGGGCTACGAGCCGAATCCGCGGGGCTACGGCCGCGGCGAACGCGACTACCTGCCCGGCGGGGGCGGGTCCTTCCCGCAGCAGGGCCGCGGCACCTATTACTGAGCCTGCACCGGGCGAGGCGGCTCCGGTCCGCCTCGCCCGACCGTCAGGGGCCGAACCGCCCGAAGATCACGCTCGTCTCGCCGTAATCCCGGCGCTCGATCTCCTCGAAGCCGGCGGGCAGAGCCAAAGCGGCTCCTTGCGCTTCCTCCACCACCACCAGCGCTCCCGGAACGAGCCAGCCCCCGGCGGCGCAGGAGGCGAGCGCCCGCGGGGCGAGGTCCCGCCCATAGGGCGGATCGCAGAAGACGAGGGAGAAGGGGGCGTTCGGGGCCGCGGGTCCCATGCGGGTGGCGTCGCGGCGAAAGAGCCGTGTGGCGCCGCCTAAACCCAGGGCCTCCACGTTCTCGCGGATGAGCCCGCGGGCCTGCGCCCCGTCGTCGACGAGGAGCGCGAAGGAGGCGCCCCGGGACAGGGCTTCGATCCCCATGGCGCCCGTTCCGGCGAAGAGGTCCATGACCCGCGCCCCCGCGACGGGATCGTCGTAGCCGTGGGCCAGGATGTTGAAGATCGTCTCGCGCAACCGGTCCGAGGTCGGGCGGATCGCGTCCGAGGTCGGCCCGGCGAGGGTGCGGCCGCGAAAGCGCCCGCCCACGACCCTCACGGCTCAGGCCTCACGGGCGCCGGCCCCGCGGCGGGCCCTTCGACCCGCCCCGCGGCCCGCCCTTGAAGCCGCCCTTCGTTCCGCCTTTTGCGCCCCCCCGCGGGCCGCCCTTGGCGCCACCGAAGCCGCCGCGGCCGGGCGGGCCGCGGCGCGGCCGGTCCTCGCCAGGGCGCCCGGGCCGCTCGCCGTCCCGCCCCCGGAAGGGGCGGTCGTCGTCCCGCCGTCCCGGTCCGGCCGACCGGCCCCGGGGTGCCCGGTCCTCCCGCTCGCTCCTGTCGTCCCGGGCCGGCCGGCGCCCGCCGGGCGCGGGCCCGCGCCGCACGCGATCCTCCCGGTCCCCCTGAGGGCGGCCCTCGCCGCGGGGCCGGCGCGACGGGCGCTCCTCCTCGTCACGGGGCTGGCTCACGAGGCGCTCCACCACGACCTTGCGGCCTTCAGCGCCCGCGATGGCGCCGACCCGCTCCCGGGGCCGCTCCGCCGCCGCGGCCCGGGCCGCTTTCGGGTCATCGCCCCGCCGCGGGGCCTTGCGGGCGGGCCGCATCTCGGCCGCCTCCTCGCCCGCGCGCCACACGCTGCGCCGGGGCTCCTGGCGGGAGGGGCGCTTCGGAGCATCCTCCTCCTCCCGGCGCCCGCGCGGGCGCTCCTCGTCGAAGCCGCGGCGCGGGCGGTCCTCGAAGCGTTCCTCGCGGGGAGGGCGCTGCGGCCGCTCCCTTCGGGCGGGGCGCTCCTCCCGCTCGGCCGCCTTCGGCGAGCCGAAGGGCGCGATGGGCTCGCGGACGGGGCTCTCGAAATCGACGCCCGCCTCGGCTGCGAGGGCCTGGCCGAGCTGCTCGCGCAGGATCTTGGTCTTCACCTCCTCCACGAGGCCGGGCTCGAGGTCGCCGAGCTGGAAGGGGCCGAAGGAGAGGCGGATGAGCCGGTTCACCTGGAGGCCCAGATGCTCGAGGATCCGCTTCACCTCCCGGTTCTTGCCCTCGCGCAGCCCGAGGGTGATCCAGGCATTGTCGCCCTGCACGCGGTCGAGGCGCGCCTCGACGGGCCCGTAATCCATGCCGTCGACGGTGACGCCCTTCGCGAGCCGGTCGAGGTCGGCCTGGGTGACCTCCCCGTGGGCGCGCACCTTGTAGCGGCGCAGCCAGCCGGTCTCGGGATGGGCGATGACGCGGGCGAGCCCGCCGTCGTTCGTCAGGAGCAGCAGCCCCTCGGTGTTGATGTCGAGGCGCCCCACGGCGACGACCCGCGGCAGGTCCTCCGGCAGGCTGTCGAAGACGGTGGGGCGTCCCTCGGGATCCCGGGCCGTGGTCACGAGGCCGCGGGGCTTGTGGAAGATCCACAGGCGCGTGCGCTCCTTGGCGGGCAGGGGCTCCCCGTCGACCTCGATCCGGTCGTCCTTCGTCACGTTGATGGCGGGCGAGGCCAGCACCGTGCCGTTGAGGGTCACGCGGCCCTCCTGGATCATCGCCTCAGCGTCGCGGCGCGAGGCGATGCCGGCGCGGGCGATCACCTTGGCGATCCGCTCCTCGGCGGGCTCGGCGGCCTCGGTGCGCGCCGCCTCCGGCTCGGCCCGGCGCGGGCGCGCCTCGGTCCGGGGCTGCCGCGGCCGCTCGTCGCCGCCCCGGGCCGCGAAGGACCGATCCGCATCCGTGCGCGGGCGGTAGGGGCGCTCGCCGCCCTCCCGGGACTTGCGCGGGCGCTCCTCGCCGTCCCGGGTGCGGAACGGGCGGTCTCCCTCGGGGCGCGGCCGTCGGGGCCGCTCGTCGCCCTCGCGGGCGCGGAACGGCTTGGCCCCGCCCTTCGGCCCTGCCTTGAAGCCGCCCTCCCGGCCCTTCGAGGGGCGGTCCCCTCCGGCGCGGGGGCGGTCTCCCCCGGCGCGGGGGCGGTCGGAGCGGCCCCGCGGGCGCCCCCGGTTGTCGTCGTCGTTGCTGTCGGTCATAGAGGCCTGATAGCAGAAGGCATCCGGAAGGGCGAGCAAGGTTCGAGAGCGCTTGACGATGGACCCGGACGCTTCACCCAAAACCGACCCCATGGGCCTCGCCCTCGACGAGGCGCGCGCCGCCGCCGCCCGCGGCGAGGTGCCGGTGGGCGCCGTGGTGGTGCGGGGCGGCGAGGTGATCGCCTCCGCTGGCAACCGCCCCCGGGAGGCGCACGATCCCACGGCCCATGCGGAAATCCTCGCCATCCGGCGCGCCTGCGCGGCGCTCGGCGACGAGCGCCTGACGGGCTGCGATCTCTACGTGACCCTCGAACCCTGCACCATGTGCGCCGCCGCGATCTCCTTCGCCCGGATCCGGCGGGTCTATTTCGGGGCCCCCGACCCAAAGGGCGGTGCGGTCGAGAGCGGCGTGCGCTTCTTCTCCGCCCTCACCTGCCATCACGCCCCGGAGGTCTATGGCGGCATCCGCGAGGGCGAGGCCGCGGCCCTGCTGCGGGCGTTCTTCGCGGAGAAGCGCTAGGCGAGGAAGGGTCTGAGCGCGTCGAGAACGGCCTCCGGGTTCTCCTCCGCCACGAAATGGCCGGCGACGACGGCCTTGCCCGTGGCCTGCGGCGCGAAGCTGCGCTGCCAGGCGGCGAGCGGCGTCTCGGAGCCGCCGCCCGTGAGGTAGAACTCGCCCCACACGGCGAGCACGGGACAGGTGATCCGCCGTCCCGCCGCAAGGTCCGCCTCGTCCTGCGCGAGGTCGACGCTCGCTCCGGCGCGGTAATCCTCGCACATGGCATGCATGCGGGTCGGCTCGTTGCAGCTCGCCCGGTAGGAGGCGAGGGCCCGCGGGTCGAAGGCGTCGAGGCTGCCGCCGCCGGACCATTGCGCCATCAGCCCCTCGAAATAGGGCAGGGGATCGCGCCCGATCTCCCCCTCCGGGATCGGCGCGGGCTGGGAGAGATAGCCCCAATGGGCCGCCGGCACGACGCCGGAGCGCATCTGCGCCCACACGTCGAAGGTCGGGCGGATGTCGAGCAGCGCCAGGCGGTCCACCCGCCCGGGATGGTCGAGGGCGAGCCGGTAGCCGACACGCGCGCCGCGGTCGTGGCCGACCACGCCGAAGCGCACATGGCCGAGCGCCTCCATGACGGCGACCACGTCCCGCCCCATGGCGCGCTTGGAATAGGTCTCGTGGGCGTCGTCGCTCCGGGGCGCGGAGGACCAGCCGTAGCCGCGCAGGTCCATGCACACCACCCGGTGCGTCTCGGCGAGGGCCGGCGCGATCCGGTGCCACATGGCATGGGTCTGCGGGAAGCCATGGATGAAGATGAGCGGCGGCCCGCTGCCCTTCGACCGCGCGAAGACCTTGCCCGCCTCCGTGTCGATCCAGTGCGAGTCGAATCCGGGGAACAGGTCGTCGGTCATGGGGAGCTCAGCGCGGCGCGGTCCAGGCCGGAACGATATCAGTCCGCGCGAAGTCGTCACCCTTGAAGAGAAGCGGCGCGCCGCGGGCTTTCGCGAGGGCGTAGGAGAAGCAGTCGCCGAGGTTCAGCTGAGCGGGATGGCGGCCCTTGCCGAAGGTCAGAAGCGCGTCGAGGGCGCCGTGCATCTGCTCGACCGAAACCGGCACATGCTCCAGGTTCAAGCCGTCGACGTAGTCGCCGACGCGGGCCGGTTCGGCACCGATCCGTACCCCGCACAAGACCGAGACGAGTTCGATCCGGGAGACGACGGAGAGGCAGGCCGCTTGCGCGTCATCGATGATCTCCGTCATCGCTTCGTGCCCCGGCTCCCGCAGAAACACCGCAACCAGCGCTGACGTATCGACGACGATCAATCGAAATGGCCCTCGTCGTTGTAGCCGAGGATCTCGTCGCCCGTGAGTTGCTCGTTCGGGCGCGGCAGAGCGTCGAAGTAGGCCTGTGCTTCCCGCAGCTTCGCCCGGTCGATGCGGCCCCGCCTCGGCGCAAGCTGCGCGAGACGCTGCTGCGCCGCCTTCTTGACCGCTTCGGTGATCGTCTCCCCGGTGCGGCTCGCAAGTTCGCGGATGATGCGATCCGCTTCGGGGTCTTTGATCAGGACGGCCATTGGCAGTATATACCTCGTTAAGGCAGTATATACAAGCCCGTCACCCCGCCGACCGTTCCTGCTCCACCGCCCGCCAGCCGATGTCCCGGCGGCAGAAGCCTTCCGGCCAGTCGACGGCGTCGACCGCGCCGTAGGCCTTGGCCTGCGCCTCCGCAACGGTGCGGCCCGTCGCCGTGACGGCGAGCACCCGGCCGCCCTGGGCCACGAGGCCCTCCGCCGTCTCGCGCGTGCCGGCATGGAACACGAGGACGTCCGGCAGGGCCTCGGCCCGCTCGACGCCCCGGATCGCGGAGCCCGGCTGCACCGGGCCGGGATAGCCCCGCGCCGCCATCACCACCGTGAGGGCCGCCTCGTCGGACCAGGTCAAGGCCGCGTCCTGGAGCCGCCCTTCGGCGGCGGCGCGCAGGGCGGCGGCGAGGTCGCCCTTAAGACGCGGCACGAGCACCTGCGTTTCCGGGTCGCCGAAGCGGGCATTGTACTCGATGAGCTTGGGCCCCTCCGCAGTCAGCATGAGGCCCGCATAGAGCACCCCGCGATAGGGCGTGCCGCGGGCGCGCATGCCCTCGAGCGTCGGCTCGATGATGGTCCGCATGACCTCGGCCTGGAGGTCCGGGGTGAGCGCGGGGGCTGGCGAATAGGCGCCCATGCCGCCGGTGTTCGGACCCCGGTCGCCGTCGTGGACGCGCTTGTGGTCCTGGGCGGTTCCGAAGGGGAGGGCGCTCGTGCCGTCGCACAGGGCGAAGAAGCTCGCCTCCTCGCCCTCGAGAAAGGCCTCGATCACCACCTCGGCGCCCGCCGCCCCGAGCCCGCCGCCGAACATCATGTCGACCGCGTCCTCGGCTTCCTGAAGGGTTGCCGCCACCACGACGCCCTTGCCGGCCGCGAGCCCGTCCGCCTTCACCACCACGGGGGCGCCGTGCTCCCTCAAATAGGATCTGGCGGGCTCCGCCGCCGTGAAGCGCCGGTAGGCGGCGGTCGGGATGCCGAACTCGGCGCACAGATCCTTGGTGAAGGCCTTCGATCCTTCGAGCTGCGCCGCCGCCCGGGTCGGCCCGAAGGCCCGGATGCCGGCGGCCTCGAGGTCGTCCACGAGACCGGCCACCAGGGGCGCCTCCGGCCCCACCACCACGAAATCCACAGCTAATGTGCGGCAGAAGCGGATCACCGCCTCATGGTCGGCCACATCCAGCACCACGTTGGTGCCGCAGCGCGCAGTGCCGGGATTGCCCGGGGCGATGAGGAGCCTGTCGCAGGAGGGGCTGCGCTGCAGGGCCCAGGCGAGGGCGTGCTCGCGCCCGCCCGATCCGATGAGGAGGATGTTCATGCGGCTGTTTAACCACACCGCCAAGCCGCTACAACACGGCACGGAGGGCCGGCCTTGGAAGTGCCCCCCGAAGCGATTAGGGTCCCGGCGATGACGAGGCTCCTCCCCGACAAAGCGCCGACGAACGCCCCCGAATGGTCGGTCTCCGACCTCGCGGGCGCGCTCAAGCGCACCCTCGAGGATGCGTTCGGCCATGTGCGCCTGAAAGGGGAGATCTCGGGCTATCGCGGCCCGCACTCCTCCGGCCACGCCTACTTCTGCCTCAAGGATCAGGGCGCCCGGCTCGATGCTGTCGTGTGGAAGGGCACCTTCGCACGTCTCAGGATCAAGCCGGCGGAGGGCCTCGAGGTCATCGCCACCGGCAAGATCACCACCTTCCCGGGCAAGTCCACCTATCAGATCGTCGTCGAATCGCTCGAGCCCGCCGGCATCGGCGCCCTCATGGCGCTCCTGGAGGAGCGGCGGCGCAAGCTCACGGCGGAGGGGCTGTTCGAGGCCTCCCGCAAGCGGCGCATCCCCTACCTGCCGAAGGTGATCGGCGTCGTCACCTCGCCGACGGGCGCGGTCATCCGCGACATCCTCCACCGCCTCGACGACCGCTTCCCGCGGCACGTTCTCGTCTGGCCGGTGCGGGTTCAGGGCGAGACCTGCGCGGACGAGGTCGCGGCGGCGATCCGGGGCTTCAACGCCCTCGAGCCCGGCGGGCGGATCCCGCGGCCGGACGTGCTCATCGTGGCGCGGGGCGGCGGCTCCATCGAGGACCTGTGGGGCTTCAACGAGGAGGCGGTGGTGCGCGCCGCCGCCGAGAGCGCGATCCCGCTCGTTTCGGCGGTGGGCCACGAGACCGACTGGACCCTCATCGACCACGCCGCCGACGTGCGGGCGCCGACGCCCACGGGCGCCGCCGAGATGGTGGTGCCGGTGCGGGTCGAACTCGCCGCGGGAGTGAGCGATCTCGGACGGCGTCAGGCGGAGGCGGTGCTGCGCCTCGTGGACCGCCGCCGCTCGGACCTGCGCTATCTCACCCGCGCCCTGCCGACCGCCGAGGCGATCTTCTCGCCCAAGCGCCAGCAGCTCGACATGGCGTCGACTCGCCTCGCGCCCGCGCTCATGTTCAACAAGCGCCGCTTCGAGGAGCGGATCGTCAAGGCGGCGCGGGGCCTCGCGCTCCATTCGCCCGCGGCCCAGCTCGCCAAGCTCGGGTCCCGGCTTCTCGCCGTCGACGGGCGCCCCCGCCAGGCGCTGGAGCGCTCCATGGAGCTCAGGGCGGAGCGCCTTGCCACCCTGTCGGGGCGCCTCGTCGTCGCCCGCGAGACCCTGATCCGGGCCGAGCGCACCCGCATCGCGGCGAGCCGGGATCTTGCGGGGCGCACCGGCGAGCGCCTCGCCCCGGCCCTCGCGGCGCAGATCGAGCGCAAGCGCGCCCGCCTCGACAGCCAGGCCCAGCTCTTCGACAGCCTCAACTACAAGGCGGTCCTCGCCCGCGGCTACGCGCTCGTGTGGGATGCGGACGGCCAGGCGGTCCGCTCCCCCGAGGACGTTCTCGACGGCCAGCCCCTCACGGTGGAGTTCGCCGACGGCCGCGCCGACGTCACGGGCGGCCGGGCCATGCGGGTGCGCACCGCCAAGCCCAAGGCCGCCGTGGACGAACAGGGCGCCCTCTTCGACCTCCTGCCCTCGCCGCCCTAGCGGATCCGTCTCGCCCTCGGAGCGGCTGAGCCATCCTCGACCCTCTTCCCGAGGAGGGCCGTCAGGCCCGTCTCGAAGGAGCGTGCAGAGGGCGCGGGATGCGCGACCTGCGCTCCTCCCCCTTGAGGGGAGGAGTTGGAGGTGGGGGTGAACCTCGACATCTCCGGACAAACCTCGGCCGCCACCCCCACCCCGTACCCCTGCCTTCATCGGGGAGGGGGGAGCGAGCAGCGCCCTGCCCATTGAAACCGCGGGCCGACCTTGTCATTTGTGCCTCAACCCCCATCGGCCGCCCGGAGCCGGGCGCGAGGCCCTATGAACAAGCATGAGCGTGGCGGCGAGGCCGTCGTGGAATATCTCGACAGCAACCTGAGGCTCGTGAAACCCGGCGCCTATGTGCGCTGCGCGGTGACGGGCGAACCCATTCCGCTCGATCAGCTGAAGTACTGGAGCGTGGAGCGGCAGGAGGCCTATGCGGGACCGCAGGCCGTGCTGATGCGGCTCGGGGTCAAGCCCCGGAGCTGACCGGCCGCGCCCGGGCGAGTGCCCCCTCGATCAACGCCCGCCATCCCGCCTCGTGGTCGAGGGAGAGGGCGACCGGGAGCACGCAAGCCGCGTCCTTCAGGGCTCCCGGGGGCAGGCGGGCCGCGTCCTTCTCGGTGGTGACGGGCAGAAGGTCGCCGGCCCGGGCCTCGGCCAGGAGATCGGCCTCCTCGGCCGCCGTGAAGGGGTGATGGTCCGGGAAGGGGCGCTCGGCGGCGACCGCCGCCCCGCAGGCCCGCAGGGCGTCGAAGAACTTCTCCGGCCGCCCGATCCCCGCGAAGGCGAGGACGCGCCGGCCCTGCAGCCGGGCGGCGGCGCCGGCGTCCGGCTCCAGGCGCCCGCGCAGGACGGGCTTGCCGAGGCTCTCGGCCTCCCGGGCCGCGGCGACGCCGAGGGCTCCCCCGCCGATCACCAGAAGCGCGTGGGCGAGGGGCCATTGCCGGTCGAGCGGCGCGCGAAGCGGCCCGGCCGGCAGGGGCATCCGGTTGCCGAACCCCGTCGCGCCGTCCACCACCGCCACCGCGAGGTCTTTGACGAGGGACGGGTTCTGCAGCCCGTCATCCATCACGATCACGGTCGCGCCGGCCTCCGCGGCGAGGCGGGCGCCCGCAGGCCGGTCGCGGGACACGAAAGTCGGGGCGGCCCGGGCGAGGAGAAGGGGCTCGTCCCCGACCTCCGCAGCCCGGTGCTCCGGCGTCACCCGCAGCGGCCCGGGGAGGCGTCCGCCATAGCCCCGCGACAGGAAGGCGGGGCGCTCGCCGAGGGCCTCGAGCACCCGGGCGACGGCCAGCGCCGTCGGGGTCTTGCCGGCGCCGCCCGCCGTGAAGTTGCCGATGCAGATCACCGGGACCGGCGCCCGCCAACCCGGGCGCTCGAGGCGGCGGGACGCGGCGAAGCCGTAGAGCCGGGCGGCGGGGCCGAGGAGACGGGCCGGGAGGGTGGGTTCCGGCCGCCACCAGAAGGCCGGCGCCCGCATCAGCGGCGCGCCCCGAGCTTCATCTGCACGATGAAGGGCTCGAGGGACTGGAGGGTGCGCTCCACCGCGCCCCCGAGCGCCTGCACGGTGTCGGTGGCGGCGCGGGACATCTCGCGGGCGAGGGCCGGGTCCGCGATGAGCTCCGAGACCGCCCGGGCGAGGGCTGGCCCGTCGCGGACGAGGAGGGCGCCGCGGGCCTCGCCGAGGCGGGCGTAGATCTCCGTGAAGTTGTGCACCTGCGGCCCGTGCAGCACCGCCCCGCCGAGCTTGGCCGGCTCGATGGGGTTCTGGCCTCCATGGGGCACGAGGGACCCGCCCATGAAAACCACGGGGGCGAGGCGGTAGAACAGGCCCATCTCGCCCACGGTGTCGGCGATGTAGACGTCCGTCGCCCGGTCCGGGGGCAGGCCTTCGGCGCGCCGGGCCGGGCGCAGGCCCGCGCGCTCCGCGATGGCGGCGATCTCGGCGCCCCGGTTCGGGTGCCGGGGGGCGATGATCGTGAGAAGGTTCGGATGGCGCTGGCTGAGGGCCCGGTGCGCCTCGACGAGGCTCTCCTCCTCCCCGGGATGGGTGGAGGCGGCGAGCCACAGGGGCCGCCCGGCGATGAGGCCGGACAATTGCGCCACGAGGCGGGGGTCGGCGGGCGGGGGCGGAGCGTCGAATTTCAGGTTGCCGGCTACCGCGACCCGGGGGGCGCCGAGCCGCGCGAGGCGCTCCGCATCCTCGTCCGTCTGCGTGAGGCAGAGCGCGAAGCGCGACAGGAGCGCTCGGATCACCTTCGGGAGCCGCTGCCAGCGCTGGAAGGAGCGGTCCGACATGCGCCCGTTGACCAGGATCAGGGGCACCCGCCGGCGGTCGAGTTCCACGATGGTGTTGGGCCAGATCTCGGATTCGGCCACGAGGGCGAGGTCGGGCTGCCAGTGGTCGAGGAAGCGCCGGATGTAGCGCGGCACGTCGAGAGGCACGAACTGGTGGAAGGCGCCCGGCGGCAGGCGCCGCACCACGAGATTCGCCGACGTCCGCGTGCCGGAGGTCACGAGGACGGAGAGGCCCCGCTGGGTCAGGCGCTCCACCACGGGCAGGAGCGAGAGCGTCTCGCCGATGGAGGCGCCGTGCACCCACACGACGTGGCCCTCGGGCCGCGCCCGGCTCGGCCAGCCCTGGCGCTCGCCGAGGCGCGCGCGCTCCTCGAGGCCCTTGCGCTCGCGCCAGTGGAGGAGGCCGTAAACGGCCGGCTCCAGCACCGCGATGGCGGTCCGGTAGGCGCGCATGAGGAGCGGCATGTGGAGGTTCATGCGGCGTGCTCCCGGGCGGCGCCGGAGCTGCGGTCCCGGGCGCCGGGATCGCGGGCGCCGACGAGGGCGTAGGCGCGCGCGTGGACCGCGTCGAGGCCGCGCTCCACCGCCTGGCGCGCCGCCTCGAGGGCCGCCGCGTCCGCATCCCGCGGCACCCGGACGGGGTCGCCCAGCACCATGGCGCCGCGGCCGAAGGGCAGGCCGAGGCTCGCCCGGTCCCAGCTGTCGAAGTCGAGCCGCCGGCTCGTCACCACGGCCACCGGCACCACGGGCCGGCCCGAGAGCTGGGCGAGGGTCACGATGCCGGGCCCGCAGACCCGGGAGACCTTGGGAACGTCCGCCGTCAGGACCACCATCTCTCCCGCCTCCAGGGCCCGCAGCATGGCGCGGGTGGCGGTCACGCCGCCCTTCGCCCGGATGTCCCGGCCCCGGGCGCCCGAGCCCCGGATCGCCCGCACCCCGAGATGGCGCAGGGCCACCGCGTTGAGCTCCCCGTCGCCCGAGCGCGACACGAGGCTCGCCGCCCGGTCCCCGGGGCGGCGGGCGAAATGGATCATGAAGTGCTGGCCGTGCCACATGGCGGCGATCACCGGCATCAGGGGCCCGATCCGGTCGTAGGCGTCCGCCGGCTCCATGACGAACCGGTTCGTGCGCCGAACGAGGCCCAGATAGCGCGCCACGAGGAAGCCGAAGGCCTCTCGGGCGGCTCTGGAGCGGGTGAGGCGCTTGACGAGGCCCATGAGGGGGCGCGTCAGCCTTGGGGATCGAGCAGGCGGTGCAGGTGGACGATGAAGTAGCGCATCTGCGCGTTGTCGACGGTCGCCTGGGCCTTGCCCTTCCAGGCCGCGTGGGCGGCGGCGTAGTTCGGGTAGATGCCGACGATGTCGAGATTGGCGATGTCCCGGAAGTCGACGCCGTCGAGATGGGTCAGCTCGCCGCCGAAGACGAGGTGGAGGAGCTGCTTCGAGTTGGTTTCGGTCGGGGCTTGGCCGGACATCGGGAACAGGGCTCGCTTCGATCTTGCGTGGTCTGGATCCGCCTCCCGGAGGAGGCTCTGTCAGCGCGGCGGGTGCGCCGCGCCCTCGTCCGCCCTCATGGCGGCAATGACGCCCGGATGCAACCGCGCCGATGCGGCGGCGAGCTCCCCATGCACCGGTTCGGGGCGGTTGTAGCGCAGGGGCGCCCCGTGAAGATCCGTGATGAGGCCGCCGGCCTCGTGCAGGATGAGGTCCGCCGCGGCAAGGTCCCAGTCCCGGGAATTGGCCGAGACGAGCCCCACATCCACCGACCCCTCCGCCACCCGCACGAGGCGCAGGGCGAGGGAGGGAATCTTCGGCACCGTCGCCACGGGGTGGCCGAGCCGGCGGGCGAAGGTGTCGATGAGGGGCTTGGGGCCCGCGAAGCGCCCGCCCCCGATCTCGGGCCGGGCCGAGACCGCCATGGCGGCCCCGTTGCGCCGAGCGCCCTCGCCCGCGAGGGCCTCGTAGATGAGGTCGTGGGCCGGCGCATAGACGACCCCGAGCACCGGCCGGTCTTTCGCCAGGAGGGCGATGCACACCGACCAGTCCGGGTGGCCGCCCACGAAGGCGCGGGTCCCGTCGATGGGATCGACGATCCACACGAGGTCGCGGCCGAGGCGCTCCGGGTTGTCGGCGGTCTCCTCCGAGAGCCACCCGGCCTCGGGCAGGACCTCGGACAGGCGCACCTTCAGGAAGGTGTCGACGGCGACGTCCGCCTCGGTGACGGGGGAGCCCTTGTCCTTGTGCCAGAGCTTGGCGGAGGTCTGGCGGCCGCGGCGGAAGAACCGGCTGGCGATGGCGCCGGATTCGAGGGCGGCCTCCCGGACGACGGGGACGAGGGCGGCGACGGCGTCGAGGGTGGGGCGGGCGAGCATGCTGAGCCCACAATGGGGTGCGGGGCCCCGGGCCGCCAGGGGCCGCGGCGACGCTGCACCCGATTTTCCGGGTTTGTGCAAGGCTTTGTTGAGCATCGGGCCGAAAAGCCCCGGTTTGACCGGGCCTTAACCAGCCGCCTTAACGCCTTTCCGCAAGGCGAGGGTGCAGGATCGCCCCATGATCGAGCCCTCCATCAGAGGGGGCCGGCAGCCTGACAGGGCGTACAGAATGGCAAGCGTCACCCGGGAGGCCGGGGCCGTCCCGCAGGGGCACGGCTCCGGCTCCCCCTTCACCGTCTCCCCCCTGCCGGCCCTCGTGGGTGCGGCCGCCGGCCGACCTGCCGCGAGCGTCGCGATGCGCCTCGAGCGCGGGCGCGAACTCTACCATCTCGTCCTGCTCGGCCCGGAGGGCGACGCCCTCATGGCGTTCGGGTCCTACGGGGAGGATGACGTGGTGGCCGAGTGGCGCAGCCTCGGGGCCGCCACGGGCCTCGAACTCAAGATCCAGCTGCCGAACGGCTCGATCATGACCCCTTACCCGCAACTCGGGCGCGTGCTCCTCGGCGCCAGCCGCCAGCGCCGCCGGCACGGGCTCCTCGCGAACCGCCGCCCGCGCTTCCTCACCCGCCGCAAGGTGGGCCGCTTCGCCCTGCGCCCGGTGATCCACCAGGAGGACGAGATGATGGATTGGGAGCTGAAGGTCCTCGCCAGCATGGGCGAGGGGCAGGGCTCCCACGAGGTTTAGGCAGACGCCTGCCATTCCGGGGCGAGCGCCCACTGTCATTCCGGGGCGCCGTGAGGCGAGCCCGGAACCCATAACCATGACGTGGCAAGGTGTGCTCGGCGCTGGTGCGCCCTCTTCTGAGGCGTTGACGTTTATTCCGGGCTCCGCTGCGCGGCCCCGGAATGACAAGCGGCGGCGCCGGTGACGCCCCCTACACGGCCCGCGCCACCGCCTCCGCGAGGAGACCCGCCGTGAGGATCAGCCCCGCATCCCGGTTCGAGCGGAAGAGCCGCAGGGCGAGGGCTCCGTCCTCCCGGTCGACGCGAACTACCTGCCAGGCGAGGTGCGCCGCAAAGCCGACGAGCCCGGCGAGGGCGAAGGCCCCCGCGTCGGCGAGCGCGAAGGCGGAGGCGACGAGCCAGACCGCGACCCCGTAGCAGACCGCGATCCCGGCCCGCACCCGCCGCCCGAAGAACCGGGCCGAGGACTTGATGCCCGCGACGGCGTCGTCCTCCAGGTCCTGCAGGGCATAGATCGTGTCGTAGCCCACCACCCAGGCCACGGCCCCGAGATAGAGGAGCACGGGCGCGAGGGTGAGGGCCCCCCGATCCGCCGCCCAGCCCATGAGCCCGCCCCACGCGAAGGCAAGGCCGAGCACGATCTGGGGCAGCCAGAACACCCGCTTCATAAAGGGGTAGAGCGCCACCACGGCGAGGGAGGCGAACCCCGTCGCCACGGCGAAGGGGTTGAACTGCAGCAGCACGAGGAGGCCGACGAGGCCCTGCGCCGCGAGGAAGGCGAGGGCGCCGCGCACGCTCACCTGGCCGGACGGCAACGGGCGGCCGCGGGTGCGCTCGACCTCCCCGTCGAGGTCCCGGTCGACGATGTCGTTGTAGGTGGAGCCTGCGCCCCGCATCGCCACGGCGCCGACGAGGAACAGCACCGCATGCCAGGGGTTCGGCAGGCTGTGGCCCGCCATGGCGGCGAGGCCCTGCGACCACCAGCAGGGGAGGAGGAGCAGCCACCAGCCGATGGGCCGCTCGATCCGCGCGAGTCTCAGGTAGGGCTGCCAGGCGACGGGCGCGGCCCGGTCGACCCAGTGGCCGCGCACCGCATCGGGCAGGGCGGCGCGGCGCGGGGAGGGGGATCGGCCGGTGGGCCGGCCGGCGGGCGGGCGCCCGGTCCGGGCGCCGCCGCTCAAAGGGCGCCTTGCGGGATCTTGTATTCGCCGGTGAGGCCGCCGCCGAACGGGTTTGAGCCCTGCCGCGCCTGCTTCTCCATCTGGTTCATCTGGGCGGCGGCCTTGCAGGCCTGGCCGCGCAATTCCTTGATCTTGTTATGGTCTTCCTTGAAGCTCTGGGCGAACTGGTCGGGGATCTGGCACCAATCCTTGTTGGCCTCGATCCACTTCATGCCGGTATCGCCGTTCGCGACGAGCTTGCCGAAGGTGGAGCAGGCCGCCCGCGGATCGAGCTTCTTGTCCTTGCCGGCCGCCTTGTTGAGCTGCTGGATCAGGGTCTGCCGCTCGCCCATGAACTTCTGGGCGTCCTGGCAGCCGGAATTTTGGGCGAGGGCGGGGGTCGCGAAGGCGCCGGCGGCGGCAAGCGCCGCGACGAGGGTCGTGCGAAGCGAGGGTGCGCGCATGGGCGGTCCTTGTGTACGAATCCGGTGCGGGCGGACCCCGCAAGGCCTTGCTGTTACCAGCTTTGGGGCTTGTTAGCCAAGCGGCGAACCGCCTCCTGCGTCGTTTGTCCAGCGGCGACGCCGCACCGGGCGGCCGCCTCGTTCACATAGGTGACGATCCCGGACGCGAGGGTATCGGCCGCGTCCCCGATCCGGGCGCTCGCGTGGGAGACCGCGAGGGCCGGCATTCCGATCTCTCCCAGCCGCCGCAGGCCGCGGATGCCGGCATCGTCCTTGCCGCCGCCAGCATCGTTGAACACCACGCCGGCGAGCGGCACGGCGAGCGCGTAGGCCGCCGCGCTGAGGCCCCCGTGGGATCCCGTCACCACTACCGCGCCGGCATGCTCCGCCCCGATGGCGGCGGCGGAGTCGAGGAGGACGATGGCGGGGATGGGGAAGGCTTGCATCGGAAGGGCTGGGCGTCCGGGCCGGAAGACGGCCCTGATTGTGGCCGGGCGCCGCCCCGATGGGAAGCCGCCCCGCTTCGCCCCCACCCGGCGCCCGTGCTATGGCGGCCCATGGCCGGATACGACTTCAACGCCCCCCGTCTCTTCCTCGATGCGACCCTGACGGCCGGCGGCCGCGTGCCCCTCGACCGGGCCCAGGCCAACTACCTCCTCAACGTGCTGCGCCTGCGCGCCGGCGGGAGCGTCCTCGCCTTCAACGGCCGCGACGGGGAATGGCGGGCGGAGGTCTCGGCGGAGGGGCGCAAGAGCGCGGATCTCGTCCTCATCGAGCGGACCCGGGAGCAGACCCCCCTGCCGGATCTCCACTACCTCTTCGCGCCGCTCAAGCATGCCCGGCTCGACTACATGGTGCAGAAAGCCGTGGAGATGGGGGCCGGGGCCTTGAGGCCGGTCTTCACCCGCCGCACCCAGAGCGCCCGGGTGAACCTCGAGCGGATGCGCGCCAACGCGGTCGAGGCGGCGGAGCAGTGCGGCATCCTCGCGGTGCCCGACATCCTCCCCGAGGCGGATCTCGACGCCGCGCTCAAGGCGCTCGAGCCCGACCGGCTTCTCGTGTTCTGCGACGAGGACGCGGCCGCCGCTAACCCCTACGAGGCCTTGAGGAACCTGCGGAACAACAAAGGCGGCCTCGCCGTTATCGTGGGCCCCGAAGGAGGGTTTACGGACGAGGAGAGAGCGCGTGTCGGCGCCCACGAATCGGTTGTTCGCGTATCGTTGGGACCACGCATCCTACGGGCCGACACGGCGGCCGTGGCAGCGCTCGCGATCGTGCAGGCAGCCCTTGGCGATTGGCGCTGACCCGACGCCCCGACGACGCCCGCACGCCCCAACCCTTTAGCCGCCGACGCGCCGTCCCGTTCTCACGGCAGGCCCCATTGTCGCCCGATTGGGGGCGAAGCTGGGCCGTATTGCCCCATGATGGATTGCGGCGTGCGGCGCGTTCGGCCGGTGACCGTTCTGAGCGATTCGGAGAACAAACGATGAGTGGGGAATACCGCTTCGGCATCGAGGAGGAGTACTTCGTCAACGATGCCGTGAAACGCGACGCGGCGCGCGCGCGAACGCCCGAATTCTTCGCCGCCTGTCGCCAGAATTTTCCGAACGAGATCCACCGCGAGATGCTGGAGCCGCAGGTGGAGATCGCCACCAAGCCCTGCCTCGACTTCGCGGAGGCCCGCGGCCACCTCACGACCTTGAGGGCGGCGCTCGGCTCCATGGCGCGGGAGAACGACCTCACCATCATGGCGTCGGGCACCCATCCGCTCGCCGTGTGGAGCCGCATCCGGCCCAACAACCAGCCGCGCTACGGCAAGGTGATGCACGACCTCCAGATGATCGGCTCGCGCACGGTGGTATGCGGGATGCACGTCCACGTGGAGGTGCCTGACCTCGAGAGCCGCGTCAGCCTCATGAACCGGATGCAGCGCTACCTGCCCCTCCTGCTGGCGCTCTCCACCTCCTCGCCCTTCTGGCAGGCGCAGCGCACCGGCCTTCTCGGCTACCGGCTCGCGGCCTATCGCGAATTGCCCCGCACGGGCCTGCCCGACCTCTTCGAGGGGCCGGAGGACTACAAGCGCTACATCGACACCCTCATGGCGGCCCGCGCCATCGAGGATTCGAGCTACGTGTGGTGGGTGATCCGCCCCTCGCTGAAGCATCCGACCCTGGAGCTGCGGGTCGCCGACAGCTGCACCCGGGTCGACGACACCCTGGCCATCGCGGCCCTCTACCGCTGCCTCGTGCGCCATCTCGACCGGAACCCGACGCTCCATGCGGGGCAGACCGGCGCCTCCCGGGCGATCACGGAGGAGAATTGCTGGCGCGCCCAGCGCTACGGCATCCACGGCTCCTTCGTGGACGAGGCCACCCGCTCCGCCCGGCCCGTGGCCGAGGTGCTCGACGAGGTGCTCGACCGGGTGCGGGACGATGCGCGCGAACTCGGCTGCGAGCGCGAGCTCGACCTCGCCCGCTGGATCATCGCCCGCGGCACCAGCGCCGACCGCCAGCTCACCCTCTACACCGAGAGCCTCGGCCGCGGACTCTCCACCCGCGACGCCCTCGCCGGCGTGGTTGACTGGCTCGCCGCAGAGACCGTGGGCGACACCGGGTTGAGGCATTAGCGCGGGGCTGCGGACGCTGGACGCGCGACGAACCCTCCTCCCCTCAGGGGGTAGGGGAAGCGATCGGCGTCCCCGGACGGCACCGCTTGCACGCCCGGTACCCCGCGGCCGCCGCATCGGCCGCGCGCTCGTACACCCGCACGTTCTCGCGCTTCGGCGTGCGCGCCGGGCAGCCGGGCCGGCAATAGATCCCCGTGCTGCGCACCGCGAAGAACACGGGCCCGGCCGCAGCGGCGTCTCGGCGGACCAGGGCCGCCCAGAGTTCATCGTCCATCCGGAACCATCCTCGTCCTGAACGGGCTCAGGAGCCGCCCGTCGATGGCGGCGAGCCCGCAGCCGATGAGCGCCATGCCGGCGAAGTGGCGCGGGTCGAGGCGCTCGCCGAGCACGAGGGAGCCGAGCACGATGGCGCTCACCGGGATCAGGAACGTGACGAGGAGGATGTTGGTTGCCCCGGCGCTCGCGAGGATGCGGAAGTAGAGGATGTAGCCGAGAACCGTCGAGAGGAGCGCAAGGCCGAGAACCGCCACGACCACGGCGAGGCTCGGGGACGGCAGCGTCCAGGGCTGCTCCGCCACGAGGGCGAGGGGCAGCAGGATCGCCGTCGAGGCCGTCACCTGTCCGGCGGCGGTGACGATGGGCGTCGCGCCCATGCGCCGGAACCGGCGCCCGTAGACCCCCGCGAGGGCATAGGACAGGGCGCCCGCGAGGACCGCGGCCTGCGCCGCCACGTCCGCGCCGAGGCCGCCCATCGCCGCCGGGCCGATCATCACCACGACCCCCGCGAAGCCGACGAGCACGCCCGCGAGCCGCCCGCCCGTCATGCGCTCGTCCGCCGTGAAGAGATGCGCCACGATCACCCCGAAGAGCGGAGTCGTCGCGTTGAGGATCGAGGCGAGCCCGCTCGCGATCTGCGTCTGCCCCCACGCGATGAGGCCGATCGGGATGGCGTTGTTGACGAGCCCCATGACGAGGAAGGCCCGCCACAGGGCGCCGTCCCGCGGCATGCGCTGGCCCATGAGCGGCAGCAGGAGGTGCAGGAACGCCGCCGCAAGCCCCACCCGCAGCACCACCACGGTGAGGGGCGGCAGCTCCTTCAGCGCCACCCCGTTGAGGAAGAACGATCCGCCCCACAGGAGCGACAGGAGGACCAGCATGCCCCATTCGAGGCGGCTCATGGTGCGGTTGAGGGCGGGCGTCATCGGCCCTCGGTAGCCGCTGCCCACCGGGCGCGCGACCCGAATCCTGCGGTCCTCCGCCCGAGGGGGTCCGCCCGGCGGGTGCCTTGCAGACCTGCAAGCAGAACAACCCCTGGAGCATTGCAGCTTGGCAGCCTTGCCTCTATCTACACGCGACCCTTCCGCCTGCGGCCCGCGACGCCGCGCGCGCCCCTTGACGAGGTTCCCCCATGGCCCGCGACGTGTCCGATGCAACGCCGATCGGCACGCGCCGGGAACTCGTGGAGTGGATCGCCTCCGGCGAGAAGCCGCGGGAGGCGTGGCGCCTCGGCACGGAGCACGAGAAGATCCCCTTCTACGCCGCCGACCGGCGGCCCGTGCCCTACGAGGGCGAGCGCGGTATCCGCGCGCTGCTCGAGGGCCTTCAGGCCCGCACCGGCTGGGCGCCGATCGTCGAGGGCGACCACCCGATCGGGCTTGCGGACGACCGGGGCGGCGGCGCGATCTCGCTCGAGCCCGGCGGGCAGTTCGAATTGTCGGGCGCGCCCCTCGAGAGCCTTCACGACACCGCCGCCGAGACGGCCCGGCACGTTGCCGACGCCAAGGCGGTGGGGGAGGGGCTGGGCCTTCGCTTCCTCACCCTCGGCATGAGCCCGCTCTGGACGAGGGCGGAGACGCCCGTCATGCCGAAAGCCCGCTACCGCATCATGACGGATTACATGCCGAAGGTCGGCACCCTCGGCCTCGACATGATGTACCGGACCTCCACCGTGCAGGTGAACCTCGACTACGCGTCCGAGTCCGACATGGTGAAGAAGCTGCGCGCCTCCATCGCGCTCCAGCCCGTGGCGACCGCGCTCTTCGCCAACTCGCCCTTCACGGACGGCAAGCCCAACGGCTTCCTGTCCATGCGCTCGCAGATCTGGCGCGACACGGACAACCGGCGCGCCGGCATGACGCCCTTCGTGTTCGAGGAGGGCTTCGGCTACGAGGCTTACGTCGAATGGGCCCTCGACGTGCCGATGTACTTCATCAAGCGCGAGGCCACCTACCACGACGTGGCAGGCTCCTCCTTCCGCGACCTTCTCGCGGGCCGCCATCCGGCGCGTCCCGGCGAGGTGGCGACGCGCTCCGACTGGGCGAACCACGTCTCGACCCTGTTCCCGGAGGTGCGCCTCAAGCGCTATCTCGAGATGCGCGGCGCCGATGTCGGCCCGCCGGAGCGCATCGTGGCCCTCTCCGCCTTCTGGGTCGGGCTCCTCTACGACGAGGCCGCCCTCGACGGGGCGTGGGATCTCGTGAAGCACTGGACGGCGGAAGACCGCGAGCGCCTGCGGGCCGACGTGCCCCGCCTCGCCCTCAAGGCGGAGGTCGCGGGCCGCCGGGTCCATGACGTCGCCCGCGACGCCCTCGCCCTCGCCCATGCGGGCTTGAAGCGGCGGGCGCTCACGAACGCGACGGGCGAGGACGAGCGGGTGCACCTCGCGCCCCTCGACGAGATCGTCGGCACGGGCCTTACCCCCGCCGAACGCTGGCTCGAGGCGTATCGCGGCCCCTGGGCCGGCTCCGTCCTCCCGGCCTTCCAGGACGCGGTGTTCTAGGGCCGCGCATCCTTTCGCGGGAGGCGGTGTCCGAGGTGCCCTGGATCGCCCTCGTTCTTCGAGACGTTCGCTTCGCGAACCCTCAGGATGAGGGCTAAACCTTTGCCGACCTCTCACCCTTCACCCTCATCCTGAGGAGCGCTCGGAGAGCGTGTCTCGGAGGAGGGTTCAGGGAACGCGGGAGGCGCCGCGGTTCTCTCCTCCGCTCAAGGGGGGAGGGGATAGCGGAGCCGCCAACTCCGCACCGAAGGAGCAGGCTATGAGCCGATCGATTCTCTACTGGCGCCGCATCGACGTCGAGGGGCTCGAGCGACTGGAGCTCGATGTCGGGCCGGATGGCGTCACCGCCGCCGGGACGGTCCTGTGCCTGGAGGCGGGCGGGTATCGCCTGGAGCATCGCTGGCGGCTCGGCCCGGACTGGCGCGCGCGGAGCGTCACGGTGGAGCGCTGGAACGCCGAGGGCCATGGGAGCGTCAGCCTCGAGCGGGCCGGAACGGGATGGCGGGTCGACGGCCTGCCCCGGCCGGATCTCGACGGCGCTGAGGAGCCAGACCTCTCCGTCACGCCCTTCTGCAACACGTTTCCGATCCGCCGGACGCCGGACGAGCCCGGCGCGAGCCTTGTCCTCGACACGGCCTTCATCGACGGACCCGCGCTCACCGTCGCGCATTCGCGCCAGCGCTACGACCGGCAGGGGCCGGGCCGCCTGCGCTACGTCGATCTCGGGCTCTCGCGGGGCTTCGAGGCGGATCTTGAGGTCGACCGGGCGGGCCTTGTTCTCAGCTACGAGCACCTCTTCGAGCGCTGCGCGCCGCCCGCGTGAAACGGCGCCCCGCGGGCTCCCGCGCCCTTCGTCAGGCCGCCGCCTCGATCACTTTCCTGAGGCTGTCCGGGGTGAAGGGCTTGATGAGGTAGCCGTCGACCCCCGCCATCTTGGCGGCGACTGCGTTCTGCATCACCGTCTGGGTTGTCGCCATGATGAAGCGGGTCTCGCGCAGGTCCGGGTCGGCGCGCACCCGGCGCAGCACCTCGTAGCCGTTCACCGGCTCCATGGACCAGTCGCAGACCACGAAGGCGTAAGGGGTCTTGCGCATCTTTTCGAGGGCGGTCTCGCCGTCCGCGGCGTAGTCCACCTTGGTGTAGCCCAGCCGTTCGAGGATGCGGCGCATAACGGTGATCATCATGTGCTCGTCGTCGACGATCAGCACGGGGGCGGTGCGGTCCGGGGTTTTCATCGGGTGGCGGCCTCGTTCCACCGCACAGAACCCGAAAAAGGTTCAGAAAGTGCAAAACCCTGCGTTGAAAGCCGGCTCAGCGCCCGCGCCCCAAGGTCGCAACCGGATCGACGGGCCCGTAGGCGCCCGGCCGGTTGATGCCCCCGCCGCACTGGATGCAGATGTTCCGCAAGAGGTAGTCGGCCCGCTCCATGCGCTTCTTCAGCCGCTCCTCCCGCTCGCGGCTTTCCGCATCGGCATCGTAGCCCGAGGGCCGCACGCTCAGGGTCATCGCCGGCGCCTCCGCCCCGGCCTCCTGCGCGGCGGCGGGAGCGGCAAGGAGAAGGAGGGACAAGAGGGCAAACGTTTTCATCGACAATCGCCGGGGTCAAAAAAGGGGGTGAGTCGTCAGGCTCCGCGAGACGCCCGGCAGGAACGGCAGGACTGGGGCGAGGTCAAGGCGGAGACGCTTGGGTCGGATGCACGAGCGCCCGCATGGGCCGACACGGCGCGATCTGATCGCCCGTTCACGGTCTACCATCCTCTGAACCCCGTTGCGGCGCTGACCAATCGCCGCCCAACTGCCGGCGATCCTCCTCGCTCCCGTGAGCGTCCAGCAGTTCCTGAAAGTCCGGCAGCATGGCGCGGCGTTCGTCCTCGACGATGCGGTCGAGGGTGGCGGCGAGTTCGGCGTGGAGGTCCTCGATGCTGCGCTTCGGCCCCGCGTCGGCGGGGTCGGGCAGGGGAGGCGGGGGCGGGGCCGCGCGCATGAGGCGCTCAATGTTGGTGAGAATCCGGGTGAAGGCGGTGAGGGCCGTGAGCGCCCGGCCGCTGGTGCCGACGGGCATCTCCTCGAGGGCCGCCGCGTGCCGGTCGGCGAGGCGCCAGGCCCGGGCGAGCACCGCCTCGGGGCTGCCGGGCGCCTCGCGCCGCGGCCCGAGGGGCACGGGAGCGCCCGCGGGCCGCCGCCAGCGCCGTGCGGCGCTCAGGCGCGAGACCGTGGACATGCTCACCCCGACCTCGTCGGCGATGCTGCGGAACGACCGGTCCGTCGATTCCACGAGAAGCCGCATCCGGTCGATGACCGCCGGCGGGGTGGTCGACTGGTAGCCCGCCGGGGATGGGGAAGCTCGCTTCATGGTCGTCTCCTCGTTCACAGGTCCGGCCTGAGAACATAACAGAAACATCGCCTTCTGCCAAGCTTTACGGCCCGGATCGTGGATCGGTGATGCAGGCGATGCTGGATCGATGCAGGGAAAACCGGGGGGTGATCCAGGGTGATGCGGGGCGATCCAGAGTGCGGGGTGATGCACGGGCGATCCAGGGTGATGCACGGGAAAACCGGGGGTGATCCACGGCGATCCAAGGGGGTGCCGGGGTGATCCGCGGTGATCCAGGGCGATCCAGAAGGCGGAGCGATGCACGGTGATCCGGGGTGATCCACGGGTGATGCGGCAGGCGCGTGATCCACGGGTGATGCAGGGCGATCCAGGGGGATGCGCGTTGCGGGCAAGCCGCAGCGATCCTGGCCATGCACCGCGCTCCTCCGCCCGGCGCCCTGGCGTCCATCAGCGATGCGCGGGGGATCCATCAGCAATCATCATTGGCGGTGATGGGCCTGCCGGGCGTAGAAGGGCGCCATGGCCCACGCTGCTGCAATGCCCGCCCCCGCCGCCCACCGGTTCGACCGCACGGACCTCGCGCTTTACGCCGCCACCGTGTTCCTGTGGGGCACGAGCTGGTTCGCCCTGAAGGCGCAGCTCGGCGTCGTGGCGCCGGAGGTGTCGGCCCTCTGGCGGTTCATCCTCGCGGCGGCGATCATGTGGGGCTGGGCGGCCCTCGCCCGGGCGCCCCTGCGCTTCGGGCCCGCCGACCATGCCCGCTTCCTCGCCACGGGGGCGTGCCTGTTCTCGATCAACTTCACCCTGTTCTATTACGGCGGCCTCACGGTGCCCTCGGGGCTCCTGGCGGTGGTGTTCTCCCTCGCCTCCATCTTCAACCTTGTCCTCGGCGCCGTGCTCCTGCGCCAGCGGATCGAGCCGCGGGTGGCCCTCGGAGGCCTCGTGGGCGCCGCCGGCATCGGGCTCCTGTTCTGGCCCGAGATCGCCCGGACGGGGGCCTCTGCGGCGGGGGCGGGCGGGGCGCTCGCGGGGCTCGCCCTGTGCGTCGCCGGAACCCTGTTCTTCTGCCTCGGCAACATGGTCTCCACCCTGGTGCAGCGCCGGGGCGTGCCGCTTCTTTCCGCCAATGCCTGGGGCATGACCTACGGCACCGGCATCCTGCTCGCGATCAGCCTCGCGCGGGGCCAGACCTTCACGGTGGAGCCCACCCTCGTCTATGCGAGCGCGATCCTCTACCTCGCGGTCGGCGCCTCCGTGATGGCCTTCGCCTGCTACCTCACCCTGCTGCGCCGCATCGGCGCCGCGCGGGCGGGCTATTCGACGGTGCTGTTTCCCGTGGTGGCCCTCGCGATCTCGACCGTGCTCGAAGGCTATCTGTGGACCCCCGCGGCGGCCCTCGGCGTCGCCCTGGCGCTCGCCGGCAACGTGCTGGTGCTCACCCGCAACGCTTAAAATTCGAACGATCCCGTTGAACCCCCCTTCGCCCTCGGGCGCGAAAGGGGGCGGGCGGGGGCGGATTGCCCCTTCCCGCCGCCGGGGCCGCCTTCGTAAGGTGCCCCCATGCGCGACCAGCGAACCGCCCTTCCGTCCCTTCTCGAAGCCGCCATGATGGCGGCGGCGCTCGCCGTGGGCGGGATCGTCGCCGCGGTCCAGATCGCCGCCCTCACGGGCCTGCTCTAGGGCGGGGCTCCGGGCGGCCCCCCGGGGGCGCGGCGCCTATTCGGCGGCCTGCGGCAGGCCCACGCGGCCCGATCCGAGATTGTCGAGCGACCCCTTGATGTGAAAGCCGAGGGCATCCGCCAGCGGGTTCGGCTCGCGCCGGTTGCGGATGAGGCCGATCTTGCAGGAGGGCAGGGCGGGAAAACCGTCCGAGGGGCCGAGGATCCGCATGCCCGAGCGCACGGCGCTCTCCGGCAGCACGGAGACCGCGAGCCCCGCGATCACGGCGGCGCCCACCGCGTTCGAGTTCCAGCTCACGTAGCCGATGCGGAAGGGCCGGCCGGCGGCCTCGAGGGCCTCCGTCGCCGAATGGCGCCAATCGCAGGTGGGGCGCCCGAGGGCGAGGGGCAGAGGCGCCTCCTCGTGCACCGCGTGGCGGCTGGAGGACACCCACAGGAGCTGCTCCACCCGCACGATCTCCGAGGGGCCGCGCCGGTCCACATGGGTGATGATGGCAAGGTCGAGGTCGCCGTTCTGCACCCGGTCGATGAGGTTCGGCGAGGGTTCGCACACCACCGTCACCTCAGCCTTCGGGTTCGAGGCCGAGAACCGGGCCAGGATCTCGGGGAGGTAGCGGTCGGCGTAGTCGTCCGGCAGGCCGAGGCGCACCCGGCCGACGAGCTCGTTGTCGGCGAAGGAGGCGATGCACTCGGCATTGAGCCGCACGATGCGGCGGGCATAGTCGAGCAGGCGCTCGCCCTCGTCGGTGAGCTTCGAGAGGCGCCCGTCGCGCTCGAAGATCGGCTTGCCGATGCGCTCCTCGAGGCGCTTCATCTGCATCGAAACCGCGGACTGGGTCTTGTGCACGATGTCGGCCGCGCGGGTGAAGGATCCCGTATCGGCGATGGCCACGAAGGTGCGCAGCTGGTCGATGTCGAGGAGATGCATGGGCGCCTCATAGATCAATCGTGTTGATCTTACCCATCTCAAACAATCGCTTCAAGTGATGAGACGCCAGGGCCATACTGCCCCGGTTCCCTGCTGCCGAAACGGCAGGGAACGGTGCTGGATCGCTCCGCGGATCACCCGTGGATCACCGCGGACCATGCTGAGGATCACCGTGGATCGGTAGCCTCCGCATCACCGCGGATCACGCGTGGATCAGTCCCCGTGCATCACCGTGGATCACCCCCGGGCTTTCCCTGCATCACCCTGGATCGATGCACGGAAAACCCCGGATCATCCCCGGGTGATCCGCGGAGCGATCCAGCATCACCTGGATCACCGAACGGCAAAACCGCCGTTCCGGTGGAGCGCAAAGCGGCGGGCATGAGCCCGCCGGTCACACCAGAGCCGGACACAGGCTCGGAAAGGAGAAGGTTCGATGAACCAGCCGACCCCCCTTCCGCTCGCGCCCTCGCAGCGGCCCACCTTCGTTCACGCCCTCACGGGCCTTCTCCGCGCGGTCGCCGAGATCGGGAAGGCGCTGCGCAACCGCCGTGAGGTCCGCCATCTGTCGGAACTCGACGACCGGACGCTCAAGGATATCGGCCTCTCCCGGGCCGAGGTCGACGGCGCTCTCGGTGAGCCGGTCTACCGGGATCCGAGCCTGGTGTTGGTTCGATGTGCCGAGCGGCGGGCCCGCGTTCAATCGGCGCCGGCCCAGGCCCGGCGCACCCGGCCTGTCGTCCCGGTGGTAAGGGCGGCCCGCACCGCCTGAGGAGCCGCCGGCCCGGCGGCCGTCGGCGTCAGGACCGGACGGAGCCGCGGCCCCAGACCGTATCGAAGATCTGCTTAAGGGACGCGAGATGCTGGCGCTGCATCTCGTGTCCCTGTTCGACCATGGTGCCCCAGGCCGCGAGCGGGCCGGTGGGCTCGGGCTTGTCAGGCTCGGGCTCCGGCTTTGCGGCCTGCGGGAAGCCGGCCCGCATGAAGCTCGTCATCATCTCCTCGAAGGGGTTCGACGCCGGAGCCGTCTTGTCGGGTTCGGGCGGGCGGACGCCGCCCATCCAGCCGGTCCACAGATCGGCCCAGGGTCCGGCCGGACTGGCGCCACCCGGACCCTGCGCCCCGGCCGCGGCCGGGGCGCCGAACTGCCCGAACATCGCGGCCGGGTTCGTCGCCATCCGGGTGAGGCCGCCCGCCACCATGCCGGCGAGGAGCGGCAGCATCTGCTGGAGGATGTCGACGCCCACCCCCGAGAAGGCGGCGGCCTGCTGCGCCACGCGCCGGCTCACCTCGTCGGAGCCGAAGAGCTGGTCGAGAACGCGGTTGCCCTCCTGCTTGGCCTGAGGCGTGAAGGCCTGGGCCGCCGAATCCCAGAAGGCCGCGAATGGGCCCGCGGACACGGACTGGAAGAGCGCCGCCATGGTGGCCGGGTTCATGGCGGCCCGCTGCAGGCCCATGGCGAAGGCCGGCATCAGGGCGGCCACGGCCGCGTTGGCCTGCTGGGGCGAAAGGCCGAACTGCCGCGCCAGGTTCTCGAGGCCGGCACCGCCTTGCGCTTGGCGCATCAGGTCGAACCAGTTGATCATCGTCGTCTCCTGCGCGTCCTCGCGTGAGGGGAAGTGTAGGGCTTCGGGCCTGCCTTGGACAGGTCGGCTCCGGTGCCGGGTCGGGCGGCTCGGGTCTTCGGCGCAGCTCGCCGAGAAGCCGGCCGGCGGCCGGCCTCAAGCTGCGTCCCGCTCCAGCTTTCGCACCGTCCAGAAGGCCGTCAGGATCGCGGCGATCCCGAACGGGATGGAGCCGGCTACAAGGCCCAGCACCGCGCCTTTCGGGCCGCCGAGATGGGCGCCGAGGAAGGCGAAGGGAACGATGCCGAGGGTGGCCCGGGCCCAGTTGAAGCCCGTCGAGAGGAGCGGGAAGCCGAGATTGTTGAAGGAGGCGTTCGCCACGAAGACGAGGCCGATGAAGAACCACATGAGCCCGCTCACGAGGCAGAAGAACTGCACCAGCTCGGCCGTCAGGCCCTCGGCGTGGAACAGGGTCGTGATCGGCGTCTGCAAGGCGAACAGGAGAGCCCAGACAAGTCCCACATAGACGCCCGTAAAGATCACCGCATCCTTGATCGCCTGCCGCATGCGGTCGTAGCGCCGGGCGCCCCAGTTCTGGCCGAGGATCGGACCCACGGCCCCCGACAGGGCGAAGAGGCCGCCGAAGGCCACCGGGACGAGCCGGTCGATGATCGCGGTGGCGGCGATGGCCTGATCGCCGTAGCGGGCGATCACGCTGGCGAAGACCCCATTCGCGAGCGGTGTCGCCACATTGGTGAGCACCGCCGGCGCCGCGATGGCGTACATGGGCCGCGCATCCGTTTTCACGTCGCGCCAGTGCGGCCTCGCGAGGAGGTCGTGCACGCGGGTGACATACGCGTAGGCGATGCCGACGAACAGGAAACGGGAGAGCACGATGGCCATGGCGGCGCCGACGACCCCGAGATCGAGGACGAAGATGAAGATCGGGTCGAGAACCGCCGTCGCGATCGCGGCGAAGAGGGTCACGTACATGCCGCGCTGCGCGTCGCCCACGGCGCGCAGCACCGAGGAGAGGCCCATCCCGGCCGCCATGAGGATGTTGGAGGGCAGGACGATCCACAGAAAGGTCTCGGCGACGGGCAGCGTCTGGTCGCTCGCCCCGAGGAAGCGCAGAACCCACGGCAGTTCCGGTAGGAGCGCCAGGCCGACGACGCCGCCGGCGAAGGTCATGTGAAGGCAGCACGAGGTCGCCAGGCGCCGGGCGCGCTCCCGGTCGCCCGCTCCGAGCGCGCGGGAGACGAGCGCCCCGATGGCGATCATCAGGCCTACATTGATGGACACCGTCGTGAAGCTCACGATGGTGGCAAGCCCGACTCCGGCGGTGAGGCGCGGGTCGCCGAGCCAGGAGATGTAGAGAAGCGAGAGCAGATCTACCACGAAGATGGCGATGAGGCCGACGGAGGCGGTGGCCGTCATCACCACCACGTGCCGCATGGTGGAGCCGGTGACGAAGCGAGCGAGCTCCGCCGGTTTCGGGGCGGAGCCCTCCATGTCAGGCGGCCTCTTCGCCCAGGATGTGGCGGGTTTCCGAGCTCAGGGCCCGCGCCTTGCCGGCGGGCTCGACGAGGGGCTGCGGCGCCACTTTCGCCCCGATGACGAGATCGGCTCCGCCCATGAAGCCGCCCGCGGTCTGCATCACGAGCCGGGCGATGTCGCGCTTGCGCACGTCGTCGGCAGCGGTTGCGGCAGCCGCGGCCTCGACCCCGAGTTCCTCCAGGGCCGCCCGGCTGAACACGATGGCGGATTCGAAGGTCTCCCGAAGCTGGTAATCCACCTCGTGCTTCATGAGCTCGATGGCGTGGAGCCGGTCGTAGGCGCGCACGAAGGAACGGGCCTGCTTGAAATCGGCATGGACGAGCTCGACCATTCGCAAAGCCGTCGCGGGATCGTCTACGCAGATGCAGATCACCTCCGCCTTCTCGGCTCCGGCGGCCCGCAGCACGTCGAGGCGCGTTCCGTCCCCGTAATAGACGCGAAGCCCGAAGCGGGCCGCATCGCGGATGCGCTCGACATTGTTGTCGATCACGGTGACGCCGATGCGCTGCGCGAGCATGACCTGGTTCACGATCTGCCCGAACCGGCCGAAGCCGATGACGAGAACGCGGCTGTCGAATTCCTCCTCCGCGGTGGCCGGAAGGCCGGGAACGGGACCCTGTTCGGCCGGCTTCACGCGGTCGAGCGCCATGTCGAGGAGCTTGGCCGTGATCGGACCGAGGAGCATCGTCATGGCGGCGAGGGCGGTGACGAACTGGCCCTGCTCGGCCGGCAGCAATTGCAGGCTGGCCGCCAGGGGCAGGAGCACGAAGGCGAACTCGCCCGCCGGCGACAGCACGGCGCCGGACCGGATGCCGTCCCGCAGCGAGCCGCCGAAGAGGCGGACGAGGCCGGCGATGATCAGGATCTTGAGGGCGACGACCACAGGCACCGCCGTGAGGAGGGCGAGCCATTCCCGCTGCACGAGGGAGAGGTCGATGGACATGCCCACCGACATGAAGAACAGCCCTAGGAGAATGCCGCGGAAGGGCTCGATGTCGGCCTCGAGCTGGTGGCGGAAGTTCGATTCGGCGAGGAGGAGGCCGGCGAGGAAGGCGCCCATGGCCATGGAGAGCCCCACCTCCTGAAGGAGAAGCGCCGCGCCCAGCACCACGAGGAGCGCGGAGGCGGTGAGCACCTCGCGGGCGCCGGTCTTCGCCAGCACGCCGAAGAAGGGGTTGAGGCCGTAGCGACCGACGAGCACCACCGCGACGATGCCGGCGCCCGCGATGCCGACGGCCTTCAGGGTCTCCAGCATCGATTCCCCGGAGCCGCTGGTGGCGGCGAGGAGCGGCAGCAGGGCGAGGATCGGGACGATGGAAAGGTCCTGGAAGAGCAGGATCGCGAAGGACTTCTTGCCGTAGGGCGCCTGCATGTCGTGGCGCTCTTCCAGAAGCTGCAGGCCGATGGCGGTGGCCGACAACCCGAAGGCGAGGCCGGTGACGATGGCGCCGTTGAGGCTGAAGCCGGAGGCCACCGCGAGCGCCCCGACCACGAGCGCCGTCAGGGCGAGCTGGGCGAAGCCGAGGCCGAAGATGTCCCGCCGCATGGACCAGAGGTGGGAGAGCTTCAATTCGAGGCCGACGATGAACAAGAGGAGGACGACCCCGAGCTCCGCCACCGTCGCCGTCGTGCCCGGATCGGCGATCAGCTTGAAGCCCGAGGGGCCGATGGCGACGCCCGCCGCAAGGTAGCCCAGCACGGCGCTCAGCCCCAGAAGCCGGAACACTGGCACGGCGACGACCGCCGCCCCGCAGAAGGTGAGCACCGGAGGAAGGAAACTGGCGTGAGAGGCGGCGCCGGCCATGGGAGCATCCGTGTCAGATGAAGCCGCTCTCTCATAGTTCGGTTTCCGGGCAAGGGCGAGGGGGAGGCGCCGATTGGCCTCGGCGGAGGGATGCTGCCCCATGACGCTTGACACCGGGGGGCCCCTCTCGCCACATCGCCCCCATGAGCAAGCCCGCCCTCGACATCCTGCTTTGCGCCCCGCGCGGCTTCTGCGCCGGGGTGGTGAGGGCCATCGACACGGTGGAGCGGGCGCTCGCGATCTACGGGGCGCCGGTCTATGTGCGCCACGAGATCGTGCACAACAAATACGTGGTGGAAAGCCTGAAGCGGAAGGGCGCCGTGTTCGTGCGGGAACTCGACGAGATCCCGGACACCGACGCGCCGGTGATCTTCTCCGCCCACGGGGTGCCGAAGGCGGTGCCGGAGGTGGCGGCCTCCCGGCGGTTCCTCGCCATCGACGCCACCTGCCCGCTGGTCACCAAGGTGCACCGGGAGGCCGAGATCCACTCCAAGCGCGGCCGCCACATCCTACTCATCGGCCATGCGGGCCACCCGGAGGTGGTGGGCACCATGGGGCAGCTTCCCCCGGGCTCCATCACCCTCGTGGAGACGCCGGAGGACATCGCGGCCCTCGCGCCCGCCGACGAGACGAACCTCGCCTACGTGACCCAGACGACCCTCTCCATCGACGACACCCGCGAGATGGTGGAGACCCTCAAAGCCCGCTTCCCGGCCGTCGTCGGGCCGCACAAGGAGGACATCTGCTACGCCACCACCAACCGGCAGGGCGCCGTCAAGGCGGTGGCGCCGCAGGTGGACGCCATGATCGTGGTGGGCTCGCCCAACTCCTCCAACTCGCAGCGCCTGCGCGAGGTGGCCGAGCGCGAGGGCTGCTCGCTGGTGCGGCTCATCCTGCGGGCCGAGGACATCGACTGGACGCTCTTCGGCGCGGTCCGCCGCCTCGGCATCACGGCGGGCGCCTCGGCGCCGGAGGTGCTGGTGGAGGAGATCATCGACGCCTTCGCGGAGAGATTCGCGGTGAGCGTCGAGAGCGTGTCGACGGCGGACGAGAGCGTGTTCTTCCCACTCCCGCGGGGCCTGCGCGAGCAGGCGGCGGAGTAGGCGGTGGCGGTCTACACGGAAGTCGGCGACGAGGAGCTGTCCGCCTTCCTCGCCACCTACGACATCGGCACGGTGCTGTCCTTCAAGGGCATCGCCGAAGGCGTCGAGAACACCAACTACTTTCTCCACACCACGGCCGGCTCCTACATCCTGACGCTCTACGAGAAGCGCGTGCGGGAGAGCGACCTGCCGTTTTTCTTAAGCCTCATGCAGCACCTCGCCGGGCGCGGGCTCACCTGCCCGCTGCCGGTGAACAACCGCGCGGGCGAGCCTCTCGGGCGCGTGGCCGGGCGGCCCGCCGTGATCATCACCTTCCTCGACGGCATCGCGGTGCGCCGGCCGACGGCGCAGCATTGCGGGGCGCTCGGCGAGGCCCTCGCGCGCCTGCACCGGGCGGGCGAGGGCTTCGGGATGACCCGGCCGAACGCCCTGTCGGTCGATTCCTGGCGGCCGCTCTTCGCCCAGGCCGAGGGGCAGGCGGACGGCGTCGCGATCGGCCTCGCCGAGCGCACCCGCAAGGAGCTCGATCACCTGGAGGGCCAGTGGCCGTCGGGGCTGCCGCAGGGGATCATCCATGCGGACCTCTTTACCGACAACGTGTTCTTCATTGGGCCCGCGGTGTCGGGGCTCATCGACTTCTACTTCGCCTGCACGGACGCCTACGCGTACGACCTCGCGATCTGCCTCAACGCCTGGTGCTTCGAGGCCGACGGCTCGTTCAACCTCACCAAGGGCCGGGCGATGATCGCGGGCTATCAGGGCGTGCGGCCCCTCGGGCCGGAGGAAATCGAGTCATTGCCTGTGCTCTGCCGCGGCTCGGCCCTGCGCTTCATGCTGACCCGCCTCGTCGACTGGCTCAACGTGCCGCCCGGCGCGTTGGTGAAACCGAAAGATCCGCTGGAGTACGACCGCAAGCTCGCCTTCCACCGGCATGTGCGCCACGCGAGCGAATACGGATTGCAACGATGACCACGGAACGGATCACGATATACACGGACGGCGCCTGCTCGGGAAATCCGGGCCCCGGCGGTTGGGGCGCGATCCTCATCCATAACGGCACGGAGAAGGAATTGTCCGGCGGGGAGGCGCTCACCACGAACAACCGCATGGAGATGACGGCGGCGATCGAAGGGCTCAACGCGCTGAAGCGCCCCTGCGCCGTGAACCTCTTCACGGACAGCCAGTACGTGATGCAGGGCATCACGGCGTGGATGAAGAACTGGAAGCGCCGCGGCTGGCGCACCGCGGACAACAAGCCGGTGAAGAACGTCGAACTCTGGCAGGCCCTCGACGAGGCCTGCGCCCGCCACGACGTCAAATGGCACTGGGTGAAGGGCCATTCGACGGATGCGCTCAACAACCGGGTGGACGCGCTGGCGGTGGCCGCCATGCAGCCCTTCAAGGTGCGGCGGGCCGGATAGCGGCTCGCAGGCCCGCCGGTCGGCAACGGTCGCGCCGCAGCGCCCGAAGCCCGACCGCGCTGGAGCGGGTCAGAGCATCTTCAGCAGGTTCTCGGCCCCCGAGATGTCCGCCTTGCCGGGGCCGTCCTCGATGTTGATGGCCTGGACGACGCCGTCGTCCACGACCATCGAGTAGCGCTGCGAGCGCGTGCCGAGGCCGAAGCCCGACCCGTCCATGGTGAGGCCGATCGCCTTGGCGAAATCGCCGTTGCCGTCCGCCAGGAACTCGATCCCGTCGCCGCCGGAGGACTTGCCCCAGGCATCCATCACGAACACGTCGTTCACGGCGGTGATCGCAATGGCGTCGATGCCCTTGGCGCGGATCTCGGCGCCCTTCTGCACGTAGCCCGGCAGGTGGTTGCGGTGGCAGGTGGGCGTGAAGGCGCCCGGCACCGCCACGAGAACGACCCGGCGGCCCTTGAAGATGTCGTCGGTGGTCTTGGGCGCAGGGCCCTCCGACGTCATGACGCGGAACGTGGCCTGGGGCAGGCGGTCGCCAACCTGGATGGTCATGGGCTTTAACTCCGGATTATCGCTGGACCTGCCTTAGCGTGACCTTAGGGTTCCGTCGAGATGCAGTTCGGTCTCGACCGCATCCTGGCCGGCGACGAGGGTGATCCTCAAGGGGGCGGTCGCCTCGCCTTTCGGCTTCTCCTCGACGGTGACGAGGGCGCTGCCGCCCTGGACCACGGAACTCGACAGGTACCAGTTCTCCGGCCCCTCCGCGAAGAGCGCCGCCCCGTCCGGCGCCCGCACGCTCACCCGGTAGGTGGGCTTGTCCGCCGGCACCGCTTCCATGCTCAAAATCGAGAGCGGTCCCGGGGCGCCGGGGGGCTGTGGGCGCGGCACCCGGGCGAGCGCCGCCTCGATCAGCGGACGGTGCTGGGCGTCGCGGTCGAGGAGGAGGGTCAGCTCCGCCGAGGCCGGGATGCAGATCTCCTTGCAGACCCCGTATTCCGCCTTGAGCCTCAGACGCACGGGCCTTGCCGGATCCTGCGCCTTGACGCGCACCGGGAAGAGCACGCGATCGTGATACGAATAGGCGACGCCGCCGGCGTCCTCCGACCGGGCCGGCGCCGGCCAGGCGATCTCCGCGCCCGCGAGGTTCTCCGACCCCGCCCAGTCGAAGCGCGGGGGCAGGCCGGCATCGCCGGGCTGGCGCCAATAGGTCTTGAAGCCGGCGTCGAGCACGATTTCAACCCCCGCGAGACCGGCCCCGCCGGAGACGAGCCGCGCCTTGGAGTGGAAGCCCTGGTGCCAGGGCGACGCCCCCTCGGAGCGGCGTGATGCCCCTTCCGCGAGAGGCTGGCCCGTCATCAGGAGGAGACCCGCTCCCAAAGTCACAAGCCGACGCGACACACTTGGCATGGAACTGACACCTCCCGACGGGCTTCCTTATTTTAGGAACAACCCGGCCTGCCTATCCACATTCCCGTGAGCGTCGGATGGACAACAGGCCCTACCAGCGTAGCATGGTGCCATGCGCCTTAAATCACCAGCCGACAGCGCCGCCGGGTCCGGATATCTGGACGGACAGCTCCTCGTGGCCATGCCGGGCATGGCCGACGACCGTTTCTCGCGGGCGGTCATCTATGTGTGCGCTCACTCGGCGGAGGGCGCCATGGGCATCGTGCTCAACCGCCCGGCGGCGGACCTGAGCTTCCCGGATCTCCTCGTCCAGCTCGACATCGTGCCGGAACTCGAGCGCATCCGCCTGCCGCACCGGGTCGGGCGCATGCAGGTGCTCATGGGCGGGCCGGTGGAGACGAGCCGGGGCTTCGTCCTGCACACGCCCGATTTCTACATCGACCAGTCCACCCTTCCCATCGACGACGGCGTGTGCCTCACGGCCACCATCGACATCCTGCGGGCCATCGCCCGCGGCGACGGTCCTCAGAACGCCGTTCTGGCGCTCGGTTACGCGGGCTGGGGCGCGGGCCAGCTCGAGAGCGAGATTCAGGCGAACGGCTGGCTCAACTGCCCGGCCGATTCGGAACTCATCTTCAGCTCGGTGGCAGACACCCGCTACGAACTGGCGCTTCGGAAGATCGGCATCGAGCCTGCGATGCTGTCGATGGAAGCCGGTCACGCCTAAGCGCCTCTTCCGGGAGGAAGAGGTCGGCCCGTAGGGCTGGGTAAGGAGCAGGGTTGGCGGCCTTACGCCGCCTCCGGCGCGGCGCCGACGAGTTGCCTCGCCTGGAGCATCGACATCGGGTCGCCGAAGACCGGGCCCTGCGCGTATTCGCAGCCGAGCTGGTAGAGCTCGATCGCCTCCGACTCCGTTTCGGCACCCTCGGCCACCACCTCCATCCGGAGCTCGTGCGCCATCTTGATGATGGAGCGCAGGATCACGGGCTTGCCGTTCGCCATCTGGCGCACGAAGGACTGGTCGATCTTGATCGTGTCGAACGGGAAGCGCAGCAGATAGGATAGGGCCGAATAGCCCGTGCCGAAATCGTCGAGGGACAGGCCGGCGCCGAGATCCCGCAGGCGCGTGAGCATCTGCGCCGAGTATTCCGGGTTCTCCATGACGAGACCCTCGGTCATCTCGAGCTTCAGGGAGCCCGGCAGCACGCCCGTGCGCACGATCACGGTCTTCACGTCGTGCAGGAGGTCGTGCCGCAGGAGATGGCGGCTCGACATGTTCACCGACGCGAAGATCGGCGGGTCGACCACGAGCGCGTCCTGCCAAGCGGAGAGCTCCCGGGCCGTGCGCTCCATGAGGAACACGCTGAGATTCACGATCAGGCCCGTCTCCTCCGCGAGGGGCAGGAAGTCCTCCGGGCCGAGGCGCCCGAGGCGCGGGTGGTCCCAGCGCAGCATGGATTCGAAGCCCGCGATGGTGCGGTCCTCGAGGCGCACGATGGGCTTGAACAGCACCTTGATTTCGCCCCGGTCGAGGGCCTTGCGCAGGTCGCTCTCGAGGGTGATGCGGTCGCTCTTGTCGGAGCGCATGGTGGGCCGGAACACCTCGATGCGGTCGCCGCCCTGGCGTTTGGCATGGACCATGGCGATCTCGGCGTTCTTCAAGACTTCCTCGCGCCGGGCCGCGATCTGCGGATCGTGGAGCGCGAGGCCGATGGAGCCGGTGATGAAGATCTCCCGTTCCGCGTAGGTGATCGGCGTCGTCACGGCACGTCGGATCATGTCCGCGAAGGCGATGACGCGGTCGGGCTCGCGCTCGGAGAGAAGGATGATGGCGAACTCGTCGCCGGCGATGCGGGCGAGGGTGTCCTGCGGCTTCAGGAGCCGGCTCAGGCGCCGCGACAGGGTGAGGAGGATCGAGTCGCCGGCGGACTGGCCCACGGACTCGTTCACCTGCTTGAACTTGTCGAGGTCGAGCACGATCACGGTCGGCCGCAGGTGATCGTCCTGGGCCGCGAAGGTGAGGGCGGCATCGAGCCGGTCGAAGAAGAGCTGGCGGTTCGGCAGGCTCGTCAGGTTGTCGTGCACCGCGTCGTGGAGCAGCCGCTCCTCGGCGGTCTTCGACTCGGTGACGTCCGCGAGAGTCCCGACGATGCGGATGACCTCGCCGTCGGAGCCGATCACGGGACGGGCCTTGAGCCGAAACCAGTGGTGGGGGCCCGAGGCCGAGCGCAGGCGGAAATCCTGCGTGAGACGTCCGCGGCGCTGCTCGATCACCGCATCGAGGGAGGCGCGGTAGCGGTCGCGGTCGAAGGGGTGGATCACGTCGAGCCAGTCCGAGGCGGGCCCTTCGAGGGAGCCGCGCTTGAGGCCGAGCTGATGCTCCACCTCGGGGCTCACGAAGATGCGGTCGGAGACCACGTCCCAGTCGAACACCACGTCCCCGGCGCCGGACAGGGCGAGGGCGCGGCGCTCGGTGTCGGTCATCAGCCCCTGCGCGAAGCCGCCGCCCGCGAAGGCGTGCTGCATCACCGTGAAGCCGATCAGCATGACGATGAGCACGAGGCCGCCGATGAGGGCCGGAGGCACGAGGTCCGTGGTGAGCTGGCCCATCACCGTGAACCCCGCCGCTGTCACCCAGGCGATGAGCAGCACCCAGGTGGGGACGAGCATAACCGCGCGGTCGTAGCCGTGCGTGGCGAGATGGATCACGAGCACGAAGCCGATGCCGGCCACCGCGGCGATCGAGATGCGGGCGACGCCGGAGGCCACGGGCGGATCGAACACCGCGAGCGCCACGAGGGCCCCGAGGAAGACGAGCCAGAACGCCGTCACGTGGCTGTAGCGCACGTGCCAGCGGTTGAGGTTGAGATAGGCGAAGAGGAAGACGAGGAGCGTCGCCGCGAGCACGGCCTCCGCGCCCGCCCGGTAGATCCGCTCGGCGGTCTCGCTGATCGGGAAGATGCGCTGGAAGAAGCCGAAATCGATGCACGAATAGGCGAGCACCGCCCAGGCGAGCGCCGCGGCCGCGGGGAAGATGAGCGCGCCCTTCACCACGAACACGATGGTGAGGAAGAGGGCGAGCAGGCCCGCGATGCCGATGATGATGCCCTTGTAGAGGGTGAGCCCGTTGACGCGCTCCTTGTAGGCCTCCGCCTGCCACAGATAGACCTGCGGCAGGTTCTGGGAGCGCAGCTCCGCCACGAAGGTCACGGTCGTGCCGGGGTCGAGGGTGATGAGGAACACGTCCGCGTCCGGGCTGTCCTCGCGCTCGGGCCGGATGCCCTCGCTCGCCGTGATGGCGGCGATGCGCGACGAGCCGAGATCGGGCCACACGACCCCCGACGCGGTGAGCCTGAAATGCGGCGCCACGAGGAGGCGGTCCACCTGCTCGTCGGTGTCGTTGGTGAGCGCGAACACGATCCAGTCCGGCCGGGTGCCGGCATCGCGCGCCTTCACGGCGATGCGGCGCACGATTCCGTCGCGGCCGGGCGCGGTGGAGATGCGGATCTCGTCGCCGTCGGAGCGGTAGCGCTCCACCATGGGGGTGAGGTCGACGGCCTTCGCCTGAAGGTTGACGCGCACGGATTCGACCGCGCCGGCAGCTTGGGGCCACGCCAGGGACAGGCAGGCCGCCCAAACGACGGCTATGGCGAAAGAAACGATCCGCAACGCTTTACGTCTTTCGTCCGGCACTCACGAACACCCTGCTTTGGTACCGGCAGGCCAGCTTGAGGGCAAGCTGACGCCCAGAGGGCATGCGGACTTGTCCATCTGAGTCTTGGAGGGGTCGGCCAAGGGCCCATGGGGCCGCTTTGCGGCGGCAATGAGGTGGGACGCCGGCCTGTCCCAGCGGCATCGGCCGAAGGAAGGAGCGGGTCAGGCCGACAGCCGGGCGAGCGGGGGCAGCCCCTTGATCGGCCCGATGGCCGCGACAGTCGGCGCGCCGGCGAGGAGCCGGGCCCCGGCGGCCCGAACCTCGTCGACCGTGACGGCGTCGACACGCCGCACGATCTCGTCGCTGCCGATCACGCGCCCCCAGGAGAGGAGCTGGCGCGCCACCCGCTCCACCCGCCCGCCGGGCGATTCGAGGGCGGAGAGGAGGGCCACCTTCATCTGGGCCTTGGCCCGGGCGAGCTCGACGGGGTCCACGTCGCCGGCGGCGCGGCGGGCGACGTCGAGGGTCACCTCCGTGAGGCCCTTCACGTCCGGGCCCGCCGTGCCGGCTCCGATGCCAAAGAGGCCGCAATCGGAGAAGGGCCAGTGGAAGGCGTCGATCGAATAGGCGAGGCCGCGGGTTTCGCGCACCTCGTGCCACAGGCGCGAGGTGAGCCCCCCGCCCAGGATGTGGGCGAAGAGATGCGTCGCGTAATAGGCCGGGTCCTTGAAGGAGAGGCCGGGCCAGCCGAAGACGAGGTTCGCCTGTTCGAGCTTGCGCGGCATGCGCCGCTCGCCGCCCGTGTAGCGGCCGGCCGGCGCCTCCCGCGGAGGGGCCGCGGGAAGGTCGCCGAAGAGCCGTTCGGCCGCCTCGACCACCTGGGCGTGGGCGACGTCGCCGGCGGCCGCCAGCACCATCTTGCCGGGGGTGTATTCGCGGGCGATGAACCGGCGGATGCCGTCGGCGTCGAAGCTGCGGATCGTCTCGGGGGTGCCGAGGATCGGGCGGCCGATGGGCTGGTCCGCGAAGGCGGTCTCCATGAAGGCGTCGTAGACGAGATCGTCCGGGGTGTCCTCGACGGCGGCGTGCTCCTGAAGGATCACGCCCTTCTCGCGGGCGAGCTCGGCCTCGTCGAACACGGAATGGGTGAGGATGTCGCCGATGACGTCGAGGGCGACGTCGAGCGTCTCGCCGAGAACCTTCGCGGTGTAGCTCGTGTACTCGACGCTCGTTGCGGCGTTGATATCGCCGCCCACGTTCTCGATGTCCTCGGCGATCCGGCGGGCGGAGCGGCGCTCCGTGCCCTTGAACGCCATGTGCTCGAGAAAGTGCGAGAGCCCGTGCTCGTCCGGGTTCTCGTGGCGGGAGCCGGTTCCGACCCACACGCCGAGGGTGGCGGTGGCGATCTCCGGCATGCGCTCGGTCGCGACCGTGAAGTCGTTGGCGAGCCGGGTGATCTCGATGGCGGGGGGCTGCACGAAATGGCGGTTCATGCGGCGGCGCCCCGCACCGCGCGGGCGCGCTCGCGGATGAAGCGCTCGATCGCCGCCTGCTCGTTCGGCAGCACGGTAAAGCGCTCGGTGCCCGCCATGAGCTCGGCGAGGTGCGGCGGCAGGTCGGGGCGGCGGCCCGTGGCCCGCTCCACGGCGTCCGGGAACTTCGCCGGGTGCGCCGTGGCGAGGGCCACCACCGGCACCTCGGGACGTTCGGCGAGAAGCGCGCGGGCGGCGCGCGTTCCGACCGCCGTATGGGGGTCGATCGTCTCGCCGGTCTCGGCGAAGACGCGGCGCATCTCGTCCGCCACCGCCGGCTCGTCCACGGCCTCCGCCGAGAACTCGTCGCGGATGCGCCCCAGCGCCACGGCGTCGATCATGAAGGCGCGGGATTGCTGGAGGCCGCCCATGAGGCGGCGCACGGCGGCGGCGTCGCGCCCATAGGCCTCGAAGAGCAGGCGCTCGAAGTTGGACGAGATCTGGATGTCCATGGACGGCGAGGCGGTCGGCTGCACGCCGCGGATCTCGTAAGTTCCCGTGCCGAGGGCGCGGGCCAGGATATCGTTCGCGTTAGTGCCGATCATCAGCCGCTCGACCGGCAGGCCCATGCGCTTGGCCACCCAGCCGGCCAGGATGTCGCCGAAATTGCCCGTCGGCACGGAGAACGACACGGGGCGGTGCGGTCCCCCGAGGGCGACGGCGGCGGTGAAATAGTACACCGCCTGCGCGGCCACCCGCGCCCAGTTGATCGAGTTGACGCCCGAGAGCTGCAGCTCGTCCCGGAACCGGGCATGGTTGAACATCGCCTTCACGGCGTCCTGGCAATCGTCGAACGTGCCCTCGACCGCGATGGCGTGGACGTTCGGCGCGTCGACGGTGGTCATCTGACGGCGCTGCACGTCGGAGACGCGGCCGTGGGGGTAGAGGATGAAGATGTCGACCTGGTTGAGCCCCCGGAAGGCCTCGACGGCAGCGCTTCCCGTGTCGCCCGAGGTCGCGCCGACGATGGTGGCGCGGGCGCCGCGGGCCTTGAGGGCGTGGTCCATGAGCCGCCCGAGGAGCTGCATCGCCACGTCCTTGAAGGCGAGGGTCGGCCCGTGGAAGAGCTCCAGGAGGAAGAGGTTGTCGCCGAGCTGCTTGACGGGGCAGACCGCCGGATGCCGGAAGGCGGCATAGGCCTCGTCGATCATGCGGCTGAGATCGGCCGCCGGGACCTCCGCCATGAGCGGCCCGAGCACCGTCTTCGCCACGGCCGCATAAGGCCGGCCGGCGAAGCCCTCGATGGTCTCGCCGGAAAGGGTCGGCCAGGCCTCGGGCACGTAGAGGCCGCCGTCGCGGGCGAGGCCCGTGAGCAGCGCGTCGGTGAAGCCGATGGCAGGGGCCTCGCCGCGGGTCGAGACGTGGAGCACGGGTCGGATCTCCTGGAGAACGGGGCGGACCTTAAGGAGCGAGAGGCGGGGGAGCAAGCGCTGCGGGTGCCGAGCGAGGGCGGCCTCGCCTCAAGACGGCTCGGGCCTGAGGCGGCGCCGGGCGAAGGCGGCGAAGACGCCGACGAGGGTCAGGGCGATCCCGAACCAGGTGAGGGCATATTGCAGGTGGTTGTTCGGGATCTCGAGGCGGAACTGGCCACCGCGGGGCCAGCCGCCCGGGTTCGGCGTTGCGTCCGCCTCCACGTAGAACGGGGCGGCGGACGCGAGGCCCCGCGATGCGGCGATGGCCGCCGGGTCGCGGGTAAACCAGCTGTTCTGGGCCGGGGCGTCGTCCGGCGTGAACCAGGTGCGGGCTTCGGGCGCGCGCACGAGGCCCGTGACCGTGACCTCGCCCGGCGGCTGGCTGCCCGGACGAGCGGCGGGATCGCGCAGACCGGTCGGGACGAAGCCGCGGTTCACTAGGACGACGGCGCCGTCGGCGGTGCGGAGCGGCGTCATCAGGTAGAAGCCCTGCTCGGGCGCGCCGCGCTGGCCCGGCGCAAGGCCGTGAACCGGGGTCTCGTGCTCGTGGAGGAAGACGCCCGTCAGGCGCACGCGGCGGAACTCGTCGGCCGCCGCCTGCCAGCGGGGCCACTCGGACGGGGGCACGATGGCGCCCGGCTCCCCGCGGGCGCGGGTGTCGACCTGCCGGATCAGGTCCTCCTTCCAGGCGAGGCGCTGGAGTTGCCAGGTGCCGAGGCCAAGAAGGATCGCGAGCGCCACCAGGGCGGCGAGGCCCGGCGCGACGAGAGAACGCCAGCGTGTCACCGTTCGAGCCGCCCCTCCTCGGCGCGGTGGTAATATTGCAGCGCCACCATCAGGCCCTTGAGGGGGCGGACCATGGCGAGGCTGAGGATCGCGGTGAGGCCGAACCACAGGACGATGTGAAGCCAGATCGGCGGCTCGTAGGTGAACTCGACCCAGAGCGCGAGCCCCACCACCACGATGCCGACCACCGACATGACGAAGAAGGCCGGCCCGTCGGCGGTGTCCGCAAAGCCGAGATCGAGGTCGCAGACCTCGCAGCGCGGGGCGAGGGACAGGAAGCCCTTGAACACATGGCCCTTGCCACAGCGGGGGCACCGGCCCCGCAGGCCCGTCGGGATGGGGGCGGGAAGGGTGGCGGGATCGTTGGACACGTGGGTTCCTTTCGCGCGCCGCGGAGGCCGGCCAAAAGCAAAGGGCGGCCGAAGCCGCCCTTCATATAGGTTGCCGGAGGGCGGCCCGTCAGTGGCCCCACACGTAGATGGCGGCGAAGAGGAAGAGCCACACCACGTCGACGAAGTGCCAGTACCAGGCCGCGAACTCGAAGCCGAGATGCTGCTGGGGCGTGAAGTGGCCCTGATAGGCGCGCAACAGGCAGACCGCGAGGAAGATCGTGCCGATGATCACGTGGGCGCCGTGGAAGCCCGTCGCCATGAAGAAGGTGGCGCCGTAGATGTTGCCCGAGAAGCCGAAGGCGGCGTGGCTGTACTCGTAGGCCTGGAGCGCTGTGAAGATCACGCCGAGGCCGACCGTCAGCCACAGGCCCATCTTGAGGCCCTGCCGGTCGTTGTGCAGGAGCGCGTGGTGCGCCCAGGTCACGGTGGTGCCGGAGGTGAGCAGGATCAGGGTGTTGAGGAGCGGCAGGTGCCAGGGATCGAAGGTCTCGATACCGGTGGGCGGCCACACGCCGCCGAGCTTCTCGACGCGGGTGTATTGCAGCGGGTCGTTCGGGTAGAGGGCGGCCTCGAAATAGGCCCAGAACCACGCCACGAAGAACATCACCTCGGAGGCGATGAACATGATCATGCCGTAGCGGTGGTGGAGCTGCACCACGCGGGTGTGGTGGCCCTCGTAGGTGGCCTCCCGGGTCACGTCCGCCCACCAGCTCATCATGGTGTAGAGCACGCCGAGGAGGCCCGCTCCGAGAAGGTAGGGACCGGCGGCGAGGCCCCCGATCGTCATGCCCTTCATGGTCATCACGCCGCCGACCGCCATCACGAAGGCGCTGAGCGAGCCGATGAGCGGCCAGGGGCTCGGATCGACGAGATGGTAGTCGTGATGCTTGGCGTGGGCTCCAGCCATGATCGTGCGGTCTCCGTGCCTCAAGGTTCCGGGTGCTGTAGGACGTTTCCGTCCAGCTTGTCACCTAGCTTATCGGGTTTGCGGTTTGGTTGATGCGGTCGCATCCGCCACCGGCTGCCCGCCCTTGGACGGGAAGTAGGTGTAGGACAGGGTGATGGAATTGATGTCCTTCACGTTGGGGTCCTGGACGATGCCGGGATCCACGTAGAAGACGACGGCCGACTCCTTAGTCTCGCCCGGCTGAATCGTCTGATCCGTGAAGCAGAAGCACTCGAGCTTGACGAAGTAGGCGCCGGCGAGCGCGGGCTGCACGTTGTAGCTCGCGATTCCGGTGGTGGGCGTCGAGCCGGTGTTGGTGACCCGGTAGAGCACGGTCGTCGTCTCGCCCACCTTGACGGTCACCTCCGGGGTCTCGGCCGAGAAGCGCCAGTTGAGCCCCGGCGCCACATTGGCGTCGAAGCGGACGGCGACCTCGCGGTCGAGCACCTCGCCGGCCGGCAGGGTGCGCACCAGCGGCGTGCCGCCGAAGCCCGTGAGGCGGCAGAAGAGGTCGTAGAGCGGAACGGCGGCATAGGCCGCGCCCACCATGAACATCGCGAGCCCGAGGCACGCAAGGGCGACGCGGCGGTGGCGAACGGGAGTGTCGGTCATCGCAACCTCACATCGGGCGCTGCAGGACGCCCGGCCCGAGCTTCGCGATGGTCACCACGTAGAACAGGACGACGATGGCGGCGAGGGCGAGCCCGAGGGCGAGCGAGCGGTTCCGGCGGCGCTTCTGCTCTTCGGGGGTGAGAACGGGCGGCTTGGGGTAGGGCATGCCTTATCCCAGGACCGGCCGGAACAGGCCGAAGGCGTGCTCCGCGAGCAGGGTCGCGAAGATCGCGAAGAGGTAGAGGATCGAGAAACCGAAGAGCTGCTGGGCGATCCGCAGGGCGGGCTCGCCGGTGCGGACCCGAAACACCTGGAGGGCGAGCGCCAGCATACCGGCGCCGCCGACGAGGGCGACGACGCCGTAGGCGAGCCCCCCGAAGCCGAGCGCCACGGGCGCGAGGCCGAGCGGAGCGAGGAGGAGCGTGTAGGCGAGGATCTGCCGGCGGGTGGCGTCGGGGCCCGCCACGTTCGGCAGCATCGGAATGCCGGCGCGCTCGTAGTCGCCCGACTTCACCAGGGCGAGGGCCCAGAAATGCGGGGGCGTCCAGATGAAGATGACGGCGCAGAGCACGAGGCTCTCGATCCCGACGGCTCCCGTGACGGCGGCCTGCGCGACCACGGGCGGCAGGGCGCCGGCCAAGCCGCCGATGACGATGTTCTGAGCCGTCGAGCGCTTCAGCCACATCGAGTAGATCACGGCGTAGAAGACGATCGTGAAGGCGAGAAGCCCGGCGGCGAGCCAGTTGCTCACGAGGCCGAGGGCCAGAACCGAGCCCGCCGAGAGGGTGAGGCCGAAGGCGAGCGCCTCGTCCGGCGTGATCTTGCCGGCCGGGATCGGGCGCTTGCGGGTGCGGGTCATCACCGCGTCGATGTCGGCGTCCCACCACATGTTGAGGCAGCCCGAGGCGCCGGCGCCCACCGCGATCATCAGGAGCGAGGCGAAGGCCACCACCGGATGCACGGCGGAGGGCGTCACCACCATGCCCACGAGGGCGGTGAACACGACGAGGAACATCACGCGGGGCTTCAGGAGGGCGACGAAGTCGCCGACATCCCCTTGGGACACGCCCGGCGTCGCGCGGCTCTCGGCGTACAGAGGCGAAGCGGTGGTCATCTCAAGAACTCACACAATCAGCTTGGGGGACCGGCCCGCCTGACGGGGGCAGCCCGAGGATCGGCTCCTTGCCGGAAGGCTCGCGCACGAGCCCTCGGGGAAGGAGCGGGCGGCCCAAGGGCCGCCCGCAGGCGTCTTAGTGGTGGGTGTCCGCGATGCGCGGCAGGGTCTCGAACTGGTGGAAGGGAGGCGGCGATGGCAGCGTCCATTCCAGGGTCGTCGCGCCTTCGCCCCACGGATTGCCGGCCGCCTTCTCCTTGCGGACGAGGGCATAGATCACGCCGGCGATGAACACCACGAGGCTCGCCGCGAAGATGTGGCCGCCCTGGGTGGCCACGAAGTGCCAGCCCGCATAGGCGTCCGGGTAGTCCGCGTAGCGGCGCGGCATGCCGGCAAGCCCGAGGAAGTGCATCGGGAAGAACAGGACGTTCGCACCGATGAAGGCGAGCCAGAAGTGCAGCTTGCCGATCCATTCCGGCAGGATGTAGCCGGTGATCTTCGGGAACCAGTAGTAAACGCCCGCGAAGATCACGAACACCGCGCCGAGGGACAGCACGTAGTGGAAGTGCGCCACCACGTAGTAGGTGTCGTGGAGGTAGCGGTCGACGCCCGCATTGGCCAGCACCACGCCCGTGACGCCGCCCACCGTGAACAGGAACACGAAGCCGATGGCCCAGTGCATGGCGGCCGTGAAGCGGATGGAGCCGCCCCACATGGTGGCGATCCACGAGAAGATCTTCACGCCCGTCGGCACCGCGATCACCATGGTGGCGAACACGAAGTAGGCCTGGGTCTGGAGGGACAGGCCCACCGTGTACATGTGGTGCGCCCACACGACGAAGCCGACGACGCCGATGGCAACCATGGCGTAGGCCATGCCGAGATAGCCGAAGATCGGCTTCTTGGAGAAGGTCGAGATGATGTGGGACACGATGCCGAAGGCCGGCAGGATCATGATGTACACTTCGGGGTGGCCGAAGAACCAGAACAGGTGCTGGTAGAGGACCGGGTCGCCGCCGCCCGCCGGGTCGAAGAACGTCGTGCCGAAGTTGCGGTCCGTGAGCAGCATCGTGATGGCGCCCGCGAGAACCGGCAGCGAAAGGAGCAGCAGGAACGCGGTGACGAGCATCGACCAGGCAAAGAGCGGCATCTTGTGCAGCGTCATGCCGGGGGCGCGCATGTTCAGGATGGTGGTGATGAAGTTGATCGCGCCGAGGATCGAAGCCGCGCCCGCCAGGTGCAGCGAGAAGATCGCGAAGTCGAGCGCGGGCCCCGGATGGCCGATCGTGGAGAGCGGGGGATAGACCGTCCAGCCGCCGCCGAAGCCGAGCGAGCCCGGCGCGCCCTCGACGAAGAGCGAGCACACGAGCAGGCCGAAGGCCGACACGGTCAGCCAGAACGAGATGTTGTTCATGCGCGGGAACGCCATGTCGGGCGCGCCGATCATGAGGGGCACGAACCAGTTGCCGAAGCCGCCGATGAGGGCCGGCATCACCATGAAGAACACCATGATGAGGCCGTGGCCCGTCACGAACACGTTGTAGCTCTGCGGGTTCGCGAAGATCTGGAGGCCCGGCTCCTGGAGCTCGACGCGCATGGCGAAGGATAGGAACGCGCCGACGAGACCCGCCGCGAAGGCGAAGATCAGGTAGAGCGTGCCGATGTCCTTGTGGTTCGTGGAGTAGAACCAGCGCTTGAAGAAGGTCGGGTGGTCGTGGTGGTCCGCGTGGGCGGCGTCGGCTGCGTGTGCCATGATGTGACCGTTGGTTTCGTGATTATTGCGCGTTGGCGAGCTTGGTGGGCGCCGTGCCGTCGATGCGGGCGAACTTCGTCTTCGCCTCGGCGACCCAGGCCGCGTAGGCCTGCTCGCTCACCACGCGGACCGTGATGGGCATGTAGGGGTGGCCGTTGCCGCACAGTTCCGAGCACTGGCCGTAGAAGACGCCTTCGCGGTCGGCCTTGAACCAGGTCTCGTTGAGGCGGCCCGGGATGGCGTCGAGCTTCTGGCCGAGGGAGGGCACCGCGAAGTTGTGCATCACGTCGCCGGCGGTCACCTGGAGGCGCACCACCTTGTTCACCGGCACCACCATCTCGTTGTCGACGGTGAGCAGGCGCGGCTGGCCGGGCTTCAGGTCCTTCTCGTCGACCATGTTCGAGTCGAAGCGGAAGCCGCCCTGATCCTGCGGATACTCGTAGCCCCAGTACCAGGCGTAACCCGTCGCCTTCACGACGAGGTCGTGCTTGGGGATCACGAGCTGCTCGCGCAGCACCCGGAAGGACGGGATCGCGATGGCGATGAGGATGAGCACCGGAACCACCGTCCAGGCCACTTCCAGCATGGTGTTGTGGGTGGTCTTGGACGGGGTCGGGTTCGAGCGCTCGTTGAAGCGGTAAACGATGTAGACGAGGAGCCCGAGGACGAAGAGGCTGATGGCCGTGATCAGGATCACGAGCCAGTAGTGGAAGGCCGCCACGAAAAGGCCGTTCTCGGTCACCATGCCCTGGAAGTCCATCTGCCAGGGGGTGGGCTGGCCGGTGCCGGCCATCGCGGCGCCCGACCCGAAGGCCAGGGCGATCAGGGCGCCCGCGAGGGCGAGTGCCGACCGACTGTGTGTCACGATCCGCATGGGTCGTACGAAGCTCCTAAACCAACCAAGATGTGATGGCGGTCGGCTGCGGGACAACGTCGTGACGACGCGTCGGAAGCGCGCAGAGACGCGACGGCCAGCCCAAGCCATCACCTATGACGGGCGTCTATGACCACAGGATGCCCGCGAGCGCAACGGTCCAGGCGGCCGCAATCGTGCGTCATAACCGCCAAATGCCAAGCTTCCCCAAGGCCCCTCGCTTGACAGGCCCGCCCGGCCCATGGTCCCAACGCCGCTCATCGGAATGGATGGGCGAGGCCGAGCTCCGGATTCGGGCGGCCCGGGCAGGATGAAACGGAGATGCGGGTGAGCATGTCACGATGGGCGCGCCTCGCGGCGGCCGTGGCCCTCGGACTTCTGACGTTGTCCACAGGGGAAGCGGCCAACGCGCAGGGCGTGGTCAAGAACACCTACGGCGACTGGCAGATGCGGTGCGAGACGCCCGCCGGCGCCAAGGCGGAGCAATGCGCCCTCGTCCAGAACGTGGCGGCCGAGGACCGGCCCAACATGTCGCTCGTCATCATCGTCCTCAAGACGGCGGACGCGAAGAGCCGGCTGCTCCGGGTGGTGGCGCCCCTCGGCGTCCTCCTGCCGGCGGGGCTCGGGCTCAAGATCGATCAGGCGGATATCGGCCGCGCGGGCTTCGTGCGCTGCCTCACCACGGGCTGCATCGCCGAGGTGGTGATGGAGGATACCCTGATCAGCCAGATGAAGGGCGGCCAGACCGCCACCTTCATCGTATTCCAGACCCCCGAGGAGGGGATCGGCATCCCCGTGACCCTCAACGGGTTCGGCACGGGCTTCGACGCGCTGCCGTGAGCGGCGCAGGGCAGACGGAAGGGTGGGGCAGACCATGAGGGCGGTGGGACGGATCGGAATCCTGGCGGCGGCGAGCCTCCTGGCGGCGGGCTGCAGTTCGACGGGCGGGGAGAGCGTCTCGCTCGCCGAGCGCATCATGCTCGCCGGGCCCTCGGTCCCGCCCTCCGTCGCCGCCGAAGACCCGGACGTGTTCTGCCCGCCCGTGCAGGTGATCCCGGGCGCCTCCGCGATCCAGAACGGGGGCGGCGACGGGCCTCCGCGGAGCGTCGTCACCCTCGGCCAGCTCGCCCGCGAATGCGTCGGCCGCGCGGACGGCTCGACCCTCGTGAAGGTCGGCGTCGAGGGCCGCGCCATCCAGAGCGCGCCCGGCGGCCGCTTCGACGTGCCGGTCCAGATCGTGGTGAAGAGCGGCGAGGGCGTGATCGCCAACCGGGCCCGCCGGGCCGCGGTCACCTTCGCGCCGGGGGCGGCCCAGGGCTCCTTCGTGGTGGTGGAGGAGGGGCTCGTGGTGCCGGCGGGATCCGCCAACACCTTCCAGATCCAGGTGGGCATCGGCGCAGGCGCCGGCCGCCGGGGATAGCCCGCCCAGGGCCGCGCTGCCGCATTGACTTGTGGCGGCGCTCTTTTAAGACGGATCAGCCGCTGATCCCCGCGGGAGAGACCGGGCTTGCCCCGGCGCCGAAGGCGCAACCGCCCCGGAAACGCTCAGGCCAAAGGACCGCGCGGGAGCTGGCACTCTGGAAAGCGGCGGCGTCGCAAGACGCTGCCCACCGACGGGCGTAACCTCGGATGGTCCGGGGGAAATCTCTCAGGTCTCGGGACAGAGGGGGCGCGAGACGGGCCGCAAGGCCCGAACGACCGCGCGACTCTGGAGGACCGATGGCCGACGCTGCTCCCACCCTCGACGGGCTCCTCGAGACGCCGCTCCATGCCGAGCACGTCGCCCTCGGCGGCCGGATGGTGCCCTTCGCGGGCTATCACATGCCGGTCCAGTACCCGACCGGCATCCTCACCGAGCACAACTGGACCCGCGAGCATGCGGGGCTCTTCGACGTCTCGCATATGGGCCAGGCCGCCCTCGCCGGGCCGGACCACGAGACCACGGCCCGGGCCATCGAGGCGCTCGTTCCGGCGGACGTCCTCAACCTCAAGCCCGGCCAGCAGCGCTACTCCCAGCTCCTCGACGATGACGGCGGCATCCTCGACGACCTCATGATCGCCCGCCCGGCGGCCGCCGGGGAGGCGGGGCACATCTATCTCGTGGTGAACGCCTCGACCAAGGAGGCGGATTTCGCCCATATCGGCGCGCACCTGCCCGGGAGCGTCCGCCTCGTGCGGGGCGACGACCGGGCGCTCCTCGCGCTCCAGGGACCCTCCGCCGAGGGCGTGATGCAGCGCCTCAGCGACGGCGCGGCGTCCCTGACCTTCATGATGACGGGCTGGTTCACGGTGGCGGGCTTCTCCTGCCACGTGTCCCGCTCCGGCTACACGGGCGAGGACGGGTTCGAGATCTCCGTGAAGGCCGACGAGGCGGCGGCGCTCTGGCGCGCGCTCCTCGCGGATCCCGAGGTGAAGCCGATCGGCCTCGGCGCCCGCGATTCCCTGCGCCTCGAGGCGGGCCTGTGCCTCTACGGCCACGACATCGACACCACCACGACGCCCGTCGAGGCGGGCCTGACCTGGTCGATTCAGAAGCGGCGCCGGGAGGAGGGCGGCTTTCCGGGCGCCGACCGCGTCCGCCGGGAGATCGGGGAGGGCCCCGCGCGGGTGCGCGTCGGCCTGAAGCCGGAAGGGCGGGCGCCCGCCCGGGAGGGCACGCCCATCGCGACGCCGGACGGCCGGGAGGTGGGCATCGTCACCTCCGGGGGCTTCGGGCCAACGGTGAACGGCCCGGTCGCCATGGGCTATGTGGCGCGGGATGTCGCGGCGCCGGGCACCGAACTCCACCTCCTGGTGCGCGGCAAGGCGCTCCCGGCGCGGGTCGCCCCGATGCCGTTCGCGCCGCACCGCTACAAGAGGGGATAGGACGATCGGCGATCCTCGTCCTTGGAGACGGGCCTGACGGCCCTCCTGAGGACGAGCGTCGAGGGGCCGCGCCGCGGTGTTGATGACAATGAGACCACGAGGGGAAAGACCATGACCACGCGCTACACCAAGGACCACGAATACATCCGCGTCGAGGGCGATGCCGGCATCGTCGGCATCACGGATTACGCCCAGAGCCAGCTCGGCGACGTCGTCTACGTGGAACTGCCCCAGGTCGGGAAGACCATGACGAAGGGCGGCGAGGCGGCGGTCGTCGAGAGCGTGAAGGCGGCGAGCGAGGTCTACGCGCCGGTCTCCGGGGAGGTCGTCGAGGTCAACGGCGATCTCGAAGGGGCGCCCGGCACGATCAACGAGGATCCGGCCGGCCGCGGCTGGTTCATGAAGATCCGCCTCGCCGATATGTCCGAGCTCGACGGTCTCATGACCGAGGAGCAGTACCAGGACTTCGTGAAGTCGATCAGCTGAGCGAGCCCGCGATGGCGCATGAGCACACGGCCACGATTCGGTGGGGGAGGGGCGAGGCGGTCTTTTCCGACGGTCGCTACAGCCGCGCCCACACCTGGACCTTCGACGGGGGCGTCACCGTTCCGGGCTCGCCCTCGCCCGCCGTCGTGCCGTTGCCCTATTCGCGGGAGGATGCGGTCGACCCGGAGGAGGCCTTCGTCGCCGCCGTGTCGAGCTGCCACATGCTCACCTTCCTGCACATCGCCTCCAAGAAGCGCTTCGTCGTGGATACTTATGAGGACCGGGCGGCGGGCGTGATGACGAAGAACGAGCGCGGCCGGCTCTACGTGTCCCGGATCGTCCTCGACCCGACCATCCGGTTCTCGGGCGAGCGCCAGCCGACGCCCGACGAGATCGCCGGCCTGCACCACCTCGCCCACCAGGAATGCTTCATCGCCAACTCCGTCCTGACGGAGATCGTGGTGGCCGGCATGCCCACCGACGCCCATTGAGGTTTCACCCCATGCGTTACCTGCCCCTTTCCGAAACCGACCGGCACGAGATGCTCGCCCGCGTCGGCGTCTCGCACGTGGACGAGCTCTTCGCCGACGTGCCGGCGGACGTGCTCCTGAAGGAGCCGCTGGACCTGCCCCGCCGCAAGGGCGAGCTCGAGGTCGAGCGCATCCTCTCGCGCATGTCCGCCCGCAACGTGCCGGCCTCCTCCGTGCCGTTCTTCGTGGGCGCGGGTGCCTACAAGCACCATGTGCCGGCGACGGTGGACCACCTCATCCAGCGCTCCGAGTTCCTGACGAGCTACACGCCCTACCAGCCCGAGATCGCGCAGGGCACGCTGCAATACCTCTTCGAGTTCCAGACCCAAGTGGCCGCGCTCACCGGCATGGAGGTGGCGAACGCCTCCATGTACGACGGCTCCACCGGCACCGGCGAGGCGGTGCTCATGGCGCACCGGGTCACGAAGCGCCGCAAGGCGGTGCTCTCCGGCGGCCTCCATCCGCATTACGTCGACGTGGTGAAGACCCTCTCGGAGATGTCGGGGGACGAGGTCGTCGCGATGGCGCCGGACGTCTCGGCCACGGAGGACATGCTGGCCTCGATCGACGATGCGACCTCCTGCGTCGTCGTCCAGACCCCGGACGTGTTCGGCAACCTGCGGGACCTCACCGCCATCGCCGACAAGGCGCACCGGCATGGCGCGCTGCTCATCGCTGTGTTCACCGAAGCGGTGTCCCTCGGCCTCGTCACGGCGCCGGGCGCCATGGGGGCCGACATCGTGGTGGGCGAGGGGCAGTCGATCGGCAACGCGTTGAACTTCGGCGGCCCCTATGTCGGACTGTTCGCGGCCAAGCAGAAATACGTGCGCCAGATGCCGGGCCGCCTGTGCGGCGAGACGGTGGACGCCAACGGCCAGCGCGGCTTCGTGCTCACGCTTTCGACCCGCGAGCAGCACATCCGCCGCGATAAGGCGACCTCCAACATCTGCACCAATTCGGGCCTGTGCTGCCTAGCCTTCACCATCCACATGACGCTTCTCGGCGAGGCGGGCCTGAAGCGCCTCGCGCGCATCAACCACGCCCATGCGGTGAAGCTCGCCGATGCGCTCGCCGGGGTACCGGGGGTCGAGGTGCTGAACGAGACCTTCTTCAATGAATTCACGGTGAGGCTCGGCAAGCCTGCCGCCGCTGTGGTGGAGGCGATGGCCCGGAAGGGCGTGCTCGCGGGCGTTCCGGTGTCGCGCCTTCTGCCGGATGCCGGCCTCGACGATCTGCTCCTCGTCGCCTCGACCGAGGTGAACACCGACGATGACCGCGCCGCTTTCGTGGCCGCGCTGAAGGAAGTTCTGTGATGCTGAACCGCCAGGGACGTCCCACCGCTCCGCAGGCCCATGGGGCCGCCGATCCCGCCGCCGGCATGGCCGCCGAGGCCGCCCGCCTGCAGGGCGACGCCAACCGCCTGAAGGGCGGCGCCGTCGCGCACCCGACCTTCACGGGCAACCGGGCCCTCGCCCAGATCGAGCCGCTGATCTTCGAGATCGGCCAGGCCGACGAGACCGGGGTCGATCTCGACGAGCCGGAGGCTTTCGCGATGCGCCTCGGCGGCCTCGAGCGCAAAGAGGCCATCGGCCTGCCGGGCCTCTCCGAACCCGAGACGATGCGTCACTACGTACGTCTCTCCCAGCAGAATTATGGGATCGACACGGGCCTTTTCCCCCTCGGCTCCTGCACCATGAAGCACAATGCGCGGCTCAACGAGCGCATGGCGCGGCTGCCGGGCTTCTCCGACGTGCATCCGCTGCAGCCCGCCTCCACGGTTCAGGGCGCGCTGGAGCTTATGAGCGAACTCGGGCGCTATCTCGTGACCCTCACGAACATGACGGCGGTGGCGCTCTCCCCGAAGGCGGGCGCGCACGGCGAATTGTGCGGCATGATGGCCATCAAGGCCGCCATCGACGCCAAGGGCGAGGGCGCGACCCGAAAGGTGGTGCTGGTGCCGGATTCCGCGCACGGCACGAACCCGGCGACCGCCGCCCTCATCGGCTTTCAGGTGAAGCCCGTCCCGGCGCGGGACGACGGCTGGGTGCATGTGGAGGACGTCACGGCGCTCATCGGGCCGGACGTCGCCGCCATCATGCTCACCAACCCCAATACCTGCGGCCTCTTCGAGCCGCAGATCGTGGAGATCGCCAAGGCGCTGCACGATGCCGGGGCTTATTTCTATTGCGACGGGGCGAACTTCAACGCCATCGTCGGCAAGGCGCGGCCGGGCGATCTCGGCGTCGATGCCATGCACATCAACCTGCACAAGACCTTCTCGACGCCCCATGGCGGCGGCGGCCCGGGCTCGGGCCCCGTGGTGCTCTCCGAGCGCCTCGCTCCCTTCGCGCCCGTGCCCTTCGTGCGCGTGCAGGACGGCGCCTTCGAGCTCGTCGAGCACGAGGGCGAGGCCGGCGAGGCGCAGCCCTTCGGGCGCATCACCGCGTTCCACGGCCAGATGGGCATGTATGTGCGGGCGCTCTCCTACATGCTCTCCCACGGCTCGGACGGCATGAAGCAGGCCTCCGAGGATGCGGTGCTCAACGCCAACTACATCCGGGCGGGTCTCTCGGACCTGATGAGCCTGCCGTTCGGCGACAAGCCTTGCATGCACGAGGTTCTGTTCGACGATGCGTGGCTGAAGGACACCGGCGTGACGACCCTCGACTTCGCGAAGGCGATGATCGACGAGGGCTACCACCCGATGACCATGTACTTCCCGCTCGTGGTGCACGGCGCGATGCTGATCGAGCCGACGGAATCGGAGTCGAAGGCCAACCTCGACCTCTTCGTGGCCACCTTGCGCGACCTCGCCATGGCGGCCAAGCGCGGCGACACGGAGCGCTTCACCGGCGCCCCCTACCACGCCCCCCGCCGCCGCCTCGACGAAACCCGCGCCGCCCGCAGCCCGGTGCTGAAATGGACCCCGCCGAAGCCCCTCGCCGAGGCGGCGGAGTAGGGCCGACGCGATCCCGCTCCGATGCGGGAGAGGGGCGAGAGCACCGAGGCTGATCGTTGGCTCTCCCTCCCCTCAGGGGAGGGGTTAGGGGTGGGGTATGCCGCGCCAGCGGCACCCTCCCGGGCGCCACACCACAATCCCTCATCCTGAGGGTTCGCGAAGCGAACGTCTCGAAGGACGAGGGTGCTCCAGGGCGCCGCGGAACGCGCCCCGGGCGCAGACTGGACGATCCTTCGAGACCCCGCTTGCAGCGGCTCCTCAGGATGAGGGTTGGAGGCAAGAACTCGCGCTTATGCGCGATACCCCACCCCTGCCCCTCCCCTGAGGGGAGGGAGTGGGTGCCGCGGCGCCACGGCCCTCTCCCGGCAAGCTCCGCCTGCCACCCTCTCCCGCGCAGGGGAGAGGGGAAGCGCACGGCCGGCGTGCCTCACGCGGTGAGCACGTCACCCTCCACGAGAGGAGAGGCCGCCACGCTGCGCCCAACAAAAAAGCCGCCCCGAGGGACGGCTCTTGCTGATCGCGCGGCGCGGTACGGGGGCTAGGAGTTCAGCTTTGCCCGCACGTCCCCGAGGCTGCGCGTCACGAGGGCTTCGGCGGCCGGGCCGGTGAGTTCGCCGCGGAGCACGCGCTCGGAGGCCTTCACGGCGGCGTCGACGGCGGCGGCACGGACCTCCGCGGCGGCCTGGGCTTCAGCCTGGGCGATCTTCGCCTCGGCGGTCGCGGTGCGGCGTTTCACGAAGTCGGCCATCTTGGCCTCGGTCTCGCGGGCGAGGCGCTCGGCCTCCTCGCGGGCGCTGGAGACGATCTCGGCGGCCTCACGCTCGGCGGCGGCGCGCTTCTGCTCGAATTCCCTCAGAAGGGCTTCCGCTTCCGTGCGCAGGCGCTTGGCTTCCGCGAGCTCATCGGCGATGCGCTTGCCGCGGCTGTCGAGGGAGCCGAGGAGCTGCTTCGGAACGCCGTAATAGAACAGGATTCCCCAGAAGAGGAGGAAGGCGACGCCGACCCAGAAGGTGGGATTGGACAACATCTCGTCTCTCCTCACGCCTTGCCGTCGAGAGCCGCGTCCACGGCCTGGGGCGACGGCGCCCGGCCCATGAGGCGCTCGACGATGGCGGTGGCCGTGTCGCGGGCGATGCCGCGCACGTTCGACATGGCCTGGGTCTTGGTGGTGGCGATGGAGGCCTCGGCCTGAGCGAGACGGCCCGCGAGGTCGGCCTCGAGCGCCTTGCGCTTGGCATCGGATTCGGCGCTGAGCTTGGCGCGGGTCTCCTGGGCGAGCGCCTGGGCGCGGGCGCGGGCCTCCGAGAGGGACTTCTCGTAGGCGGTGCCGGCTTCCTCCGCGCGGGTCTTCATGGCGGCGGCCTCGTCGAGATCGCGCGCGATGGTCTCACGGCGGCCCTCGATGATGCCGGTGAGGCGCGGCAGCACCAGCCGGGAGAGGAGCGCGTAGAGAACAGCGAAGGTGACGATCAGCCAGAACAGCTGGCCGCCGAAGGTTTCGGTGGCGAAGGGCGGGAAGCCGACATCGGCGCCGCCATGGGCCTCCGTACCGGCCTGGGTCGTCTGAGCCTGAGCCATGAGACAAGATCCTGAAACGTGCGATGACGGCGGATCGGTCCGCCGCCACCGTGCTCAGGCGAGGCGCTGCGGCCTCGCCCTCCCGATCACCGATGAGGGTTTAGGTGAAGAGCAGAACGAGAGCGACGACGAGGCAGAAGATGCCGAGACCTTCCGCGAGCGCCGCGCCGATGAACGCGCGGGCGAACTGGCTGTCGGCCGCCGACGGGTTGCGCAGGGCGCCCGAGAGGAAGTTGCCGAAGATGTTGCCCACGCCCATGGCGGCGAGGCCCATGCCGATGCAGGCGAGGCCCGCGCCGAGGAACTTGAAAGCAACCGGATCCATCGTGTTCTCCTGGAGGTCTGGGATCGGGAGGGGAGGGGTGTACGGGCGCCGACCTAGTGGCCTGGGTGCAGCGCGTCGTTGAGGTAGATGCAGGTCAGCACCGTGAAGACGTAGGCCTGCAGGAAGGCGACGAGGAACTCGAGCGCCGTGAGCGCCACCGCCATCAGGAGCGGGAGCGGAGCCAGGATCGCGAAGCCCGCGCCCGCGGCGCCGAGCGACACCACGAAGCCGCCGAACACCTTCAGGGCGATGTGGCCCGCCAGCATGTTGGCGAAGAGGCGGAGCGACAGGGAGATCGGCCGCGAGAGGAACGAGATCACCTCGATCACGACGATGAAGGGCAGGAGCCAGCTCGGCACCCCCGAGGGCACGAAGAGCCCGAGGAAATGGGTGCCGTGCTTCATGAAGCCGTAGACCACCACGGTGCCGATCACGAGCATCGCCAGGGCGAAGGTGACGATGATGTGGCTCGTCACCGTGAAGAAGCCCGGCACCATGCCGAGCATGTTGGCGGTGAGCACGAACATGAAGAGCGAGAACACGAGGGGGAAGAAGCGCATCCCCTCCTGGCCGGCGGCGTCCCTCAAGGTGCCGGCGACGAAATCGTGCAGCATCTCGGCGACGGCCTGGGCGCGGCCCGGCACGACCGCCCGGTGGCGGGTCGCATAGAGCAGGCCGCCCACGATCACGGCGGCGGTGCCGATCATGAAGAGCGACGAATTGGTGAAATTGATGACCGGGATGATCGGCTTGATCTGGAATTGCTCGATCGGGCTTGCCATGATCGTCCGCTGCTCGTTCCGGTGTTGCCGTGCGTCGTCGTCGGCTTCAGGATGGGCGCTTACCGCTTGTCGTCGTACCGCGCGGACTTCACCACGCCGGAGGCTCGCATCAGGTTGAGCATCCCGGCGCAGAAGCCGAGTATGAGACAGACGATGAGCCCCCAAGGGGCGATGCCGAACAGCCGGTCGACGAGCCACCCGAGGATCCCGCCCGCGACGACCCCCGAGACGAATTCAGCCGAAAGCCGGAGGGCCTGGCCGAGTGCCTTGGAGTCGTTCGACGTACGGGTGCGCTTGACTTCGGTCACCTGACGATCCGCAGCCGCTTTGTCGAGCCGCGCATCAAGGGACTTCAGTCTCGCCGACAGGTTGGCGTCGTCGGAGCTGGTCGGTCTCCCGTCCTTCTCATCGTTCCGCCCGGTGGGGTCCGCCATCGCGTCATCCTCCGTGGGCAGCCCAAGAAAAGGCTGGGAAAACCCGGCCCCGAAAGCCGCGCGGACCATACGGGCGAGGGGTGCCCCTGTCAAGGATCGGATAAAATCTTCTAAGTCATTGAGGCTGCGGCGGAAAAGGCCGAAAACGGCCCCCTGGCCTAAAACGCATGCCGTTATGGCACAAGCGCTTGCGAGGTTCCCTGTGCATAAGCTCCTGCGCCGAGGGCGCGTCAGGCCACGTCGAGGATGCGCTCGGCGGCCTGCAGGTCCACCGAGACGAGCTGCGAGACGCCCCGCTCCGCCATGGTGACGCCGAAGAGGCGGTTCATGCGCGCCATGGTGATCGGATTGTGGGTGATGACGACGAAGCGCGTCTCGGTCTGCCGGGCCATGGAGTCGAGCAGATCGCAGTACCGCTCCACGTTGGCGTCGTCGAGGGGCGCGTCCACCTCGTCGAGCACGCAGATGGGCGAGGGGTTCGTCAGGAACACCGCGAAGATGAGGGCGGTCGCCGTCAGCGCCTGCTCGCCGCCGGACAGGAGCGCCATGGTCTGGGGCTTCTTGCCGGGCGGGCGGGCCAGGATCTCGAGGCCCGCCTCGAGAGGATCGTCGGAATCGACGAGGGTCAGCTCCGCCGTGCCGCCGCCGAAGAGGGTGGTGAAGAGCTGTTTGAAGTGCTCGTTCACGGTGCCGAAGGCGGCGAGCAGGCGCTCCCGGCCCTCCCGGTTGAGGCTGCCGATGGCCTGCCGCAGGCGCTTGATCGCCTCGACGAGGTCGTCCCGCTCGGTTGCGATGCGCTGGTGCTTGGCTTCGAGCTCCGTCAGTTCCTCCTCGGCCCGCAGGTTCACGGCGCCGAGCCGCTCCCGGTCGCCCTTCAGGCTCTGGAGCCTGGCGTCGATCTCGGAACCGTTCGGGAGCGCGGCGGCGTCCTTGAGGCCGGCAAGCTCGATGAGGCCGGCGGGCGTGGTGTCGAGGGTCTCGGCGATGGCGCGGGTCACCTCGGAGAGGCGCTGGGTTGCGGCCTCGGAGCGGGCCTGCGATCCGGCGCGGGCCTCGCGGGCGGCGGCGAGCGCCTCCAGGGCCCCTCTGGCGGCGCGGTCGGTCTCCGCAAGGGCGGTCTCGCCAGCGGCCAGGGCGTCGGCGGCCGCCTTGCGTCGGGTCTCGGCGGCCTCGATCTCGGCGAGAAGCTGGCGCCGGCGCAGGAGATAGGTGTCGGGCGCCTCGACCAGGGCCTCGTGCTCGGCGCGGGCCCGCTCCAGGCGCTCGCCGAGATCGTCGGCGGCCTGGGCGGAGCGGGCCGCGCGCTCGGTCCAGAGGCGGATGTCGGCGGCGATGGAGTCCCGGCGCCGGCGGCGCATCTCGGCCTCGTGGACCAGCCCCTGAAGGGCGCCGCGGGCTTCCGAGACGGCGGCGCGCTGCTCCGCCACGCGGGTGCGCTCCTGCAGGAGGCGGCTGTCGAGGTCGGGGGCGGGCGCCAGGGTCTCGAGGGCCGTTTCGGCTTCGGCGAGGCGGCCCTGCGCCTCCGCCTCGCTCTCCGAGAGGCGCGCCAGGCCCTCCAACAGGGCCGAACGGCGGGAGGCGATCTCCGCATCGCGCCGCTCGGCGGCGGCGAGGCGGTTGCGGACCTGGTCCAGCATCTGCCGGGCCTGGCGGGCGGCTTCCAGGGCGTGGGTTTCCTGGCCGGAGGCGGCCCGCACGGCGGCCTGGGCTCCGTCGGCCAAAGCCTTGAGACGGTCGGCCTCGGCCCGGGCGGCGGCGGCGTCCCGTTGGAGGTCGCCGAGGCGGTTCTTCTCGGCGAGGCGCCGGGCGGCGGCGGAGGGCGCCTCGGCGGCCGTGGTGTAGCCGTCCCAGCGCCACAGGTCCCCCTGCCGGGACACCAGCCGCTGGCCGGGCCGCAGCAGCGCCCGCAGCCGCAGCCCGTCCGATCGCTCGACGAGGCCGATCTGGCGCAGGCGCCGCAGGAGGGCGGGGGGCGCTTCGGCGATGCTGGCGAGCGACGCCACCCCCTCGGGAAGGGGTGCATCGTCCGCGCCCGCGCCCGTATCCGCCCAATGGGCGGGGGCGGAGGTGTTGGTGGAGGCGTCGAGGTCCTCGCCGAGGGCGGCGCCGAGGGCCGTCTCGTAGCCCTTGGCGACGGTGATCTGGTCGAGGGCCGGGGGCCAAAGGTCGCTTTCCGCATGGGCGAAGAGCTTGGCCAGGGTCCGCGCCTCCGCATCGAGGCGCTGGGCCTTGCGTTCGGCCTCCGCCAGGGGCTGCCGGGCGCGGGCCTCGGCGTCCCGGGTGGCCGCGAGAGCGGCGCGGGCACCGGCGGCGGTCTCCTCGGCCTCCCGGGCCCTGAGATCCGCGTTGCCGAGTTCGACGCGCACGGCCTCGGGCGACGGCCCGTCCCCCGCGGAGGCGACGAGCGATGCGAGATCGCGCTCGACCCGCTCCTTCTCCGCCGTGAAGCGGGCGGCCCGGTCGGCCTCCTCGCGCAGGGCGCGTTCCAGGGCCGCCCGGCGGGCGTTGAGATCCGACACCTGGGCCTGGAGGGCCGCCAGTGCCCCTTCGGCCTCGGCGAGTTCGGCCTCGGCGGCGCTCACCCGCTCCTGCATCTCCGCGCGCAGGTCGTCGGCCCCGTCCGTCGAGGCGGCGAGGTCCTCTTCCTCCGCCTTGAGGCGCGCGATCGTGGCCTCCGCATCCGCGCGCTGCCCGGCCTCGCGGGCGATGTCCCGGTCGAGATCGGCGACGTGGCGCTGAAGTTCGGCGAGGCGCTCCTTCGAGCGGCGCTCCTCCGATTCGAGCTCGTTTCGCGCATGGACGAGCCGCTGGAGCGCAGCCGCAGCCGCAGCCTCGGCGTCCCGCAGGCCGGGGATCGCATGGGCTGCGATCGCCTGGGCGGTGGCGGTGCGGGTCTGCTCCTCCGTGCGGTCCGCGACGGCCTTCAGGTTCTCCTGAGCCTGCCGCTCCGCGGTCGCCGCGGCCTCCCGCGCCTCCGCGAAGGCGATGGCGAATTGCAGCGCTTCGAGACGGCGGATCTCCGCCGAGAGGTTCTTGTAGCGGTTCGCCTGCCGGCCCTGCTTCTTCAGGGAATCGATCTGCGCCTCGATCTCGCGGAGCACGTCCTCGACCCGCACGAGATTGTCCTCCGCCGCTTTGAGGCGGAGCTCCGCCTCGTGCCGGCGGGCATGGAGCCCCGCGATGCCGGCGGCGTCCTCCAGGATGCGGCGGCGGGACTGGGGCTTGGCCGCGATGAGCTCGTTGATCTGGCCCTGCCGGACGAGGGAGGGCGAGCGGGCGCCGGTCGCCGCGTCGGCGAACAGGATCTGCACGTCCCGGGCGCGCACCTCGCGGCCGTTGATCCGGTAGGTGGAGCCTTCCTCGCGCTCGATCTTGCGGGAGACCTCCAGCACGTCGGCGTCGTTGAAGGCCGCCGGCGCGGAGCGGTCGTCGTTCTCGAGGCGCAGCATCACCTCGGCATGGTTACGGGCGGGGCGGTTGCCGGAGCCGGAGAAGATCACGTCGTCCATGCCGGACGCGCGCATGTTCTTATGCGAGTTCTCGCCCATCACCCAGCGCAGGGCCTCGACGAGGTTCGACTTCCCGCAGCCGTTCGGGCCGACGACGCCCGTGAGCCCGGGCTCGATCAGGAAGTCGGTGGGCTCCACGAAGGTCTTGAAGCCGGCGATGCGCAGGCGGGTGAGCTTCATGACGCCCTCACCCGCGGCGCAGACAGGCAGAGGCCTCCCCCGGCGCGGGGGAGGCGAAGGGTGCTGTTAGACCCCCAAGATCGGCTTGATGACCTTCTCAAGCTCGTCAATGGACATGTTACCCGGGTAGCGCTGACCGTTGATGAAGAAGGTCGGCGTGGAATCAACCTTGAAGGTTTCCATACCGCGGGTCTTCACCGCGTTCACCGCGTCATAAAGCTTCTGGTCCTTGAGGCAAGCATCGAACTTTTCTTGTGAAAAACCGGCCTGGCGCATCATCTGGCGCAGGGCGTCGAGCGGCTTGTCCGTGGATGTCCAGGCACGCTGCTGCTGGAACAGCATGTCGACCACCGGATAGTATTTCTGCTCGCCGTCGCAGCGGGCCAGCATGAAGCCGGCGGTCGCCAGCGGATCGAGCGGGAACTCGCGCAGGATGTAGCGGACCTGGCCCTTGTCGATGTAGCGGCTCTTCAGCAGCGGGTAGGTGTCCCGGTGAAAGGTCGCACAGTGCGAGCAGGTGAGGGAGGCGTATTCGATGATGGTCACCTTGGCGTCCGCCGGACCCTGGGCCACGTCGCCGAGGGGACCGGGCTGGGCAAGGTCCTGGGGCGACACGTTCTGGGCGAGCGCCGGGAAGCCCGGCAGGAGGGCGGCGACGGCGGCGACCGATCCGAGCATCTGAAGCGCCTGACGGCGGGTGATCATGGACGTCCACTCCAACAATGGCTTTGCTCCGGCGTAGATGGGATGCCGGGGCCCTGGCAAGAAGCCCGTGCGTCACGCTTTCGTGCGCTTGCCGGGCCCTGAGGCGCCCATCACGGCCTCCCCCAGGCGCCCGAGCGCGGCCTTGAGGCCGTCCTCGGCGATCGGCTCGACGAGGGCGCCGACATAGCGGCGGGTGGCCTCGTCCACCGCCGCGACCCGGGGCCGGCGCGGCTCCGCCCGGCGCACCGGGCCCTGCTTGAGCACGATGCGGCCGACGCAGCGCCAGCCGTAATAGGCGTTCACCCGCTCGATCACCACGGGGGCGAGGTGCTGCATCTCGAGGGCGAAGGCGCTCTCGACCCGAATCACGAGCGTGGCCGGCTCGGGCCTCGCTTCCGGGTCCGCGCCGGCCCCCTTGCGTTTCCACTCGATCTTCACGGGCTGGGTGAAGCCGGCAAGGCGCTCGCCCACGATCTCGGACCACGCCGCCAGGATGTCGGAGGTGGCGAAGCCCTGCGCGGCGAGAACCGGCCCGAGGCAGGTATCGACGAAGTCCGAAAGGTGGCTGAGCCGGGGTCGGGGTTTGCGCATCGTCCAGTCCAAAAGCCGCGTTGGAATATCGGTTCGGGCTCGTTATGGCGAGGGCATGTTAACGCCGAGCCCCGGTGGCGCCAGACCCGACGCCCGCGATCTGCTCACGTGGTACGACCGCCACAGGCGCGACCTGCCCTGGCGCGCGAGGCCCGGCGAGACGGCGGACCCTTATCGGGTCTGGATTTCCGAGATCATGCTGCAGCAGACGACCGTCGCTGCGGTCAAGCCCTTCTACCAGCGCTTCCTCGAGCGCTTTCCGACCGTGGAGGCCCTGGCGGAGGCGCCGGCGGACGCGGTGATGCAGGCCTGGGCGGGGCTCGGCTATTACTCGAGGGCCCGCAATCTCCATGCCTGCGCGAAGGCCGTGGTGGCGGGTCACGGCGGGCGTTTCCCGGGCACCGAGGCCGAACTCCTCAAGCTTCCGGGCATCGGCGCCTATACGGCGGCGGCCGTGGCGGCGATCGCCTTCAACGAGGTCGCGGCGGCGGTGGACGGAAACGTCGAGCGGGTGATGTCGCGGGTGTTCCAGATCGAGGAGCCCCTGCCGAAGGCAAAGCCGGCGATCCGCGCCCTCACCGAAGGCCTCGTTCCGCAGGACCGGCCGGGGGACTTCGCGCAGGCCGTGATGGATCTCGGCGCCACGATCTGCACGCCGAAGCGCCCGGCCTGCGCCCTGTGCCCCTGGATGGCGCCCTGCCGCGCGCGGGCCGAGGGGCTTCAGGAGGCCTATCCCAAGAAGCAGAAGAAGGTCGAGGGCCAGCTGCGCCGGGGCGCCGCCTTCGTGGTGCTGCGGGCCGACGATGCGGTGCTGCTCCGGACCCGCCCGCCGAAGGGGCTTCTCGGCGGTATGGCGGAGCCGCCGACGAGCGCCTGGGAGGCGGATTACGACCCGGCCCGCGGGATGCTCGATGCGCCCCTCGAGGCCCGCTGGAAGCGCCTGCCGGGGGTGGTGCGCCACGTGTTCACGCACTTTCCCCTGGAGCTCACGGTGTTCTTCGCCAAGGTGCCCCGGGGCACCGAAGCCCCGAAGGAGATGCGCTGGACGCCGCGATCGGGCCTCGCCGAGGAGGCGCTGCCGGGCTCGATGAAGAAGGTGCTGGCGCACGCCCTGGGGGAGTTGCCGAAGCGCACCGGGTAGAACCTCTCCCGTCAGAGTGACCCTAGCCCGCCATCGTCTCCCGCACCTTCGCCCGGAAGGTGTCGATGCAGGTGAGGGCCTTGCCCCGCTCCACGTGCCAGAAGGTCCAGCCGTTGCAGGCGGGGAGGCCCTGCACGAGGGCGCCGACCTTGTGAATCGAACCCACGATGTTGCCCGGAAGCGCCAGGGTGCCGTCGGCCCGCACGGTCGCGCGGTGGCGGCGGCGCTCGTCGACGAGGGTTTCGCCGGGCTTCACGTAGCCGCCCTCGATAAGGGAGAGGAACGGCACGCGGATCTCGGCCCTTTTCTCGGGCGGCGCCGCGACCGAGAGGTCGGAGAGCGGCTCCACTGAGTCGATCCGCCGGCGGGCGGCGGCCGCATAGGTCGGGTCCCGCTCGAGGCCGATGAAGTGGCGCCCGAGGCGCTTGGCGACAGCGCCGGTGGTGCCGGTGCCGAAGAACGGGTCGAGCACCACATCGCCCGGATTGGATGAGGAGAGCAAGATTCGCGCGAGGAGCGATTCGGGCTTCTGGGTCGGGTGGACCTTCTTGCCGTCCTCGCCTTTGAGACGCTCCTCCCCCGTGCAGAGGGGGATGAACCAGTCCGAGCGCATCTGCAGGTCTTCGTTGCCTGCCTTCAGCGCCTCGTAGTGGAAGGTGTAGCTCTTGGCGTCCGCACCCTTCGAGGCCCAGATCATGGTCTCGTGCGCGTTGGTGAAGCGCCGCCCGCGGAAGTTCGGCATCGGGTTGGCTTTGCGCCACACGATGTCGTTGAGGATCCAGAAGTCGAGGTCCTGGAGCGTGGCGCCGACGCGGAAGATGTTGTGATAGGAGCCGATGACCCACAGGGTCGCGTTCTTCTTCATCACGCGGCGGACGGCGAGGAGCCAGGCGCGGGTGAAGGCGTCGTAATCGGCGAAGCTCGCGAACTTGTCCCAGTCGTCGTCGACCGCGTCCACGAGACTGTGGTCCGGACGCGTGAGGGCGCTCTCGAGCTGCAGGTTGTAGGGAGGGTCGGCGAAGACGACGTCGACGCTCTCGGGCGGCAGCTTCTCCAGGGCCGCGATGCAGTCCCCGACGAGGATCTCGTCGAGAGGGAGGATGGGGGAGACGAACAGAGGGGCTTTACGCCCCGTCCGAGTCGCCGGCGCGGCTTTCCCGGTACGCGAGACACTGATCCGGGAAGCGGCGCCGGCGGTCCCGGTACGCGAGGTACCCATGGGTGATCACCGGTTACGCAACTGACAGGACGGATCATGCTGCCGGTAGGGTAAAGATCGGGTTTCCGCTCTGCGAAAAACGCGTCCTTTTTTGGGTCGGCAATTCTTGCCTAGCCGTTGTTATTGCTCGTCTTTTCTGGTTAACGCCCGTTAAGCGGCCTCAGCCCGCGCCCGCCATCTGCCGGATCGGCGAGAAACTTCTGCGGTGGAGCGGGCAGGGGCCGTGTTCGGCGAGGGCCGCGAGATGCGCCGCGGTGCTGTAGCCCGCATTGGTGGCGAAGCCGTAGGCCGGATAGAGCGAATCGAGCCGCCGCATCATGCGGTCGCGCACCACCTTGGCGACGATGGAGGCGGCCGCGATGGAGGCGATGGACGCATCGCCCTTCACCACTGCCTCCACGGCGCAGGGCAGGTCCGGCGGGTCGTTGCCGTCCACGAGGGCGAGATCGGGCCGGCAGGGAAGCGCGGCGAGAGCCCGGCACATGGCCTGCAGCGAGGCCTGCCGGATATTGATGGCGTCGATGGCGGCCTGCGACACCGAGCCGACGCCCACCTGCGCGCTGGCCAGGATCTCGGCGAAGAGCGCCTCCCGGCGCGCGGCGGTGAGCTTCTTCGAATCGGCGAGGCCCGGGGGGACGCTGGCCGGGTTGAGCACCACGGCGGCCGCAACCACCGGACCCGCGAGGGGACCCCGCCCCACCTCGTCGAGCCCGGCGATGCAGTGGCGGCCATGGAGGCGCAGGGTGGTTTCGCGGTCGAGGCCGAGGCCCTCGGCGGGCTTGCGAATCGGTACGGTCATGATTCGACCAAAGCCCGCCGGGCGCCGATGCTCAACCCACCCCGGGGCCGCGCCGGAGCCTCAGATCCGTCCGGCCAGCGCCGCCAGCTGGTCGGCGCAGATGCCCCAGCCCTCGTGAAAGCCCATGCGCTCGTGGGCGTCCCGGTCCTCCGCCGTCCAGTGGCGGACCCGGGCGGTGTAGCGGGTCCCGCCTCCTTCATTCTCGAAGGTGAGGATCAGGGTCGTGAAGGGTTTCGGGGAGGGCTCCCAGGCGGCCGTGTAGGCGTCCGTCACCACGAGCCGCTCGTTCGGCACCACCTCGAGGTAGACGCCCCGGTTCGGGAACTCGCTCCCGTCCGGCGCGCGCATGACGATGAGGTTCGACCCGCCCGGCCTGACGTCGAGCTCCGCATGGGGCGTGGTGTAAGGGAGGGGCGCGAACCATTGCTTCAGGAGATCGGGTTCCGTCCAGCAGCGGTAGAGCGCCTCCCGCGGCGCCTCGATGAGGCGGGTGAGGACGAGTTCGTGGTTGGCGGGCGAGTCGGTCGGCATGGGCTTTCCTCCCGGTTGTGTCGGGGGCGAGTGTCCGGCAATGCGCCCTCTATGGAAAGCGCGTCGACGACTCCGAAAAGCTTGGCGGGAGAAGGGCCCGGCGCCCTTTTTCCACCATGCTTCCCGTGTTAACGCGGGGCGCGTTGCGGCGGGAACCCGGCCGCGCTTGGGGATCGGTTTCGATGGGCGTCTCGTTCAGGCGAGCTTGTGCGGTCGCGGCGGGCCTGGCCTGCATGGCGGGCTCCGCGCAGGCCGATAAGATCAAGAACCCAACGGCGGTGTTCTCCGGGCTCGACAAGATCACGGGCCGCATCGTCTCCTTCGAGGTGGCGGTGGACGAGACCGTTCAGTTCGGCGCCCTGCAGATGACCCCGCGCGTCTGCTACACGCGCCCGCCCACCGAGAGCCCCAACACCACCACCTTCATCGAGGTCGACGAGATCACCCTCGAGGCGAAGACCCGCCGCCTGTTCACGGGCTGGATGTTCGCCGCGAGCCCCGGCCTGCACGGCATCGAGCACCCGGTCTACGACGTGTGGCTCGTGGACTGCAAAGGCGGCACGGAAGTGATCGCGGAGCCCAAGGATCCCCTGCCGGAGCCGACCCCGATCCAGCCCGCCGCCCAGGGCCGTCCGCCCGGCCAGAGCCGTCCCGCCCAGCCTCCCCAGGGTGCTCCCGCAGGGGCCCCGCTGCCCGCCGGCGCCCCCGCCCAGGCTCCGCGCCAGCCGCGGTTCTTCCCGGCCGCGCCGCAGTAGCTTTCAACGCAGAGGTCCCGTCCGCGGCTTGCCGAAGCGCAAGAGCTGGCCCGGTGCCGGTGCGCTCATCCTGGAAGCGTTGACGTTTATGGGTTCCGGGCACCGCTGCGCGGCCCCGGAATGACAGGCGTGGGAGCCGTTCAGCGCCCGAATGCCGCCAAGGCCTCCGCGCCCGTGACCTGCCGTCCGCGAGGCCAGGCGTACCAGTCGCCCTGGAGGTCGAGGGCGGTGCGGAGCATCTGCTTGTAGTCGCGGCGGGGCACCTCGTGGGCGCCGAACTGGGACAGGTGTTCGGTGACGAACTGGGTGTCGAGAAGCGTGAAGCCCCCCCGCCTCAGCCGCGCCCCGAGATGCACGAGCGCGACCTTGGAGGCATCCCGGGCTGTGTGGAACATGCTCTCGCCGAAGAAGGCGGCGCCGAGCCTCACGCCGTAGAGACCCCCGACGAGCCGGCCGTCCTGGTAGGCCTCGACGGTGTGGCAATAGCCGCGGTCGAAAAGGTCGCCGTAGAGCTGGCGGATGCGCCCGCTGATCCAGGTCTTCTGGCGGTCGTGGCCCGGGGCCGCGCAGCCCGCGATCACCCCGTCGAAGTCATGGTCGATGCGGATCTCGAACACATCCGAGCGCACCGTGCGGGCGAGCCGCCGGCCGATGTGGAACCCGTCGAGGGGAAGGATGCCGCGCTCGCGCGGCTCGACCCAGAACAGCCCCGTATCCTCCGCATCCTCCGCCATCGGGAAGATGCCGGCCGCATACGCCTTGAGCAGGACCTCAGGCGTGATGTCGATGGGACCGCCATGCATGGCGCGGGATTGTAGGGCAGGCCGCCGATCACGGGAACAGGAGATTGGTGGCCGCGCACAGCGGTCCCGCCTCGCTGAAGCGGGGCCGCCGATCGCGCGGAGGGGCTTATGCCTCGATGCCGCCGGTCTTAAGGTAGTTCTCGAGCCAGTGGATGTCGTACTGGCCGTTCTGGATGTCGGCGTTGCGTACGAGGTTGCGGAAGAGCGGCAGGGTCGTCTCCACCCCGTCCACCACGAACTCGTCGAGGGCCCGGCGCAGGCGCATGAGGCACTCGTTACGGGTGCGGCCGTGCACGATAAGCTTGCCGACGAGCGAGTCATAGTGAGGCGGGATGCGGTAACCCTGATAGGCCGCCGAGTCGACGCGCACCCCGAGCCCGCCCGGCGGGTGGAAGTACGAGATCGTGCCGGGGGAGGGGCGGAAGGTCGAGGGATGCTCGGCGTTCACGCGGCACTCGATGGCGTGTCCCTCGATCTTGACGTCCTCTTGGCGCACGGAGAGAGGCGCGCCGGCGGCGATGCGGATCTGCTCGTTCACGAGGTCGATGCCGGTGATCATCTCGGTCACCGGGTGCTCGACCTGGATGCGCGTGTTCATCTCGATGAAGTAGAACTCGCCGTCCTCGTACAGGAACTCGATGGTGCCGGCGCCCGCATATTGGAGGTCCTGCATGGCCTTGGCGACGACGCCGCCGATGCGCTCGCGCATCTCGGCGTTGAGGGCCGGGGAGGGACCTTCCTCCCAGACCTTCTGGTGGCGGCGCTGTAGCGAGCAGTCGCGCTCCCCGAGATGGATCGCGTTGCCCTTGCCGTCGCCCAGCACCTGGATCTCGATATGGCGGGGCTTTTCGAGGTACTTCTCGATATAGACAGCGTCGTCGCCGAAGGCGGCCTTCGCCTCGGTGCGGGCGGTCTGGAGGGCGTGCTCGAGGTCTTCTTCCGTGCGCGCCACCTTCATGCCGCGCCCGCCGCCGCCGGCGGCCGCCTTGATGATCACCGGGAAGCCGATGTCCTTCGCGATGCGCTTGGCCTCGGCCTCGTCGGTCACGCCGCCTTCGGAGCCCGGCACGCACGGGATGCCGAGGCGCTTGGCCGTGCGTTTCGCCTCGATCTTGTCGCCCATGATGCGGATATGCTCCGCCTTGGGGCCGATGAAGGCGATGCGGTGATGGTCGAGCACCTCCGCGAAGCGCGCATTCTCCGACAGGAATCCGTAGCCAGGATGGACCGCATCCGCGCCCGTGATCTCGCAGGCGGCGATGAGCGCCATCACGTTGAGATAGCTGTCGCGGGCGGCCGGGGGTCCGATGCACACGCTCTCGTCGGCGAGGCGCACGTGCATGGCGTCCGCGTCGGCGGTGGAATGCACGGCCACCGTGGCGATGCCGAGTTCCTTGGCGGCGCGCAGGATGCGCAGCGCGATCTCCCCGCGATTGGCGATCAGGATCTTGTCGAACATTACTCGATCACCAGAAGAGGCTCGCCGTATTCAACGGGCGTTCCGTCCTCGACGAAGATCGCGGTCACGGTGCCGGCGCGGGGCGCCACGATCTCGTTGAAGGTCTTCATGGCCTCGACCAGGAGCAGCTTGTCTCCCGTCGCCACCTTGGAGCCGATCTCGACGAAGTTCTTCGCGTCCGGCGAGGGCTTGCGGTAGGCGGTGCCGACCATGGGCGAGGGCACGGCGCCCGGATGCGCGGCGCTCTTCGTCACCCCGGCGGGATCGTTCGCAGGGGGCGGGGCGAGGACGGGGGCAGCCATCGGCGCGGAGGCCTGGGGCGCCGGGGCCGCCATCGGCATGGTGACGTGCGTCGTGACCGTGCGGGCCACCCGGATGCGCAGGTCGCCCTTCTCCACCTCGATCTCGGTAAGATCGGTGTTCGCGATCATGGTGGCGAGCTCGCGCACCAGATCGGGATCGAAGGGGTTGTCCTTGGCGGCCATGGATTTGCGACCTCGTGTCATTCGGGAAACTCAGGATGGGGCGCCGGCCCGGTCGCGCATCGCCTGGGCGACGGCATCAAGGCCGAGCAGGTAGCTTCGGGGTCCGAAGCCGGCGATCACGCCGATGCAGACGGGAGCGATGAGGGAGCGGTGACGGAAGCTCTCGCGGGCATGGACGTTCGAGAGGTGAACCTCCACGGCCGTGGCCTTGGCGCCGGAGATGGCGTCGCGCAGGGCGACCGAGGTGTGGGTGTAGGCGCCCGCGTTCAGCACCAGTCCGACGCCCGCGAGGCCCGCCTCCTGAATCCAGGTGACGAGTTCGCCCTCGTGGTTCGATTGACGGAACGTCACCTCGACCGCGAGGTCCGCCGCCCGCTCGCGCACCTGGCGTTCGATGTCGGCCAGGGTAAGGGTTCCGTAGATGCCGGGTTCCCGCTGGCCGAGGAGGTTGAGGTTCGGTCCGTTGAGGACGTGGACCGCGATGGTCGCCACGAAAGATGCTCCCGAGGCCCCGCCGCAGCGGAGCCGGAGCGGCCCTCATAAACAAAAGGGGCGCGGGGGGAAAGGGGCGTAGGCTTTATCCCCTTCGAACGGAATGTGGACCGGGCGGGGAACTGCGCCCAGCCCAGCTTTCATAATCTGCCACCAGCCCTCAGGATGAGGGTTCGCGGAGCGAACGTCTCGAAGGACGAGGGCACCTCCAGTGTTTTCAGGTTAGCGCATCCAGCGTTCACTGAATCCTCCTTCGAGACGGGCCTCGAGGCCCTCCTCAGGATGAGGATGGGAGGCAAACCCTAGCGCCCCTGGCCGGCGTCAGCAGCTCGCCTTGCCGCACTGGCGGATGCTCGCCACCACCTGCTTCAGGGGCTCGACGCCCACGGCGCCGGAGATGATCTCGTCCCCGACGATGAAGGCCGGGGTGCCGGTGAGGCCGAGCTTGTCGCCGAGGCCCACATTGGTCTGGAGGGCGTCCCGGATTTCCGGCGCCTCCATGTCCCGCTGCACGCGGGCCGTGTCGACCCCCATCTCCTTCGCCACCGCCATGGCCCGCTCGCCGTTCACGCGGCCGCGGCTCTCCATGACGCGCACGTGGTAGTCGAACAGCTTCTCGCCCTGGAGCTGGTTCTTGACGGCCAGCGACACCCGGCTCGCCTCGACGGAATCGGGGCCGAGGACCGGGAAGTCCTTCATGACGATCCGCAGCTTCGGGTCGGCCTTCATGAGGGTACGCACGTCCGCGAGCGCCCGTTTGCAGAAGCCGCAATTGTAGTCGAAGAACTCGATCAGCGTGACGTCGCCCTGCGGGTTCCCGGCGACGATGCCGTGCGGGCTGTTGACGAGGAGCTGGCGGTTCTCCTTGAGCGCCGTGGCCTGCGCCACCCGCTGCTGCTCGGCCTGGCGCTTCTCGAGCTCCGTCATGACCTCCTGGAGGAGTTCCGGGTTCTTCAGGAGATACTCGCGCACCACTTGGCCGATGGCCTGACGCTGCTGTTCCGTGAACGGGGCCGGCGTCTGCGCGAGCGCTGCCGGCGCGAGCGCCACGGCGCCCGCCATGAGGGCGGCGCGGAGCGAGGGAAGGGGGAGGCGCATCGGGTGTCCTTGTGTGGGGTTCAGTCGTCGTTGCGGGGCGGCCGATAGGCGAGGATGTCCTCGGCCTTGAGATAAGCGGGCGAGCCGGGCTTCAGCTTCGTCATGGCGCGGCTGGCCTGGGTCTGGGCGTTCTTCACGTCCCCCGAATTGAGGAAGCTCTGCGCCGAGGCGAGTTCCGCCTGGCCGATATCGCCCCGCTGGCCGTACGCCATGGCGAGGTGGCGGAACCCGTCGGGGGCATCGGGCTCGCGGCTCGTCGAGATGGTGAGTTCGCGGATCGCGCCCGCCACGTCGCCCGCGGCGAGGAGGGCCTGCCCGTAGAGCGTGCGGATCGGGACCCCGTTGGGCTGCAGGGCGACCGCCTGGCGAAGCGGCCCGATTGCTTCGCGGGCGCGGCCGCTCTCGAGGAGCGCCTGCCCCTTGAGCTCATGGAAGAAGGCGTTGCCGGGCTGCTCGGCCAGGAGGCCGTCGATGGCGGCGAGCGCCTCGGACAGGCGCCCGCTGCGATAGGCCATCACGGCCCGGGCATAGCGGGCGGGAGCCGAGGTGTTGGACGGCGGATAGCGGCGGAGCACCGTATCCTGCCGCTCCACGAAGCCGAAGAGCTTGGCCCGCATGAGGTCGTGCCGCGCCTGGAGCGCGGGCGGGTCCTTGGCGCCGAAATGCGGGCTCGCCTTGGCGAGGCGCTCGAGCTGGCTGATGCGCTCCATGGGGAGCGGGTGGCTCATGAGGTAGGGATCGACCGAACGGGAGCGGAACATGCCGGAATCGGCGAACCGCGCGAAGGTGGTGAGCATGCCCTTGGGCGACTGGCCCGTGGCCTGGAGATAGCGCAGGGCCGCCGCATCCGCCGCCTGCTCCTCCGAGCGCTGATAGGCGAGGAGGCTGCGCTTCACCATCTCCTGGCTGCCGGCCGCAATGCCCGCGGCGCCCATGCCGGCGCCGCCGATCTGCCCGCCGCCCGTCGCCGCGCCCGCCATGGCGCCGACGCCCGCCAGCATTCCGACCACCGAGAGGATCTGGGCGTTCGCGATCTGCTGGCGCAGGCGCGCGAGATGCCCGCCCGCGATGTGCCCCGCCTCGTGGGCGATCACCCCGATGATCTCGTTCGGCGTCTCCGAATCCATCAGGGCGCCGACATTGATGAAGATCTTCTGGCCGTTCGCCACGAAGGCGTTGAAGGACCGGTCGTTGACGAGAATGATCTTCGTGGCGCCGGCGTTGATGCCGGCCGCCTTCAGCACCGGCTGAGCGTATTCGCGCAGCAGCTGCTCGGTCTCGACGTCCCGGACGATCCTCAGGCTGCGGCGCTCCTGGGCCTCCGCCGCGACGGGCGCGGCGACGAGGCAGCCAGCCGCGAGCCAGGCGGCGGCGCGGCCTGCCGTGCGGGGCAGGAACCCTTTGAGGAAGCGAGGCAAAGGCAGCATGGCCCCTGTGGTTAGCGGCTTGAGCCTTGCAGCGTCAATTCACGGCTGCGTTGAGCCTTAAGGGCACGTTGCCCCAGGGGCGGCGAGGGGCTACGAGCCCGGCATGATCAAAGCCGCCGCCCTCCCGACCGAGCCCGCCCTCGCCCGCCGCGTCGAGCGGGTGCAGCCCTTCCTCGCCATGGACGTGCTGGCCGCCGCCGCCGCCAAGGAGCGACGGGGCGAGAGCGTCGTCCACATGGAGGTGGGCCAGCCCTCGGCGCCCGCGCCCCGGGCCGCCCGGGAGGCCGCGAAGGCGGCCCTCGAGGCGGGACGGATCGGCTATACGGAGGCCCTCGGGGTCGCCCCCTTGCGGGAGCGGATCGCCCGGCACTACCGGGAGGCCTACGGGGTCGCGATCCGGCCCGAGCAGGTGGTGGTGACGACGGGCTCGTCGGCCGGCTTCGTCCTCGCCTTCCTGGGCCTCTTCGATGCGGGCGCCCGGGTGGCGATCACGGCACCGGGCTATCCGGCCTACCGCAACATCCTGGAGGCGCTCGGCCTTAAGCCCGTCGAGATCCCGCTGGCGAAGGCCGACGGCTGGATCATGACGGCGGCCGCCATCGCCCGCGCCCATGCGGAGGGCCCGCTCCAGGGCGTGCTCGCCATGAGCCCGGCCAACCCCTCCGGCACGATGATCGGCCGCGACGCCCTGCGCGACCTCGGCGAAACCTGCCGGCGGCTCGGCCTGTGGTTCGTCTCGGACGAGATCTACCACGGCCTCACCTACGGGGAGTCCGCCTCCACGGCGCTGGCGAGCGATCCGGATGCGGTCGTCATCAACTCGTTTTCCAAGTACTACTGCATGACCGGCTGGCGGATCGGCTGGATCGTGGTGCCGGACCGGCTCGTGCGGCCGATCGAGCGCCTGGCGCAGAACCTCTACATCTCGCCGCCCTTCCTCTCGCAGGTGGCGGCGCTCGCTGCCTTCGACGCGGCGGAGGAGCTCGAGGCCGTGAAGGCGTCTTACGCGCGCAACCGCGCCCTACTCCTGGAAGAATTGCCCCGCATCGGCATCACCGACATGCATCCGGTGGACGGCGCGTTCTATATCTACGCGGACGTGGCCCGGTTCACGAACGACAGCATCGCCTTCTGCCGGCGGATGCTGGACGAAGCCGGTGTCGCGGCGACGCCGGGCGTCGATTTCGATGCCAGAGAAGGAGCGCATTACCTGCGGCTCTCCTTCGCGGGTTCGGAGGAGGATTGCCGCGAGGCGGTGCGGCGGCTGCGGGGGTGGCTTTGATGCGGGCGCGCGTTCGACCTCGGCCCTGCCTGGCCTGAGCTCACGGTCGTTCCGACGAAAAACCCCGGCGTTGCCGCCGGGGTTTTGCTTGTCACGAACCGCTCAGAACCTGCTTGGCCTTGGACCACCAGCCGGCGCGCTTGGGGCGGTCCGGATCGGGGGGCGTCAGCACCACGGCGACGGGTTCCGGCTCCGGGAGAACCGGGCGGGCGGGCTCCGCCTCGGGGGCTGCGTCCGCCGGCACCGGGGCCGCTTCCGGCTGCGGCGCCTCGGCGGCGACGGGGGCAGCGGGGGCGAACTGCTCGGCCTGGGGCTCCGGCTGCGAGATCGGGATCTGGCGGAAGGCGGGCGCAGGCTCGCCGCCCACCTCGTCCGCCGGAGCCTCGATGTAGACCTCCGGCATCGCCGCGATGTCGTGATCGACGCCGTTGGCGGTTTGAACTCGGCCCTCGCGGTCGCGATCCCGTCCGCGGCCGCCGCGGCGGCCTCGGCGACGGCGACGGCCATTGCGATCCTCGCCCTCCGCAGCCTCGCGCGGGCCGGCCTCGGCGGCTTCGCCCTCGGCCTCGCCGTCCTCCGCACCTTCGGCCCCGTCCTCCTCGTCGGATTCGGGAGCGCCCTCCGTGTGGGTGTCAGCGGAGAGCTCGCGCTCGCCGTTGCGGCCGCCGCGCCGGCGCCGACGGCGACGGCGGCGACGGCCGCCTTCCTCGTCCTCGCGGGCCTCGCCGGTCTCCTCGGAGGCCTCGGCGGCAACCTCCTCGTCGTCCTCCGCCTCGATCTCCTCATCGATGTCGTCGAGCTCGATGGCGTCGATCTGAACGCCGGTGGCGGGGGCCTTGTGCTCCACCTTCACGGCCACGTCCCCGCGCTCGATGGCGTAGGTGGTGGTGCCCGTGAGCGTCTCGTCGGCGACGATCGTCACCATCACGCCGAAGCGGGTCTCGATGTCCCGCAGGTGGATGCGCTTCTGGTTGAGAATGTAGAACGCCGCCTCCGTGCGGGTCCGCACGATCACGTTGTGGGTGGCGCTCTTGATCAGCATCTCCTCGACGGCGCGCAGCACGTGGAGGGCGACCGATGGGGTGGAGCGCACGGTCCCGGCGCCCGCGCAGTGCGGGCAGGGGATGGAGGAGGATTCGAGCACGCCCGTGCGGATGCGCTGGCGCGACATTTCGAGGAGGCCGAAGGGCGAGATGCGGCCCACCTGGATGCGGGCGCGGTCGTCCTTCAGGCACTCGTTGAGCTTCTTCTCGACGGCGCGGTTGTTCCGCTTCTCCTCCATGTCGATGAAGTCGATGACGATGAGGCCGGCGAGATCCCGCAGCCGGAGCTGGCGGGCGATCTCCTCTGCCGCCTCGAGGTTCGTCTTGAGGGCCGTGTCCTCGATATTGTGCTCGCGGGTCGAACGCCCGGAGTTCACGTCGATCGAGACGAGGGCTTCCGTCGGGTTGATGACGAGGTAGCCGCCCGATTTCAACGTCACGTGGTTCGAGAACATGGCGTCGAGCTGGGCCTCAACGCCGAAGCGCGCGAAGAGCGGCACCGGATCGCGGTAGGGCTGCACGAGCTTGGAATGGCTCGGCATGAGCATCCGCATGAAGTCCTTGGCCTCGCGGTACCCGTCCTCGCCCGCGACGTGGATATCGTCGATGTCCTTGTTGTAGAGGTCGCGGATGGCGCGCTTGATAAGCGAGCCTTCCTCGTAGACGAGCGCCGGGGCCGAGGATTGCAGGGTCAGCTCGCGCACGCTCTCCCACAGGCGCATCAGGTATTCGTAGTCGCGCTTGATCTCCGCCTTGGTGCGGGAGGCGCCGGCGGTGCGCAGGATGATGCCCATGCCGCCCGGCACGCCGAGCTCGCTCGCGATCTCCTTCAGGCGCTTGCGGTCGGCGGCGTTGGTGATCTTGCGCGAGATGCCGCCGCCCCGGCCGGTGTTCGGCATGAGGACGGAGTAGCGGCCCGCGAGGGAGAGATAGGTGGTGAGGGCGGCGCCCTTGTTGCCGCGCTCCTCCTTGACGACCTGGACCAGCAGGATCTGCCGGCGCTTGATCACTTCCTGGATCTTGTACTGGCGGCGGTGCACGCGGGGGGCGCGCTCGCGCACCTCGTCGAGGGTGTCGCCCCCGAGCTGCTCGACGACCTCGTGCTCCTCGACGGGCTCGCCGTCCGCGGTCTCGGCGTCTTCCTCCTCGTCGTCCTCGCCTTCTTCGTCCTCGTCCTCATCCTCGTCCGTTGCATCGTCGTCGGCGACGGAGGCCAGTGCCTCGACAGCTTCGGCCTCGTCGGCGGGCTCCGCGGCAGGGGCGGCGTCCGAGGCGGCATCGGCGCCCGGCGCCTCGTCCGTTCCGACGACGGCCGCCTCGACGGCGGGCGCCACGTCGTCCTCGGGCGAGGGCTTGCCGGCCGGCACGGCGGCCAGCGGATTGCCGGCCTCGGCGGCGATCTCGGCATCGGTCTCGGATGCCGGCGCGTCCTCGCCCTCGGGCGCGGCGCTCACCGTCTCGTCGGAGCGCGAGCGCTTGGGCTGGCCGCGGCGGCGCCGGCGGTTGCGCCGCTCCTCCTCGACCTCCTCGTCGCGGGCGGCCTGGGCCTCGGCCTCGAGCAGCGCCTGACGGTCGGCGAAGGGGATCTGGTAGTAGTCGGGATGGATCTCGCTGAAGGCGAGGAAGCCGTGCCGGTTGCCGCCGTACTCGACGAAGGCGGCCTGGAGCGACGGTTCGACCCTGGTGACCTTGGCGAGATAGATGTTGCCGCGCAGCTGCCTGCGGCTAGCGGATTCGAAGTCGAACTCCTCGACCTTCTGTCCGCGCACCACCACGACCCGGGTCTCTTCCGGGTGGGAGGCATCGATCAGCATTTTGTTGGCCATGATGAACTCTCGACATGGCGATCGAGGGCAAAGCCTGATGCAGGGGCCGCTCAAGAGGCGGTCGTCCGGGCCTCATCTGAGGTCCGCGGAGGAAGGTTGCGTTCGGATTGCGTTCGATCGCCGTTGCGCGCCTTAAAGCGACGCGCTCTGGTTGAAGATGGGTGTGGGGGAGGGCCGCTCCGGCGCCGCCACGGCGTGGTCGCTGGAGGACGCGAGAATCGCGCGCATGGGAAGGCGCCGGTACGAAGGTCATATCTGACTTCGCCTGCGCAACCATCCAACAACGGCCCTTTCGAAATCGATGGGCCGGAGGGCCGGCCATCGGCAGATACGGCGCCGCAAGACGCCATCTGACACCGAGCCGGGAGCCTGCCGTAGAGGTGACGGAAATCCTCGAGGATCGGTCAACACAACCGTCTCCGCAGGCCTTCCGTCAGATTCGGCCACGCCGGACGGGGTCCCCACCATTACAGAGGAGATCCAGGTTTTGGCAAGATGCCGCGGGTCCGGTGTGACCCCGGAGTAACGTCACCGACCTGCCACAGGGCGCCCTCAACCGGCCCCCGCCGGTGACGGTCTGTTAACCAAAGCGGGCCTATGGGGTACGAAGGGGGCGGAACCCAAAGCACCGCACCATGACCGACAAGCTGCTCAGCGGGCTCGTCAAGCCCTTGGCCGCCCTGGCGTTTTGCCTGGGAGTGCTCGTTGCCGGCGCGGGAATCGCCCGGGCGGCGAGCCCGTCGGAGCCCCGTGTCGCCGCCGCCATGGAGGTGGAGGTCGACGGGGCGAGAACCCGCCTCAAGGTGACCCTGTCCCATCCCGTGACCGCCACCGCCCACGTTCTGGAGCGGCCCGACCGGGTGGTGATCGACTTTCCCGAGGTGGCGTTCCACCTGCCGCCTGAGACCGGGCGCAAGCGGGAGGGGCTCATCGCCTCCTACCGCTACGGCTTGTTCGCCCCGGGCCGCTCCCGCGTGGTGGTGGACCTGAGCCAGCCCGCAATGGTGTCGCGCATCGACACCATCGCGAGCCCCCGGGACGGGGCGACGCTCCTCATCGTCGAACTCGCCAAGGCCGACCGGGAGGAGTTCCGCCGGGCGGCGGCCGAGAGCGCCACGAAGCTCGCCGCGCCCGCGGCCGAGCCGGCCCCCTCCGACCAGGGCGACCGCCGGCCGGTGATCATGCTCGATCCGGGGCACGGGGGCGTGGACCCGGGCGCGGCGGCGGCGGGCGGGATGGTCGAGAAGGACATCGTGTTCGCCTTCGCCCAGCTCTTCCGCAAGAAGCTCGAAGCCGAAGGCCGCTACCGGGTGCTCATGACCCGCGAGCAGGACGTGTTCGTGCCCCTCGGCGAGCGGGTGCGCATCGCCCAGCGGGCGAAGGCCGATCTTTTCATCTCGATTCACGCCGATTCGATCGCGGGCGGTCAGCAGGACGTGCGGGGGCTGACGATCTATACCGGAGCCGAGCGGGCCTCCGACGCCGATTCGGCGCGGCTCGCCGACCGGGAGAACCAGGCGGACGCGGTGGCGGGCCTCGATCCCGGCGAGCAGGCCGCCGAGGAGGTGTCCGATATCCTGCGCGACCTGACGCTCCGGGAGACCCGGGCCTTTTCCCACAGCTTTGCATCGCGCCTCGTCGGCGAGCTGGATACCGTGGCGCGCATGAACAAGAACCCCCACCGGCAGGCGGGCTTCCGCGTCCTGAGGGCGCACGACATCCCCTCCGTGCTGGTGGAACTCGGATACCTGTCGAGCCGCAAGGACTTCGATCTCCTCATGTCGGACCAGTGGCGAGAGCGCTCCACCACCGCTATGACGGCGGCCGTCGACCGCTTTTTCGCCAAGAGGCAGGCGCTCCGGCCGGCGCTTCCCTGAAGCGCTGCCGTAACGGAACCTTGCCCCAGTTTCACCATAGAGCGGGGCGATAGGCGGTGGCGGGGGCGGGAGACCTCGGTTAATGTCGGGCCGAGCCCAAGGGGCTGGCCTGGGTTGGCGTGAGGCCGACGTCTGCAGACCTGCGAAGCACGCGTCGCGATCCGGCGCCGAAGACGGAAACACCTGCGGATGCGTATCATCTTACGATTTTTCGGGTTCTTGTTCAGCATCGGGGCGATCCTGTTCCTGATCGGAACCGGTGCGCTCGCCTATTTCTACTGGCACTACTCGAAGGACCTGCCGGATCACGCGGCCCTCGAGAAGTACGAGCCGCCCGTGATGACCCGCGTCCATGCGTCCGACGGCTCGCTCCTCGCAGAGTACGCCCGCGAGCGGCGCCTCTACCTGCCCATCCAGGCGATCCCGAAGCTCCTCATCGGGGCGTTCCTATCGGCGGAGGACAAGAACTTCTACAAGCACGTGGGCATCGACCCCGAGGGCGTGATCCGTGCGGCGGTGAACAACCTGCGCTCGGGGGGCAAGCAGGGCGCCTCGACCATCACCCAGCAGGTGGCGAAGAACTTCTTCCTCACCCCGGAGCAGACCTACGAGCGCAAGATCCGCGAGGCGCTCACCGCGCTGCGCATCGAGTCGACCTTTTCGAAGGACAAGATCCTCGAACTCTACCTCAACCAGATCTTCCTCGGGACGCTTACCCCGGGCCGCAACCTCTTCGGCGTCGCCGCGGCCTCGCTCGATTATTTCGGCAAGAGCGTGCACGAGCTCGGCATTGCGGAGGTGGCGTACCTCGCCGCGCTCCCCAAGGCGCCGAACAACTACCACCCGTTCCGCCGCACCCAGGAGGCCATGTCCCGCCGCAACCAGATCATCGATCTGATGGCGGAGAACGGCTATGTCAGCCGCCAGGATGCGGATGCGGCCAAGAAGCAGCCCCTCGGCGTCAACCCGCGCTTCGTGTCGCCGAACTCCATCGCGTCGGGCTACTTCGCGGAGGAAGTGCGCCGGGAGATCGGCGAGCGCTACGGCGAGCAGACCCTCTACGAGGGCGGCCTGTCGATTCGCGCGACCCTCGACCCGAAGCTGCAGGCCATGGCCCGCAAGTCGCTCACCGACGGCCTCGTGCGATTCGACGAAGCCCGCGGCTGGCGCGGCGCCCCGCAGAAGCTCAACCTCGCGGGCCGGGAATGGGGCCTCGCCCTGGCGGAGGTTCCCGCCATGGCGGACGTGCAGCCCTGGCGCCTCGCCACGGTGCTGGAGGTCGCGGGCGGCCAGGCCCGCATCGGCCTGCAGCCCGGCCGGGAGAGCTCCGGACGCGTGGTGCGCGAGCGCGAGACGGGGGTCATCACGGCCGACGGGGTGAGATGGACCCGCCGGTCCGTCGACCGGGTGCTCAATGTCGGCGACGTGGTCTACGTGGAGCCGGTGGACGGCCGGCAGGGCCAGTTCCGCCTGCGCCAGGTGCCGGAGATCTCCGGCGCCATCGTCGCCATGGACCCCAATACGGGCCGCGTTCACGCGATGGTGGGCGGGTTCTCCTTCGACGAGAGCGAGTTCAACCGGGCGACCCAGGCGCTCCGGCAGCCGGGCTCCTCGTTCAAGCCCTTCGTCTACGCCACCGCCCTCGACAACGGCTACACGCCGTCGAGCATCTTCTACGACAACCCGATCACCGTCGACATGGGGCCGGGCCAGGAGCCCTGGTCGCCGAAGAACTTCGATTCGAAGGCGACCGGTCCGCGCACCCTGCGGTACGGGATCGAGCACTCGAAGAACCTGATGACGGTGCGCATCGCCAAGGATGTCGGCATGCCGCTCGTCGCCGAATATTCCCGGCGCTTCGGCATCTACGACGACATGCTGCCGGTGCTCTCCATGTCGCTCGGCGCCGGTGAGACCACGGTCATGCGCATGACCGCGGCCTACTCCATGCTCGTCAACGGCGGCCGGCGCATCCGCCCGACGCTGATCGACCGAATCCAGGACCGGTCCGGCCGGACCATCTACCGGCACGACGACCGCAAGTGCACGGGCTGCGACGCGCCGAAATGGGACGCCAAGGGCGCGGCCGAGCCCAAGCTCGTCGATACCCGCGAGCAGGTGCTCGACCCCCTGACGGCCTACCAGATCACCTCGATCCTGGAGGGCGTCGTCCAGCGCGGCACCGCGCAGGTGGTGAAGGCCGTCGGCAAGCCGCTCGCCGGCAAGACCGGCACGACGAACGACGCCAAGGACGTGTGGTTCGTGGGCTTCTCGCCGGACCTCGCGGTCGGCGTGTTCCTCGGCTTCGACCAGCCCAAATCCCTCGGCAACTCGGCTACGGCCGGCCAGTACGCGGCGCCGATCTTCAGGGACTTCATGCAGATGGCCCTGAAGGACAAGCCGGCGACGCCGTTCCGCGTGCCCCCCGGCATCAAGCTCGTGCGGGTGAATCCGTCGAGCGGCATGCGCGCCGGTCAGGGCGAGAACTCGATCCTGGAAGCCTTCAAGCCCGGCACGGCCCCGCCGGACAGCTACCCGGCCATGGGCGGCAGCGACGCCACCGCGGGCTTGCCGGCCGACCAGGGCCGCGCAGCGAGCGCCGGCACCGGCGGCCTTTACTGAACTCAACGATGGCCGGCGTCTCGCCGGCCATCGCTTTTGCCGGGGGGCGTTACTGCTTCTTCTGGCTCTCGCCGCGGGTCGAGCCCGTGGCCCTCGGGGAGAAGGCCTGGCGCAGCTCGCGGGCGGCGAGGTCCTGGGCCTTGTCGGAATCCGCCACCACGGCGTCCATGCCGAAGAACTCGTGCGTGACGCCGTCGTAATCCTGATAGGTCACCTTCGAGCCTGCGGCCTTCAGCTTGTCGGCGAGCTGCCTGCCCTCCGACTGCAGCGGGTCGATCTCCGCCGTGATGATCGTCGCATCCGGCAGGTCCTTCAGGTTCGCCTTGCCGACCACGTCGAGCTTGGGATCCTGAAGGTCGCTCGTGCCGTTCGTGGCGTTCCGCACGAACCATTGCATGCCCGCCCGGTTGAGCGGTTTGGCGTCGGCGTTCTCCCGGTAGGAGGGCGTCTGCATGTTGGTGCCGGCGACCGGGTAGATGAGAAGCATGTGGGCGGGCTGCTGGCCCTGGCCGTCCCGCATCGTCATGGCGACGTTGATGGCCAGGTTGCCGCCCGCGCTCTCGCCCGCCACCGCCACGCGGGTCGGGTCGCCGCCGAAGCTCTGCGCGTTCTTCAGCACCCAGGAATAGGCCGAGACCGCATCCTCGTGCGCGGCCGGGAACTTGTGCTCGGGCGCACGACGGTACTCCACCGACACCACGATGGCATTCGCCTTCCTGGCGAGCGCCATGGCGGAGCTTTCATAGGTGTCGATGTCGGCGATCACCCAGCCGCCGCCGTGGAAGAACACCACCACGGGCAGCGGCCCCGGGCCCGCATTCTCGGGGGTGTAGATCCGGGCCGGCATGTCGCCCGACGGGCCTGAATAAGTGATGTCCTGCTTCTTGACCTTCATCTGCGCCATGAGGGCGTCCGGGTCCTTTCCCTGCTCCTTCAGGAGCGCCTTGACGGCGTCGGCCGGGCTCGGCTGCCGGCGCGCCTCCTCGGGCGACAGGCCCGCGATCGGCTTCGGGTTCAGCCCCTGATGCGTCTCGAGCACCTTGCGCATGTCAGCGTCCGCGCGCTTGAAAGTCCCTGAGTACTCGCTCGCCTGAAGCGATGCCGGCCGCGGCGGCGGGCTCTGGGCATCGGCCCCGAAGGTGAGGCCGACGAGGGTGCCGAGCGAGACGGTCGCCAGGATGAACAGCTTGGTGCGGGGCATCGTGCTTGTCCTTGGTGAGGAGGTACCCCGTTTCAACAGGACCCTCCTGCGCCCGTTCCAGCTTGAGCGGGCCGCCCCGGGTGTGGCGTGAGGCAGCAGACCCGAGCGCGCCGGGGCCGCCTTTACACCCCGCCGCACCCCCCTTAAACACGCGGCTCACCCGGACCACATCCAAGCCATGCGCGCCGAAATCCAACACCTCGTAGATGAGACCAAGCAGTCAGTCGGGCTGCTGAGGAGGCATCTTTGACTGGGACAATGCCCAGCGCCGCCTCGCTGAACTGAACGCCAACGCCGAAGACCCCAATCTCTGGAACGATGCCGACGCCGCCCAGAAGGTGATGCGCGAGCGCACCGTGCTGGACGAGCAGATCACGGCGATCAAGCGCCTCGAGCAGGAGCTCGAGGATGCCATCACCCTCATCGAGCTCGGCGATGCGGAGGGCGACGACGCCTCCGTCAAGGAGGGTGAGGAGGCGATCCGCGCGCTCCAGGCCGAGGCCGCCCGCCGCCAGGTCGAGACCCTGCTCTCCGGCGAGGCCGACCAGAACGACACCTATGTGGAAGTCCATTCGGGCGCCGGCGGCACGGAAAGCCAGGACTGGGCCAACATGCTCCAGCGCATGTATGCCCGCTGGGCCGAGCGCCGGAAGTACAAGGTCGAGCTGCTCGAGATGACCGACGGCGAAGAGGCCGGGATCAAGAGCGCCACGCTCCTGATCAAGGGCCACAACGCCTATGGCTGGCTGAAGACCGAATCAGGCGTGCACCGCCTCGTGCGCATCTCGCCTTACGATTCCAACGCCCGCCGCCATACGAGCTTCGCGTCGGTGTGGGTCTATCCGGTCGTGGACGACCGCATCAACATCGAGATCAAGGAATCGGATTGCCGGATCGACACGTTCCGTTCGTCCGGCGCCGGCGGCCAGCACGTGAATACCACCGACTCGGCCGTGCGCATCACCCATATCCCGAGCGGGATCGTGGTGGCCTGCCAGCAGGAGCGCTCCCAGCACAAGAACCGGGCGACCGCCTGGAACATGCTGCGCGCGCGCCTCTACGAGGCCGAGCTGAAGAAGCGCGAGGAGAAGGCCAACGCCGAGGCCGCCGCTAAGACGGATATCGGCTGGGGCCACCAGATCCGCTCCTACGTGCTCCAGCCCTATCAGCTCGTGAAGGACCTGCGGACCGGCACCCAGTCCACGAGCCCCGGCGAGGTGCTCGACGGCGACCTCGACCCGTTCATGGAAGCGTCGCTCGCCCAGCGCGTCTATGGCGGTACGGGCGAGGTGGAGGACATCGACTAAACCCGGCCAGGGTGCAGAGCGGAGCCGCTGGCCGGCTCCGCTCTGCAATTGCCTCAGCGGCTCGCTGTCACGACGGGAGCGATCGCGGCGCCCGCTCTCAAGAAGCGCTGCGGGTCGACGGCTTCGCCGTTGAGGCGCGTCTCGTAATGCAGGTGCGGCCCCGTCGAGCGCCCCGTCGAGCCGACGCGGCCGAGCATGGTGCCGGCCTTCACCTCCTGGCCCACTGCCACGGCGATGCTCGACAGGTGCGCGTAGCGGCTCGTGACGCCCGCCTGGTGCTCGATCTCCACCATGTTGCCGTAGGCGCCGGACGGCTCCGCGACCACCACCCTGCCGGCGCCGGAGGCCCGCACCACCGCACCGTACTCGGCCCGGAAATCGAGGCCGGTATGCATGGCCGGAGACCGCGTGAAAGGGTCCGCCCGGATTCCGAAGCCGCTCGACAGGTCGATTTCGCCCCGGATCGGCTCGCCGAAGGGCAGGGCCGTCACGGACCGGCGAAGGGTATGGAGGCGGGCGACGCTGATCTGGGCCCGCTGCCAGCCCGCTTCGAAGGACCGGTCTCCCGGTTCGGCGGCGACGAAAGGCCCGCCGGTGCCGCCGAGGGCCGTCTCGAAGGCGTCCGGGTTGAGCCCCGCCTTGCGGATCGCGAGCCGGAGCGTCCGGCCACGGGTCTCTGCTTCCTCGGCCACTTGGGACAGCCTGCGCACCTGCTCTTCCTCGAGCGCCGCCAGCGCCTTGGAGGCGCCCTCCAGGCCGTCCTTCACCCGGTCGAGGCTGCTCTGCTGCTCGCCCGCCTCGTCGTCTCCGAGCCGCAGTCGGAAGAGATCGGGGAGGGACGGGAAGCTCGGCGCGGCCGTATTGGCCTCGACGGGCCGCGAGGGGGCGGATCTCACCTCGATGCTGCCGGTCTTCTCGGCGGCAAGCGCGTCCACCTGCGCCTGACGGCTCTCGAAGGCCGCCTGCCGAGCTAAAAGAGCCTTGAGCTGCGCCTCGATCATCTCCTGATCGGCCAGGCGCTGGGTGGAAGCCTGCTCGAGCTTCGTCCGCAGGGCCGTGATCTTCTCCTCGTAGTGGCGTCTCTGGGCCGCCTGCTTCTCGAGAAGCTTCAGCGCCACCTCGTCATGGGACATGAAGTACCAGACGCTGGCTCCCGCCCAGCCCGTGAGGACGACGAAGGCGAGAGCGGCGGCGGCGAGGGCGCCTCGCCGTACGGGAACGGGGCGGGAGCGCCGCAGAAGGCGGCGGCCAGGATACGCGGCGAGGAGGGACACGGGACGCATCGCGTCAGTTCCGAACAGGACTGACGCTACGATGCACCGTTAAGGTTAAGGAATGCCGAAGCGCTACAGCGCTTTGGCGGCCTCCAGCACTTCCTCGGCGTGGCCCGGCACCTTTACCTTCGGCCAGATGCGGGCGATCCTGCCCTCCGGATCGATGAGGACGGTGGTGCGCTCGATGCCCATGTACTTCCGGCCGTACATGCTCTTTTCGACCCACACGCCGTAGGCCTCCAGCATCGCCTTGCCCTCGTCGGAGGCGAGGGTGAACTCCAGGCCGTATTTCTGCCGGAACCGCTCGTGGCTCTTAACGCTATCGGCGGAAACGCCGATGATCTCGGCGCCCGCCGCGCTAAATTGGGGCTTCAGGGACTGGAACTGCTGCGCCTCCAGGGTGCAGCCGCTCGTGTCGTCCTTGGGATAGAAATAGAGGACGGCTTTCTTCCCTTTCAGACCCCCCAAGGTGATGGGCTGCCCGCCCGTCGCCGGCAGCGAGAAGTCCGGCGCTTTGTCCCCGATTTTCAACGTCATTCTTGCCTTCCTTTCGGCGGATTGGTGGTGTCATCAAACCATCCGACGGGATCCTTTACGCATAAGCTTGTCGCGGGGATCGGCCAAGCGCGTTAGGTTTTCGTCGAATCGCACCCCGTTCCGTTCACTCGACGATACCGGCGCCGGCCTCACTGCATGAAAGCCCTCGCGAGCACCCTCCTGCGCCGGCGCCCTGTCGCCGGGTCGGGCCGGCTCGCGCGCATCCTGCGCCGGACGCTCTACGTGAAGCTCGGGCTCTTGCTCGTCCTCAGCCTCGCCTCCGCGCTCTTCTACCTGCGCCTCAGCGCAGGACCGGTGAGCTTCGGCCGGCTGCCCGAGGCGGTGGCCTCGGCGCTGGCCGCCCGCATCGGGCCCGGCTGGAGCGTGACCCTGCGCAAGACCGTGGTTCAGCTCGAGGACGGCTCGCCGGCCCTCAGGGCGAACGGGCTCGACATCCGCAACCCAGAAGGGGCCGTGGTGCTGCGGGCGCCTTACGCCGTCGTGAGCGTCGACGGCTTCTCGCTTCTCGCCGGCAACCTTCAGCCTCGCTCCATCGAGTTCCGCGATCTGCAACTGCGGGCCTCCCTCAACCGGGACGGCTCGCTGTCTTTCGTGCCGGGACAGGAGCCGCTCGGCGCCGAGGAGGACCCGGTCGCCGTGCCGGCGCCGCCTCCCGTCGGCGCCCCTCAGGTGCTGCGCGAAGGCAAGCCAGACGTGTCGCCGGTGTCGGTGGCGGCCGAATCCCTCTTCGAGCTCATCGTCGGGTCCGGCGGGATCATCGGCACCCTCGACCGGGCGCAGATCACCAATACGCGGCTCACCGTGGTGGGCGACGACGGCCGCGAGCGCGCAACCTTCGACCGGGTCGACGCGGCCTTCGAGCGGACGGAGGCTGGGGGGCGCCGCTTCGACGCGACCCTCACGGGACCGAGCGGCACCTGGCGTCTCGCGGGCGATGCGACGGCGGACGGGCGCGGCGGTTACGGGGCCGCCATGCGGGCGGTCGACGCGCCCGTGCAGGACCTGCTCCTCCTGTCCGGCCTGTCCGGCATTCCGGCCACCGCCGACCTGAAGCTCTCGGGGGAGATCCATGCGGGTCTGGCGGATGGGCGGGTCACGGGCCTCAAGGCCCGCCTGTCCGGCCGCTCGGGCCAGGTGCAGATCCAGGATCCGGACACCTCGCCCCTCGTGCTCGACTCGGTGTCCCTCGAGACCGATTGGGACGAGGCCCGGCGCACCCTGCATCTGCGCCGCCTCGACCTCCAGGGGCCGCACACGAAGGCGCTCGTCGAAGGCGAGCTGACCGCGCCGCCCGGCGCCGCGGCCTGGCGGGCCGTGCTGCGCGGCCGCGACGCCGTCGTCGGAGGCGCCGCCGCGGGCGATGCGCCGGTGAGGATCGACGAGGCGGAGGCACGACTCAACGGCAGCGACGGGGTGACCATCGAATCCTTAAGGGTGCGCGGGCCGGCGCTCGCGGTGGATCTCACGGGCGTGCTCGCGCCCACGGCGGACCCGCGGGGCCTGAGGCTCGATGTGCGCGCCGCCAACACCTCGGTGCGCAACGCCCTGCGGGTCTGGCCGGAGGCGGTGGCCTCCAAGGTGCGCGGGTTCCTCGTTGAGTTCCTCACCGGCGGCACCGTCGAGCGGATCGGCGTCAAGGTGGCCATGACGAGCGCCGACATGGATGCGGCCCTCGGGGACGGGCCGATCTCCGACGGCGCCCTGCAACTCGACTTCGCCCTCGCCGACGCCATCCTGATCGCCGATGACGGCCTGCCGCCGCTCACGCGCCTCGCGGCGAGCGGCACCGTGACGGGGACCCGGGTGAACATCCGCGCGCCCTCCAGCGTCGCCGCCATGGCGGGCGGACGGAGCCTCAACGTGTCGGACGGCTCCTTCGTGATCGACGGCTATTGGAACGACGACGCCGTGGCGCAGATCGGCCTTCGCATCCATGGCGGCGCGGACGGGTTCGGCGCCCTCATGCTGGCCCCGAACCTGCGCCAGATCGCCGTCATCGACCTCGATCCCGCCGCCATCAAGGGCAAGGCGGAGCTTAAGGTCAGCGTCCCCTTCGCGATCAACGATCCGCCGACCTTCGGCGACCTTCCCCTCACGGTGCAGGGCAGTGTGTCGGACCTCGTTGTCGATAAGGTGATGGGCAAGGAGCGGCTCGAGATGCCGCTCCTGACGCTCGCCTACGACCGAGGCAATCTCGCGATTCGCGGCGACGGCAAGCTCGCGGGCCTGCCCGCCACCATCGACGCCCGCCAGACCCGGGAGGCGGGGGGCGATGCGCTGGTGACCTTCACCCTCGACGACGCCGCCCGGGCCCGGAAGGGCTTCGGGTTCGGGCCCCAGCTCACCGGGCCGCTGCCGATCCGGGCGGCGCTGCCCCTCGGCAAGAACCCTCGCGAGGGGGTGAGAGTCGAGGCGGATTTTACCCGCGCCGCCGTGGACGGCCTCGTGCCGGGCTGGACCAAGCCGGCGGGACGTCCGGGCAAGCTCGTCTTCACCATGGTCGAGGGGCAGGGCGTCCACGAGCTTCGCGACCTGCAGCTCGATTCCGGCCCCGTGCAGATCCGCGGCACGGCCGCCCTCACGCCGGAGGGGGGGATCGAGCGGGCGGATCTCACCACGCTCAAGCTCTCGGCCGGCGACGACATGCGGGCGCAGATGGAGCGCACCCCCGCCGGCCCCCTCAAGGTGACGGTGAGGGGCAACACGGGCGACGCGCGCCCCTTCACGCGTTCCCTCAACGCGAGCGCGGCCGCGAACCGCCAAGCGCCCGCCAAGGACGCGAAGGACATCGACCTCGACGTCGCGCTCAACATCCTCACAGGCCACAACAGCGAGGCGATCACGAAGGCGGAGCTCAAGGCGCAACTGCGCAAGGACAACCTGCGCCAGCTCGACCTCAAGGGCCGCCTCGGCTCCTCCAACGTCATGGCGCAGACGGTGCCGCGGGCCGGCGCAAGCCCGGTCATCATCGCCCAGGCCGAGGATGCGGGCTCGCTCCTGCGCTTCCTCGACGTCTACCGCCGGATGGAGGGGGGCGACCTCGTGGTGCAGCTCTCCACGGGCGACGGCCCCCAGGCGGGCTTCGTCACCCTGCACGATTTCACCGTGCGCAACGAGCCGGCCCTGAAGCGCATCCTCCCGACCCAGAGCCAGACCGTGACGACGACCGATGCCAGCGGCCGGTCGCAGAACGTCCGGATCGACGTCAACGAGGTGGCCTTCACCAAGGGCCGGGTGGACTTCACCCGCTCGGCGGGGCGCCTCGATTTCCGGGACGCCGCCATCTGGGGGCAGGCGATCGGCTTCACGCTGAGCGGCTATCTCGATTATGCCCGCGACCGCACCGACATCCAGGGCACCTTCGTCCCGGCCTACGGGCTCAACAACGCCTTCGCGCAGGTGCCGCTCTTCGGCCCACTCCTCGGCGGCGGGCAGTACGAGGGCTTGTTCGCGGTGAACTTCCGCCTCACCGGCCAGGCGAGCGCCCCCGCTCTGACCGTCAATCCGCTCTCCGCCGTCGCCCCGGGCTTCCTGCGCAAGCTGTTCGGGGTCGGAGGGGGGGACGAGCCCACGGGCTCCGTCCCGATCCCGCCGCGGGATACGGGGAACTGAGCGGGCCTGTCGAGGGCTGCGGTCCTCTTTAAGCCTGAACCGGCCGCAGCAGCACGTGCTTCTTCTTGCCGAAGGAGAGCTTGATGACGCCCTCCGGCGTCAGGTCGCTCGACCGCAGCACGCCGCGCTCGTCGGTGACGGCCTGATCGTTGACCCGCAAGCCCCCGCTCTTCACCTGGCGCCGCGCCTCGCTCGTGGAGGGCACGAGCTTGGCGTAATCAGGGCCGAAGGCCGTCAGGATGCCGAGGCCCGTCTCGAGGAGGCCCGTGCTGATCTCCACGGTGGGGAGCGACTCCGCCAGCGCGCCCTGCTCGAAGGTCTTCCGGGCAGTCTCAGCCGCCGCCTCCGCCGCCTCCCGGCCGTGAAGCAGCGCCGCCACCTCGGTGGCGAGCACCTTCTTGGCCTTGTTGATCTCCGCGCCCTGGAGCGCCGCCAGGCGGGCGATCTCGTCCATGGGCAGGAGGGTGAAGAGCTTCAAGAACCGGGCGACGTCCGCATCCTCGGTGTTCCGCCAGTACTGCCAGTAGTCGTAAGGCGACAGCATGTCGGCGTTGAGCCACACGGCGCCCGAGGCCGTCTTGCCCATCTTGGCGCCGGACGAGGTGGTGAGGAGCGGGCAGGTGAGGGCGTAGAGCTGCGGCGTGCCCATGCGGCGGCCGAGATCGATGCCGTTGACGATGTTGCCCCACTGGTCCGACCCACCCATCTGCAGGACGCAGCCGTAGCGGCGGTTGAGCTCCGTGAAGTCGTAGGCCTGGAGGATCATGTAGTTGAATTCCAGGAAGGACAGCTCGTGCTCGCGCTCGAGGCGAAGCCTCACGCTATCGAAGGACAGCATGCGGTTGACCGAGAAGTGCCGGCCCACGTCGCGCAGGAATTCGATGTAGTTGAGGGTGGTCAGCCACTCGGCATTGTCCACCATGACGGCGTCCCGCGCGCCTTCGCCGAAGCGGATGAGCCGCGAGAACACGCCCTTGATGCTCTCCTTGTTGGATTCGATCTGCTCGGGCGTGAGAAGCTTGCGGCTCTCGTCCTTGCCGGAAGGATCGCCGACCCGGGTGGTGCCGCCCCCCATGAGCGCGATGGGCTGTCCGGCTCCGGTCGCCTGGAGCCAGTGCAGCATCATGATCGAGAGAAGATGACCGACGTGGAGCGAAGGGCCGGTGCAATCGTAGCCCACATAGGTGGTGAGCCTGCCCTCCAGAGCCGCCGCGTCGATGCCGTCGAAATCGGAGGCCTGGTGGATGAAGCCCCGTTCGGTGAGCACCTTCAGGAATTCGGATTTCGGCGCGTTCATCGCGTCTCTCGTCAGGCAGGAAGGATGACAGGAGAGGCGCGTTTATCAGTTCGAGGCGGAGTTTTCACGGGAAAAACCCTCTCCCCTCTGCGGGACAGGGTGGTCGGCGGAGCCGACCGGGAGAGGGACCGTTGCGCCTCACCCTCTCCCTGCTTGCCTTCGGCAAGCGGTCCCTCTGCCGCGGAGGGGAGAGGGACATCGCGGCTCAAGCCGCCTGTTCGCTCTTGCCGAGGCGCTTCGTCAGGTACTCGTCGACGGCTTCCATGAGTTCGTCGACCTTGCCGTCGAAGAAGTGGTTGGCCCCGTCCACGGTGGCGTGCTCGATCTTGACGCCCTTCTGGGTCTTCACCTTCTCGATGACGGAGACCACGTCCTTCACCGGCGCCACCCGGTCCTCGGAGCCGTGGACGAACAGGCCCGAGGAGGGGCAGGGGGCGAGGAAGGAGAAATCGTAGCGGTTCGCCATGGCGGCGATGGAGATGAAGCCCTCGATCTCCGGACGGCGCATGAGGAGCTGCATGCCGATCCAGGCGCCGAAGGAGACGCCGGCGATCCAGCAGGCGCGGGCATCCGGGTTGACCGACTGGGCCCAGTCGAGGGCCGCGGCGGCATCCGAAAGTTCGCCCTGGCCGTGGTCGAAGGCGCCTTGGCTGCGGCCGACACCCCGGAAGTTGAAGCGCAGGACCGAGAAGCCCCGGTTCACGAAATTGTAGAAGAGGTTGTAGACGATCTGGTTGTTCATCGTCCCACCGAATTGCGGGTGGGGATGAAGAATGATCGCGATGGGGGCGCCCTTTTGCTTCGCGGGCTGATAGCGCCCCTCGATGCGACCGGCGGGACCCGTGAAAATAACCTCAGGCATCTGCTTCCAGACCTCTCGTGCGGGCGACCCGGCGGGCACCGACCCGGCGCGCGGCTCCTGATCCGCCGTTGAGCCCGGGTTTGTACACCCTAGGGCTTCTTGACTCAGGGCCTTGGCGTTCCGTAAATCGTCTTTAGAATTATTCTAAAGACTGTCTCCGGGGCTTGCCGCGGCAGCGGAAACCCCTCAGGCATCGTCGCCCGGCAGAGATGTGGTGGCCTTTAGCACGGTCACCAGGGTCGATTGCAAGACATTCGTGATTCGGGAGCCCCAGCGGACGCCATGGCATCGGGCCAGCGCAGCTACCTCGACCACAACGCGACCTCGGCCCTTCGGCCCGAGGCGGCGGAGGTGGTCCTGCGCGCGCTGCAGATGCCGGGCAACGCCTCGTCGGCCCATGCCGAGGGCAGGGCAGCCCGCGCCCTCGTGGAGGCGGCCCGGGAGGCCGTGGCGGCGCTCGTCGGGGCCCAACCGAAGAACGTCACGTTCACGAGCGGCGGCACGGAAGCCGCCAACACCGTCCTGTCGCCCGGCTTCCGACGCGTGGGCGAGGCCGGGCCCTCCATCCTGCTCGTCGGGGCCGCCGAGCACCCTTGCGTCCTCGACGGCCACCGGTTCGAACGGGCCGAGCGCATACCGGTGGACGGGAACGGAGTCGTGGACCTCGCCTGGCTCCAGGTCCGCCTCGAAAGCGCGGTCGGCGAGACGGTCCTGGTCTCGATCCAGGCCGCCAACAGCGAGACCGGGGTCATCCAGCCGGTCCACGAGGCCGCCCAGCTCGTCCACGCCTACCGGGGTCTCATCCACACGGATGCGGTTCAGGCTGCCGGCAAGGTGCCCCTCGACATGGCGAAGCTCGGCGTCGACGCCATGACCCTGTCGGCCCACAAGTTCGGCGGACCGAAGGGGGCGGGCGCCGTCGTCCTCGCCTCGGACCGCCTCGAGATCGCGAGCCGCCTCCTGCGGGGCGGCGGTCAGGAGCGGGGCAACCGGGCAGGAACCGAGAACGTGGCGGCGGCTGCGGGTTTAGGAGCGGCGGCGAAGGCCGTGCAGGCGAGGCTCGGGGAGGAGGCGGACCGGATGGGCGCGCTCCGGGCCCATGCGGAAGCCGCGCTCCGCCGGATCGCGCCGGAAGCGGTGGTGTTCGGAGGCGCGGCCGAGCGCCTGCCCAACACCTTCGCGTTCGCCGTCCCGGGGCTGCGCGCCGAGACGGCGCTGATCGCCTTCGACCTTGGCGGCGTCGCCCTGTCGTCCGGGTCCGCCTGCTCGTCGGGGAAGGTGAAGCGCTCCCATGTGCTCGATGCCATGGGCGTGGAGCCGGGCCTCGCCGAGGGCGCCCTGCGTGTGAGTCTGGGGTGGAATTCCACCGAGGAGGACGTCTTTCGCTTTGCGGAAACGTGCGAAACGGTGGTGGCATCCCTATATAAGCGACGGGCCAGCGCGGCTTAGGCCCGCTTTTCCGTCATTATCCGTCAGCCCGCGGCCCTTGAAGCCGTGAGAGGTGAGGAGAGTGCCCATGCCTGCGGTGCAGGAAACGATCGAGCAGGTCAAGCTCATCGACGTTGACCAGTACAAGTACGGCTTCGAGACCGTCGTGGAGATGGACAAGGCCCCGAAAGGCCTCTCGGAGGACGTGATTCGGTTCATCTCGGCCAAGAAGGGCGAGCCCGAGTGGATGCTCGCCTGGCGCCTCGACGCCTATAAGCGCTGGCTCACCATGACGGAGCCGAACTGGGCGCGGGTGTCGTACGACAAGGTCGACTACAACGACATCTACTATTATGCGGCGCCGAAGATGAACGCCGCGCCGAAGTCCCTCGACGAGGTCGATCCCGAGATCCTCAAGACCTACGAGAAGCTCGGTATCCCGCTCCGCGAGCAGGAGATCCTGGCCGGCGTCGAGCCCCAGAACCGGGTGGCGGTGGATGCCGTGTTCGACAGCGTCTCGGTGGTCACCACCTTCAAGGAGGAGCTGAAGAAGGCCGGTGTGATCTTCATGCCGATCTCGGAGGCGATCCGCGAGTACCCGGACCTCGTGCGCCAGTATCTAGGCACGGTGGTGCCGGTGACCGACAACTATTTCGCGACCCTGAACTCGGCGGTCTTCACGGACGGGTCCTTCGTCTACATCCCGCCGGGCGTGCGCTGCCCGATGGAGCTGTCGACGTACTTTCGCATCAACGAGAAGAACACCGGCCAGTTCGAGCGCACGCTCATCATCGCCGACAAGGGCTCGTACGTGTCGTATCTCGAGGGCTGCACGGCCCCGAAGCGCGACGAGAACCAGCTCCATGCGGCGGTGGTCGAACTCGTGGCGCTGGACGACGCCGAGATCAAGTACTCGACGGTGCAGAACTGGTACCCGGGCGATGCGACGGGCAAGGGCGGCATCTACAACTTCGTGACGAAGCGCGGCGATTGCCGGGGCAAGAACTCGGTCATCACCTGGACTCAGGTCGAGACGGGCTCGGCGATCACCTGGAAGTACCCGTCCTGCATCCTGCGCGGGGAGGGCTCGCGCGGCGAGTTCTACTCGATCGCGGTGTCGAACGGCATGCAGCAGGTCGATTCCGGCACGAAGATGATCCATCTCGGCAAGAACACCACGAGCCGGATCATCTCGAAAGGCATCTCGGCGGGCCGCTCGCAGAACACCTATCGCGGGCTCGTGTCGGCGCACCGCAAAGCCAGTGGCGCGCGCAACTTCACGAACTGCGACTCGCTCCTCATCGGCAACGAGTGCGGCGCTCACACGGTGCCGTACATCGAGTCGAAGAACGCGTCGGCCGTGTTCGAGCACGAGGCAACCACCTCCAAGATTTCCGAAGACCAGCTGTTCTACTGCCAGCAGCGCGGCCTCTCGGAAGAGGAGGCGACGGCGCTCATCGTGAACGGCTTCGTCAAGGACGTGCTCCAGAAGCTGCCGATGGAGTTCGCCGTGGAAGCTCAGAAGCTCATCGCGATCTCGCTCGAAGGCTCCGTCGGTTAATCGCAACGCAGCCCCTCATCCTGAGGAGCCGCCCAGGGGCGGCGTCTCGAAGGACGAGGGGCGTTTCGCTGGATCATCCTTCGCGACGCGCGCCGGGGCGCGCTCCTCAGGATGAGCATCGTAGGAAGACACCCATGCTCGAAATCAAGAACCTCGTCGTCCAGATCGAGGACAAGCGCATCCTCAACGGGCTCGACCTCACCGTGAACAAGGGCGAGGTCGCCGCCATCATGGGGCCGAACGGCTCCGGCAAATCGACCCTTTCATACGTGATCGCCGGCAAGGATGACTACGAGGTCCTCGACGGCGAGATCCTGCTCAACGGCGAGAACATCCTGGAGATGGAGCCGGACCAGCGGGCGGCGGCGGGCGTCTTCCTCGCCTTCCAGTATCCGCTCGAGATCCCGGGCGTCGCCACCATGACGTTCCTGAAGGCTGCGCTCAACGCGCAGCGCCGCTCGCGCGGCGAAGCCGAGCTCACCACGCCCGACTTCATCAAGCGCGTGAACGGGGCGGCGGCTCAGCTTCACATCGACAAGGACATGCTCAAGCGCGCCCTGAACGTCGGCTTCTCCGGCGGCGAGAAGAAGCGCATGGAGATCCTCCAGATGGCGCTTCTGGAGCCTGCTTTCTGCGTCCTCGACGAGACGGATTCCGGCCTCGACATCGATGCGCTGCGCATCGTGTCCGAGGGCGTGAACGCTCTGCGTTCCCAGGGCCGGGGCTTCCTCGTCATCACCCACTACCAGCGGCTCCTGAGCCACATCGTGCCCGACACGGTGCACGTCATGGCGAACGGCCGCATCGTGAAGTCGGGCGGCAAGGAGCTCGCCCTCGAGCTCGAGGCAAACGGCTATGCGGATTACCGCCAGCAGACGGCCGCGGAGTAAGCCATGGGCGCCGTGACCCTCATGCGAACTCCCGCCGAGACGGCGCTCGCCCAGGCCTTCGAGGCCGCCAAGGGCAAGCTGCCGGGCGACCGCGACGCACGCGTCAAGGCGTTCAGCGACTTCATCGAGGTCGGCCTGCCGCACCGCCGCGTCGAGGCCTTCAAGTACACGGATCTGCGCGCCGCCATGCGCGAGGCCGCCCCTTTCGCTGAGGCGCCGACGGGTGAGGAAGCGAAAGCGGCACTCGCGAATGCCCAGGGGTTTGTGGACGCGCAGGCCGTTCGCATCGCCATCGTCAACGGCCACGTGGTCCGCGAGGCCTCAGACCTCGATCGCCTGCCTCAGGGCGTCGAGGTTGTGACGCTGGCCGACGCGCACGGGAACGACCACGCGATGATCCGGCATCTCGATGCCGTGCCGCTCGCGCGCGAGAACCCGGTCTACCGGCTCAACACCGCGTTCATGACGGACGGCGTGCTGATCCGGGTCGTTGCCAACACCCTCGTGGACGAGCCGCTTCACCTGCGCTTCGTCACCGCCGGCACGGTTGCCACCGCCACCCGCACCCTCGTGGTGGTGGAGGAGGCCGCGTCCGTCACGATCCTCGAGAGCCATGAGGGGCCGGACGGCGCCGCCTCGCAGCTCAACGATGTCGTCGAGTTCGTCGTGGGCGATCGGGCAAAGGTCGACCATGTGCGGCTCAACGCCGAGGGCAACGATGCGCTCGCGCTCTCGACCCTCACGGCGCGCCTCGGCGAAGCCGTGTCGTTCAACTCGCTGAATGCGGTGGTGGGCGCCGGCATCTCGCGGCATCAGGTGTTCGTGACCTTCGCGGGCGACCGGTCCCTTGCGACCATCAACGGCGCGACGATGATCAAGGGCCGGCAGCACGCCGATTCCACCCTCGTCGTCACCCATTCGGGCCTGCACTGCACGAGCCGCGAGTTGTTCAAGACGGTGATCGACGGCGAGGCCACGGGCGTGTTCCAGGGCAAGATCATCGTCGAGCCCCAGGCGCAGAAGACGGACGGGCGCATGATGTCGGCCTCGCTCCTCCTGTCCGAGGGCGGCGCCATGAACAACAAGCCCGAACTCGAAATCTTCGCCGACGACGTTCAGTGCGCTCATGGCGCCACGAGCGGTCAGCTCGACGAGGACCTCCTGTTCTACATCATGGCGCGCGGCGTGCCGCGGGCCGAGGCCGAAAGCCTGCTCGTGCAGGCCTTCCTCGGCGAGGCGGTCGAGGCGGTGGAGAACGAGGCCGCCAAGGACGCGCTCATCGACAGTATCGAGGGCTGGCTGCGGGCGCGCGCCTGAGGCGCAACGGTGAGGAACCCTCATCCTGAGGGCCCGCGCAGCGGGTGTCTCGAAGGACGAGGGTTCCGGTTCAAGAGGACGCTGGAGACGCCCTCGTCCTTCGAGACGCTGCTCCGCAGCTCCTCAGGATGAGGGCTGGGTTCAAGGCGGGATGAAAGCGATGAACGCACCTTTCACGGCACCCTACGACGTCGAGGCGATCCGGGCCCAGTTCCCGATCCTCGCCCAACAGGTCTACGGCAAGCCGCTCGTCTATCTCGACAACGCGGCTTCGGCCCAAAAGCCGCGGGCCGTGATCGACGCCATGACGCGCTGCATCGAGACCGGCTACGCCAACGTCCACCGCGGCCTGCACTACATGGCGAACGCGGCGACGGAGGGCTTCGAGGAGGCGCGCGAGAGCGTGCGGGCCTTCCTCAACGCCGGCTCGGTCGACGAGATCGTCTTCACGAAATCAGCGACCGAAGCCTACAACCTCGTGGCGGACTCGTTCGGGCGCATGGCGATCGGGGAGGGGGACGAGATCATCCTCTCCATCATGGAGCACCATTCCAACATCGTGCCCTGGCACTTCCTGCGCGAGCGCAAGGGCGCAATCATCCGGTGGGCTCCGGTGGACGACGAGGGCAACTTCCTCATCGATGAGTACGAGAAGCTCTTCACCCCGCGCACCAAGATCGTCGCCATCACGCAGATGTCGAATGTGCTCGGCACCGTGACGCCCATGAAGGAGATCATCCGCATCGCCCACGCGCACGGCGTGCCGGTGCTCGTGGACGGGGCGCAGAGCGCGGTGCACCTCACGGTCGACGTGCAGGACCTCGACGCCGACTTCTTCGTGTTCACGGGCCACAAGGTCTATGGTCCGACCGGCATCGGCGTTCTTTACGGAAAGCGCGATCTCCTCGCCAAGATGCCCCCCTACCAGGGGGGCGGCGAGATGATCAAGACGGTCACCCGGGACGGGATCATCTACAACGAGCCGCCCCATCGGTTCGAGGCGGGAACGCCGGCGATCATCGAGGCCGTCGGGCTCGGGGCGGCGGTCCGCTTCATGATGGATCTCGGCCGCGACAGGATCCAGGCCCACGAGGCGGCCCTGTCGGTCTACGCCCACGAGCGCCTGAAGCGAATGAACAGCGTGCGCATCATCGGCGAGGCGGAGGGCAAGGGCGCGATCATCGCCTTCGAGATGAAGGGGGCGCACGCCCATGACGTCGCTACGGTCATCGACCGGCACGGGGTCGCCGTTCGCGCCGGCACCCATTGCGCCATGCCGCTTCTCGACCGCTTCGGCGCCACGTCCACCTGCCGCGCTTCGTTCGGCCTCTACAACACCTTCGCGGAAGTGGATAAACTGGCCGAGGCCCTCCAAAAGGCCGAGGCCCTGTTCGGGTAAGGATCAGACCGTGACCGTTGCCAGCAATCCGGGCGTCGCGCCCAACTCGCCCGAGGTCTCGCCGAGCCCGGCCATCCCGCCGGATGAGCTGGAGCGGCTGACCGACGACATCATCGCGGCCCTGAAGACCGTCTACGACCCGGAGATCCCCTCCGACATCTACGAGCTTGGCCTCATCTACCGCGTCGAGATCGACGACGACCGCACCGTCACCATCGACATGACGCTCACGGCGCCCGGCTGCCCGGTAGCCGGCGAGATGCCGGGCTGGGTTGAGAACGCGGTCGCCTCGGTGCAGGGCGTGCAGGCCGTCAAGGTCAACATGGTGTTCGACCCGCCCTGGGATCAGAGCCGCATGTCCGACGAGGCTCGCGTCGCCCTCGACATGTGGTAGGGGGCTGCCTTCGGCGGGAACTCGACGCCGGGCCCGGGGATGATTACATAAAGGCATACCCTCATCTGCCCGGGCCTTGAACCCGGCCGTCAGGAGAGTCGAATGGCACTTACAGGCTTCAAGGTCATGACCTTGACGGATGCGGCGGCGAACCGCGTCAAGGACATCATCGCCAAGGCCGACCGCCCCATCGTGGGCGTGCGGGTCGGCGTCAAGAACGGCGGCTGCGCCGGCATGTCCTACACGATGGAATATGCCGAGAGCATCAACCCGAACGACGACGTGGTGGAAGACAAGGGCGTGACCGTGCTGGTCGACCCGAAGGCGGTGCTGTTCCTCCTCGGCACGCAAATGGACTTCCAGACGACGAAGATGTCGTCCCAGTTCGTGTTCAACAACCCGAACCAGACCTCCGCCTGCGGCTGCGGCGAGTCGGTGGCGATCACGCCGGCGAGCCCGCAGGCGATGCAGCCGGCGGGATAGAGCTTGGACGCCGAGTCGATCCAGGACCTGTTCCAGGACCTCGGCCCCGTTCGCATCCGCCGGATGTTCGGCGGGCAGGGGATCTATGCGGGCGACCGGATGTTCGCGCTTGAAGCGGACGGGGAGCTTTATCTTAAGGTGGACGACACGAGCCGGCCCGCCTTCGAAGCGGCGGGCTCCCGCCCCTTCGTCTTCGAGGCGAACGGCAGGGCGACGGCGATGAGCTATTGGCTCATGCCGGGGGAGGGCCTCGACGATCCCGCCGGGGCGGCGCGCTGGGGCCGTCTCGCCATTGAGGCAGCCGGCCGGGCAGCGGCCAAACCGCGAGCACGGCGGCGGGCATAAGGCAGGAAGGCACTCGCCCCTGAGACCCCCGATCCCGGTAGGCTCCCGCGATGGCCAAGCGGTTTTCCACCATCGAGCCCAGCCACCGGGACTTCATCGAACGGCAGCGCCTGTTCTTCACGGCCTCCGCGGCGTCGGACGGGCGGGTGAACGTCTCGCCGAAGGGCCTCGATGCCCTGCGCGTCATCGACGACCGTACCGTCGCCTATCTCGACCTGACCGGGAGCGGCAACGAGACCGCCGCCCACCTCAAGGCCGATGGGCGCCTGACGATCATGTTCTGTGCCTTCGAGGGAGCGCCGCTCATCCTGCGCCTTTACGGCCGGGGGCGGGTCATAGGCGCGGTTCACCCGATTACCGGGCGATGCTGAGCCAGTTCGGCCCCGAGCCGATCGGCGCCCGGCAGATCGTCCGCCTCGACGTCGACCTCGTGCAGACGTCCTGCGGCTACGGCGTTCCGTTCTTCGACTACCAGGGAGAGCGCCCATCGCTTCCGCGGTGGGCGGCGGCCAAGGGCGAGGCCGGTCTCGACGCTTACCGGCGCGAGAAGAATGCGGTCAGCATGGACGGTCGGCCGACCGGTCTCCTGGACGACGTCGAGCCTGCCGCAGAGGGCCCTTAGGCGACCTTCGAAAGCCGGTCCTGGTCCGAATGGTCCGCATCGGTCACGGTGCGGTTGCGGCCCGAGCGCTTGGCCACGTACATGCACTGATCGGCCCGGTCGAGGAACGAGGTGCCGCCTTCGCCGTGCCGGAAGTCCGAGACGCCCACGGACACGGTGATCTTGCCGAGCGACTCGCCCGTGGAGCGCTTCACGAGTTCGCGGTTGAGAACGCTCTGGCGAATCTCCTCCGCGACGGCCCGCGCATGGGCGAGGGAGGTTTCGGGCATGATGATGCCGAACTCCTCACCGCCGAACCGGGCGAGGGTCGCCTTGCTCTTCACCTGCTCGCGCATGGTCATGGCAACGAGGCGCAGAACCTGGTCGCCCGTGAGGTGGCCGTACAGGTCGTTGAAGCGCTTGAAGTGATCGATGTCGATGACGATGAGGGCGAGCGGCGCCTTGCTGGCATTCGCCGACTCCACCGACTTGTGCAGCATGTCCTGGAAATGCTTGCGGTTCGCGATGCCCGTGACGGGATCGGTGATCGCCTCGACCCGGACCACGTCCAGCGTCTCGCGCAGGGTCTCGATCTCGGTGCGGGTTTCCTTGAGGCGCAGTTCCAACTGCCGGTTGGTGGCCGTCACCTGCTGCGTTTCCAGGACGACGCTCGCGATGAGCTCCCGCACGCGGTTGCGGTCCACAGGGCCGGCGAGGTCGTTCGAAAAGGCCTGCAACTGTTCGCCGTACTGTGTCGTGGAGCCGAGCGCCGCGTCGATCATGTTCATGACCTGATCGATCTCGTCGAGCATCAGGGTGCTCGCCTTCTCGGTGTCGCGGGCGGCCCGCAGCGACGCGAGGTGGTCGTTGTAGACCGCCTCGATGTCCGCATCCTTGAGGGAGCCGCGCTCGGCCGTGATCTTCTTGATCACGTCGTTCATGGCGGGCTTGCTCCCGCTCACATAGGTGTACCAGACCTCGTAGCTGCGCGGATCCGCCGACGATCCGTAAGTCCTCATCAGTTCGATCGCGCGCTGCGCGATGAAAAAGGACCGGTCGATGTCAACGTGTTCAGGCTGCATGGTCTTCCGACATCCACGGCTGGCCGCCCGACGTCGGTCGGAGGCTGCTCGCGATCAGATGACCAGAAACAACCGAAAAGATCGTTAAACGGGGGGAGAAGTTTATTTCGAGCGGTCGCTCAAGCCTGGCGTCAGCAGGAAGGCGGGCACGTGATCGCCGAAGCCGATCACGTCCGGTCCCTCGTCGCCCCGGTCGCGCCGGCCCTCGTTGCGCCGATCGCGTCCCTGGCGCGGCTGCCGCTCGGGGCGCTCCGCCCGCTCGGCCGGACGGGGCTGGCGCTCGCGCTCGCGCGGCGGTTCCGCTGCGGCAGGTGCCTCGGCGGGCAGCGCCTCCCGGACATCCTCCCGACCGCCGCGTTCCCGGCGGCCCCGGCCTCGGACCCTGGTGCGCACGCCGTCGCGCTCCCGCCGGGAGGGACGGGAATCGCTCGACGGGGGGCGCTCGGCGAGGGTCGGACCTTCCCACTCGATCGGCTGCTTGATGAGCCGCTCGATGGCCTGAAGGGATTTCTCGTCGCCCGGTCCCACCAGCGTGAAGGCGTAGCCCGTGCGCCCGGCCCGGCCCGTGCGGCCGATCCGGTGCACGTAATCCTCCGCGTGATGCGGGACGTCGTAGTTGAAGACGTGGCTTACGGCGGGGATGTCGAGACCCCGGGCGGCCACGTCGCTCGCGACCAGCACGGTCGTCTCGCCGGTCCGGAATCCTTCAAGGGCCGCCATGCGCGCCCGCTGGTCCATGTCGCCGTGGAGCGCCGCCGCGTTGAACCCGTGCTTCTGCAGCGAGCGGTGGAGCACCGCCACGTCGCGCTTGCGGTTGCAGAAGACGATCGCGTTCTTGAGGTCCGTCGCCCCGCGGATGAGGTCGCGCAGGGTCTCGCGCTTCTCGTGCGACTCGCGCCCGGTCGCGACCAGGCGCTGGGTGATCGTGGTGGCCGTGGACGCCGCGCGGGCGACCTCGACCTTCACGGGATTGTGCAGGAAGGCATCCGCCAGGCGCTGGATCTCCGGCGGCATGGTGGCCGAGAAGAACAGGGTCTGGCGGGTGAAGGGCACGAGCTTCACGATGCGCTCGATGTCCGGGATGAAGCCCATATCGAGCATGCGATCCGCCTCGTCGATGACGAGGAGCTCGACGCCCGACAGGAGGAGCTTGCCGCGCTCGAAATGATCGAGCAGGCGGCCGGGGGTGCAGATGAGAACGTCGACGCCCCGGGTGATCTTGGCGTCCTGATCGCCGAAGGAAACGCCGCCGATGAGCAGGGCCACCGAGAGCTTATGGTTCACCCCGTAGCGGTCGAAGTTCTCCTCCACCTGCGCGGCGAGTTCGCGCGTGGGCTCGAGGATCAGCGTCCGCGGCATGCGCGCCCGCGCCCGGCCGGCTTCGAGCTTCGTGAGCATGGGCAGCACGAAGGCGGCAGTCTTGCCGGTGCCGGTCTGGGCGATGCCGAGCACGTCCTTGCGCGCCAGAACATGGGGGATGGCCTGCGCCTGGATCGGCGTTGGTTCCGTGTAACCGGCGGCCGCGACGGCCTGTTGTACCTTGTCGCTGAGTCCGAGTTCGGCGAACGTCATGGAGGTGTTTACCGTTGGGGCGGCCTGCTGTGCCAGCCGCATCTGAAACGGCAACGAACGGGCGCAGGACTGGTTTCGCCAGGGCAAGCAGGCCCTGGCCTTGAACGCGCGGGACCATAGGACAGAACGCCAGCTTGTCAACGAAAAGGGGAATCATGACCGATCCGGAGCCGCTCATCCTCGTTCCCGGGCTCTGCCTGACGGGGGGCCTGTTCGCGCCGCAGATCGAAGCCCTGGGCGGCGACCGGCCCATTCTGGTCGCCGACCACCGGCAGGACGACTCGATCGCCGCCATCGCCCGCCGCCTCCTGGCCGGGGCGCCGGAGCGCTTCGCCCTCGCGGGGCTCTCCATGGGCGGGTACGTGGCCCTCGAGGTCCTGCGGCAGGCGCCGGACCGGGTGAGCCGCCTCGCGCTCCTCGACACCTCCGCGCGGCCCGACACCCCGGAAGCGAGGGGAGACAGGGAGGCGCTGATCGCGAAGGCGGCGTCGGGCCGGTTCGACGAGGTGAAGTCCGCCCTGCTCCCGCGCTTCATCCAATCGAGCCGTCTGGACGACCGGAGCCTCGTCGACCGGATCCTCGCGATGATGGACGAGACGGGGCCTGACGCCTTCATCCGGCAGCAGCGCGCCATCATGGGGCGGACCGACGCGCGGGACCGGCTCCCCGGAATCGAGATCCCGACATTGATCCTCGTCGGCGCCGACGACCGGCTGACGCCCCCGGACCTGTCCCGCGAGATGGCCGACCGGGTGGAATGGTCGTCCCTCGTGGTGGTGCCCGATTGCGGGCACCTTCCGACCCTCGAGCAGCCCGAGGCCGTGATCAAAGCGCTCCAGGCCTGGCTCAGCGACCCTGAGCGCCGCATGTGAGGAAGCCTGGCAGTTGAAAACATGGTCAACAAAGGTTGAAAGTCACTTCGCGGATGCGGGCTACTCTCGAAACCCTTGAGAGATCATGTTTTTCGGGGTTCGCCGCGCAGCCTCGTTAGCGCCCATCCCGTCGCAGGCCTCCTCACGTGAGGCCGAATTGAGGCTTGGGATGTGGCTGTTGCAAGAAGGTGACAGACCTTGGCCGGGCTGTGGGGTATGAGCGTAGCCGGATCCCTCGAAAACGGACCCTTACAAATGAAAAAGATTCTTCTCTCTTCGGTTGCCCTTCTGGGCTTTACTGCCGGCGCGATGGCCGCCGATCTTCCCTCCCGTCGCGCCCCGGCGCCGATGGTCGCCGCTGTCCCCGTTTTCACGTGGACGGGTTTTTACGTTGGTGCTCAGGTTGGGTATCAGTTCTCCGACCGTGAGACGAACTACGACGGCTATCTCTTCGACGGCGGCGTGTTCGACGACGAGGACGACGATGCGTTCGTGGCGGGCGCGCATGCCGGCTACAACTTCCAGTTCGGCTCGTTCGTGGTCGGCGTGGAAGGCGACATCGAAGGCGTGTTCGGCGACGACGATGACGACTTCGACGTGATCACCATCACCGGACCCAGCGGACCTGTCACCTCCTACGCGATCGGCGCCAACCAGCTCGACTGGCAGGGCTCGATCCGCGCTCGCGCGGGCTTTGCCTTCGACCGCACCCTCGTTTACGCCACCGGCGGCTTTGCCTTCGGCGGCCTGAGCGGCGGCTTCAGCAACGACGGCCTGTTCGACGACGATGACGACACCGCGTCGGGCTACACGATCGGCCTTGGTGTGGAGCATGCCTTCACCAACAACCTGACGGCCCGCCTCGAGTACCGCTACACGGCGTTCGACGAGATCAACACCCGCTTCGACAACGTTGAGATCGACGGCGACGACTTCGACTTCCACACCGTGCGCCTGGGCGTCTCCTTCAAGTTCTGATCGCCCCAGACACACAACAAGAAAGGCCCGGCTCACCCCGGGCCTTTTTTGTTACACGTACCTATGATCATCAGCGACTTGCGTAATGTCCCGGCCTTTCTGCCGATCATGGCCGAGCGGATCTGGCGGGCGTTCTGGCAGGACAGCGATCGGGGCCCGGAGGACCTGCTGCGGCGCGCCCAGGAGTCGCTCGGCAACGGCGACATCCCCTTCGCCCTCATCGCTCACGAGGGCGACACGTTCCTCCGAACGGTCTCGGTCATCGCATCGGATCTGGACGAGAGACCCGAACTGACCCCCTGGCTGGCGGCCCTGTGGGTCGAAGAGGGCGTCCGCGAACGGGGGGTCGGAGCCGCCCTGGTCGAGACGGCGACATCCGCAGCCTTTCGCGCCGGGAGGACCCGCCTCTACCTCGTCACCAGCCCTCGACGGCGCCCGTTCTACGAGAAACGGGGTTGGCTCTGGCACGAGGAGAGGGTCGGCCCGGCCGGGTTGACGATCCTGTTCAAGAACGCAGGCTGAGCCGCCGGACCTAGTTTTCGCAAGGCGGACAGGAGGGGCGAAACCGCACCTCACCGTTCGCTCAACGGCTCGCCTCCTTGTTCCATGAGGGAGCGAACCCGGCCCTCAGATATCCAACTGGTCTTCGTCCGCGAAGGCGGCGCGTTCTTGGATGAAGGTGAAGCGGGCTTCGGGCTTGTTGCCCATCAGGCGCTCCACCGTATCGCTGGTGTCGGGGCGCTCGTCGGTCTCGACCACGACCTTCAGGAGCGTGCGCTTCTTCGGGTCCATGGTGGTCTCCTTCAACTGGCCCGGCATCATCTCGCCGAGACCTTTGAAGCGCCCGATCTCCACCTTGGCGTTCGCCTTGAACGCCGTCTTGAGCAGCTTCTCCTTGTGGGCGTCGTCGCGGGCATAGACCGTCTTGGCGCCCTGCGTCAGCCGGTAGAGCGGCGGCACCGCAAGGTAGAGGTGGCCCGCATCGATGAGGCGGGGCATCTGGCGGTAGAAGAACGTGATGAGGAGCGAGGCGATGTGCGCCCCGTCCACGTCCGCGTCCGTCATGATGACCACGCGCTCGTAGCGCAGGTCCCCGTCGCGATAGGCCGTGCCCGTCCCGCAGCCGAGGGCTTGGACGAGATCCGAGAGCTGCTGGTTCTGGTGCAGCTTGTCCTTGCCGGCGGAGGCGACGTTCAGGATCTTGCCGCGCAAGGGGAGCACCGCCTGAGTGGCGCGGTCGCGGGCCTGTTTGGCGGAGCCGCCGGCCGAGTCGCCCTCGACGATGAAGAGCTCGGATCCCGCCGCGCCCGCATTGGAGCAGTCGGCGAGCTTGCCGGGCAGGCGCAGCTTGCGTGTGGCGGTCTTGCGGGCGACCTCCTTCTCCTGGCGGCGGCGCAGGCGCTCCTCGGCCCGGTCGATCACCCAGTCGAGGATCTTGTTCGCCTGCTGGGGCGAGGCCGCGAGCCAGTGATCGAAGGCGTCGCGGATCGCGGTCTCGACGATCCGGCCAGCTTCCAGGGTCGCGAGCTTGTCCTTGGTCTGGCCCTGGAACTCCGGCTCGCGGATGAACACCGACAGCATGGAGGCGCAGGTCGCCATCACGTCGTCGGTGGTGGCGGGCGCCATGCGCTTCGTCTGCCCGACGCGCTCCGCGTGCTCGCGCAGGCCCCGCAGAAGGGCGATGCGCAGGCCGTTCTCGTGGGTGCCGCCCTCCGGGGTCGGGATGGTGTTGCAGTAGGAGGACGAGAAGCCGTCCTCATTCGCCATCCAGGCCACCGCCCATTCGAGCGAGCCATGACCGCCGGGCTTGGTGATCTTGCCGGAGAACACCTGGTCGGAGACGAGCTCCTTCCCCTCGATGTCCCGGGCGAGGTAATCCTTGAGGCCGTTCGGAAACTTGAACGTCGCCTCCGGCGGCACGTCCGTGCCCTCGACGAGGCTCGGCGCGCATTTCCAGCGGATCTCGACGCCCCCGAAGAGATAGGCCTTCGAGCGCGCCATTTTGAAGAGGCGCCGGGGCTGGAAATGAGCCTCCTTGCCGAAGATCTGATGGTCCGGGTGGAAGCGCACCTTGGTGCCGCGCCGGTTGAGCACGCGGCCCACCGTTTCGAGCTTGGCCTTGGGCACGCCGCGGGAGAAGACCTGGCGGTAAAGGGTCTGCCCGCGGGCGACCTCCACCTCCAGCGTCTCGGACAGGGCGTTCACCACCGACACGCCGACGCCGTGAAGGCCGCCCGAGGTCTCGTAGACCTTGGAGTCGAACTTACCCCCGGCATGCAGGGTGGTCATGATGACCTCGAGCGCCGACTTCTTGGGAAACTTCGGATGCGGATCGACCGGGATGCCGCGACCGTTGTCGGTCACGGACAGCCAGTTGCCTTCCTCGAGTTCCACTTCGATGAAGGTGGCGTGGCCCGCCACCGCCTCGTCCATGGAATTGTCGATCACCTCGGCGAAGAGGTGATGGAGGGCCTTCTCGTCCGTGCCGCCGATATACATGCCCGGCCGGCGCCGGACAGGCTCCAGGCCTTCCAGCACCTCGATGGCGGAGGCGTCGTAGCCGGCCTCGTCGGGCGTGCCGGTCTGCGGCGAGCGCTTGACGGCCGCGTTGCGGGCCGAAGCAGCGGCAGCCCGCTTGGTCGAGGCGCCCCCGCGGCCCCCGGATGAAGTGGTCTTTGCGGTCATTGGCGACCTTGTCCGTGATGATTCGCGTTGCCTGGCACTATAGCCCATTCCCAGCTATGTATGAGAACAAAACGTAAACGCCAAGGGCGGCCCAAGAGCGCGCCGGAAGGGGCGCGATAGACGAGATCGTAGACGAAGGAAACCGGCCGGGGAGGTCCGGTAGCCCGGAAGCTTGAGGATAAAGGCCGGTTCCGTCTCGGGTGATGCAGGGCTGCATCGCGCCTTCAAATGAAAAGAGCGGCCCCGCGGGGCCGCTCTTCGCTGTGTCGGGATGCCGGAAATCAGGCGATCCGGCCGCCACCGCGCTTGGTGATCGCGACGATCGAGGGGCGGGGAGGCATGCCGTCCTTGAAGTCCGGCCAGCGGGTCGCCGGGTTCTCGAAGGTGGCCGGCTTGGCGTTCGGATCGTCCTCGTCGCCTTCGCCCGGATGCTGGATGGCCACGAAGAAGGTGGCGTCGTCCGGGGTGAAGTAGGGGCCGCACAGCTCCGCGCCCGCCGGGCAGCGGAAGAAGTGCTTGGAGGTGCCGCGGGCCGGACCCTCGGTCTCCAGGGCCCACACGCCGTCGGCGCGGCCCGTCTGGCGCGGCGAGTTGCCGTCGGTCGAGACCCACAGGCGGCCCGCCGCGTCGATCGCGCAGTTGTCCGGCATGCCGAACCAGCCGTCCTTGGTGGTCGCCGACGAGAAGGTCGCGCCGACCGCGGCGACCGATGGGTCGCCGCACTTCACCAGCACCTCCCAGGTGAACTTCGTCGCCGCGTGGTTGCCGCCCTCGGGCAACATCTCGACGATGTGGCCGAAGCGGTTCTCGGCTCGCGGATTGGCCGGCTCCACCTCGTTCGCCTTGCGGCGGGAGTTGTTGGTGAGCATCACGTAGACCCTGTTGGTCTTCGGATTGGCTTCCACGTCCTCGGGCCGGTCCATCTTGGTGGCGCCGAGAAGGTCGGCGGCGCGGCGGGTCTCGATCACCACGTCGGCCTGGCTGCGGAAGCCGTTCGCTTCGGTGAGGGGGCCCTGGCCGTGAACCATGGGCAGCCACTCGCCCGTGCCGTCGGCGTTGTACTTCGCGACGTAGAGCGTGCCGCGGTCCAGGATGTCCCGGTTGGCGGCGCGGTTTTGGGTGTCGACGCGGGCCTCGGTCACGAACTTGTAGACGTAGTCGTAGCGCTCGTCGTCGCCTTGGTAGACCACGTAGCGGCCGTCGCTGTTGATGATGCCGGCCGCGCCCTCATGCTTGAAGCGGCCCATGGCGGTGCGCTTCTTCGGCACGGAGTTCGGGTCGAACGGATCGATCTCGACCACCCAGCCGAAGCGGTTCGCCTCGTTCGGGTCCTTCGACACGTCGAAGCGGTCGTGGAACTTGCCCCAGGCATACCAATTGCCGGGCACGCCGATGCGCTTGTAGTTCGCCGTTTCGGCGTGGCCCTCCGGGAGCTTGCCCCAGAAATAGCCGTTGATGTTTTCCTCGCAGGTGAGCCACGTACCCCAGGGTGTCGTGCCGCCCGCGCAGTTGTTGAGCATGCCCCGGACCTTCTTGCCCGCGGGGTCGTAGGACACTTTCATGCGGTCGTGGCCGGCGGCGGGGCCTGTGATCTCCATCTCAGTCTCGCCCGTGATACGCCGGGCGTACTTGGAATCCGGCACCACGGCCCACTTGCCGTTCGTCTTGCGGATCTCGATGACCGAGCCGCCATGGGCGGCGATCTCGATGTCGCAGAGCTCCTTCGTCATGCCGGCGAAGTTCGCCTGCTTGGTGTCCTGGCGGCCGAGGCCCGGGAACATGAGCTCTTCGTTGGTGTATTCGTGGTTCACCACGAGGAGGCCGTGCTCGCTCGGGTTGGCGGCGCCCGGCATGGGGTAGTAGCCCACGAAGTCGTTGTTGTAGCCGAATTGCTTCGACTGAGCGTCCACGGTCTGCTTCGTGGGGTCGAAGGCGGGGGCGCCGGGGAGCACCGGGTCGCCCCAGCGGATCAGCACGTCGGCGTCATAGCCCTCGGCGACGTAGTGCTTCTCGTCCGAGCCCGCCGTCACTTCCTTGAAGTTGAAGGACGGGGTGGTGTTGGCGCCCTGAGCCTGCGCCTTTTCGGCGACCGCGAGGGCGACCGGCGAAACGGTGGCGGAGATCGCCGTCACGGCGAGCGCTCCGCGGAGGAGGTCGCGCCGGTTGAAGCGGGTGGCGATCACCTCGCCCATGGTGGCGTTCGCGCTGGTGTTGGTGCCCACGTTCTCGGACTCTTCGTAGGCCTGCGAGCGGGTCGGGACGTACTCGTCCATGAGGTCCTCCTTGACGGATTTCTTGTGCGCGGCTCCCCTAGCCGCCGCACATGTCGATCCCATGACAAAGGCCTCTTGTCATCAAGCCGTCAGAACCAAAGGATTAGGAACCGTTTAGGTCACGTTCACGTTGAACTGCTAGGCTTCAAGCGTCAGAGGAGGGTGTGCGGTGTCTCGATCCCCCAGCGGTACGGCCAAACAGGTCCATCTGAACCGCATCGCCCACGTGGCGGGTGAGGCGTTCGCGTTCGTGGACGCGGAGCCGGCCCCGACAGCCGCCCGCCGGACCGGCATCGGCGGCATCCTCTGGCTCATGATCGCCGCCGCGGCGGCTGCGGGCCTCTGGATCGGCCTCTAATTAATCGTCGTCATCGGTTTGGCCGATGGGTTTGCCGCGGCCCCGGATCACGCGTTCCAGAACCCGCTCCAGCGGCCCTCCGAACACGAGCAGCGCGAGGGCGAACCCGCTCCCCGCGATGATGACGGCCCAGGCCCCGATGCCGGCCGCTACCCCGAGCCCCGCCGCAACCCACACCGTCGCCGCCGTCGTCAGGCCCTGGATCTCCTTGGCGTCCCGGTCGTGCAGGATCACTCCGGCGCCCAGAAACCCGATCCCCGTCAGGATGCCCTGGATGACGCGGCTCACCGCGTCCTGATCGTAGTGCAGGCTGCCGTAGCCCGTGCAGGAGAGCACCGCGATGGCGGAGCCGAGGGAGACGAGGCCGAGCGTTCGCATCCCCACGGGCTTGCCCCGGAGGTCGCGGTTGAGACCGATGGCCATGCCGGCCAGCATGGCGACGACGAGCCGGAAGAGGGTTTCCAGCAGTTCCTGGTCGACGAGGTTCATCCGAGGCGGCCGGCCTAGCCTGCGGCCGCCTTGGTGGCCTTCTTGGAGGCCGCCTTCTTGGCCGGGCCCTTCTTCGCAGCGCTCTTCTTGGCCGCCGCCTTCTTGGCGGCGGGCTTCTCGGCCGCCTTCGCGGCCTTCTTGGCCGGGCCCTTGCGGCCGCGGCCCTTCTTGGCCGGGCCGGCCTCGCGGCGGGCGGCGAGGAATTGCAGGGCCTCCTCCAAGGTGACGGCTTCCTGGGCGACCGTGCGCGGGAGGGTGGCGTTCGTCTCCCCGTCGGTGACGTAAGGCCCGAAGCGGCCGGCCTTCACCACCACGCTCTTGCCGCTCGCCGGATCGGCCCCGAGCTCGCGCCCGGGATCGGCGGCGCCCCGGCGGAAGCCGCCGGCGCCGCTCTCCTTGGCGACGATGAGGTCGATGGCCCGGTTGCCGCCGATCTCCAGAACGTCGTCGTCCTTGCCGAGATTGGCGTAGGTCTTGCCGTGCTGAACGTAGGGCCCATAGCGTCCGATATTGGCGAGGATGGGCTCGCCGGTCTCAGGATGCCGGGCCACCTCCCGGGGCAGCGCCAGCAGCTTGAGCGCCATGGCGAGGTCCACCGCAGAGGGCGGTGTGCCGCGGGGCAGGGACGAGCGCTTGGGCTTCTCGCCCTCGCCGAGCTGGACGAAGGGGCCGAAGCGGCCGTCGCGGAGCGTGACCTGCTCGCCCGTCTTGGGGTCGTCGCCCAGGACCCGAACGCCGGGCTGGCCGCCGTTCTCCGACGAGCCGTCGCCCTCGCCGTTCACCCCCGTCGCCTGGAGCTGGCGGGTGAACTTGCACTCGGGGTAGTTCGAGCAGCCGATGAAGGCGCCGAACTTGCCGAGCTTCAGCGAGAGCTGGCCCTGGCCGCAAGTGGGGCAGGTGCGCGGGTTCGACCCGTCCCCCCGGTCGGGGAAGATGTGGGGGCCGAGGAGCTCGTTGAGGGCATCGAGCACCTCGGTGGTGCGCAGTTCCTTCGTGCCGGCGATGGCCGCCGAGAAATCCTGCCAGAAGTCGCGCAGGAGCTGCTTCCAGTCGATCTCCGCATTGGAGACGCGGTCGAGCTGTTCCTCCAGGTCCGCCGTGAAGTCGAACTCCACGTAGCGCCGAAAGAAGCTCTCCAGGAACGCCACCACGATGCGGCCCTTGTCCTCGGGGACGAGCCGCTTCTTCTCGATCTTCACGTATTCGCGGTCCCGCAGGGTCTGCAGGATCGCCGCGTAGGTGGAGGGACGGCCGATGCCGAGCTCTTCCATGCGCTTCACGAGGCTCGCCTCGGAATAGCGGGGCGGCGGCTCGGTGAAGTGCTGGTTCGCGGCGATGCGGCGGCGCTCCAGGGGATCGTTCGCCTGCATGGGCGGCAGGCGGCCCTCGTCGTCGTCCCCATCGTCGTCCTTGCCCTCCTGGTAGAGGGTGAGGAAGCCGTCGAACTTGATCACCTGGCCGGTGGCGCGCAGATCGAGCTTGCGGGGGCCCACGGCCGCCGCCACGTCGACGGTGGTTCGCTCGAGTTCCGCCGATTCCATCTGGCTCGCCACGGTGCGGATCCAGATGAGTTCGTAGAGGCGCGCTTCCTCCGCCGAGAGGTAGCGCGAGACCTGCTTCGGCAGCCGCGCCATGTCGGTCGGGCGGATCGCCTCGTGGGCTTCCTGCGCGTTCTTGGCCTTCGTCGTGTAGCGGCGCGGCACGTCCGGCACGTAGCGGTCGCCGTACTCCTTGCCGATCACCCGGCGGGCAGCCTGAACGGCTTCCGGCGCCATGTCGACGCCGTCCGTCCGCATATAGGTGATGAGGCCCACGGTCTCGCCGCCGATATCGACGCCCTCATACAGACGCTGCGCGAGCCGCATGGTCTGGGCCGGCGCGAGGCCGAGCTTGCGGGAGGCCTCCTGCTGGAGCGTCGAGGTCATGAAGGGCGGCGAGGGATGGCGCTTGGCGGGCTTCGCCTCCACGCTCGCCACCTTGAAGGTCGCGATCTCGAGATCCCGCTTGAAGGCCTCCGCCTCTTCGCCCTTGCCGATATCGAGCCGCGTGATCTTCTTGCCGTCGGCCCCAACGAGGCGGGCGTCGAACACGCCGCCGTCCTTCGTCGCGAGGGTCGCGATGATCGACCAGTATTCCTGCGGCTTGAAGGTCTCGATCTCGTATTCGCGGTCGCAGACGAGGCGCAGGGCGACGGATTGTACGCGGCCCGCCGAGCGGGCGCCCGGGAGCTTGCGCCACAGGACCGGCGAGAGGGTGAAGCCGACGAGATAGTCGAGGGCACGGCGGGCGAGGTAGGCGTCGACGAGCGCCTGGTCGATGGCCCGCGGCTGGCGCAGGGCCGTCTGCACCGCGTCCTTGGTGATCGCGTTGAAGGTGACGCGCTCGACCGGGATGCCCTTCAGCGCCCGCTTCTCGTTCAGCGCCTCCAGCACGTGCCAGGAGATGGCCTCGCCCTCGCGATCCGGGTCGGTGGCGAGGATGAGCTTCTCGGCCCCCTTCACGGCCTTGGCGATCTCCGAAACCCGCTTGCCGCCGCGGCTGTCGAGCTCCCAGATCATCCGGAAGTCCGCCTCCGGATCCACCGACCCGTCCTTGGGCGGCAGATCGCGGATATGGCCGAACGAGGCCAGGACCTCGTAGTCGCGACCGAGATACTTGTTGATCGTCTTGGCCTTTGCGGGCGACTCGACGACGAGAACCTTCATGGGGCGAGCCTTGGCCTTGAAAATGCTGGAGAATACCGGACGACCCCGGCCTGGGGCGGGCTGGATTCGCGCCTAACTGGTGTGGAAAGGGGGGCGAAGTCAAATCGCCCCGTTGCCACTCCTATGTGGGGATTCCTGCCTTGAGACAAAAGAGGAGGCTCTTCAGGCCGGTCGCCACACTTGATTTTCGGGGGCGATCCCGTAGGGCTCGGAGCGCATGACCGCCCCCATCTACCCCCACCGCCACCTGCTCGGGATCGAGGGGCTGTCGCCGTTGGACATCGGCTTCCTGCTCGACCGGGCGGACGAACAGGTGGAGGTCAGCCGGCAGGTCGAGAAGAAGAAGTCGACCCTCCGGGGCCGCACTCAGATCAATCTCTTCTTCGAGCCCTCGACCCGCACGCAATCTTCCTTCGAGATCGCCGGCAAGCGCCTGGGCGCGGACGTCATGAACATGTCCGTGGCCTCCTCCTCCGTGAAGAAGGGCGAGACCCTCATCGATACCGCGGCGACCCTCAACGCCATGCGGCCCGACATCATCATCGTGCGCCACCATGCGGCGGGGGCCGTCAACCTCCTCGCCCAGAAGGTGGATTGCTCCGTGGTGAATGCGGGCGACGGGGCGCACGAGCACCCGACCCAGGCCCTCCTCGACGCCCTGACGATCCGGCGCAACAAGGGCCGCCTCGACGGGCTGACCGTGGCGATCTGCGGCGACATCCTGCACTCGCGGGTGGCGCGCTCGAACATCATCCTGCTCGGCACCATGGGGGCGAACCTGCGCCTCGTCGCCCCCTCGACCCTCCTACCGTCGGGCATCGAGGGGTTCAAGATCGAGACCCACACCGACATGCGCCGGGGCCTGAAGGACGCGGACATCGTCATGATGCTGCGCCTCCAGCGCGAGCGCATGAACGGCTCCTTCGTGCCGAGCGTGAAGGAGTATTTCCGCTTCTACGGCCTCGATCAGGAGAAGCTCTCCCACGCCAAGCCGGACGCCCTCGTCATGCATCCCGGCCCCATGAACCGGGGCGTCGAGATCTCCTCCGAGGTGGCCGACGGCGCCCAATCCCTCATCCGCGAGCAGGTGGAGATGGGGGTCGCGGTCCGCATGGCGGTGCTGGAAGCGCTCGCCAGCCATCTGCCGAACCGGTGACCGCCTCGATGAGACCCATCCTCCTCTCCAACGCGCGCCTCGTCGACCCCGCGTCCGGACGGGAGGAGCACGGGTCGCTGCTCGTGCGCGACGGGTTGATCCAGGATCTCGGCCGCTTCGGGCCCGTGGCCGATGCGGAGGTCGTCGATTGCGGCGGCGAGGTTCTGGCGCCGGGGCTCATCGACATGCGGGCCTTCATCGGCGAGCCTGGGGCCGAGCACCGGGAGACCCTGCGGAGCGCCGGCGAGGCCGCCGCGGCGGGCGGGGTGACGACCGTCGTGTCGATGCCCGACACCAACCCGGTGCTGGACGATCCCGCGATCGTCGACTTCGTGCTCCGGCGGGCCCGCGACACCGCGGCCGTGAACGTTCGCCCGGCCGCCGCCCTCACCAAGGGTCTCCAGGGCCGCGAGATGACGGAGATCGGCCTTCTCGCCGAAGCCGGGGCGGTGGCGTTCACGGACGGGGCGCGGTCCGTCACCAACGCCCAGGTGATGCGCCGCGCGCTCACCTATGCGCGGGACTTCGGAGCCCTCATCATCCACCATGTGGAGGATCCGGATCTCGTGGGCGACGGGGTGATGAACGAGGGGGAGTTCGCGTCCCGCCTCGGCCTTCACGGCGTTCCTCGGGAGGCCGAGACCGTGATGCTCGAGCGCGACATGCGCCTCGTGCGGCTGACCGGCGGGCGCTACCACGCGGCCATGGTGTCCTGCGCCGATTCGGTCGAGATCCTGCGGGCCGCCAAGGGGAGGGGCCTTCCGGTCACGGCGGGCGTTTCGATCAACAACCTCGCGCTCAACGAGAACGATATCGGCGAGTACCGCACCTTCCTGAAGCTCTCGCCGCCCCTGCGCCACGAGGACGACCGGCAGGCCATGATCGAGGCCCTGGCGGCGGGCGAGGTCGACGTGATCGTCTCCGATCACAACCCGCAGGATGTCGAGACGAAGCGCCTGCCCTTCGCCGAGGCCGAGAACGGGGCCGTCGGCCTCGAGACCCTGCTTTCCGCAGCCCTGCGGCTCGTCCATTCCGACCGGATCTCGCTGCCGGGGCTGCTGCGCGCCCTCTCGACCCGCCCGGCCGAGATCCTGGGCCTCCCGGGCGGACGCCTCGCCAAGGGAGCCCCTGCGGACCTCGTCCTGTTCGATCCCGAAGCGCCCTGGGTCCTCGACAAGCGCCGCCTGCGCTCGCGCTCCAAGAACACGCCCTTCGACGAAGCCCGCCTCCAGGGCCGGGTGACTCTGACCCTCGTTGCGGGCAGGATCGTGTTCGACCGCCGTGCGGAGGCTTGATGCCGGTATCGATGAACTGGTCCCTCGATGGACCGTATTTCCTGGCTGCGCTCGCCTTCGGCTACCTTCTCGGGTCCATTCCCTTCGGCGTCCTCTTCACGCGCTTCGCCGGGCTCGGCGACATCCGGAAGGTGGGCTCCGGCAATATCGGCGCCACGAACGTGCTGCGCACAGGTCGCAAGGGGCTCGCCGCCGCGACATTGCTCGGCGATGCGCTGAAGGGGACGGCGGCCGTCCTCATCGCCTGGCAATGGGGGCCGAACACCGCGATCCTTGCGGGCCTCGGCGCCTTCCTCGGGCACCTCTTCCCGGTCTGGCTCGGCTTCAAGGGCGGCAAGGGCGTCGCGACCTTCATCGGGGTCCTGCTCGGCCTCAAGCCCCTCGCGGCCCTGGCCTTCGCGGCGGTCTGGCTCGCCGTGGCCTTCGCGACCCGCTACTCGTCCCTGTCCGCCCTCATCGCCAGCGCCGTCACCCCCGCGGTGCTCTGGTCCATGGGCGAGCGGCAGATGGCCGAGGTCGCAGTGCTGCTCGCCGTCCTGCTTTGGTGGAAGCACCGGGAGAATATCGGGCGGCTCATGGCCCGCACCGAGGGCCGGATCGGTCAGAAGGGATGACGCGCCTCACGGACGAGCAACGGATCGACTGGCTGCGGCTCATCCGCTCCGAGAACGTCGGCCCCCGCACCTTCCGCGCCCTCGTGAACCGCTTCGGCGGCGCCGCCGCGGCGCTCGACGCCCTGCCGGACCTCGCCCGCCGCGGCGGGCGGCTCATCCTCAAGGTCGCGACCCGCGCCGAGGCCGAACGCGAGATCGCGCAGGCGCATCGGCTCGGCGCCCGCTTCATCGCCATGGGCGAGCCGGACTACCCGAAGAGCCTGCAGGCGGTCGACACGGCCCCGCCCCTCATCGCGGTGCGCGGCAAGGCCGAGGTCCTGGGCCGGCCCATGGTGGCAGTCGTGGGCTCGCGCAACGCCTCGGCCGCCGGGCTCACCTTCGCGGAGCGGCTGTCGCGGCAGCTCGGGGAAGCGGGCTACGTCGTCGTGTCGGGGCTGGCCCGCGGCATCGACACCCGCGCGCACCGGGCGACGCTCGCCACCGGCACCGTGGCGGTGCTCGCGGGCGGGCAGGACCGGATCTACCCCGCCGAGAACGAGGGGCTGCTCGGCGCCATCCTCGACCAGGGCGGCGCCGTCGTGTCGGAGATGCCCCTGGGCTGGGAGCCCCGGGGCCGCGACTTTCCCCGTCGCAACCGCATCGTGTCGGGCCTCTCCTACGGGGTCGTGGTGGTGGAGGCCGCCCGGCGCTCCGGCTCGCTCATTACCGCGCGCTTCGCCCTGGAGCAGGGGCGGGAAGTGTTCGCGGTGCCGGGCTCGCCCCTCGATCCCCGCGCCGAGGGCACGAACGATCTCATCCGCGACGGGGCGACCCTCTGCGCGTCTCCCGACCATGTGACGGCCGTTCTCGAACCGCTCCTCGCCGCCGCGCCGCGCCCGAGCGGGGGGATCCGCGAGGAGCCGCCGGCCCCGGAGGCGGAGAGCCTTTGGGACGAACTCGACCTGCCGGATGTCGGTCCGGCGCCCATCCGCCTGGCGGCGCCGGACGACGAGCCCGCGGAAGGCTCCGACCACAGCCTCGTCGGGCTGCTCGGCCCCTCGCCGGTCTCGGTGGACGACCTCGTGCGCCAATCGGGACTGCCGATCCGCGTGGTGCAGACCACCCTTCTCGAACTCGAGATCGCGGGGCGTCTCGAGCGCCACGGCGGCAACGCGGTCTCGCTCCGCTGAGGGCCGGCCCCCTGCGGCGCCGGCACGGCAGGCCGTCAGCGGCCGCCCCGGCCCTGCTTTTCCGCCTCGAGGCGCGCCATGTCGAGCAGATAGCCCAGAAGATCGAGGCCCGACTGCTTGGCCAGCGACGACATCTCGCCCGTGAACGACTCGATGTAGCGCGCAACCTCCCGCGGATCGGCGGCAGGTCCATCGGGAGCGTTCGCCGGGGCGTCGGCGGCCCGTTGGTGCTTCGGCAGGCGGGAAGGCGCTTTGGACATCGAGCGGGGGCTGGGATCGCGAGAGGACCCCGACGATAGCAGCGCAACCTTGAATCACACAAGCGTGATGATTAGACCTATAGTTGCATGGTCAGCACGGTGATCATAACCGGCATGGTCAGCATGGCGAGAAGCGTCTGCAGGGTCAGGATCTCGGCCATCAGCGGGGCGTTGCCGCCGAGCTGGCGGGCGAGGACGTAGGCCGCGCTCGCGGTGGGAACGGAGGCCGCGATCACCGCGATGGCGATGTCCGATCCCTCCACCCCGAAGGCGCGGGCGAGGGCCACCGCCACCACCGGCATGACGACGAGTTTCAGCACGATGGCCAGGATGTGCACCGGCCCGGGCTTGGCGAGGCTGCGGATGTCGAGCCCGGCGCCCACGATGAGGAGACCCGCCGACAGGGCGGCCCGGCCGGTGATCTCGACGAAGGCAAGGCTCGGTTTCGGGAGGTAAGGCACGACCGGGTTCAGGGCGAGCCCCACCGCGCAGGACCATATGAAGGGGTTCGTCACGAAGGTTTTCAGGATCTGCCCCGCGCTCTGGCGCGGTCCTCCCGCAAAGCGCACGAAGACGTAGATGGCGAGCACGTTGAGGAGCGGCACCATGGCGGCGATCGCGACCGCCATCAGGGCGACGCCCCGCCCGCCATGCAGACTGCCCGCGAGGGCGAGGGCCACGAAGGTGTTCCAGCGCGTCGCGCCCTGGAACAGGGAGGTGAAGCTCGGGCCGTCGACCGTCAGCATCGTCTGGAGGGGCCGCCGGAGCGCGAGGAGCAGGCCCGCCATGAGCAGGATGGCGCAGCTTAAGGCTCCGCCGACCCCGAGGACCGGGACGGAAGCGAGGTCGGCCCGGGCGAGGGTGTCGATCACCAGCGCCGGGAAGAAGATCACGTAGGTAACCCGCTCCATCCCCGGCCAGTGCCGCTCCTCCACGAAGCCGGTCGCCCGGGCCAGCCAGCCGCAGGCGATGACCAGGAACACCGGGATGAGACTGGCGAAAACCGCGGTCATGGAACCTGAACAGCTTGGCTGTAGTTGTTGGGGCGGAGGCCGTCGGCCGTCCGCGCGCCGGGAGAGGCCGCACGCTTAGACGGCGGGGCGGGGCGGCACAAGGCGCGAGGACGGCCCAACGAAAGGACCCGCCGTGAGGCAAAATCGAATCGTGTCCGGACTCGCCCTCACGGGCCTCCTCGGACTCGCGGCACCCGCTTTTTCCGCCGACGTGACGGTGATCGAGCACCGCTCCGTCCAGCGTAACCCTGTGGCGCTCGTGCAGAGAGTCGAGGTGCTGGAGGTGACGCCGCACGCCCGCTACGTCGTCTACGAGGATGCGCCCGCCTATCTCGTGCCGGTCTATGGGCCGCACCCTGCGGCGGTGGTGCGGGTGCCGCGCTACTTCCCGCGGGGGGCACACTACAACCGTCCGACCCGGCCGCTCCTCAAGCGCTGCCTCTGCTGAGGCCCCTCCGGTGCCCTGCTGACAGGGGCGGGCGATCTCGCTAAGCCTGTGGCGGCGGGGTCCGGTGGGCTCCGCGAGCCCTGCGAGAGCACCATGTCGGACGAACTCGTCTTCTACACCCATCCCATGTCCCGCGGGCGCATCGTGCGCTGGATGCTCGAAGAGGTGGGGCAGCCCTACAGGACCGAGCTGCTCGACTACGGCACCACCATGAAGGACCCGGCCTATTTGGCGGTGAACCCGATGGGCAAGGTGCCGGCGATCCGCCACCGCGGGGCGGTGGTGACGGAGGCGGCAGCGATCTGCGCCTATCTCGCGGACGCCTTTCCGGAGGCCGGACTCGCACCGCCCCCCGGCGACCCGATGCGCGGCGCCTATTACCGCTGGATGTTCTTCGCCGCCGGTCCCGTCGAGGCCGCCGTGAGCAACAAGGGCTTCGGCTTCGAGGTGCCCCCCGAGCGGCGCGGGACCGTCGGCTACGGCAGTCTCGAGGCGGTCACGGATGCCCTCGAACACGCCGTCACGCAGCACGCATACATTGCCGGCGACCGGTTCACGGCAGCCGACGTCTATGTCGGGTCGCAGATCGGCTGGGGCATGATGTTCGGCTCCTTGGAGAAGCGCCCGGCGTTCCAGGACTACTGGCGGCGGATCGGGCATCGCCCCGCCGCCCTTCGGGCGCGGGCTGCCGACGACGCGCTCCTGCCCCCAAAGCCTGCCGCTTAGACCTCGTCATCCTCCGGCCCGAGCCGGTCGAACAGCAGGCGCTCGTAGCGGTCGAGGGCTCCTTGCAGGATATAGGCCGCGGCCATGCGGTCGACGCTCTCGGCGCGCTTGGCCCGGGAGGCGTCCTGGTCGATGAGCGATCGGGTCACCACCGCCGTCGAGAGGCGCTCGTCCCAGAACAGCACCGGCAGGTCGAGGAGGGGCTTGAGGTTGCGCACGAAGGCGCGGGTCGCCTGGACGCGGGGACCTTCCGTGCCGTCCATGTTGAGCGGCAATCCGACGACGAGACCTCCGACGTCGTGCTTGAGCGCCAGCGCCTTCATGCGCGCCACGTCCGGCGTGAACTTCACCCGCTTGATGGTCTCGAGCGGCGTCGCGATCCGGCGCTCCACGTCCGAGAGCCCGAGGCCGATGGTCTTGGTGCCGAGATCGACGCCCATGAGACGCGCCCGCGGCCGCAGGCCCTCCATGAGGGCGATCAGGCTGTCGTCGCTGGCAAGCATGGCACGGTCCCGTGAGCGTCCCCCGTTCCTATAGCCATTCGGGCCGCCTTGCCCTAGCTCGCCCCGTGAACAATCCCCGGGGAGCCCTCATGAAGATCACGTGGTTCGGCCATTCCGCCTTTCGCCTCGACTTTGCCGACAAGGTCGTCCTGATCGATCCGTTCTTCACCGGCAATCCCGCCTGGCAGGGGGATCGCGACAAGGCGGTGGAGGGCGCGACCCACATCCTCGTCACCCACGGCCACGGGGACCATGTGGGCGATACGGTGGAGCTCGCCAAATCCACCGGCGCGACCGTCGTCACCAATTTCGACCTTCTGATGTATCTCGCGAAGCAGGGCGTCGAGAAGTTCGAGCCCATGAACACCGGCGGCACGGTGGATCTCGGCGGCTTCACCTGCACCATGGTGCGGGCCGACCATTCAGCCGGGCTCGTCGAGATGGACGTCAACTATCCCCTCGGCAACGCCAACGGCCTCATCGTGAAAGCGCCCGGCGAGGCCACCGTCTACCACATGGGCGATACCGACATCTTCGGCGACATGGCCCTCATCGGCGAAATCCACCAGCCGGACGTGGCCCTCGTGCCCATCGGCGACCGCTTCACCATGGGGCCGGAGGTGGCCGCGATGGCGGTCCAGCGCTTCTTCAAGCTGAAGGCCGCGATCCCCTGCCACTACGGCTCCTTCCCCCTCGTGCTGCCGGATGCGGACCGGTTCGTGGCGGCCATGGAGGGGAAGGGGACGCAGGTGATCGTGCCGCACAAGACGGTCGGGGTGACGCTCTGAGGCATCGGACGCCGGCGGCCGAAGCGCTCACCGGCCGCGGATGACGTCGGCTCTCACCGTGAAGGTCTCCGGCTCCTGCCGCTCGGGAGCCGGGGCGTCGTAGATGACGATGAGGCCGGTGGGGCCGGCCTCCGGCCACAGGTCGATGCCCTCCGGGTGGTCCACATGGAGGCGGTAGGGCAGTTCGGCCACGGTCTCGATCCGGGCGGGATCGATCACGCCGGACGTGTCGTCGTGAACGGCGTCGCGCCAGCGCAGGATGAAGGCCGGGCCCTCGAGCGACATGGTAGGGCCGACGAGGAGCAGGAGATCCTCGCCGTGGAGCCTCATGTCCCGGATGCCGAGGCCCCTCGTATCGAGGAGATGCTTGCGGTAGCGCCGGTCGCCGTCGACGCGACGCGCCTTCAGCCGGCCCGGCCGCTTCGGCTTGATCTCGAAGTCGAGCACCACCGCATGGCCCCGCAGAACGGGTCCGCGGCAGCCGAGCCACACCCGATCGCCCCGGACGGCCAGCCCTTCGACGTCGAAGCCGTTCTCCTTCGAGGGGATGTCGAGGAAGGGGGCGAGGTGCGGGTCGTCGCGCAGCCAGCCCGCAAGGGCGCTCCGGTTCGGGCCGAACTTCACCCAGGCTGCCTGCCGCTCCCCGTCGCAGCGGGCCGGCACGACGAGACCCGATCCGTCGTCGACGAGCGGGATCCGGCCCAGAAAGTAGCGGTTTGCCTCTCGCTCCACCTCCTTCATGCGGGCGAGGGCGTCTTCGGGGCTGCACGCGTCGCGCTTGGGCTTTGAGCGCTTGAGGGAATGGGATCCGACGATCCACAGATAGCCGTCCTCGGCGCAGAGGCCCTCGATGTCCATCTCGCCTTCGGCTCCGGCCGGAAGGTCGACGAAGGCGCCGAGGGCGAAATGCGTATGGCTGCCGAAAATTCCGTTCCCGTGACGCTGAAGGCGCTCGACGCTGGCGGTCTCGTCGCAGGCGACGAAGAGGCAGTCGCCCGCCCGCGCGACTGCCGACAAATCCTTGTGGAGCGGGTCCTCCACGTGCCGCATGGGCCGCCAGTCGGAGAAGACGAGCGACACCTGATCGATCACTTCGGCAAGGCTTTCATCCGGCACGGCGGTACTCCTTCACATGGCTGCGGGCGTGGGGGTGGCCATCGGCGTCTCCGTCTCGAGCGGCCTTAACGGGGGGCCAGACGGCGAGCGGGCCAGACTTCAGGCCGGCAGGCTTGAGCGTAGCACGCCCCCGATCCGCGGGGCGAAAAATCCGCCGGGCCGCTTACGGCTCAGTCCTCACTGCTGACACAGACGGAGTTCAGAAAATCGGCACCCGAGCGCGAGGACGCCGAGAAGCGCTGCTGCTCGCAGGCACCAGGGGAGGGGCCTGAGATGAATCATCGACGACTGACAGGGCGGGTGGCGGCCTGCCTGACCGCCTGCCTGATGCTGGCGGCGAGCCCGGCCGACGCCCGCTGGCTGCGGCGAGGGCTCCTGCCCGGCCTCATGGGCGGCATCGCCCTGGGCGCCCTGGCCGGGGCAGCGCGCGCCGGCCAGCCTGACGAGACGGTCTACATCGAAATCGAGGAGGATCCGGACGTCGTCGAGACGGTGCCGGTGAGGCGCGCGGTTCGCGAGCCCAGGGCGCCCAAGCGGGTGGCAAAGCCGGGCCCTGAAGCCGTGGCCAAGCCGCGTGCCCCGGCCGTCGTCCGCGCCGCGCCGCCGCGCCGGCCCGAGATCGCTCGTGCGGCGTCGCCGACGCTGGAGCGCTGCCGCGAGGCGATCACCGCCAACACGAAGCGCTACGGCTCGACCGAGGTCAGGGTTGCGAGCGCCGGCGCTGAGGAGCGGCGGGCGGACGGGGTCACGGTCGCGCCCCTGACCGCCCAGGTGCGCTACGCGCAGCGCGGCAGGAGTCAGGTCAGACAGGCTCGGGTGAACTGCCAATTGAGCGCCGGCGGGCAGGTGGTGGCCATCCGCTAGGCCGCTGGGCCGGCCAAGCAGGATCGGCGACCGGGACGGGCCGGGACAAAACCCGCGATCCATCAAATTGCGCGCATCCACGGAAGCGGGCCTTCACCGCCCGTCGGCATGGTCCTGGTGCAACCCAGCACCGGGACCGCCCATGGACCTCGACGTCGCCGACACTTTCAGCCTCGACCCGCTCTCGACCCGTCCGCTCCACATCGGCATGCGGCGGCAGGACCTCGACGAGGTCTATGGATCGCGCATGCGGCGGCTCAAGGGCTTGCGCGGGCAGGTCGTGATGGCGGTCGACCGGGACGTTGCCGGGACCGGAGCCTCGCCGGAGCGCCTCGTGCTGACGCTTCGGCGCGGCCGGCTGAGCGCCTGGTACCGGGTCAAGGGCGTCCGGGCGGCGTCCGACCTCTGATTGCTGGCGCGGCTCAAGATTTCTCTTGATTTCCCCAGAGGCAGGGCAGGCAGCCTTCGTGTCCTGACCTGGGGGCGCGCCGATGGCTGCCGCTTACGCTCTGATATCGCTCGTCCTCGGCGTCCTCGCCGCGGCTCTGCTCTGGCCGATCGGCGCGCTCTCCGCCCTCTTCGGCGCTTCCCTTGCGGCCAGTCTCGGCGTTGGCGCCATCTCGGTGGCGGTCGCGCTGAGGGGCCGACGCGAAGGCAGCGGGGGTGGAGCTTCCCTGCCGCTTCAGGCTCACGAGCCGGTCTGATCCGTCGTTTCGACAAGGTCCATGCGCCTCGCGGCGTCTCGACCGGCGGAGGCGGCGAGGCCTGACCCTCGCGCGTGACATCCCCACCACAGCACGTCGGGTGAAAGCACAGGGCCTCGCGGGCTCGCGGAACGTCAGTTCAGCCTCGATTAACCGGTCCCGGCTCCCATGGGCCCATGGACGCCAAACCGCACCGACTCACCCAAGCCGGCCCTTTCCTCGACGACATCGCCTCGCTCCACGATCGCGTGGAGCGCCTGCGCGCCCTGCTCGACCTGCAGCGCCGGCAGGTGAACGGGATGGAAGCCCGTCTTTATGGACCCGGCCCGGCCGGCACCGCCGCCCGCCGCCTGCAGTTGCTGAAGGTCTCCGAGGGCAGGTGACGGGCCCGGGCGCTCACGAGAAAAACGCCCAAGGTCAACACGGGTGAAAGAGCGCGTCGACGAAGGCTGGCACAAGATCCCCAACACTTCGTTGGGGGCCGGACATCATGGGCGCTTCGAGACGCTTCAATCTCTTTCGGCGTGTCGCCGAGCCGGACATTCTGTGCGCGGTGCCGGAGGATCGTCCCGTGCCGCCCTTCGTCGTGCCGCCGGCGTGGGAGTACACGGGCCACATCAACCGGGACAGTTCCCGGAGCGACACCTTCGACACGCGGGCCGTGGCGTCGGCGATCCGCTTCAACGGGTTCTACCTGCTTCACCGCTCCAGGATCGCGGGCCAGGCCATCGTGGGGCGACAGCACTGACCGCAGGGCCCCGGCAGCAAAAAAAGCCCCGGCAGGGCGCCGGGACTCTTCGTTCGGAACGGGTCAGCGAGGCTCGCCCGCGGCGCTGGACGGCACCGTGACGCCGACGAGGCGCGTCGTCGCCTCGGCGACGTCCCGCCAATGGGCGACGGCGCTCTCGTAGGCTTGGCGCAGTCCGCTCGTCTGGAGACGCACGGCGTCGGAGAGCGAGCGGGATTGCAGGGTGCCGCGCCACAGGTCGATGGCGATCTCGCCCTGGACGCGCCAGGCCTCGAGCACCTTGCCGTTCAGCTCCATGGCGCCCTGCGTCGTTGCACTGGCGGTGCTGGCCGCCCGGGCGCGCAACTCGGCCGAGGCGGCGAGCGCCCGAGCATAGGCCTCGCGCGCACCCTCGACCCCGGCCTCGAAGACGTAGCCCGTCGAGGGAACGAGAGTCCGCGCGGCGGTCGCCTCCACGGCCTCGTTGGCCGCCTGCAGGACCGCGCGGGCGGCTTCGCTCCGCGTCACCTCGAGCGGCAACTCGGCCGTCAGGGACGCGGCGGTCGCGGCCTTGGAGCGCTTCGCGCCGGACTTGGAGACGGCCTTTGGGGCCACCTTCGCGGCCGGGGCGGGCGCCGCACCGGCTGAGAGTTCAACCGTCTTCGACGGGCCTTTCTTGCGGGCAGCCATGACCGTCTCCTTTCAGCGCCGGGCTTACTTCTTGGACTTCGGGGTCGTCGTAGTGGTCATCGGGTTCTGGGACATGGCGCTCTGGGCGAGGGAGCCGAACTCCTTCATCTGAGCCTGCATCGACTCGAACTGCGTGCGCACGAACTCGGCCTGGATCTGCATGGCCTCCTGCATGTCGCGGGCGCGCACCATGCGCTGAGCGAGGTCGAAGGCGGCCGCGATGTTCTGCTCGGCATACGAGAAGGTGCGGCGGGTCACGTCGGAAGCGCTGGCCTGCACGGTGTTGGCCGAGCCCTCGAAAGTCTCGACGGTGCGCTGGGCGGCGCCGAGGAAGCCGTCCATGGCCTTGCGGGCCTGCTCGACGCTCTTCTCGGCGAAGTCGCGCATCTCGGCCGGGATTTCGTAGTTCGGGGTGGGGGTGTTCGCCATCGATCTCTCCTGAGGAATATAGGTCGCTTTTGTGCAGCGCAATATCACGTTGTGCGCTGCAATACAACGCCCCCCGGCGAAGGCCGTTGAGGCTCTTCGAAAAGCTTAGGTTTTCGTTAACCCTATCATGAAGTAAAGATGGGGGGCAGGCGGCCTCGCGCGTTGTCGGTCCGGCCGTTCGCTTAAAAGCCGTTAAACCTTGACGCTCCGGCCGCCGCGTCGCCCACAGGAATCGTTCGGAACACCGTGACGGATACCCCGCACAGCATCGGGTCATGGTTGGCCTCCTCGGAGGCCGACCCCTCCTTCGCGAGCTTTCTGCGCGAGGGTGCGGCCGTGCTCGTCTGGAGCGGGGCACTCGACCGCATCCTGTGGGCGTCCGCCGGCGCCATGCCGTTGCTGGACGCGCTTGCGCGGGAGGACGGGACCCTGCGGGCCCAACTGCCGAGCCTGGAGCGCCTGAAAGGGCTTGCCGCCGGCTTGTCGCCGGACGAGGGCCTGCGCCTCGAGCGGCTCCGCCTCGACCCGTCGCGCTACGGCCCGCCCGTCACCTGCGCGTGCCGGGTCGGCGTGCTGCCGAACGGCGAGCGGGTGGTGGTGACCGCGGTGGTCGGGGCGCTCCCGAAGCTCGCGCCGCGGCTGCAGGTGGTGGCGCCGTCCCCCGCGGCCGCCCCGTCGAACCCGGCGCCCGGCTTCAAGCCGTCCGGCACCGTGCGCTTCGTCTGGCAGGCGGATGCGTCGGGGTGCTTCACGCATGTGGCGCCGGCGCTTGCCGAGGTGGTCGGGCCGGTGGCCGGAAACATCCTAGGGCGCACCTTCGCGGACCTCGCCGCCACCATCGTCGTGGACGAGGGCGGCGTCGCAGGCCTCATGGCGCGCCATGAAACCTTCAGCGGCCGCCCTCTGCTCTGGGCGGTGGACGGCACCAACCTCCAGGTGCCCGTCGATTGGGCGGGGCTGCCGGTCTACGGGCCCGACAAGGCGCTGGCGGGCTACCGGGGCTTCGGCCTCCTGCGCACGGACGCCGCCCGCGAGAGACCAACCGACGGTGCTCCGGCCGCGGACGAAGCGGCCGGGGCGCTCGAGACCCTGCCGGCGCCGGACAGCTGGTTCGCCGGCATCCGCGAGCGCGTGGCCGCGACCCTCGCGGGCGGCCGGACCGCCAAGGCCGACGGGCCGCCCGAGGCTCCCAAGCCCGAACCCCGCAGCCGGCCCGCCGCGCCGATGGGCCTCTCCGCGACGGAGCGCAGCGCCTTTCGCGACATCGCGCGGGCGCTCGGCGCCCGGTTCGAGGACGACCCCAAGCCGCCCGGTCCCGCGGAAAACCCGCAGCCGGCCCGTTCGCCGGCCACGGTCGGAGCGGACCGGATCCTCGAGCGCCTGCCGCTCGGGGCGGTGGTGCACCGGGATGGCCGCATCGCCTTCGCCAACCGCCTCTTCCTCGACATCGCGGGCTATGGGGACCTGGGCAGCCTTGAAGCCGACGGCGGCCTTGCGGGGCTTTTCCGGTCCAGTCCCGGAGCGCTTCAGGGCCAGGATGGCGGGATGCCCGTCGCCCTTGCCGCGCGCGGCGGCGAGAGCGTCGATGTCGAGGTGCGCCATTCTTCCGTCGATTGGGAGGGCTCCCCGGCGAGCCTCATGCTCGTGCGCCGCATCTCGGAGGCGGATGTCCGCGAGCGCCTGAGGGCGGCGCAGGAGGAACTCGCCGGGGTTCGGGCCCGGGTGACGGAACTCGAAGCCATCCTGGACACCGCCACCGACGGCGTGATCGTGCTCGACGAGACGGGCCGCATCCTCTCGCTCAACCGCTCGGCGGAGGCGCTCTTCGGGTACGACGACAAGGAGGTGGTCGGCGATGCCATCACGGTGCTGCTCGCGCCTGAGAGCCACATCGTCGCCCTCGGCTATCTCGAGGGCCTCCGCCAGGCCGGCGTCGCGAGTCTCCTGAACGATGGGCGCGAGGTGTGGGGGAGGGTGCGCCAGGGCGGCACCATCCCGCTCTTCATGACCATGGGAAGGGCCAACGAGGGAGCGGAGCGCAAGTTCTGCGCCGTTCTGCGCGACATCACCGCCTTCAAGAAGGCCGAGGGCGAGCTCATCGCGGCGAAACGCGCCGCCGAGGAGGCAAGCGCCCAGAAATCCGACCTCCTCGCTAAGATCAGTCACGAGATCCGCACGCCCCTCAACGCCATTATCGGGTTTGCCGAGGTGATGATCGAGGAGCGCTTCGGCGCGGTGGGCAACGAGCGCTACCGGGACTACCTCAAGGACGTGCATGCCTCCGGCACGCATGTGATCAGCCTCGTCAACGACCTTCTCGATCTCGCGAAGATCGAGGCCGGTCGGATGGAGCTCAACCTCGAGAGCGTCCAGTTGAACGATCTCGTGGGCGCCACCGTGGCCCTCCTCCAGCAGCAGGCCTCCCGTGACCGCATCGTGATGCGCACCAGCTTCGCTCCGCGCCTGCCGACGGTGTCGGCCGACGAGCGCTCCTTGCGCCAGATCGTTCTCAATCTCGTCTCGAACGCCATCAAGTTCACGGATGCGGGCGGGCAGGTGATCGTCTCGACGGCGGTGACCGACCGTGGAGAGGTCGCCTTCCGGGTGCGCGACACCGGCATCGGCATGACGGACGATGAGATCGAGCAGGCGCTCGAGCCCTTCCGGCAGCTTGCCACCGCCCGCAAGGGGGGCGGAACCGGGCTCGGCCTGCCGCTCACGAAGGCGCTCGTCGAGGCGAACCGCGGCGCGATGCAGATCTCGTCGAACCCGAACGAG
>DASZBD010000032.1:0-90031 GCA_035944475.1 Microvirga sp.
GCCCGGTAGCTCGTCAGGCTCATAACCTGAAGGTCACAGGTTCAAATCCTGTCCCCGCAACCACCACACCACACCACAAACACCACCACACACACACAGCCCCCGGACCCACAAACGCCGGGGGCTGACGTGCGTTTGGACCCTGCCGCCGAACCGCGGCACGCAACGCGAGAACGCGAGCGAGATTGCCGCGCAACAATGCTTTGAGGCCGCCCTGCTCGGGTGGCGTGAGGGGCATGCTCTCGCCCAGCAAGGGCCTTCTTGGCGGAGCATAACCGCCCGCCATGTGCTCCCGCGCACATGCTCCGCCTTGACCCTGACCCGGTCCGTTTGCATATGAGAATGAACGTTCATTCTCATTGCGAACGATGGACCAGATTACCACCCAACGACCTCTGAACGAGACGGCCGAGCCGGGCCTCGACGGGCCGCAGGACCGCCAAGCCCGCATCCTCGACGCGGCCGAGCGCTGCTTCGTGCGCTCGGGTTTTCACCGCACGACCATGCAGGACGTGGCGGCCGAAGCCGGCATGAGCCCGGGCAACCTCTACCGCTATTTCCGTTCCAAGGACGCTATCGTGATCGGCCTCGCCGAGCGCGACCGCTCGCACGTCAACGCCGACTTCGCCGAGTTGATGGACGCTCAGGATTTCGCCGCGAGCTTCGCGGCCCTCGGCCGCAAGCACTTCCGCGACGAGCCCCGGGAGCGGGCGATCCTATGCCTTGAGATCTGGGCGGAGGCCACCCGGAACCCGACCGTCGCGGCCGTCACGCACGATTTCGACCGCGACATCAACGCGAGGCTCATGGACCTCCTGAGCCAGGCTCAAGCCCGCGGGGCGATCCCGGCCCATGTCGATCCCGGGGCGCTCACGATCCTAATCTCGACCCTGGCGAACGGTCTCTTCGTCCGCCGCGCGATCTCCCCCACCTTCGACCCCGAGCCGGAGGTCGGAGCCCTCATGGCCGTCATCGACGCCGCGCTCGCGGGCCGGATCGATCTACCGAAGACAGGGGGCGACGCCTCCCAGGAGAGTGCACGATGATGCGCCCTTACGTGACCGCCGCCCTCGCGGCTCTCGCCCTCGTCCTTCCCGCCGACCTGTCGGCGCAGGAAGCCGCTCCCGCGCCGTCCCTCGCGCCCGCGGTCTCCGTCGTCCGCGCCGTCGACCGCGAGGTGGTGGAACGGGCCATCGTGACCGGCACCCTCGTGCCCCGGGAGGAGATCCTCGTGGCGCCGGAGGTCGAGGGCCTTCGCATCACCGAGGTTCTGGTGGAGGAGGGCGCCGTGGTGAGCCAGGGCCAGGTCCTGGCCCGCCTGTCCCGCGACATCCTCGAGACGACCCTCGCCCAGAACACCGCGACCCTCGCCCGCACGGACGCCTCCATCGCCCAGGCCCGCAGCCAGATCGTGCAGGCGGAAGCCGCGCAGGTCGAGGCCGCCCAGGCCCTCGAGCGCACCCGGGCCCTCATCCGCGGCGGCAACGCCACGGAGGTCCAGCTCGAGCAGCGCGTCTCGGCGGCCCGCGCCGCGGAGGGCCGCCTCGCGGCCGCTCAGGACGGGCTGCGCATCGCCGAGGCCGAGCGCCGCACCTACGAGGCCGCCCGTCGCGAGATCGAGGTGAGGCTCGCCCGCACGGAGATCAAGGCGCCTCAAGGAGGCATCGTGAGCCGCAAGAACGCGCGCATCGGCGCCACCGCGACCGCCGCCGGCGACCCGCTCTTCCGCATCATCGCCCGGGGCGAGATCGAGCTCGAGGGCGAGGTGACGGAAACGCAGATCCTCCGGATCCGGGAGGGGGCGCCGGCCCGCGTCTCCCTCGACGGGGGCCGCGTCATCGAAGGCCGCGTGCGCAACGTGTTTCCCGAGGTCGACCGCGCGACGCGCCTCGGCAAGGTGCGCATCACCCTCGGCAACGATCCCGCGCTCCGCATCGGCGCCTTCGCCCGCGGGACCGTGGAGCTCGCCCGCCGCACGGGCGTGGCGGTTCCCACCGCCTCCGTGATCTACGGGCTCGAGGGCGCGACCGTGCAGGTCGTGGTGAACGACCGGGTTCAGGCCCGCCGCGTCCGCACGGGCCTGCAAGCGGACGGCATCGTCGAAATCCAAGAAGGCGTGGCGGCGGGGGAACTCGTCGTCGCCAAGGCCGGCAGCTTCCTGCGCGACGGCGACGCAGTTCGCCCCGTGGTGGCGGAGCAGACCGCCAAGGCTCAGTGATCGGGGCAGATCCATGCAGTTGAACATCTCAGCCTGGGCGATCCGGAAGCCCATTCCGTCGATCGTCCTCTTCATCGTGCTCATGATCCTGGGGCTGTTCAGCTTCCAGAACATGTCGATCACGCGCTTCCCGAACATCGACATCCCGATCATCTCGGTGACGGTCACGCAATCGGGCGCCGCGCCGTCGGAGCTGCAGAACCAGGTCACCAAGCGGGTCGAGGATGCGGTCGCGGGCGTCAACGGCGTCAAGCACATCATCTCGACCATCGCCGAGGGAGTCTCGACCACCACCATCGAGTTCCGGCTCGAGGTGAACTCGGACCGGGCCGTCAACGACGTCAAGGACGCGATCGCCAAGATCCGCGCCGACCTGCCGCGCACCATCGACGAGCCGATCACCCAGCGGGTCGAGATCGCGGGCCTGCCGATCGTCACCTATGCGGCGTCGGCTCCCGCCATGACGCCCGAGGAGCTGTCCTGGTTCGTGGACGACGTGGTGGCGCGGCAGATCCAGAGCATCGCGGGCGTCGGCGGGGTGAGCCGCGTCGGCGGCGTCGACCGCGAGATCCGCGTGACGCTCAACGTCGACCGGCTGCTGTCGCTCGGCATCACGGCGGCGGACGTCAACCGCCAGCTGCGCCTCACGAGCGTGGATCTCGCGGGCGGCCGCGGCGAGATCGGCGGCCAGGAGCAGTCGATCCGCACCCTCGGCAGCGCGCAGACCCTGGAGACCCTCGCCTCCACCAACATCACGCTGCCCGGCGGGCGCCGCGTGCGCCTCGACGAGCTCGCCACCGTCACCGACACGGCGGCGGAGCCGCGCACCTTCGCGCGCTTCAACGGCGAGCCCGTGGTGGCCTTCTCGATCTCCCGCGCCAAGGGCGCCAGCGACGCTACGGTGGGCGAGTCCGTGGCGAAGAAGGTGGCGCAGCTCGGCGAGCAGCATCCGGGCGTGCGCTTCAGCGTGATCGACGACTCCGTCGTCTACACGGTGGGCAACTACGAATCCGCCATGCACACCCTCATCGAGGGCGCCATCCTGGCGGTCATCGTGGTGTTCATCTTCCTGCGCGACTGGCGCGCGACGCTCATCGCCTCCATCGCGCTCCCGCTCTCGGTGATCCCGACCTTCTGGGCTATGAGCGCGCTGGGCTTCTCGCTCAACCTCGTCAGCCTCCTCGCCATCACTCTCGTCACGGGCATCCTCGTCGACGACGCGATCGTGGAGATCGAGAACATCGTGCGCCACATGCGCATGGGCAAATCGCCCTACCGCGCGGCGCTCGAGGCGGCGGACGAGATCGGCCTTGCGGTCATCGCCATCACCTTCACCATCGTGGCGGTGTTCGCGCCCGTGAGCTTCATGGGCGGCATCGCCGGCCAGTACTTCAAGCAGTTCGGCCTCACGGTCGCCGTGGCGGTGCTCATCTCGCTGCTCGTGGCGCGCCTCATCACGCCCATGATGGCGGCCTACTTCATGCGGCCGCACAAGCACGAGGAGGAGCGCGACGGCTTCATCATGCGGGCCTATACCCGCATCGTGGGCTGGTCCGTGCGCCACAAGTACCTCACGTTCCTGCTCGGCCTCCTGTTCTTCGCAGGCTCGATCTACTCCACGACCCTGCTGCCCTCGGGCTTCCTGCCGGAGGAGGATCAGGGCCGCTCCCTCTACGTGCTCGAGCTGCCGCCGGGCGCGCGGCTCGACGACACGCGGGCGGCCACGGACCGCATCGCCGCGGCCATGCGCGGCATGCCCGAGGTTCGCACCGTCTTCGTGAACGGCGGCACCCAGCTGCCGGGCAAGAAGGAGGTGCGCCTTGCGACCTTCACGGTCACCTACGTGCTGAAGGAGGAGCGCGACCTGCGCCAGAAGCAGATCGAGAGCCGCATCGTCGACATGGTGCGCGACATGCCCGACATGCGCTTCTTCGTTCTCAACGAGAACGGTCAGCGCGGCCTGTCCATGATCGTGTCGGGTCCAGATCAGCAGGTGGTGATCGACACCGCGATCAAGCTCGAACGGGAGATGCGCACCATCCCGACCCTGGAGAGCGTGTCCTCGACGGCGCCCCTCAACAGGCCGGAGATCCGCATCGTGCCCAAGCCCGCGCTTGCGGCCGAGCTCGGCGTCTCGACGGACGTGCTCGCCGAGACCGTGCGCGTCGGCACCATCGGCGATGTGGGCGCGAACCTCGCCAAGTTCGACGCGGGCGACCGGCAGGTGCCGATCCGCGTCCAGCTGCCGGAGAGCGTGCGCGGCGACCGCACCATGATCGAGGTGCTCAAAGTTCCGGCGAAGAACGGCGCCGCGGTGCCGCTCTCGGCGGTGGCCGACATTGAGATCGGGCAGGGCCCGACGGCCATCGACCGCTACGACCGCACCCTGCGCGTGGCGCTCGAGGGCGACCTGCGCGGCACGGATGCGCTCGGCCCCGTCATGGAGGCGATCCGCAACCTGCCCACCGCGCGGAACCTGCCGCCCGGCGTCGAACTGAAGGAGACGGGCGACGCCGAGGTGATGGTCGAGGTGTTCACCTCGTTCGGCCAGGCCATGGGCGCGGGCATCATGATGGTGCTCGGCGTGCTCATCCTGCTTTTCGGCAACTTCCTCCAGCCCTTCACGATCCTGCTGTCGCTACCGCTCTCCATCGGCGGCGCCATCCTGGCGCTGGTGCTGACGCAGAAGGCGATCAGCCTTCCGGTGGTGATCGGCTTCCTGATGCTCATGGGCATCGTGACGAAGAACGCGATCATGCTCGTGGACTTTGCCGTCGAGGAGGTGGCCAAGGGCGTGAACCGGGTGGACGCCATCATCGATGCGGGCCGCAAGCGGGCCCGTCCCATCGTGATGACCACCATCGCCATGGCGGCCGGCATGCTGCCCTCCGCCATGGCGTTCGGGGCGGGCGGCGAGTTCCGGGCGCCCATGGCGATCGCGGTGATCGGCGGGCTCCTCGTGTCGACGCTCCTGTCGCTCATCTTCGTGCCGGCGTTCTTCATCCTGATGGACGACCTGTCCCGGTTCTTCTCCTGGGCCTTCGGCCGCTTCGTCGGCCCGAAGGACGAGCCGACCCCCTTCGACGAGGGCCCGGTCACGGCCCGGCTGGGGAACGACGTGAAGGCCTACCCTCAGGAGCCCATGAAGATCGCGGCGGAGTAGGGCACCTCGCGTCCCTCTCCCCCGGCGGGAGAGGACAGCTTGCCGGAGGCAAGCAGGGAGAGGGGGCCGGGCAACCGGCCCCTTTTTCGTGAGCGCCAGCTAGCGGGGTTCGAGCGGGAGGCTCTGCGGTTCTCTCCTCCCCCACACAAGCCGGCTGTTGTCGGCTTGCGATCCCCAAGGCGATCTCGGCAACAGCCGAGATCTCCGGGGAGGAGTTGGAGGTGGGGGGGCGGCAACATGCTCACCGGAGAACAAGCGGCACCACCCCCACCCCGTACCCCTCCCCTCAAGGGGGAGGGGCATCGAGATCCGTCCCGCCCTTCCCAAGCGGGAGCCGGTGGCGCTACAACGCTCCCATGACCCCCACCGAAACCGTCCGCTCCTATGCCCGCCTTGCGCCCGTCATCCCGGTCGTGACCATCGAGGATGCCCGGCACGGCATCGATCTCGCCCAGGCGCTCGTCGCGGGCGGCCTGCCCGTCGTGGAGATCACCCTGCGCACCGCTGCGGCCCTCGATGCCATCGCGGCCATCGCCAAGGCGGTGCCGGAGGCCGTGGTGGCGGCCGGGACCGTGGTGAGCCCGAGCCAGATCGCCGAGGTGGCGGATGCGGGCGCGCGGTTCATCGTGACGCCGGGAGCGCCCCTGCGGCTTGCCGAAGCGCTCGCGGAGGCGCCGATCCCCGTCATGCCGGGCTGCTCGACGGCGTCGGAGGCCATGACCCTCATGAGCCTCGGCTTCGAGGCCCTCAAGTTCTTCCCCGCCGCGGCCTCGGGCGGCGCCGCCTGGCTCAAGGCCGTGGCCGGGCCGCTGCCGAACCTCACCTTCTGCCCCACGGGCGGCATCGACCTTGCGGGGGCGCCCGCCTACCTCGCCCTGCCCAACGTTCCTTGCGTCGGCGGCACCTGGGTGGCCCCGCCGAAGATGATCGCGGAGGGCGATTTTGCCGCGATCACGCGTCTCGCCCGGGAGGCCTCGGCGCTGCGGCGCTGAACCAAACCGCGCCGCCCTCGTTGTGCAACAGGCCAAGCTCGAGGCCCGCTCGCGAGGAGATCTGCCATGTTCGACGCCCGGAAACTGCTCGACACCCTGATCGGCGCCGCCGCTCAGATCGGCCAGCCCGCCGGCCAGGGCACGCAGCCCCCGCAGCCGGGCGTGCAGGGGCAGGGCGCCGTTCCGGGCCTCGACGGCCAGGCGGCCCAGCGGGTGCAGCAGGTGACCGGGCAGTCGCCCGAACAGCTTCTGCAGAAGGCCCGGCAGGTGATGGAGAGCAATCCGGGCCTCGCGCAGGCCGCCGCGGTGGGGCTCGCAGGCCTCCTGTTCACCCGCCGCAAATCCGGGCGCGGCCTGTCCTCCAACGTGGCGAAGCTCGGCGGGCTCGCGGTGATCGGCGGCCTCGCCTACAAGGCGTGGCAGAACTCGAAAGCCGGCAAGCCCCTCCTCGACGTGCAGCCTCCGCAAGCCGGCGCGCCGCAGCCCTCCGGAGGCGGCACGGCCGCCGCTCCGGCCCCGCAGCCCGCTCCGGGCGGCTCACCGACGCCCCTTCCGGCGGCAGCGCCGGCGGCCCAGGCTGAGCCGCACACCTTCCACAGCCTCGACGTGCCGCAGGGCTCGAGCTTTCATCCCGTGTCGTACACGGAAGACGACGCGCTCCTGTTCCTCCGCGCCATGGTGGCGGCGGCCTCCGCCGACGGGCGGGTGGACGAGGCCGAGCGCGGCCGCATCGTGAAGGGCCTCACGGAGGCCGGCATCGATGCGGAGGCCACGCGCTGGCTCGACCGCGAACTCGCGGCGCCCGCCGACGTGGAGGAGCTCGCCGCCGGCATCACGAACCCCGAGAAGGCCGCCCAGGTCTATGCGGCGGCCCGGGTCGCCATCGATCCCGACACGATGCAGGAGCGCGAGTTCCTGCGCCAGCTCGCCGAGGCCCTCGACCTCGACCAGGCGCTGAAGGCGCAGATCGACGAGACCGCGGGCGCGATGGCGGTCTGACGGAGCGCGGCCGCCCTCTCACCGATGGGTGCGGTCAGGCCGCCGCGCGCCTTGCCAGGAAGTCGCCCATCCGCTCCAGCGCCCGCGCGATGTTCTCCTCGGAAGTGGCGTAGGACAGGCGGATGTAGCCCTCGCCGTGCACCCCGAAATCCGGGCCGCCGATGGTGGCGACGCCGGCCTCTTCGAGGAGCGCCGAGGCGAGGGCCTTGGCCATCCAGCCCGTGCCGGTGATGTTCGGGAAGGCGTAGAACGCGCCCTTCGGGACGATGCAGGACACCCCCGGCAGGCGGTTGAGCCCCCCCACTACGAGGCGGCGCCGGCGGTCGAAGGCCGCCACCATCTCGGCCACGCAGTCCTGCGGGCCGTTGAGGGCGGCGATCCCGGCCCATTGCGTCGCCGCGTTGACGCAGGAGAACGAGTTCACGGCGAGCTTGCGGGCCGCGTCGTAAAGGGGCCTCGGCCACACCGACCAGCCGAGCCGCCAGCCCGTCATGGCGTAGGTCTTCGAGGCGCCGTCGAGATAGATCAGCCGGTCGCGGATCTCGGGGTATTGGAGGAGCGAGACATGCGCCTCCCCGTCATACGTCATGGTGCCGTAGATCTCGTCCGACAGCACGGCGACCGGGTGCCGGGCGAGCCCGGCGACGAGGGCGTCGATCTCGGCTTTGGGCGTCACGCCGCCGGTTGGGTTGGCTGGGGAGTTCAGGATGAGGAGGCGCGTGCGCTCCGTGACGAGGGACAGGGTCTCCTCCGCCGTGAACGCAAACCCGTTCGCCTCGCGGATCGGCACCGGCACCGGGGTCGCGCCCGTGAACTCGATCATGGAACGGTAGATCGGGAATCCGGGATCCGGATAGAGGATTTCTGCGCCGGGCTCTCCGAACATCAGGATCGCCGCGAACATCGTCACCTTGCCGCCCGGCACCACCATGACGGCCTCCGGCGAGACCTCGACGGCAAAACGCCGGTGGAGGTCGCCCGCGATCGCCTCCCGGAGCGGCAGGATGCCGGTTGCCGGCGTATAGCCGTGGTGCCCGTCCCGCAGGGCCCTGATGCCCGCCTCGACCACGTGGGGCGGCGTCGGGAAGTCCGGCTGGCCGATACCGAGATTGATCACGTCCTGGCCCTGCCGCATGAGCTCGGTCGCGCGAGCCAGGACCGCGAAGGCGTTCTCCTCGCCGATGCGGTGAAAGGCGGGGACGATGGTGGGCATGGACGCTCCTCGATGATTTTCGGGCATTGAGGCGTGGGCGCGCTGCGAAGTCAAATCCACTGACTCTCTTTCCATTTGGCCGGCGCGGATCGTGAGCCCTCCCTCCCGTCAGGGGAGGGTGCCGCGGGCGCAGCCCGGGGCGGGCGGGGTGTTCGCGCGAAGTGCGCCCGTGTCATTCCGGGGCGCCGCAGGCGAGCCCGACCCGAAGAGCCGCGGAGCGGAAACCCATAACCATCGCAGAATGAGAGTTCGCTCGGCGCTGGTGCACTCTCTTCTGCACCCCAGGGGTTTATGGGTTCCGGGCTCTCGCTCCGCTCGCCCCGGAATGACAGCGCGGGCGACCCGGAAGGACGTGGGGCATGATCCTGCAGTCGCGGTGCAGTTAAGACGAGCCATGCGCCGCAGGCAGGAAGGGTCGCTTCAGCACATGGTTGATTTCCGGCTTGCAGCCGGGTCACATGACGGGCAAAGGGCCGCTGCAAGCAGGAATGCAGCCCCCAGGGAGGATTTCAGGATGGCCGAAAGGCAACGGCGCTCGCCCGATCAGCTTCGCTCGCGTCTGTGGTTCGACAACCCGGACAACCCGGGCATGACCGCGCTCTACCTCGAACGCTACCTCAATTTCGGGCTGACCCAGGCCGAGCTCACCTCCAAGCGCCCGCTCATCGGCATCGCGCAGACGGGTTCGGATCTCTCGCCCTGCAACCGCCACCACATCGAGCTTGCCAAGCGCGTGCGCGACGGCATCACGGCGGCGGGCGGCGTCGCCTTCGAGTTCCCGTGCCACCCGATCCAGGAGACCGGCAAGCGCCCCACCGCCTGCCTCGACCGCAACCTGTCCTACCTCTCCCTCGTCGAGGTGCTGTACGGCTACCCGCTCGACGGCGTGGTGCTGCTCACGGGCTGCGACAAGACCATGCCGGCCTGCCTCATGGCGGCCGCCACGGTGAACATCCCGGCGATCTCGCTCAATGTCGGGCCCATGCTCAACGGCTGGCACCAGGGCGAGCGCACGGGGTCGGGCACCATCGTGTGGAAGGCCCGCGAGCGGCACGCGGCGGGGGACATCGACTACCAGCAGTTCATGGACATCGTGGGCTCCTCGGCGCCGTCCGTCGGCCATTGCAACACCATGGGCACGGCCTCGACCATGAACGCCCTCGCCGAAGCCCTCGGCATGGCGCTTCCCAACACGGCGGCCATTCCGGCGCCCTATCGCGAGCGCGGCCAGGCCGCCTACGAGACGGGCCGGCGCATCGTCGACATGGTGTGGGAGGACCTCAAGCCCTCCGACATCATGACCCGCGAAGCGTTCGAGAACGTGATCGTCGCGAATGCGGCGATCGGCGGCTCCACCAACGCGCCGATCCACATGAACGCCATCGCCAAGCATATCGGCGTCGAGCTCACCTGCGACGACTGGGAGCGCGTGGGCTTCGAGATCCCGCTCCTCGTCAACATGCAGCCCGCGGGCGAGTATCTCGGCGAGGAATACCACCGGGCCGGCGGCCTGCCGGCGGTGCTCGCGGAGCTGATCGGGGCGGGCAAGATCCACACGAACGCGCTCACCTGCACGGGCAGGACCATCGGAGAGAACTGCGCGGGCAAGCACACCTGGGATCCGGACGTGATCCGCTCCTACGACAACCCGCTGAAGGAGAAGGCAGGCTTCCTCAACCTCAAGGGCACGCTCTTCGATTCCGCGATCATGAAGACGAGCGTGATCTCCGAGGAGTTCCAGCAGCGCTACCTCAACAACCCGCAGGACCCCAACGCCTTCGAGGGCCGGGTCGTGGTGTTCGACGGGCCGGAGGATTACCACCACCGGATCGACGACCCCGCCCTCGAAATCGACGAGCACACGATCCTCATCATGCGCGGCGCCGGTCCCATCGGGTATCCGGGCGCGGCCGAGGTGGTGAACATGCAGCCGCCGGGGGAACTCATCAAGCGGGGCGTCCGCTCCCTGCCCTGCATCGGCGACGGGCGCCAGTCGGGAACGTCGGGCACGCCGTCCATCCTCAACGCCTCGCCGGAGGCGGCGGCGGGAGGCGGCCTCGCGCTCCTGCAATCGGGGGACCGGGTCCGCATCGACCTCAACAAGCGCTCGGCCGACATCCTGCTCCCGCCCGAGGAGCTGGAGCGGCGCCGCGCCGATCTCGCCGCCCGGGGCGGCTACGCCTATCCGGCGAGCCAGACCCCCTGGCAGGAGATCCAGCGCTCCATGGTCGACCAGCTCTCCGAGGGCATGACCCTCAAGCCCGCCGTGAAGTACCAGCGCGTGGCCCAAACCTTCGGCGTGCCGCGTGACAACCACTGAGGGCGAGCCCTCTCCCGCCGCCGGCGGGGGAGGGACGGCCTTCGCCTCCCGCCGCGCCGCGTTCGCCCGCCTCCACGAGAGCGGCTGCTTCGTCATGCCGAACCCGTGGGACACCGGGACGGCGCGGTACCTCCAGCATCTCGGGTTTCCGGCGCTCGCCACGACGAGTTCGGGCTTCGCTTTCGGGCGCGGCCTGCCCGACACCGATTGGGCGGTGCCGCGGGACGCCATGCTGGCCCATATCGCCGAGATCGTCGGGGCGACGGACCGGCCCGTGAATGCGGATTTCGAATCGGGCTACGCGCACGACCCGGAGGGCGTGGCGCACAACGTGGCGCTCTGCCTTGAGACGGGCGTCGCGGGCCTCTCCATCGAGGACGCGACGGGCGACCGGGCCCGGCCGCTCTACGAGCCCGCCCTTGCGGTCGAGCGCATCCGGGCGGCCCGGGCCGCCATCGACGCGTCCGGAACCGGCGCCCTCCTGACGGCCCGCGCCGAATGCTACCTCGTCGGCCACCCGGACCCGCTGCGCGAGGCGATCCGCCGCCTCGAGGCCTATGCGGAGGCCGGCGCCGACGTGCTCTATGCGCCCGGGCCCCGCACCCTCGAGGACATCCGGGCGGTGGTGGAGGCGGTGGCGCCGAAACCCGTCAACATCCTGATGTCGGCGCCGGCGGGCCTCACGGTGGACGATCTTGAGGGCCTCGGCGTTCGCCGCATCAGCGTCGGCTCGGCCCTCGCCCGCGCCGCCTGGGGCGGCTTCATGCGGGCCGCCGAGGAGATCGCCCGGGAGGGTCGCTTCGAGGCCTTCGCGGCGAACCGGCCCTTCGACGAGATCAACGCCTTCTTCCGCAACGACACGCAGCAACGCTGAACAAGGGGCCTGCGCCATGACCGATCGTCTCTCCGGTAAGACCGCCCTCGTCACCGCCGCCGGGCAGGGCATCGGGCGGGCCATCGCCGAGGCCTTCCTCGCCGAAGGAGCGCGGGTCTGGGCGACCGATCTCGACGCGGGCAAGCTCGCGGGCCTCGACGGCGCCGAGCGCCGGCGCCTCGATGCGCTCTCCACCGAGGGCGTCGAGGCCCTCGCCCGTGAGACCGGGCCGGTCGACATCCTCGTCAACGCGGCGGGCTTCGTCCACCACGGCACCGTGCTCGAGTGCTCGGACCGGGATTTCGACTTCTCCTTCGACCTCAACGTGAAGTCCATGCACCGCACGATCCGGGCCTACGTGCCCGGCATGCTGGAGCGGGGCGGCGGGTCCATCGTCAACATCGCGTCGGGAGCCTCGTCGGTGCGCGGCATCCCGAACCGCTACGTCTACGGCGCCACGAAGGCGGCGGTGATCGGCCTGACGAAGGCGGTGGCGGCGGATTTCATCAAGCGGGGCGTGCGCGCCAACGCCATCTGCCCCGGCACGATCCAGTCCCCGTCCCTCGACGAGCGCATCGCCGCGCAGGCGCAGGCATCAGGCCAGGCGGTGGAGGCCGTGCGCCAGGCCTTCGTCGACCGCCAGCCCATGGGGCGCCTCGGGACGGCCGAGGAGGTGGCGATGCTCGCGGTCTATCTCGCCTCGGACGAGTCGACCTACACGACGGGGCAGATCCACCTCGTGGACGGCGGCTTCGCGCTCTAGCGCCGGGGCCACGGCGTCTCCGCCACGGGGGTCAGGGGGCCGCGCCCCGCGAACCACGCGGTGAGATTGTCCACCACGAGCTGCCCCATGGCATTGCGGGTGTGGACCGAGGCCGAGGCGACGTGGGGCAGGAGCACCACGTGCTCCATGTCGATGAGGGCCTGCGGCACCCGGGGCTCGTCCGCGTAGACGTCGAGGCCCGCCGTCAGGATGGTGCCGTTGCGCAGGGCCTCGATGAGCGCCGCCTCGTCCACCACGCTGCCGCGGGCGACGTTGATGAGGATGCCGTTCGGGCCGAGCGCCCGCAGCACGGCGGCGTCGATGAGGTGGCGCGTCTCGGCGCCGCCGGGCGTGATCACGATGAGAACGTCGCAGGCCTCCGCGAGGGCTCCGACGCTCGGATGGTAGGGATAGGCCACCTCCGGCTGCCGGTTGCGCCCGTGGTAATGCACCTCGACCCCGAACGCCTCGACCCTTCGGGCGATGGCCTTGCCGATGCGCCCGAGGCCGACGATGCCGACCTTGCGGCCCCGCAGGGTCGCGGTGAGGGGATAGGGCTTCTCGAGCCATCCGCCGGCCCTGAGGTAGCGCTCCGCCTGCGGGATCTGCCGGATCGTGGCGATGAGGAGCCCGAGGGTGAGGTCCGCGACCTCGTCGTTCAGAACGTCCGGCGTGTTGGTGACGACGACGCCCCGCTCGGCCGCCGCCGCCGCGTCCACGTTGTCGTAGCCGACCCCGAAGCTCGACACGATCTCGAGGGCCGGCAGGCGGCTCATGAGCGCCCTGTCCGTGCGCCCATGGCCCGTGCTCGTGGCGATGCCGCGGATGCGCGGGCCCACCTCGGCCAGGAACGCGTCCCGGTCCGGCGCCTCCCACAGGCGGTGCAGCGTGAAGGCGGCGTCGAGCTGCTCCAGCACGAGGGGCTGCATCGGCGCGGTCATCAGCACATCGGTCGTCGGCATGGGAACTCCAGGCAGGTCTGAAAAGGGTTCTAGAGCATTTTCGCGCCGGGTGGCTCCGGCTCGCGCGAAGAATCTGCCCCCTTGAAAGGGCCGTCCCGCGGAGCGAGGCCCGTCACGCCTTGGCGACGGCCCGCTCCCGGGACAGGAGGTAGAGCCCCGATGCGATGACGATTCCGGCGCCCACCAGCGTCCAGGCATCGGGCCAGTCCCCGAAGACGAGCCAGCCGAGGGCCAGCATCCAGACGATCTGCGTGTAGATGAAGGGCGACAGGATCGCGGCGGGCGCCCGTGCATGGGCGAGGATGAGGAAGTAGTGCCCCACCGCCCCGAGGGCGCCGAGGGCCACGAACAGGAACCAGTCGAGAGCGGAGGCGGGGGTCGACCAGATCCAGGGCAGGAGCGGCGTGAGGACGAGCACCCCCGCCACGCCCGAATAGGTGAGCGTGGTCTGGGAGGAATCCGACCCCGCCAGGAGCCGCGTGACGATGGCGTAGAACGCGTAGGCGACGGCGCCGGCCACGGAGATCAGGACCGCCGGATGCATGGTGCCGATGCCGGGGCGGGTCACCACGAGCACCCCCGCGAAGCCGACGAGGATCGCGGCGAAGCGCCGGGGGCCGATCCGCTCGCCGAGAAGCGGCACGGCCAGCAGCGCCACGAGGAGCGGGGTCGCGAAGATGATGGAGATGGTCTCGGCGAGCTGAAGGTACTGGAGCGCGAAGAAGTTGGTGGCGGTGGACAGGAAGAGCAGGACCGAGCGCACCGCCTGCAGGACGGGTCGCCGCGTGCGCAGCACCCCGGGCTGCGTCAACGGGTTGATGAAGGCCGAGACGAGCACCACGCTCGCCATGTAGCGCCACCACATGGTGAGGAGCGGGCTCACCTCGCGGTTGAGCCATTTCGCCGAGGCGTCGAGGAGCGAGAAGCACAGGAGCGCCGCGCACATGGACCCGATTCCCACGAGGCGCCGCCGGCGATCCGCGGCGGCGGCGACGAGATGGGGACGAGGGCTTGAATCCATCGGCCGAGGCTAACGGCACCGGCCGGCCCTGGCGACCGTTGTGTGTGCAGGGCCCGGTTGCGCCGTCGGCAGGGATGGGGCAGGGGAGCCGGGACGGGAAGGGACCGCGACGGTGCAGGATCGAAACGAAGCCGAGCCGGCCCCGGTCTCTCTCGGCGAGGCCACCCGGCTTTGGGCGAAGGTGGGGCTCCTCTCCTTCGGCGGCGCGGCGGGGCAGATCGCCATGCTGCACCGCTTCGTGGTCGAGGAGCGGCGCTGGCTCGACGAGCGCGGCTTTCTCAACGCCCTCAATTTCTGCACCCTGCTGCCCGGACCCGAGGCGCAGCAGCTCGCCACCTATATCGGCTGGCGCCTGCACGGTGTGCGGGGCGGCCTCATCGCCGGCATGCTCTTCGTGGTGCCGGGGGCGCTGGTGATGCTGGCGCTCACCCTGTTCTACAGCCTCGGGCGCGGCCTTGCGGCGGTCGACGGCCTCTTTCTCGGCATCAAGGCGGCGGTGCTCGCCATCGTCGCGGAGGCCCTGATCCGGATCGGCCGGCGCGCCCTCAAGACCCGCACGCTCCTCGCCCTCAGCCTCGCCACCTTCGTCGCCATCGTGTCCTTCCGGGTGCCGTTCCCGGCCATCATCCTGGGGGCGGCCCTCATCGGTGCGGTGGGGAGCCTTCGCGCGCCCGCCGCCTTCGCGGTCCGGAAGGGCGCCGAGACGGGATCCGCGACGGCCCCCGCGCCGGCCCGCGGCGCCCATCGCGCCGCCCTCCTCAGCGCGGTCGCCTGGGCCGCTCCCGTCGGCCTCGCCGCTCTCATCCTCGGCCCCTCCCACATCCTCGTCGAGATCGGGCTCTTCTTCTCCAAGCTCGCCGTCGTCACCTTCGGGGGCGCCTATGCGGTACTGGCCTATCTCGCCGATGCCGCCGTGAACCTACGGGGCTGGGTGAGCACCCCGGAGATGGTGGACGGGCTCGGCCTTGCCGAGACGACCCCGGGGCCGACCATCCTCGTCAACCAGTTCGTGGGACACCTCGCGGCGGCCCGTGCGCCCGAGCCGTTCTCGCCCCTCGCGGCGGGCGTGCTCGGCGCTGCCATGACCGTGTGGGTGACGTTCCTGCCGTCCTTCGTCTGGATCTTCGCCGGTGCGCCGCATCTGGAGCGGATCGTGGCGCAGCCGCGCCTCGCGGGGGCGCTCTCCGCCATCACGGCGGCCGTGGTGGGGGTCGTGGCCTCCCTCGCCGTCACCTTCGGCCTGCAGGTCCTGTTCGCTGAGGTCGGCCGGATCGCCCTCGGGCCGGCGGGCCTGCCCTGGCCGAACCCGGCGAGCCTGCAGCCCGTGATGCTCGCCTTGAGCCTCGTCGCGGGCGTGCTGCTCCTGCGCCTCCACCTCGGCGTCGTGTGGACGGTGGCCGCGATGGCCCTCGCGGGCCTTGGCGTCAGGCTTGCAGGCTGGTGACGGGCGGCAGCTCGCCGGGCTCGTCGAGCTCGTCCTCGAACCCGTTCGTGTCGGCGCCGGTGACGCCCGCGAGGGTCTTGGCGATCTTGCGCAGGGACTTGCGCAGCCGCCGGCGCTCCTTCGCATCGAAGCCTTCGAGGAACTCCGCCTCGACCTCCTCCCAGAGGCGCTCGATGGCGGCGGCCTTGCGCTCGCCCTCCGCCGTCAGGCGCACCCGCACCACGCGGCCGTCGCCGGGCTCCGAGTGGCGCTCGAGCAGCCCGAGGGCCGCGAGGCGCGAGACCGTCTTCGAGGCGGTGGGCGGGCGCACCCGCAGGAGAGCGGCGAGCTCGCCCATGGTCATCAGACCCTCGGCCGCCAGCGCCTGCAGCACCTGCTCCTGGCCTGCGAACAGGCCGAGCTCGGCGAGGCGGTCGCCCATGCGGCTGCGGTGCAGCCGCGCCGCCTGGACGAGGGCCCAGCCCACGCTCTTCGCGCCCGGATGTCGTTTCGCCCCTGACATGCGGGCAAGATGCAATGGCAGGCGTGACCGTATGATGACACCGCCGGGCGGGGTCCTCACAGCCGCGCGATGGTGCGCTCCACCTTGGCGAGGAAGGCCGCGCGCCCCGCATCCGTCTGCCGGTTCATGTCGTGGAGCGCGAGGTAGTGCCGCCGGGCGAGGGGCGCCACGAGCACGCGCAGCATTCGCATCACCACCTTGCGGGGCGGATCGCCGAGGAGAAAGGCGCGAAAGCGCGGCGCCCCGTAGGTGGTGACGGCGACCAGCACCTTGAGATGCGTAAGGGCGGGCGTCGCGAGGCCCTTCTCCAGCGTGAAGCTCACGCCCGGCAGGAACACCCGGTCGAGATAGCCCTTGAGCATCGCCGGAAAGCCGAAATTCCAGACCGGAAACACCAGGATGAGCCCCTCCGCGGCCTGAAGCCGGCGCACGTGGTCCTCCACGTTCTTCCGGTTCTCGGGCACGTCCAGGTAGTTCACCCGCTCCTCCCGGGAGAGCACCGGGTCGAAGCCCTCGGCGTAAAGATCGCAATCGTCCACCTCGTGCCCCTGGCGGCGCAGGGTCTCCACGACCTTGCGGTGGAGCGCGGCGGAAAAGCTCTCGGGGTTGGGATGCGCGTAGACGACGAGGAACCGCATGGTCAGGCTCCGCGCAGCGCTCGCCCCTCCCCCTTGAGGGGAGGGGTTAGGGGGTGGGGGTGATCCGCCAAGGCCGCAAGAATGGTATCCAACACCTGATCTATCTCCGTGAAGATCTGGCCATTCCAGAATCGCAGCACTCGAAAGCCCCTCTCGGCGAGGTAGGCGGACCGCTCGGCATCGCGGGCGACGGCCTCGTCTCGGGCATGCTGGCTGCCGTCGAGTTCGACGATGAGGCGGTGCGTGAGGCAGGCGAAGTCCGCCACGAAGGGGCCGAGCGGCACCTGGCGGCGGAAATGCGTTCCGGACAACGGCATCTTGCGTCTGAGATGCCACCACAATTCCCGTTCGGCCTCGGTCGTGTTGCGCCGGAACGCGCGGGCTCGGTTGCGCCGCGTGTTGATGCGATGGCCTCTGTCGTCCTCTGGTCGCATGCCGCGGTTCACCCCCACCCCCGACCCCTCCCCTCAAGGGGGAGGGGCGCCGGCCCGCCTCACTCTGCCGCGTGCTGGGCGAGGCCGCGGAACAGGAAGGTCTTGCCGGAGCGGTAATCGTAGTCCGGGTCCTCCCAGGCGATCATCTTGCCGGGGTTGAGGAGGCCCTGCGGGTCGGCCTCCCGCTTGAAGGCGAGCTGCACCTCGTCCGTCTGCTTCATGCCGCCTTCTTCCAGGGTGTAGCGGTGCGGGTTGAAGATCGGCGCGCCCATGGCCTCGTGGGTCGCCATGATCTCCTCCAGGCGCTCCTCCGTGGTGAAGCGCACGAGGGGCAGGCCGAAGCACGTGACCTTGCCGTCGAAGCGCACGAATTCGAGATGGGCCGGCACCTCGTCCCCGAACCGGGCATGGATCCGGTCGACGAGGTCGATCTGGTTCGGGAAAGGATAGAGGACCTGCAGATAGGTGATGCTCGGGTCGACCCGCAGGGCCCGCAGGGTCGTGTGGTTCCAGGAGAGTTCGAAGACCGGCGGCAGGCCCTTCAGGTCCGCCTCCGGGAGCCGGTCCTGCCGGAACAGCACCTCGGCGCCCCGGAAGCGGCTCGTGAAGGCGAGGAGCGCATCGAGCGCATGGGGCGCCACCATGGCCATCGCCAGATGCTTGTCCCGGGGCAGGAAGCGCTGGTGGCGCAGGAAATAGTCGTGCGGCACGGGCGCCGCCACGACGGCGAGCTGCTTGATGAGGAGGCCGTCCTGCTCGCCGAGGGCGTTGGCGTAGGTTGTGGCGGCCCGCAGGCTGTCGAACCCGACGATCACGTCGACCCAATCGTAGGCGGGAGCGAGGGGCATCTCGACTTCCGTGATGATGCCGTTTGTGCCGTAGGCATGGGCGACCTTGTGCAGGTCCTCGCCCGAGAGTTCGAGGATGCGGGGCGACGCCTCCATGGTGGCGACCTTGAGCCGGATGACGTTGCCCGCATCCCGCAGTCCGCCCCACTTGACGGACCCAACGCCCCCCGACCCGCCGGCGATGAAGCCGCCGATGGAAGCCGTGTTGTAGGTGGACGGGTGGAGCCTGATCTCCTGGCCCGAATGGGGCCGGGTCTCCCGGTCGATCGCCGCGATCACGGCGCCGGGCTCCGCCACCACGCGCCCGGGCGCGATGTGCTTCACGGCGTTGAAGCCGGCAAGGTCGAGGACGATGCCCCCCGACAGCGGCATGGCCTGCCCGTAATTGCCCGTGCCGGTGCCGCGGGGCGTGACCGGGATGTTCAATTCGTGCGCGGCCGCGAGGGTCTGCACCACCTCCGCCTCGCTCTTCGGGCTCACCACGATGTCGGCCGTGATGGCGTCGAGCTGGCGCTTGAGGGTCGGGGAGTACCAATAGAAGTCGCGACTCTTCTGGCGCACGAGCGCGGGGTTGTCCTCGTGCTTGATGCCGCCGATGCGGCTTTTCAGGGCGGCGATGTCGTAGCGCGCGTTCATGGCGTTCTCCTTTGCGGGTCCGGGCCGCCGAGAGGCTCGGGAGGGGGCCTCGTCACGGCTTCATCCACCGGTCGAGCTCCCGGTGGTCCGGCAGGGTGGTGTCGATGGGGCGGCCCGCCACCAGAACGGTGCGGTCGGCCTGCGGACGGGCGAGCCATTCGGTGAGGCTGCGGGCGCGCAGCAGGACGAGGTCCGCGGCTTCGCCAGCCGCGATGCGCCCGTGCCGGTCGAGGCCCATGAGGTCGGCGGGGGTCGCGGCGATGGTGCGGATCCAGTCGGGCCCGTCGTGATCGAGGTGGAGCACCCGCGTCGCCTCCCGGTAGACCTCCAGCATGTCGAGGTCGCCGTAGGCGTAGAAAGGGTCGCGGGTGTTGTCGCTCGCCACCATCACGGGCACGCCCGCCGCGCGCAGTTCGTGCAGCGGCGCCACGCCGCGCCAGCGCGGGGTGCGGCCGGGGCGGCGGTCCTGGAGGTAGAGGTTGCACAGGGGCAGGCTCACCACCGCGAGCCGCGCCTCCGCGACCCGCGCGATGGTGGGGCCGAGGGCCACCTCGCTCATGAGGGCGAGCGAACAGCAATGGCCGCACAGCACCCGGCCGCCGAAGCGGTTGCGGATCACCGCCCTTGCGATCCGCTCCAGGGTGCGGGCTTCGGGCGCGTCGCTCTCGTCGACGTGCAGGTCGACGTCGAGGCCCTCGGCGGCGGCGGCCTCGAGCAGGCGGTCGAGGGCGCGGTCCGTCGCCTCGCCGGGAGCCTCGCCGAGAAACGTGACGCCGCCGAGCACGCCGCCATGGCGGGCCGTCGCGGCGACGATGGCCCGGAACTGCGCCTCGTCCTTGAGGACGATGTCGAGGGGAAACAGGGACACGGCCTGAAGGGCGATCCGGCCGCGCCACTCCTCCCGGATCTCCGCGAAGACCGGCCAGGAGATCGCCGTCTGCGGGCCGATGGAATCGAGATGCGTGCGGATGGCGCCCGTGCCGTGCGCGAAGGCGCAGCGCAGGGCGAAGTCCATGCGGGCGCGCAGGTCCTCCGCGCTCCAGTTCGCCTCCCGGTCCGCACCTGCGCTCGCGAGCGCGCCCATGAAGGTGCCGTCGGGGTTCGGGCGCCGCGGCCAGATATGGCCCTTGTCGAGATGGGTGTGGATGTCGACGAGGCGCGGCAGCGCGATGCCTCCGTCGCAATCGAGGGCCGGCAGATCGCCGTCGAGACTCGCCGTGCCGGCCGGCACGACGGAGGCGACCCGCCCCTCCGCCACGACGATGTCGACGAGCGTGAAGCCCTCCCGGTCCGCAGCGAGCCCCGCGCTCGTGACGAGGGGCAGCGGCGCGCGCGCGTTGGTGAGCCGGTACGCGGGCGCGTCCGGGATCGCGGCGAAGCCTTTCATCGTGACACCCGTCGGCACCATGCCCCTCCCCTCAAGGGGGAGGAGGGAAGCGTGGCGGTACCCGCGTCCAAAGCCTGGTTGTGGGGCACTTTCCCCTGAGGGGAGGGAGAAGCCTCCGAAACGGCGCGCATCCGTCCCATCAGCGGTCCCGCGACAGCGCGCTCTCGTGCCAGCGGCGCAGCAGGAGGTGGGAGAGGGCGGACATCGCCAGGAAGATCACGACGCCCGTGGCGGCGAGAAGGCCGAGCGCCGCGAAGAGGCGCGGGATGTTGAGCCGGTACTGGCTCTCCAGGATGCGGTAGGCGAGGCCCGATCCGGCGCCTGCCGAGCCGGCGGCGATCTCCGCCACCACGGCGCCGATGAGGGAGAGGCCGCCGGCGATCTTGAGCCCCGCGAGGAAGTAGGGCAGGGCCGCCGGGCGGCGCAGGTACCACAGCGCCTTCACGCGGGAGATGAAGCGGCCGACGAAGGCGGGCGCCCAGCGCGGGCGCGTCGCGCCGTAAAGGTCGAAGAGCTCGAGCAGGTTGCGGTCCACCGATTGCAGGCCGAGCGTCGTGTTCGACAGGACCGGGAAGAAGGCCACGATCCACGCGCAGGCGAGAACCGCGAGCTCCTGGTCGAGATAGATGAGGAGAAGCGGCGAGATCGCCACGACGGGCGTGACCTGCAGCACCACCGCATAAGGGTAGAGCGAGTACTCGATCACCCGCGAGAGGCTGAGGAGCACCGCGAGGGTCACGCCCCCGACCACCGCGAGGACGAGGCCGAGGAAGGTGGTCTTCAAGGTCACGAGAAGCGAGCCGAAGAGCACGGCCCAGTCCTTCACCAGCGTGGCGCCGATGGCGCTCGGCGCCGGCAGGATGTAGGCCGGCACCGCGTTGCGGGTGACGTAGGTCTCCCACCACCACAAGGAGAGGGCGAAGAGCCCGAGCGGAAGCCCGATCTTCAGGACCCGGTTCCAGTCGAAGGGACGGGCCTGCGCGGCGGCGGCGGGTGCGGATTTCGCCGGCATGGCGGCGGGCGGGGCGAGGGCGTCGCTCATAGGACCTCGTCCTCCTTCACGCTGCCCATGATGCCGCTGAGGAGGGCATCGCTCGTCCGGCGGCAGAGGTCGGCATAAAGGGCGCTCGTGCGGAAGCTCGCGTCCCTACGCTCCGTGGCGTCGACCGGGATCTCGTCGATCACCCGCCCCGGCCGGGCGGCCATCACGACGATCCGCGAGGAGAGATAGACGCTCTCGTAGACCGAATGCGTCACGAAGATCACCGTCATGCCGAGTTCGCGCTGCAAGCGCAGGAGGTCGTCGTTCAGCTTGAAGCGGGTGATCTCGTCGAGGGCCGCGAAGGGCTCGTCCATGAGAAGGAGCTTGGGCTTGAGGCTGAGCGCACGGGCGATGGAGACCCGCATCTTCATGCCGCCGGAGAGTTCGCGCGGGTAGGAGCGGTCGAACCCCGCAAGGCCCACCGCCGCGAGGCCCTCCTCGATCCGGGCCTGGGCGCTCCGCCGGGACACGCCGCGCAGGCGCAGCGGCAGCCACACATTGTCGGCCGCATTGGCCCAGGGCATCAGGGTCGGCTCCTGGAACACGAAGCCGATATCGCCGCGATGGTCGTCGCCCGAGGAGCCCGGCCACTCGACGCGGCCGGCGCTCGGATCGGCGAGGCCCGCGATGATGCGAAGCGCCGTGGACTTGCCGCAGCCGGAGGGGCCGAGAAGCGACACGAACTCGCCGGAGCGGATGTCGAGGTCGAGATTCGCGAGCGCCGTGGTGCCGTTGGCGAAGGTCTTCTTCACGCCGCGGAGCGACACGAGGGGCGCGGTCTGGGTCGGGCGGTCGAGGGTTTTGAGCATCCGGGCGTGTGTCTCTTGGGCGTCGGGATGGCGTCCCGCCTCTCCCCGCGGGCGGGGAGAGGGTCTTTTTAAGAGGACGAGCGGAGCGAAACGGAGCGGGGGTGAGGGGGCGTGTCCGCGCGGCGCTCGGCCTTGCGGCGCCCCCTCGCCTGCCCGAGCAGGCCCGCTCCCTTCGGGAGTCCTCTCCCCGCTTGGCGGGAAGAGGCTTGGCGCTCCTACTTCTTCAGTTCGAGCCCGACGCCCTTGTTCACGAACTGCGTGGTGTAGGCCCGCTTGTAATCGAGGTTCGCCTTGAACAGGCCGGCCTTCACCATCTTGTCGAAGAAGTCCTTCACGCGCTCGTCCGTGATGGCGCCGATGCCGAGCTTCTGGGCGTCGCCCGAATCGACGATGCCGTATTCCTTCATCTTGGCGATCGAGTAGGCGATCTGCTCGTCGGTCATCTCCGGGTTGTCCCGCTTGATGAGCTCGTTCGCCTTCTTGTTGTCGCCGTAAAGGTAGTTGTACCAGCCGATCGTCGAGGCATCGACGAACTTCTGGACGATGTCGGGCTGCTTCTCCACCATCTCTCGGCGCGCCTCGACGGTCGTGGCATAGGTGGTGAAGCCGTTATCGGCGAGGAGATGCACCACGGGCTTGAAGCCGCCGGCCTTCTCGGCCTTCAGGGGCTCGGAGGTGAGATAGCCCTGCTGAACCGCCTTCTTGTTCGCCAGGAACGGGGCGGGATTGTAGGTGTAGGGCTTCACCTGCTCCTCGCGGAAGCCGAACTCCGTCTTCATCCACTGGTAGTAGGAAGCGACGCCCTCCTTCGACACGAGGATGTCGTTCGAGTTCTTGAGGTCCGCGAAATTGTCGAAGCCCTGGCCCGGATGGGCCATGAGGATTTGCGGGTCCTTCTGGAAGTGCGCCGCCACAACGACGGTCGGGATGTTCTCCTCCACGGCCGAGAAGGCCTGGATCATGTTGCCGCCCATGTAGAAGTCGATGCGGCCCACGGGCAGGAGCATGCGGTTGTTGGCCTGGGGCCCGCCCGGCACGATCGTCACCTTGAGGCCGTACTTCTCGAAGGTGCCGTCGGCGACCGCCTGGTAATAGCCCCCGTGCTCGGCCTGGGCGACCCAGTTAGTGCCGTAGCGGATCTCGGTGAGTTTCTGCTGCGCCCCGGCCGCGCCGATGCCGAAGGTGAAAAAGGCGGCAATTGCCGCGCCGATATGCATCCGGTTCTTCATCAAGCTGCTCCCTGCCGGTTGTCACGGTCTGCCGCGCCCCTGGATTAGTGCGCGTTCCCCCAGACCTTGGCAAGCTTCGTGCCTCCTGCGATGGACATCCGCCCGGCCCCCTGCGCTATGGTGGCGCCGTCACCGGAAACATCGCCCTTGCGCCCGATCACGCCCTCCCGGATCCGCCCGCCCTTCGCCCGCTACAGCCATGCGGTGGAGGTGCCGCCCGGCCACCGCCTCCTCTTCGCCTCGGGCCAGCTCGGCATCACGCCGGAGGACCGGGTGCCCGAGGAGGCGGGCGCGCAGGCGGATCTGTGCTTTCAGGCCATCGGCGCGATCCTCGCCGAGGCCGGGATGGGATTTGAGGACATCGTCCGCATCAACGCCTTCGTCACCGACCGCGCGCATCTCAGCCCCTACATGCAGGCGCGGGACCGGTACGTGGCCGATCCGCCGCCGGCCTCGACCCTCATGATCGTGCAGGGCTTCGCCCGGCCGGAGTTCAAGGTCGAAGTGGAAGTCATCGCCGCGAAGGCAGGTTAGGACGAACGCGATGCCCGCACGCTACTGGCTCGACCTCACCACCGAGGATTTCCGCAGCCGCGCCATGGACCGCACCATCGCGGTCCTGCCCGTCGCCGCCGTGGAGCAGCATGGGCCGCACCTGCCGGTGGGCGTCGACACCTACATCAACGAGGCCTATCTCGGCCGGCTCATGGCGGCGGTGCCGGAGGAGCTCGACGTGCTGGTGCTGCCCGTCCAGGCCGTGGGCAAGTCGAACGAGCACCTCGCCTTTCCGGGCACCCTCACGCTCTCCGCCGAGACGGCGATCCGCGCCTGGACGGAGATCGGCGAGAGCGTTCACAGGGCGGGCTGCCGCAAGCTCGTCTTCGCCAACTCGCACGGCGGCAATGTCTCCATCGTCGACATCGTGGCGCGGGACCTGCGCGTGCGCCACGGCCTTCTTGCCGTCAACGCCGCCTGGCATCGCCTCGGCTACCCGCCGGGCCTGTTCTCCGAGCGGGAGGGGCGGCTCGGCATCCATGGGGGCGATGCGGAGACGTCCCTCATGCTGGCCGCCCGCGGCGAGACCGTCCGCATGGAGCGCGCCGCCGATTTCGAGCCGCGGATCGCGCAGATGCAGGAGCGCTTCCGGTATCTTCGCGCCACGCAGCCGGTGGGCTTCGGCTGGATGGCCCAGGACCTTCACCCCGCGGGCGCCATGGGCGAGGCCGACCGGGCGACGCGGGAGAAGGGCGAGGCCTCGCTCGATCACGGGGCCGAGGCCTTCGTGCAATTGCTGCGCGAGGTGGACGCGTTCGAACTCGACGGCTGACCTCGCCGGGAGCACCCCGCCGCAGCCTTCGAAGGTCGAGCCGAGCCGCCACGGGGCGGCGCCCTGGCGCTGCCGGCTTGCGCAAGAAGCGGCCCCTTGGACCATCGAGGGCGACAGGAGCGGTTTTCGCTTCGCGGCCCCTCGGCCGCACCCCCGGCTTGAGCGCCGCTCGATTTGTCGATATGTCTCGACAGATGGAGAACGACCGCGCGATCCCCGCCCTCGCGGCCCTGGCGCAGCCGACCCGGCTCGACGTGTTCAGGCTGCTCGTGCGCCACGAGCCCGGCGGTCTCCCGGCCGGCGAGGTCGCGCGGCAGCTCGGCATCCCGCACAACACGCTCTCGTCCCATCTCGGCATCCTCGCCCGGGCGGGCCTCGTCCGGTCCGCCCGGAACGGGCGCTCCATCGTCTACCGGGCCGACGTCGCCCAGGTGAGCGCCCTTGCGGCCTTCCTCCTCGAGGATTGCTGCCGGGGCCGCCCGGACGCCTGCGCGCCCGCGCTCCCCGCTCTCGCCAACCCTCGAGGACCCTGAACGCCATGGACGTGATCGTCTATCACAACCCCGCCTGCGGCACGTCGCGGAACACCCTCGGCCTCATCCGCAATGCCGGCGTCGAGCCGCACGTGATCGAGTACCTCAAGACCCCGCCGAGCCGGGCCCTGCTGAAGTCCCTCATCGCCCGCATGGGCGTGCCCGTCCGGGCGGTGGTGCGGGAAAAGGGCACGCCCTTCGCGGAGCTCGGCCTCGGGGACCCGGCGGTGACGGACGACGAGCTGCTCGACGCCATGATGGCCCATCCGGTGCTCATCAACCGCCCCATCGTCGTCACGCCCAAGGGGGTGCGCCTGTGCCGGCCCTCCGAGGCGGTGCTCGACCTCCTGCCGCCGCAGCAGGGCGCCTTCTACAAGGAGGACGGGGAGCGCGTGGTGGACGAGAGCGGGCGGCAGGTCGCGAGCGCATGAGCCCGCCCTTCAGCCTGTCCCGGCGCCTCGCCGCCGAGGCGCTCGGCACGGGGCTTCTCGTCGCCACGGTGGTCGGGTCCGGCATCATGGCGGAGCGCCTGGCGGCGGGCAGCCCGGGCCTGGCGCTCCTGGCCAACACCCTCGCGACGGGCGCCGTTCTCGTCGCTCTCATCCTCGCCCTCGGCCCGGTCTCGGGCGCGCATTTCAACCCGGCGGTCTCCCTCGTCATGGCGCTCAACCGCGCTCTCCCGTGGCGCGAGGTGGCGGCCTATGCGGCGGCGCAGGCGGCTGGCGGGTGCCTCGGGACCCTGCTGGCCCACGGCATGTTCGAGCTCCCGCTCCTCCAGGTAGGCGCGACGGCGCGCACGGGCGGCGGCCAGTGGCTCGCCGAGGGCGCCGCGACCTTCGGGCTCCTCCTGACGATCCTCACCCTCGTGCGGTTCCGCATCGAGGCCGTGCCCCAGGCGGTCGGGCTCTACATCACCGCCGCCTACTGGTTCACCGCCTCGACCTCCTTCGCCAACCCGGCCGTGACCCTCGCCCGGGCCTTCACGGGCACCTTCGCCGGCATCGCGCCCGCGGACGTGCCGGCCTTCGTGGCGGCGCAGGGAGCGGGGGCGCTCCTCGCATGGGCCTTCTGCGCCTGGCTGTTCGGGCGGCAACCTTCCCGAGCGCAAGCCGCTGGACCTTAACGATTTCGCGGCGCCGTCCGTGCAATAATCGCTCATCCTTTGTGAAGAGGTGCGTCCCTGTGCGCGCCTTGACCCATGCCTGAGAGGTTGCTTTGACACGACGCAAGAGCGCGAAGGCGCCACGGCACGCGGAGACCCAGCAGGTGCGCAAGTATTTCGGAACCGACGGCATCCGGGGCCGGGCCAACGGGGTGATCACGCCGGAGCTCGCCCTCAAGGTGGGGCAGGCGGCAGGCCTGCTGTTTCAGCGCGGCGACTACCGGCACCGGGTGGTGATCGGCAAGGACACGCGCCTGTCCGGCTACATGATCGAGACGGCCCTCGTCGCGGGCTTCACCTCGGTGGGCATGGACGTGCTGCAGCTCGGCCCGATGCCGACGCCGGCCGTCGCCATGCTGACCCGCTCCATGCGGGCCGATCTCGGCGTGATGATCTCCGCCTCCCACAACCCCTACGAGGACAACGGCATCAAGCTGTTCGGCCCCGACGGCTTCAAGCTCAACGACGCGGTCGAGAACGCCATCGAGCGCCTCCTCGACGGCGACCTGTCGGCGAAGCTCGCCGGCTCGTCCCTCCTCGGACGCGCCAAGCGGATCGAGAGCGCCCATGCGCGCTACACGGAATTCGCCAAGCGCACCCTGCCGCGGGCCGTGAGCCTCGACGGCATGCGCGTGGTCATCGATTGCGCCAACGGCGCGGGCTACAAGGTGGCGCCCGAGACCCTGTGGGAGCTCGGCGCGGAGGTCATTTCCATCGGCGTCGAGCCGGACGGCTTCAACATCAACCGGGAGGTGGGCTCCACCGCCCCCGAGGCGCTGATCCGCAAGGTCCGCGAGCTGCGCGCCGACGTGGGCATCGCCCTCGACGGGGACGCGGACCGGGTGCTGGTGGTGGACGAGAAGGGGCAGTCGGTCGACGGCGACCAGCTCATGGCCGTCGTCGCCCGCTCCTGGAAGGAGGACGGGCGCCTCGCCAAGCCCGGAATCGTCGCCACCGTGATGTCGAATCTCGGGCTCGAGCGCTTCCTCGACGGGATGGGCCTCACAATGGTGCGCACGGCCGTGGGCGACCGCTACGTGCTCGAGCACATGCGCGAGCACGGCTACAATCTCGGGGGCGAGCAGTCCGGTCATATCATCATGTCGGATTACACCACCACCGGCGACGGCCTCATCGCGGCCCTGCAGCTTCTCTCGGTGGTGCGCCGCCTCGACAAGCCCGTGTCGGAGGTGTGCCACTGCTTCGAGCCGCTGCCGCAGGTCCTCAAGAACGTGCGCTACAAGTCGGGCCAGCCGCTCCAGAACGACACCGTGGTCACGGCCATCGAAAGCGGCCGCCAGCGCCTCGGCAATGCGGGACGCCTCGTGATTCGCCCCTCCGGCACCGAGCCGGTGATCCGGGTCATGGCCGAGGGCGACGACCGCGACCTCGTCATGCGCGTGGTCGACGACGTGGTGGACGCGCTGGCGAAGGCCGCCGCCTGAACTGGTTCTGACGCTCCACCGTCAGCCTGCCTCAACCCTCATCCTGAGGAGCCGCGCAGCGGCGTCTCGAAGGAGGTTCCCGGGAGCGCGGGATGAGCCGCGGGTCTCTCCTCCCCCTTGTGGGGAGGAGTTGGAGGTGGGGGTGGCGGCAGGACCCTCACCGGACAACACACGGCCGCCACCCCCACCCCTGACCCCTCCCCTCAAGGGGGAGGGGAGACGATCAGCGTCCCCGACACGCCTCCCGACCCCGCCCGAAAAACATTAACCTTAAGCGTGGCTTAACCTGTTCGGGCCAATCTTCCTCCCATCCGGACGCACTGATTCGCGCGTCCAGCGTATGAGTTGAGGAGATTGCCGTGGCGCGCCTGTCGTCCCTGTTCCTGTTGAGTGCGGCGCTCGCCGCGGGCCCCGCCATCGCTGCCGACCTCCTGCCGCCGCCCCCCTCCCTCGAGGGTTACGGCCAGCCGGTGGAGCTTGGGACCGGGTGGTACCTGCGCGGCGATATCGGCTACACCGACTACACCCCGCCGCGCGACCGCTTCTTCGGGACGCCCTCTCTTCCGGCACTCGTCGGGGAACGCTTGGAGCACACCTTCTCGGTGGGCGGCGGCATCGGCTACCAGGTCAACGAATGGTTCCGGGCCGACGCGACGGTGGATTACCGGAACCGGGCGGAGTTCACGGGCATCCGGCCCCTGTCCGCGTCGGGGCTCGCTTATGTGCGCGACGACGGCGAGCTCGACTCCGTGTCCTTCATGCTGAACGGCTACGTGGATCTCGGCACCTGGTCCGGCATCACGCCGTATCTCGGCGCCGGCATCGGCCTTGCCAGCAACCGGCTCAACGACGTCCGGCGCTATACCTATGTCGGGGGCGCGATCGACAGCCTCGCGACCGTGGAGACGAAGACCACCAACAATCTCGCCTGGGCGCTCATGGGCGGCGTGTCGGCCAAGGTCGGATCGGGCTTCGCGGTGGATCTCGGCTACCGCTACATCCATCTCGGCGACGTGCGGACCCGCTGGGACTCGGCCGCCGGCATCAAGACGGATGCCCTGCAGGCGCACGAAGTCCGGCTCGGCGCCCGCTACATGATCGACTGAGCGACCCTCGTCGCCGCAACGAAGAACGGGGCCTTGCGGCCCCGTTTTCATTCCGCCGGCTGCTGGACCGGGGCCCGCTCCCCGTGGGGGACGGAGCCCGTCTGCCGGCGCAGCTTCTCCAGCATGTCGCTGACATAGGTGGAGGGCTTAGTGAACCCGCCGATGAGGAGGTAGAGCGCCGGCACCACCAGCATGGTGAGAAGCGTCGAGACGGCGACGCCGCCCACGATCACCGACCCGATGGCGTTGCGCGCCTCGGCGCCCGCGCCCGTCGACCAGGCGAGCGGGATGGCGCCGCCGATCATGGCGATGGAGGTCATCAGGATCGGCCTGAGGCGCAGGACGGAGGATTCAACCACCGCGTCGCGCACCGAGAGGCCCTGCTCGCGCAGCTGGTTGGCGAACTCCACGATGAGGATGCCGTTCTTGGTCATGAGGCCGATGAGCAGGATCATGCCGATCTGGCTGTAGATGTTCAGGGTCTGGCCCGTGATGGCGAGGGCCGCGAGGCCGCCCGTCACGGCGAGCGGCACCGTGAGCATGATGATGAGCGGGTTGATCCAGCTCTCGAATTGGGCGGCGAGCACCAGGAACACCACCAGGAGCGCGAGGGCGAAGGTGACGTAGATGGCGTTCGACGAGTCCCGGAAGTCCTTCGACTGGCCCGTATAGCCGATGCGCGCTTCCGCCGGCAGGTTCTCGGCCGCGATCCGCTCAAGGGTGTTGAGGGCATCGCCGAGGGCGACGCCCGGCGCGAGCGACGACTGGATCGTGATCGAGCGCAGGCGGTCGAACCGGTTCAGCGTCTGCGGCGCGGCCGATTCCGTCAGCGTGACGAAGGAGGAGAGGGGCACGAGCTCGTTGTTCGCTGCCACCCGGATGAAGGTGTTGGCAAGGTCGCTCGGCGTCGCCCGGTCCTGCGAGCGGGCCCGCATGATCACCGGATACTCGTCGCCGCGGCTCACGAAGGTGGAGATCTCGCGCTCGCCGAACATGAGCTCGAGGGTGCGGCCGATATCCTCCACCGACACGCCGAGATCCGCCGCGCGCTGGCGGTCGATCTGCACGCGGATGTCGGGCTGCGACTCCCGGTAGTCGGATTCGAGGTTCACGAACAGGCCGGTGGCCTGCGCCTTCTCCATCATGGTGTCGCGCCAGCCCTTCAGCGTCTCGTAATCGGGGCCGCCGAGGACGAACTGGACCGGCTGGCCGAAGCCGCCCGCGCCACCAAAGGAGGGCGGGTTGAGCGGGAAGGCGCGGGCGCCGGGCAGGCCCGAGACCCGCGGCAGGAGCTGCTGCACCACCTGCTGCTGCTTGAGGTCCCGCTGCTCCCAGGGCACGAGGCGCACGATCACCAGGCCCGCATTCACCGGGGAGGGGCGGGCGAAGCCCGGCGCCACCTGGCTGAGCATGGAGGAGACCACGCCCTGGTCCTGATAGGGCTGGATCGCGCGCTCGACCTCCCGGACGCGGTCGCGGGTATAGTCGAGGCTCGCGCCCTCCGGCGCCTGGATGCGCACGATGATGGCGCCCCGGTCCTCCGTCGGCGAGAACTCCTTAGGCACGATCTGGAAAAGGCCGTAGGCCGAGATCGAGACCACGACGCCGAGCGCCAGGATCACGAGCGGCGCCCGCAGGGCGCGGGAGAGCAGCCAGCGGTAGCCGTTGTTCATGCCCGTGAACACGGGCTCGGTGATGCGCTGGATCCGCCCATGGGCCGGCACCATGAGCTTGGAGCACATCATCGGCGTGAGGGTGCGGGCGACCACGCCCGAGAAGAAGATCGAGGCCGCGAGCGTGATGGCGAATTCCCGGAAGAGGCGCCCGGTATTGCCCGTCATGAAGGCGAGGGGCACGAACACCGCCATCAGCGTGGCGGTGGTGGCGATCACCGCGAACCCGATCTCGCGGGCGCCGTCGAAGGAGGCGAGGAGCGGCGGCTGGCCCTCCTCGATCCGGCGGTGCACGTTCTCGATCTCCACGATGGCGTCGTCCACCACGATGCCGATGGCGAGCACGATGGCGAGCAGCGTGAGCACGTTGATGGTGGCCCCGAAGAACGCCATCACCATGAAGGCGGCGATGATGGAGACCGGGATCGCCACCATGGCGACGATGGTGGAGCGCCAGTCGCGCAGGAACACCAGGATGACGAGGATCACGAGGGCGATGCCCTCGACGAGGGTCTTGAGCACCCCGTTGATGGAGGCGCGGATGAACTGGCTCTCGTCGTAGAGGATCTCGGTGGCGGTCTCGGGCGGGAGCGCGCTTTGAAGGCGCTCCACCTCCGCGCGCACCGCGTCCGCCACCGCAAGGGTGTTGGCGGTCGACTGGCGCACGATGCCCATGCCGATGGCGGTCTGGCCGGACTGGTAGAACTCGAAACGGGAATCCTCGGCGCCGACCTCCACCCGGGCGACCTCGCTGAGGCGCACCAGGTAGCCGTTCTTGTTGGAAACGATGAGCTTCTCGAACTCCTCCGGGGTCGAGAGGCGGGAATCGGTCTTCACCGTGAATTCGCGCTGGGTCGACTCGATGCGCCCGCCCGGGAGCTCCACGTTCTGGCGGCGGATCGCCGTCTCCACGTCCTGGACCGTGAGGCCCCGGGCCGCGAGCGCGCCGCGATCCACCCAAATCCGCATGGCGAAGCGCCGCTCGCCGCCGAGGTTCACGTTGGCGACGCCCGGCAGGGTGGAGAGTCGGTCGACGTAGACGCGCTTGAGGAAGTCGCTGAGCTCGAGGGAATCGAGGCTCTTCGAGGTCACGCCGATCCACATGATGGCGGAGGCGTTGGCGTCGACCTTGCGCACCACGGGGGTGTCGGCCCCGTCCGGCAGGCGGCCGATGACGCGGGAGACCGCGTCGCGCACGTCGGAGGTGGCGGCCTCGGGGTCGCGGTCGACGTTGAACTCGATCGACACGGAGGAGCGGTCGTTCTGGCTCTGCGAGGTGATCTGCAGGATGCCCTCGATGCCGGCGACCGCGCTTTCGATCGTCTCCGTGACGCGGCTCTCGATCACCTCGTTGGAGGCGCCGCGATAGACCGTCGAGACGGACACGACCGGCCGGTCGACGGCGGGATATTCGCGCACCGGGAGCCCGAGGAGCGAGGCGATGCCGCCCACGATCAGCAGGAGGCTCACCACGACGGCGAAGACGGGTCGGCGGATGAATAGGTCTGAAACCTGCATTCTGGCTCTCACGTCGTGTAGGACGGAGCGCCCACCGAGCGGCCCTCATCCTGAGGAGCGAAGCGTCTCGAAGGATGGGGGCTGCGGGTCCAACCTGCGCTGGAGACGCCCTCGTTCTTCGAGACGGCCTCACGGCCTCCTCGGGATGAGGGCTGCGGGGGTGCCCTCACCTGAAGGTCGCGCCCGGGCTGCCCGGGCGCGAGTTTAATTGCGCGGCGCCGCGTTGGCGCTGCCCACCGGGCTCAGGGCGCCGCCCGTCTGGCGCGGCGGCTGCGCGCCGGGGTCGCGCTGCGCTGCGGGGACGGGGGAGGGGGCGCCGACGGGGCGGGGCGTCACGGTCGCGCCGGGGCGGACGCGCTGCACGCCGAGCACCACGATGGTCTCGCCGGGCTTGAGGCCCTCCACGATCTCCACCTGGCCGGCCTGGCGCTGGCCGAGGCGCACCACGCGGCGCTCCACCTTGTTGTCCTTCACCGGGAACACGACCTGGCGCAGGCCCTCGCTCACGACCGCCTCCTCCGGCACGAGCACGGCGTCGTCCTTGGTGGTCACCTCGAGGGAGACGGCGAGGAACATGCCGGGCCGCAGGGTCTCGTCCGGGTTCTCGAACTCCGCCGTGAGCCTCACCGTGCGCGTGACCGGGTCGACCCGCGTGTCGACGAGAGTGACCTTGCCGCGGAACACCCGGTTCGGGAACGCCGCCGAGGTGGCGTTCACCCCCTGGCCCGTCTGGACGCGGCCGAGAAGGTTCTCCGGGACCGAGAAGTCGAGGCGCACCTTGGACAGGTCGTCGAGGGATGTGATGCGGGTATTGGGCGCCACGTAGGCGCCGAGCGAGGCGGAGCGGCTGCCCACGCGGCCGTCGAAGGGAGCGCGGATGATCACGTCCTCGAGGCGCGCCTCCGCGGCCTTGCGGCGGGCTTCCGCCGACGCGATGGCGCTGTCGAGGGTGCGCACCTGGGCCGTCAGGTCCTCCACCTGCGCCTCCGTTCCGGAGCCCGAGCTGCGCAGCTGCCGGGCGCGGTCGAGGCGGGTCGCGATCTCGTTGCGCTGCGCGGTCGCCCGGCGGCTCTCCGCCACCGCGGCCTCGATGTCGGCCCGGCGCTCCACGGCGTCGAGGGTGGCGAGCACGTCGCCCGCCTTCACCTTCTGACCTTCCACGAAATCGATGCGGTCGATCATGCCCGCCACCTTCGCGGTGACGGTGATGGATTCGAAGGCCCGCACCGTGCCGACCGCGTCGCGGGTCTCGACCACGCGCCCGGTCTTCACCGCGTCGACCTCCACCACGGGCGCACCGCCGGGCCCGCCCGGGCCGCCCCGGCCCCCGCCGGGTGCGGCCGCCTGCTGGGCGGGCTTGGCGAAGTACTGGCCGATCACCGGCGCCTTCGCGAGGTGGCCCTCCTGGTAGGCATACCAGCCGCCAGCACCCGCTGCGCCCAGCACGGCGATGACGGCGAGCTGACCGACGACACGCATGCTCGCTCCTTGAACCCAGACCATTTGGGGGGTGTCCCTAGCACAATATAGGCCGGGCCTTTCGAGAAGATCGTTCTAGACACGGGAATTTGTAGTGGCGATGACGCCCGCATTACCGTTTCGTCATGCGACGAAGGTTTTCGCCGCCCGTTCTGCGCCATCCTTGACGGCAGCCCGGCGGATCGAGCATACCGGTCGGCGGGAGACCCCTCCCCACCGAGGGGCGCCCATCTGGAAGGATGGATACAATGAGCACGACGCCCGCCGCGCGCCCCCGCGCGCCCTTCTTCTCGTCCGGCCCCTGCGCGAAGCGCCCCGGATGGTCTCTCGACAATCTCAGCACCGAGACCCTCGGCCGCTCGCATCGCGCGAAGATCGGCAAGGCGCGCCTGAAGCGCGCCATCGACCTCACCCGCGAGGTGCTGGAGGTGCCGACCGGCTACCGGATCGGCATCGTGCCGGCCTCCGACACCGGCGCCGTCGAGATGGCCATGTGGACCATGCTCGGCGCCCGGCCCGTGGACATGCTCGCCTGGGAGAGCTTCGGCGAGGGCTGGGTGACGGACGCCGTCAAGCAGCTCAAGCTCGACGCCCGCGTCATCAAGGCCGCTTACGGCGAACTGCCCGACCTCACCCAGGTCGACACGAAGGCCCGCGACGTGGTCTTCACCTGGAACGGCACGACGTCGGGCGTTCGCGTGCCGAACGCCGACTGGATCGCCGCCGACCGCGAGGGCCTGACGATCTGCGACGCGACCTCCGCGGCCTTCGCCCAGAGGCTCGACTGGGCGAAGCTCGATGTGGTCACCTTCTCCTGGCAGAAGGTGCTCGGCGGCGAGGCGGCGCACGGCATGCTCGTCCTCTCGCCCCGGGCGGTGGAGCGGCTGCAGACCTACACGCCCGCCTGGCCCCTGCCGAAGATCTTCCGCCTCACCTCGGGGGGCAAGCTCATCGAGGGCATCTTCGAGGGCGAGACCATCAACACGCCCTCCATGCTCGCCGTCGAGGACTACATCGACGCCCTCGAATGGGCGAAGGGTCTCGGCGGCCTCAAAGGCCTCACCGCCAAGGCCGACGCCAACGCGCGGGTGCTCGCCGACTGGACCGCCCGCACGCCCTGGATCGCAAATCTCGCCCGGGATCCGGCCACCGCCTCCAACACCAGCGCCTGCTTCCAGATCGTCGATCCGGATGTCGTCGCGCGGGGTCCCGAGGCCGTGGCGGCTGTCGCCAAGGGCATCGCGGCGGCCCTCGAGAAGGAGGGCGCGGCCTTCGACATCGGCGCCTACCGCGACGCCCCTCCGGGCCTGCGCATCTGGTGCGGCGCCACGGTCGAAGCCTCCGATCTCGAGGCGCTCCTGCCCTGGCTCGACTGGGCCTTCGCGCAAGAGAAGGCGAAGCTCGCCAAGGCGGCGTAAGCCCGCCCGCCTCTCCCCGCCTGCGGGGAGAGGGTGCCCCCTGGAAAGGGGGCGGGAGAGGGGCCGTTCCCGCGACAAGCGCCGCGGCCCCCTCGCACCATCCTTCCCCCATCTTACCCTCTCCCGGCAGGCTTCGCCCGCCACCCTCTCCCGCGGAGGGGAGAGAGGTTTTCAGGAGCCCACCATGCCCCAGCCCCGCGTTCTCATCTCCGACGCCCTCTCGCCCGCCGCCGTGCAGATCTTCAAGGACCGCGGCCTTGCCGTCGATTTCCAGCCGGACCTCGGCAAGGACAAGGACAAGCTCGCCGCCGTCATCGGCGAGTACGACGGCCTCGCCATCCGCTCGGCCACGAAGGTCACGGCGAAGATCCTGGAGCAGGCCAAGAACCTCAAAGTCATCGGCCGCGCCGGCATCGGCGTCGACAACGTCGAGATCCCGGCCGCCACCGCCAAGGGCATCATCGTGATGAACACGCCCTTCGGCAATTCGATCACCACGGCCGAACACGCCATCGCCATGATGTTCGCCCTCGCCCGCCAGATCCCGCAGGCGGACGCCTCGACGCAGGCCGGCAAGTGGGAGAAGAACCGCTTCATGGGCGTCGAACTCACGGGGAAAACCCTCGGCGTCATCGGCTGCGGCAATATCGGGTCCATCGTCGCCGACCGCGCCATCGGGCTGCGCATGCGCGTTGTCGCCTACGATCCCTTCCTGTCGCCCGAGCGCGCCGTCGAGATCGGCGTCGAGAAGGTGGAGCTCGACGATCTCCTGCGCCGCGCCGACGTCATCACGCTCCACGTGCCGATGACCGAGAAGACTAAGAACATCCTCTCGGCCGAGAACCTCGCCAAGGCCAAGAAGGGCGTCCGGATCGTCAACTGCGCCCGCGGCGGCCTCGTGGACGAGGCGGCCCTGCGCGCGGCGCTCGATTCCGGCCACGTGGCCGGCGCCGCCTTCGACGTGTTCACCCAGGAGCCCGCCACCGAGAACCCGCTCTTCGGCCACCCGAACGTGGTCTGCACCCCGCATCTTGGCGCCGCCACCACGGAGGCGCAGGAGAATGTGGCCCTTCAGGTGGCCGAGCAGATGGCCGACTACCTGCTCCAGGGCGCGATCCAGAACGCCGTGAACTTCCCCTCCATCACGGCCGAGGAAGCGCCGCGCCTCAAGCCCTTCGTGGCTCTGGCGGAGAAGCTGGGTTCGTTCCTCGGCCAGCTGACGGAGGCCCCCGTCAGGGCCATCCGGATCGAGTACGAGGGGGCGGTCGCGGAGATGAACACCCGTGCGCTGACCTCGGCGGCGGTGACGGGCGTGCTCCGGCCCTTCCTCCAGGACATCAACATGGTGTCGGCCCCCGTGGTGGCCCGCGAGCGCGGCATCACGGTGGAGGAGGTGAAGCGCGAGAACGCGGCGCGGGACTACGAGAGCTTCGTGCGGGTCGTGGTGGAGGCCGAGGACATGCCGCGCTATGCGGGCGGCACCGTGTTCCAGGACGGCAAGCCGCGCGTTCTCTCCATCCGCGACATCGACGTGGACGCCGAGTTCGCGCCGCACATGATCTACGTGCGCAACGACGACAAGCCGGGCTTCATCGGCCGGTTCGGCACGCTCCTCGGGGAGGCGGGGGTCAACGTCGCCACCTTCGCGCTCGGCCGTAACCAGCCGGGGGGCGACGCGATCTGCTTCGTGTCGGTCGACCAGCCCGTGGCGCCGGATCTCCTGCGCCAGATCGAGGCCATCCCCCAGGTGAAGCGCGCCCGCGCCGTGCGGTTCTGATGACCGGGCAGCGCCTCGTCCTCACGCTGGCCTGCGCCAACCGCCCCGGCATCGTCGCGGCGGTGGCGGGACGCCTGTTCGAGGCCGGGCACAACATCCTCGACGCGCAGCAATACGACGACACCGAGACCGACCGGTTCTTCATGCGCGTCGTGTTCAACCCGACGGAGGGCCCCGGCGACGTGGCGGCCCTGCGCGAGGGCTTCGCCCCCCTCGCGGAGCGGTTCGGCATGACGTGGACGCTCCGCGACGTGGCGGAGCGCCGCCGCGTCGTCCTCATGGTGTCGAAGTTCGACCATTGCCTCGCCGATCTCCTCTACCGCTGGCGCATCGGGGAGCTCGCCTTCGAGCCCGCCGCGATCATCGCCAACCATCCGCGCGAGGCCTACGCCCATCTCGACTTCGACCGCATCCCGTTCCACCACCTGCCCGTCACCCGGGCGACCAAGCTGGAGCAGGAGGCGGAGGTCTGGCGGGTGATCCGCGAGGCCGGCGCCGAGCTCGTGGTGCTCGCGCGCTACATGCAGGTGCTCTCGGACGGGCTCGCCGCGAAGCTCGCCGGCCGCTGCATCAACATCCACCACTCGTTCCTGCCGGGCTTCAAAGGCGCCAAGCCCTACCATCAGGCCCATGCCCGCGGGGTGAAGCTCATCGGCGCCACGGCCCATTACGTCACCGCCGACCTCGACGAGGGCCCGATCATCGCCCAGGACGTGGAGTCCATCTCCCATCGCGACACCCCCGACGACCTCGTGCGCAAGGGCCGCGACATCGAACGCCGCGTCCTCGCCCGCGCGGTGCGCGATCACCTGGAGGACCGGGTGCTCCTCAACGGCTCGAAGACGGTGGTGTTCACGGGGTAGGGCGGATCACGCGCACCCCTCAAGCCCGCCGCTCCGCGAGCCCGATCCCGCCGAGCACCAGCACCAATCCCGCTGCGTGATACCACGCGAAGGGCTCGCCGATGAGCACCACCGCGAGGAGCGCCCCGAAGACCGGGACTAGGTTGACGAAGAGGCCCGCCCGGCCGGGGCCGATGAGCTCGACGCCGCGGATGAAGAAGATCTGCGAGAGGAGCGAGGGGCACAGGCCCACATAGAGCAGCACCGCCCAGCCGGTGGGCGTCGGCCATTGCAGCGTGCCCGCAAGGGCCTCGACCGCGACGAGGGGGAGGGAGGTGAGAAAGGCCGCCACCGCCATGGCGGTGAAGAACACGAGGCCCGACACGGCCGGGCGCCGCCGCAGGCCGAGCGTATAGCCGGCATAGAACAGGCTCGCGACGAGCATCCACAGATCGCCGATGTTGAAGCCGAGGGAGCGCAGCACCTCGAGGCTGCCGCGGGCCGAGACCGCGACGACGCCGAGCAGCGTCACGCTCACCCCGAGCACCTGGAGGGGACGGACCCGCGTCCCGAAGAACAGGGCGGTTCCCACCAGAACCAGGACCGGGATCGAGCCCTGCAGGATGGTGAGGTTCACGGCGCTCGTGTGGTGCGCGGCGGCGTAGAACAGGGCGTTGAAGCCGGTAAAGCCGAGGGTGCCCATGAGGACGATTGTGGGCCAGCGGGCCCGCAAGGCCGGCCACTCGGCCACGAGCTGCGGGCCGACCACGGGCAGCAGGGCCATGACCACGAACACCCAGCGAAGCCAGGTCAGAACCATGGGCGAGACCTCGCCCACCGCCACGCGGCCCGCGATCGCGTTCCCGCCCCACATGAGGGTGGTGAGCACGAGGAGGAGGTAGGGTCGCCCCATGAGGCCCGCCCAGAGCGCTCTCATGGAGCGCTCCCGGCGGGCCTGGGATGGCGTGAGGGTGGTTGCACGAAGGCTCGCTCGGTGAGAGGAAGCGTCAGCAGGCGAGGGGTTGGGATGGGCTTACGGTTTCTGGTGGTCGAGGGCAACACGCGCCCGGCGCGGATGACCCACAAGGCGGCCTACGGGCTGATGCCGAGCGAGTCCTATGCGGCGGTGCTCCAGGCCATCGCCCCCGATGCGGTGTGCGACCTCGCTTTCCCGGCCGACGAGGGCGCGAACCTGCCAGACCCCGCGGGGCTTCAATCCTATGACGGCGTGGTGCTCACCGGATCGGCGCTCAACCTCTACGACGGGACGCCCGAGATCCGCCGGCAGGTCGATCTCATGCGGTCGGTCTATGCCTCCGGCACGCCGGCCTTCGGGTCGTGCTGGGGCATCCAGATCGGCGCCGTCGCAGCCGGGGGCGACGTGGTGCGCAATCCCCGCGGCCGGGAGATCGGCTTTGCCCGCCGCATCGCGCCCACGGAGGCGGGGAGGGCGCATCCCATGCTGGCCGGCCGGCCCGCCGCCTACGACGCCCCCGCGATCCATCTCGACACCGTGACGGTGGCGCCGCAGGGCTGCACGGTGCTGGCCTCGAACGCCTATTCGGACATCCAGGCGGCCGAGATCGCCCATGAGGGCGGCACGTTCTGGGGCGTCCAGTACCATCCGGAATTCTCCCTCGGGGAGCTTGCCGTGATCCTCGAGCGCCGCATGGAGATCCTGGTGGGGGAAGGGTTCTGCGAGACCCTGGAGGACGCGGCCTCTTATGTCGCCGATCTCACGGCGCTCCACGCCGAGCCTCAGCGGCGGGACTTGGCCTGGCGGCACGGCCTCGACCGGGAGGTGCTCGACCCCGAGCGGCGCACGGGCGAGATCCGCCGCTTCATCGCCGAGCGGGTCCGGCCCGTGAAAAGCGCCCGCGGCCGCGCCTGACGGGCCCCATCCTCTGCAAAGCCCGAGGAAGCCCCTTGCCTTCGGGGGCAAGGCCGGACAGGCTTGAGCCCAAGAACAGGGAGGTCATACCCGTGCGGTCAACGCTCTTCGCCCTTCTCGTCGGCACGTCGCTCGCAGCCACGGCCGCTCTCGCCCAGACGCCGCCCGCGGCCGAAGCGCCCCCGCCGCCCCGGCCCGACGCCCCGCCCGCCGCCGCGGCCCCGGGAGCGGCGCCCGCCCAGGCCGGGGCTCCGGCCGCCGCAGCCCCGGCCCGCCGCGGCCCGGCCAACATCTGCGCCGAGGTCGTCGCCTTCCTGCGCACCCCTCCGGCCCCGCCGCCCGGCGCCGGGCCGTCCACGGCGCCGGCGCAGCCGCCGGCCCCCGCACCCGCCCCGCCTGCCGGCACCCAGGCCGGGACGCCCCCGCCCACGAGCTCCGGCAGCGCCGTGCCGACGGGAGCCTCCGCTCCCGCCGTCGAGGCGCCCAAGGGCCCCGTGCCGCAGAGCCAGGCGGCGACGGCGCCCCAGACCTCGGGCCAGCCCGCCCCCATTCCCACCGCGGCCCCGGCCGCCAAGCCCCCGCCGGTCCCCCTGCCGGAGGCCGAGGCTCTCGCCGCCGCCAACGACATCCGCGGCTGCCGGGACGCCGCCCAAAAAATCCGCCGCGCCGGCGTCGCCATGCCGCCCCCGCTCCTCGCCCTCGCCGGCCTGCGCCTCGAGGTCCTGGAGACCGCGCAGCGCTAGCCAGCACCGGGACGCGCCCCCTCTCCCGAGTGGGAGAGGGCTGAGGTGAGGGCGGTGCGCTGGACGGTCTGGGCGCCGTGAGCGCCGCTGTCATGCCGGTGTGCTGCCCCCGCTTGTCATTCCGAGCGCCCCCGCTTGTCATTCCGGGGCCGCGAAGCGGAGCCCGGAACCCATAATCACCGCAGGATGAGAGTTCGCGCGGACCGCGGTGCACCCTCATCTGAACCGTTGACGTTTATGGGTTCCGGGCTCGCCTGCGGCGCCCCGGAATGACAAGCGGAGGCGCCTGCCGTGTGCTCCACTCACCATTTCACCACCCAACAGTTACCCATATCGCCTCCGCGGACGGCAGGCCGCCCCCGCACCTTGACCTCCCGGGGCCGATGGACCATGAGACCCCGCAAGGTTTTTCAGATCCCGCACCCCGGCCTTGCGCCGGGGTTTTTCATGTGAGGACAGCGATGGCGAACGTGGTCGTCGTGGGCGCCCAGTGGGGCGACGAGGGCAAGGGCAAGATCGTCGACTGGCTCTCCGAGCAGGCCGACGTGGTGGTGCGCTTCCAGGGCGGGCACAATGCCGGCCATACCCTCGTCATCGGGGACAAGGTCTACAAGCTCTCGCTCCTGCCCTCGGGCGTCGTGCGGCCCGGCAAGCTCGGCGTCATCGGCAACGGGGTGGTCCTTGATCCCCACGCCCTCGTCGCGGAGGTGGAGCGCCTCGGCGAGCAGGGCGTCGCCATCACCCGCGAGAACCTGCGGATCGCCGAGAACGCGACCCTCATCCTGTCCCTGCACCGGGAGCTCGACGCCCTGCGCGAGACCGCGGCCGCCGGCACCAAGATCGGCACCACGAAGCGCGGCATCGGCCCGGCCTACGAGGACAAGGCGGGCCGCCGCGCGATCCGGCTCATGGATCTCGCCGACCTCGACACCCTGCCGGCCAAGATCGAGCGCCTGCTCGTCCACCACAACGCGCTCCGCCGGGGCCTCAGCCTCGAGGCCCTCGACCCGGGGGCGCTCTTCGAGGAGCTCGCCTCCGTGGCGCCGAAGGTGCTGCCCTACATGGACGCGGTGTGGCGCCTCCTCGACGGGGAGCGCCGGGCCGGCCGGCGCATCCTGTTCGAGGGCGCGCAGGGCGCGCTGCTCGACGTCGATCACGGCACCTATCCGTTCGTGACCTCCTCAAACACCGTGGCGGGCCAGGCCGCGACGGGATCCGGGCTCGGCCCCGGGGCGGTGGGCTACGTGCTCGGCATCGCCAAGGCCTACACGACCCGGGTCGGGGAGGGGCCGTTCCCGACCGAGCTCCACGACGAGACGGGGGAGCTCATCGGGCAGCGCGGCCGCGAGTTCGGCACGGTCACGGGGCGCAAGCGCCGCTGCGGCTGGTTCGACGCCACCCTCGTGCGCCAGACCGTGCGCACCTCGGGGATCGACGGGATTGCGCTCACCAAGCTCGACGTGCTCGACGGCTTCCCGACCCTGCGCATCGCCACGGGCTACCGCCTCGATGGCGAGACCCTCGACTATTTCCCCGCGAGCCAGGGGGCGCAGGCCCGGGTCGAGCCGGTCTACGAGGAGGTGGAGGGCTGGAGCGGATCCACCGCCGGCGCCCGCTCCTGGGCGGACCTTCCGGCCCAGGCGATCAAGTACGTCCGCCGGGTCGAGGAACTGATCGGCTGCCCGGTGGCGGTGCTGTCCACCTCGCCGGAGCGTGACGATACTATCCTGATGAAGAATCCGTTTGAGGGTTGACGGCGCGGGTTCCGCACGACATCCCAAAGGCTCATGGCCGATTACTACCCTCTCATCGCCCGCGCCGTCGAAGGTCTCGACGACAAGGGGCCCGCCGCGCGGAGCGCCGTCTACGAGCGCGCCCGGGCGGCGCTCGTGGAGCAGCTGCGCTCCCTCGAGCCGCCCTTGAGCCAGGGGGACATCGACCGGGAGTCGCGCGATCTCGACGACGCGATCCGGCGCGTCGAAGCGGATTACGCGCCGCCGCCCCCCGCCCGGCGGGCTCCGCCGCCGACGCCTCCGCAGCCGCCCTCCCGGATGCCGCCCCAGCCCGAGCCGACGCTCGCCGGGGCGCCGGCCTCCTTCACCCGCCGGGACGAGCTCCGCCGGGAGCCCCAGCCCCAGGCTCCCCAGTCCCAGGCCCAGCCCGCCCATTCCCAGTCCCAGGACGACGAAGCCTTCGAAGCTTTCCTGCGCGAGCCCCCGCCGCCCTATGAGGAGCCCGCCGGGCCCACCCGCCCGCGGGTGGACAGCCGGGCGCCCGTCGTCCAATCCCCCGGCCGCGGCCGGGCCGTGCTGCTCGGCACGATCCTCGCCCTCGTCATCGGCGCCATCGCGGTCGCGGCCTGGTTCCTGCGCGACACCCCCCAGGAGATCGCCCAGCAGACCCCGCCCCCGGCCGCGAACCCCGCCCAGCCCGGGCAGGGGCCGAAGACCGCCGAGCGCGTCGGCGGCGGCCCCCCGATCGCCCAGCCCCCCGCGGCCCAGCCCCAGCCCCAGTCCCAGCCCGGTCAGCCCACCCCACCCCCACCCCGCGCCGACGTGAGCGTCGCCCAGCGCGCCGTGTTCTATGAGGAGGATGCCGCCAACCCGCAGCAGCCCAAGGCTTTTCCGGGCCGGGCGGTCTGGCGGCTCGAAGGCGTCAACGCGGGCCAGGGCCAGCCTCTCGAGACGGCCGTGCGCGGCGTGGTGGAAATTCAGGAGGCCGGCCTCGTGCTGAACCTTCTGATCCGACGCAACAGCGATCCGACCCTGCCGGCCTCGCACACGATCGAACTCAACTTCACCACCCGTGCGGGTGAGCCCGGACGCAACATCCGGGATGTGGGTCTTCTCCAGTTCAAGAATGAGGAGGCTGCCCGCGGCACACCCATCGCCGGGCTGCCGGTGCCCGTGCGCGAAAACCTGTTCCTGATCGGGCTCTCCAACCTGCAAAGCGACATCGAGAGGAACGTGGACCTCATCGTGCGCCGCAACTGGATCGACCTGCCGGTGCGCATGGCGTCGGGCCAGCGCGCGATCCTCAGCATCGAGAAGGGTCCGGCCGGCGAGCAGGTGGTGAACGACGCCTTCCGCCAGTGGCAATGAAAAAGCCGCGGCCTGGGCCGCGGCTTGCTTCGTTCTTGAAGATACCGGCTCAGAGCGCTGCTTCGGCCTGCGGCGCCTCGATCCTAGCGAGATTCTTCTTCACGGCCTCCTGCACCTTCTCGAAAGCCCTGACCTCGATCTGGCGCACGCGCTCACGCGAGACGCCGAACTCGGTCGACAACTCCTCGAGGGTGATGGGATCGTCCACGAGGCGCCTTGCCTCGAAGATGCGCCGCTCCCGCGGGTTCAGCACTGACAAGGCCGAGCGAAGCGCTGTCAGGCGGTTCTCGCCTTCCTCGGCCGCAGCGAGCACCGATTCCTGGCTCGCGCTGTCGTCGACGAGCCAGTCCTGCCACTCGCCTTCGCCCTCCTCGCGCAATGGGGCATTGAGCGACGCGTCTCCTCCGAGGCGCCGGTTCATGTCCACCACGTCCTGCTCGGTGACGCCGAGCTGAGTGGCGATCTGCTTGACCTGATCGGGGCGAAGATCGCCTTCCTCGTAAGCTGAGATCCGACCCTTCGCTTTGCGCAGGTTGAAGAAGAGCTTCTTCTGGTTTGCGGTCGTGCCCATTTTGACGAGCGACCACGAGCGCAGGATGTACTCTTGTATCGCTGCCTTGATCCACCACATGGCATAGGTAGCGAGGCGGAAGCCCTTCTCGGGTTCGAAGCGTTTGACAGCCTGCATGAGGCCGACATTGCCTTCGGAGACTACTTCGCTGATGGGCAGGCCGTAGCCGCGGTAACCCATGGCGATCTTGGCCACGAGGCGAAGATGCGACGTGACAAGCCTGTGGGCGGCCTCTCGATCGCCATGCTCGCGCCAGCGTTTGGCGAGCATGTATTCTTCGCTTGGTTCCAGCATCGGGAACTTGCGAATCTCGTCGAGATAGCGCGAGAGGCCCCCTTCGTTGGCGAGCACGGGAAGCGCTGATGCCATTGTTCTCCTCCTTTGGCTCCCTCTCCTGAGGCAAGCCTGAAGCAATCCCCGGAACGGCAGATCGCAGCCGCGCATTATACGCAGCGGCGGCGGAGCCGCAAAGGGGCGCTCAGGCACCAGAATCGGGGGTCAACGCGCCCGCCGCTGTGCGGTGCCACACATCAGACTATTTGAGCGCCCAATGCGGCGCATTGACGCCTGATCGTCAGCGTTGGCGCAGTCGGTCGATCAAATCGGCGAGATCGGATGGAAGGCTGCTGTCGAAACGCAAGTGCTCACCGGTTCGCGGGTGCTTGAAGCCGAGCACCGCGGCATGCAGGGCCTGTCGGCCGAGGCGGGCGAGCGCCGCCTGCTGATCCGGGCCGAGGCGGTTCACCTTTGTCTTGAATCCTGATCCGTAGAGCGCGTCGCCGAGGAGTGGATGCCCGAGATGGGCCATGTGCACGCGGATCTGGTGGGTGCGGCCGGTTTCCAACTCACAGCGCAGTAGGCTCGCGACGGGCTCAGGACCCGGCGGCAGCGCCTCCTCTACCTCGTAATGGGTGATCGCGTACCGGCCCTGGTCCTCGCGCATCACCGCCATCTTCTCCCGATTGTGCGGCGCCCGTCCGAGCGGCGCCTCGACGGTTCCCCGCGCGCGGGCCGGCACGCCCCAAACGACGGCCTGATAGGCCCGCTCCAGCGGGCCGGTGCGGCCGTGGTCGGCGAACTGCTCGGACAGGCCTTTGTGGGCAGCGTCGTTCTTTGCCACGACGAGCAGGCCGGAGGTGTCCTTGTCGAGCCGGTGGACGATCCCGGGCCGGCGGACGCCTCCGATGCCGGAGAGGCTCTCGCCGCAATGGGCAATGAGAGCATTGACGAGCGTGCCGGTCTCGTGACCCGCAGCCGGGTGAACCACGAGGCCGGCGGGCTTGTCGATGACGATCACGTCATCGTCCTCGTGGACAATGTGAAGGGCGATGATCTCACCCAGGGGCTCGGCCGGAATCGCGGGCGGCACGTCGAGGGTCACCCTGGCGCCGGACGGAAGCTTGTGGCCGGGATCCAGAACATCCGCTCCGTCGACCTGCACATGCCCGGCGCGGATGAGCGCCTGGAGCCTTGATCGCGACAGGTCCGCGAACGCTGCAGCCAGCGCCCGGTCGAGCCGTTCGGCCCCGCCCTCGTTCAGCCACTCCCGCCGCGCCGCCTCGTCCACCGCATACCTCGCCTTGGCGCCTCAGGCGACCTTGCGTCTTTTTCCAACGCAGGACTTGTGGGAGCCGTCGAGGCTCGTTATAGGACCTGCCTTCGTCTTGCTAGCTCCCTTCGTCTAGCGGTCTAGGACGTCGCCCTCTCACGGCGAAAACAGGGGTTCGAGTCCCCTAGGGAGCGCCAAGCTGATCTGATCAGCGACAACTTCCCTTCGATCCCGAGGTTTTCCCGTTGCCCGGTCGGCTTGTGCGTCGTCCGAATGCATGACATCGCTGACGAGATGGGCAGCGATCACCACCTCACCCAGCGGGGCAAGATCTGGCAGTACGTGCGCCGGGGTGCCGCGCGACGTGCAGTAAGCTTTTGCGTTCAGCCGGGTCCAGGAGTCGCTGCTCACGGCCGACCAGCGGCATGCGCGCGAGAAGGCGCTCGAACGTGATCGCCTCTGGGACGCTCGCTTTGCTGACGTTCGCCGCCGGTTCAGGCTTGCCAGCGACAGACCTGCACCTGTGACCCTGGATACGACCGGCTGGACCTGGCCCGACTGGCAGGCCCTCGCCGACTGGTTCGCAGCGACGCTTGCGCCTCGGCTCGCCCCGGGCTTTCTTCTGGCTACGAACCCTGACCCGACCGACATCCCTTAACGCGAGGACCACCCCTTAAAGGAGCACGCGCAACGAGCCCGCGACGTGCGCGCCTGCACTTTCGCTGGCTACATTAAGGCTCGCGGTTCAATCGTGACGTCCCGCGCTCGGCGCGTCAGCATCTCCATGGGTCAAAGCCCGCAGGACCACCCCCGGTTCATCGCTGCCTGCCCTGCAGCGGAACTCGTCTACCTTGACTTGTTCCGAGCGCGGGAAGGCGGATGCGGCGGCGTCGGAAAACTATAGCCGGACACCATCCCAGGACCTTGGTGCAAGCTTCAGAAAGTGCCGCCTTCACCGGCGGGTGTCGGTTCCCCGGACAGGTGCGCGGAGCAGGTCGGCAAACCCTGTCCGACTGCGTGCTCAGGCGGGTCGCAAACCGCGAGAGAGCCAAGAAGATTGTCAGCGGGAACGGACTTGGCGAGATGCGCCATGCGTTGGCGCGTTTCAACACTCATTCCGGTCTGACCGACATCGGCCAGATCCGGCGAAAGCATGTGCTTGCGTCCCGATCTCATCTGCAGGACGCAGGTCAGCACATAACAGCCTCGAATAATACCGTATAAGTTATCATTTGACGACGCTCATCGCCACCGCGCTTGTGGAGGGCTGGCTCGAACAGGGGCTCGGGGAAAGCTGCAACCTAAATCCTGCAGCTGGGCTCAGACACCGTGCTGCCGCACCCGGACCGGCCTGAGGTGCTGTGCTTTGTAGTGACCAACTCCGGAGGTTGCACCATTAAGGAACTTGCCCGTAAGCTTCGTCCAGATCCGGCGCGAGTTGCTGGACTTGGGTTCATGAGCCTTGTCGCGGAGGCGCGCTCGAGAAGCTGGAAGTACCTTCGGCCGGCCGTTGAAGCCAGCGGCAGGATCAAATGCGTTTAGGGGTATTCGTCATCGTATTCGGCGTCATACCAGCAAGACGAGCTTCAAATCAAGGACGAGAAGACGAGCTTGTACTCGTTTCGCCATCTCTTCCAGGATGAGCTCGGAAGGAGGGGCTGCGGCGAGGACGTCAAGAGAACGCTGATAGGGCATGCCGAAAGCCGCATGACGGGTCGGTATGACACGAAGAAGCAGCCACGGGCTGTTCCAATCGCAACCCTTGATGAAGCCTTTCAGGCCTCGACTGGCCGTTTCTCAGGACCCTAAAGGGCCCGGAAGCACCGCGCTGGGTAGCTCTGAGATCTGGATTAACGGAGAAAGCTGCAGCAACGAGACGCCATTGGTGACCACTGTGCCCGCCACCCTGCCGCGAGAGGCCAATTCTAACCGGCTGGTGTTGCCAAGCGCCAGGCCGGGTGGCAGGGCACCGGATCCAGCCCTCATCAAGGCGGTCGCCCGCGGGCATGTTTGTGTCAAGGAGCTGGTGGGCGGGCGTGCCCCGACAATCAGTGCACTTGCAGCCTGGGAGGGAGTGGTGGACCGCTATGTGGACGAACCAGGCGGCCCGTGCTGTGAGGCCATCGGCAGCAATCTCACGCGAGCAGCTCGTCGCTCGCCATAGGGGGAGGCGCGCTCAATGCCTCGCTGATGAGTTCAGCTGCCGTCCTCACCTGCTCCAGAGTGGAAGCGCCGCTCAGCGTGAGACGAACCGCCTGGGGTGTTTTGACACGATCAACATTGAACATCGAGCCCGGCATGGCAGCCAGCGAGTGGTCCGAGCACCAGCGGGAGAATTGGTTCAGACGCCAAGGCTGAGGCAGGTGAAGCCAAACATACGGTGCTCGCAGCGGCAGTGAGATCGCCAACTCGCGAGCAGCCGACCGAAACACCTCGTTACGTCGTTCGATCTCGATCAGGTGACGCTCCATAATCTTGATCGCTTCTCCAGTCTTGATCCACTCCGTTGCGAGGCTTGGCAGATATTCAAGCTCACACCGGCGGGGATCATCGTGGAGCTTGGCATCCGCAGCACCGACGAAAGGAGCTTCCCCGCAGGCCTCGGCTGGCATCCTTATCTGTCCTGGTCGGAGAACGACCGGTTGCAGTACGACGCTAACGGTTGGTGGCCGCACGAAAAGGACTTTTTTCCGACCGGCGAGAGAGTCGCTCTATCCGGCTTCGACCCGCTGAGAACCGAAGAGACGGCTTACCTCGACGATTGGAAGACCGTGGAGATCGTCCGAAGCGATGAACTCAGCCTCAGGCTGACTGCAGGCGGATGTCTGTCGCATCTTGTCGTCCACAAACCTCAAGGGGCCGGCTACATCTGCGTCGAGCCAGTGTCCCACGTCACGGACGCATTCAATGCATGGAGCGACCGGGAGCGTGCAGGCGTTCGCGTGCTCGAACCGGGTCAGAGCCTGACAGGCTGGGTCGCCATCGCAATCCACGACGGCAAGCCGCGAGAGCCGGAGAGAAGTCATTGAAGACCCTTGTCCTGACCGGCGCTGCCGGGCATGTGGGCCGCGCCCTCAGGCCCATCCTTCGCGCCCATTGGCACCTCATTCTGGTCGATCGGGTGGACATTGAGGACGTCCGGCCTGGCGAGACGGTCGTTTCCTGCGATATCGGCGACCTGCAAACGCTGACGAAAGCCTTCCGGGGTGCCGTCGGCGTCGTTCACCTTGCCGGCTGCACGACGGAGGAAGAGATCGAGGAGGCGATCGCCGGCAACGTCCAGGGCGCGTGGAACGTGTTCGAAGCCGCACGGACCTGCCGCATCGAGCGCGTGGTGTTTGCAAGCACGCACCATGTGGTCGGCCATTACCCACGTCATCGGAGGTTCGGTGCCAACGTGCTCCTGCGGCCCGACAGCCGTTACGGACTGACGAAGGCCTTCGGCGAGCAGGTTGGGGCTTTGTTCGCCGACCGTTACGGCCAGCGCGTTCTGGTCATCCGCATCGGGTACATGGGAGAGCGGCCGATTGATCGGCGGCGCCTGTCCATCTGGATCAGTCCGCGTGATCTGGCTCAGCTGGTCGAGATCGGGCTGAACCATCCGACGCTGCGCTACGCCGTGGTTTACGGCGTCTCCGCGAACAGCCGCAGCTTCTTCGACGACGCGGAGGCGCGCCGGCTCGGCTACGTCCCGCAAGACAGTGCGGATATGTTCGAGGCAGACGTTTTCTCCTCGGTGCCGCCGGAGGACCCGGAGTTGGTCGGCACTCATGTCATCGGCGGCGGTATGGCATCCGACGGGTATGAGGGCGACATCCGCCGCATCGACGAATGGTGAACGCCGCCCGACTGGGCAGGGCCGCCCGGTAACTTCAAGGAGCCCCCGATGCCAGACCTCATCACAACGGTCGAACCCATCGTCCTGCGCATTCCGTTCGATGATGGAGGCTCAGGGCAGGGCCTCACCCCGCGCCGATGGAACAACCTCGACATCGTTCTCGTGCGCGTCGAGACGGAGAGCGGCCTCGTCGGTTGGGGCGAGGCCTTCGGCTATATGTGCCAGAACGCAACGGCCGCCGCCTTGCGCGATCTCGTTGCGCCAGCCGCCATCGGCAAGGACTCGGAGGACCCGCGCTCCGTCAACCTCGCGACTCAACGCGCCCTTGCTCTCTTCGGGCGCTACGGGATCACGATCTTCGCGTTGTCGGGGCTCGACATTGCGTTATGGGACATCGCCGCCAAACGGGCCGGGGTTTCGCTGGCCCATCTTCTCGGCGGACGGCGGCGCGAGGCCGTGCCCGCCTATGCGAGCCTCGTGCGGTATGGCGATCCTGGCCGCGTTGAGCACTTTGCGGCCGAGGCGGTAGGCGCCGGGTTTCAGGAGGTGAAGCTGCATGAAATCGCCGTCGACACCATTATGGCAGGTCGGAGAGGAGCTGGAGAGAACACGAAGCTGACCGTCGACGTGAACTGCGCCTGGAGCTTGGGCGATGTCAGGGGCATGCTGCCGACCCTTCGCGAGGCACGGGTCGACTGGCTGGAGGAGCCGACCTTTCCTCCGGAAAACGTCGCACCTTGGCGCCAGATCGCCAGCGAGGGGATCGCTATCGCGGCGGGCGAGAATGCCTGTACGTCGGTAGAATTCGATCGCCTGATCCCCGCTCTCGACGTGGTTCAGCCGAGCGTCACGAAGGTTGGTGGGATCACCGAGTTCATCGATATAGCCACGAACACGGCTCGAAGCAGGAAGCGGTTGGCGCCCCACTCACCTTATTTCGGTCCCGGCTACTGGGCGACCCTTCAACTTGCAGCGGCGCTCGAAGGTTTCGAGGTTTTCGAGTTCCTCTACGTTCGCCCGGAAGCCTGGTGTGGTCTCGACGCACCGCTACCGCATCAAGGCACGCTGAGGGTTCCAGACAAGCCCGGCATTGGATTTGAGTTGGATCCGCAAATCTCATCCCGGTACGCGGCCTGATTGCGCTTTCCTTCCGCTCGGAGAACGGAGCGGCCGCGCTCGTCGTGTAGGTTACGTGGCAGGCCGTGCCCGGTCCTGACATGTCAGTTCAAGGGCGAACAGGGCTCGCCGCCCTGGTCCGACCTCCAGTCAGCCCAGTGAGTTATCGGCTCGGCGAGGGCCCGGTCGCCTGCCCGAACTGGGTCTAAAACAGCCGCAACTAGGTCGAGCGCCTCTGGGTGCGGCTGAAGGAGTGGTAAGCCGTCGCAACCCGGTACGAGAAGACCGCCCGATCCTTCATGGGCGTCCTCTGCCTCGCCGCCCTCGATTGGGTCAGGCACTCACAGGCCCTCGTGGTCTAACAAGAAGGGCCCTTGGTTGGGGGATGATGCTGATCACGACCGCGTCGTTGGCGCAGCCCGTGCGGTCACGCTAGTCGTGTTGTTACTGCAGCAGAATTGGGCCATGTGGGACCGGCTTGGCTCAACGAACTTGGGTTGATCTCACCCAGATTTTGCAAGTGCCATCTGCTGTTCCGCTTCCTTCTCAGAAAGCCAGGCGAGAATACTTCATTTCACAGCTGTGAAATGGCATTCTTCCGATTTACCGTCGTCTGCTGTGAGCCCCCATCGCAGGATCCCGCCCGCCTAACAGCTGTGTGGGCGGTCGCGAAAAGGTGTGCCCTTATGCCTCGCCAAAAACGGGCGCCAACGCCACATGGAAGAAGCATAGTTTCGTGTCGCCGGGCAACCTTGGGCGTTTCCAATCGTTGACTCGGGTGGTCTCTAAAACGGAGGCACCATGCTTCAGTCGAGTGATCTCTTCGCGAGCTTTCTGCAGTCCTATGAAACCCATCGCGAAACGGAGATGTCTCTAACCGCATACCTCGAAGGGTGCCGTGACGACCCCATGATGTATGCGAGCGCTCCGGAGCGCCTCCTCGCCGCGATCGGCCAGCCGGAGATCATCGACACCGCGAAGGATGCCCGCCTCGGCCGGATCTTCATGAACCGGACGATCCGGGTGTACCCGGCGTTCTCGGAATTCTACGGCATGGAGGATACGGTCGAACGGATCGTCAGCTTCCTGCGCCATGCAGCCCAGGGATTGGAGGAGCGCAAGCAGATCCTCTACCTGCTCGGGCCGGTCGGAGGCGGCAAATCCTCGCTCGCCGAGCGTCTTAAGGCCTTGATGGAGACCTATCCCGTCTACGCTCTGAAGGCCGGCAACGAGATCAGCCCCGTCTTCGAGAGCCCCCTCGGGTTGTTCGACCCGGAACGGATGGGCGCCATGCTGGAGGACCGCTACGGCATCCCGCGGCGGCGGCTGACGAACCTGATGAGTCCTTGGTGCATCAAGCGCCTCGACGAGTTCGGCGGCGACATCTCCAAGTTCAAGGTGGTGAAGATCAATCCGTCCCGCCTTCGGCAGATCGCCATCGCCAAGACGGAGCCCGGCGACGAGAACAACCAGGACATCTCCTCTCTCGTCGGCAAGGTCGACATCCGCAAACTCGAGTCGCTCTCCCAGGTGGATCCTGATGCCTACAGTTATTCGGGCGGCCTCAACCGGGCGAACCAGGGCCTCCTCGAATTCGTCGAGATGTTCAAGGCGCCGATCAAGATGCTGCATCCCCTCCTGACGGCGACCCAGGAGGGCAACTACGTCGGGACGGAGAATATCGGCGCCATTCCGTTCTCCGGCATCATCATGGCCCACTCGAACGAGGCGGAGTGGCAGAGCTTCCGCTCCAACAGGAACAACGAGGCGTTCATCGATCGCATTTACGTGATCAAGGTGCCGTATTGCCTTAGGGTCACGGAGGAGCGCAGGATTTACGAGAAGTTGATCCGCGGCTCCGAACTCGCCGATGCCCCTTGCGCACCGGCGACCCTGGAGATGCTGGCCCGCTTCTCGGTCCTGTCGCGGCTGCGCACGCATGAGAACTCGAACATCTTCTCCAAGATGCGGGTGTACGACGGCGAAAGCCTGCGCGAGGTGGACCCGAGGGCGCGAAGCGTTCAGGAGTACCGGGACGCTGCCGGTGTGAACGAGGGTATGGACGGGATCTCAACCCGCTTCGCCTTCAAGGTTCTGGCCGCGACGTTCAACTACGACACGACCGAAGTGGCGGCTGATCCCGTCCACCTGATGTACGTGCTCGAACAATCCTTGAGGCGAGAGCAGCTGCCCGCGGAGACGGAGCGGCGATACCTCGATTTCACCAAGGGGGAGCTCGCGCCCCGCTACGCCGAGTTCATCGGTCACGAGATCCAGAAGGCATACCTCGAATCCTACCACGATTATGGCCAGAACCTCTTTGACCGTTACGTGTCCTATGCGGATGCTTGGGTGGAGGATCAGGACTTCAAGGATCCTGATACGGGGCAGCTCCTCAATCGCGAGCTCCTGAACCAGGAGCTGACCAAGGTCGAGAAGCCGGCAGGTCTCGCGAACCCGAAGGACTTCCGCAACGAGGTGGTCAAATTCGCCCTGCGGTCGCGGGCCAGCAACGGGGGTCGCAACCCGTCCTGGACGAGCTACGAGAAGATCCGCGAGGTCATCGAGCGGCGCATGTTCTCTCAAGTTGAGGAATTGTTGCCCGTCATCAGCTTCGGTTCGAAGAAGGACAGCGAATCCGAGAAGAAGCATGGGGAATTCGTGGAGCGGATGGTGGCCCGCGGCTACACGGAGCGCCAGGTCCGACGCTTGGTCGAGTGGTACATGCGCGTGAAACAGGCAGGGTGAACCCGATGGCATCAGAGCTGGCGTGGCAATGAACATCGTCGACCGCCGCCTGAACCCCGGAGGCAAGAGCCTCACGAACCGGGAGCGCTTCCTCCGCCGCGCCAAGGCCCTCGTGCAGCGAGCCGTTCGCGAGAGCGCCGGTGAGCGCAGCATCGGTGATCTTGAGCGGAGCGGGGAGATCACCATTCCGGCCGATGGGGTGCGGGAGCCCCGGTTCAGGCGCTCGGGCCAGTCCGGCGTCCAGGACCATGTGCTGCCGGGCAACAAGCGCTTCGTCGAGGGAGACACCATCGAGCGCGACCAGGAGGGCGGCGGCGGAGGTGGGGGCACGGCCGGCGGCGACGGGGACGAGCAGGACGAGTTTCGCTTCGTCCTGACCCGCGAGGAGTTCCTCGACCTCTTCCTGGAGGACCTCGAACTTCCGGATTTGGCCAAGCGGCGGCTCGCAACCCTGCAGGCGCAAGGGTTCGGCCGGGCAGGCTATTCGACCACAGGATCGCCGATGAACCTGGCGGTGCTCCGGACGATGCGCAACGCCCTGTCGCGGCGGATCGCGATGCGTCGGCCGAAGTCCGAGGAGATGGTCGAACTCGAGGCGGAGATCGTCCGCCTCGAACGCGACGGCGCTCCCGACGAGCGCTTGACGGCGATGCGCGGCGAACTGGCCGCCTTGCGGCAGCGCAGCGGGCGCGTGCCGTTCATCGATCCGCTGGATCTGCGCTATCGTCGGCTCGTGCCCGTGTCGCGGCCCATCGCGCAGGCCGTCATGTTCTGCCTCATGGACGTATCGGGTTCCATGAACGAACATATGAAGGACCTCGCGAAGCGGTTCTACATGCTCCTCTACGTCTTCCTCACCCGGCGCTACGAGCACGTCGAGATCGTGTTCATCCGCCACACCCACCAGGCGAGGGAGGTGGACGAGGAGACGTTCTTCCACAGCCCGGAGACGGGCGGGACGGTGGTGTCCTCGGCCCTGCGCGAGATGCAGCGGATCGTGGCCGAGCGCTACCCGGTGGATGACTGGAACATCTATGCGGCGCAGGCCTCGGACGGCGACAACGATACGAGCGACAATGCGACCTGCGCGGCTCTGCTGGCCGACGTGATCCTGCCGGTGTGCCAGTACTTCGCCTACCTTGAAGTCGGCGCCGAGGAGACGAGGATCCCGGCCGGGTTCTCCGGGGGGCGGACGACCCTCTGGAGAGCCTATGAGCCGTTCAGGGACCAGGGCCAGCTCGCCATGCGGCGGGTGACCCACCGGCGGGAGATCTACCCGGTCTTCCGCGAGCTGTTCCAGCGCGACAGCGCCGACGCGGAGGCGAAACCAGCATGAGCCTGAGCGACCCGCACGAGGCTCTGTTCCAGGGCGCCGAGTGGAACTTCGAAACCCTTCGGCGCACATACCGCGCTATCGAGAAGGTGGCGCTCGACGAGCTTGGCCTCGACGTCTACCCGAACCAGATCGAGGTCATCACCGCCGAACAGATGCTCGATGCCTACGCATCGACCGGCATGCCGCTCTTCTACAAGCACTGGTCGTTCGGCAAGCACTTCGCGCTGCACGAGGCGGGCTACCGCCGGGGCCTCATGGGGCTCGCCTACGAGATCGTCATCAACTCGAACCCGTGCATCTCCTACATCATGGAGGAGAACACCGCCACGATGCAGGCGCTCGTGATGGCGCACGCTGCCTTCGGCCACAACCACTTTTTCAAGAACAACTACCTGTTCCGCGAGTCGACCGACGCCGAGGGCATCCTCGACTATCTCGATTTCGCCAAGAGCTACATCGCCCGCTGCGAGGAGCGGCACGGCGAGGCGGCGGTCGAACGGCTCCTCGATGCGGCCCACGCGCTCATGTCGTACGGCGTTCACCGGTACCCGCGCAAGCGGGGACCCGACCTTCGCTCGGAGGAGCGGCGGGAGCTCGAGCGTCACCGTCACCGGGAGGAGACCTACAACGTCCTGTGGCGAACCCTGCCGGCTCCGGGCACGCCTGCTGCCCAGAACGTCGTGGACCGAAAGCGCGCCCTGCTAGAGCTTCCGCAAGAGAACATCTTGTACTTTCTCGAGAAGTCGGCGCCGCGCCTCCAGCCCTGGCAGCGCGAGATCCTGCGCATCGTCCGCCATATCGCCCAGTACTTCTATCCGCAGCGCCAGACGAAGGTGATGAACGAGGGCTGCGCCACCTATTGCCACTACCGGATCCTCACCAGCCTTCACCAATGTGGACAGATCAGCGACGGCGCGTTTCTCGAGTTCCTGCACTCGCATACCAACGTCGTCCGGCAGCCCGAATTCGACGACCCGCACTATTCCGGAATCAACCCTTACGCTCTGGGCTTTGCCATGATGCAGGATATCGTGCGTATCTGCGAGGAGCCGACCGCCGAGGACCTCGAATGGTTTCCGGACGTCGCCGGACGCAGCGACCCGATGGCAGTGCTGCGTGACGTCTGGGCCAATTACCGGGACGAAAGCTTCATCTCGCAATTCCTGAGCCCGCACCTGATCCGTCGCTGGCGCATGTTCCACATCGTGGACGATCCGAACGACGTGGAGCTGCGGGTGGATTGCATTCACGACGAGCGCGGTTACCGGCGGGTCCGCCGGGCGCTGGCCCGCCAGTACGACCCGGCCTGGAGCGATCCCGACATCCAGGTCATGGATGTCGATCTTGCGGGTGATCGCCGCCTCATCGTGCAGCATCAGGTCATGAAAGGCGCTCTCCTGCAGGAGGAGGATGCAAAGCGCGTCCTTCAGCATCTGGCCGACCTGTGGGGGTACGCCGTCGTCCTGCGCGAGGTCGACGGCCAGACGGGCAGCGTGCTGAAGGAGCACGTTGCGCAGGCTCGCTCGGTGCACATCTGAACATCTCACCGGGGCAGGCCTCCTGGCGAGGCCGACTGCCGCACCTCGTCCAGGAACGGCGGCGGCGACGGCAACGTTGAGTCGCCGCAACAGCAGCCTCGGAGAGATACGATGAGCCAAGCGACCACCACCACAGATCACGAGGAGATCCGCCGCTGGGCCGATGAGCGTGGCGGGCGGCCTTCCGTTGTGCGCACCGGCAGGGGCAAGGGCGGCATCCTGCGGTTCGACTTCGGGGAGGACGACGAGAAGCTCGAAGAAACCTCTTGGGAGGAATTCTTCGAGGTGTTCGAGGAGAACGGCCTCGCGCTCCTGCACCAGGACGAGGTCGCGTCCGGCGCGACGAGCCGGTTCTTCAGGTTCGTGAACCGCGACAAGGCATCGGGTGCGAAGGGCGGGCGCAAGACGGCGCCTCGCAAGGCCGCCGCCAAGCCGGCCGCGACCCGTCGGGCCCCGTCCAAGACAGCCGCCAAGACCGCGCGCTCCGGGGCCGCCAGCCGCGGCACGGCCGCCCGCAAGAGACCCGCAGCCGCAGCCAAGGCGGGTGCCAAGACCGGTGCCAAGGCGCCGGCCAAGAAGGCTCCCGCGGCGCGGAGCGCCGCAAAGTCGACGGCCCGGACCGCCGTGAAGGCCCCAGCCAAGAAGACTGCCGCCAAGCAGGCTGCCCCGACGAGGGGGCGTGCTGCTGCGTCCGCGACAGGTCTTGGCGGCGCCAAGAAGACGACGCGCTCTCCGGCCAAGAAGGCGGTTCGGCCCGCCGCCAAGCGCTCGCCGGCCAAGGGCGCCAAGAAGCGCACGCGCTGAACGACAGCCGGGGCGCGGCACCGGTCTGCGGTGCCGCGTCTTAAGCCCCAGCTGGGCTGGGGCGATTGACGGGCTCTACTTCACCTTCAAGTTCGAGAACATCAGCACCTTGCGGTCGAGGTCGAAGGTGGTGTGGTCGCTCAAGGTGAAGAGCTTCAGCATCGGCTCGAGGTCGTCGGCATCGGGCTCCAGGATGTACTCCTCGACGCCGTTGTCGAGGATGAGCTGGACCGTGAACTTGCCCTCCTCGCCGCGCTCGCGCTCGACCCAGGAGGCCTGGATGTTGGTGACCTGCCGCACCTTGTAGCGCCGCTCCAGCTGCTCCGACCGCTGATCCCTCTCGTCCGCCATGCTCGTCTCCTATCGTCGAATGTCGCCGGCATCATCGCCGCGCGGATAAGTTCGGCAGGGCAGGGCGGTTCCCGCCCACGGGATGCGGCTTTCCTCCTCGGAAACCTTGCGGCTGCTGCAGGGTTGAGGTGCTGGGCTGCCCCAACCCCCAGGAGCATCTGATGCTTGAGGTCGACCAGGACCGCGCACGGGCCGATCACCCCCATCCGCAACACGCCTTCGTGATCACGCTTCGCGTCAACGACGAGGATCACCGCCTTGCCGTCGACGCCCGCACGACCCTGCTCGACGCCCTGCGCGACCGGCTGCACCTCACCGGCACCAAAAAGGGCTGCGGCCTTGGCCAATGCGGGGCCTGCACCGTGCTGGTGGACGGGCGCCGGGTGGTGTCGTGCCTCACCCTCGCAGTCATGAACCAGGGCCGGAGCATCACCACCATCGAAGGTTTGGGCCAGGGTGGCCTCCACCCCGTCCAGCAGGCTTTCATCGACCATGACGGCTTCCAGTGCGGCTACTGCACCCCGGGCCAGATCATGTCGGCGGTGGGCCTCATCCAGGAGGGCCGCACGCGCTCAGACGACGAGATCCGCGAGAACATGAGCGGCAACCTGTGCCGCTGCGGCGCCTACACGAACATCGTCGACGCTATCAAGGACGCCATCGCCCAAGGAACCGACCCGCGGGAGGCCATGACGCAGGCCGTTGAGGCCATCCGGCAGGACGCCGAGCAGGGGGGAGCTTGAGCCATGGTGCCTTTCGCCTACACCTCCGTCTCGGATCCCCTCGCCGCCATCGAGCGCGCCGGGGGCGGCACCGGCGTCGAGTACATCGCGGGCGGCACCGACATGCTGCAGCTGCTTCAGGAGGGCGTGCGCGCCCCGCTTGAGCTCGTCGACATCAACGGCATCGGCTTTGACGACGTGTCGGTCGCCATCGACGGCGTCCGCATCGGCGCCATGGCGCGCCTTGCCGATGTCGCGGACGATCCCGTGATCCGCGAGCGCTTTCCCGCCCTCGCCGAGGCGCTGCACGAATCCGCCTCGCCGCAGGTGCGCAACATGGCGACGATGGCCGGCAACCTGCTCCAGCGCACGCGATGCCTTTACTTTCGCGACGTGACCATGCCCTGCAACAAACGCGCGCCCGGATCCGGCTGTGCGGCGCTTGGAGGGCAGAACCGCGTCAACGCGATTCTGGGAAACAGCGCCCAGTGCATCGCCGCCTATCCGGGCGACCTTGCGGTCGCCCTCATCGCGGCGGATGCCGAACTCATGGTGCGCGGCCCGACGGGCGAGCGCACCATCCTCGCCGAGAACCTGCATCAGCTCCCGGGCGATACCCCGCACGTCGAAACGGTGCTGAAGCCCGGCGACCTCATTACGGCGATCTGGATTCCGATCGCGGCGGCGGGGCGGCGCTCGCACTACTTGAAGGTGCGCGACCGGGCGACCTTCGAATGGGCGCTCGCATCGGCCGCCGTGTCGGCGGCCTTCGACGACGATCAGGTCCTCGAAGCTCGGATCGCAGTGGGCGGAGTCGGCACGAAGCCGTGGCGCCTCCGGCACGTGGAGGAGCTCCTCACGGGCCAGCGCCTCGACCGCGCTCTCGCCCGAGAGGCGGGGGAGCGGGCGGCTGACGGCGCCAGCCCCCATGAGCACAACGCCTTTAAGGTTCCGCTCTTGAAGAAGACCGTGGAACGGGCGCTCCTGCGGATCGCCGGGCTGCAGGGAGATGAGGCATGAACGTCCAGCTGAAGGTCATCGGCCAGCCCGTCAGCCGCGTCGACGGTCCGCAGAAGGTGTCGGGCGATGCGCGCTACGCTGCGGAGTTCGACGTCCCGGATCTCCTGCATGCCGCCATGGTTCTCTCCACGGTTCCGGCGGGCAGCATCGCCTCCATCGATGCGGAGGCCGCTCGCCGGGCTCCGGGAGTCTACGCCGTCATCAGCCACGAGAATGCGCCGCGGCTGCCCTATGCGCCCATGAGCAAGCGGCCCCAGGTGGATGCGCAGTCGGGCGATCAGCTGCGGGTGTTCCAGGATCCCACGATCCATTTCAACGGCCAGCCCGTGGCCGTGGTGGTGGCTGAGACTCTCGAACAGGCCGTGCATGCGGCGGACCTCGTGAAGATCGCCTACACGCAGGCGAAGGGCGACACCTCCTTCGAGACCTGGCGCTCCCGCGAGCCGAGCCGGGGCAACGAGAAGGCGGGCCGGCCGGCCGATACGCAGATCGGCGAAGCCGACGGTGCTTTCGCGGCGGCTCCCGTGAAGGTCGAGGCGCAATACGTTCAGGCCCGCGAACACCACAATGCCATCGAGCTTCACGCCACTATCGCCGCCTGGGACGGCGATCACCTCACGCTCTACGACAAGACCCAGTGGCCCGATAACGACCGGGACGAGATCGCCCATGTGTTCGGCATCCCGAAGGAGAGCATCCGGGTCGTGTGCCCGTTCGTCGGCGGCGCCTTCGGCTCGGCCCTGCGCACTTGGCCGCATGTCACCGTCGCGGCGCTCGCCGCCCGCGCGGTGCAGCGGCCCGTGCGGGTGGAGATCAACCGGCGCCAGGCCTACACCGCCGTCGGGTTCCGGCCCCACACGGAGCAGCGCGTGGCGCTCGGCGCCGAGCGGGACGGAACGCTGACGGCTGTGATCCAGGAGGCTTTCGGACAGGTTGCCAAGTACGAGGAATACGCGGAGGTGACCCTCGACCCGGCGCGGAACACCTATGCGTGCCCCAACGTGCGCACGCGCTACCGCCTCGTCGAGATGAACACCAACTCGCCGTGTCCTATGCGCTCGCCGGGCGTCGCCACCGGCATGCTGGCTCTTGAGACCGCGATGGACGAACTCGCCGTCGCCCTCGGCATGGATCCGATCGAGCTGCGGTTGAAGAACTACGCCGAACGCGACCAGCACAAGGACCTGCCCTGGTCCTCGAAGGAACTGCGCGCCTGCTACCGGGTCGGGGCGGAGCGCTTCGGTTGGGACCGGCGCCAGCCGGAGCCGCGCTCCATGCGGCACAACGGTCACCTCGTGGGTTTCGGCATGGCGACCGCCGCCTACCCGGCGCACCGGTCCAAGGCGACCGTCGAGGCTACGCTGTTCTCGGACGGCACCGCGCTTCTGCGCACAGCGGGCTCGGATATGGGTCCGGGCACCTATACCTCCATGACCCAGGTCGCGGCCGAGGCGCTGGGGCTGCCCGTCGAGCGGGTGCGCTTCGAACTTGGCGACACGGACATGCCCTACGCGCCCGTCCATGGCGGCTCCATCACCATGGCGAGCATCGGCACCGCCGTCCAGGCCGCCTGCCAGGCGCTCCTCGACGACCTTGCGGGGGTGCTGCGCTCCCACCCCGACGAGCGGCTGAAGGCGCTCGCCGCGGGCGAATTCGAGTGGCGCGACGGCGGCCTTGCACCGGCCGGAGGCAGGGCGGTGGTCCCTTACGGCGAACTGCTGGCCGACCTTCACTTAAGCCGCATCGCGGCCGAAGGCCAGTCGGCGCCCGGCAATGAGAGCAAGACCCATTCGAGTTCCGCCTTCGGAGCCGTATTCGCCGAGGTGCATGTCGATCTCGATTTCGGCACGGTGCGCGTCCATCGGCTCGTGGGCGCCTACGATATCGGACGCGTGGTCAATCCGAAAACCGCGCGGAGCCAGTGCATCGGCGGTCTCGTGGGCGGCATCGGCATGGCGCTGCTCGAAAAGACCGAGTGGGACAGCCGCTTCGGCAAGCCCATGAACGCCAACCTCGCCGAGTACCTCATTCCCGTCTGCGCGGATGTGCGCGAACTCGACGTCACCTTCGTTCCGAGCGACGACACGATCTTCAACCCGCTGGGCGTGAAGGGTGTGGCGGAGCTCGGTCTTTCGGGTGTCGCGGCGGCCATCGGCAACGCCGTCTACCACGCGACGGGACGGCGCATGCGCGACTTCCCGATCCTGCCCGAACGGCTGCTGGTCTAGGAGCACCTCATGGAACGCGGCAAGCGGATCGTCATCACGGGGGCGTCGAGCGGCATCGGCCGCGCCGCGGCTCGCGCTTTCGCGCGGGAGGGGGCCAGTCTCGTTCTCGCGGCGCGTCGGGGCCACCTGCTCGACGATGCGGTGCAGGAATGCGAAGCCCTCGGAGGCGAGGCGGTGGCTGTCGTCACCGACGTGACGGATGCGGACGACGTGATGAACCTCGCCCACGTGGCGCTCGACGTCTTCGGCGGCATCGACGTCTGGATCAACAATGCGGGCACGGGCGTGTTCGGGCCCTACACGGACGCGCGGGTCGATCTTCACCGCAAGACCATCGAGGTGAACCTGCTCGGCTCCATGTACGGTGCCTCAGCCGTGCTGCCGGTTTTCAAGCGCCAGGGTCACGGGATCCTCATCAACAACATCTCGCTCGGCGGATGGGCGCCGACCCCGTTTGCGGCCGCCTATACGGCGAGCAAGTTCGGCCTGCGCGGCTTTTCCGCGAGTCTGCGCCAGGAACTGGGCGACGAGCCCGACATCCACGTGTGCGGCGTCTTTCCGGCGATGATCGATACGCCGGGCCTCGCTCACGGGGCGAACGTGTCGGGTCGCAGGATCAATCCGGGATCGTTCGTCTATGCGCCCGAGGACGTCGCGGAGACCTTCGTTCACCTCGTCCGCCACCCGCGCGACGAGGTGGCGGTGGGCTGGCCCGCTCGCGCCGCGCAGGTGGCCTACGCGCTCTTTCCCGGCCCTGCCGAGCACCTCATGGGATTTGCCGTTCGCCGCTCATTGGAGCGGGCGGATCCCGAGCCGAAGCGGGAGGGCTCGCTTCTCCAGCCTCTCCCCCAGGGCGGCGGCGTGAGCGGCGGGATCCGCGACGCGAAGGGCCTGCCCTTCTCTGCAAGCTCCTTGAGCCGCGGCATCGGTCTTGCGGCTCTGGCGGGAGTGGGCCTCCTCATCGGAACGCGGGCGCTCGCCCGCGCGAGATCAGGGCGCGCGAGGATCAGTCCTTGAGAGGGTCGTGGCCCCAGTTCATGAGGGAGTAACGCCAGCGCGAGTGCTCCACGTCGTCCTTCGGGCCGCCCTGCGCGAGATGCCGGTGCACGTAGCCGACCACTTTGCGCATGTGATCGTAATCGTCGTCGGTCAGGTCGGCCTTCTTCTTGCGCTTGATCTCGACGATGCGCCGCCCCGAATGATGGCCGACCGACTCGCCCTCGCCGTCATGGGTGAAGCCCACCTGCTGGCTTTCGTCGGTTGAAAGATGCTTCTCGATGGCGGCGGGCGTCATGTTCACGGCCTCGTTGAAGGCCGCGAGGGTCGCGTCGCGATCGGTTTCGGGGTGGTCCATCGTGGTTCTCCGGCGGGGGTGCTGGCCCTTGAACGGGAGGAGGGCGGCGCCGTTCCGGATCCTGATGCCGCAGGGGCTCAGGTGTTGGTGGTGGACTTGGCCCCTTTCTCGGCCTCGTCCGTCCCCTCGACGGCACCCTTGCGGGATACCGCGAAGATGAAGCTGTCCACCCAGTCGTCGAACACCGCAAGGGAGGTCCGCTCCATCACCATGTTGTCGGCCTGATCGTCCGCATAGGCCTTGCCGACGCCGAACTTGGCGTGGCGCCAGAGGGCGTCCGGCACCTCGATGCCGCTGTAGCGGCACTGCCAGACGAGCCCCTGATAGGCGAGGCGGTCGTCCTCGTAAGGCTCGTCCTCGGGGTCGAACCAGGGCTTGTGGTCGAGGATGCGCGGGCGGCGGTCGGGGCCAAGCTCGTTAGCGCCCTCGTTGCCGTAGCAGAAGAAGGCGGCGGTGCGGCCCTCCAGGTGGTTGCGGCTCAGGCTCCGCCAGAGCGGCGACCGCTCGAGCGCCTGGGCCTTTTGGGTGTCCTTCTTGTCAATGAGGTCTGGGCGCGGGTTGCCGCCGCTCATGCACACGAGGCGGTCGAACAGCGCCTTCATGTTGGTGGACGGACCATACCACCAGACGGGCCCGATGAAGGCCCAGGCATCGGCCCGCGCGAGACGGCGGTAGAGATCGAGATCCCACAGGAGATCCGGCTGCGTGTCGCTCCCGGGGCCGTAGCAATTGCAGGGCCAGACGCACAAAGCCATGGATGAGCCGACGCAGCCGTTGCAGCCCTGAATCTTCGGTCGCCCGTGCTCGTTGCCGATATCCTCGTGGTCGACCTGCCACCCCGCTGGCAGGCGGCCCACCATGCGGTGCATGAGGGCTCGAGCTTTGGAATCGAGGCCCGGGCAGCCGTTGAGGCGGCGGGCCGAGCCAGCCACCACGAGAACGCGCAGGGGCCGTCCCGTCTCGCGGGCGGGCGCAGCCTCCGTCGGCACGGCCGCGGCAAGCGGCCCGCTGCGGAACTTGAGGCGGCGCAGATAGGGGTCGGCGACCCCCGCCTCCTCGAAGGCCCTGAGGGTCTCTTCGAGGTAAGCGGCGTTCGTGCCCGCGGCTCCGGCGCAGACCGCGATGCGGTCCGCCGTCTGCGCCTCTTCGCGCTCCGGCCGGTAGAAGGGACCCTCGCGGTTGGTGTCGAACACCAGCACGGTCCGCTCAGTGCCGCCGACCGCGGCGCGCATCCAGAGCGGGGTGTAGCAGGGAAAGCGCATCTCCTGTCGCCAGACCGCAAGAAGCGCCTCACGGACCTGAGCTTCTTCGATGCGGTAGGCAAGACCCCCGCACGCCTCGCCCGGCTCGAGGCCGAGCACCAGGCCGGGATCCTGCGGCGTCCCGCGGTTCACCGGGTCGCCAAGGCAGAAGGACCGCCGGAAGCCGGGGAGGGTTGCCGCCGCGCGCTCGGCGAACGGAAAGGGCGGTTCGGCGGCGAGGGCGCCATAGACGAAGAGCCAGAGTTCGGCGGCCTTGTCGGGATTGGCGTTCAGGGTGGACTCGAGAGAGGCGCGCAACGCGTCTTCGTCGCGCGCCTGAACGGGAATGGCCATCGGATGCTTCGGGTGTTGTGACTCACGCCACCAACGCCCAAGCCTCCCCGATCCGACAGCACTGCGACGATTTGGAAATGCCGGAACACGGCTCCGTGAACGGGCCGGTCAATGAAAGTTGCGGCTCTTGAGACGCAGGGTGTCCTCGTTCGTGAGCGGGGCATCCGAACGGTCCGCGGGCTCGTCGTCCCGCAACCGCCGGAGGTCCGCGCTGAGGTCGAGGACGTCCTCCGCCAGGACATGCACCACCTCGCCCGCCCGTTGCAGGCGGCCGCGCACGGCGAGGAGCCGGGCCGTCATGACGGTGCGCCGGTTGGCCTCGAAGCGGTCGGGCCACACGATGACGTTGGCGATGCCGGTCTCGTCCTCAAGCGTCAGGAACACCACGCCCTTGGCGGTGCCCGGGCGTTGCCGGGTGAGGACGAGGCCCGACACGGCGATGCGCGCATTCTGGGCAAGACCGGGCCGCCGGTGGCTGGCATTCGTTCCGACCCCCATCCGGTGCAGGCGCCCACGCAGGAAGCTCACAGGATGGGCGCGCAGGGACAGCCCCAGGGAGAGATAGTCCTCCGCCACCTGCTCCCCCTCGCTCATAGGCCTCAAGGCCACCGGCAGTTCCTGGAAGAGGCCGTCGCCGAGATGCGGCGCGAGCAGCGGCACTTCGGCTGCAGCGCCCGCCCGCCAGCCGAGCCCGTCGAGGCCGCGCACGGCCCACAGGGCGGCCCGGCGGTCGAGTTCCATGGAGCGGAAGGTGTCGGCATCCGCCAGCGTCTCGAGGGTGGCAAGCTGAACGCCCTCCACGGCGCCGATCTGCTCGACGCTCGCAAAGCCGTTGCCCCGCGCATCGACGAGCCGCCGCATCTCGTCCTCTTTCGCGCCCACGATCTGGCGGAAGCCGAGGCGCACGGCAAAGCGGTGCGGCGACGCGGCGGAGGCGTGCTCCAGGGTGCAGTCCCATTCGCTGAAGTTGACGTCCGGGTGCAGAACCTCGACGCCGTGCTCGCGGGCGTCGCGCACGAGCTGCGCAGGGCGGTAGAAGCCCATGGGCTGGCTGTTGAGGATCGCGGCGCAGAACACGTCCGGGTAGAAACATTTCATCCAGGCCGAGGCGTAGACGAGGAGCGCGAAGCTCGCCGCATGGCTTTCAGGAAAGCCATAGGTGCTGAAGCCCTCGATCTGCTTGAAGCAGCGCTCCGCGAAGTCATGCGGGTAGCCGCGCGCCGTCATGCCGTCGATGAACTCCTCTCGGTAGAGATGGATGAGGCCGTTATGCCGGAAGGTGGCCATGGCGCGGCGCAGGCCGTCCGCCTTCTCCGCTGTGAACTTTGCTGCGACCATGGCGATCTTCATCGCCTGCTCCTGGAAGAGCGGCACGCCAAAGGTCTTCGCCAGAACGTCCTTGAGCTCGTTCGGATCGCCGTGGCTCGGATGAGGGCCCGGATAATGGACGCCGTCCGGGTTCTCGCGGCGGCGCAGATAAGGATGCACCATGTTGCCCTGGATGGGGCCCGGCCGCACGATCGCGACCTCCACGACGAGGTCGTAGAACTTCTGCGGCCTGAGGCGCGGCAGCATCGACATCTGCGCCCGGCTCTCGACCTGGAACACCCCAACGGAGTCGGCGCGGGAGAGCATCTCGTAGACCTCGGGCGCCTCCTGGGGAATGTCCGCAAGGGTGGGGTAGTCCTTGCGGTAGTGCAGTTTCAGGAGTTCGAGCCCGCGCTTGAGGCAGCTCAACATGCCGAGGGCCAGCACATCGACCTTCAGAAGATGGACGGCGTCGATGTCGTCCTTGTCCCATTCGATGAAGGTGCGCCCCTCCATGGCGGCAGGCCCGATCGGCACCGTCTCGTCGATACGGTTTTGGCTGAGAACGAAGCCGCCGACATGCTGTGACAAGTGACGCGGGAAGCCGATGAGTTCGTTCGCGAGGTCGACCGCTTGGCGGATCGCCGGGTTCGCAGGATCGAGGCCCGCCTGGCGCACCTGCGCTTCGGGGAGGTTGTTGCCCCAGCTTCCCCACACCGTATCGGAGAGAGCGGCCGTGATGTCCGGCGTCAGGCCAAGAGCCTTGCCGACCTCGCGGATCGCCATGCGGGGCCGGTAGTGAATGACGGTGGCGCAGATGGCGGCGCGGTCGCGGCCGTAGCGCCGGTAGAGATACTGGATCACCTCCTCGCGACGCTCGTGCTCGAAATCGACGTCGATGTCCGGCGGCTCGTCGCGCACCCGCGAGATGAAGCGGGCGAAGAGCAGATTGCTCTTGACGGGGTCGATCGCCGTGATGCCCAGGCAATAGCAGACCGCGCTGTTCGCGGCCGAGCCCCGGCCCTGGCACAGGATGCCCCTCGTCTCGGCAAAGCGCACGACGTCGTAGACGGTGAGGAAGTAGTGGGCATAGCCGCACTCCGCGATGAGGCGAAGCTCCTCGCGGAGCGTAGCCTCGACCTTCGGCTCAAGGCCATCCGGGTAGCGCCAGCGCGCCCCCGCCCAGGTGAGATCCTCAAGGTGCTGCTGCGGAGTCTTGTGGGGCGGCACCGGTTCATCGGGATAGTTGTACTTCAGTTCATCGAGCGAAAACGAGCAGGCCTCCGCCACCTCGACGGTGCGCGACACCGCTTCCGGGTACTCGGCGAAGAGCCGCGCCATCACGGCAGCGGGCTTCAGGTGCCGCTCCGCATGGGCTTCGAGACTGTAGCCCGCCTCCGCGACCGTGCAGCCCTCGCGGATGCAGGTGAGAACGTCCTGTAGCGGGCGGCGCTCGGGCGTGTGGTAGAGCGCATCCGTGACGGCGATGATCGGCGCGCCGGTACGGGTGCCGAGCTCATCGAGGCGCCCGAGGCGCTGGCGGTCGCGTCCGTCGAAGCGGTGGGCGGCGGCAAGGTACGTGCTGTGGGGCGCCGATGTCGCGACGGCTGCGAGCCGGTTGGCGAAAGCCGGGGTCAATCGCGGAGGCGGCATAGCGATCAGGATCTGGCCGTCGCGCGCCGCCAGCATCTCCTCGAAATCGATGTCGCAGGTGCCTTTCTTAGCCCGCAGATTGCCTGCGCTCAGGAGCCGGCAGAGCCGACCGTAAGCCTCCCGATCCATCGGATAGGCGATGGCCTCGAAGCCGTCCCGGGTGACGAGGCGGGCGCCCACGAGGAGCCTCATGCCCCGCTTCTTGGCCTCGACATGGGCCCGCACCACCCCCGCGAGCGTGTTGCGGTCGGCGATGCCGACCGCGTGATGCCCGAGGGCCTGGGCCTGCGCCACGTATTCCTGCGGGTGAGAGGCGCCGCGCAGGAACGAGAAATTCGTCGTGACGGCAAGTTCCGCGTAAGCGCTCATCAGGCAAAGAGCCCGTGCACGAACCAGCGCGGCGGGGCCGGCAGGGCAGGGCGGCCTGCGCGGAACATCCACAGGCGCAGCCCCGCCCGGTCCTCGACGAGGTAGTAGTCGCGCGTCACCTCGCCGATGCGCCCGCGCCACCATTCGGGGGCGATGCGCTCCGGGCCCTCCGCGTGAGCGACATGGTGCAGAATCCCGCGCCAGCGGAAGCGTTGGGGCGGCTCGTCGCGGTCGGGCAGGAGGGTGTCGGCCGGCTCCGGCGGCGAGAGGATGAGAAGGGGGCGCAAGGCCGGACCTTCCTCAGGCCAGGCGGGCCACCCGGCCTCGTAGGCCAGGGACCGGACGGCCCGCTCCGGAATGTGGCTCTCCCGGGGCCTGAGGTGCCGCACGCTCGCCTCGCCGAAGCGCTGGCGCAGAGCGTCGATGAGGCCCGCGAACCGGGCTGCCGCGCCGCTCTCCGGTGACGGCGCGAGCACGAGCTGACGCGTCGCCACCGGTTCGGCAGCGGTGACGTCGAGGCGCAGGAGTTCGAAGCCGTGCCCCGCATCGGGTGCGCCGTCCGGGCTCTCGAGCTTGAGCTGCATCAGGCGCCCCACATGGGCGGGGCTGCGGGTCGGCACTGCGAGGCCGAGATCGACGGTCGCGGTCTCGCCGTCGACCCGGTGGAGGGTGAGCCGGAGATCCCGGGCGCCCACCCCGTCCCGTTCGAGGGCGGGCAGCAGATCGGCCATCAGGTCCATCGTCACGGCGACGATGGCGGCCTGCGTGCCGATGGGTTCGAGAAGCGGGCGGGCCGCGCTGTAGGCGGGCGGAGGGCTCAGCGGAACGATTGCCTCCGGCACACGCCCGAAGGCCTCGTCCAGCCGTCGCACGAGGATGCGGCCGAAGCGCGTGGTGAGGGGCGCGCGGGGCTCGTGCATCAGGTCCGCCACCCGCTTGAAGCCGAGGCGCCGCAGGCGGATCGCCACATCTTCCGGCAGGCGCAGGGCCTCCACCGGCAGGGGGCTGACGGCCTCCCCCTCTCCGCCCGCCGGCACGAGCGTCGCGCGCCGGGCGCCGAAGCGCGCGAGCGCCCAGGCAGCGCCTGGCGTACCGGCGAGGGCGAGCCGGGCGGAGAGGCCAAAACGCTGGAGACGGGCCCCCAGGTCGCCGAGAAGGGCCCGCTCCCCGCCGAAGAGATGCGTGCCGCCCGTCACGTCGAGAAAGAGCCCGTCCGCGCCCTCGGGCTCGCTCCAGAGCGCCACCGTGGGCGTGTACCGCATGGCCCAGAGCGCGAGACGCCGGAGCGCGGCATCGTCCGCGGCGGGATCGGCCGGGCGGATCTGAAGACCGCTCACGAGGGCTCTCGCGTCGGCGATGCGGCCGCGGGAGCTGAGCCCCGCCCGCTCGGCGGCCTCGTTGAGGGCCGCGATGCAGGGACCTCCTGCGGCGTCGACCGCGAGGACGAGGGGAGTCGCGTCGTCAACCGGCGCGGAGGAGCCGCGGGCCTGCTGGTCCCGCAGGAGGCGCCTCACCGGCCAGCGCTCCAGCCACACGGAAACGATGCGCGCCATGATCCCACTCCATGAGCCAAGACCCCGCCCGCCCATTGCGGGCGCGCTCGAGCGCCACCCGCCAGCGGGTTCCTTCGAAGCCGTCGAACCGGCAGCGCCGGGCAGGTGCCGCAGCGATGCGCCAGCGCGAGACGGCAGCCCCGGCAGGCTCCGCCCGGGCAGGCCGCACGACAGTCAGGAAGGTGCCGGTGGAAGCCGCCGCGAGATGCAGCCGGCGGCTGGTTTTCAGATCGAGAGGCCCTGTCAGAAGAGCGAGGACCGACCCGACGCCGCCCGAGCGCAGGGCCTCCTCGGCAGCCCAGAGCGCCGCCTTGTGGTCGCCCGCCGTGAAAATGAGGAGGTGGCCCGGGTCGAGCCCGAGAAGGTGCAGGCCATGGCCGTAGGGAGCGCCGTATGCTCCGACGAAGCGGTTGGGCACGACGAGAAGGGACGGCGTCTTGAACCCGGCGCCCGCAAGGCAGGCGGCGGCAAAGCCGAAAGCTGCCGCCATGTGGCTATCGCCGGCCGGAGCGATCTCGTGCAAGGCTCCGACCGCAAGCCCTCGGGCCGGAAGCGCATGGTCGACCTCCAGTAGGTGAAACGGCAAGGCGGGAGCGTCCGCCGGCGGAGCGCCTTCGAGCGCGGGCAGGAGCAGTCTCAGGCGCGCGATGCGCGCATTCCGATCAAGGGCCTGATCCAGGCCCTGAGCCGACGGCATAAGCATGGACACCCTCGTGGATGAGGGCTCCATGGTAGGAACATAAAGTGAACAAACTCAACGGTGCCTTTTGAGAACAGGCGTTTATGGTGAATGGCCCCGGAGTCTCAGGCGCTTACCCTGTGGAGGATCCTGTGGACGGCATGTGGACGGATGTGGACGGGCCTAATTGATCGCCGTTGCTCCAGGCTCGGTCGGGCCTGCGAGGGTCAGGCGCATGAGCCCCGCCTCGGACACCTCGAAGGTCGCCGAGGCGGTCTCGGGCTTTTCCAGCAGGTGAAGGAAAGCGACGAGCCGCAGGCGCGTTTTCGGGGATAGACGCGCCACCATGTCGGTGATCGCATCACCGACCGCCTCGGCCTCCTCGCCGACAAGCGGGGAGGACCGGCGGGAGCCTCCGTCACGCCGCGGCATGATCGGCCTCCTGCGGCGACCCGGTCCCATGCCGGACGAGGCTGGAGGGGCGCAGACCTCCGACGCGCAGGGCTGCGCTGCGGCTCTCTTCGCTGATCTCGATCAGGGCGGCCACCGTCGGCTGACCCTCGACGGGTTGGGGCAGGCCGAGCGGCTTGGCGCGAAATCCCGCCTGCTGCCATCTGGGGAGCCACCACATCTCCACCACGGCGGTGACATGGGTGATACCCTCTTCCAGGCAGAAGGCCTGAAGCGCCGCCAGGAGCCGGCAATCGGTGCGCCCCATGCGGCGTTCCTTGACGACGAAGTAGCGGGTCCACTCGAAGACTGTCGGACCGGCGGGGATGTCCCGCGCCACGAGGTGCGGAAAGACCTCGCTGATCATGTGAGGGCGCAAAGTGGGGTAGAGCCTCTGCCCGCCCACGACCCGACCGGCATCGATGGCGAGAAGGTAGATGGCGTGCTCGTCGTCGTAAGAGTCGATGTCGCGCCCGTCCGGCCGCGCCAGGGCGGTCCAGCCGCGCTCGCCGACGAAGACCGCGTGGCGCAGGCGAAACCACTGCTCCAGCGCGTCGCCGTAGAGGTGGCGGTTGCTCCGTCCCACCACGTGGATGGCTGTCATGGGCGCTCTCCTCCTGCGAATCGCAAGGAAGGATCACGCATCGGCACGGAGGCCGGTATTGTAGGAAACTGCAGGGTCGTGGGACTAGATCGCGATCAGCCGGTGCTGAACGGCACGGGCGACGGCTTGCGTCTTGTTGGCAGCCCCAAGCTTCTGGCAGGCGCTCGCCACATGGGCCGTGACGGTGCGCTCCGTGATGCCCAGGATCTCGCCCGTGTCGGCGGCGGATTTGCCGAGGGCGGCCCAGGTCAGGGTCTCGCGCTCCCGGGGGGTGAGCCCGGCGGAGCGCGGCAGCCCCCCGGGCTGCAGGATCTGGCGGGCGCGCTCGAAGGCGTACATGGCCATCAGGTGCAGGGCCGGCTTGGTGCGAGCCGTCAGGTCGAGGTCGATCCCGCTCATCGACAGGCAGGCCTCGTAGCCCTGAAGCCCGTGGATCGGCAGGCAGAAGCCCCGCGCCATCCGGAAATCCGCAGCCCGCCGCATCACCTCCGCGGCCCGCGGCTCCTGCTCTGCGTCGTAGGGAGCCTCGGTCCACTCGAAGGGCTGCACCGTGTTCCGGCACAGGCGGATCACGGGATCGACGCGCACGTAATCCTCCCGCGCGTAGATCTCGAACCATCCTTCGGGCCAGCTCCGCAACACAACCACGTACTCGAAGCGCTCCCGAGGATGAGGCAGTCCCGTGATGATGAAGTTCTCGAAACCGAAGCGCGCCAGGCTCGATGCCATGGCATCGACGACGCCCTCGGAATCCGCGATGGCGTCGAGCTTTTCGATGAAGGCGAATGCTTCGTCGGCGTGATCGAACCCGCGACCCGTCACGGTTCCACTCTCCACATGCCATCAACTATGAGGTGTAGAGAATGTATCTGCAACGGTGAGTTTTGATTCGGGGCTCGCCGTGGCTATGATGAGGCGGCAAACAAGGAGGCGGCCGTGCATCAGAAATCGCCGAGCCCGATCGACCGGCACGTCGGCGCGAGGATCCGCATGCGGCGCATGATGCTCGGCATGAGCCAGGAAAAGCTCGGCGAGGCCCTGGGCCTCACCTTCCAACAGGTGCAGAAGTACGAGAAGGGCACGAACCGGATCGGGGCAAGCCGCCTTCTGCAGATCGCCGGCATTCTCGGCGTGCGCGTGGAGTACCTCTACGAGGGACTACCGGAGTTGCGCGCTGCCGGTCCGCAGGCCGAGGGGCCGATCCTGGAATTCCTGACGAGCCCCGAAAGCGACCGGCTCGTGCGCAACTTCGTGCGGCTCAAGGACGAGGTGGCGCGCCGCAAGGTGGCCGACCTCGTCGAATGGCTGGCCAGCACGGGAGATGGCGGGCAGGGCCGGCGCGAAACCTAGCCCTTGAACACCACCCTCGTGCCCTTCTGAACCATCCCGGCGAGTTCTTCCACATCCCAGTTCGTCAGCCGGACGCAGCCGTGGGAGTACGACTTGCCTACCTTGGCGGGTTCCGGCGTCCCGTGGATGCCGAAGGACTCGATCGACAGATCGATCCAGACCGAGCCGACGGGGTTATTGGGTCCGGCCTTGATCTCGAAAGGTTTCTTCGCCCTGACGCCCTTGAAGGCGTAGTCCGGGTTGTAGGTGTAGGAGGGGTTCCGGGCGATGGCCCGCACCGTATGCTCGCCCTCCGGGGCAGGCTTTTCTTCGCTGCCGATGGAGGCCGGATAGACGGCGATGAGCGTTCCGTCCTCGGCGAGCGCCCGCAGGTGCCGCTCCTTCTTGTCCACCTCGATCACCGCCACCTTCTGCGCGGAGCCCGTGGTCTCGGGCGATTTCGGCTCGCCGCCCACATGGGCGACCACGATCCGGGTGCCCGCCTTGTCGAAATCCTTGCCGGGATTAAGGGCTTGCAGAAGATCCTCGTCCATGTGGAAGCGCTCGGCGAGCGCTTCCCGCGGACCCGTGTAGCCGAGGCGCTTGAGATCGGCCTGCGCCTCGAACTTCTCAGGAATCCGCTCTACGAAGGGGCCTTTCACGTCCTCTGGCGTGATCGTGTACTCGGTCGCCACGGGCTCCGTGGAGAGCTCCTCCAGCTTCGCCAGCACCTCCTCGTCGAGCCGTCCGTCCGGGTTGAGGTTCCGGGCCCGTTCGAAGGCTGCCAGCGCCCGATGAAAGTTGTCGCCCTCGTGCCCGTCGATCACGCCGGGCGAGAACCGCGCCCGGTCGAGGAGCACCTGCGCCTTGATGAGAACGGAGGAAGCGTCCGATGCCTTCTTGCCCGGCGCAGCCGCGAAGGCGGCGCCGTTGATGGTATCGAGATCCAGGGGCTGGGGCCGGGTTTCGGCTGCTTGCCGGGGAGCCGCTACCGCCGGAAGGGCGAGCGCCACGAGGCCGAACACAAGGATACGCCGCACATCCATCTTCGAACTCCGACCTTCGCAGAACCAACACGAGAGTAAGAAGGCGGCAATGGATTTCGTTCCGCCTATTGGCAGATCCGATACCCGCCCCGTCGGCCGCGCTGGTCGAGATGGAGGTGATCGCTATGAGCTGCATCGGAGCCCGGGCCCAGCACCGTCGCGAAAGCCGAGCAGGCTCCCTTCTGAACGGCATTCTGGAAGGCCGCTTCGGGCGAGCCTCCCAGGTGAGGCGCGACCGACACGGAAGCGCGCCCTTCGAAGCTGAAGCCGGCGATGTCGAGGCCGTTCGCGAAGGCATGCTCGCTCATCTTCGACCCGGAGCGCTGGCTGCGGCATTCGTAGGCCGTGCCGACCGCAATGGATTTGAGCGCCGTTCCGAGATGCTCGAGGGCGGCCGGCCTCACGCTCTCGGACGACCAGAGCGCAAGGCCTTCCGCCATCGGACAGGAGGTCACCGCAGGCGGCAAGAGGGCGACGCCGTCCGGGAGCGCCGAGACGAGAAGGGGCGCCTCGGCGATGCAGGCGCCGTCGGCAATGCGCGGCCGGGCCTCGAAGCGGACGCCGAGCTGCCTGATTCGCTCAAGGCAGGCCTCGTCCCCGGACGCGGGCGGCGCCTCTGCCGTGCGGGCTTCCGGCTTCGGCTGCGGGGTCTCGGCCGGGCGCGCGGTGTCGGGCCGGGGCGGCGGCAGGGGCGGGGCGGCGTCCTGGGCCCCGGCAGGCCAGGCGGCCGGCAGGGCTGCCGCCAGGAGAACGATGAGGACGAAACGGCAGCATTGCGGCAGCATGCGGCAGCCTCCGGCCTAGATGAGCCCCAGGACTGAACGCCGCAAAACCGTGGCGGTTTCTCGCGGGCTCCGGAACCGAACCCGTCGCCCGGTGAACGCCGGCCTTCCTCACGCGTTTCTCAGGAGCAACCAGCGCTTCCCAGACCCCGCGAGCCTCCCGGCGCTGCGCGGAACCTGCCGCGCTTCTGGCGGTTACCTCCACGCGATCAGAGGAGGTTAGCCCATGAGCGTGGGGTATCAGAACGGCGGAAATCAGCAGCAGCCCAGGGCCCAGCAGGGTGGCGCAGCCGATTGGGACGACCTGAAGGGCGATGTGGGCGACATCGCCGGCGTTGCCGTGGAGCGCGGCCGCCATTTTCTGGATTCGGCCCGCGAGCAGGCCACGGTCTATGTCGACCGCCGCAAGGATGACGTGGCGCAATCGGTGGCCGATTTTGCGACCTCCTTAAGGGAATCGACGGCCTCCTTCGACGATCGTCCGAACATCCGCGCGGTTGTCGACAGTGCGGCCGAGGGCCTCGACCAATTGGCCGGCACGATCCGGGAGCGCAGCTTCGCCGAGATCTTCAACCATGCCGAGGATGTCGTCCGTGAGCGTCCGGCCGTCGTCGCGGCCGTGACCGTCGCGATCGGCTTCCTGGCTGCCCGCTTCATCAAGGCCTCGTCCGAGGGCCTGCGCCAGGATCACGTCTATCGCGGATCGCCCGTGGGCCGGCCCCGCCAGACCGCGTCCCGCGGTCAGCAGCGCCAGCAGGGATCGCAGCCCGGCGCCAACCTCTAAGGGCAGGAGGCTCTCATGGCCGATACCAGCAAGCAAAGCCTGCAGAATCTGTTCGGCGAGGCCCTGCGCGAGACCGGCGATCTCGCGCAGAAGGAGTTCGCGCTCTTCCGCACGGAGATGTCGCAGAGCGTGCGCATGATGTTCATCGGTCTGGCGATGGTGGTGGCGGCGGCGGTGTTCGCCATCGCGGCCGTCATGCTTCTCACCGAATCCCTCGTCGAGTGGCTTGCCACGGTCGTGGGATCGGAAGCCCTGGCGGCTCTCATCGTGGGCGGCCTCATGGCGGCGATCGCGATCGGGCTCGGTCTTTACGGCCGCAGCGCCATGTCCAAGTTCTCGCTCACGCCGGAGCGCACCGTGCGCAACGTCAAGCGCGATACGCAGGTCTTGTCCGAAAGGGTCTCGGGATGACGCAGGATATGAACGATCTCGAGCGCGACATCGAGCAGGCCCGCGCCCGGCTCGATCTCACCATCAACCGGTTGCAGGACCGGCTGTCCATGTCGGGCATGGTCGATGACGTGCTCGGCACGATGCGGGCCAACCAAATCGGGTCGCACTTCGATTACGCCCTCGACGTCATCAAGCGCAATCCCGTACCGGTGATGCTCGTCGCAGCGGGCGTGGGCTGGCTGCTCCACCGCATGAGCACGCAGCCGGCGAGGCCTGCGGTGTCCGCCCGCGTCGCCTATGAGGACGCCGATCTGCCCGTCGTCGACGTGCATCGCCCGCACGTCTACCAGCCCGAGACCACGCTGCCGGTGGGCGAGGCTGCGACCTTGCCAGTGAACGAACCCCTGCAGCCCCGGCGGACCGCAACCGCCGGCTCGCCGCTCTGACCGCTTTTCCCAGGAGATGCACCATGGCTGAGACGAAGAACGATCAATCCAAGATGGGCGCCAACCAGAACAAGGGCTCAGGCTCCGACACCGTGTCGGCCGCCAAGATCTCGGCGGGAACCTCCGTCGGTAATGTCGGCGAAGCCCCGATGCCGCATGCGCAGGCGGGCTCCGCCACCGGCGCGCAGAGCTCCACGCTTGCCTCGCATACCTCGAAGCCGATGGGCGGCACGTCCTCGACCGGCGCCGGCAGCCAGGCCTCCTCCGGCGCCTCCGCGACGGGTGGTGCTGCTTCGCAGGCCGGCTCCTCCCAGGGCGGTACTTCGCAGGGCGGCATGGCCGACAGCGCCAAGAAGGCCGCTGCCGATGTCCAGGAGCGTGTGGGCGACGCCTACGAGCAGGCAACCGAGTGGGCCCGCGACACCTACGAGAGCGCAAGCTCCTGGGCGTCCGACAGCACCGGCAGCTATGCGAGCCGACGCAGCGGGCGCTCCTCAGGCCGCATGGGCAATGCCCGGCAGGGCGTGCAGACCTATGTGGCGCAGAACCCCGTGATGGTGGGCCTCGTCGGTCTTGCGGCCGGCCTGCTCCTCGGCGCGCTGCTGCCCCGCACCCGCAAGGAGGATGAAACCTTCGGCGAGTGGGCCGACGAAGTGCGCGAGCAGGGTCTGCGCTATGCTCACGAGATGGCTCAGCGCGGTCGCGACTATGTGGAGCAGTCCTTCAGCGGCGAAGACGATCGCTTCAGCCGCCACCAGAGCGAGTTCGGCGGCGCAAGCAGCGGCCCCACGGGCCAGGGCCCCGGGGCGACCTCCTCCGGCCAGGGCGCGAACCGCCACTGAGGTCAGCTCATTCAAGCGAAAGGCACCGGCCGAAAAGCCGGTGCCTTTTTCGTTGATCGAGGCTGTTTGCGGACCCTCAGCCATCGGCTGGAATGACGGAACCCTGATTCCGAAACGCCGTTGCTCCCTTGTTGGTAAGCCGCTTCCGACGTCGCGCGGCTGAGATTCGGGCGTTCGTCCGAGCCGATTGGATGCCGGGCTGGTGGAGCATTGCTGTGCGGATTTTGATACTCGAGGACGATCCTTTCATCGCTTTGGACCTCCAGGCCATCATCGAAGGCGAGGGGCACGAGGTCGTCGGGGTGTTCGCGTCCCTGGCCGAAGCGCGCGAGCATCTCGGCGACAGGTTCGATTTCGCGCTGCTCGACATCGACGTGATCGACGGCAAGAGCTTCGAGATCGCCTCCGCCCTGCTGGAGCGTCGGATCCCTTTCGCGTTCGTGTCGGCGTCCAGGCCGAGCGAGTTGCCGAAGAACCTGCGCCATGCACGGTTCATCCCAAAACCCTTCGAGGCGGCAGCGATCCGGCAATCCATCCGGAATCCCGAAACCGTTCTCGTGCGCCACTGAGCGGCGAGGCGCCACCGACCTGATCCGTTCGGGGTCGCCACCCTCGAGAGAGCCCATGACCTCCGACCCGCGCCTCGGTTTCTGCTGCAAGTACATTCCCGACGATGGCGACGCCGAGGAGGCCCGCCGCATGAACATCGTCGCGGTCACGATGGCGTATCTCGGTCGCCTGGAGCCCAAGGCGGCTTTCGACAAGCTCGCCGCCACGGTGACCCACAACCTCGACGTGATCAGGCGCCAGGTCGAGCATGTGGCGACGAGGCCCAAGATCGAGCGCCTGCACCGGCTGGCTAGTCAGATCCTGCCCGGCTACACGCACCCGACCTGCCGCGACTTCTACCGCGACCCGGACTTACGGAATCTGATCGAGTCGAGCCTGGCCCTCAGCGGCCAGATCGCTCGCCAGCGGGGCGTGCGGCTCAGCATGCACCCCGGCCAGTTTTGCGTCATCGCCTCGGCCAACCCCTCGGCGCTGAAGAACGGCGTCGAGGAGTTCGAGTATCACACCGAGATTATGGCGCTGATGGGCTACGATGCCGGCTGGCATCCCGACGGCGCCCACATCAACATCCATGGCGGCGCCAGGGCCGGCGGAGCGGAGGCTTTTCGCGAGGGACTCACCCGTCTGTCGCAGACGGCCCGCAACCTCATCACCGTGGAGAACGACGAGGTCAGCTACGGCCTCGACGACCTTCTGCCTCTCGCCGACGACTGCCCGATCGTGCTCGACATCCACCATCATTGGATTGCGAGCCGGGGCGAGTATATCGAACCGGAGGACCCGCGGATCCGTCGCATCATCGAGTCCTGGCGCGGCGTACGGCCCGTCAGTCACGTGAGCGTATCGCGGGAGGACCTACTCGCGGGCCACGACCTCCACACGCGGCCCGACTTCGCGGCGCTCGTTGCCGTTGGCATCAAGCCCAAGGATCTGCGCGCCCATTCGGACCTCTTGTGGAACGAGGCGATCAACGATCTCGTGGCGCGCCACATGGCGTGGTCCGACTTCGAGGTGGAAGCGAAGTTCAAGAACATCGCCTCCGAAGGCTTGGCCCACCACGTCGAGGAGCGCATGCGCACCGCTCACCCAGACCTCGCTGCGAGCCGCGCCTGATCAGGCCGCCAACCGGCCTGCCCGCGCGTCCGTTCGCGCGAGGCGCGACAGCAGGTAATCGACTTCGGTCTTCGCTGCCGCCGTCAAGGCGCTGCCGGGCTTGCGCTGGGCGTCGGAACCCAGGATGCCTCGCCGCATCATCACGTATTTGCGCACCGCAAGACCGACGCCCTGCTGCTGTTCGTAGCGGATGAGGGGCAAGTGCGCATCGAAGAGATCGTGCGCCTCGTCGCGCCGGCGTGCCTTCTGCAGGCGGACCACGTCGGCGAGCATGTCGGGAAAGGCATAGCCCGTCATGGCCCCGTCGGCCCCACGCTCCATTTCGAAGTCGAGAAAGAGCCCTCCATTGCCGCACAGGATTGAGATGGGCCGAAGCGACCCATCGGCCTCGAAGCGACGAAGGGCGGAGATCTTCTCGAGACCCGGCCAGTCCTCGTGCTTCAGCATCACGCAGGCCGGGTTGTCCTGGACGATGCGCCGGATCACGGCGGGCGTCATGATCACGCTCAACGTGAGCGGGTAATCCTGGATCACGAAGGGGACGTCGGCCCCGATCGCCTCCGTGGCCTGGGCGTAGTAGGTGACGATCTGGTCGTCCGTGCGCAGTGAGGGCGGCGGCGCGATCATGACGCCTGCTGCGCCGGCATCCATGGTCGAGCGCGCGAGGGACCGCATGGCGGCGAAGCCCGGCGCCGACACGCCTACGATCACGGGCCGGCCGGCACGGCGGATCACACGGGTGGCGACGCTGAGCGCCTCCTCGTGATCGAGCTTCGGCGCCTCGCCCATGATGCCGAGCACCGTGATGCCGGAACAGCCCGCCTCACCGTAGAAATCGACCATGCGGTCCAGGGAGCCCTCGTCGATCCGTCCGTCCGGGTGAAAGGGTGTGGGCGCGATGGCGTAGACGCCCGCAGCGTCGGCGGTGAGCATGTGAGCTTTCCTCGTTCCCCAGGAGCCATAAGGGAAGGGCCCGCGCCCGTCCATGCCTGAAGAGAGGCTTGCCGGCGTCAGGCGCGGTCGGCCCGGGCCCTCAGCAACTTGATCCGGTCGACGACCCCTTGCGGCTCGTAAGGCTTTGCCAGCATGGGACCGGCTTCGCAGAGCATCCCGGCAACCTCCGCCGACCGATCGATGCCGGAAGTCAGCACCACCTGAATATCGGGCCGGTTGGCGCGGATCCAGCGCGCGAGCCCGAAACCATCCATGCTGCCCGGCATGGCGACGTCGCTAAAGACGATGTCGATCGTGACGTCCGGCGATTGCAGCACGAGAACGGCTTCGTCGGCATGGGCCGCCTCGTGCACCTTGTACCCGCAATCGCGAAGATACTCGGCGATCACGAGCCGGATCAGAACCTCGTCCTCGACGACGAGGATCGTTTGCGGGTTGCCGGGGAGGGCGGCGTTTCTCGGGCGCGTGCTCACAACAGCGCTAACCGCCACGATTAAGCTTTGTTCCCCTGGCCGAGAAGACCTAATCCAAGGTCGGATCGAGGCTCCGACGCACGATCTCGATCACGCGCGACATCAGGTAGGGTTTCGGAATGAAGGGGCCGAGATCCTGGTACTCCGGGGCGCGGTCCGGCGGCTCCTTCCCGGAGGTCAGGACGATCCTGGGCGCCGGCCGGCAACCCTGAGCGACACGGGCGACGTCCAGCCCGCTTTGAGCGCCCGGCATATGCAGATCGATGAAGAGCAGGTGCACCGGCAGCCGCTCGAGGATGGCGATGGCCTCCTCGGCGGAACTCGCTTCCAGCACCTTGTACCCGGCAGCCCGCAATTCGTCGGCGACAGCGAACCGCGTGATGACGTCGTCCTCAACAACCAGCAGCGTCGGCTGCAGATGCGGATGAAGCGGGGTGATCTTGGCTGCGTTCACGGTGGTACTCAACTCGCGCGACGGGCGGAGAACGCCCGGTCGGTTCTTTGGTTCGCGACGGCTATTGTTCTATCATAACAATGTTTTCGCCTTATAATCCTGTGAACTCACCGGGTGCCTGGCGAGTTCGGAACGAGTCCGCCGGCTCGGCGTTGGATCAAGCGTTGCCGTGTTATAGTGTTCCCCTCCATGCCTGATCCCCTTCAGCCGGTTGTGCTCCTCGTCGAGGACGAGCCTCTCGTGAGGCTGGTCGCCGCCGACCTGCTCAACGAGGCGGGGTGCCGGGTCATCGAGGCTGCCCATGCGGCGGAGGCCTTGGCCGTGCTGGAGGCGGGTCTTCCGGTCGACGTCCTTCTGACCGATGTGGACATGCCCCCCGGCATGAACGGCTACCAGTTGGCGAACGACGTTCATCGGCGCTGGCCGGCAATCGAGATCCTGGTGACCTCCGGCCGGCAATGGCCCGGGGAGGGCGACCTCCCGGGCGGCGCCGCATTCCTGGCGAAACCCTGCCCGTCCGAGACCATGATCTCCTACGTGCGCACCGCGGCGGAGCGGGCCCAAGCGGCCCGAAAGGCCGCTGCCGCTCCGGAGGCGACGATCATTCCTTTCGGAAAGACGGCCTGAGGAGCAAGCCGGCCTCGGAGCGGCGATTTGATGCCTTCACGAGGCCTGTTGCCAGACGTCGAGCGGGAGGATGTCGGGCCGCTGGCCCGGCGCGCGCTTCCACGGGTCGACGGCCCAGCGCTTGCCACGGCGTTCCGCGAGAACGGCCGTGAAATGCGGGTAGCGGCCATCAAAGAAGAAGCCTCGCGATTGCGGTGCGGTTACCACGTGGTGCCGCAGATGACCGCGCTCCTCGAGTACCACCAAGAGGCTGGTGGTATTGGCCGTGGCGTCGAGGCAATCCATCTGCCCATGCGTGCCCGACAGTTCGGTGGGCGAGCCTGGAACGTCGGGACGACCGCCGAGATGGCTCGCGATGGCGCCCGTATAGAGGCGGACGGCCTCGGCGAGGGCCTTTCGCTCGGCTTCGGGGGATTGGATCGCTCCCTGAAGCAGGGAGGCCGCACGGGTGAGCCATGCGTCGACGGCCAAGGTGGACCGGCGATTGCATCCGTAACCGTGGCAGATCACGCTCTGATGGCGGCTTGGCACGCCATAGCCTTGGGAGGCGAGCCACGCCCGTGCCTCCGGCGACTCGGCACGAGCCGGAGAAAGGCCCGCGAGGAGGGTCAGAAACGCGAGCGGCAGACCTTTCCGCAAGGGCATCGGATGGGCCAAAGCTCCCTCGGTCTTCATGGATCGTTCATTCATGCAATGACTTTTGACAGGATTTAGGGGACAACCCCCGCCGGACTAGCTGGAAGACCTCAGGATCCGCCATCGTCACTTGACGGGCTGCTTCGGGTTCTTCTGAATTGCCGCCACATCGTAGCCAACCGTGGAGAGTACCGATGCCGACCAAGACTGCCGCCAAGAAGGACTCGTCGAAGCCGAACGCGCTGCAAAAGCCGCTCACGCCGTCCAAGGAACTCGCAGCCGTCGTCGGTTCCAGCCCCATCGCCCGCGGCGAGGTGGTGAGCAAGATGTGGGATTACATCAAGAAGAACAAGCTGCAGAACCCTGAGAACAAGCGCGAGATTCTCGCCGACGCGAAGCTCGAGCCGATCTTCGGCAAGAAGAAGGTGACGATGTTCGAGATGAACAAGCACCTCGCCGCTCACCTCAAGTAGGATCGTCTGCGGCTCTCCACGGGCCTCGCGGCTTGTGCCGCGGGCCCGGGGCGTCCTAATGTGCGGCCTCGTCCGCATCGCGGGCATGCTTGACGGACCTGCCCCATGTCGCGCGTCGTTTTCCTGAATGGTTCCTTTCTGCCCGTCGATGACGCGAAGGTGCCGGTCATGGATCGCGGCTTTCTGTTCGCCGACGGGGTCTACGAGGGTTTCGGCGTCATCGCCGGCCATGTGGTCGACGACGAGGCGCATCTCGAGCGCCTGGAGCGCTCCCTCGGCGAGGTGAGGATCCCGAACCCTTACACGCGGGCGGACTGGACGCGCCTCGCGGCCGATCTCATCCGCCGCAACGGCATGACGGAAGGGTTCCTCTACCTCCAGGTCACCCGCGGGGTGGCGGAGCGCGACTTCGTGTTCCCGAGCGATGCGACGCCGACGGTGCTGATGTTCACTCAGGCCAAATCCATCGTTCATTCGCCCTTAGCTGAAAAGGGCATCGCGGTCGCCACCGTGCCGGACCTGCGCTGGAAGCGGCGGGACATCAAGTCGCTTTCGCTGCTGGCGCAGGTGCTCGCCAAGCAGGCTGCGCGCGAGGCGGGGGCGGACGAGGCCTGGATGATCGAGGACGGGCACGTGACCGAAGGCGGTTCGTCGAGCGCCTTCATCATCACCCGGACCGGCGCCGTCGTTGTGCGGCCTCTGTCCCATGCGATTCTTCCCGGCATCACCCGCCGCGCCGTGCTGCAACTTGCGGCAGAGGCGGGCCTCAGCGTGGAGGAGCGCCCCTTCACCCTGGAGGAGGCTTTGGATGCCGCCGAGGCCTTCAACACCAGCGCATCCGGTTTCGTGCTGCCCGTCGTCTCCATCGACGGCAGGCCCGTCGCGAACGGCAGGCCCGGCCCGCTCACGCGCCGGCTGCGAGCGCTCTACCTCGCCATGGCGGGCGCACCGGCGGCTGCGGCCTAGAGGGCCGCGCCGGAACTCATATCCTGGCCGCGTGTTCCCCTCCGGATAAGGAGCGGACCCATGACACGCGCCTCTCACGCACGCACCGAGCGCCTCTTGATCCAGGCTGCATTGGCTTTCGCTCTCGCCGGGACGGCGGCGGCCCAGACGCCGATCCAGCCGCAGCAGCCGCCGAACATGCCCTCGCCGCAGCTCACGATTCCGGAGAAGATCGAACCGCAGGAGCCGTCCGCGACGGGGTCGACCGGCTCGCCGGCTCCCTTAAGCGACCGCCTGCAGGCGACGGACGGCGTCATTCGTCCGCCGACGGGGATCGATCCCGAGATCACCACGCGCGCTCCCGTGCCGGATCCTGGCACGACGCCGGTGATCCGGCCGCCGGGCAGCCCCGGCGGCAATCTGACCGTCGAACCCAAGTAAGCCCACCTGACGATTCGTCCGGCGTGCCGGCGACGCGCACGACAGTGGAGGCCCCATGGCACCCTCACCCGCACGGCTTTCCTATGAACTCCGCAAGGGGCGTTCGGACGACTTGAAGCGTCGCCGATGGCTCGTCGGGCTCTCGTTCGTGGGCACCACGGCCGGCATGATCGTGGGGCTCTACCAGATGGGCATCCTGCGCCGCCTGCCGGATCTGCCGTTCAAGCCCTTCGACGCCACGAAGGTCGATAAGTCGAACTACGCCTACAAGCGCATGCAGACGCCCGACGCCCTCCTGATGATCGCGAGCTACGCGGTGACGGCGGCTCTCGCCGGAGCAGGCGGCCAGAACCGGGCTCGCGAGAACCCGGCATTGCCCATCGCGCTTGCCGGAAAGGTTCTGTACGACCTCATCGTCGCCCTCAAACTCGGGCAGGAGGAGTGGAGGGAGAACCGGGCTCTGTGCGGCTATTGCCAGGCGGCAACCTTGGCGTCCCTGGTGTCGGTGGGCATCGCGATGCCGGAGGCGGCCAAAGCCGTTCGCCACGTTATGAGCGGCTTGTCGAACGACAACCGCCCGCAACGCCGGGCCATGGCGGCCGAGTAGGGCTCAGATCGACCGAACGGCTCCGCCATCGACGCGGATCAGGCTGCCGGTGATGTAGCTCGCCCGCTCCGAGGCGAGGAAGCAAACCGTATCGGCGAATTCCTCGACCCGTCCATAGCGTCCTGCCGGGATCGCGGCCCGGGCGGCGGCGGCGATCTCATCCGGGGATTTGCCTTGAGCTTTGGCGTTCGCCGCGTCGAGTTCGTCCACCCGGTCCGTGTGAATTCGTCCAGGCAGGACGAGGTTCGCCGTGATGCCGTCCTTCGCCACCTCGCTGGCCAGGGTTTTCGACCAGCCGACGATCGAAGAGCGGAGGGCGTTCGACATCACGAGGTTTGGAATGGGCTGCACCACGCCGGTGGAGGCGATGGTGAGGATGCGGCCCCAGCCGCGCTCGCGCATGCCGGGCAGCACGAGGGCCGCCATCTTGAAGACCGGCAGGACCATCGCCTCGAATTGCGGGGTCCAGCCCTCGACCTCGACGTTGAGGGCCGTACGGGCCGGAGGGCCGCCCGTATTGGCGATGAGGATGTCGACGCCGCCGAGCGCCCGGACGGCCGCCTCGTAGATCGCGTCCGTGCTCCCGGCGAGATCGCCCACGACAGTGTGGGCGCGGCCGGGGCCGGCGGCATTGATCGCCTTGGCGGCAGCTTCGAGCCGCTCACCGGAACGGGCCGTCATCATGATCTCGGCGCCCTCACGGGCAAGACTCTGCGCCACGCCCAAACCGAGGCCCCGGCTGGACGAGAGGACGAGGGCGCGTTTACCCGCAAGGCCGAGATCCATGAGCTTACTCCAGGGGAATGAGGGGTACGGCCGCTCGCTTAGCACCCGGCCACGGCTTCGCACAATGCGGGGCGGGAGGTCAGCCCCGGGCCTTGCGTTTTTCCGGTGTGGCGGGCGGCTTGCCTTCGGTGGCGCGGATCACATCGTCCGCCACCGCCACGATGAGCCGCCGCAGCTCGACGTTCTCGGCGCGCACGGCGTCCGGAGGGGTGCCACCGCCGCCGCGAGCGGCTTCGAGCGAGGCGAGGCGCTCACGGGCTTGCGCCAATTCGCGGTCGAGAGCGGCCGCGCGCTCTTGCTCGGCGAGGAGCATGCTCTTCAGGTCGGCGAGGCGCTGGCGCTCGTCGCCCAGTTCCTGGCCGCGCTCCGCGAGGTTGCGCTCGAAGCCGTTGCCCCGCCCGGTCTGCATGGCAAGGCGCGTTTCGAGATCCGAAATCGTGATGCGCTTGGCATCGAGTTCGCTCAACGCCGCTTCGAGGCGCCCGTCGAAATCCGAGAACTCGGACTCCCGCGACTCGACGCGATCCTGAAGGACGGCGAGCTCCGTCTTGGTGCTCGCCAGCAGCGCGGCCGTCCGGTCGAGCTCGCCGCGGGTGTTGGCCAACTCGTCGAGGGTCCGCCGATGGGCATCCTCAACGGCCGCCAGGGTGTCTCGCATGCCCGCGAGAGTCGATTGCGATTCCGCCAGCTTCTCTTCGGCGCCGACGAGGCGGGTGGTAGCGTCGGTCAGGTTGGCGCGCAGCTCGGCGATCAGCCCGTCGCGCTCGGCCACCTCCGTGCCGAGGGCCTCAATCTGGATCGCCCGGCGGCCGAGTTCCTCGAGACTCTGGTGCTTGACCGCGAATGCCTCCTCGGCTTTCCGCTCGAGACGTCGCTGGAGCACGGCGAATTCTGCACGCAGGTGGTCCTTCTGGGCGGTGAGCTCCGAGATGGAGAGGGGAAACAGGGCTTCCGCCCGGCGCCGGGCAAGCCGGTCGGCCCGGGCATTGAGTGCCGGAATGATGAGAAGCGCGCAGAGGGCCGCAACGAGGAACCCCAACGCGAAGAACATAATGGTTTCGACCACGCGGACGAAAACTCCAGGGTGCTCGCTCGGTAACGCCTGAGCACCCTGCCATGTGCCCGGTTGGCTTTCCAGAGCGCTTTTGCGCTCCCGTCGGGTTCTAGGGGAGGCTAGAAGGGGTTCCAGGTGGGCTGGGGCGTGAACTTCAGGTAGCCCATATTGACCCCGAGCCGCCATCCGAGGCCCGACCGGATCGGAACCACCACCATCTCGTCCGCCGACGCCGCCGTGACCCCGAACCCGCCGATGAGATAGGCCGAGCCGTTGATGCCGACGAAACGCTGATAGATCGCGTCAACCGACGGCATGTTATAGACGAGCATCATGGTGCGGGCGCCATCGCCGCCGAAATCGAAGCCAAGGGAGGGGCCCTGCCAGAAGATCCGGCGCTCGCCTGCATTGCGAGTATAAAGTCGACCTTCGCCATACCGAAGGCCGCCGAAGAGGGCGCCGGACGCTTCCTGACCGAGGATGTAGCCGTTCGGCTCACCCCAGCGGCGGGTCGCCTCCTGAACGGCGAGCGCGAGCCCCCGAGAGATGGTGCCGAAGAACCGATGGCCGGAATCGACGAGCTCCTCCGGCCGGAAGGTGCTCTGGTCGCCGGGGTAGCTGGCCTGAACGGGTTGCGCCCTTTGAGCCAGGGCCGGCGAGGATAGGAGGACGAGAGCGGCAGCCGACAGGGCTGCTTGGACTAGGGCTTTTCGCGAGCGCATGGGCGAACTCCTCGCAGGAACCGGTGGAGCGGGGCTCCGGTGCGTTGGCATCGACGGATTCTTCACACCTTGCGGGAACAGTGGCGTGCGTTTCCGACGAGTCCTGGTCTTCTGATCCAGTCTAGATTCATCAACCTTAACAATGCCTCAACGCAAGCTCCTCATCGCCGCGCTCGGCCTTGGTCTTCTCCCCGCGCAGCCGGCCCTGGCTCAGCGTCCCTTGCCGCCGGGGGCTGCAGGACCGCTCGTCGCGATGACCGAGGTGTTCCATGTGGATGAGGCCACGGGTTTTGCCCTCGGCGGCTTCGATCCGGTGACCTACCTTCTGCCGGAGGGTCCCCAACCGGGCCGCAGCCCGCACGAACTCGTCTGGAGCGGCGTCGCCTGGCGGTTCGCGTCTGCCGCGAACCGCGCGGCCTTCGAGGCGAGCCCCACCGTCTATGCGCCGCGTCTCGGCGGCTACGACGCGGAGGCCATGAGCCGGGGCCGGATCGTGGATGCGAACCCGGCCATCTCGATCATCCGGGACGGCAGGCTCTATCTTTTCCGCAACGATGCCAACCGCGCCCGCTTCCTCGCGGACCCGACCGTGGGTCCCCGGGCCGAGGAGCGCTGGGCCGGCCTGAAGGCCGGGCTCGTGCCGCCGTGACCCGGCCAAAGCTCCTCTTTTTCGACGTGGGGGAGACGCTCGTGAGCGAGGAGCGCCTATGGGGCGAGTGGGCCGACTGGCTCGGTGTTCCCCGCTCCACGTTCTTTGCCGCCCTCGGGGCCGTCATCGAGGCCCGGCGACACCATGAGGACGTGTTCGAATTGGTGCGTCCGGGCATCGATCTTGAGGCCGAGCGGCAGGCCCGAGCCCGGGCCGGCGTTCCTCGAGGGTTCGTCGAAAGCGATCTCTACCCCGATACCGCGCCGACGCTCCTTCGTGCGCAGGAGCAGGGCTTTCGGCTCGGCTTTGCCGGCAACCACTCGCAGCGGACGGAAGACTTCGTGCGCTCCATTGGGGTCGATGCGCAGATCGTCGGCTCGTCCGGCCGTTGGGGCGTCTCGAAGCCGGACCCGCGATTCTTTCAGACGATCATCGAATTGTCGGGCCTGCCGCCGGATGAGATCGTCTATATCGGCGATCGCATCGACAACGACGTGCTGCCGGCTCTGCGTCTCGGGCTCCAGGCCGTCTTCGTGGAGCGCGGCCCCTGGGGCGTCGTGCAAGCTCGCTGGCCCGAGGCCGCTGCCATCCCGATGCGGGTGAGAACGCTGGGCGAAATTCCCGCTCTTCTCGGCTTTTAAGGCTCAGACGGTCGCCTGCGGCAAGGCGAGGCGGGACGCCAGGGTCGCATCGCCCAAGGCGGCGAATGGGCCGTTTCGGTAGCCCCGGTCGTCATGGCCGTAGGTCAGGGCCGACCCGTTCGCATCCACGACGCAGCCGCCCGCCCGGCACAGGATGTGGTCGCCTGCCGCCGTGTCCCATTCCATGGTCGGGCCGCAGCGGACGTAAACGTCGGCTTCGCCCGAGGCGATCAGGCAGAATTTCAGGGCCGAGGAGGCGGTTCGGCGGGTGCCGATCGACAAGGTGGAGAGGCACGCCTCGGTCGCCGAGTCGCCATGGCGGCGGCTCACGAGGGCGATGAGGTCGCGTTCCGGGGCAGGGCGGGTTCTCACGTCCTGCCAAGGGATGTCGGCGCCGTCCGCGATCAGTCCCGACCGGACCGTCTCCCCCGCCTTCCAGATCTTGCCCATGGCAGGCGCGGACACGACGGAGGCCACCGGCCGGCCGTTGCGCACGAGGGCGATGTTCACGCTGTACTCACCCGTCCCGTGGATGAAGTCGCCCGTGCCGTCCAAGGGGTCCACGAGAAAGAAGAGGTCCGACGCGCCCTCGGCATTGGCGGTCTCCTCGGCGACCACGGGAACGCCGGACCAGGCTTCGTTCAAGCGGCGGATGATGAGTTCTTCCGCGGCAAGGTCGGCTTCCGTCGTCGGCGTGCCGTCCGCCTTGAGGCTGCGGTCGAGGGCGGCGCGCTCAAGGGCCCGCAGGAGGCGGCCAGCCTCGATCGCGATGGGCACGAGCCTCGATGCGACCGCATCGGCATCCTGTTCGTCGATCCTCATGGCTGCTTTGTGCCCTTTTGCCGCTGGTCTGTCGATCCCTTCGTCGGCTTCCCAAGAGCCTCAATGCCGGGTATCGGGGTTCGTTCCCTTGTCGCTGCAATGGGGCGCCGAAACAGGTTCAAAACCCTGTTTTCGTTGGCACTCTGCGCGAATCGACAATCTTCCCGCCGGAGCCGTCATGAACCCGATCACGCTCGATTCGCTCGATCTCGCCGCCCTCCTGTGCTCGCGCGTGTGCCACGACGTGATCTCGCCGGTGGGTGCGATCGTGAACGGGCTCGAGGTTCTGGAGGACGAGAACGACGCGTCGATGCGCGACTTCGCCCTCGATCTCATCCGCAAAAGCGCCAAGCAGGCGTCGGCGCGGCTGCAATTCGCGCGCCTCGCCTTCGGGGCGGCGGGGTCGGCGGGCGCCTCCATCGATCTCGGCGATGCCGAACAGGTGGCCCGCGGGCTCTTCCAGGACGACAAGGTCTCCCTGTCGTGGTCCGCTCCCCGCGCGCTCTTTCCCAAGAACCGGGTCAAGCTCCTTCTCAACCTCTTGGTGCTGGCGATCAACGCCGTGCCGCGCGGCGGGTCGGTGAACGTGGTCGTGACCGGCGATGCGGAGCGTTGCGACTTCCTGCTCACCTCCAAGGGCCTCAACGCCCGCATTCCGCCCCACGCCCAAGCGCTCCTCGCCGGGGCTCCTGAGAACGGTACGGTCGATGCGCACGGCATTCAGGTCTTTTATGCCGGCATGGTCGCCCGCGCCGCCGAGATGGACGTCAGCCTGCGTCTCGAAGGCGATGAGGTGACCATCCGTGCCGTAACGGCAGGTGCCTGAGGCCGGGCGTTTTACGCGCAGGCTCCGGAATCGCTGGCGTTCGCAATGAATTAGAAACCCATCTCGGTGACTATGAGGCGTTGAGTGCTGCGTCTCGTGAGTTTGAGTCATCGTCATGGACGACCTTCTGCGTGAGTTTTTGACCGAAACTGGGGAACACCTGGACACGGTCGACATCGAACTCGTCCGGTTCGAACAGGACCCGAACAACCAGGCGATTCTCAGCAACATCTTTCGGCTGGTGCACACCATCAAGGGCACCTGCGGCTTCCTCGGGCTTCCGAGGCTCGAAGCCCTGGCCCACGCGGCCGAAACCCTCATGGGCAAGTTCCGCGATGGGATGCCCGTCACGACGCAAGCCGTCACCCTCATTCTCGCGACCCTCGACCGGATCAAGGAGATCCTGGGCGAACTCGAGCGCACGGCTGCCGAGCCCGATGGCGCCGACGGCGACCTCATCGGCAGCCTCGAACAGATGGCGATGGCCGAGGCGCCGGCCGAAGCGCGTCCCGCTCCGGCCGCGAAGGTCGAAACCGCCGGCACACTGTCCTATCAGGTTCTCGAACGGGCCCTGCGCCCCGGCGAGGTGTCCCTCGACGATCTCGAGCGGGCCTTCCTCGAAACGGCAGGCCCCGAGGAGCCTGCCCCGGCGCCGAAGCCCACAGCCCCTGAGAAGAAGCCCGTGGAGGCCGAAGCCGGGGAGGGGGGCGAGGCTCCCCTG
>DASZBD010000033.1:0-31800 GCA_035944475.1 Microvirga sp.
CTTGCAGCTCACGTCAAGAACAAAAGCGGAACATAGGACGGGGCTGAGGTGAGTAGCGAGTGGTCAGTGGGGGTGCGCTGCAGGTCCGAGGCGCCGCCGCTTGTCATTCCGGGGCGCCGCAGGCGAGCCCGGAACCCATAACCATGACGACGCAAGCTGTGATCGGCGCGGGTGCGCTCTTTTCTGCATCCCTGACGTTTATGGGTTCCGGGCTCTCGCTCCGCTCGCCCCGGAATGACAAGCGGGGGCGCACCGGGACGACGGTGAACCTTCCTTTGCGCCCGCATCGCCCTCGCCCCGGCCCTCTCCCGCACGGGAGAGGGTGGCCCGCGCTCTGTTCGGCACCGGCGCACACCTCAACCCCGGTCGGCTGCGCCGTCCGCCCTTGTCCCATCCGGGAGGGTCGTCACTGCGGCAGAGCGGGCGGGCGCGCTTACTTCCGTCCCTTGTCGAACGGGTTCTGGCCCATCCGCAGCGAGATCCGGATCGGCACGCCCGGGATCTCGAAGGCCTCGCGCAGGCCGTTGACGAGGTAGCGGGTGTAGCTCTTCGGCAGGGCGTCGAGCTGGTTGCCGAAGACCGCGAAATGCGGCGGGCGGGCCTTCACCTGGGTCATGTAGCGAATCTTGATGCGCCGCCCCGACACCGCCGGGGGCGGGTTCGCCGAAAGGGCACCCTCGAGCCACTGGTTCAGCCTCGCCGTCGAGATCCGGCGGTTCCAAACGCCGTAGATCTCGACCACCGCCTTCATGAGCGGGTCGATGCCGTTGCCGGCGAGGCCCGAGAGCGGCACGATGGGCGCGCCGCGCACCTGCGGCAGCAGCCGCGTCGCCTTCTCGCGCAGGTCCTTCAGGAGGCCCGGCTGATCGGCCACGAGATCCCACTTGTTGAGTCCGATCACGAGGGCCCTGCCCTCCTGCTCGACGAGATCGACGATGGAGAGGTCCTGCTTCTCGAACGGGATCGTCGCGTCGAGGAGAACCACCACAACTTCGGCAAACCGCACGGCCCTGAGCGCATCCGCGACGGAGAGCTTCTCGAGCTTGTCCTCGACCCGGGCGCGCTTGCGCAGGCCCGCCGTGTCGAAGAGCTTGATGGTGCGGCCGCGCCAGCGCCAGTCGATGGAAATGGAATCGCGGGTGATGCCGGCCTCGGGGCCGGTGAGCAGCCTGTCCTCGCCGATCATGCGATTGATCAGGGTGGACTTGCCCGCATTGGGACGGCCGACGATGGCCACCTGCAGGGGCTTCTTCGGATCGTCCTCCGGTTCCTCCTCGCCGTCACCTGAGAACTCGTCCTCCTCGTCGGCGGACGGTTCGGGAAAGTGCGGCATGAGGGCTTCGAAGAGGTCCGCCATGCCCTCCCCGTGCTCCGCCGAGAGCGGCACCGGATCGCCGAGGCCGAGGGAGAACGCCTCGTAGGCGCCCGCCATCCCGGCCCCGCCCTCGGCCTTGTTGGCGATGAGGATCACGGGCTTCCCGGAGCGGCGCACCAGCTCGGCGAAGGGGCGGTCCGCCGGCAAAACGCCGACGCGGGCGTCGATTACGAACAGGATGACGTCGGCATCGCCGATGGCGGCTTCCGTCTGCGCCCGCATGCGGCCGAGCAGGGTCTCCTCGTCGGCCTCCTCGAGGCCCGCCGTGTCGACGATGCGGAACGTGAGATCGCCGAGGCGGGCCTCGCCCTCGCGGCGGTCGCGGGTGACCCCGGGGCGGTCGTCGACGAGCGCGAGCTTCTTGCCGACGAGCCGGTTGAACAGGGTCGACTTGCCGACATTCGGCCGCCCGACAATGGCGATTGTGGGCGTCATGGGTGTCCTTACTGCGTGACCTGAACGGGTCCGCCGGCGACGAGCGCCGTATAGGTGTCGAGCCGCTGCCGGAGCGACGCGGGCGTGTCCCGGTCGGCGGCGATCTGGTCGAACCACCGGCCGGCATAGTCCATGTCGCCGGTCTTAAGGCCCGACAGCCCGAGGAGTTCCCGGGCCGAGTGGCGCCAGGGATTGCTGGGAGCCGCGAGCGGTTCGAGGCTCTGGCGGATGGCCGCCGGATCGGCGCCGTCCATCCGCAGCATCGCGGCCCGGAGCTTGGCGAGATCGCGCCAGCGACCCTCGACGCCGTTGTCGGCGGCGAGCGCGTCGAAGGCCTTGGCCCCGTCCTCGGGATCGCCCTTGCCGAGTTCGGCCGCCAGGCGGAACCGCGTGAGGAGGCCGTAGCCGCCGGGCGCGTCCTTCGCGAGCCCTTCCAGCGCCTTCTCGGCCTCGTCGCTCTTGGCGGGCTCCGCCGCAAGCTGGATCGCGTCCTGATAGCGCGCGGCGGCCGCCTGGGCCTTCAGCTCCTGCGAGTACTCCCAGTAGCGCCAGCCCCCGACCCCCACGACGAGGAGGATGGCGAGACCGACGATGAGCCCGCTATAGCGCTGCCAGATCTGCGCCAGCCGGTCGCGGCGATATTCCTCGTCGACCTCGCGGATGAACTCGTCGTTCTGGGCCATCGTTGCAACCTGTTGAAAACGAAGGCGGTCGCCTAGCACAAGGGGCACGGGAAGGCGAGAGGCCAGGGACGGTCGGAGCCCTGGGCCGTCACGCGCGCCCGGGCACCACCGCGACGCCGATCAGCCAGGGGTGGAGCCAGAACGCAAAGGCGAGATACGCGCCCGTGCCGATGGCCACCGCCAGGATGTCGTTGCGCAGGCCCATGGGCGGCTGCACCGGCCCGCCATGCACCACGACCTCGTCGCGGTACTTCGTGCTGATGCGGGCGATCACGCCCCAGGCCAGGAGCGAACCGAAGAGCAGCATGGAGCCGAGATCGCCGTTGGCGAGAAGATGGGCGAGAGCCCAGATCTTCAACCCCACCAGCATGGGATGCTTCAAGGCGCCCTTGATCCGCCCGGGCAGGTAGGCCGCCACGAAGGCGATGAAGGCGAGGAGCACGAGAACCAGCGACAGGTGCCGCGTCCAGACCGGCGGATCCCAGACCGGGATGTAGCCCGATGCCCGGTACTGATCGTACCCGATGCCGATGAGGATGAGACCGCCGAGGGACAGGAGCGAGTACACGCCCTTGTAGGCTCCCTCCCCCACCCGGCCGATGAGCGCCGCCCGGCTCCCCCGCGCAACGGTGGACATGTGCGTGCCGACGAAGAGCAGAAGGCCGAGGATCAGGAGGGTCATGGGTGCGTCCACTGGGAATAAGGCCAAGCTACACCGGTAGGCCCCGGGGCGGCGAGCCCCGCCGGCCGCCTATTCCCACTCGATCGTGCCGGGGGGCTTGGAGGTGATGTCGTAGGTGACCCGGTTGATGCCCTTCACCTCGTTGATGATGCGGGTCGCCACCCCGCCGAGAAAAGTCATGTCGAAGGGGTAGAAATCCGCCGTCATGCCGTCGACGGAGGTGACGGCGCGGAGCGCGCAGACATGATCGTAGGTGCGCCCGTCGCCCATGACGCCCACGGTCTTCACCGGGAGCAGCACCGCGAAGGCCTGCCAGATGGTGTCGTAGAGGCCAGCTCTCCGGATCTCCTCGAGGTAGATCGCATCGGCCTTGCGCAGGATGTCGAGCTTTTCCCGCGTGATCTCGCCCGGCACGCGAATGGCGAGGCCGGGACCCGGGAAGGGATGGCGGCCGACGAACTTGTCCGGCAGACCGAGCTCGCGGCCGAGCACCCGCACCTCGTCCTTGAAAAGCTCGCGCAGGGGCTCCACGAGCTTCATCTTCATGCGCTCGGGCAGGCCGCCCACATTGTGGTGGCTCTTGATGGTGACGGACGGGCCGCCCGTGAACGACACGCTCTCGATCACGTCGGGATAGAGCGTGCCCTGCGCCAGGAACTCCGCGCCGCCGATCTTCTTCGCCTCCTCGTCGAACACGTCGATGAAGAGCTTGCCGATGGTCTTGCGCTTCACCTCGGGGTCGGAAACGCCCTCGAGCGCGCCGATGAAGAGGTCCTGCGCCTCCACGTGGACGAGCGGGATGTTGTAGTGATCGCGAAAGAGGCCGACCACCTGCTCGGCCTCGCCGAGGCGCAGGAGGCCGTGGTCCACGAACACGCAGGTGAGCTGGTCGCCGATGGCCTCGTGGATGAGCACCGCCGCGACGGCCGAGTCGACGCCGCCCGAGAGGCCGCAGATCACGCGCCCCTTGCCCACCTGCTGGCGGATGCGCTCGATGGCTTCCTCGCGGAAGGCCTTCATGGTCCAGTCGCCCTGGCAGCCGGCGATCTCGCGCACGAAGTTGCGGATGAGGAGTTCGCCTTGAGGCGTATGCGCCACCTCCGGGTGGAACTGGACGCCGTAGAACTTGCGGGCCTCGTCGGCGACCACGGCGAGGGGCGCGTTCGGCGAGGACGCGAGGGGCTGGAAACCTTCCGGCAGCTTCGTCACCCGGTCGCCGTGGCTCATCCAGACGGGGACCTTGGAGCCGACGCGCCAGATGCCCTTGAAGAGCGGGCTGTCGGCCAGGATCTCGATCTCGGCGCGGCCGAACTCCGCATGGTGCCCGCCCTCGACCTCGCCGCCGAGTTGCGCCGCCATGGCCTGCTGGCCGTAGCAGATCCCGAAGACCGGCGTGCCGGCGTCGAAGAGCGAATGCGGCGCGCGGGGCGAGGTGTCGGTGGTCACCGATTCCGGTCCGCCCGAGAGGATCACGGCCTTCGGCTTCATCTCGCGGAAGGCGGCCTCCGCCTTCTGAAACGGCACCACCTCGGAATAGACCCCCTGCTCGCGCACGCGACGGGCGATGAGCTGCGTCACCTGGGAGCCGAAATCGACGATGAGGACCTTGTCGTGGTTCTGCTGGACGGTTTTCTCGGTCATGGCGGGTGGTTAAGGGATTGCCGCGCCCGTGTCATCTCCCCCGTCCTTGGCGACGCTCTCCGTGCGGGATCGAAGCCGCTCCTTACTTCCTGAGGACGGCGACGTAGAAGCCGTCCGTCCCGGTGCGCAGCGGCGTCATCTGCAGCCCGTGCTCGGTCGTGCGCGTGGCGTCGGCCAAATGGCTGAGGCCGGCGCCTGAGAGCACTTCGGCCGCCGGAACCACGCTCAATCCCCCCTGCCGCTCCAGAAGCCCGCGCACCGCATCGTCCCCCTCTTCCGGGAGCACCGAGCAGGTGATGTACACGATGCGCCCGCCGGGCTTCACGAGGCGCGCCGCGCGGTCGAGCACCGCCGCCTGCTCTTGGCGACGCGTATCGAGGCTGCCGGGGCGAAGGCGCCACTTCGCGTCGGGGTTCCGCCGCCAGGTGCCGATGCCGGTGCAGGGAGCGTCGACGAGCACGCAGTCGATGCGCCCGTCGAGATCCGTCACGGCGTCAGCCCGGGCCCGCGGGGTGCGGACCTGAACGTTGCGCGCGCCCGCCCGCGCCAGACGCTCGTGGATCGGCGCGAGGCGGCGGGCGTCGTTGTCGGTGGCGTAGATCTGGCCGCCGTTCCGCATCATCGCGGCGAGGGCCAGGGTCTTGCCGCCACCGCCTGCGCACAGGTCGACGACCTGCTCGCCGGATTTGGCGCCGGAGAGAAGCGCGGCCAACTGTGACCCCTCGTCCTGGATCTCGATCCAGCCCTTGATGAATTCGGGTTCGGCCTGCACCGCCGGGCCGCGGCCGTCCTCGCTCGGCTGGATCCGCAGGCCCAAGGGCGAGAGCGGCGTCTCGATAGCGCCGAGATGCGGCAGGGCCTCGTGCGCCTCCTCGCGGGAGCCGACCTTGAGGAGATTGACCCGAAGATCGAGGGGAGCGCGGGTGGCGAGGGCCTGGAGTTCCGGCACCACATCCTCGCCGAGCATGCGGCGCAGCGACGGCTCGATCCAGTCCGGAAAGTCGCCGGCGATCGGGGCAGGCGCTCCGTCGAGGCTCGCTTCCGCCAGACGGCCCCGCTCGGCGTCCGAAAGGGGCTCCGGCGCATGCCGCTCGCCCGAGAAGAGGGCCGCGATAGCCTGGGAGTCCATGCCGCGCTGCAGCTTCAGCATGCCGAGGAGGACGGCCCGCGGCGTCCCCTCCCCCATGATCCAGCCGGCCGACGCTTTGCGGCGCAGCGCGTCGTAGACGAGGCTCGCGATGGCCGCCCGGTCCTTCGAGCCCGCGAAGCGATGCGACAGCCCCCAATCCTTCAGAGCGTCCCCCACGGGGCGGCGGCGGGCATCGATATCGGCGAGAACCTCGATGGCGGCGGACAGGCGGGCGGCGGGCGTCATAGGGCGAACAGGATCCGGACCGCGAAGATGAGCCACATGAGCATGAGAACGACGGTTCCGGCGAGGAAGGCCTGAAAGCGCCGGATCACCGTGTTGGAGGTCGTGTGGATATAGGCGTGGGCCAGCCGCGCGGCGACGAAGAGCCAGGCCATGACGACGAAGAGCAGGTCCGCCTGACGCGTGATCAGCGCCAGAGCGACGAGGGCGTAGAACAGGAGCGGCGTCTCGAACTGGTTGTGATAGGCGTTCGCGACCTGGAGCACTCGGTCCGGCCAAGCGGGCTGGCCGAGGGCGATCGCCTGCACCTCCACCTCATTCGCTCGGATGGCAGAGAAACGCGACCGTCCCATGAGGAAAAGGAGGGCAAAGGTCAGGGCGACTTGCACGAAGACCGGGGCGAGGACGGCTTGGATGCTCAAGGCTCACGACCTCGTCGGGTAGTTCGGGCTCTCCCGCGTGATCGTCACGTCGTGGACGTGGCTCTCGCGCAGGCCCGCATTGGTGATGCGGATGAACTGGGCGCGGTCGCGGAACTCCTCGAGGGTGGCGGCGCCCACATAGCCCATGGCGGCGCGAAGGCCGCCGGCGAGCTGGTGCAGGACGGCGGCGACGGGACCCTTGTAGGCCACCTGGCCTTCGATGCCCTCGGGCACCAGCTTCAGGGTGTCGCGCACCTCGGCCTGGAAGTAGCGGTCGGCGGAGCCGCGGGCCATGGCGCCCACCGAGCCCATGCCGCGATAGGACTTGTAGGAGCGGCCCTGGTAGAGGAACACCTCGCCGGGCGTCTCGTCGGTGCCGGCGAGGAGCGAGCCCACCATGGCGCAGGAGGCGCCTGCCGCGAGGGCCTTGGCGAGATCGCCCGAGAACTTGATGCCGCCGTCGGCGATCACCGGCACATCGGCCTTCTGGCCCGCCTCGACGGCTTCCATGATGGCGGTGAGCTGGGGCACGCCGACGCCGGCCACGATCCGGGTCGTGCAGATGGAGCCGGGTCCGATGCCGACCTTGATGGCGTCGGCTCCGGCATCAATGAGCGCCTGCGCGCCCTCCCGGGTCGCCACGTTGCCGGCGATCACCTGCACGGCGTTCGACAGCTTCTTCACCCGCGACACGCTCTCCAGCACCCGCACGGAATGACCGTGGGCCGTGTCCACCACGATCACGTCGCAGCCCGCATCGATGAGGCGCTCGGAGCGCTCGAAGCCCTGTTCCCCGGTGGTCGTGGCGGCCGCCACCCGAAGGCGCCCCTGCTCGTCCTTGGCGGCGCTCGGATAGGCGACCTGCTTCTCGATGTCCTTGACGGTGATGAGGCCGATGCAGCGGTAATGGTCGTCGACGACGAGGAGCTTCTCGATCCGGAACTGGTGGAGAAGCCGGCGCGCCTCGTCCTGCGTCACGCCCTCGCGGACCGTGATGAGCCGGTCCTTGGTCATGAGCTCGGCCACCCTCTGACCGGGGTTCGAGGCGAAGCGCACGTCGCGGTTGGTGAGGATCCCGACGAGCTTGCCCTTGGAGCCGTTGGGCCCTCGCTCCACCACGGGGATGCCGGAGATGCCGTGGTGCTTCATGGTGGCGAGGGCGTCCGCCAGGGTCTCGTCCGGGTGGATCGTGATGGGGTTCATCACCATGCCGGACTCGTAGCGCTTCACGAGGCGTACCTGCTCGGCCTGAGCCTCCGGCTCCAGATTCCTGTGGATGACGCCGAGACCGCCGTTCTGGGCCATGGCGATGGCCATGCGCGCCTCGGTCACCGTATCCATCGCGGAGGCGATGATCGGCAGGTTCAGGTGAATCGAGCGCGTGAGGCGGGTCGCCACGTCCACGTCGGCCGGCAGAACCTCGGAGCGTCCGGGCCGCAGCAGCACGTCGTCGAAGGTGAGACCTTCGATGAGCTCTTCGGCAACGATGCGGGCCATGGCCAACTCCTGATGGGGGTCCGAGGCGGGACCGGCATCCGCGCCTTGAGGGTTGGCGAGGGTCCGTAGCATGCGGGCCCCGCTTCGCAAAGGGTTCTGGCTCATGCCCGCCCGGCAGCCCTGCCGTGCCGGTGCGCGCCTGGGCAAGGGGCGGCCCCCGCGCTAGGTGCTGGCGGTCATGCGTCGCTCCCGGCTGGTTCCCCTCATCATCGCCACCGCGCTCTTCATGGAGAACACCGACTCGACGGTGATCGCCACGTCGCTGCCGGCCATCGCTGAGGATCTCGGCGAGGACCCGATCGCCCTCAAACTCGCGCTTACATCCTATCTGGTCAGTCTCGCGGTCTTCATCCCGATCTCCGGGTGGATGGCCGACAAGTTCGGCTCGCGGACCGTGTTCCGGGCCGCGCTCGGGGTCTTCATGGCAGGGTCCCTGGCCTGCGCCTTCGCGGGTTCGTTGGAAGAGTTCGTGCTGGCCCGCTTCTTCCAGGGAATGGGCGGCGCCATGATGGTGCCAGTCGGGCGGCTCGTCCTTCTGCGCAGCGTGCCGCGGGCGGAGGTGGTGCAGGCTCTCGCGACGCTGACGATCCCGGCGCTCATCGGGCCCGTGGTCGGCCCGCCCCTCGGCGGGTTCATCACCACCTATTTCAGCTGGCAGTGGATCTTCTTCATCAACATCCCGATCGGCCTTCTCGGGATCGTCCTCGCCACGATCTACATCCCCAACATCAAGGAACCGGACGTTCCGCCCCTCGACGTTGCGGGCTTCCTGCTCACGGGCATCGGGTTCGCGCTCCTGATGCTGGGCTTTGCGACCGGCGGGCGATACCTCATCCCTTTGGAGGTGTCGGCGGCCTGCGTGCTGGTGGGCGCGGGATGCGTCGTGGCCTATCTCCTCCATGCGAGGCGGGTGGAGGCGCCGCTGCTGCGCCTCGAACTCCTGAGGATCCCGACCTTCCGGGCGAGCGTTCTTGGCGGCTCGCTGTTTCGGGTCGGGGTCGGAGCGATCCCCTTCCTGCTGCCGCTGCTTCTGCAACTCGGCTTCGGCCTGAACCCGCTCGAATCCGGCATGCTCACCTTCGTGGCCGCCATCGGGGCGATCTTCACCAAGGTGATCGCCAAGCGCGTGTTGGAGCGAGTGGGCTTCCGGCGGCTCCTCACCGTGAACGCCTTCGTGGGTGCGGCCTTCATCGCCGCGAACGGCTTCTTCGCGCCCGACACGCCGCACTGGATCATCCTGCTGGTGCTGTTCGTCGGGGGCTGCTTCCGTTCGCTCCAGTTCACCAGCCTCAACGCCATCGGCTACGCCGACATCACCAATCGCGACATGAGCTACGCCACGAGCCTGTCGAGCGCCGCGCAGCAGCTCGCCTTGAGCATGGGCGTGGCGATCGGCGGCTTCGCGCTGCAATCGGCGGCGCAGCTGCGCGGGTCCGAAACCCTGGAGGCCGGGGACTTCGCTCCGGCCTTCTGGCTCGTGGCCGGCATCTCGGCCATGGCGGGCTTCGTCTTTGCGCGCCTCGATCCCTCCGCGGGAGCCGAGATGTCGGGTCACCGAACTGTGAAGGCGCAGGCACCCTCCACGGGCATGGGAGACGGGTTGGAGGGTCGGCCGCGCTCCGCTAGGTAAAGCGCAAGCTTTGCAAGGGAGCGCCCGGGTCATGGACCAGCGGATCATCGATCTTTACGACTACTACACCCATGGTGGCCTGAGCCGCCGCTCCTTCCTCGACCAGCTTGCCGGCCTCGCCGGCAGCACCGCTGCCGCGGCCGCGCTCCTTCCGGTTCTGACGAGCAACTACGCCAAGGCGCAGACGGTCGCCGAGACCGACCCGCGCATTACGGCGGAGACCGTGGACGTGCCGGGCTTTGCCGGCCTCAAGGGCTATCTCGTGAAGCCGAAGGAGGCCTCGGGCCGGCTGCCGGCCGTGATCGTCATCCACGAGAACCGGGGCCTCAATCCGCATATCCGGGACGTGACGCGCCGGATGGCGACGGAGGGCTTCCTGGCGCTCGGCCTCGACTACCTGTCCCCCATGGGCGGAACGCCGGCGGACGAGGACAAGGGCCGGGAGATGATCGGGCAGCTGAAGCAGCCCGACGTGATCGCCTCCGGCAGGGCTGCGGTCGCCTATCTCAAGGGGCGTCCGGACTCGAACGGCAAGGTGGGCGCCGTGGGCTTCTGCTGGGGCGGCGGCGCGGTCAACAACCTTGCCGTCAACGAGCCGGAGCTTGCCGCCGGCGTCGCCTATTACGGCGGCCAGCCGAAGGCGGAGGATGTCCCTAAGATCCGGGCGGCCCTGATGCTGCATTACGCGAGCCTCGACGAGCGCATCAATGCGGGCATCCCGCCCTACGAGGCGGCCCTCAAGCAGGCGGGCAAGTCCTACGAGCTGCACATGTACGAGGGCGTCAACCACGCCTTCAACAACGACACAGCGGCAGCGCGCTACGACAAGACGGCGGCGGATTTGGCCTGGAGTCGGACGGTGGCGTTCTTCAAGAAGAACCTGGCCTGAGGACGCCTCGTCTTTTGCCAACCCTCATCCTGAGGAGGGCCGTCAGGCCCGTCTCGAAGGAGGGTCCAGAACACGCGGGTGGCGCAACCTCCGTACACTGGAGCGCCCTCGTCCTTCGAGACGTTCGCTTCGCGAACCCTCAGGATGAGAGCTCTGGCGGCGGATCAGAGCTGCGCTGCGGTCCTAATCCTCGAACGCGTCCACCTCGACCCGCCGCCCGATCATGAAGGCGTCGGCCACGAGGCGGAACGGGTCGTCGTCGACGTCCGAGCGGCCGTTGCGGAGGAGCGCGTCGAAGCGCTCGTAGATGCCCTCGTATTCCTGCGGCTTCTCGTCGGCGACGAGGCGTCCGTCGACCTCGAGACGTCCGCCGCCATTGGCGAGCTTGAGCCGGGCGCCGGCCTCCGTTTCGACCTCGATGTCCCAGCTCTGGGGACCCGTCTGCCGCCAGTCGAACACGGCGCGCAGGTCCGCCCCTTCCACGACCGACGAGAAGGTAAGGGTCGCGGCGATGGGGGCGTCCCGGTTCGCCGGGAACTCGAGGTCGGCTTTGCGCACGAAGACCGGGTCCGGCATGATCTTCGTCACGATCGAGAGCGCGTTGATGCCCGGATCGAACACGCCGAAGCCGCCGGCCTCCCAGATCCATTGCTGGCCCGGATGCCAGTGCCGCACGTCCTCCTTCCAGGTGACGAGAAGGCGGCGCACGCGCTGGCCCTGAAGCGCCCGCCGGGCTTCGTCCACGGCGCGGTTGTACTGGGAGTGCCAGGTGGTGAAGACAACCCGGCCGCTGCGCTCGCCGATGCGGGCGAGGTCTTCGAGCTCGCTCAGCGTCGCGGCCGGGGGCTTTTCGAGCAGCACGTGCTTGCCGGCCTCCAAGGCCTCGCGGGCGATGACGTGGCGCACCTGAGGGGGCGTGCAGATCGCGACCGCGTCGAGGTCCGGCAGGGCCAGGAGCTCGCGGTGGTCCTTGAAGGCATGCGGGACGCCGGGAACCCCGATGCCGCGCTGGCTCGAGACGGCATGGAGCTCGAAGGCGGTGTTCTTGCCGATGACCGGGATGTGCTGGTCCTGGGCGATCTTGCCCAGGCCGATGATGCCGACCTTGTGCGCCATGCTGTCCTCGCCGTCGCGCGACCGCCCTTCCCGCCGAGGGGCGGCGATCATCCTCGTTCGGGGTGTGATCTAGGGCGCACCGCCGCGGAAACCCGTCGCCAGCACGTAGAGTTCCGAGGAATCGGCCCGGCTCGCGGCGGGCTTCACATGGCGGACGGTGGCGAAGTCGCGCTTGAGGTCGTTCAGAAGCTGGTTCTCGGTGCCGCCCTGGAACACCTTGGCGATGAAGGCACCCCCCGGCGCCATGATCTCGCGGGCGAAATGGATCGCCGCTTCCGCAAGCCCCATGATCCGCAGGTGATCGGTCTTCTTGTGGCCGGTGGTGTTCGCCGCCATGTCGGACATGACGATGTCGGCCGGACCGCCGAGAAGGTCGACGAGCCTTTGCGGTGCGGCCTCATCGAGGAAGTCGAGCTCGATGAACTCGACGCCCGGCAGCGGGTCGATGGGCAACAGGTCGATGCCGACCACGTGCCCCTTGCCGTCGACGCTGCCGACCCGGGTCGCTGCGATCTGCGACCAGCCGCCGGGCGCGGCGCCGAGGTCCACCACGCGCTGGCCGGGCTTCAGGAGACGGTACTTGTCGTCGATCTCGAGGAGCTTGTAGGCCGCCCGGGAGCGATAGCCCTCGCGCTTGGCCCTCGCCACGTAGGGATCGTTGAGCTGACGTTCCAACCACTTCTGCGAGGACAGGGTGCGCTTTCGCGCCGTCTTGAGCCTCTGCTTCAGCTGCCGGTTCCCGGAGCCGCCCTTCTCGCTCACCGGCCGTTCCCCCGGCGCCAAGCCTGATCTTCCCGCATCATCGTCATGAGAATTCCCTCGCGCAGGCCGCGATCCGCGATGCGCAGCCGCTCCGACGGGAACGCCCGGCGGATGGCTTCCAGGATCGCGCAGCCCGCGAGCACAAGATCGGCCCGCTCCTTGCCGATGCAAGGGTTCGCCGCCCGCTCGTCGAAGGTCGTATCGATCAGCCGGTCGACCACATTCTGCACGTTCTCGTCCTGCAGCCAGAGCCCGTCGACCCTGCGCCTGTCGTAGCGCGCCAGGCCGAGATGGATGCCGCCGACGGTCGTCACGGTGCCGGAGGTCCCGAGGAGGTGGAAATGCGGGGCGCGCTCGGCCTGGGCGGCGATGAGCGCGAAATCGAGGAGGAGTTCCGACACCTCCTCCACCATGCCCTCGAAGATCTGCGGCGTGACGTCGATGCCGCCGTGGCGCTCGGCCAGGGTCACGACGCCCACGGGCAGCGAGTCCCAGGCCCGGATGCGCTTGCAGGGATCGGCGAACATGCCCTGCGCGGGACCGTCGAGCCAGGCGATCTCCGTCGAGCCGCCGCCGATGTCGAACACGATGACCGAATGGGCCCGCGGATCGGCCAGTGACGCGCAGCCCGTGACGGCGAGGTAGGCCTCCGTGCGCCGGTCCACCACCTCGAGCTCGATGCCGAGCTCGTCCCTGACCCGCTCGGTGAAGGCAGGGCCGTTCGTCGCGAGCCGGCACGCCTCCGTGGCGACGAGCCTTGCGCGGCCCACATGCCGAGCCGCCATCTTGTCCTTGCAGATCTTCAGGGCCTCGAGAGTCCGCTCGATGGCGCCTTCGCTCAGGCTGTTGCCATGGCCGAGGCCTTCGCCGAGACGGACGATCCGCGAGAAGGCGTCGACCACCCGAAAGCCCCAGTGGGACGGCTCGGCGATGAGGAGGCGGCAATTGTTGGTGCCGAGGTCGAGCGCCGCATAGGTGCTGCCGCGCCCGCGCCGGGCCGCTTTCGGCGGCGCTGAGGCCGGGCGGCTCGCGGGCCACGGCGAGGAGGCCGGCGCGCCCTGGGGCGACGGCACGTCCTCCGCTTTGGCGGCTGCTTCCGACTTGATGGCCACTCACAATCCCTTCGGCCCTGCCCTTGCGGCCAAGGCCAGCTGTTCCCGGCAGAGTAACAACCGTGTGACCATCCTGCCAAGGGCGGCGGAACCGCTATTCCGGATCGGTCCCAAGGCCTTTCGGCGGACCTGACGCCGGCCGAGCCGGCCACGGCCCCGGTTTCAGGCCGCCTGGGCGGCCTCGGGCTTGACCCTGGGGGTCGGCCGGACGATGCCCCGAACCTGCACGAAGGGGCGCGGCCGGTTGACCACTTCATCGAGCCGCGACCACAGCACCTTGGGCGAGAAGGGCTTGGCGATGATCTCGTTCACGCCGAGCGCGATGGCCCGGTCCACGACGTGGCGGCGGGGCTTCGACAGCATCAGGATGATCGGCACCGTCGGCGCCGGAGAAGTGGTGGGCGTGCGGGTGAGGCGGATGAACTCCTCGCCCGACAGGATCGCGAGGTCCCAGTCGAGGATCACGAGGTCGGGCTTGCTCTCGCCGAGGACCCCGAGGGCCTCCGCCCCGTCGGGAGCCTCCTGCACGCGCTTGATGCCGACGCGGGCCAGCATGTCGCGCAGGATTCTGCGGACATAGAGGCTTTCGTCCACCACGAGGGCGGCGAGATCCGGAAAGGTCGGGGTCGCAATCATGCTCAGGCAGGATACGCTGATCCGCTTTCCGCTTTGCTAATGGGATGCAGAAAGATGGCCGTTCCGCCCGTCCTTAGCCGGACGGACGCCTCACGCGTAGGCGCGATCTTTCAGCCTCTCCACCGCCCGGTCGATATCGCCCGGCCCATGATAGCAGCCGAAGCCGAAGCGGATCCGGGTGCCGCGCACGTCAGTGACGATGCGCTTCTTCAGGAGGTCCTCGTGGAGTTTCGGGGCCGCGGGCGTGTCGAAGGTGAGGAAATGCCCCCGCTCCCGCGTGCCGACCGGCGAGACGAGCCGGGCGTCATCGAGGCCTGGGACGCCGCCCGCCCGGACTGCGGCGAGGAAGCGGTCCTGCAGGTCGAGGACGTGGGCGTGGATCGCCTCGACCGCGAGGCCCTGCGCCTCCATCCAGTCGAAGACCGCCCGCTGCCGGTAGAGCCCGGAAGGGTCGAAGGTGGCGCCGAGGAAGCGGGTGCCGTCCTCGCCGTAGGGCACGCCCTCCTGTTTCGACGTGAGCGCCCCGAAGGCGGCGAACCAGCCCGTATCCCGCGGCCGAGGCGCGTGGCCCGGCGGGCAATGGAGGAAACAGACCCCCTCCCCCGCCATGGCGTATTTGTATCCGCCCGAGAGGTAGAAGATCCGGCCCGCGACCCCGGACAGGTCCGTCGGCAGCGCCATGAAGCCGTGGTAGCCGTCGACCGCGACGAGGGTTTCGGCATCCCGCACCGCGGCGGCAAGCTCCCTCAGATCGCCCGCCGTCGCACCCGAGTTGAAGAACACCTGGCTCACGTAGACGAGGTCGTGCCCGCCCCGTCCGCAGGCCTCCCGGAAACGCTCCGGGAACGTCGCCGCAGGCTCGACCGGCACGCGCTCGACCGCCACGAGCCCGTCCTCCTCGAGGCGCGCTACCTGACGCGTGAGGGAGTGGAACTCGCCATCCGTGGTGAGGATCCGGCTCGGGCGGCCGGCCGGTAGGGCCGAGAGCAGGCGGCGCAGGAATTCGTGGGTGTTGGGCGCCACCGCAATGGTCGAGGGGTCCGGCAGGTTGAGGATGCGGGCGATGCCGGCCTGCACCGCCGGGATCACCTCCCCGAAAACCGGTCCCCACTTCTCGTCCGCGTAGAGGGCCGCCTCCTCCCAGCAGCGCTGCTGGGCCGCGAGGGTCACGTCCGGCCAGTAGTGATGGCTGTGGGCGGCCAGATGGATGCGGCCGGGCTCGGCTTCGATGAAGCGGGAGAAGTGGCGGGCGAGATCGAGCACCGGGCTACTCCGCTGGACTTTCGGTTTGCGCATAGACGAACCCCATCCCGCGGGCGACCGGAGCCGGCAGCGGCGGCAGGGCCTGCCGCGGAATGAGATAGGTGGAAAGGCGGAACAGGTCGCCGAAGATGCCGTGCCGTTCCGCCGTGGCGCGAAGGTAATCGTGCCCGGACGAACCGCCGGTCCCGACCTTCACCCCGAGCATCCGGCTCACCATGAGGGCATGCCGGTAACGCCAGAGCGTCATGGTCTCGTCCACATCCATGAGGGCCTGGAGGAGACGGAAGGCCTGGTTGAGCGCCGGCTCGTCCCGGTAGAGCGTGATGAGGAGGGCCGCCTCGATGGCCCGCCCGGACATGCGCCAGGAGCTCTCGCCCTCGGCTTCGTCGAAGATCGCCGCGAAGTTCTTCAACGCGCCTTCGATGGCGAGGGTCTCGGCGGCGCGCTGGTGCGAGGACAGGTGCGTATCGCCCCTCACCTTCTGCTGGTCGGCGGTGAGCATCCGCACCACCGCGGCGCGGTAGGCCTCCCGGAACGAGGTGCCGCCCCAATCCACGAAGGGCGTGCGCGCGAGCCAGGCGTCGAGCAGGTCGACGAGGCTCGGGCGCTCGGCGGCGCGGCGCAGGCGCTCCCGGTCCGCGTCCGACAGCTTCGCCTCGAAGGGCGCTCTGTCGAAGGAGAGGCGGCTGCCCTGGGAGAGCCCGAGGCGGATCTCGATCTCGCGGAACTGGACCGATTGGAAGCCCGAGGCGGGATAGAGGAGGTCGCGGAAATCGAGGAAGTCGAGCGGCGTCATCGTTTCCATGACGTCGAGCTGGTGGACCAGGAGCTTCAGGATCTCGTGGGTGCGGTCCAGCCCGTGGATGATGCGCCCCAGCATCCGGTCGTCCACCGGGTTGGCGGACAGATCGGCCTCGATGCGCGAGAGTTCGTGCAGCACCTGCTTGAACCAGAGCTCGTAGACCTGATGCACCGTGATGAAGAGCATCTCGTCATGAGCCGGCGTGCCGGCCGCGTCGCTCGCGGGCTGCTGGGCGGTGAGAAGCTGGTCGAGCTTCAGATAGGCCCCGTAATAGCAGCCGGCCGGCGCCCCGGGGGCGCCGATCGTCTCGGGGTCTCGCGGGGATGAGGGCATCGCGGTCTCCATGGATCACGGACTGTAACGCCCCGGCCCGGAACCGTCATCTGCGGACGGCGCTCATGCCTCCGACGTGCCCTGGAGACGCCCACCGGAGTACAGCGAAACCCGGTGAGCACTGACTCCGCTCTGCTCCGTCCGCGCTGGAGGCCAAAAGAAAAGGGCGGCCTCGGGCCGCCCTTTCGACAACTTGGAAGGCGCGTTGGCAGCCTCAGGCCGCCTCGGACTCCACGAGCTCGTCCTTCTGCGACGGGCCGGAATCCTGACCGCGGGCGTCGATGTCGCGATCCACGAACTCGATCACCGCCATGGGAGCGTTGTCGCCGTAGCGGAAGCCGGCCTTGAGGATGCGCAGGTATCCGCCCTGGCGCTCGCCGTAGCGGGGGCCGAGCACGTCGAAGAGCTTCTTCACCATCGCGTCGTCGCGGAGCTGCGACGTGGCGAGGCGGCGCGAGTTGAGATCGCCGCGCTTGGCGAGGGTGACGAGCTTCTCGACGACCGGACGAAGGTCCTTCGCCTTGGGCAGGGTGGTGACGATCTGCTCGTGCTTGATGAGCGCGGCCGACATGTTGGCGAACATCGCCTTGCGATGCTCGGACGAGCGGTTGAAACGCCGTCCGCGGAAACCGTGACGCATTGGCTCTCTCCTTGGTCTTGGGGCCGCCGTGCCACGGAACGGCCCGCTCTCTTGATTAGCGAATAACGGATGGTGAGTGGCGAATGGAAGGCGAAGGGCGGTGGTGTTCCACTCGCCATTCGCTATTCGCCACTCGACCTCAGTAGTGCTCCTCGAAGCGCTTCGCGAGGTCTTCGATGTTCTCCGGCGGCCAGCCGGGGATCTCCATGCCGAGATGGAGGCCCATGGAGGCGAGCACTTCCTTGATCTCGTTGAGCGACTTGCGGCCGAAGTTCGGGGTGCGCAGCATCTCGGCTTCCGACTTCTGGATCAGGTCGCCGATGTAGACGATGTTGTCGTTCTTCAGGCAGTTAGCCGAACGCACCGACAGCTCGAGCTCGTCCACCTTCTTGAGCAGCGCCGGGTTGAAGGGCAGCTGCGGCGCGGTGGCGGCGGTCTCTTCCTTGCGGGGCTCCTCGAAGTTCACGAAGACCTGGAGCTGATCCTGAATGATGCGCGCCGCATAGGCCACCGCATCCTCAGGCGTCACGGCGCCGTTGGTCTCCACCGTCATGGTGAGCTTGTCGTAGTCGAGAATCTGGCCCTCGCGGGTGTTCTCGATGCGGTACGACACCTTCTTGACGGGCGAGTAGAGGCTGTCGACCGGGATGAGGCCGATCGGGGCGTCCTCGGCGCGGTTGCGCTCGGCCGGGACATAGCCCTTGCCGGTGGCGACCGTGAACTCCATGCGGATCTCCGCGCCCTCGTCCAGGGTGCAGAGCACGAGTTCGGGGTTCAAAATCTGAACGTCGCCCACCGTGTTGATGTCGCCCGCCGTCACGGCGCCGGGGCCGGTCTTGCGGAGCGTCATGCGCTTCGGGCCTTCGCCCTGCATACGGATGGCGATCGTCTTCACGTTGAGGACGATGTCGGTGACGTCCTCGCGGACGCCCGGGATGGACGAGAACTCGTGCAGCACGCCGTCGATGTGCACGGACGTCACCGCGGCGCCCTGAAGCGACGACAGGAGGACGCGGCGCAGCGCGTTGCCGAGGGTCGTGCCGAAGCCGCGCTCCAGAGGCTCGGCGACGACGGTCGCAACGCGCTTCGGATCGTCGCCCGGGGCCACCTCGAGCTTGTTCGGCTTAATCAGCTCTTGCCAGTTCTTCTGAATCACAACCACACCTCTCGAGGTACGGGTTGAGGGGCGCCCAACCAGAACGCCCCGAAACCGAAACGCGCACGGGAGGACTCCCGTGCGCTCGACGTCTTAGACGCGGCGGCGCTTGCGCGGGCGGCAGCCGTTGTGGGGGATCGCCGTCACGTCGCGGATCGACGTCACGGTGAAGCCTGCCGACTGAAGGGCGCGCAGAGCCGACTCGCGACCCGAACCGGGGCCGGACACCTCGACTTCGAGGGTGCGCATGCCGTGCTCGGAAGCCTTGCGGGCGGCATCCTCGGCCGCGACCTGGGCCGCATAGGGGGTCGACTTGCGCGAGCCCTTGAAGCCCATGGAGCCGGCGGAGGACCACGAGATCGTGTTGCCCTGAGCGTCCGTGATGGTGATCATCGTGTTGTTGAACGAGGCGTTCACGTGCGCGACGCCCGACACGATGTTCTTGCGTTCGCGGCGGCGGACGCGGGTTGCTTCTTTAGCCATTCGTCTGGTCCTTCAGGCGCGCCCGTCATGCCAGGCGCTCGGGATGAAAGTGTTTCGTCGGCGGCGGGGGCTGCGCCCCCGCATCGGAGCCCGGATCAGGTCCGGGACGGTCTTTCTAGATCCCGGACCTGATCCGGGATGATCTTGAGCGTGGCCGAGCCACGCTCAAGATCACTTCTTCTTGCCGGCGATCGGCTTCGACTTGCCCTTGCGGGTACGGGCGTTCGTGTGCGTGCGCTGGCCGCGGACCGGCAGCGAGCGGCGGTGACGCAGGCCGCGATACGCGCCGAGATCCATGAGGCGCTTGATGTTCATCGACACTTCGCGGCGCAGATCGCCTTCGACCTGGTAGTCGCGGTCGATCGTCTCGCGGATGGACAGCACCTCGGCGTCGGTGAGCTGGTTGACGCGGCGCTCGGCCGGGATGCCCACCTTCGTGGTGATCTCTTCGGCCTTCTTGGGGCCGATGCCGTGGATGTACTGAAGCGCGATGATCACGCGCTTGTTCGTCGGGATGTTGACGCCTGCGATACGGGCCATTGCCGTCTCCATGTGGCGGGGCTTAAAGCCCCGGGTTGTCGCGCGTCCGGTGGAGGCCGGCCCTTGCGCGGTTTGATTCAAACGAAACGACCCCGAGACCTTCTCGCGAAGCTCTCCGGGCCGAGGGATTCTTTTGCAAGAGCTGGGGCCCTAGCGCATGACGTTAGGTGCGTCAAGCCCTTGTTGCCGGCTTCCTGCCGTTCCAGGCGCCGCGTGCGGGCCCGGCACGGCAAAGACCGTCTACCGCCCCAGCATCCCCTTGAGGGTTTCCGTGACCTCGTCGATAGGGCGCATGCCGTCGATGATCTTCAGCATGCCCCGGCCGGCATAATAGGACGAGAGCGGCGCCGTTTGGGTCTTGTAGGCGTCGAGTCGGGTCTTGAACACCTCGGGGTTGTCGTCCTTGCGGACGGTCTCGCCCCGGGCCTCGGTCTCCTTGGCGCGCTTCACGATACGCTCGACCAGGGCCGCCTCGTCCACCTTGAACTCGATCACGCAGTCGAGCCGCTGGCCCTTCTGCTCCAGCATGGCGTCGAAGGCCTCGGCCTGCGCCACCGTGCGGGGAAAGCCGTCGAGGATGAAGCCGGACCGGGCATCCGCCTCCTCGATCCGGTCCGCGATGATGCCGACCACGATGTCGTCGGAGACGAGCTGGCCCGCATCCATCACGGCCTTGGCCTTCTGGCCGACCGGCGTTCCGGCGGCCACGGCCGCCCGGAGCATGTCGCCGGTCGAGAGCTGCGGGATCCCCAGCCGCTCCACCAGACGAACGGCCTGGGTGCCTTTGCCGGCCCCAGGCGGCCCGAGCAGAATAATCCTCATCGACACTCCCCCCTGCTTGCGCCGGTCACCCTCCGCCCCCGGTCGGGCGGCCGGAGCTTAACGCCGGCGCGCGCCCTTGAGCTTCGATTTCTTTACAAGACCTTCGTACTGGTGCGCCAGCAGGTGTCCCTGAACCTGGGCCACCGTGTCCATGGTGACCGACACCACGATCAGCAGCGACGTGCCGCCGAAATAGAACGGCAGGGCCGCGTAGGAGACCAGGATCTCGGGGATGAGGCAGATCACCACGAGGTAGACGGCCCCGATCACGGTGATGCGGGTGAGCACGCTGTCGATGTAGTCCGCCGTGCGCTCGCCCGGCCGGATGCCGGGGATGAAGCCGCCATGCTTCTTCAGGTTGTCGGCCGTCTCCTGCGGGTTGAAGACGATGGCCGTGTAGAAGAAGGCGAAGAACGCGATGAGCGCCGCGTAAAGGATCATGTAGGCCGGCCGCCCGTGGCTCAGATAGGCCGTGAGCGTGGCGATGAACCCGGTCCCGCCCTGCTGCGCCTGGAAGCTCGCGATGGTGGCGGGCAGGAGGAGCAGCGACGAGGCGAAGATCGGCGGGATCACGCCCGACGTGTTGAGCTTGAGCGGCAGGAACGAGGTCTGGCCCTCGTACATGCGGTTGCCGACCTGGCGCTTCGGGTAGTTGATGAGGAGGCGGCGCTGGGCCCGCTCCATGAACACCACGAAGTAGATGATCGCCACCGCCATCACGAGCACGAACAGGATGAGCGCGGTCGAGATCGCGCCCTGACGGCCGAGCTCCAGGGTGCCGGCGAGAGCCGACGGCAGGTTCGCGACGATGCCCGCGAAGATGATGAGCGAGGTGCCGTTGCCGATGCCCCGCGAGGTGATCTGCTCGCCGAGCCACATCAGGAACATGGTGCCGCCCGTGAGGGTGATCACCGCCGAGACCACGAAGAAAAGACCCGGGTTCTGGACGATGGACCCTTGCGCCTGAAGACCGACCGCGATGCCCCAGGACTGGAACACGGCCAGCGCCACCGTCAGGTAGCGGGTGTATTGGTTGAGGATCTTGCGGCCGGACTCACCCTCCTTCTTCAGCGCCTCGAGCGTCGGCACAACCGAGGTAAGGAGCTGGATGATGATGGAGGCCGAGATGTACGGCATGATGTTGAGGGCGAAGATCGCCATGCGCTCGACGGCACCGCCGGAGAACATGTTGAACAGCCCGAGCACGCCGCCTGACGCGTTCTGGAAGCTCTGGCGCAGGGCCTCGGGGTCGATGCCCGGCAGCGGAATATAGGTCCCGAGCCGGTACACGATGAGCGCGCCGAGCGTGAACCAGATCCGCTTCTTGAGCTCGTCGGCCTTCGCGATGGCGCCGAAATTGATATTTGCCGCTAGCTGCTCGGCTGCTGAGGCCATGATCAGTCCCCATGGATCGCCGGAACGGCGACCGGTTGTCCTCGTGTCGCTCCCCCGGCCGCCGGCCTTTGGCCCGTCTCGCCCGAAGGAGCCTCAATCGTGCAAACGGCGGCCTCGCGATCGAACGCGGGCCGCCGCTTGGGATCTTCTCAGATGTGGGCAGCGACCCGCGCCGGCGCAATCACGCCTGCGCTTCGCCACCCAGGATCGAAACCGAGCCGCCGGCCTTCTCGATCGCGGCGACGGCGGACTTCGACGCACCCGCCACCTGGAAGGAGAGCTTCGCGCTGATCTCGCCCATGCCGAGGATCCGAACGCCGTCGCGCGGCTTGGACACGACGCCCGCGGCCACGAGGGCCTCCACGGTGATCGGCGCGCCCGTGTCGAGCTTGCCGGCCGTGACGGCCTCCTGGATGCGGCCCACATTGACCTCGTTGAGGTCGAGGCGGTTCGGCTTGTTGAAGCCGCGCTTCGGCAGGCGACGATGGAGCGGCATCTGACCGCCCTCGAAGCCCTTGATGGAGACGCCGGTGCGGGCCTTCTGACCCTTCACGCCACGGCCGCCCGTCTTGCCCTTGCCGGAGCCGATGCCCCGGCCGACGCGCATGCGGTTCTTGGTGGCGCCTTCGTTGTCGCGGATTTCGTTGAGTTTCATGACGCTCTCCTCACTGCCCGTCGACAACGCGCACGAGGTGCTTGACCTTCTCGATCATGCCGCGAACCGCAGGCGTGTCCTCGAGGGTCGAAGTCCGGTGGAGCTTGTTGAGCTTGAGCCCCTTCAACGTGTCCCGCTGCTTGAACTCCCGGCGGATCGGGGAGCCGATCTGCTCAACGGTGATGGTCTTGGCGGAGGTGTCGGCCATGGATCGATCCTCCCTTACGCTTCGGCGCCGACGGCGTCGGCATCCGCACCCGCATCGCGGCGGCGGGACTGGAGCGTCGAGACCTTGAGGCCACGGCGCGCAGCGACGGCGCGGGGCGAGTCCTCGTTCTTCAGGGCGTCGAAGGTCGCCCGGACGAGGTTGTAGGGGTTCGACGAGCCGAGGGACTTCGACACCACGTCCTGCATGCCGACCGCCTCGAAGACGGCGCGCATCGGACCGCCGGCGATGATGCCGGTGCCCTGCGGGGCGGCGCGCAGCACGACCTTGCCGGCGCCGTGACGGCCCTGCACGTCGTGATGGAGCGTCCGGCCCTCGCGCAGCGACACGCGGATCATGGCGCGCTTGGCGGCATCGGTGGCCTTGCGGATCGCCTCCGGCACCTCGCGGGCCTTGCCGTGGCCGAAGCCGACGCGGCCCTTCTGGTCGCCGACGACCACGAGGGCGGCGAAGCCGAAGCGACGGCCGCCCTTAACCACCTTGGCGACGCGGTTGATGTGGACCAGGCGGTCCACGAACTCGCTGTCGCCCTCTTTGCGCTCGTCCCGGCGCTCTCTGGGTTCTCTAGCCATAATGCCTTCTCACTTGCGCGGGCGGCGGGGCCCGCTCGCTTTAAGGGTTTGCGTCAAACCCGCCGATTAGAAGTCGAGGCCACCTTCGCGGGCGGCGTCGGCGAGAGCCTTGACGCGGCCGTGATAGAGGTAGCCCGAACGATCGAAGATCACCTGCTTCACGCCGGCGGCCGCCGCGCGCTCGGCAACGAGGCGCCCGACCTCCTTGGCCGCAGCCACGTCGGCGCCGGTCTTGAGCTTGCCCTTGAGCTCCGCCTCGAGGGTGGACGCGGACGCGACCGTGTGGCCGCGCACGTCGTCGATCACCTGGGCGTAGATCTGCTTCGACGAACGGAAGACCGACAGACGCGGACGGCCGTTCGCAGCCTTCTTGATCGCGCGGCGCACACGCGCCTTACGACGATCCTCGGCCCCTTTTTTCTCAGCCATGGTCCGGTCCTTACTTCTTCTTGCCTTCCTTGCGGAAGATGAACTCGCCGGCATACTTCACGCCCTTGCCCTTGTAGGGCTCCGGACCGCGGAACTCGCGGATCTCGGCGGCGGTCTGGCCGACCTTCTGCTTGTCGATGCCCGACACCACCACCTCCGTAGGCTTGGGCGTCGCGATGGTGATCCCGGCGGGGATCGCGTAGTCGACATCGTGGCTGTAGCCGAGGGACAGCTTCAGCACCTTGCCGGCCACGGCGGCTTTGTAGCCGACGCCGTTGATCTCGAGCTTCTTCTCGAAGCCCTTCGACACGCCCTCGACCAGGTTCGCGACCTGGGCGCGGGACATGCCCCACTTGGCGCGGGCGGTCTTGGACTCGTCGCGCGGGTTCACCTGAACCGCGCCGTTCTCCATGGCGACCTGCACCTCTTCGGGAACGAGGAACGACAGCTCGCCCTTCGTGCCCTTCATCTTCACCATCTGACCGTCAACGGTCGCCGTCACGCCGGACGGCACCGGAACGGGCTTTTTGCCTACTCGAGACATGTCATTTCTCCCCGTGTTCTGGCTGGCCCTACTGGTCTTAGAAGACCTTGCAGAGCACTTCGCCGCCCACGTTCCTCTCCCGGGCCTCGTGGTCGGCCATCACGCCCTGGGGCGTCGAGAGAATGGTGATGCCAAGACCGTCGGCCACGCGCGGCATGGTGTCGACGGACGCGTACACGCGGCGGCCGGGCTTCGACACGCGCTCGATGGAGCGGATGACGGGACGGCCGTCGTAGTACTTCAGCTCGATCGAGAACTCGGTCCGGCCATTGCCGAAGTCGGTCTGCGAGTAGTCGCGGATGTAGCCCTCGGACTTGAGAACGTCGAGGACCCGGGCGCGAAGCTTCGAGCCGGGGGTGGAGACGGTGCCGCGACGGCGCATCTGCGCGTTGCGGATCCGGGTGAGCATATCGCCGACGGGATCGTTGATCATCGAGACGCTCCCCTTACCAGCTGGACTTCACGAGGCCCGGGATCAGGCCCTTGGAGCCGAGCTCGCGGAGCGCGATGCGCGACATGCCGAGCTTGCGGTAGTACGCCCGCGGCCGGCCGGTGATCTCGCAGCGGTTGCGGATGCGGGTCGGATTCGCGTTGCGGGGCAGCTCGGCAAGCTTGAGGCGCGCCTCGAAGCGCTCCTCCATCGACCGCGCCTCGTCGTTGGCAACCGCGAGCAGGCGCTCGCGACGGCCGGCGTACTTCTTCACCAGCTCGCGCCGGTTCTTGTTCTTCTCGATAGAGCTTTTCTTAGCCATCTGTATCTCTCCGGTGTCCGCGTCTGAAGCCGGGCTTCACTGCCGGAACGGGAAGTTGAAGTGGCGCAGGAGCGCGCGGGCCTCGTCGTCGGTCTTGGCCGTCGTGGTGATCACGACGTCCATGCCCCACATCGCCTCGGCCTTGTCGTAGTTGATCTCAGGGAACACCAGGTGCTCCTTGATGCCGAGGGCATAGTTGCCCCGGCCGTCGAACGACTTCGGGTTCAGGCCGCGGAAGTCGCGGACGCGCGGGAGCGCGATCGTGACGAGGCGGTCCAGGAACTCGTACATGCGCGCCTTGCGGAGCGTGACCTTGCAGCCGATCGGCATGTTCTCGCGCACCTTGAACTGCGCGATCGCCTTGCGGGCGCGGGTAATCACCGGCTTCTGGCCGGCGATGAGGGCAAGGTCGGCGGCCGCAACCGACGCCTTCTTGGAGTCGCCGGTCGACTCGCCCACGCCCATGTTGAGGACGATCTTCTCGATCGTCGGCACCTGCATGGGGTTCTTGTAGCCGAACTCTTCGACGAGCTTGGGACGCACCACTTCCTCGTAGTGCTTCTTCATCCGCGGCGTGTAGCCGTCCACCTGAGCCTTAGCCATCGATCAGGTCTCCCGAACGCTTGGCGAAACGAACCTTGCGCCCGTCTTCCAGGATTTTGAAACCGACCCGGGTCGGCTGGCCGTCCTTCGGGTCCGCGTATGCCAGGTTCGACAGGTGAAGGGGCGCCTCTTTCGAGATGATGCCGCCCTCGGCCGTCGCCGTCTGGCGCTGGTGACGCTTCACGAGGTTCACGCCGCGAACGAGCGCGCGCTCCTCTTTGGGCATCACCTGCACGACTTCACCGGTCTTGCCCTTGTCGCGACCGGTCAGGACGACGACCTTGTCGCCCTTCTTGATCTTCGCGGCCATTAGAGCACCTCCGGCGCAAGCGAAATGATCTTCATGTGGTTCTTGGCGCGCAGCTCACGGGGAACCGGGCCGAAGATGCGGGTGCCCACGGGCTCTTTCTGATTGTTGATCAGAACCGCGGCGTTCTTGTCGAACCGGATCACCGATCCGTCGGCGCGACGGATGTCCTTGGCCGTGCGAACGACAACCGCCTTCATGACGTCGCCCTTCTTCACGCGGCCGCGCGGGATGGCCTCTTTCACGGACACGACGATGATGTCGCCGACGGAAGCGTACTTGCGCTTCGAACCGCCCAGAACCTTGATGCACATCACGCGACGCGCACCGGAATTGTCGGCGACGTCCAGATTCGTCTGCATCTGGATCATGGCTTTGATCCTTTCCTTTGTTTCAGATCGGTTTCCGGGGGGCCTCATTGCCCGGCCGGACTTCGACTGATGGGGGTCTCACGCCCCCTGCCCTCTTCAACGCTCGTCCAAAAACCATCGGCCCTGCCGAGACGGTGTCGTCAGCAGGGCGCGGGTCCCCGGCCATGAGTCGTGGAGAAGCGGCCGTATAAGCCAGTCTTCTCCGGAAATCAAGGCCTGCCCTTACAGGCCGACGAGCGACTTCACCTTCGCCACGAGGCCGGAGCCCTGCCCGTCGCCCTGCGACGCCGGGTTCACGAGCACCCAGGTCTTGAGCTTCGAGATCGGCTTCGACTCCTCGATGAACACCGTGTCGCCAACCTTGGCGGCGTTGTTCTCGTCGTGGGCGTGGTAGTTCTTCGTCCGACGCACGGTCTTCTTCATGACCGGGTGCGTGAAACGGCGCTCCACCTTCACGACGACCGTCTTGTTCTGCTTGTCGCTGACGACGACGCCCTGCAGTACCCGCTTTGGCATCTTACCTGTTCCTTCAAGCCTTCGCCGCCGCCTTTTGGCGGCTGAGCGTCTTCACGCGGGCGATGTCCCGGCGGACCTCGCGCACGCGACCGGTATTCTCAAGCTGGCCCGTCGCCTTCTGGAAGCGCAGGTTGAACTGCTCCTTCTTCAGGTTGAGCAGCTCGTCCGTGAGCTGGTCCGGCGTCATCGTCTTGAGGTCGGAGAGCCTCTTTGCTGACTTCATGATCCCCTCCCCTTACTCGGCGATGCGCTGGATGAAGCGCGTCTTGATCGGGAGCTTCGCCGCACCGAGGCGCAGGGCCTCGCGGGCGATGTCCTCCGGAACGCCGTCGATCTCGAACATGATCCGGCCCGGCTTCACCCGGGCGGCCCAGAACTCCGGAGAGCCCTTGCCCTTGCCCATACGCACTTCGGTCGGCTTCGACGACACCGGCACGTCCGGGAAGATGCGGATCCACACGCGGCCGGCACGCTTCATGGCGCGGGTGATCGCGCGGCGGGCCGCCTCGATCTGCCGGGCATTCACACGCTCCGGCTCCAGCGCCTTGAGGCCGAACTGGCCGAAATTCAGGTCCGTGCCGCCCTTGGCCGTGCCGGAGACACGACCCTTGAACTGCTTGCGGAACTTCGTCTTCTTCGGTTGCAGCATGGCAAACCTCTCCTGGCCTTTCGGGCTTACGCGGCCTGCTCGCGCGTGTCGCGCTCGCGGCGGCCACCCGAACGGGCCCCCTCCTCATTCATGCGCCTGTCCTGCGCCATCGGATCGTGCTCCAGGATCTCGCCCTTGAAGATCCAGACCTTGATCCCGCAGGTGCCGTAGGTCGTGAAGGCCGTCGCCGTGCCGTAATCGACATCGGCCCGCAGCGTGTGCAGCGGCACCCGGCCCTCGCGGTACCATTCGAGGCGCGCGATCTCGGCTCCGCCCAGACGGCCGGAGCAGTTGATACGGATGCCCTCGGCGCCAAGACGCATGGCCGACTGCACGGCCCGCTTCATGGCGCGGCGGAAGGCGACCCGGCGCTCGAGCTGCTGGGCGATCGAATCGGCCACCAGGGTGGCGTCGACCTCGGGCTTGCGAACCTCGACGATGTTGATCGTCACGTCCGCATTCGTCATCTTGTTGACGAGCTTGCGCAGTTTCTCGATGTCGGCGCCCTTCTTGCCGATCACCACGCCCGGACGAGCCGAGTGGATGGTGACGCGGCACTTCTTGTGCGGGCGCTCGATCACGATCTTGGACACGGCAGCCTGCTTGAGCTGCTTCATGAGGGCATCGCGGATCGCCATGTCCTCGTGCATCAGCTTGGCGTACTCGCCCTTGCCGGCGAACCAGCGCGAGTCCCAGGTCCGGTTGATTCCGAGCCGAAGACCGATCGGGTTAACTTTCTGACCCATCGGGTTCTCCTTAAGCCTGCTGGGCCACTTCGCGGACCACGATCGTGAGGTTCGCGAAGGGCTTCTCAATGCGGGCGCCGCGGCCGCGGGCGCGGGCATGGAAGCGCTTCAGAACGAGCGCCTTGCCCACATACGCTTCCTTGACCACGAGGTCGTCCACGTCGAGGTTGTGGTTGTTCTCGGCATTCGCGATCGCGCTCTCGAGGCACTTCCGCACGTCGCGGGCGATCCGCTTGCGGGAGAACTCGAGGTCGGCGAGCGCGGTCGCCACCTTCTTGCCGCGGATGAGCTGAGCCACGAGGTTCAGCTTCTGCGGGCTCACGCGGATCATCCGCGCGACGGCCTTTGCCTCGTTGTCCGGCAAAGCGCGGGGAGTAGCGGCCTTACCCATCTTACCTCCTCTTTGCCTTCTTGTCCGCGGCGTGACCGTGGAAGGTGCGGGTCGGCGAGAACTCGCCGAACTTCATGCCCACCATCTCCTCGCTCACGTGAACCGGGATGTGTTTCTGACCGTTGTAGACCCCGAAGGTGAGGCCCACGAACTGGGGTAAGATCGTGGAGCGGCGGCTCCAGATCTTGATGACCTCGTTGCGGCCCGAACCCCGGGCAGCCTCGGCCTTCTTGAGGAGGTAGCCGTCGACGAACGGACCCTTCCAAAGCGAACGCGCCATGACGCCTTAGCCCTTCTTCTTCCGGTCGTGACGGCTCGACACGATGAAACGGTCGGTCCGCTTGTTCGAACGGGTTTTCTTGCCCTTGGTCGGAATTCCCCACGGGGTCACCGGATGGCGGCCACCGGAGGTGCGGCCCTCACCACCACCGTGCGGGTGGTCGATCGGGTTCATGGCCACGCCGCGGTTGTGAGGCCGCTTGCCGAGCCAGCGATTGCGACCGGCCTTGCCGATCGAGATGTTCATGTGGTCCGGGTTCGACACCGCACCCACGGTCGCGAAGCACTGGCCATGCACGAGACGCTGCTCGCCCGAGTTCAGGCGAACGGTCACGTAGCCCTGGTCGCGGCCCACGATCTGGGCGTAGGTGCCGGCCGAACGGGCCATGGCGCCGCCGCGGCCGATCTTGAGCTCCACGTTGTGGATGATCGTGCCCACAGGCATGTTGCCCACCGGCATCGCGTTGCCCGGCTTGATGTCGACCTGCTCGCCGGCCACCACCTGGTCGCCCACCGCAAGACGCTGGGGAGCCAGGATGTAGGACTGCTCGCCGTCGGCATAGCGGATGAGCGCGATGAACGCCGTGCGGTTCGGATCGTACTCGATCCGCTCCACGGCCGCCGCGTCGCCGAGGCGCGCACGGCGCTTGAAGTCCACGTTGCGCAGCGTGCGCTTGTGGCCGCCGCCGCGGAACCGGACGGTCACGCGGCCGAGGTTGTTGCGGCCGCCCGAGGACGACTTGCCCTCGGTGAGCGCCTTGACGGGCTTGCCCTTGTAGAGGCCGCTGCGGTCGACCAGGACCAGCTGACGCTGGCCGGGGGTCGTCGGCTTGTATGTTTTCAGAGCCATCGGATCACTCTCTCAGATCAGAGGCCCGTCGTGACGTCGATGGTTTGGCCCTCTTCGAGGGTCACAACCGCCTTCTTCACGTCCGACCGCTGGCCGCGGGTGCCGCGGAACATTTTCACCTTGCCCTTGGTGACGAGCGTGTTGACGCTCTTCACCTTCACGTCGAACAGCTTCTCCACCGCAGCCTTGATCTGCGGCTTCGTCGCGTCCGACTTCACCTTGAACACAACCTTGTTGTGCTCGGAGAGGGCCGTGGCCTTCTCGGTGATGATCGGGCTCACGATCACATCGTAGTGGCGCGGATCCAGGCTCATTTGAAGCGCGCCTCCAGCGCATCGACGGCCGCCTTCGTGAGAACGAGCTTCTCGCGACGGAGGATGTCGTAGACGTTGATGCCCTGCACCGGCAGGACGTCGACATTCGGGATGTTGCGGGCCGCGCGCTGGAAGTTGACCTCGATCTCCTGGCCCCCGACGATGAGGGCATTGGCGAGGCCGAGCTTGCCGAAGCGCTCGACGAGGGCCTTGGTCTTCGGCTCGGCCGCCGTCACGTCATCGAGCACGATGAGCGAGGCGTCCTTGGCCTTGGACGAGAGGGCGTGCTTCAGCGCCAAGGCGCGGACCTTCTTGGGCAGGTCGTGCGCATGGCTGCGGACCTGCGGGCCGAAGGCGCGACCGCCGCCCCGGAACTGGGGAGCCGAAGCAGCACCGTGACGGGCCGAACCCGTGCCCTTCTGCTTGTAGACCTTCTTGGTCGTCCGATCGATGTCGGAGCGGTTCTTAACGGCATGCGTGCCGGCCTGGCGCTTGGCAAGCTGCCAGCGGACGCAGCGGGCGAGCAGGTCGGCGCGGGGCTCGAGGCCGAAGATGGCCTCGTTGAGCTCCACCGAGCCGGCAGCATTGCCCTCGAGCGTGGTGACGTCGAGCTTCATCACGCGTTCTCCTCTTGGGTCTCGGCCGGAGCCGCAGGCGCCGCGTCGTTCGCAGCCTGACGGAAGGCGCCCGGCATGGGCACTTCCTTCGGCAGCTTGCGCTTGACCGCGTCCCGCACGTAGATCCAGCCGCCGGCGACGCCCGGAACGGCGCCTTCGACGAGGATCAAGCCGCGCTCGACGTCGAGCTGCACCACGCGCAGGTTCTGCGTCGTCACGCGCTCGACACCGAGATGGCCCGGCATCTTCTTGTTCTTGAACGTCTTGCCGGGATCCTGACGGCCGCCGGTCGAACCGATCGAGCGGTGCGAGACCGACACGCCGTGAGTGGCGCGAAGGCCGCCGAAGTTCCAGCGCTTCATGCCGCCGGCGAAGCCCTTACCCGTGGTGGTGCCCGTCACGTCGACGAACTGCCCCGGGACGAAGTGGTCGACGGTGATCTCGGCGCCGACCGGGATGACGGCATCCTCGGTCACGCGGAACTCCGCGAGCTTCTGCTTCGGCTCGACCTTGGCAACCGCGAAGCGGCCGCGCTCGGCATTCGAGACGTTCTTCACCTTGGCCTTGCCGACGCCGACCTGCAGCGCCGTGTAGCCGTTCTTGTCCTTGGTCCGATGGGCGACCACCTGGCACTGGTCGACCTTCAGAACCGTCACCGGGACATGCTCACCCGCATCCGTGAAGATGCGTGTCATCCCGACCTTCTGTGCAATGACGCCTGAGCGCATCTGCGTATCCCCTCGGCGTGTCCGAAAGACACCCTAAGCCTTGCGGCTCAGAGCTTGATTTCCACATCCACGCCCGCAGCGAGGTCGAGCTTCATCAGCGCGTCCACGGTCTGGGGAGTGGGATCGACGATATCGAGAACGCGCTTGTGGGTGCGCATCTCGAACTGCTCGCGCGACTTCTTGTCGATGTGCGGCGAGCGGAGCACCGTAAAGCGCTCGATGCGGGTCGGAAGCGGGATGGGCCCGCGGACCTGCGCGCCGGTCCGCTTCGCCGTCGACACGATTTCGCGCGTCGAGGCATCGAGGATCCGGTGATCGAACGCCTTGAGGCGAATGCGGATGTTTTGACCGTTCATGGGTTGCCCCGTTCAAAAGAGTCGACGCGACCGGCCGAACCGGCCGCGCCCTCAAGAATGATTTCTGGATTAATCCATCACCTGGGCGACGACGCCGGCGCCCACGGTGCGGCCGCCTTCCCGGATGGCAAAGCGCAGCTTCTCCTCCATGGCGATCGGCACGATCAGCGTCACTTCCATCGTCACGTTGTCGCCCGGCATCACCATCT
>DASZBD010000034.1:0-42051 GCA_035944475.1 Microvirga sp.
CTTGCAGCTCACGTCAAGAACAAAAGCGGAACATAGGACGGGGCTGAGGTGAGTAGCGAGTGGTCAGTGGGGGTGCGCTGCAGGTCCGAGGCGCCGCCGCTTGTCATTCCGGGGCGCCGCAGGCGAGCCCGGAACCCATAAACACCAACGTGTCAGACGAAGGCGCACCAGCGCCGAGCACATCTTGGCACCGTGATGGTTACGGGTTTCCGCTTCGCGGCCCTTCGGGTCGGGCTCCGCTGCGCGGCCCCGGAATGACGAGCGGCGGCGGGTCCTTGACCCCGCCTTCGCCCTCGGCCACCTTCCCGGCCCCATGAACCGCGTCCTCGTCATCGACAATTACGACAGCTTCACCTGGAACCTGGTGCATCTGATCGCGCCCCTCGCCGCCTCCGTCGACGTGGTGCGCAACGATGCGGTGACGGTGCCGGCCGTGCTGGAGAACCGGCCCGACGCGATCGTCCTCTCCCCGGGTCCCTGCACCCCGAACGAGGCCGGCGTGTGCCTCGACCTCGTGCGGCGGGCGAGCCCCGCGATCCCGACCTTCGGGGTGTGCCTCGGGCTCCAGACCATCGGACAGGTGTTCGGCGGTGCCGTGGTGCGGGCGCCCCTGCCGATGCACGGCAAGGTGTCGGAGGTGGACCACACGGGACGGGCGGTGTTCCGCGGCATCAACGGACCGATCCGGGCGACGCGCTACCACTCCCTCGTGGTGGACCGGGCGACCTGCCCGGCGGACCTCGAGATCACGGCGGAAACCCGGGACGGGCAGATCATGGGCCTGTCCCACCGGACGCTGCCGATCCACGGGGTCCAGTTCCACCCGGAGAGCATCCTGTCCGAGCATGGCGGCACGATCATGCGCAATTTCTTCGACCTCGCCGCCGCCTGGAACAAGCGTGACAACGGGCGCCCGCCCGTGCATTGAGGCCCCATGGACAGCTTCAAGCCCTATCTCGCCAAGGTGGCCACCGGCGCGTCGCTGACCCGGGAGGAAGCCCGGGCGGCCTTCGACGATCTTCTCTCGGGCGAGGTGACGCCGGCCCAGGGCGGCGCCTTCCTGATGGCGCTGCGCGTGCGCGGCGAGGCCCTCGACGAGATCGTGGGCGCCGTCTCGGCCATGCGCGGGCGCATGACCCGGGTGAACGCCCCCGCGAACGCGATCGACATCGTGGGCACCGGCGGCGACCATTCGGGCTCCTACAACATCTCGACCCTGGCCTCGATCATCGTGGCGGGCTGCGGCGTGCCGGTGGCCAAGCACGGCAACCGGGCGGCCTCCTCGCGCTCCGGCGCTGCCGACGTGCTGACGGCGCTCGGCGTCCGGATCGGGCTCGATCCGGCGGGCCTCGAGCGCTGCCTCCGGGAGGCGGGCCTCTGCTTCATGTTCGCCCAGACGCACCACGCCTCCATGCGCCACGTGGCGCCGGTGCGGGTGGAGCTCGGCACCCGCACGCTGTTCAACCTCCTCGGCCCGCTCTCGAATCCCGCCGGGGTGCGCAAGCAGTTGCTCGGCGTGTTCTCGGAAGCCTGGATCGAGCCGCTGACGGAGGTGCTGCGGGAGCTCGGCAGCGAGCGCGTCTGGACCGTTCACGGCTCCGACGGGCTCGACGAGATCACCACCACGGGCCCCTCCCACGTGGCGGCCCTCGAGAACGGCACGGTACGCCGCTTCACGATCCGCCCCGAGGAACTGGGCATCGCGACGGCGAACCCTGAGGACCTCAAGGGGGGCGACCCGGCCCACAACGCCGCCGAGCTGCGCGCGGTGCTCGATGGGGCGAAGACGGCCTACCGCGACGTGGCGGTGCTGAACGCGGCCGCCTCGCTCGTGGTGGCGGGCGAGGCGGCCGATCTCGGCGACGGCGTCGCCCGGGCCGCCCAGGCCATCGAGAACCGCTCCGCGAAGGGCGCCCTGGAGCGCCTGATCAAAGCCTCGAACGGGTGACGGCCATGAGCGACGTTCTCGCCCGCATCGAAGCCTACAAGCGCCGCGAGATCGCGGCCGCCAAGGCGGCGGTGCCCCTCGCCGAGATCGAGCGCCGGGCGCTTGCGGCGCCGCCCGTGCGAGGCTTCGCGCAGGCCATCGCCCGGGACCTTTCCGCCAACCGCCCGGCCCTCATCGCCGAGGTCAAGAAGGCGAGCCCCTCGAAGGGGCTCATCCGGGCGGATTTCGACCCGCCGGCCCTCGCCGAAGCCTACCGGGCGGGCGGCGCCACCTGCCTCTCCGTCCTCACGGACGAGCCCTCCTTCCAGGGCCGGCCCGAATATCTCCGTCAGGCCCGGGACGCCTCCGGGCTGCCGGCCCTGCGCAAGGATTTCCTCTTCGAGCCCTATCAGGTCTTCGAGGCGCGGGCCTGGGGAGCCGACTGCATCCTCGTCATCATGGCGAGCGTGACGGATGCCGAGGCCCGCGCGCTCATCGACACGGCCCACGACCTCGGCATGGACGTGCTCGTCGAGGTTCACGATCGGGAGGAACTGGAGCGGGCCTTGCCCCTCGGCACGAAGCTCGTCGGGATCAACAACCGGGATCTTCGCACCTTCGAGGTGTCGCTCGGCGTCAGCGAGGAGCTGTCGCCGATGATCCCGGGCGACCGGATCGCGGTGGCCGAGAGCGGCATCTCGACCTTCGCCGACATCGAGCGCCTGACGCAGGCCGGCATCCGCACCTTCCTCGTCGGCGAGAGCCTGATGCGGCAGGCGGACGTCGCCGCCGCCACGCGGCGCCTGCTCTTCGGGGAGGCCGCATGAGCGAGCTCACCCATCTCGACGCCGCCGGCGCCGCCAACATGGTGGACGTTTCGGACAAGGACGTGACCTCGCGGACGGCGGTGGCCGAGGGCGCGGTGGTGATGGACCCCGCGACCGTCGCGGTCATCCGCGCGGGCGACGCCAAGAAGGGCGACGTGCTCGGCACCGCGCGCCTTGCGGGCATCATGGCCTCGAAGCGCACGCACGAGCTCATTCCCCTCTGCCATCCCCTGCTGCTCACCAAGGTGCGGGTGGAGTGCACCCTCGACGAGGCGCTGCCCGGCGTGCGCGTCACCGCCGAGGTGAAGGTGTCGGGCCAGACCGGTGTCGAGATGGAGGCGCTCACCGCCGTGTCGGTGGCGTGCCTCACGATCTACGACATGGTGAAAGCCGCCGACCGGGGGATGCGGATCGAGGGCGTGCGGCTCACGATGAAAAGCGGCGGCCGCTCCGGGCTCTACCAGGCGCCATGAGGCCCGCATGAGCCTCATCTCCGTCGACGAGGCGCTGCGCAGGGTTCTCGCCACGGTCGAGCGGCCGGTCGGCGTCGAGACCCTGCCCCTCGCCGCCTGCGCCGGCCGCATCCTCGCCGAACCCCTCGCCGCCACCCGCGACCAGCCCCCCTTCCGGGCCTCCGCCATGGACGGCTACGCGGTGCGCCACGCCGACATCCCCGACGTGCCCACGACCCTGCGACTCGTCGGCGAGAGCGCGGCGGGGCACGGCTTCGCGGGCGCCGTGGAGAAAGGCACCGCGGTTCGGATCTTCACGGGGGCTCCCGTCCCGGCGGGGGCCGACACGGTGGTGATCCAGGAGGACACGGAGGCCGAGGACGGCGAGGTCGCGGTGCGGGAGCGGCCGCGTCCGGAGCAGTTCGTGCGTCCCGCGGGCCTCGATTTTCGCACCGGCGACGTTCTGCTGGCGGCAGGCCAGCGCCTCGATGGGCGGCATGTGGCGCTGGCGGCCAGCATGGGCCACGGGACCCTTCCGGTGCGCCGCCCTCCGCTCGTCGCCATCCTGTCCACGGGCGACGAGCTGGTCCGCCCCGGGGAGGCGCCCGCCCCCGATCAGATCGTCGCCGCGAACCCTTACGCGGTCGGCGCCATCGTCGAGCGGGCCGGCGGCAAGGCCCTCGATCTCGGGATCGCCCGGGACAGGATCGAGGCGCTGCAGGAGCGGATCACCGCCGCCGAGGAGGCGGGCGCCGATCTCCTCGTGACCCTCGGCGGCGCCTCCGTCGGCGAGCACGATCTCGTCCAGACGGCGCTCGCCCGCAAGGGGATGGCGCTGGGCTTCTGGCGCGTCGCCCTGCGGCCCGGCAAGCCCTTGATGCACGGACGGCTCGGGGCCATGGGCCTCCTCGGTCTGCCGGGCAACCCGGTCTCCTCCGTCGTGTGCTCCATCCTCTTCCTGGTGCCGGCCCTTCGCGCCCTCATGGGCGATCCGGAGGCGGGATCCGACCCGACGGAGCCCGCGCGCCTCGCCGTCGATCTCGGTCCGAACGACACCCGGCAGGACTACATGCGGGCGACGCTCCAGGACGGGACCGTGACGCCTCATCGAAAGCAGGATTCCTCGATGCTCGGGATCCTCGCCCGGTCGAACGCCCTGCTCGTCCGCCCGCCCCACGCCCCCGCCGCGAAGGCGGGAGAGCCCTGCCGGATCATCCGCCTCGACCGGTTCTGCTGAGGAGCGCGAAGGTGCGGGCCCCGGCCGGCTTCAGGCCGCCGCCGCGCCCGGCGGTTGCGTGAAGCGGGCCACGGCCGCGTGCAGTTCCTCGCGGCGGAAGGGCTTGCCGATATGGTCGTTCATGCCGGCGGCCTGGAACGCCGCCACCTGCTGGGGCAGGACGTTCGCCGTCATGGCGACGATGGGAACGTCGCAGATGGGCTTGGGCAACGCGCGGATGTGCTGCGTCGCCGTGATGCCGTCCATAATCGGCATCTGAATGTCCATGAGCACGAGGTCGTAGGCCTCGGCCTTCACGGCCAGTACGGCCGTGGCGCCGTCGCCCGCAACGTCGACCTCGTGCCCGCCCAAGGTGAGCAGGGTCCGGGCGATCTCCTGATTGATCTCGTTGTCGTCCACCAGCAGGATTCTCAAGGCGCGCGACGACGCCTCGGCGGTCGGGGCGGCGGGCACGAGCGCCTGCTGGTCGGCGGATCGCAAGGTGACGTCGAACCAGAACGTGGAGCCCTGTCCGAGTTGGCTGACGAAGCCGATGCGGCCGCCCATGAGCTCGACGAGCCGCTTCGAGATCGCAAGGCCGAGGCCCGATCCTCCGAACTCCCGGCGGACGGAGCCGTCCACCTGGCTGAAGCGCTCGAAGAGCCGGCTCTGCTTGTCGTCCGGAATGCCGATGCCGGTATCCTGCACGGCGACCCGCAGCGACGTGCCGTCCCTCCCCTCGCCCATCACGCGGACGCTGAGCGCGATCCATCCGGAGGCGGTGAATTTCACGGCGTTGTTGAGGAGGTTGAGGAGGTTGAGGAGCACCTGCCGCAGGCGGTCCTCGTCGCCGACGAGGGTGGCGGGCAGACGGGCATCGAGGTCGATGGTGAGCTGGAGATGGCGGCGTTCCGCCTGCGCCTGGACGATGGCGGCGGCGTTCTCCACGAGGGCTCTCGGCGAGAAGGGCCGCGGGTCGAGATCGAGGCGTCCGGCCTCGATGCCGGAGAAGTCGAGGATGTCGTTGACGACGGTCAGGAGGGCCGATCCGGCGGACTGGATGCGCTCGACCTTGCGCCGCTGCCCGGCCGAGATGGTCTCGTCGTCGAGGAGGAGGTCGGCATAGCCCAGGATGCCGTTGAGCGGCGTGCGGATCTCGTGGCTCATATTGGCGAGGAAGTCCGACTTCGAGCGGTTGGCCCGCTCGGCCGCTTCCTTCGCGGCCAGCAATTCTCCTGCCTGCCGGTTGCGTTCGGTGATGTCCGTGACGGCGACCAGGACCGCATCCCAGTTGCGGAAGGTGATCGGGCGCGCATAGGTCAGGACGTCCATCACGGTCCCGTCGGCCTTGATGTGCCGCCACGCGAGATCGTTGATGGGCTTGTCGGTCATCGTCCTGACGACGGCCCGGAGCGCATCCCAGTCCTCGCGGGGCCGGATGTCGAGGAGCGTCATGGTGAGCAGCTCCTCCCGGCTGAAGCCGTAGAGGGACACCATCGCCTCGTTAACGCTCAAGAACCGCAGGCTCTCCTTGTCGTAGAGCCACATGGGCAGCGGGTTGTGATCGAACAGGAGGCGGAAGGAATCCTCGCGGGCCCGGATGTCGTCGACATCGGTCAGGGTCACGGCGATGAGTTCGCCCATGGTCCCGACGCTCACCTTGAGGTGCACGTCGCCTTCGGCCGCGGGATACGCAAATTCGAACTCGCCGCTGCCGCAATCCTCCACGATGCTGATGAGGGTCTGCAGGCCGCCGCTTCGATCGAAGCCGGGAAACATATCCGTGAGGCGCTCCCCTCGAAGGCGGGCTGAAGGGCGCCGCATGAGGGTGCTGGCTCCCTCGTTCAGGGCCACGATCCGGAAATCGGCGATCCGCCCGTCGTCGTCGCGCAGGCTGGCTAGCGCGACGAGGCCCTCCTTGTTCGACCGGAACATCGCATCGACGAGGCTTTGCCGGGTCGCGTTCTCGCCGACATAGACGAAAACGAAGGCCTCGCCGCCCCGGCCGGCGAGCGGCAGGGCGAGGAGATCGCTGATCGCGATCAGTCCGTCATGGGCGGCGCTGAGCTTTCCCGGAGCCGGGCGCCTCAGATCGAGGGCGAGCTTGCTGATCTCACGGAGGGTCCGGATCGCTCCGGAGGCTCTCTGGTCGAGAACCGTGCCGGACAGCTTCGAGCCGGTGGCCTCGTCGAAACCGGACCCGGTCCACACAGCCTCCAGCCGATCGCCCTCGACCCGCAGCAGAGCGGCGCGACGCGCGAAGGCGCCGAGGGGACCCGGAACCACATCCGCGTGCGACGGCAGACCGCCGTCGGGCGGAACGAGGGCGGTCCACACCTGGCGCAAGGTGGCGAGATCATCGATCCCGACGGCCGCGGCGGGCTGAACCGAAGGAGGGCCGATCGTCTGCTGCGGCATGTCAGTCCGGTTGGTTTTCGCCGTGCCGGGGTAGCAGCTCAACCTGAAGGAAGCGTTACGTTACGGTGGTGAGCCGACCATGCTTCCCGAAGAAGCCCGGAGCCGATTGAGCGCGCATCCGCTTCCTGCTAGAGGTCCGGCCCCTGCCACGGGACGGCGCTGCGCCATGGAAGCACGACACCACGTTCGCCTGTCGGTCGCCGCTGCAAAGGACCTGGGGGCCCGGATCCTCGGCGCCATGGGGGCGCCGGCCGACATCGCCGCCGGGGTGGCGAGGCATCTTGCCCTGTCGGATGCCTCCGGGCACGCCAGCCATGGCCTGAGCCTGCTTCCGGTCTATGCGGGCGATCTCGATGCCGGCCGGATCGTGGTGGGAAGCCGCGGCCGCTGGATCCAGGAGACGGGCGCCGCCCTCGTGATCGACGGGGAGCGGGGCTTCGGCGCTCCGGTCGCCAACATGGCGCTCGCCCGCGCCGTCGATGAGGCCCGCCGCAGCGGCGTGTGCCTCCTCGCGGTCCGCAACGTGCATCATCTCGGCCGCATCGGAGCCTTCGCCGAGGAGGCCGCCGAGGCCGGGCTGGCTTCGCTCCATTTCTGCAACGTGGTCGGGCGCGCGCCGGTGGTGGTTCCGGCCGGCGGGCGCGAGGCGCGGTTCGTCACCAACCCCCTCGCGGTCGGCATCCCCCGGCCGGGGCGTTTTCCGGTCGTGCTCGACATCGCGACGAGCGGGATCGCGCTCAACAAGGCCCGGGTCGCCCATCTGCGCGGCGAGGCGGTGGAGCCGGGCTACCTCGTGGATGCCGAGGGGCACGGCACGACCGATCCCGGCGTTCTGTTCCGGGAGCCCAGGGGCGCTCTCCTGCCCTTCGGCCTGCACAAGGGCTCGGGCCTCGCGGTGGTGGGCGAGCTGCTGGCCGGCGCCCTGAGCGGCGGACGGACGATCGCCCCGCACAACGAGCGTGACGGCTCGACGCTCAACAACATGCTGTCGATCCTCATCGCGCCCGACCACCTCGCGGGCGCCGCCTGGCGCGAGGAGGCGGAGGCGATGATCGGCTACCTCCACGACTGCCCGCCCGTCGATCCGGACGAGCCGGTGCTGGTGCCGGGCGAGCCGGAGGCCATCGCCCGGCAGGAGGCGGAAGCGCAAGGGATCGCCTACGACGCGGCAACCTGGGGAACGCTCACGCGCCTCGCCGAGGAGCGCGGCGTCGCGCTGCCGCCGCTCTAGCGGGCGGCGCCCGGGTCGTCAGACGGCCGGGGCGTGCTGTCCGGCGGTCTTGGCGAGGCGCGTATCGAAGGCCGCGCAAAGCGCGCGCACGAGGGGCCGCGCCGCTTCCGGAACCTCGATGCGCATGCCCTGCCGGACGGCGAGCCGGTCCGCCGCGAGATCGTCGATGCGCGCGATCTCGGCCGCGAAATACGAGCCGTCCACCTTGTGACGGGCGCAGACCTCGCCAAGATCGACGGACAGGTCGCACATTAGCCGCTCGATCACCTCTCCCCTCAGGCGGTCGTCGTCGGTGAGAACGAGGCCCTTGGCGGTGGCGAAGCGGCCGGCCAGGATCGCGGCGCGGTAGTCCGGGGTCGCGGTGCTGTTCTGGGCATAGCCGCCCGGCATGTTGGAGATGGCGGAGGCGCCGAGGCCGATCAGGACCGGCGCGCCGTCCGTGGTGTAGCCCTGGAAGTTGCGGTGCAGCCTGCCGCCGGACAAGGCCTGCGAGAGCGGGTCGTCGCGCTTGGCGAAATGGTCGAGCCCGACGCGCCGGTAGCCTGCCTCCACGATGCGGGCGGCGGCCGATTCGAACTGCGCGAAGCGCTCGTCGGCGCGGGGCATCACGTCCTCGGGCAGGAGCGCCTGATGGCGCTTCATCCAGGGCACGTGGGCATAGCCGAAGAGCGAGATGCGGTCGGGATCGAGCCGCAGGGCCGTCTCCACCGTCGAGACCACGTTCTCGACGGTCTGGAACGGCAGCCCGTACATGATGTCGAGGTTGATCGCCGCAATGCCGGCCTGGCGCAGCCCGTCCGCGACACGCCGGGTGTCGGCGAAGGACTGGATGCGCCGGATGGTCTGCTGAACGTTCGCGTCGAAGCTCTGGACGCCGAGGCTCGCGCGGTTGACCCCGCCCGCGGCCAGCGCCTCGATCCGGGCCGGCGTCATCGTCCGCGGATCGATCTCGACGGCGATCTCCGCCCCCGCCGCGATTCCGAGCCGGTCGCGCACTCGGTCCATGAGTCGCAGGAAATCGGCGGCCTGGAGGATGGTGGGCGTGCCGCCGCCCCAGTGGACGTGGCGCAGGTCGAGGGGCGCGCTCAACGCCGACGCCACGAGGTCGATCTCGCGTTCGAGGAGGTCGACATAGGCCGCGACCGGCTGGTAGCGCCGGGCCACCGTCGTGTGGCAGCCGCAATAGAGGCACAGCTCCGCGCAGAACGGCACGTGGACATAGAGCGACGCCTCCGTTCCGGCCGGCAACCCGCCGAGCCAGGCCGCGTAGGTGTCGTGGCCGACCGCCGGCGTGAAATGCGGGGCGGTCGGGTAGCTCGTGTAACGGGGAATGCGCTGGTCGTAGCGGGCGATGAGATCGGGCGTCATGCGCGACACCTTAAGCCCGGGCGCTCCCGCTTCCTTGACGCACGTCAACGAGCGGAGCCTCAATCGTCCATCAGCACGCGGTACTCCGCGCCGTCGATGTCGTCGTACTGCCCCGACCTCAAGGCCCACAGGAAGGCGCAGAGCCCCGTGGTGCCGAGAAAGAGCGCGATGGGGATCATGTAGACGAGAACGTCCATGGGGCAGCCTCAAGCGATGGCGGTTTGCGGGTGCGGCGCCGGCGCGGGGCGGCGCGATGCCGGCTTTCCGGCCCGGGCCCGGCCCGCCGGCAGGCGGGCGCGCAGAGCGTTCGCGGTCACGACGAGGGACGAGCCCGACATGGCGAGGGCGGCGATGAGCGGGGTCAGGAGGCCGGCGGCGGCGAGCGGCACGGCGGCGACGTTGTAGAAGGCGGAGAACCACAGGTTCTGAACCATCAAACGCCGCGCCCGCGCGCCGATCGCGAGGGCCGCCGTGACGGGGGCGAGGCGCTGGCCCATGAAGAGGCCGTCGGCCGCGGCCTGGCTCACATGGGCGGCGGTCACGGGGGACAGGGACACGTGGGCGGCCGCGAGCGCCGGGGCATCGTTGATGCCGTCGCCCACCATCATGACCCGCCGCCCCTCCGCCTTCAGGCTCTCGATCACGGCGATCTTGTCCTGCGGCGTCACCTCGGCGCGCCACTCGGCGATGCCGAGGGTGCGGGAGGCGGCGGCGACGGCGGACCGGCGGTCGCCCGACAGGATCATCACCCGGTAGCCGCCCTCTTTCAGAGCGGCGATCGTCTCCGCCGCATCGGGGCGCAGGGCCTGCCGCACGAGGAACGCCACGGGCGCCTCGTCGCCGCATCGGCAGCAGATTACGGAGGCCTCCGGATCCGCCGCGAGAGCGGCGGCGGCCTCGGCCTCGGCACCGCAGAAGCGGGGCGATCCGAGCCGAAGCTCCACCCCGTCGACCACGGCCCTGACGCCGAGGCCCGCCGCCTCCTGGGCCGCCTCGAAGGGCTGGCGCTCCCCCGTCGCCGCGGCGAGGGCGCCGGCCATCGGGTGACGGCTCGAGAGCGCGAGGCGCGCGGCCCAGGCGAGGGTTTCGGGGGCGTACACGCCGCCGGCGAGGCTCGGCTCCGGCAGCGTCAGGGTGCCGGTCTTGTCGAACACCACCGTATCGACGGAGGCGAAGCGCTCCAGGGCATCGCCGCTGTTGAGGAGAACGCCCTCGCGAAAGAGCGCTCCCGCCGCGACGACCTGCACGGCCGGGATCGCGAGCCCGAGGGCGCAGGGGCAGGTGATGATGAGAACCGCCACCGCCGCGAGCACGGAGGCATGAAGGCCCGCGCCGGCGAGAAGCCATCCGCCGAGGGTGAGGGCCGCCGCCGCATGAACGAGGGGCACGTAAAGACGCGTGGCGCGATCCGCCAGCAGCAGCGCCTTCGACTTCGTCTCGAGCGCCCGGGTCATGAGCGCTTCTACCTCCTGAAGGAGGGTGCCCTTGGCGGCGGCGGTGACGCGCACCGTGAGGGCGCCCGCGGCGTTCATGGCGCCCGCATAGACCCGGTCGCCGGGGCCGGCGGCGACGAGCTTGGTCTCGCCCGTGACGAGGCTCTGGTCGAGTTCGGACGAGCCGCGCTCCACGATGCCGTCCACGGCGACGCGCTCGCCCGGCCGCACGAGGACGAGGTCGCCCGGATCGACGGAGGCCAGGGGCACGTCGCGGATGGCGCCGTCGGGCCCGATGCGGGCCGCGGTCTCGCTGCGCAGGGCCGAGAGGTTCTCGGCGAGGGTCCGCGTCTTGCGGCGCATGGTCTGGTCGAGCACGCGGCCGATGAGAAGGAAGAACAGCAGCATCACGGCGCCGTCGAAATAGGCGTGCTCCGCGCCCATGGCGGTCTCGATCACCGACATGATGAGGGTGAGCACGACGCCGAGGGTGATGGGGAAATCCATGTTCACCCGGCCGGAGCGCAGGCCCTTGATGGCGCTCTCGTAGAAGGGCCGCCCCGCATAGGCGGCCGCCGGCAGCGCGATGACGGCTTGCAGCCAGTGGAAGAAGTCGCGGGTCTCGGGGGTGATGTCAGAGATGTTGCCGGCCCAGACCGACACGGCCATGAGCATCACGTTCATGGAGGCGAAGCCCGCCACCGCGAGCGCGCGGATGAGCCGGCGGGTCTCCTGCGTCTCGGCCACGTCCGGCCGCCTGGGATCGAACGGATAGGCCTTGAAGCCGATCGCATCGAGCTCGCCCAAGATAGCGCCGACATCGAGGGCGTCGCCCTCCCACTCCACCGCGAGGCGGCGGTCGGAGAAGTTGAGGCGGGCCTTCGTGACGCCGGCGAGCGCCAGGAGGCCCTTCTCGATGGCGTTCATGCAGGAGGCGCAGCGCACGCCCTCGACGGCGAGTTCCACGCGGCTCACGCCGCCGGCCCGCTCGACGAAGGCGGAGTAGTCGCGCTTCAGGCTCGGACGGGTGTTGGCCTCGCTCCAGGAGGCGTGAGCTTCCACATAGGCTTGGGCGATGTCGGCGCAGCACATGGTTCCTGATCCTCGATCGGCGGGAGGCGCCGCCCCGTCAGCGCAGGACGACGCGCATGCGGCGGCGGAAGGCCAGCCCCTCCCCTTCCATCACATCCACGACGAGATCCCATTGACCTGCCGCAATGCCGTCCGCGACGCCGACGTAGGAGCCGTCGGCAGCCTCCACGAGCTTGAGGGCCCGGTCCTGCCGCTTGTCGATGGGGCGCTCCAGGGTGGCGGCGAGGGTGCGGCTCGTCAGCGGAGCGCCGGAGGCGTCGCGCAGGTCGACCGCGAGGCGCAGGGCCCCGTCCGCTTCGCGCTTCGTCGAGGCCTCAACCTGCCAGCCCCGCTCGTCCTGGGCGCGGGCCTGGGCGAGCTGGCCGTTGTAGAGCTGGCCCGCCTTATAGGCGCTCGTCGCCTCGGTGCCGGACCAGGTGCGGACCGCCGAGGTGATCAGGAACGCGTCGGCGGCCACGATGGTGCCGAAGAAGCACGCGAAGATGAGGAAGACCTTGCGGCCGGTGAGCTTCGGTGCGGTGTCTGTGGTCATGGTCAGGGAGCCTTGAAGTAGTCCGCGGCCTGGGCGCTCTCGCCGGAGGCGAGGTCGGTCACGCGGAAGGTGATGGGCGTCGATCTGTCGAGCCGCGCGCCGGCCGGCGCGAAGACGAGGGCGCGGACTTCCTGCGTGTCGTCGGAGGCCACCCGGACGGAGGCCCGGTTCGCCTCGCTCATGGCGCCCGGCACCTCGATGCGAAGGCCCGCCGCGCCCTCGACGGTAAGCGTGAACACGCGCTCGACGGGGCGCTTGTTGAGGATGCGCAGGGTGTAGCCGTTGCGGATCGACCCGTCGGCGAGGGTCACGTGGATCGGGTTGCGGTCGTGGATCGCGCTCAGCCCCGTGAAGCTGCGAAGCGCGAGCGCGGCGAGCATGGCGAGGGCGACGCCCGCGATGAGGACGCCGTAGAGCACCGTGCGGGCCCGCACGATCCTGATCACGGGCTTCTCGCCCCGCTGGCGGCGGGCGAGGTTCGCATCGGTGTCGTAGGCGATGAGGCCCTTCGGCAGCCCGAGCTTCGCCATGACGGTGTCGCACGCATCGGCGCACAGGCCGCACTGGATGCACTCCATCTGGAGGCCGTTGCGGATGTCGATGCCGGCGGGGCATGCGGTGACGCATTGCAGGCAGTCGACGCAGTCCCCGGCGGGCTCGCCGCGGGCCCGGAGCGCCGCGTTCTTCTTTACCGATCCGCGGGGCTCGCCGCGGTCGTAGCGGTAGGTGATGTTGAGCGAATGCTCGTCCGTCAGCGCGCCCTGGATGCGCGGCCAGGGGCACATATAGGTGCAGACCTGCTCGCGCATGTGGCCGGCGAGCGTGTAGGTGGTGAAGGTGAGCGTCGCGATGGCGGCATAGGCCGCGAAGGGCGCATCGAAGGTCGCGAGCTGCACGACGAGGGTCGGCGCGTCGGCGAAGTAGAGGACCCAGGCGCCGCCGGTCCACCAGGCGACGAGAAGCCAGACCCCATGCTTCGTCGCGCGCTTCCTCAGCTTGTCGAGGCTCCAAGGCGCGGCGTCGAGCTTCAGCCGCTCGCGCCGGTCGCCCTCGACCCAGCGCTCGACCGCCATGAAGAGGTCGGTCCAGACCGTCTGCGGGCACAGGTAGCCGCACCAGAGCCGGCCCGCCACCGCGTTCATCAGGAAGAGCGAGAACGCCGCGAGGATCAGGAGGCCCGTGATGTAGTAGACCTCCTGCGGCCACAGCTCGATGAAGAAGAAGTAGAAGCGCCCGTTCGCAAGATCGATGAGCACCGCCTGCGAGGGCTCGTGCGGCCCGCGGTCCCAGCGGACGAAGGGCAGCACGTAGTAGACCGCGAGGGTCAGGGCGAGGAGCGCCCACTTGATCGACCGGAACCGTCCGCGCACCGTCGCGGGATGGATCTTCTTGCGCGCTTCGTAGAGCGTGTAGGTCGCGGGCGCTGCGGGGGAGTCGGCCATGTATCGCATCTCGTCCCGGGGGCGGGGTCGAGGTGGTATGCGGGATGGGCGCGGTTTGCGCTTTGACGTAGCGCAAGAGCGGATGATTGCCGGCCCCCTCTCCCTGCCTTGAGGCAGGCTGTCCCTCTCCCTCCGGGGGAGAGGGACGAAGCGCCCCCTACTGCCCTCCCCCGAGGCTGTGGATGTAGACGGCGAGGGACTTCACGGTCACGGGGTCGAGGCGCCCGTCCCAGGCCGGCATCACGCCCTTGCGTCCGTTGGTGACGGTGGCCATCACCTGCTCGGGAGCCGAGCCGTAGAGCCAGATCGCATCCGTGAGATCCGGCGCGCCCATCTCCTTGCTGCCCTTGGCGGCATCGCCGTGGCAGGCCGCGCAATTGGCCGCGTAGATCTTCTGCCCGTCCTCCAGCTTCAGCTTCGGGTTGAAGGCGCGGCCCGAGAGGGACAGCACGTAGTTCGACACCGCCTCGACCTCCTGGCGCTTCAGGATGCCGTCGCGGCCGAAGGCCAGCATCTCGCTCTGGCGCGTCTCCGCATGGCCGGCGCGGGCGCCGACGCGGATGGTCTGGTGGATCTCCGCGACGGAGCCGCCCCAGAGCCACTCGTCGTCCTGCAGGTTCGGATAGCCCGTGCGGCCCGTGGCGCCCGTGCCGTGGCAGGCGGCGCAGTTGTCGCCGAAGGCCGCCTTGCCGGTGGCGATGGCAAGGCTGAGAAGGGCCGGATCGCGGCGGATCTCGTCGACGGACGCCGCGGCGAGCGCCTGGCCCTGGGTGCCGCGGGCGGCCTTCGCGGCCGCGACCTCCTCCATGACGGCCTCGCGCTGCGAGTAGCCGAGGACGCCGCGGGTGTAGTCGGAGACGAGGGGCCAGGAGGGGTAGACGACCATGTACCCGATCGCCCAAACGATGGTGGCGTAAAGGACGATCAGCCACCAGCGCGGCAGCGGGTTGTTGAGCTCGCGGATGTCGTCCCATTCATGGCCGGTGGTGTCCCGGCCCGTGACGGCGTCCACATGGGGTTTGAGGGTATCGGCCATGGGATCAATCCTCGGAAAGCGGCATGTGTGCGGCCGCGTCGAAGCGGGAGCGGTTGCGGGGCCAGAAGGCATAGGCACCGACGGCAAGGAACATCCCGACGAAGTAGAGAAGGCCGCCGGTCTGCGCGAAGCCGGCCAGGATCTGGTAGGTCATGGGAGCCTCACCGCAGGTTCTGCTTGTTCTCGTAGAGCTTGAAGTCCACGAGGGTGCCGAGCATCTGGAGGTAGGCGACGAGCGCATCGAGCTCCGTCACCCGCTTGGGGTCGCCGTCGAAGTCGCGGGCGGCGACGTTCGGATAGCGCTGCTGGAAGCCGGCGGCGGCCGGATCGTCCGGGTTCGCCTGGGCGAGAAGATCGCCGCGGGCGTTCTTGACCATCTCGTCCGTATAGGGAACGCCGAGGGTCCGGTTCGCCTGCACGTCCGCCCCGATGGCGGCCGCATCGAGGGGCCGGTCGAGGAAGGGATAGGCCGGCATGATGGAGCTCGGCACCACCGATTTCGGGTTTTTCAGGTGATCGCGGTGCCACTCGTCCGAGTACTTGCCGCCGACGCGGGCGAGATCCGGACCGGTGCGCTTGGAGCCCCACTGGAAGGGGTGGTCGTACATGCTCTCGGCGGCGAGGGAGAAGTGGCCGTAGCGCTCCACCTCGTCGCGCATCGGGCGCACCATCTGGCTGTGGCACAGATAGCAGCCCTCGCGGATGTAGATGTTGCGGCCCGCGAGTTCGAGCGGCGTGTAGGGCCGCATGCCCTCCACCTTCTCGATAGTGCTCTTGAGATAGAAGAGCGGAGCGATCTCGATGAGGCCGCCGATGGCGACCACGATGAGGATGCCGATGATGAGCAGGATCGAGTTCTTCTCGAACAGCTCGTGCCTTTTCCAAAGGCCGGGTTGGGCTGAGGCTGCCATGGTGGTTGTTCCGTCAGACGTTCTGGAAGGGAGGCGGCGCGGGGGCTCGGCCCGCGCCAGCCCGGTTACTCGGCGGGGGCGAGGGCCGGCGCGAAGCCGGCCTCCGCGGGCTCGGCTTCCTTCGCCTCGTAGCCCATGATCGTCATGGCGAGGTTGTAGGCCATGATGAGCGCGCCGATGAGGAAGAGGACGCCGCCGACCGCCCGGATCAGGTAGTAGGGCTGCATCGCCTCGACGGTCTCGACGAAGGAGTATTCGAGGAAGCCCAGGGCATTGTAGGCGCGCCACATGAGGCCCTGCATGATGCCCGCCACCCACATCGAGGTGATGTAGAGGACGATGCCGAGGGTCGAGACCCAGAAGTGCCAGTCCACGAGCTTGAGCGAGTAGACTTCGCGGCGGTTCCAGATCCACGGCACGAGGCAGTAGAGGGCGCCGAAGGACACGTAGGCGACCCAGCCGAGCGCTCCCGAATGCACGTGGCCGATGGTCCAGTCGGTGTAGTGCGAGAGCGAGTTCACGGCCTTGATCGACATCATGGGCCCCTCGAAGGTGGCCATGCCGTAGAAGGCGAGCGACACCACCATGAGGCGCAGGATCGGGTCGGTCCGCAGCTTGTCCCAGGCGCCCGAGAGCGTCATGAGGCCGTTGATCATGCCGCCCCAGGAGGGCATCCACAGCATGATCGAGAAGGTCATGCCGAGGGTCTGCGCCCAGTCGGGCAGAGCCGTGTAGTGGAGGTGGTGCGGGCCCGCCCAGATGTACATGAAGATCAGGGCCCAGAAGTGGATGATCGACAGGCGGTAGGAATAGACCGGCCGCCCGGCCCGCTTCGGGATGAAGTAGTACATGATGGCGAGGAAGCCGGCGGTGAGGAAGAAGCCCACCGCGTTGTGGCCGTACCACCACTGCACGAGCGCATCCTGGACGCCGGCGAAAACGGGATAGGACTTGGAGCCCGCGAACGACACCGGCAGGCTCAGATTGTTGACGATGTGGAGCATCGCCACCGTCACGATGAAGGCGAGGTAGAACCAGTTCGCCACGAAGATGTGCGGCTCCTTGCGCTTCCAGATCGTCGCCAGGAAGACGAGGAGGTAGGCGACCCACACGACCGTCAGCCACAGGTCCGCGTACCATTCCGGCTCGGCGTATTCCTTGCCGTGCGTGACGCCGAGGAGGTAGCCCGTGCCGGCGATCAGGATGAAGAGATTGTAGCCCAGCACCACGAACCAGGGGGCGAGGTCGCCCGCAAGGCGCGTGCGGCAGGTGCGCTGGACCACGTAGAAGGACGTGGCGATCAGCACGTTGCCGCCGAAGGCGAAGATCACCGCCGAGGTGTGGAGCGGCCGCAGGCGCCCGAAGCTCGTGTACTCGATGCCGAAATTGAGCTCCGGCGCCCAGAGCTGGAAGGCGATGATGCAGCCCACGAGAAAGCCCGCGATGCCCCACGCCATCGAGGCGACCGCCGCGAACTTGACGGGACCGAGGTTGTAGTTCGGCTTGCCGTCGATCTCCTGCGGCACCGGCGCCGCGTCGCGGGCGGTGTAGCGGTTCAGAACGGCGAAGAGCGCGGCGAGGCTCGCCGCGGCGCCGACATACATGTGGAAGCCGAACGCCGTGTCGTGGGCGTTCGCTGCGCCAAGGAGGCACAGGACGAGGCCGATCAGCAGGGCGAAGCTCAGGCCCGCCTCGCCTTCGGTCATGTGTTTGGATGGGATTGCTGCAGCCATGTTTCGCTCGCAAGGGCGCAGGGAACGCGCATGAGAGCGTCTATGGCCGACGGGTCGGGGGGCAGCTTTGATGTGGGTCAACCCGCGGGGCGTCCGGGCGCCCCTTAAGGGATGATCCTGAGGTCGGCCGCGGGCATCCAGCAAGGGCGGCGCGGCGCTGCCGTAGCGGCACCATCTTGACGCGTGCATCCCGTACGAAAAAGGGCGGCGGGTCTCCCCGCCGCCCCTCTCATCGTTCTCGGAGCGACCCTTAGCGGGCGGGCTCCTCCGCGAAGATGTCGCGGTCCTTGGTCTCGGGCACGAAGAGAAGGCCGATGACGAAGGTCATCATGGCGATCACGATCGGGTACCAGAGGCCGTAATAGGTGTCGCCGGTCTGCGCGATCATCGCGAAGGCGGTCGCCGGCATCAGGCCGCCGAACCAGCCGTTGCCGATGTGGTAGGGCAGCGACATGCCGGTGTAGCGGATGCGGGTCGGGAAGAGCTCGACCAGCGCCGCGGCGATCGGGCCGTACACCATGGTGACGAGCAGCACCAGGAAGGTGAGCGTGAGCACCAGGGTGAAGGGCTGCGCCCGGAAGATGTCGAAGAAGCCGTTGAGCTTCACGAGTTCCGGGTTGTTCGCCGCCGGGTAGCCGCCGGCGGTGAGGGCCGCCGTCACGCTCGAGTTGAAGGCGGCCGGGGTCGCCCGCGCAGCGTCGCCCGTCAGCGTCGCGGCGTTGTAGGACGGGACCTCGGTCTGGCCGACGCGGATCTTCGCCACGGAGCCCGCAGGGGCCGGCTCGACCCGGTAGTTCACGGAATTGCGGGCGAGCAGGGCTTTCGCCACGTCGCAGGAATTCGTGAACTTGGAGGTGCCGGTCGGGTTGAACTGGAACGAGCAGTCCTCCGGGTCCGCCACCACCACGACCTGGGTCGTCTGCTGGGCCTTGTGCAGCGCCGGGTTCGCCGTCTTCGTGATCAGGTTGAAGATCGGGAAGTAGGTGATCGCCGCGATGAGGCAGCCCGCCAGGATGATCGGCTTGCGGCCGATCTTGTCCGACAGCCAGCCGAAGAGCACGAAGCCGCCGGTGCCGAGGATGAGCGACCAGGCGATGAGCACGTTCGCCGTGAACATGTCGACGCGCAGGATGCTCTGGAGGAAGAACAGGGCGTAGAACTGGCCCGTGTACCACACCACCGCCTGGCCGGCGACGAGGCCGAACAGGGCGAGAACGGCGAACTTGGCGTTCTTCCACTGGCCGAAGGCCTCCGAGATCGGCGCCTTTGAGGAGGTGCCCTCTTCCTTCATCTTCTTGAAGGCCGGGCTCTCCTGCATCTGCATGCGGATCCACACCGAGATCGCGAGCAGCACGATGGAGAGCAGGAACGGGATGCGCCAGCCCCAGGCCGCGAAGGCCTGCTCGCCCGTCCACATGCGGACCGCGAGGATCACCATGAGGGACAGGAGAAGGCCGAGGGTCGCGGTGGTCTGGATCCACGAGGTGTAGAAGCCGCGCCGCCCGTTCGGGGCGTGCTCGGCGACGTACACCACCGCGCCGCCATACTCGCCGCCGAGGGCGAGGCCCTGCAGGAGGCGCAGCACGATGAGCAGCACGGGGGCGACCCAGCCGATGGTCTCGTAGGAGGGCAGCAGGCCGACCACGAAGGTCGAGACGCCCATGATGAGGATGGTGACGAGGAAGGTGTACTTGCGGCCGACGATGTCGCCGAGACGCCCGAACACGAGGGCGCCGAAGGGGCGCACCAGGAAGCCGGCGGCAAAGGCCAGCAGCGCGAAGACGTTGCGGGTCGCCTCCGGGAAGGGCGCGAAGAACTGCGCGCCGATGATCGCTGCGAGCGATCCGTAGAGATAGAAGTCGTACCACTCGAAGACGGTGCCGGCCGAGGAGGCCAGGATCACCCTCTTTTCCTCACGGGTCATGGGACGTGCGCGTTCCTTCGCCGCGCCGCCCGCTAGTGTGGATGCCGTCATGGCGTTCCCTCGCTCCTCAGCATGGTTCGCGGCAGCCGCCGAGCGACGTCCTCCGGGAGGGGACGAAAGCCGCGGCCGGATGGCGTCCGGCCGCGGATCAAGTGAACGCTCGGTCTGGCAACCGGCGCCGCTTCGATCGCCGAAGCAGCGCCCCTCTTTGGTGTCACCGCCGGGGGCGCAACCCCATTCGACTTAAGGTGATTTCCCCTGGGAACCGCCGATTAAATCGCGGGTATTGAGCCCGCCAATGCTGCTCGTGCGAAGGCGCGCACGGGCATGGGCGGGCTCGAGCGCCCTCTACTGGCCCTGGCCCAGCGAGTACCCCGGCACCCCGTCGAAGGTGAAGAGGTGTTCGGTCTTCACGAAATCCACACCCCGGGCCGCGAGTTGCGCCAGAAGGCCCGCCACCGCGGCCTTGTTCGGCGCCTTGCCGGCGGGCGCCTCGAAGCGGCAGCGCCAGTGGTCCGTGCAGAAGGTCTCCGGCAGGCCTTCGGGCCAAACCTTCACGCCGCGGTTGGTGATGAGCTTCAGTTCGAGAAGGCCGTCGCCCGCGCCCTTGAGCTGCGCGGCAAGATCCTCCGCATTCCCCCGCCAGTCGACGAACACGTCGACCCCGACCAGCACCTTCTTGGCCGGCGCCTTGCGCTCGTAGACCGGCACCGGGATGCCGCCGGCCCCCGCCTCGTACCGCACGGCCTTGAGGGTCGAAGGCTCCTCGCCGAGGCGCTCGATCACCGCATCCGCGAAGGCCTCGGTCCCGACGCAGACCTTGGACACGGCCGGTTTGTAGATGTCGGCCGGGTGGACGCCGTCCTCGATGGTCTTGAGCCAGGCGTTGTGTAGACGCTGCGCCTGCTCCGCCTGCCCGATATGCTGGAGCATCATGACCCCCGAGAGGATGAGGCCCGACGGGTTGGCGATGCCCTGCCCTGCGATGTCCGGCGCCGACCCGTGGATCGCCTCGAACATGGCCCCGTGGGCACCGATATTGGCGGAGCCCGCAAGGCCCACGGACCCTGCGACTTCGGCCGCGATGTCCGAGACGATGTCGCCGTAGAGGTTCGGCGTCACGATCACGTCGAAGCGCTCGGGCTGGTCGGCGAGGCGCGCCGCGCCGATGTCGATGATCATGTGCCGCTTCTCGAGCTCCGGGTACTCGGCGCCGATCTCGTCGAACACCTTGTGGAAGAGCCCGTCCGTCAGCTTCATGATGTTGTCTTTGGTGAAGCACGTGACCGTCTTGCGGCCGGACGCCCTCGCGTACTCGAAGGCATAGCGGACGATCCGCTCGGTGCCGGGCCGGGAGATGAGCTTGAGGCACTGGTAGACCTCGTCGGTCTGCCGGTGCTCGATCCCGGCATAGAGGTCCTCCTCGTTCTCGCGCACGATCACCACGTCCATGGCGGGGTTCTTGGTGGCGACGAAGGGAGCGTAGGCCTGGGTCGGCCGAATGTTGGCGAAGAGCCCGAGGCCCTTGCGGATCGTCACGTTGAGGCTCTTGAAGCCGCCGCCCTGGGGGGTGGTGATGGGCGCCTTGAAGAAGAGGCCCGTCCGCCTCAGGCTCTCCCAGGACTCGGGCGCGATGCCGGCCGTGAGGCCCCGCCGGTAGACCCGCTCGCCGATCTCGATCTCCTCGACGGCGAGCCGGGCGCCCGCCGCATCGAGGACGCGCAGGGCCGCATCCATGATCTCGGGGCCGATACCGTCGCCCCGGGCCACGGTCACCGGCACGGCCGCGCTGGCGAGGCTCAACGTCCTGGTGTCGATCTGGATGTTCATCGTTCGCTCCTTTTCGGTTGAAGCGAACATGGTGCGGCCGGGCCATTTAGAAAAATGAGTTGTTCGGCTTGAGAGCATTTGTTTCTTCAATGTTCCCGGCCGAAACCGGCCGTCATGCGATCGTCAACAAAGCGTTAACCCCGCGTCATGGTCGGGGTCCAGAAAGCGCCCTCCAGACCGGCGGGAGGGAGCGGCATGCTGGCCATCGGCGTCGAGAACGTCTCGAAAACCTTCCGAGGGGACAAGCGGGCGCTGTCGGACGTCTCGCTGCAGGTCCAGCCGGGCGAGTTCGTGGCTCTCATCGGGGCCTCCGGCTCCGGCAAGTCGACGCTCATCCGCCACATCACCGGGCTCGTGACGGCCGATGCCACTGGCAGCGGCACGATCCGGGTGTTCGGCGAGCCCGTCCAGGAGCGCGGACGCCTCTCCCGCGGCGCCCGGGCGATCCGGCGCGACATCGGCGTCGTGTTCCAGCAATTCAACCTGGTGAGCCGCCTGTCGGTGCTCACCAACGTCCTCACCGGCATCCTCGGGCGGATCCCGACCTGGCGCGGGACGCTCGGGCTCTTCACCCGGGCCGAGAAGCAGCAGGCGCTCCAGGCCCTGCGGCGCGTCGGCATCGCCGAGACGGCAGGGCAGCGCGCCTCGACCCTCTCCGGCGGACAGCAGCAGCGGGCGGCCATCGCCCGCGCGCTCGTGCAGGGCGCCCGGGTGATCCTGGCGGACGAGCCGATCGCCTCTCTCGATCCAGCTTCCGCCAAGCGCGTCATGGACACCCTCGCCGACATCAACCGGCGCGAGGGCATCACCATCCTCGTCTCGCTCCATCAGGTCGAATACGCGCGCCGCTACTGCCCGCGAACGATCGCGCTGCGGAACGGCACAGTGGCGTATGACGGTCCGAGCGAAGCCCTCACCACCGCGTTCCTGCGCGATCTTTACGGCGAGGCCAGCGAAGAGCTGTTCCTGCCGGAGATCCCCGCCCCCGCGCCCTCTCCGGCCGCGCGGCCGGCGGGCCGTCCCGCCCTCGTCGGCGCCTGATCCCCCTGCAACACGAAAGAGGAGTTCAACCCATGTCCTTCCTGACCCGCACACTCGTGGCGGCGGCGCTCGCCGCCCTGCCGGCAGGCGCCGCCCTCTCCCAGACCGCCGCCCCGGCGAAGGAGATCAACTTCGGCGTCATCTCGACCGAGGCGAGCCAGAACCTCAAGAAGATCTGGGACCCCTTCCTCGCCGACATGCAGAAGAGCACGGGCCTCAAGGTCAACGCCTTCTTCGCCTCCGACTATGCGGGCGTCATCGAAGGCATGCGGTTCGGCAAGGTGCAGGTGGCCTGGTACGGCAACAAGGCCGCCATGGAAGCGGTGGACCGCGCCAACGGCGAGATCTTCGCCCAGAGCGTCGATGCGGAAGGCAACCCGGGCTACTGGTCGCTCATGGTCGCCCACGTGGACAGCCCGCTCAACTCGCTCGACGACGTCCTCAAATGCGACAAGTCGCTGAACCTCGGCTTCGGCGACCCGAACTCCACCTCGGGCTTCCTCGTGCCCACCACCTTCATCTTCGCGGCGAAGAACATCACGCCGAAGGACTGCTTCAAGACCGTGCGCAACGCCAACCACGAGGCGAATGCCCTCGCCGCCGCCAACAAGCAGGTGGACGTGGCGATCAACAACACCGAGAACATGCGCCGCCTCGAGGTGACGAACCCGGAGGCCGCCAAGAAGCTCAAGATCCTCTGGAAGTCGCCCCTCATCCCGTCCGACCCGCTGGTGTGGCGCAAGGACCTCGACGAGGAGACGAAGCGCAAGGTCTACACCTTCGTGATGTCCTACGGCCGCCAGGGTCCGACCGAGGACGTGGTGCGGGCCCGCGAGGTGCTGAAGGCCCTCAACTGGGCGCCCTTCGCGCCCTCGTCCGACGCGCAGCTCTATCCGGTCCGCATCATGGAGATCACCCGCGCGGTCGCGAAGATCCAGGGTGACGACAAGCTGAGCGCTGACGAGAAGAAGGCGGAACTCGCCAAGCTCGAGGCCCAGCGCGCGCAGATCGAGGACGCCATGCGCAAGGCCCCGAAGGCGTAAAGCCCTCAAGCACCCTTCCTGCGGCGCTGGCCCACCCGGCGCCGCTTCCCGTTTCGGACGACACCATGGCCGCTCCCCTCTCCTCCGAGGCCCACCTCGCCCTGCCCCGCCGGACGCTGCTGGGAACGCTTCAGCCCCTCCTCGCCTGGGGAGCCCTCGCCCTGCTGCTCGCCTGGAGCTTCCATCCGGCCGAGGTGAACCGGGCCGTCTACCTCTTCACGGATTCGGCCAATATGGGCGAATACCTGAAGGGCTTCCTGCGGCCCGACTTCCACGAGTGGCGGGACTATGTGCGGGAGACGATCCTCACGGTGCAGATCGCCATCTGGGGAACGGTGCTGTCCATCGTCTTCGGCATTCCGTTCGCCCTGCTCTCCTCCAGCAACATCGCCCCGGCCTGGATCGTCCAGCCCATCCGCCGGCTCATGGACGCGGCGCGGGCCATCAACGAGCTCGTCTTCGCGGTGCTGTTCGTGGTCGCCGTGGGGCTCGGCCCGTTCGCGGGCGTCATGGCGATCTTCGTGCACAATCTCGGGATCATCGCCAAGCTGTTCTCGGAAGCCGTGGAGGCCGTCGATCCCCGCCCGGTGGAGGGCATCCGCGCCACCGGCGCGACGCGGGTGCAGGAGATCGTGTTCGGCGTCGTGCCCCAGGTGGCGCCCCTGTGGATCTCCTACTCGCTCTACCGCTTCGAGACGAATGTGCGCTCGGCCACGGTGCTCGGCCTCGTGGGCGCGGGCGGCATCGGCCAACTGCTCTTCGAATCGATCCGCGGGTTTCAGTACGGCCCGACGGCGGCGATCCTCATCGTGATCATCGTCACGGTCTCGCTCGTCGACCTCGTCTCGCAGCAGCTGCGCCGGATCACCATCTGACCCGGACGCCGGCGCGTCAGCTCCCGTGCCTGTCGAGGAAGTCCTCGACGGGAAGAGAGCGAAAATCGGCCAGGGCCCGGCGCAGCCGCTCGTGGTCCCAGTCCCACCAGGCGAGCGCCACGAGGCGGCTCGCCACCTCTTGCGAAAAGCGGCGGCGGATCACGCGGGCGGGATTGCCGGCGACGATCGTGTAGGGCTCCACGTCCCGCGTGACGATGGCGCCCGCCCCCACCACCGCCCCCGTGCCGATGGAGCGGCCCGGGAGCACGACGACGCCGTGGCCGATCCAGACGTCGTGCCCGATGGCGACCCGCGCCTGCCGCCGCCAATCGAAGAACGCCTCCTCGTCCTCCTCGCCCTCCCAGTATCGCGACGCGCGGTAGCTGAAATGAGCCTGGGAGGCGCGTTGCATCGGGTGGTTGCCGGGGTTGATCCGCACGTGGGATGCGATGGAGCAGAACTTGCCGACGGAGGTGTAGGCCACCTCCCCGTCGTGGACGATGTACGAATAGTCGCCGAGAACCGTCTCGAGGAGGATCGTGCGCGCGCCGACCTCCGTGTACCGGCCGAGGGTGCAGTCGCGTACCCTGGCGGTCGGATCGATGCTGGGTTCGAGGCCGAGCTGTCCCATGATCTTCCTATCCCGAGCTTCACCCGCTCGACGATCCGAAAGCGCGACGCGGGATCCGCCTGTTCGAGAACCGTGAGCGCATCGATGGTGACGGGCTCGAGATCCCGGGCGGGATGCCGCAGGAGCGGACGGCGGCCTCTTGCAAGGCCGGATCAGCCTCGGCAGCGACCATGCGGGATCGGCCTTTCCGGTTCGGTTGTCTAGTGATATAGACAAATCGACCGCCCGGCACAAATGAAGTTTCGATGACAGCCCCGAAGACCCAAGCTCTCCCGACCGAAGCCGGCCCCGCGCTCCAGCGCAACGAGGGCCTGGCCGCGTGGCGGCAGATCGCGGACGGGCTCGAGGGCGACATCACCTCGGGCCTGCTTCGGCCGGGCGACAAGCTGGCGACGGAGGCGGATCTAGCGGCGCGGTTCGGCGTCAACCGGCATACCGTCCGCCGCGCGCTCGCGGTCCTCGCCTCCCGGGGGCTCGTGCGCACCACGCAGGGGCGCGGCACCTTCGTGGAGGCGAACCCCATTGCCTACCCGATCGGCCCCAAGACCCGCTTCTCGGAGGTGATGTCGCGCGCCGGCCGCGAGGCCTGGGGCGAGCTCATGGGGGCGGCCGAAGCCGAGGCGGGCGAGCGGATTGCGGAAGCCCTGGGCCTTGCGCCTGAAGACCGGGTGCTCGAGCTGCGCACGCGCCACAGCGCCGACGGCACGCCGATCTCCATGGCGCAGATCTGGCTGCCGGTCCCGCGCTTTGCGGGGCTCGAGCGCAGCTATCGGCGCCTCGGCTCGCTCACGAAGGCCTTCGCCAAGCACGGCGTCGCCGACTACACGCGGCTCTCGACCCGGGTGAGCGCCCGCCCGGCGGCGCTCCACGAGGCGCAGACCCTCGAACTCGTGCCGGGGCGCGTGGTTCTCGTCATCGACAGCGTCAACGTCGACGCGGACGGGCGGCGCATCCAGGCCACCCGCTCCTTGTTCGCCGCCGACCGGGTCGAGCTCGTCATCGAGCCCTGAAAGGCCGATCAGGAGGCCGTCTGCGTCGGCCGGTCCAGCACCTGCCGCCCCATGAGGCTCGCCACGAGATCGACCATCAGAAGGGCGGTCTTGCCTCGCTCGTCGAGGAACGGGTTCAGCTCGGCAAGGTCGACGCTGCTCACGAGGCCGCTGTCGTGCAGCAGCTCCATGATGAGGTGGGCCTCCCGGAAAGTCGCCCCGCCCGGCACCGTCGTGCCGACGCCGGGCGCGATCCCCGGATCGAGGAAGTCCACGTCGAGGCTGACATGGAGATGGCCGTTCGCGGCGGCGACCCGCTCGAGAAAGCCGCTAAGGAGCTTGGCCACCCCGTTCTCGTCGATGCTTCGCATGTCGTGAACGAGGACGCCCGCCTCGCGCAGCGGTCCCCGCTCGGCCGGATCGACGCTGCGGATGCCCATCATGCAGATGTGGCCGGGCTCGACCGGCGCCTCGTTGCTCGGAAAGAAGCCGTCGAATCCGGGGCGGCCCGTCGCATAGGCGATGGGCACCCCGTGCAGGTTGCCGCTCTGGGTCGACGTGAGCGTGTGGAAATCCGTATGGGCGTCGAGCCACAGGACGAAGAACGGGCGGCCGTTCTCTTTGGCGCGCCGCGCCATGCCGGTGAGGGTGCCGGCCGACATGCTGTGGTCGCCGCCAAGGAAGATCGGCACGGAATCGGCGCCGCACGCATAGGCGACCTCCGCGATCGCCCGGGTCCAGCCCGCCACCTCGTCGAGAGCCTTGATGGCGCCGTTGGCGTGAGGGGCCGTCGCCAGGGGCTTGGGCGCGAGGTTGCCCTGGTCGACCACCTCGTGGCCGAGATCCCGCAGGGCCGCGGCGATGCCCGCCGCCCGGTAGGCGCTCGGGCCCATGTCGCACCCCATGCGCCCCGCCCCTTCCTGGACCGGCACGCCGATCAGTCTGCAAACCCGTGACACCGCTCGTCCCCTTCGTCGTCGCTCGCCGGCTCGGGCGGCGGAACGCGGGTTCCTGGCCGGAGCCTTCACGGCGGGGCATCCGTAACCCTCGCCCACCGGCAGGTCCAGATCCCGTCCTCACATCGGCAGCGGGAACCAGACCCTCGTGCGGGTGCCGGGCTCGGCGTCCTCGCGCTCCACATGCCCGTTGAGCTGCATCGCGAAGGTCTCGATGAGCTTCAGCCCCATGCCGCCTTCCCGCGGCGGGCCCGCCCCCTTTCCGTCGTCCTCCACCACGATCAGGGCCTCGCCGACCTCCGGATGCACCTCGAAGACCACCCTGATCCGGCCGCCCCCGTCGTCGAAGGCATGCTTGTAGGCGTTCGTGACGAGCTCGTTCACGATGAGCCCGGCCGGCACGGCGCGGTCGAGGGGCAGGTTCAGGTCCTTGGCCTCGACCTCGACGACGACGTTCCGCCGCCGCGGATCGATGTTCTTGCACAGCGCCCGAAGGTAGTCCCCGAACTCGACCGAGCCGGTTCCCATCCCGTGCGAGAGCTGGTCGTGGGCGAGCGCGATGGCGAGCACCCGGTCGGTCACGTCGCTGAAGCGGATCTTGGCGTCCTCGTCCTTCGCGTGCCGGCGCTGGAGCGACAGGAAGCTCAGGATCGTCTGGAAGTTGTTCCTGACCCGGTGCTGGAGCTCCTCCAGCAGAGCCTCCGCCCGCCCGGTGGCGGCGGACCGGGCCTGGTTCAGCTGTTCGTGGCGGGCAAGATGCTGGCGGTGCTGGATCGCCATGCCGAGGATGTTCGCGGTCGCGCCGAGAAAGCCGATATCCGCATCGTCGAAATGCCGCGGCTGGTCGGCATCGACCTCGAGCACCCCCCAGGTGGCGCCGTCCACCATCACCGGCACGTTCATCAAGGAGACGATCCCGTGCTCCACGAGGGTCGGGTGGGCGACGAACTCATCCTCCCGCGGCAGGTCCTCGATGACGACCGGCATGGCGGTCTGGAGCGCGCGGCCGGGCGGCGAGGCCATGTCGACCGGAAAGGCGACCGTGCCGACGACGCCCTCCTTCCAGCCCACCCCGGCCTCGACGAGAAGATCGGCCTCGTCCGCCCGGTAGCGCATCACCTTCACGTGCCGGATATGGGTCGCTCCTGCGACAAGGCCCGTGACCTGCTGGAGGAGGCGCGGGATCTCGGGGGCTTCCGCCCCGTGGCGCGCAAGCGCGCCGAGGATGCGCTGATAGGCGGCGAGCCGGTCGGCCCGGTCGTTCGAGGGGGATGTTCGGCGACGGTTCGACATGGCCAGAGCCAAAAGCTCGGCAAGGGCCGCAGGTTCCCGGCGCGGGGCGGGAACGGTTCACAACATATGTGAGTTTGGGTTCCTTAGATCTGCTTTCCGTAAGGCGCGTCGTGTCATCCTCCCCCCACCCCGAGTTGCGTCCGCTCGTCCTCGTCGTCGAGGACGAGGTGCTGGTGCGCATGATGCTGGCCGACGTTCTGGAGGATGCGGGCTTTCGCGTCGTCGAGGCCGCCCATGCGGACGAGGCGCTCCTCGTCCTCACCGCCCTCGACGAGATCGCCGCCGTGGTCACGGATGTGGAGATGCCGGCCGGCAGCATCGACGGCTTCGAGCTCGCCCGGCGCGTGCGCGAGGAGCGCCGGATCGGAGTTCTCATCGTGTCGGGCCGGGCAAGGCCCGCGGCCGGCCAGCTCCCCGAGGGCGCCCACTTCGTCGCCAAGCCGGTTCAGCCCGAGACCCTCGTGGGACTCCTCAAGGACCTCATCCCGGCCGGAACCGCCGACCGCCCCTGAAGCCCCTCCTCCGCGGGCCGTTCGGCGCAGGCAACCCTCGCGGCGAAAGCTCAGGCCCCTGTCGCGGGGGCGCCGGATCGGATAGGGTCCGGCCCAGCTTTCCGTGGAGGATGGGTATGATCACGCGTCGCGGCCCGTCCTTCCGGGTCGTTTTCTCCCTCACCATCGCCCTCGTCGCCCTCGCCGCCACGGTGGCGATGGCGGTCCTCGTGAGCCGCGAGACCGGCGAGCGCCTGCGCAGGGACATCGGCTCGGACCTCGAGGAGCTTGCGGTCCACATGGCCGACAAGCTCGACCGCGGCATGTTCGAGCGCTGGCGGGACATCCAGGTCGCGGCGGCCCTCGACACCATGCGCGACCCGGGCGCGGGCTAAGACGCCAAGGGCGTCATCATCGAGCGCCTGCGCTCCACCTATCCGAGCTATGCGGCCATCGCCTTCATGAGCCCGGACGGGGCGGTCAGGGCCGCCACCATCCCGCAGATGGTGGGCGCCAACATCGCCAAGCGCGACTTCTTCGTGGAGGGCAGCAAGGAGCCCTTCGTGGGCGACGTGCACGACGCCAAGCTCCTCGCCACCATCCTCGGCAACGATCCTCAGAACCCGCCGCGCTTCGTGGATCTCGCGGCGCCCGTCCGCTCCGCCGACGGGACGCTCGTCGGCGTGATCGGGGCGCACCTGTACTGGTCCTGGGCCGAAGAGCTCGAGCAGGCGCTGCGCACCGCCCTGCGGGGCCGGTACCGGGACATGGACGTGCTCGTCCTCGCCCAGGACGGGACGGTGCTTCTGGGGCCCAAGGACGTCCTGAAGACCCGGCTCGCGACGAGCAGCGCGATGAGCGTCGCGACCGGCGCCCGCGGCTCCATGATCGAGACCTGGCCGGACGGCCGAGAATACCTCAGCGGCTTCACCCGCACCGCAGGCTACCGCGACTATCCGGGCCTCGGCTGGTCGGTCCTGGTCCGCCAGGACGCCGCCGCCTCCTTCGCGGCCGTCGGGGAGGCCCAGCGCAGCATCGCCTTCTGGGGCACCCTGGTGGCCCTCGTCGCCGCCCTCTTCGCCTGGTGGGCCGCCGAGTTCGTCGCCCGGCCTCTGCGCATCCTCGCCGGCTCGGCCCAGGCCCTCGGACGGCGCGACCCGATCCGCCTGCCCGATTGGGCGCCGAGCGAGGTGGGCCAGGTGGCCGACGCCCTGTCGTCGGCGGCCCGGGATCTCGCCGCGCGCGAGCATCGGCAGGAGCTCCTCATCAACGAGTTGAACCACCGCGTGAAGAACACCCTCGCCACAGTGCAGGCGATGGCCATGCTCACCGGCCGGTCGGCGCCCGACAAGGACGCCTACAAGCGCAGCCTGGAAGCCCGCATCATGGCGCTGTCGAAGACCCATAACCTCCTGACGGAGGCCGCCTGGGAGACGGTGTCGCTGCGGGACGTCCTCCGCACGGAGCTGGCGCCCTACGACGACGGGGCCGGGAAGCGCATCGTGCTCGACGGCCCGGTGGTCCCGCTCGCCGCGCGGGTGGCGGTGCCACTCGGCATGGCGGTCCATGAACTCGCCACCAATGCGGCCAAGCACGGCAGCCTGTCGGTTCCCGACGGGAAGGTGCTGGTCCGCTGGGAGGTGACGACGGGCGCGGAAGGCAGCTCCCTTCACCTCACCTGGAAGGAGACCGGCGGGCCGGCGGTGACGAGGCCGGCCCGGCAGGGCTTCGGCTCCCGGCTCCTCCAGCAGGGCATCGCCCGCGACCTCAACGGCGAGACGCATCTCGACTTCGCCGTCGAGGGCCTGGGCTGCCGCATGCTGGTGTCCCTGGGGGATGCGCAAGGGCCGCGGCTGTTCGACCAGCGCCGCATCGACGAAGCCCCGGCCCGACCCGGCACGGTCCTCCACTGAGCGCCGTCGAGGCGCCCCCTCCGGCAACTCCCCGGCGCCGCGGAACGGACCCGTCGAAAGGACTTCCCCATGGCCCGGAAAAGGGGCATTGATCCGGCCCGAGGCCGGGGGGCACAGCCGCATGCGCGCACGAGAGAACCGTCATCAGGCGATGTTCACGCCGCTGCTGATCGCAGCCGTCGCGATGGGGCTCCTGACGCTGCCGATCGCGACCTGGCTCGACCTGCGGGAGCTTTCCGAGCGCATGCTCCGGGCGCAGGCCGGGGAGATCAGCCGCATCATCGACGACATGCGCGGCTATTACGGCAGCGACGTGGTGGGACGGGTGCTCGAGCGCTCCGGCGGCTCGGTGGTCACGGCCCACAACTACCGGGACGTGCCCGGCGCCATCCCGATCCCCGCCACCCTGTCGATCGAGCTCGGCAAGCGCATCAGCGCCCATGATGGGCAGGTGAAGTACCGCTTCATCTCGGACCTGCCGTTCCGGGGACGCGAGCCCCATGCCCTCGATGCCTTCGAGCAGGCGGCGATCGCTCGCCTCAGGGCGGATCCGTCCTCTCCCATCGTCGAGGTCTCCGGCTCCGTTCTCAACCGGCAGGTCCGTGTCGCCGCGCCGGTCGTGATGGGCGAGGTGTGCGCCTCGTGCCACAACGCCCATCCCGACAGCCCGAAGAAGGACTGGAAGGTCGGCGACGTGCGCGGGATCCAGCAGGTCTCGGTCGCCCAGCCCATCGCCGCCAACGTTCTCTCCTTCAAGTACCTCCTCGCCTACTTCGCCCTGGCGGGCCTCGTCGGCCTCACCTTCATCGGGCTGCAGCGCCGGCAGGCCCGTCTCGTGGAGAGCATGAACCGGGAACTGTCGGAGGCGAACGACTTCCTCGCTTCCATCTCGATGAAGATCGCCAAGTACCTCTCGCCGCAGATCTACAAGAGCATCTTCAGCGGCCAGAAGGACGTCACCATCGCGACGGAGCGCAAGAAGCTCACGATCTTCTTTTCCGACATCAAGGATTTCACGGCGATTGCCGAGCGCCTGCAGCCGGAGGATCTGACCGCGCTGCTGAACGAGTATTTCACCGAGATGGCCGAGATCGCGCACCGCCACGGGGCGACGGTGGACAAGTTCATCGGCGACGCGCTCCTGGTGTTCTTCGGCGACCCCGAGACCAAGGGCGTCGAGGAGGATGCCCGGGCCTGCCTCCACATGGCGGTCGAGATGCAAAAGCGGCTCGAGGTGCTGAATCGGACCTGGCGCCAGCGCGGCATCGAGCGGCCCTTCGAAGCCCGCATGGGCATCAACACCGGCTATTGCAACGTCGGCAATTTCGGCTCCGAAGACCGGATGGACTACACCATCATCGGGGCTGAGGCGAACCTGGCGGCGCGCCTGCAATCCATCGCGGAACCCGGCGGCATCTGCCTCAGCTACGAGACCTACGCCCTGGTGCGCGACCTCGTGCGCGCCCGCCCGCTGGAGCCCATCCAGATGAAGGGGATCAGCCGCGAGGTCGTGCCCTACCGCGTCGAGGGCCTCCTGGGCGAACTCGCGCAGCGCCAGCACGTGATCAGCGAATCCACCACCGGCCTCGACCTCTTCCTCGACCTCGAAGCCCTCGACGCGCTCGCCACGCGGGAGAAGTCGGCCGCATGACGACGCGGATCGAGACGGAGCCTACCGGATCGCGCCCCGGGCGCATCGCCGGGGAGATCCTGGCCGCCCATGCGGAACGACGGCAGATCGCCCCCCTGACCCTCCGGCCCGAGGGCCTGACCATGCCCGAGGCCTACCGTGTGGCGGAGGCCGTGCGCGCGCTGCGGGAGGCCCGCGGGGAACGGGCGGTCGGCCGCAAGATCGGGTTCACCAACCGGACGATCTGGGACGAGTACGACGTGCATGCCCCGATCTGGGGCACCGTCTATGATTCGACCCTCTACGCGCTGTCCGAGATCGCCGGCGCCTTCGATCCGGCGGGCCTCGTCGAGCCGCGCATCGAGCCGGAGATCGTGTTCGGGCTAGGAGCCGCGCCCGATCCCGGCATGGATGCGCGGGATCTCCTCGGCTGCGTCGCCTGGGTGGCGCACGGCTTCGAGGTTGTGCAGTCCCTCTACCCCGGCTGGCGCTTCAAGGCGCCCGACACCGTCGCGGCGTTCGGCCTCCACGGTGCCCTGCTCCTCGGCCCGCGTCACGAGTTGCGCGCCGGGGCGCGGGACCGCTGGGCGGAGGACCTCGCCCGCCTCGAGATCACGCTGCGATGCGACGGGGCCGCGGCCGATCACGGTCGCGCCTCTCACGTTCTGGGCGGCGGGCCGCTCGCGGCCCTCCACCACCTCGTCGAGGTTCTGGCAGCCGACCCGGACAGCCCGCCTCTGTCGCCCGGCGAGATCGTCACGACGGGGACGCTGACGAAAGCGCTGCCGGTCGCCCGGGGGCAGACCTGGAGCACCACGCTCCAGGGCACGTCGATGGCCGGCATCGCCGTGCGGTTCGGCGGGAGCTGAGGCGGGCTCCGGGCGCCAAGCAACATATCACGCAAAGCTCGCGCAACACACCGCGCCTATGGCCTATCCTCCATTCATCAGGCCGCCCTTGAGTCCGTGCCCGGACAGCGGCGGCGGCCGACGGGAGGTGACGATGCCGGACCAGATCACACGCGCGTCAGACGCCATGCGCACGACGAACGAGGGAGGCCATCAGGCCCTCGAGCCGGCCCTCTGCCGGTGCCAATGCGGCCGGATCGAGATGATCGCGAGCCCGCGCCTCGGCCCCTGCCCCGTCTGCAACCTCGACATGACGCCCATCCGCGCCGATGCCTCGGCCGAGGGTTTCGAATGGGGAGCCCACGGCCTGATGTGGGCGGCGTGAATCGGATCGCATGATCTTGGGCCCGCCCTGGAACGACGCTCCGGCGGGACCCAAGGCGTCACGCCGCGTGCCGGCGCATTCATTGAGCTCGATGGTGAGCCCGGCAGGACTCGAACCTGCAACCAGACCTTTACGAGCGGCCGGCTCTGACCATTGAGCGTCGGGCTCGTCCGAGGAAGGCTGTGTTGATCATGATCCGACCTCGATCCCGAGTTTCGGCAAGGGAGCCGACAATTAGCCCTCTTTCCTCCCCGTTCACGGTCACGCGGTCCCGTGCGCCCCATGAGAAAATCTGGTCTCTCAGGCGCTCAAGCCCCCGATAGGGTGTCTCTCAACGCTCCGAAACGACGGGATCATGTGACGACCCACGACCTGTCCTGAGGCCGCGGCTCACGCCCGCCGCCGCGCGCCTTGCCAAGGGTCAAGGGCACCACGTGGGTCCAATCGATAACAGTCGCGAGGGGGCGTTGTCCCCTCCCCTCGGACGCTTACGTCCTCCAAACGGGGGATCAAGTCTGGCCCTTCATGCTGGTAGGCTGCTTCTGTGGAAGGGCCGTCACACGCGATGGTGTCGAAGGAGAGGTTCTCGGCCGTCATCGGGCGCATCTACGACTGCGCGCTCGACCCGGCCCTTTGGACCGATGCCCTCGCCGAGATCACCGATGTGCTCAGGGGCGAGATGGCCGACCTTGGTGTGCAAGACCCGATTGCGGGAACCCACGTCCTCGCGGCAGATTACGGGTGGCCGGAGGATCTCAAGCAGCTGGTGCTGGCCAACCAGCACCTCAACCCCGGCGCATGCCTCGGCCTGACCGTGCCTTTGTGCGAGCCGATCTGCACCACCCGCGACCTGGACATCGATGCGTTCCACAGCAGCAGATACTGGACCCTATGCTTTGCCGGCCTCGACTATTACGACTACGTCACGGCCGCCATTTCCCGCACGGCCACGTCCTTCGGCTGGTGGGGCGTGCTCGGCAGCAAGGAACGAGGCGCCTACAGCGACGACGATCTAGCGTTCGCGCGCCTGATCTCGCCGCACATCCGCCGCTCGGTCGAGATCTCGGGGCTCTTGAGCCACAAGGAGGTCGAGCGCGGCACGCTGCAATCGGCCCTCGACGCGCTCGCAGCCGCAGCCTTCATCGTCGAGCCCACAGGCAAGCTCTTGTTCTGCAATGGGCCAGCCCAGGAGGAGCTCCGCTCGCGGCGCGCGTTTCGCGACAGCCAGGGGCGCTTGATCGGCACCACCCCCGAGGCCATGGCCTTCGTGGCCCATCTCCACAGCGGGACGCGAGCGCCCCATGCGCCCGGGCACGACACGCGCCTTGTCACTCCTCGGGGCACCTTGCATGCGACCTGGGTGCTACTGGAGCAGGCAGGCCAGGAGCTTGGCTCGCCGATCCTCGTGCTCGTGCGCGACTCCGAGGCCGACCTGCGCACACCGCTTACCGCCGCAGCGTCGGTGTACGGGCTCTCGGCGGGCGAAGCCCAGGTGCTCGCTCAAGTTCTGAATGGACACACCCTCGCCGAGGCAGCGGCCCTGCTGGGCGTTGCGCGCGCGACGGTCAAGACGCAACTCGATGCGGTCTTCCGCAAGACGGGCACCCGCAGGCAGAGCGAACTCGTGCGGCAGGTGCTGAACCTCACCTCGCCCCTTGCAAGTGTCGAGCTTATGCGCATCGGTCACCGGGAGATCAACGCGCAGCCGGACGGCATCGATCTGGATGGTCCCATGATCGAGGGGCTGAAGCTTGCCGGGATGCTCAGCCGTGAGCAACTCGCCGACCAGGCGAGCCAAGCCTACAGGGCGGGTGCCGAGCACTTCAGGGCCACCTATGGCTCAGGCTCCTCCTATCTGTGGATCTCCACACCATCGAACACGCGCCGCGATCAACTTGAGGCTGGACGGGCGTATGTCAGGGCCAATCTCCTTGCCACAGAGCTTGGGCTGGCCATGCACCCAGCCAGCCAGGCGCTGCAGGAGTACCCAGAGATGCAAGAGCCGCTCGCGCGAGCCCATCAGCTTCTGGGAGCTGCCGCGAACGAGCGGGTGCAGATGCTCGCACGGCTCGGATATTGTGCGGCGATGGTCAGGCCAAGCCCGCGCTGGCCGGTGGAGACCCGCCTTATCGGGCGACAAGGAGCACGCGTTGCGAGTGAAGGCTAAGGGAAAGAGAACGAGCGGGGCTGCCGGTGACCCGCTCGTCTTTCGGCTGTTCAACGAGATTGGGATCATCGAGCAGCTCTCGCGCACGCTGTTCGAGCGGGTGATGCCGCGCGGCATGACCTTGCCGCAGTTCACGGTGCTCAACCACTTTGTGCGGCTGGGCGGCGTGCGCTCACCCGCACAGCTCGCATCGGCGTTCCAGGTGACCAAGCAGACCATGACGAGCACGCTTGCGCGGCTGCAGGCAGCAGGACTGGTCGAGATCGGGCCGAACCCTGAGGATGGGCGATCCAAGCTCGTTCGGATCACGCCCAAGGGCACGGCCATGCGCCAGCGCTGCCTTGAGGCTCTCACCCCCGCTCTTGAGGAGATTGCCATCCTGATCCCCAGGACAGACCAGGACATGCTGCTGCCACCGCTGATACGCCTGAGGCAGCTGCTGGATGCGAGGCGGTCAGATCCTAAGCTTCAGCGATCCCCAGCGGCGCGCAGGCCGCGCTCGGAATCCTGAACCGCAGAACACTGCTCCCCAGCGGTAGCTTCAGAGTTCAGCGCCTTGCCGCTTTATCTCCAACGATTCGGCCTTCCTCCAGGGTGATGATACGATCGGCCAAGTCCATGATCTTGGTATCGTGCGTCACCATCAAGGTTGTCGTGCCCCGCTCCTCGCCGAGGCGCTTGAGCAGGCTCACGACGTTAAGTGCACTCTCCTTGTCGAGCGCCGCCGTCGGCTCGTCGGCGAAGATGATGTCCGGGTTGCCAACGAGAGCACGGGCGACGGCCACGCGCTGCTTTTGCCCGCCGGAGAGATTAGCCGGAAAGTAGTCGGTGCGCTCCTCGAGTCCAAGCAATGTGAGGAGGTGGGCGCAGGCCCGCTCCCCCTCCCGCAAGGCCGCCCGCCCGTGCACCTCAAGACCCATGCGCACGTTCTGCAGGGCGTTCAGACTCTCGTGCAGGTTGTGCGCTTGAAAGATAAACCCCAAACGCCGGCGGCAGGCAACCAGCGTTCCTTCGTTAGCCCCCGCCAACTCTGTGCCGAGGAGCGTAACGCTGCCCGCCTGAACGCGCCGCAGGCAGCCCACCAGGGTCAACAGCGTGGTCTTGCCCGAGCCTGACGCGCCAAGAAGAACCGTGAGCTTGCCGCGTTCGATCGTCAGGTTCAAATCGAACAACGCCTGTTTGCGCGCTTCGCCCTCGCCGAACCAGTGATCGAGCCCGCGAACAACGATCGGAGCCGGGCTCTCTTCCATCACCGTAATGCCCTCGACGCCCGTGCTTGGCTGGTCCATGCGCCTGGCCTTCAGAACAGGTCGGCCGGATTGGCGCGCGCCAACTTGCGAGTGGCGATCGCACCCGATAGCGCGCACATGCCGATCGTGCCGAGAAGAACCAAAAGCGCGCGAGCGGCCGTCATCGAGAGCGGCAACCCTGTCAGGGCAGCCACGATCCCGTAAAGAGCCAAGGAGACCAGCAGACCGGGGATGAAGCCGAGCAGAGCCAGTATCAGGGCTTCCTCGAAGATGATGCCGAGGAAGAAACGCTGCGGATAACCGATGGCCTTGAAGGTCGCATATTCCTTGAGGTGCTCGGCGACGTCCGTCGAGAGCACCTGATAGACGATGATGATGCCAACCAGGATCCCGATCACCACGCCAAAGCCGAACACGAGACCGACCGGGCGCTGCGTCGTTTGGAACGCCTGATCCCGTTCCACCGTCGCGGTCACGGTCCGGACCGCGCTGTCATAGGCGGGGAGCACGGCACGCAGCCGCTCGATGGTTCTGCCTACATCCGCTGCAGGAGCCAAGGAGACGAAGATAATGTTGGGCGCTCCGGCTACGCGTTGGGGAAAGAGGCGCAGGAACGTCTGGTCGGACACAACGAGGTAGCCGTCAGACGAGAAGCCGCCGCCGATGCTGAAGGTCGAAACAACCGTGAGCGTGCGCCCCTTCACCTCGAACTGGTAGGGCTCACCTGAGGCGATTGCCTCAAACACCTCGCGCGGCACATTCCGGGTCTTGGCGTCAAGAAGCGCGACGTCGGTCCGTGTGAGGTCGCCCAAGCGCGCGTTGATTGCAGGCAAGCGAAACGATTCGGCGGACGGGTCGATCCCGAACACATCGAGCGTGCGCACCGTGCCGTCGGGCTGCCTCCAGTCGACCTTGCCTGTGTAGAGCGGCGTTGCGCGCGCAACGTCCTCGACGGCAAGAGCCTCGAACATGCGTTGGCGTGGCAACGGACTGCCATCGGCCAAGGTGTTCATGTCGGACGCGGTGATCAGGATATCGGCGCTCATCGCGTCGTAGGGCAGCTTGATGCTGCCGATCAGCGCGCCTAAGAAGCCGAGCTGCATGAGCACCAACAGCGTGGCGAACGCGACCCCGGCGAGCGCGGCCGCGAACCGGGCTTTGTTGTGAACCAGTTGCAGCCAACCGATCGGCAGCCGGCCGAGCATGGCCGAGAGGAGCGCCGTCATGGCCCCTGCCCGGCCATGATCCGCGCGGTGACCTGAAGGTTCGTGTAGCGCCGCGCGAGCTGCGAAGATGGGTGATCGAGCGCCGCCGTGACCTTCACCACACGGGCATCCGTGTTGGCAGCAGGGTTCGCATCCACCACCGTCTGCCGGCCGACCTCAAGCCCAATGCGGGTGACCTGCCCCTTGAGAGGTTGTGGCAAGGCATCGGCCCTGACCTCGACGGCGTCGCCAACGGACACCCGTCCGATCTGGGCTTGGTAGATCTCCACCTCCACGGTCATGCGGTCGATGTTGCCAAGGCTCATCAGGCCCGCGCTGCCGGGCTTCTCCCCTGGCCGGACATGGACCGTGAGAACGGTGCCGCTGATTGGCGCGCGGACATAGGCCTTCTCAAGGTCAGCTTCGGCTCGGGCGAGGTCGGCGCGGGCCAGATCGACGTTGCGCTCTGCCACGCGCACGTCGGCCTGCGCGTCGATCTCTCCTGCGCCATAACGCGAGAGGCTTGCCCGCGCTCGGTCGACCTCGCGGGCGGCCTCGTCGCGCGCAGCACGGCGCTGATCGAAGGCCTGTTCGGCGGCAAATCCTCGCTGACGAAGCGCCTCCGCTCGCTCAAACTCGCGCACGGCACTCTCGTAGACGGTCTGGGCTCGAGCAAGCGCGGCGCGGGCCTCATCCCGGCTTGCCTGAACGGATGCTTTGACCTGTGTGAGGCTTGCTTCTCTCGAAGCGACTTGAGCTGCAGCCGATGCTACGGCGGCTCGCAATGTTCCCTCGCTGTCGAGCACCGCCAGCACGTCGCCCTGCTCGACATGTCCGCCTTCAGCCACCTTCAGCAGAGCCACCCGCGCATCGCCAGATCCGAAAGGCGGGGCGACGGTGACCACTTCTCCGAGGGGCAGCAATCGGCCGAGCCCAACGACGGTGGGAGGTGCTGAGGGTCCAGCGCCGGGTAATGCCCCCTCGCGGCGCGGGGCCGGGACGGCGATGGGCGAAGAGGTGCCCCCACCAGGCTGCAGGTCAAGAGCGGTCATCAGGAGGCGCAGACCCGGGGGTTGGAAGTAAAGACCAATGAAGCCGCCGGTGAACACCAGCGCCATTACGAGGGGAATGAACCGCAGGGTGCGCCATGTGCGAAGCAGCCGTGAAGGCTTCGCTTGCGGGGCGGGGGTGCGTCGCACGACGACCAGGGGAAGGCGCTCTGCGCCCGGCGGGTCACCAGAAGCGCGATCAGGCACGTCTCTGCCTTGGTCAGCTGCTGCTTGAGCGAGATGCGCCTTCATCACCCGCTACCTTCTTGGAGAGCACTAGACGATTAGTGACCCGATGGTCATTATAGCCCCTGAGCGACGATCCGCAAGAGAAATGACCCTCGGGTCATTACTGAGGCTTGGAGCATGGACAGCACGGTGCAGGAGCAAAGGCGGCCCCGTCAGCGGCGCAAAGAGGCTCGTCCAGGCGAACTGGTTCGAGCCGGGCTTGCGGAGTTTGCGGCGAAAGGCTTTGCGGGAACCCGCCTGGAGGACGTTGCTCGCCGCGCCGGCGTGGCGAAGGGGACGATCTATCGATACTTCACCGACAAAGAAGCGCTGTTCCTCGCAGCGGTGCGCACGGAAGTCGCCCCGGTGTTCGATCAGATCACCGGGTTCGTCAATGCCTACCCCGGAACGACCCGCGATCTCTTAAGGCTGATCTTCGAGACGATCCACCGCCAGCTCGTTGCATCAGACCTGCGGGTGCTGATCAGGATCGTCATCGCCGAGGGCGAGCGCTTTCCAGCCCTGACCGAACTCTACTACGCAGAGACGGTGTCGAAAGGCCGAGCCCTGCTGGAGAGGATCATTGAGCGTGGCATCGCCCGAGGCGAGGTGCGGGCGGGGGCGGCCGCCGATCTTCCTTTGGTGCTCGTGGCTCCCGCCATCATGGCCGCAATCTGGCGCATGACGTTCGACCGGTACGCTCCTGTCAGTGCAGAGGCGTTCCTGGAGGCTCACATCGACCTTGTGTTCAACGGGCTTCTCACACCGGAAGGCCGGCCCGAGCGCCTGCGCGGGAAGCCAGAACAACGCCCCTGAGATCGGCTACAGGCCGTCGGGCAGTACCACCCGACCAACCACTCCCGCATCTTGGTCCAGCGAGGCTTCATGGCCCCTCCCCTGACGGCGATGCCGAGCGCCTTGCGCTGGCCAATGAGCACAACAAGGCGCTTGCCTCGGGTCACTCCCGTATAGACGAGGTTGCGGGCCAGCATGGTATAGTGCTGGGTGGTGACCGGGATCACCACGGCCGGGTACTCGGACCCCTGGCTCTTGTGGATCGTGGTCGCAAAGGCAGGCACCAGGGTATCAAGCTCCCTATAAGGGTAGACCACTTCACGACCCTCAAAGAGGACAATGAGCGCCCCCTCTTCCTCGTCCAGGCGCTCCACCATGCCAAGATCGCCGTTGAACACCTCCCGGTCATAGTCGTTCTGTGTCTCCATCACCCGGTCACCCGGCGAGAAGCGCCAGCCAAAGCGCTCCACGAACCCGGTCGGGCTTGGGTTCAGAACCCGCTGGAGTTCATGGTTGAGGTTGCGCGCCCCCAGCACACCCCGGTTCATGGGGGTGAGCACCTGGATGTCCTTCAAGGGATCAAGCCCAAAGCGCTGGGGAATGCGGCGGCTCACCATCTCGATGAGCTTATGCACCCCCTCCTCAGGCTCGGTGATCTCAACACAGTAGAAGTCGCTCACCTCGCCCTTGGGGCTAAGCTCGGGCATCTGGCCCGCGTTGATGCGGTGGGCGTTCACCACGATCCGGCTCTCGGCCGCCTGCCGGAACACCTCGGTGAGCCGGGCTACCGGCACCCGCCCTGAGGCGATGATGTCGGCCAAAACCTGCCCTGGCCCGACCGAGGGCAGTTGGTCCACATCGCCCACGAGCAGCAAGGCGGCATGCTCTGGAACAGCCCGCGTCAGAGCGTTCATGAGCGGCACGTCCACCATCGAGCTCTCATCGACGACGAGAAGATCGCAGTCGAGCGGGTTGTCCTCGTTGCGACTAAACCCGCCGTGCTTGGGGTCGATCTCCAGAAGGCGGTGGATGGTTTTGGCCTCCAAGCCCGTCTGCTCGGCCATGCGTTTGGCCGCCCGGCCGGTGGGAGCCGCCAGGAGCACTCGAACCCCCTTCGCGGTCAGGATGCGCAGCGCACTGTCGAGGAGCGTTGTCTTGCCCACCCCAGGCCCGCCCGTGACAACGGCGAGCTTGGAGGAGAGCACCAGCGCGAGGGCTGCGCGTTGCGAGGGGGCGAGGGTTTTGCCGGTCTTCGCCTCCACCCAGGGCACGGCTTTGTCGATGTTGATGGCCGCCCAGGGCAGATCGCCAGTGGCCCTCGCCACAAGCCGCTCGGCGATGAGGCGCTCGGCGGCATGCAGGCCCTTGAGGAAGACGCACGGCTCATCGCCGACCGTGTCGGCGATGACCTCTTCGCCGCGCCGGAGTTCCTCGGCGATGGCCGCCTCGATGAGAGCCGCATCGACCTCCAGGAGCTTGTGCGCCAAGGAGGCCAGCATCGCCACCGGCAGGGCGCAGTGACCCTCGTCGGTTGAGGTCTGAAGGGCAAACGAGACCCCGGCCCTGAGGCGCTGGGGTGCGGTCTTCGCAAGCCCGAGCTTTGCTGCAATCGCGTCAGCCGTCCTGAAACCGATGCCCCGCACATCGCGGGCAAGGCGATAGGGGTCCTCGGTCATGACCTTGATCGCCTCATGGCCGTAGGTCTTGAAGATGCGAACGGCCCGCGCGGTGCCGACGCCGTGCGCATGTAAGAAGATCATGATCTCCCGCACGGCTTTCTGCTCAGCCCAGCCCGCCACGATCTTAGCGGCTCGCCAGGGGCCGATGCCGGTGACCTCGGTGAGGCGCTCGGGGTGAGCCTCGATCACCTCGAAGGTGGCCTCGCCAAAC
>DASZBD010000035.1:0-50642 GCA_035944475.1 Microvirga sp.
GGCATCAGCCTCGATCGCTGCGGCCTTGTTCTTGAGCTGCTCGTAGCGGCGCCGGTGCATGCCCCGGGGGCGGGGCGGGAAGGGCATGTAGATCGACGGATCTCCGCCCAGGGCAGCGCGGATCCCCTGCGCCTGCCGAACACCGCGCCAGAAGGCGTTCTCCGACTGGCTGCGGTAGCTCAGGCCATAGACCTCACGACAGGCGAACTCTGTCTTGCCGGGCGGCAGGTACAGGCACCGCACTCGGCGGCCCGTGACGGGGCACATGAGCCAGTAGCGTCGCCCGCCGTAGCGGGGTCTCGTCACGTCGAGCGAGACCACCTGCTCCTGCAACCGTCCCCCTGCCGCGAAGGCGAGTGTCAGGTGAGGGTTCGTCCTGTTGAGGTTCGGGGTGACAAGGAGGGGGAGGCTGTCGCCCGTTGCGCGCATCATCAGCGTCATGCGCACGGACGCGCTCTGCTCGTGAAGATCGTGGAGGCTCCCGATGTGCGCGATATCGAGCACGAACGACCTCTCGACGAGGTCACGCCCCGGGCGCCGCCACGCGTGGTACCCTAATCCCATACCGCCCATGGGTGACGGACCTCCATTCTCGCGAAATGAACAGCCATTCTCGAAATCAACAGCGTTCGGGAGTTGACGGAGGGGTTGACGGCAGGTTGACGAGCAGGGCCCGCCACCTCCGCACAGTGTGACGAGTCGGCGAACGTCCCCGATTTCGCGAGTCGCTCCGCCAGAACCGGCCTGCGTACTTTCGATCAACAATGGAACTCGCCTGCCGTCGGTCCCACTTGGCCGTCAGTTCTCCTAGGAAAGCTGCTGCTGGGTATGGCTCGCCTACCTGCTCTTGAGCCAAGAGCGCCACATTGCATCGTTTCGGTCGGTGTCGTCTGCGAAATCTGCGAACATTGCGAAGGTTCAACCAAGGACCTTCGCAGCTTTCGCGACCTTCGCAGAACAGCTTGCACTCATAGGTCTACCCGGTGGGCGAGCGAGCGAACCGAGCGAGGCCGAGTGCCAGTCTCCTCCACCCATCTGTGCTCTACCAAGATACGAATTGCCGCTTCCGCTTGTTTCTTTATCCGCGTCGCAGCAGGCCCAAACCGCAGGATGTCCGAGAACGTTGTCTCTGCCTCGTCACGGCTGTTGAGCCAGTCCAACAGTTTTTGCGCCCGTACGAGACCCGCATCGCAGCAGCCGGTGCTCTGAATTCGGACCGCCTCATCAAGATACCAGCGGGCCAAGATCGACGCGCAATGCATGCACTTGTCATCGATCTCAATGGCATCAAGTTTGTGGACAAGGGTAAGCACCCCTGCGATCCGTGCGGCGTGCTCCGGGATCTTTGCTGCAAGGTCCCGAACGGTGCAGTAGCGCCCTTCCGGTCCGCATTTCCTCTCCACCTCCTCGTATAAACGTCGCCAGAGCTGGGACGCGGCTGAACTGAGAGAGAGTTGCCTCGGTTGCAGGCCTTGGGCGCGGTCGGCCGTTGTCGGCCAAGGCGCCTCCAATATCGCAAGGATTCTCAAGCCGTAGCTACGAATTGCTGCCTCGTCCTCAGCGCTTGGTTCGTAATAACGACGGGACCCAGCAAGGCTTTCGGGTGCTGCGACAAGGATGCGCGACAGAAGACCCTGGTCGCGCAGCACCGGATCAGCCAGAAACGGCATCGCAGCTTGCGGCTGTACCATCAGGTGCATGCTCAGGCGCCGTCCGTGGAGGATGGAGACGCCGTCCAAAGCTCGAAGACGCTTTATCGCTTGCCCATCCCAAAGGGCAGAAAAGCCGGCCGCTGTCCGCAATCGGCTCTCTTTGTTCATGCCGTGCCCCCCAATGAACTGCCCACCCTCCGCCGAGAAGATACCAAGAGAAGGCGGCGCGTTGACCCAAGCCTTGGTGAGGCCCTCGATGGTTGGGTCAGGCGCGACCAAAAACGGATGAAGCGGACGCTTGGGTTGCATTCCAAGCTCAGCAAGGGCCTGCCGGCGCGCTTCACGCGTGAGCTTGCGGTTGGCAACGATCTGACGCTTTTGCCCCTCCCAAGTTGCCATATCGACGGTGTAACTCGCCAAATCGTCATCATGGATCCCTTGCAGTGCTTGTTCCCGTTGCCGGATTGGCGAAGTGGCTTCGTGATCGCAGGTCGTTTTGCGATCACCCGAGTCTGCGATGGTGGCGAAGAACGAGGACAGAGGGCGGCTTTGCCCGAATGGGAGCTGCACATCCGCCTGGGCTTGGGCCGCCAGACCGGCGACGCTAAGGACGGATTGGCCAGCCATCGCGAACGGAACCTGCACTTTCTGCGCAATGGCCCGCGCGGCGGGTCCGAGATCTGGCCCAAGTTCATCGATCGGGTAAGGCTCGGACGCCGGCCGAACTGGGAAGAGAGGCAAGCGTTCCGCATCGGCTTCTAGAGAGGGGCTGGGAAAAGGAACGACGGTGTTATCGAACATCGTGCGAAGGCCTTCAGTTCCTCTGGCGATATGAATGCCATTGGGATCGAGCGGTTTCATGCTGCAAATCCTTGTCGTTGCTCGTGCTGAGGAGGCAAGATCTCGACGAAGAAACCGCGATTGCGCAGAGCGACGGCCAGAAGCGAAGCATTCGTTCGGCCGGCTGGATCAGCGTCCATGACTACTGTGATCGCGCCAGCGTACGAGGGTATCGCGGGTGCCAGCGCGGGCATTCGGGACGCTGAACCAGCTGCCCACGCCCCAAGGCCAGTTGCTTCGTGCAGGCTCAGGGCATCCTCGATGCCTTCGGTGACGAGTAGACCGAGAAGATCATTTGGCGGGGCGAGTACAAGGGGCGACCCTCCGCTCTTGCCCACCATGATCTTATTGGGACTGATGTCGGCTTTTTCAGACCCGTCTGGCCGGAGAAGGGTGAGATGTACCCCTGCAATGTCATGGGCCCAAATCTCGTCGAGCATGCCGGGCGTGCTCTCGCTCGGGATGCCGAACGCCGCGATCATGGCCGGGTGGTGCTCGGCTTTATGCGGCGAAACGAAATGCAGGGTCGACGGGATTGGACCACGGTAGTGCCGGCATTCGCGGAGGTACTGCTCCACGATCGATCCAGCGGCCGGGTGGCTTTTGCTCCAGAGCCAACGCGCTTTGTCCAACTGCTTGGCCGATTCCGCGTGTTCCCGCCTCTCGGCTTCGCAACGCAGGTGCTGAACAGCCTCACGTTCGGAAGACGAAAGCTGACCCTTGCAGCGGACGCCGTCGTGAGCCCAGCCCTTCGTACCACATCGGATACAGTGATATCGAATGAAGCGAGGTATGTCGCACCAGACCCGCAGAACCTTGCGAAGGGGATTGTGGAATGGCGAGCAAAGCGGGCAGGGTACGTCGATCACCGGCCGTCGCCCGTCGTTGAGCTCGATCAACTCATCATAGGTAAGCGCGCTCATCGCTAAACCTCAATGTTGCAGGGACCGGTGACTTTGTTCGACGGTTCAGCGTAGGAGGTCTGCGAACCGATAACGAGAGGGCGTCGGTGTTCGTGGCCAGGAACAGCCATGGCATTCGCCGGCTCGACAACTTGGCGCGGGTTGACCTCGACCAAACGGGAACACGCGCGAGCACCGAGCCTGCTTATGGCACGCTCCTGTGGTGTTCAATGCGTTCACGGTCGTTCTGCCCCGAGCAAAACAATCACGCAAGCGACCGGGGATCAGAAGCTCGAGGGCGGCTGTCCTTGGACACCGCCACAACTTGAACTGTTATCTTCCGTGGTTTTGGCGTGCTGCCGCTCATCCCAGGCATCGAGTTCATTCTCGTCCCAGTACTTGCGGCCATTTATGTAAGTGGGTTGCGGGAAGTTGAGCCCTGGATCCTTAACCCACCGGTAGATCGTCATCGGCGACTTGCCGTAGCGGGCCTTGACCTTGTTTGAGTCCGCCCAGCGTTTGATTGAGAGCACGTGATCGCTCCTGTCTTAACAAGCGATCTAGGCTTACGGTATTATTCGATGCAGCGCATTTGACAAATAGCTGGTAGGCCGGATCGTAACTACCGCCATCCCTTCATAACTAATGTCGTTGTTGGATGAGACACTTGCAGATGCTTAAGCCATTTGCACAGGTCGTCCACCGAGCTTCCGTGCCAACGGCTTTTCTCCAACTTAAAATGCAATTCAGAAGGCCGCTCCTTTTCAAGGTTCGCTCTGAAAGCCTGCCATATTCTCTCAACGCGTCTCACCGCACCCTCGAATGTTGCGGCTGGTACGGTTTGATCAGCCGCGACTTTCGCAAATGCCGACCGCTTGCTCGTGCCTAACTCAAGCAGTTCAGAAACTTTCGCCGCTATAATCTGCTGTTGAGCTGACGAAACGAAAGTATGCTTAGAGCCTCCGGACGGGCGACGCCAGTTACTGCACCCGTCAATCAGGTTGTTGTCACGCAATGCCCTAGTAGCTTCTGAGAACCGCAGGTCGTCAGTTGTCGAGGACAAGTGTCGCAATTCTTTGATGAACTTTGGGCCTGATACCGCATGTAGGCTTCGGACCGGGGTTTCGTGTCTGCCACTCTGCGTGTTCGCTGCCCAGATTTTTCTATAGTCCTCGAAGGTAGGCACCTTCCCCTCCAAACGTTCTACGCGCCGAGATAGAGGCCGTCGAACAGCAATCAACAGACACTCGGCTAGCGAGCGCCCTGCTTCGCAATCAAGAGCCAATCACTCCATTGCGTCAGTGCTGCGCGACGTTCCAAACTATACAGCGCGCGGTTATAAACGCCGGCGACCCCGCGCTTCGCCGCTCCACTCACATGGTTCACCACGGCTTCAACGACGTGGGGGGCAATCCCGAGTTCCTCGTTCATCACCGTCACCATCGTCCGTCTGAGGTCGTGCAACGTCCAAGGGGAAAGCGGAAGCAAGTCGGCTCTGCTGCGGATAACGGAAATTTCGTCGTCCACCTGACGTTTTGCCTTGCTGAAGCCGGAGAAGGCGGACGTGATACGACCCTGAAACACGAAAGGACCGGTTCGGGGCAGTCCGTTCAGGATCTCGCAAACTGCGTTTGGCAGCGGCACCATGTGTGGCTGCCCGTTTTTCGTGCGATCACCGGGCAACTCCCAAATGGCACGAGTGGTGCCAAGTTCACGAACCTCGTTCCACTGCATGCCCGCCACCTCGCCTCGGCGCTGTCCTGTGAGTAGCAACACCTTGATCATGGGCGCGAAAGGGCCAGGCATGTTCCCCAACGCACGCCATAGCCATACCAATTCCTCACGCGACAGCACCCTCTCACGTGAGCGGGGCTGGCTTATGGCTCGTACGCGCTCCGCAGGGCTGGCCGCGACATGTTCCGCGTCGACACACCACGCAAAGAACTTCGAAAGGTACGCAAGCGCTCTATTAGATGCTGCTGGTGCTCCTCTGCTGTCGATTCGGTGCAGGACGTCGAGCACGTCGTTTTTCTTGATCCGAGAGATTGGCCAGTCCTGCCACGCTATCGTGTCGGGGCCTAGCAAGATGCGTCGGTACTCCCGGGCCGTGTTGGGCCGCAGGTTACGGTCAACATGGCGCTCCAGAAACAGAGCAGCGCAATGCGCGAAGGTGGTCTGTCGAACCCTGGCCTGCTGCCTGCGGCGCTCCGCCTCGACCTGGCGCGGATCGCCACCTGATCTCGCGTTCTCAATTGCTGAGCGCGCTTTGTCCCGGGCTGCGGCCAAGCATAAGGCAGGATGACGACCTAGCGTGAGCCGGGTGAGTTTGCCCCCAACCCTCGTCATCACGAACCAAGCTTTCGTGCCCGAGTAGGAAATGCGCAGGCCAAAGGCGGGCAGGTGTGTGTCGTAGTAGTCGACCTGGCCCTTCGACGGGGGCTGGAACCGCTCAACAGCGGCTGCGGTGAGGCGGAGCTTCGGCATCGGCTTCAGGTTACGCCTAGGTTACAGAATGGGGCGTTATGACCTGAGAGGGTATGTGAGGCTGTGTGATGCCGAAACCGGGAGAAAGCTTGTTTCCACAGGCAGATGAGCGACGCCCATGAGGTGTTGTGTTCGGGTTTGAGAGCTCTATTCCGCTTACTCTTAATCAGCGGGTCCAAGGTTCGAACCCTTGCACACCCACCATTCTTTCCAGTGATCGAGGTTGTATCGGTCGCGCCTGATCGAAGGCGTGAATGCCGTGCGACGGGCTTATCGTAAGCCGACCGATCCCTGGCTGGTCTAGATCCTCGATCGGGCCATCGCGCCACCTGCAGGTTCAGCACACCGGCCAGTCGGACGGCTCAGAGAGCGGACCTGAACGTCAACGATCAACCGAGCTGACGCCGAGTCATCGAGATCGGCATCGCTCCGATGTTCAATGGAACGTGGCCGTGTGGCGGGTCGAGGCTTGCTCGTTCCCGCCCCTCGGCAGCGACGGGGCTCAGAACTGGCGGCGAACGCCCACCGTGAACAGGTTCTTGGTCACGTCGGTTTCCGAGGTCGTGCCGTCCCGGGCCGTGAACTCGAGATCCTGAACTTGCAGGTGGCGATAGCCGAGCTCGAGCGTGGTCCGGTCGAAGAGCGCGTTGCCGAAACCGAGGCCGGAGAGGCTAATGCCGACACCGGCCGACAGGTGGTAGGCGACCTGCGCGTCCTCGTCGTCGATCACGACGCCCGTTGCTGAAATGCCCTGCTTGCGCAGCTCGACCTGTGCAAACCCGATGCCGCCGCCCACGAACGGCGTGATCGCCGACAGGCCGCTGCCGAACAGGGTTCCGAGGTTGAAGTCGAGATAGGCGCTGCCGAAGGCGCCCAGGCTTCTCAGATCGCCGAAGGAGTCGATGGAGGGCACCTGCGTGCCGTTGACAGTGTGGGTGTCGATCGAGAACGTCCCGTACATTCCCTCGACCTCGACGCGAGGGGTGAGGCCGCCGAGCACCGGGCCGAAGCTGTAGCCGAGAGCGACGAAGCTGGTCGTGCCGGCCTCGTACTCGTTCCTCACGCCGACGGAACCGCCGCCGAGCGCGAAACTCGTGTCGTCGACCGAACCGATGCCGGTCCGCGACATAAAGTAGAGGCCGCCGACGGGCTGCGGAGCCAGAAGGGGTGCGGCGGGCGCTTGCCGCGGCGGCAGATCGGCGGCGGAGGCCGGCGCAGCGGCAGCGATCAGAGTGGCGACAAGGGCCACGCCGGTTCTGGATAGCATCGTCGTCTCCAATAGCGTGATCGGATAGCCGCGAACCGGCTAGGGCCAATTCCTTCGACAAGCTGAACTGTGGGCGTGCGGGCGGTGGAATGCGAGAGAGAGCGGATCACGAGCCGGTGAGGTCTGTGCTCAAAAGTCCCTGCATGTGACCGCCCGAGCACACTTTGCCTCTTTGGTTGGCAGCAGCAGGAGCGGTGGACGAGGATCGGCTTCGATGTTCGGCGTGCTGTCATGCGGGACGTGGTCACCCGAACGGTCGAGCGCCGTCGAGTCGCCGGCGCCGGGTCGGAGGCAGCCTCTTCCGCACTGGCCTCGTCGAGCGCGGTGCCTGGCCGACGATCAAACAGGGTGGTCATGATCCGCTATGGCTTGGACCACGCTCGCGTCTCAGTGCGAGGTTCAACGTCTTGATGCGGGTGACGACTTCGCAGGGACTCCGCAAGGGGTTATGAAACGGCTCGCGGCCCGTGACCCTCAGAGACGATTGTCGCCAGGACCCGCGCTAGACCTGAAAACGGCTGAAAACGCCGTCGCCCGGCTGTCACGCAAGGCTCCTAGGGTCCTGGAAACGTTTCCACTGACCCTCCATGCCGCCCGTCACCATCCATCACGTCGCCCGGAAGGCCCGCTGCTCGGTCGCGAGCGTGAGCCGGGTCGTCAACCGCACCGGGCCGGCGAGCGCGGCCATGCGGGCGCGCGTGGAAGCTGCCGTCGCGGAGCTTGGGTTTCAGCCGAGCGAGGTCGGGCGCAGCCTTGCCCGGCAAAGTCGCCGCACCCTCGGCGTGATCGTGCCGAGCGTCGCGAATCCCATCTTCGCCGCCTCGCTCGCCGGCATTCAGGACCGTGCCCGGGCGGCGGGTCTCTCGGTCCTCATCGCCCAGTCGGATTACGACCCCGAACGCGAGGCCGAGGCGCTGCAAGCTCTCATGGCCGAGCGTCCGGTCGGCCTCGTTCTCACGGTCTGCGATCCTCATCGAAGCCGGGCGCTCGATCTTGCCGAGGAGCGCGGCATGCCGGCGGTTCTCCTCTACAACGATCCGGGGGAGCGAGCGCTCGCCGCGGTGACGGTGGACAATCGCGGCGCCACCCGAGCGCTCGTCCAGCGAATGATCGCGCTCGGCCACCGGCGCATCGTCTTCGTCGCCGGGCGCTTTGCGGCCTCCGACCGATCGCGTCTGCGTTACGAGGGGTACCGGGACGCTCTCCAGCATGCGGGCCTGACGGTCTATGCGCCGGAGGAGGTCGACTTCATCGCCGGGGCCGACGACGTCGACCTCACCGAAATCGTCGCGCGGGAAGGCCCGACGGCGTTTCTCGCCTCCAACGATCTTCTCGCCCTCAGCGTCGTCGCGTCCTTGAGGCGGCTCGGGCTCGACGTGCCGAAAGCCGTTTCCGTCGCCGGGTTCGACGGCATCGCGCTCGGGCGGTTGATCGAGCCGACGCTCGCGACGGTTGAGCAGCCCGCGGCTTCCATGGGCGTCTCGGCAGTCTCCCTTCTTCTGGATCAGATCGCAGGCGATGCGCGACCTCGCCGTATCGTGATCGCCCACACCCTTCGGCTCGGCGGAACGCTGAGGCAGCCGGGGCAAGACCGCCGGCCGAAGGCGCCCGCCCGCTCGCCCAAGAACCTTCAAGCAGGAGAGTAGACATGACCATTCGCACGATGCTTCTCGGCGCCGTCACCCTTGCGGCTTCCGTCGTCGCGCTGCCCGCACGGGCGGCCGACGCCATCTGCTACAATTGCCCGCCGCAATGGGCGGACTGGGCCTCGGCTCTCAAGGCCGTCGAGGCGGATCTCGGCCTCAAGATGCCGCACGACAACAAGAATTCGGGCCAGGCGCTCTCGCAGGTGCTGGCGGAGCGGGCCAACCCCGTCGCCGACATGGCCTATTACGGCATCACGTTCGGCATCAAGGCGAAAGCGGAGGGCGTCACGCAGGCCTACAAGCCGGCGCGCTTCGACGAGATCCCGGCCGGCCTCAAGGATCCGGAAGGACATTGGTGGACCGTGCATCAGGGCACGCTCGGCCTGTTCGTCAACAAGGACGCCCTGAAGGGCAAGCCCGTGCCGGCCTGCTGGCGCGATCTCCTCAAGCCCGAGTATCGCGGGCTCGTCGGCTACCTCGATCCGAGCTCCGCCGCCGTGGGTTATGTCGGCGCCGTCGCGGTGAACGAGGCGCTCGGCGGAACCCTCGACAACATGAGCCCGGCGCTGGACTACTTCAAGCAGCTCGCCAAGAACGAACCGATCGTTCCGAAGCAGACATCCTATGCGCGCGTCGTCTCGGGCGAGTTGCCGATCCTGTTCGACTACGACTTCAACGCCTACCGCGCGAAGTACACCGAGAAGGGCGCTTTCGAGTTCGTCATCCCCTGCGAGGGCACCGTGTCGTTTCCTTACGTGATGACCCTGGTGAAGGGCGCGCCGCGGGCCGAGAATGCCAAGAAGATCATGGACTACCTTCTCTCCGACAAGGGACAGGCGATCTGGACCAATGCCTACCTGCGGCCCGCTCGCCCGATCGAGCTTCCCGCTGCGGTGAAGGCCCGCTTCCTGCCCGACGCCGAATACGCCCGCGCGAAGGCGGACGATTGGGGCAAGGCCGAATCCGTGCAGAAAGCGTTCTCGGACCGCTACCTCGCGGAAGTTCGCTGATCGACACCAAGTCCAGGGCGGCGCGACCTCGCTGCGCCGCCCCACACACGAATACCCCATGGCCCGCACCCGCTTCGACATCCTTCTCCTGGCGCCGCTGGCTGCCTTTGCGGCAGCCTTCCTCCTCCTGCCGCTCGCCCACCTCGTTCTGGTGGCCGGAGGAGGGCGCGGCGGCCTGTCCGCCTACGCCGCGGTCGTGACGGAGCCGCGCTACCTGCGCAGCCTCATCGCAACCTTGGCGCTCGCGGCCGCCACCACGTGCTCGACGCTCCTGATCGCGACCGTCGCCGCGCAGTTCCTGGCCGGCCGGCGCTTCCCCGGGCGCAATGTGCTCGTCGCGATGCTGACCTTCCCGCTGCCCTTCCCGGGCGTCGTCGTCGGGTTCATGGTGATCCTTCTCGGCGGGCGTCTCGGCCTGATCGGCGCGTTGAGCGAGGCCCTCACGGGCGAGCGCATCGTATTCGCCTATTCGATGGCGGGCCTGTTCATCGGTTACCTTTACTTCTCGATCCCGCGCGTGATCCTCACGGTCATCGCCGCCGTCGAGAAGCTCGATCCCGCTCTCGTCGAGGCGGCGCGGTCGCTCGGCGCTGGGCCGGTCGCGATCCAGCGCGACGTGATTCTGCCGGCCCTGGCGCCGGCGCTCTTCGCGGCCGGCGCCCTATGCTTTGCCACCGCCATGGGCGCTTTCGGCACCGCCTTCACCCTCGCGACGCGCATCGATGTGCTTCCCATGGTGATCTATACCGAATTCACCCTCGCAGCGAACGTCGCGACCGCGGCGGCGCTGTCCCTCGTTCTCGGCCTTCTGACCTGGATCGTGCTCGCCGTCGCACGGAACCTGTCGGGCGGCGCAGTGGCGGCGGCTGGATGACCATGCGCGCAACCACCCTCTCGGCCGGGTTCGTCACCGTTCTCGTCGCCGCTTTCCTCGTCACGCCCGCACTCGTGTCGATCCTCGCGGGGCTGAGCGAGAGCTATGCGCGAGGGCCCCTCGAGGGCCTCACGCTCGCTTGGGTGGCCGAAGTCTGGGGCCTTTACGCGGATACCGTTCTGCGCTCCATCGTCGTGTCGCTGGTCACACTCGCGGTCACGATCGCCATCGGCGTTCCTGCGGCTTACGCGCTGGTCCGACGGGGAGGGCGGGGCGCGCGTCTCATCGAGGAGTTCGTCACGCTGCCGGTCGCGATCCCCGGTCTCGCCCTCGCGCTGGCGCTCATCATCGCTTATGGCGGCGTGCGCGACTTTCGCGGGTCCACGGCCTTCATCGTCGTGGGCCACGTCCTCTACACGCTCCCCTTCATGCTGCGGGCGGTGATGGCCGTCCTCGCCTCCATCAATTGGCGGGCACTCGACGAGGGAGCCGCAAGCCTTGGTGCCTCGCCGTGGCGGCGATTCATCGACGTGATCGTGCCCAACGCCCGCCCCGGCATCCTCGCCGGGTCCCTCACCGTGGTCACGCTCTCCATCGGCGAGTTCAATCTCACCTGGATGCTGCACACCCCGCTCACCAAGACGCTGCCCGTGGGGCTCGCGGATTCCTATGCCTCCATGCGCCTCGAGATTGCGTCGGCCTATACCTTGGTCTTCCTCCTGATGATCGTACCCCTGCTCGTCGCCATGCAAATCGTCGCCAACGCCGCCGACCGGAAGGCCGCGGCATGAGCCCCGCCATCCCAGAGGCGCGCGGCGTCACCGTCGACATCGCCGCCGTCGGCAAGACGTTCGCCGGCGGGGTGCCGGCCCTGCTGCCGACGGACCTCACGATCCCGGCTGGCGAAATACTGGTCCTGCTCGGCCCGTCGGGCTGCGGCAAGACTACGTTGCTGCGCCTCATCGCCGGCCTCGAGCGTCCCGACGCGGGCGGCCGCATGCGGTTCGACGGCGAGGACGTGACGGACACCCTGATCGAGCGCCGGCAGGTGGGCATGGTGTTCCAGTCCTATGCCCTGTTCCCCAACATGAGCGTCGCCGAGAATGTCGGCTATGGGCTGAAGGTCCGCCGCGTGCCGGAAACTCAGCGTCGGAGTGAAGTGGCCCGGCTCCTCGACATGGTTGGTCTCGCCGAGCTGGCGGACCGCCGGGTCGACCGCATCTCGGGGGGGCAGAGGCAGCGCGTCGCGCTCGCACGAGCGCTTGCCATCCGGCCGCGCGTCCTCCTCCTCGACGAGCCCCTCGCGGCCCTCGATGCCGCATTGAGGGAGCATCTGCGGGTCGAGATCGCAGCGCTCCTGCGCGTGTTCGGCATCACGGCCGTTTACGTCACGCACGATCAGGCCGAAGCGATGGCGATCGGCGACCGGATCGCTGTCATGAGCCGCGGTCGCATCGTCCAGATCGGCACGCCGGAAACCGTGTACCGCCGGCCGGCGACCCGCTTTGCCGCCCAGTTCGTCGGGGTGATGAACAGGCTCGACGGGCATGTGCGCGGCGGGACTCTCACGGTGCCCGGAGGCGTTCTCCCGGTCGGCGGATCCGACCGCGAGACCACGATCTGGTTCAGGCCGGAGAGCGTGCGGGTGGCCGACGCGGCGAAGGCGTCTCTGCGCGGCCGGGTCGTCGGTTCGACGTTCTTCGGTGCGATGCGCCGGCTCAGCGTCGACGTCGGAGCGCAGATGCCGGTTCTGATCGACACGTCTTCCAATCTTGCCGTTCCGTTGGGCGAAACCATCGGGCTCTCCATCGAGTCGGATGCGGTGCTCGAGATCCCAGACGACGCTGCCGCCCAAATCCTCGAGGATCCCTCATGCTGATCGCCCAGATCTCCGATCTCCACATCCGCCCGTCGGGCCAGCTGGCCTATGGGGTCGCCGAGACCAACCTGATGGCCGAACGGGCGATCAACGCTCTGCTGAGGCTCCGCCCCCGGCCCGACCTCGTCGTCCTCACGGGCGACGCGACGGATTGTGGTCTCGAAGAGGAGTTCGCTATCCTGCGGGGCTTGCTCGACCGCCTGCCGATGCCCGTCTACGCGGTTCCCGGCAATCACGACCGCCGGGAAGTCATGCGGACGGCTCTGGGAGGGGGAGGGTACCTGCCCCGGCAAGGCCATCTGAACTACACGGTCGAGAGCCGGCCCGTCCGCATCGTCGGCCTCGACAGTCTCGTCCCGGGAGCAAGCCATGGGGCCCTCGCCCCGGAAACGCTCGCTTTCCTCGACAGCGCCCTGGCGACCGAGCCTCGAGTCCCGACCCTGGTCTGCCTCCATCACCCGCCGATCCTGTGCGGGATCGCGCACATGGACGCGATCCGGTTGATGGACGGCAGGGACGCGTTCGCCGAGATCATCGCCCGGCATCCCCAGGTCGAGCGCATCCTCACGGGACACCACCACCGCCCCATCGTGTCCCGCTTCGCCGGCACCCTGTGCCAGGTCGCGCCTTCGGTGGCGCATCAGGTCGTGCTGGACCTCGACCCCGCCGGCCCCTCCGCCTTCGTTCTGGAGCCGCCCGCCTTCCTGCTCCACCGTTGGACGGGGGAGGCCGGTCTCGTCACGCACACGGCCTATGTCGACCGCGCACCCGGCCCGTTCCCTTTCGTGTTGCCGGCGGAGTATCCGGGGCAGGGTTCGGCCTGAGCCTCGCCTTCGCGCTCGCGCCGGTCAAAGAGGAGCAGCAGGCGGAAAATTGCTAAGATTGCGTTTTTTTTGAGCACCGTCGCCGTGTCAGAAGGAATAGGATAGGCTCTCGCTGCTTCGGGCTTTTCGACAGATGGTTTCATGAACCCTTTGCGGAGGTTTAATTTTCAGTCCAACGACGGCATGCCTGCGGCTCCGGTGCGCGGCGAGCGCCGGCAGGTGACAGCTCTCTTCTACGACATCGTCAACTCCACATCGCTCCTCAACGTGCTCGATGCTGAGGAATTTGCCGTAGCACAGCGTGCCATTCACGCGCACGCCAAGGCCAGCATCGATCGTCACGGCGGATATCTGGACCGGATTCTCGGCGACGGAGGCTGCGCCTATTTCGGGTATCCCGTGGCCACGGAAGATGCTGCCCAGGCTGCGGTCGCAGCGGCGCTCAGCATCGCCGAGAGCAGTTCGGAAGCCGCACATGGCATTCACCTGCGCGTCCGCGTAGGAGTCGCAACCGGCATGGTGGTTTTGAGCAATGCCGAGGGCACCGGCCTTCCCACGCACGACGAGATCGTAGGGATAGCGCCTGCCCTGGCGGCTCGGATCCAGGCGGAAGCAAGCCCCGGCACCGCATTGGTGTCAGAGACCACGTACGCTGTCACGAAGTCCGCATTCTTGTTTGAACCCAAGGGACATGCGGTGTTGAAGGGCTTTTCCGAACCGCACAGCCTCTACAGAGCCGTGGCCCGCCGGCCGACCCCGGACCGATTCTCGGCTCGGCGCATGCCGGATCAACCGCTGGTGGCGCGGGAGGAGGAGCTTGAGCTCTGCTATCGGCGCTGGCTCCGGGCGAAGAGCGGAGCCGGACAAGTGGCGGTGGTGACGGGAGAGCCTGGGATCGGGAAGTCACGCCTCGTCGCCGAGTTGCGCCGGCAAGTCGAAGGGGAAGGCGGTGACGTCCGTGTCCTGCAGTGCCAGCCTCGCGGTGAATTGCAGCTCCTCCATCCCTTCTTGAGTGCCGTCAGGCAACACCTCGATCTCCTCGAAACCTCGGTCACCGGGCAAGAAGCGGTTAAAGATCTCGTTGAGAAGGCCCTTCCGGAGGCCGGGAGCTACGCTCCTCTTCTGGCGTTCCTGCTGGCCAGCCATGAACCGACGGCCGCCCAGCCCGCCATCATCGCCGATCTCAATCCGGATGAGGCGCAGGCGATGGTTCTCGATGCCTCCTTGTGCGTGCTCAAGGCTTGGGCGCGAGGGAAGGATCAGCTCCTCGTCATCGAAGATTTCCACTGGGCGGACAGCATGACGCGCGCGCTTCTTGCCGCGCTGGTCGAAGAGGTCGGAGAGCTGCGCCGATTCATCATCGTCACGAGCCGCCTCCCCGCACCCGCGATGATCACCGGAGAGCCGCATGTCCTCACGATCGCTCTGTCGCGCTTGGATGAAACGGCTGTCGACCAGATCGTCGAAGCCGTCTGGAGCCCCCGAATCCCTCCCCGGGATGTCACCTTGTTCATTCGCGCCCGCAGCGATGGGGTTCCGCTGTTCGTCGAGGAGGTTGCCCAACATCTGAAGGAGCGCATCCGCGAGGAAGAGCAGCCATCCACTTGGCAGCAGGCCCTGAAGGATGAGGGTATCGTCAGCCTGCGGGATTTCATCGCCGCACGCCTTGCAGGTCTGGGCGCTGCACGACGAACGGCTCAGGTTGCGAGCGTATTCGGGCGAGAGTTCACGCGTGAACAGTTGGGAGCTCTTCTTCAGATCGCTGATGACCGTCTCGACGGGGATCTTGAAACTCTCGTCGAAGCCGGCCTCATCCGCAACCGCGACCACCTTGGCTCATCAGGGTTTCGATTTCGTCATCTGCTGATTCAGGAGGCTGCGTACCTGAGCCTCTTGCGTTCGGAGCGTCGCGAGCTTCACGCCAAGATCATCGACCTCGCCGCAACGGGACGAGTATCGAAATTGTCGGATGCAGCTCTCGCTTCGCACTGTGAGGGAGCTGGCCGTTGGATAGACGCCACGCGGTTCGCCCTGCGCGCGGCCGAGGCCTGTGCGATCCGCTGCGCGCCGCGGGAGGCTATCGGCCTCCTCGATCTCGCCGACGTGAGCTTGGAGAGGGCCTCCGACGATCCGCAGGCCACTGAGTTGACCCTTCAAGCGTTGGCGACCCGCGGGTCCGTGACGATGGTGCTCCACGGAAAGGGCTCACCCGAAGCGAGAGCCGTCTATTCAAGGGGTATTCAACTCGCTGAGACGCTCCCGCCCGGAGAGCGGAATGATTGGTTCGCCCTGTATTGGGGCTGGTGGATCACCGCGCCCGACACGGCTACCCAACTCGATCGCTCCCAAACGCTCATTCGCAATGCGGCTTCGGCCGGAGATGCCGAGGTGCGACTTCAGAGTTTTCACTGCGGATGGGCCACGGCGTTCGACGCCGGCGAGCACTCGCAGTGCCTTCACTGTATCGAACAGGGTCTGGCTCTCTACGATGCCCAAAGAGCAGTGGCCAGCCGTGCCATCTATGGAGGGCACGATGCGAGGGTCTGCGGACTCGGTGAGCGCGCACTCTCCCTTTGGTTCACCGGCCGGACAGCTGATATCGGCGCAAACCTCGACGATGCGATCGCCTGGGCGGAGGCGGTTGATCATCCAGGCAGCATCTGCCACGCGCTCGAGTACCAGGCACTTTATCACTGGCTTCAGGGTGAGCCCGAACCGGTCGCCGACGTGGCGCTGCGCATAGCGACGATCGCCGAACGCCATGACCTCGCCTTGATGCAGGCAAAGAGCCAAGTCTATCGCGGATGGGCTCTGGCTCACCTGTCCGGCCTGGACGCCGGAATGGCTCAATTCTTCGAGGCTTTGGAAAAGCTCAGGCGGATCGATACGGAGGAGAGCGCGTCCCTCTACGCCGACATGAAGGCGGATCTCCTAGGTCGGTCCGGGGAGACTGACCGAGCGATTGCCGTCCTCGATCAGGTCATTGGGCATCAGACCACCATGGGCCAGCGCTTCTGGTTGCCTGAACTCTACCGCCGCCGCGCAATGTTTCGGCATCGGCGAGGGGAGGGACGTGGGACTGCGATCGGTGATCTGAGCACTGCGCTTTCCATCGCTCACGAACAAGGCGCACTGAGACTCGCTGCAAGGGTCAGTGTGGACCTAGAGGCGATCATGCGTGATGGGGCAGTCGACGGTGGCGAATAGCCTGACCGCTGAAGATGTGCAGCGGCGGCTTCGCCCGTCACGGGCCGGACGATCGGTCGACCAGAAAGAACTGCTTGATCGTCTCATCCGCGAACGGTTTTCGTATGGGATCACCCGCATCGGGTGCGTGACGCGCCTCGATCGGGTCGGGGTTCCCGTCATTCAGGTGGTCCGGCCAGAAGCCCTGTCGAATGCTGTCGTGCAGGGCAAGGGATTAACTCTCGAACAAGCGGCGGCATCGGCCTTGATGGAGTGTCTCGAAACCTGGGCTGGCGAGCAGCCGCCGGGGGCGGTGGAGATTGCCTCAGCAGAGAACATCGGGGCCGAAATCGCTCAGCTCTACAGCAACGCGACCGTAGCCGATTGCCCAGGTGACTGGTCGAAGCAGCCGATTGGATGGCTCTTTGGCTGGGATCTCGTTCAGAAGCGCGCCGTGCCGGTGCCACGGGCCTTGGTCGACACGATCTACACGGAACCCTCGCCTCACTTGCGGTTCTTTGCTCGCACGACGGCCGGCCTCGGAGCGGGCTGGTCGATGAAACAAGCGGTGCTTCAGGGCATCCTCGAGATCCTCGAACGGCATGCCGTCGCTGCAGCCAAACGCCTGCCGCGATTCTTCGACAATTATCAGGTCGATCCAGGGCGCGTCGCGGGCCCGCGAGCCATGCCTGTCCTGGAACGCCTAGACGCGGCCGGTCTGGCGGTGGGCGCTTGGCTGGTACCCGCTGCTCACGGCCTGCCGATCTACTGGTGTCAGGTGATGGAGAACAATCCTCCGGTGGAGATACTGGCGCTTCCGGCCGAAGGCTACGGTTGCGATTTCACCCATGATGGAGCCCTTGCCAAGGCTCTCACTGAGGCTTGCCAGGGACGCGTGACCGCCATCTCCGGCGCACGGGAGGACCTTATTCGCGACCTCTACTTGCAGCGCGTCGATCGGAAAGAACTCGCCATTTGGCAGGCGTCCCTGACTTGTCCGCCGCGATATCTCGAGCCTGCAAGTCCCCATTCGAACTGCCTCGCCATCGTCGCCGGGGCTGTCGAGGCGGCCCGACATGCTGGAGCAGAGGCCGTGATCGTCGTTCCGCTCCTCGCCGACGACGACGCACACCGATACGTCGTGCGCGTCGTTGCGCCTTGCCTTGCGGCAGGCAGGTTCGAGCGATGAAGCCGGTCGTCTTTCTCGGACCGAGCCTGCCCCTCGTCAAAGCGCAGGCCGTGCTCGACGCCCAGTACAGGCCACCGGTCGAACAGGGGCAGATCTACGATGCCGTGAAAGATGAGCAGCCGAACCTCATCATCATCATCGATGGAGCGTTCGGGGGTGTCCCGGCGGTTCGGCACAAGGAGATCCTGTATGCCGTATCCCGTGGCGTTGAGGTGATTGGTGCCGCCAGCCTCGGCGCCTTGAGGGCGGCCGAACTGCAGGGTCGCGGCATGGTCGGCCACGGCTTCATCTACCGTTGGTACCGTCGGACCGTCCTCGCGGACGATGATGAGGTCGCCGTCGCAATGGCGCCCGCCGAACTGGGGTCCGGAGCGCTGAGCGAAGCTTTGATCAACATGAGGGTGACCCTGCGACGGGCGGAACGCGACGGGGTGCTCGGCTGGGAGTTGAGGCAGCGCCTGATCGAGATCGCCCGCCAGATCTACTTCCTTGACCGCTCCTATCAAGCATTGCTCCTTCGCTCACGGGAAGTGCTGCCTCGTGGGTTGTCGGCGGGCCTCGATCAACTCGAAGCTTGGCTTCCGGGCCGCAGCGTCGATCAGAAAGGAGAAGATGCTCGATCCGTTCTGAGCTTAGCTGCCTCCTGGAAGCCTGGACCGCGAAAAGGGAACGCGCCAGAGAACTTCGTCTGGACCGAAGCCTTCGTCCGCGACCTTGAGGCGTTTACCCGCCATGGGGCCAAAGCTGGAGCTGTCAAGAGGCAGCGTTAACCAAGACTCTCGCCCGAAGCTGTGCCATAAAAGAACCAGCAGGAGCTCGACTGTCATGGTTGCTGCCCTCAGTGGTCCGGATTATCAGGTGACGCACGCGCCGCTTGGGACTCGGTTTCGCGTCTTTCCGCAGCCGCCGTTTGTCCCAGGATACGAGCGTCCCGAGACGATCTGGATTGCGTCGCCGCCGGGGCTGATCGGCTCCGGCCCTGCTGACGACCGCATGTACGTCGTCGACCCGATTGAGCCGAAGGCGCCCTACGCTTACCCGGTTCTGCCGCCTTATAGCGGCAACGTCTACGAGCCCGCACACCCCAACGCCGATGGGCATTTCGATGAGATCCCCATCAACTCGCGCAGCTTTCTGTCTGCGCACCTTTACGCCTGCGTGCGCCGCGTGTGGGATGTTTGCCAAGGGTATCTGGGAGAGCCGATCGACTGGTACTTCGAGGACACTCACCCCCGTCTCGAGCTTGTACCGTTGGTGCCTTGGGACAATGCACATACAGGCTATGGCTTCATCGAGATGGGAGAGGATGGCGTACAAGGCCAACCCTTTCCTCTCGCGCTGAGCTTCGATGCGATCGCGCACGAAACGGCCCATCTTGCGTTGCACGGGGTCATGGGCATCCCGGACGACTTGCGCACGCTCGCGGACTATCAAGCCTACCATGAGTCCATGGCGGACATCATCTCCGTCCTGTCCCTTCTGAGTTTCGAGAGCGTGCGCGACCGCGTACTCTTCAAGACGAAAGGCAATCTGTTCCTCGTCAACGAACTAGATCGCTTCGCGGAACTCAGCGACGAGAGGCAGATCCGGGTTCTCAGCCATTCCTTGAAGCAATCCGACGTGGGCCATGAGGTTCACGACCGATCGAAGCCCCTGTCGGGTGCGCTCTTCGATACCCTGATCGAGATGTTTCACTTGCTGCTGTTCGAGCGCGGCCTCAGCGGCTTCGACATCAGCGGCATCATGGATCTCCGCGTGCAGTTGAGCGACTCTGAGATTCAGGCGCAGCTTGCCACATCGCGCCGCGATTTCGAGCTGCGTCAGCGACCGATGAGTGCAGCTCTTGCCGAGGCCCGGGATCTTCTTGGCGAGGCGATCCTGCGTTCCTGGACGATGCTGTCTCCCAACGATGTTTCACTGCCGAAGGCTGCCGAGGTCCTTGTGGTTGCAGCCGAGCAGGGGCGTGCCCGGCGTTTCGCGGACCGGCTCGCCTACAACCTCCATTGGCGCGGCCTTCTGATGATCTGACGAGGCCTGCACGATGACGATCGACGCGCCGAAACGAAATCTCACCGTTCCGACGATGGCGGATGCAGGACCGGACAGTGAGACGAGTGTGGGCAATCGCCCGCCACCGAGCCCCAGGAGAGCACCCATGTCGTCAAACGATCTCCCAGCACCGCCGCCTTCCGCAGAGTATTACCCCGACGAAGTCATCCTCTACGGGGCGAAGCTCAACAGCGGGGCGCAGGGTGACATCCGATATACCAGTTCGGCGAGAACCTTCATCCTCCACCTCGAGCTGCGGGACGGAGGTGGCGCACCCCTCACGACCGGAGCCGTGGCCATGGCTCTCGTCTACGGGTACTCCGTCGATGGGCATTGCTACCGTGTGGACCGTCCAAGGCTGCTCCTCTTCACCGACGTTGCCGAAGCTCCCGCCCTCGGCTGCGGCTTCGGAGATGGCGAGCCATCGGGCGGCTCCGGGTACCACATGTGGCGTGTCCGCCGGAGTACCGAGGTCTATGAACTCGGCGGATTGACGGGCCGTATCGACGACCTGCTCCTGCAGAGCAACAGCCCGGGGCGTCGCTCGCCGGCGAGCTACTCGGTTCACGCGCAACTCGCCCACCGCACCAGTCGCCTGCCGTCTGGCGAGGGCGGGCATTGACGCGGAGGGAGGCCCTTGATGAGGCTGCTCCGAAGTGGCGTAGGAGCACCTCGCGGCTTGGTGACTGATCTGCCGCCAGCTCGGAGACGTGCGGCGGACGCATGAATGTTGTACGCGGAACGGGTGGAGATTGGCGCACCGTTGCCCGACACGGCACCCGTCCGGCGGGTTGCTGCTCCGTCGACATTCAAGCGGTCACATTTCCTGACGACTGAACAAAAGCGGCGCTCGGGGAGTTCTTCTTGACGCTGTTCCAGTCGTCGGAGGAAACAATGAAGAAGATTTTCATTTTGGCTGCTCTCTGCCTCGGAGCAGCCGGTTGCGCATCCCCGCAGCAGGCGACCGGCACTGCCGTCGGTGCGACCGCGGGGGCCGTCGTTGCCGGGCCGGTCGGCGCCGTGGTGGGTGCCGGTGTCGGTGCCGTCGCGACCGCACCTGCGACCCGGGCGCCCGCGCCGCGCAGGCGCTGATCGCCTGAGTTTGAGCCAGGGTGGCAGGGGCGCCTCATGCCCCTCCATCTTAGGCTTGCCAAGGCCGACCCGCCATAAAGGGCCGAGTGTCCGGCCTCAATCCTTGCGACCGGGTCTGTCAACTCGGCACCGGAACACGCCGTCCTCGGAAGAGCTCAAAACCCCGGGCTCCAAGCCGGCCGGCTGAGGTTTATTCCTCGAATCGGCCTTCGTTCCCATGTCGTGCCGCGCGCGTTTTCGGGCGGCACCTTCGTGCAAGCTCAGCGTTGTCGGTGCGAGGTCCGCCAGCCTCACGGACCTGAGGCACGCTGATGAATTTCGAACCCCGCAAACCGATCGCCGCTAAAGCTCGCCCCTCCGTCTTCCGCCCGATCACCCGCTCCCGTGTCCGCGAGGGCCGTCCCAACCCTCTCGGCGCCACCTGGGATGGGCTCGGCGTCAACTTCGCCCTGTTCTCGGCCCATGCCACGAAGGTGGAGCTGTGCCTGTTCGACCAGAACGGCGAGCGCGAGATCGAGCGCATCGAGCTCCCCGAATACACGGACGAGGTCTGGCACGGCTACCTGCCCGACGCCCGCCCCGGCACCATCTACGGCTATCGGGTGCACGGCCCCTACGAGCCGACGGCCGGACACCGGTTCAATCCCAATAAGCTGCTGCTCGACCCTTATGCCAAGCAGATCGTCGGCCAGCTCACGTGGAACCCGGCCCTGTTCGGCTACCAGATGGAGAGCACGAACGACCTGACCTTCGACGAGCGCGACAGCGCCCCGTACATGTTCAAGGCCCGGGTTATCGATCCGGCGTTCACCTGGGGGCGCGAGCAGCGGCCGCAGACCTCTTGGGAGCGGACCGTCATCTACGAGACGCACCTGCGCGGCTTCACCATGAAGCACCCGATGGTGCCGCCGAATTTCCGCGGCACCTATGCGGGGTTCGCCACCAAGGAGGTCGTGGACTACATCGCGTCGCTCGGCGTCACCGCCGTCGAGCTCCTGCCGGTCCACACCTTCGTGGACGACTCATACCTCACCGAGAAGGGGCTGAAGAACTACTGGGGCTACAATTCCATCGGCTTCTTCGCGCCGGCGCGGCGCTACGCGGCCAATGCCGATTTCGCCTTCGCCGAGTTCAAGGAGATGGTGGCCCATCTCCACGATGCGGATATCGAGCTCATCCTCGACGTGGTCTACAATCACACGGCCGAAGGCAACGAACTCGGGCCGACGCTCTCGTTCAAGGGCATCGACAACGCCTCCTACTACCGGCTTGCGCCCGACCGGCGCTACTACATCAACGACACGGGCACCGGGAATACGGTGAACCTCAGCCATTCCCGCGTGCTGCAGATGGTGATGGACTCCCTGCGCTACTGGGCGCGGGAGATGCACGTGGACGGCTTCCGGTTCGATCTCGCCACGATCCTCGGGCGGGAGCCGCACGGGTTCGAGGAGGACGGGCGCTTCCTCGATGCCTGCCGGCAGGACCCTGTGCTGAGCCAGGTGAAGCTGATCGCGGAGCCCTGGGATACGGGACCGGGCGGATATCAGGTCGGGCGCTTCTCCCCGGGCTGGGCGGAGTGGAACGACCGCTACCGCGACACGGTCCGGGCGTTCTGGCGCGGGGACGAGGGCAAGCTGCCCGAACTCGCAACCCGCCTCACGGCGTCGGCCGATCTGTTCAACAAGCGCGGTCGCCGGCCCTGGGCCTCGGTCAACTTCATCACGGCCCATGACGGCTTCACGCTGGCCGACCTCGTCTCCTACAACGAGAAGCACAACGAGGCGAACGGGGAGGAGAACCGGGACGGGCACTCGCATAACCTGTCGAGCAACTACGGGGTCGAGGGCCCGACCGACGATCCCGAGATCCGCACCATCCGCCTGCGCCAGATGCGCAACCTGCTCGCCACGCTGCTCCTCTCCCGAGGAACGCCCTTGCTCCTCGCGGGCGACGAGTTCGCCCGGACGCAGAAGGGCAACAACAACGCCTATTGCCAGGACAACGAGATCTCCTGGGTCGATTGGCAGGGCATCGGCGCGGACGAGCGAATGCTGGCGGATTTCGTGCGCAAGCTGATCGTGGTCCGCGACGCCCTGCCGATGCTCCGGCGCGGCCGATTCCTCACGGGCGAGTACGACGAGGAACTGGGCGTCAAAGATGTCACCTGGCTCACGACCTCCGGCGACGAGATGACGCCCGAGCACTGGACCGATCCGAACGGGCGGTGCTTCGGCGTGCTTCTCGACGGCCGCGCCCAGGAGACCGGCATCCGCCGCGTCGGGTCGGACTCGACCCTTCTCCTCGTGCTCAATGCTCACGACGACGTGGTGCCCTTTCACCTGCCGGAAGCCGTCGGCGGGAGCCAATGGGTCCGCCTCATCGACACCAATCTCGCCGACAAGGAGGAGGTGGAGAAGTTCGCGTTCGGGCAGGACTATGCCGTTACGGGCCGGTCGCTCCTCCTCTTCATCCTCGAGCCCACGCACACGCGCGGACAATCAACGGATGCGGAGCGGTCCTACCAGCATGTCCTGCAGGCGTTCGAGGATGCGTCGACCGAGCCCTTGCGGTTCCCCTTGGAACTCGATGGCATCTAGCGAGCGCTCGACCGGCGACGGCGGGGCGGGCGCGCCGCCTCGTCGTCCCGCTCATGCACAGCATCCGCCAGTTCGCCGAGGAAGGTTTCGAGCGCATGCTCGGCCGGAACGGCTTCGTTGGCGATCACCTTGATGCCCCACTGCTCCAGCACCGCGGATTCGATGGGGTTCGGGCGCATCATGAACACATAGGATTGCGGCCGGTCGCGTTCGAAGCCGGACGCTCTCCAGGTCTTCCAGAGGCGGTGAAGCAGGAAGCGGATGTTGAGATCGGACAGCGAGTAGCCGATGAACAGGATCGTCTTGCCCAGGGCGTCAGACCGGAACTTGATGTCGAGCGGCGACTCGAAGGACAGCCGGTCGAGATAGTCGGTTTCGGCGATCACGATGGATTGATCGTCGTCGAAATCGCCGTGAAACTTGACGATCTGCGTGACCCCGTCGCGCACCCTTGCGACATCCTTGGCGTTGACGATCTTCACGAAGTCACGCCCATGCACCTGAAGCGCCGTCTCGAGATTGCGGTCGAAATTCGTCGTGTAGATGATCGGAAAATCCAGCTCGCAGATGAGTTGATGCACGCGGGACTGCCGCAAGGCCTCCTCGTCGATGCTCCAGTTCCGGTCCATCCAGCTCCGCAGCGATCCGATGCTGCCCTGCCGGATCCGGTAGAACTCCGCCAGCGTGAGGTAGTTGAGCTCGGGCGAGGACACCGTCTCGGGATCGAGGTTCATCTCGTCCGCGATGTGCTGGATGAGGGTGCGCCAGGAGGGCAGGCCGACGGTCATCGAGACGCCGGCACCCGCAAAGAGGATCGCCTGACGGCTTCGAATGGCATTCACCAAGGCCTTGTCCACGATCGCTCTCCTTCCGCCCTCACCGAGGGAACAACGCTCCGGAAAGCGATAGGATCGAAAACCGTCGGCAAGCCGATCCAATGCCGCCCGGCTGCGTTACCTCGCAGGAGCAGCCGCAAGGAGGCGAGGAGCTTTGCCAAGTCCGCAGATCACGGGGGTGACCACGCTTCACAAGGGTTGGAGCAGCTTTCTCAAGCTGACGATCCGGACGGCCTCCGGGCACACGCTTCAGCGCGAGGTCGAGGATCACGGCTCCGCCGCCGCCGTGCTGCCTTTCGACGCGGAGCGGCGCACGGGGATCATGGTCCGGCAGTTCCGCCCGCCGGTGCTTCATGCGGGCGGGCCGCCGCAGCTGCTGGAGGCCGTGGCAGGCATTCTGGACGAGGACGATGCTGCGGCTTGCGCCAAGCGGGAGGCGAGCGAGGAGGTCGGCTTGAAGCTGCGCTCCGTCGAGCCCGTTGGCACGTTCTGGTCGTCCCCCGGGGTCTCGACCGAGCGGATCCACCTGTTTCTGGCACCCTACGAGCCGTCGGACCGCGTCTCGGAGGGCGGCGGGTTGGCGAGTGAACACGAGGAGATCGAGGTGGTCGAGCGATCACTGTCGGACCTCTGGGCTGCCTTCGGCGCGGGCGAAATCGCGGATCTCAAAAGCTTTGCGCTCCTGCAGGCGCTTCGCCTGCGGCACCCCGACCTGTTCTCGTGAGGGGCGGCGATCGCCCGCGGGCGGCGCTCACCCGGCGTTCATCGGGCGCCTCTTAACGCGGTCCACAGGCGGCTCGGGGCTGCCCTTACGCCAGCGGTGAGAAGGCGCATGGATTTTTGGCGAAGCTTAGGCAAGCTTGAGGGTAAGCGGCGGTACGAGCCCGACGGCTTCGAGACCCTCGCAGCAACGAAGGGGGCAACGCATGTTCGATCTCGAGCAAAGGGACAAAGGCCGGCCTCAGGTCGCCGGCGCGACCGCCACGCCTGGTGCGCCGGCGCGCAACCGCAGGTCTAGCTGGGCCAAGCCCCCCGTCGACGCCAAGGTGATGCGGGACGCCATTCTCGACAAACTCGCCCGCCAGGTCGGGCAGGATCCGGAGACGGCGACGGATCGGGACTGGTTCCTGGCCACCGCTCTCGCCGTCCGCGACCAGATCGTCGACATCTGGAACCCTGCCGATGCGGTCGGGGAGGGGACGAAGAAGGTCGGCTATCTCTCGATGGAATTCCTCGTCGGCCGCCTTCTGTCGGAAGCGCTCGGCAATCTCGGCCTCACACCCGTGGTGCAGGAGGCGCTCTCCGGCCTCGGCGTCGACCTCGATGCGGTGCGGGGGGCCGAAACGGATCCCGCCCTCGGCAATGGCGGCCTTGGCCGTCTGGCGGCCTGCTTCATGGAAAGCATGGCCAGCACCGACATCCGGGCGGTCGGCTACGGCATCCGCTACGATTACGGCCTCTTCAAGCAGAGCTTCCGCTCCGGCTGGCAGCAGGAGTCCCCCGACGACTGGAAGGCGGGCGGGAACCCGTGGGAGTTCGAGCGCTCGCGCCACGTCTATCCGGTCCGCTTCGGCGGGTCGGTCGAGGATCGCATTGGCGAGGACGGCTCGCGAGAGTCGGTCTGGCGGGCCGAGGAGACCGTGCTTGCCGTCGCCTACGACACGCCCGTTGTGGGATGGCGGGGCAAGCGGGTGAACACGCTGCGCCTGTGGGCGGCTCGGTCGCCCGAACCGCTGAAGCTCGACGCGTTCAACGGCGGCGATCATGTGGGTGCCCAGGCCAGCCAGTCGCGGGCGGAGGCGATCTCGCGGGTGCTGTACCCGAGCGACGCCACGCCGGAAGGTCATGAGCTGCGCCTGCGCCAGGAGTTCTTCTTCACCTCTGCATCCTTGCAGGACCTCCTGCAGGCGCACCTCATCGAGCATGGCAGCCTCGTCTCCCTGCCCGAGCATGCCGCCATCCAGCTCAACGACACGCACCCGGCGATCGCCGTCGTGGAGCTCATGCGCCTCCTCGTCGACGAGCACGGCCTGCCCTGGGGCGAGGCCTGGCGGATCACCACCGGCACCTTGAACTACACGAACCATACGCTTCTGCCCGAAGCGCTCGAGACCTGGCCGGTGTCGCTGATGGAGCGCCTCCTGCCGCGGCACATGCAACTCATCTACCTGATCAACTGGCTCCACCTTCAGGAGCACACCTTCGACGGCGGGCCGTCCATGGCGAGCCTGTCTATCATCGACGAAACTCATGGGCGGCGGGTGCGCATGGGGCATCTCGCCTTCATCGGCTCGCACAAGGTCAACGGGGTCTCGGCTCTCCACACCGACCTGATGCGTCAGACCGTGTTCCGGGACCTGAATGCGGTCTATCCCGGCAAGATCACCAACAAGACAAACGGCATCACGGTCCGACGCTGGTTCCATCAGGCCAATCCGGGCCTGCGCGAGCTTGCGGTTTCGGCGGTCGGCGAGCGGGTGCTCGACGACATCAACGCCTTGCGTCATCTCGAGCCCCTGGCGGGCGACCGCTCCTTCCAGGAGCGTTTCGCCGCTGTCAGGCGGCAGAATAAGCAGAAGCTCGCCCGGCTGATCCGCGAGCGGCTGGACCTCGTGGTCGACCCCACGGCGCTCTTCGACATCCAGGTAAAGCGCATCCACGAGTACAAGCGGCAGCTCCTCAACATCCTGGAGACCGTGGCGCTCTATCAGGCGATCCGCGCCGAGCCCGACGCGCCCTGGGTGCCGCGGGTGAAGGTGCTCGCCGGCAAGGCTGCGCCGAGCTACGTCAAGGCGAAGCTCATCATCAAGCTGGCCAACGACGTGGCTGAGGTGGTCAATGCCGACCCGGTCGTAGGCGACCGGCTGAAAGTGGCCTTCCTGCCCAACTACAATGTGAGCCTGGCCGAGGCGATCATTCCGGCAGCGGACCTCTCGGAGCAGATTTCGACCGCCGGCCTCGAAGCTTCGGGAACCGGCAACATGAAGTTTGCGCTCAACGGTGCGCTGACCATCGGCACCCTCGATGGTGCGAATGTCGAAATCAGCGAGCAGGTCGGCCTCGACAACATCTTCATCTTCGGGCTCACGGCCCCGGAGGTCGAGGTGCGGCGCCAGGAGGGCTCCCAGGGCTGGCAGGCGCTGGACCGGTGTCCCCGTCTTGCGGCGGTGCTGGACGCCGTCGCTTCTGGTGCCTTCTCCCCGGACGACCCCGGCCGGTTCGCCAGCCTCGTGGAGGGCGTGCGGGGCTTCGACCCCTACATGCTCGCGGCGGATTTCGAGGCGTACTGGTCCGCCCAGCGCGCGGTCGACCGCCTCTGGTGCGACCCTGCGGCATGGTGGCAGAAAAGCATCCTGAATACCTCCCGGATGGGTTGGTTTTCCTCGGATCGGACCATTCTGGAATATGCGGAGCAGGTCTGGCGCGTGCCGTAGGAGGACCCGGCTCCTTCTGCGTCACTCAGGCCGATATCTTTTTTGCTGCAGTGCGGAACAATCCTCGTGCGTCTGCGTTAAGACGCGCGACCTGTTCAATGAGCGCAGCAGGTTCGAGTTGGGGGCGCGCTCTCAAACGTAGCGGATCATGCTGCAGGCAGCAGACGGGACATCCGGGCCCTTCCAGCCGGACGGCGCTTCCCGCTTGGCAGGGAGCACGTCGGGTGTCGATGGAGCTTGGCCGCGCTCCGGCGGCCGGCGGCATGAATCGATCCTTTACGTCACATCGGAAATCGCGGACTTCGTGAAGGCCGGCGGCCTTGGCGAGGTCTCGTCCGCCTTGCCGCGGGCCCTGCGGGAACTCTACGACGTTCGCGTCCTGGTCCCGGGCTACCGGGCGGTTCTGGCGAGCGCCGGTCCGATCGAGCCGGTCGGGCGGCTGCCCGGCATCTGCGGGATCCCGGCCTGCGATCTCGGGCGCGTCGAGACGAAGGACGGGCTCACCATTTACATCCTGCTGAGCCCGGAACTTTATGACCGCGAAGGTACGCCCTATGGCGACGCCAACGGGGTCGACTGGGCCGACAACGACATCCGCTTTGCGCGGCTCGGCTTGGCCGCCGCCGACATTGCCTGCGGCTTCGGCGATCCCCTCTGGCGACCGGACCTGCTCCATCTCAACGATTGGCCGTCGAGCCTCGCCGCCGCCTATCTCAGCTGGCGCGAGCAGCACGTCCCGAGCATCCTGACGATCCACAATCTGGCCTATCAAGGGCTGTTCGCCCGCGACCGGCTCCCGCAGCTCGGCATTCCGGACCGGGCCTTCCAGGTGGACGGGGTCGAGTTCTACGGGAAGCTCTCGTTCCTCAAGGCCGGCATATTCTATGCCGACCACATCACCACCGTGAGCTCGACCTATGCGGAGGAGATCACGACCCCTCAGTTCGGCTGCGGCCTCGACGGCCTCCTTAAGGTGCGCGCCGCCGAAGGGAGGCTCGTCGGCATCCTCAACGGGATCGACGAAAGCTGGGATCCGAGCACGGACCCGAACCTCGCCAAACCCTTCGCGCCGGACGACTGGCAGGGCAAGACCGCCAACGCGGACGAGGTGCGCAAGACCTTCGACCTTGCGGTCTCCCGCGGCCCGCTCTTTGCCGTCGTGTCCCGGCTCGTTCACCAGAAGGGCGTCGACCTTGCCATCGCGGCCTCCGAGGAGATCGTTTCGCGCGGCGGTCAGATCGTGGTGACGGGGCGGGGAGAGGCCCGATTCGAGAAGGCCATGCAGGCCATGGCGGCCCGGCATCCGGGATCGGTGGGTGTGCGGATCGGGTTTAACGAGACAGAGGCGCGCCGCATGTATGCGGGCAGCGACTTCCTGCTCATGCCCTCGCGCTTCGAGCCCTGCGGCCTGAGCCAGATGTACGCGCAGCGCTTCGGCTCGCTTCCCATCGCGCACCGGACCGGCGGCCTTGCCGACACCATCGAGGATGGGGTGAACGGCTTCCTCTTCCGCGACCTGTCGCTGAACGGGTTCATGGGAGCGATCAAGCGCGGCTTCGAGGCGTTCGGCTCGCAAAAGCGGCTCACGGCCATGCGCAAGGCCGCGATGACCCGCCCGCAGGGATGGGTTTTCGCGGCAGGCAAGTACCAGGACCTCTACCGGCGGGCGATGCAGGTACCCGCAGGCTGATGCTGCACCTGCACAGCAACTCCAGTGTGAGTTGCTGCGATTGCACAGTATTCGGCTAGGCTGCCACTCCGACACTGACGAACCGGCAACTAGACGGCATCGCTGTCTTGGCGAATACTCAGGCTTAACAAGAACTGTCTGCCTGGGGGTCGAAATGCTGACGAGAAGCGAGTTGCCGGAAAACCCGGTCGTGCTGGCCGTTCGGGACCCGGACGGTTGCCTTCACACGATTACGACGGAGCGGGTGCGCGGAGGCAAGATCCGCATGATCTGCACTTGCGATGCAAACCGTGCGAGCGGCTGGTGCGAGCACGCGATTCAACTGCTCTGCACCCGCTATGATTCGGTCGTCGACCCGTCCGACGATCTCGAATTCCGCTTCGAGGACGTGGTCATGGGCACTCCGCTCGCCGACATGGCGGACGAAGTGGATGTGGCGCTCGCCGACTTCCATGCTGCGCTGCGGGACATGGACGCCAAGCGTCCTTCAGGCCTCGACCGAGACCAGCTCCGCCGGATCGCCGAACTCGCTACGGATCTCGCCGACACCGCGTCGCACCTCGACGCGACGCTCACCCGCTTCAAGAAGAAGCTCGCGGCCGGGCTTGGGTCGTAGGGCGGGATCTCCATCCGCACCCTCATCCCGAGAAGCCGCGCAGCGGCGTCCCGATGGAGGGTTCAGAATACGCGGGAGCCGCGACCTGCGCTCCTCCCCTTTGAGGGGAGGAGTTGGAGGTGGGGGTGAACCTCGACATCTCTAGATAGATCTCAGCCGCCACCCCCACCCCTTAGCCCTCCCCTCAAGGGGGAGGGGGGACGATCAGCGTCGCGCTCTCTTGGAAGCCTAAGCTTCACCAGTCGACAGCCCCAAGAACCTCACCCCACCACCAGCATCACCGTCGCGAGCGGCGGCAGGGTCAGGGAGATCGAGTGCGGGAGCCCGTGACTTTCCGTATCTTCCGCGGTGACCCCGCCGAGATTGCCCACGTTGCTGCCGCCATACATGGCGGCATCCGTGTTGATCGCCTCCCGGTAGAAGCCGGGCAGGGGCACGCCGATGCGGTAGCCCTCGCGCGGCACGGGGGTAAAGTTCGAGACCACGACCACAACTTGGCCGTCGCTCTCGCCCCGGCGCGCCCAGGCGATCACGCTGTTCTCCGCGTCGTCCTGCACGAGCCATTGGAAGCCCGCGGCTTCAGCATCCCGCTGATGGAGAGCCGGCAGATCGCGGTACACCCGGTTGAGGTCGCGGATGAGCGCCTGCACGCCCTTGTGGTAGGGGTCGTCGAGCAGGTGCCAATCGAGGCCGACATCGTGGTTCCACTCCCGCTCCTGCGCGATCTCTCCGCCCATGAAGAGGAGCTTCTTGCCCGGGTGCCCCCACATGAAGCCGTAATAGGCGCGAAGATTGGCAAAGCGCTGCCAGCGGTCGCCCGGCATCTTGCCCAGCATGGATCCTTTGCCGTGCACCACCTCGTCGTGGCTCAGCGGCAGGATGAAGTTCTCCGTGAAGGCGTAGAGGAGGCCGAAGGTGAGGTCGTGGTGATGGTAGCGACGGTGCACCGGCTCCTTGGAGATGAAGCGCAGGGTGTCGTGCATCCAGCCCATGTTCCATTTGAAGCCGAAGCCGAGGCCGCCCGTATAGGTCGGGTGCGAGACCCCCGGCCAGGCGGTGGATTCCTCCGCAATCGTGATCGCGCCCGGAGCGTTCGCGTAGACCGTCTCGTTCATGCGCCGGAGAAAATCGATGGCTTCGATGTTCTCGTTGCCGCCGTAGCGGTTCGGCACCCACTCGCCCTGCTTGCGCGAGTAGTCGAGGTAGAGCATGGAGGCGACCGCATCGACGCGCAGCCCATCGAGATGATAACGCTCCAGCCAGAAGCGCGCATTGGCCACGAGGAAGGCGCTCACCTCCTGCCGGCCGTAATTGTAGATGTAGGTTCCCCAGTCCTGGTGATAGCCCTGGCGGGGGTCGGCATGCTCGTAGAGGTGCGTGCCGTCGAAATAGCCGAGGCCGTGGGCGTCGTTCGGGAAGTGCCCCGGCACCCAATCGAGGATGATGCCGATGCCCGCCTGGTGCGCCGCTTCCACGAAGGCGACGAAGTCCTCGGGCGTGCCGAAGCGGCTCGTCGGGGCGAAGAGCGAGACCGGCTGATAGCCCCAGGACCCGTCGAAGGGGTATTCGGTGATCGGCAGGAGCTCGATATGCGTAAAGCCGAGGTCCTTCACGTAAGGGATGAGCCGCTCGGCCAACTCGCGGTAGGTGAGATACCGGTTTCCCTCCTCAGGGACCCGCGCCCAGGAGCCGAGATGGCACTCGTACACCGACATGGCGGCCTTGCGCGGATCGCCTTTCTGCCGGGAGGCCATCCAATCCGCGTCGTTCCACATGAACGCAGGGGAGCTCTGAAGAACCGATGCCGTGGCCGGGGGCTGCTCGCTCGCGAAGGCGACTGGGTCGGCCTTGTTGGGGAGAAGGTTGCCGCCCGGACCCTTGATCTCGAACTTGTAGCGCAAGCCCGGCTTCAGCTCGGGAATGAAGAGCTCCCAGACGCCAGAAGGATGGCGTAGGCGCAGGGGGTGCGCGCGCCCGTCCCAACCGTTGAAATCGCCGACGACCGCGGCCCGCTGCGCCGTCGGCGCCCACACGGCGAAGAGGAAGCCCTCGACCTCGCCGATCCGCGTCTGGTGGGCGCCGAGGATCAGGTAGGTGGCGTCGCTGCCCACGTCCCGCAGGCGCGCGAGATCCTGATTGCTGAGGGTCGGCCCATACGAGTAGGGATCGACCCGCACCGCCGGTCCCGCCGGCCCATCGACCCGCAGCCGATAACCCGGGCGGCCCTCCGACTGGAGCGCGCCGACGAAGAACCCCGCCTCGTGACGGCGCTCCATCGACGCGAGCACCGTGCCGCCATCCCAGGACATCACCTCGACCCCGAGCGCCCCCGGGATCATCGCCCTGACCTCCCATTGGCCGGGTCCGGTCTCATGTGGGCCGAGCACCGCGAAGGGATCCGCGTGGCGGGCGTTCACGATGGCATCGATCGTCTCGGCTCCGACCCGCGGAGCCTTGGCGCGCTTGGGCTCCGGCATCGCGACCGCCGTCTTCGCAGCCACTTCGATTTCCGTCGTCACAGCTGATCTCCCGACTGGTCGAGGATCGCGAGCACGCCGCGAACGGGCGTCTCGATCCAATCCGGCCGGTTCCCGGCCTCGTAGTTGATCTCGTAAAGGGCCTTCGCGATCAGATGCAGGCGCAGCAGGTTGGCCCGGGTGGTCTTGTCCGACACCCACAAAGCCGTGCCGTCCGTCACCTCGTCGTAGGCCTGGAGGAACGCCGCCTCGACGAAGCGGCGGCTGTCCTCGGCGAGCAGCGCAACCCTCGGCTTCGCCTCATCGGTCACGCGCTGCTCCACGCCGCGCGCAGCGGTGTCGGCCGCATAAGCGAAGGAGCGCAGCATGCCGGCCACGTCCCGCAGGGGCGAGCTCTTGGCGCGGCGCTCGTCGGCCGACCGCGAGGGCTCGCCCTCGAAGTCGACGATCATTACGTCGTCTTGCACCACCAGCACCTGGCCGAGATGGTAGTCCCCGTGGACCCGCGTCTTCACGGCGCCCTGGGGCGGAGTGGCAAGGCGGTCGATGAGCGCCCGGCAGGCCTCCCGGCGCGCAAGGAGCGCCTCCAAGGCAGGGCGGCTCCCCTCGGAGGCGCGGGGCATCAGGCGCTCGAGGGCAGCAAAGGCCTGATCGCCCTGGCGCCGCGCGTCATCCGCGGCCGCCCGCACATCGTCCTCCGTGAGCGCTTCGGCCGCAAAGGCTGGGTCGTCCGTGGCGGCGGCGAGCGCCAGGTGCATCTCGGCCGTCCGCCGGCCGAGGGTGCGGACCGTCTGCAGGTAGCTCGCCAAGCCGTCCTCCAGCGTCGCTTCGTTCACCTCGGTGACGAGGGCCGCCGTGTCGAGGTGCCGGCCGAGCGCATCGATGGACCATGACCAGGCATCGCCCTGGTTGCGCACGAAACGCTGCAGCACCGCGAGCGCCGTCGCGGTCCCGTCCTCCGCCACGTGCTCGACCGAGCCCAGAAGCGCCGGCGTGTGCTCGAACCCGGCGGTTTCGGTGAGGAAGCGACCGACCTCCACCTCCGGGTGGATGCCGGGCTGCAGCCGCCGATAGAGCTTCAGGATCATGTCGCTGCCGACCGACACGGAGGTGTTGCTCTGCTCCGCCGAAAGGCGCCGGACGTTGTCGGGCTCGACGTCGGCATAGTCGCCGAGGGCTGCGGAACCGTTGAAGCGCAGGTGACCGCCGCCGCTCGTCGGCACCACGTCGCCGCGCCGGAGCGCATCGAGCAGGGACACGGCGAAATTGGGTGACGAGGCCGCACCGTAAAGGAGGCCGACGCGAGGCCCGCGACGGATGCGGGCGACTGCGTAAGGGAGCAGGTGCTCCTCCTCCTTGCCCTCTTCGAGCGCGAGGGGCATCGAATAGAGCTGCCGGTCCCCGTCGCCCACGGTCACGGAGACCACGGGCCAGAGGATGTCGTCCCGGCCCGCGCGGCTACGCATCGCGGCAAAGTCCACGAGCTTCGTTTCCTTGACGGTGCGCCCCTTGCCGGCAAACCAGCGCCGGGTCGCAACGAGCCTCGGGATGATGGTGCCTTCGAAGGCCTTGAGCTCGCGCCCCTTGAAGATGGTCTCGGGGCCGCCGGTGAGGACGAGGGTGAAGAGCTCCGGCGCCGGCGCCGGCGGCTGCTGGCGGTCGGCTGAGGCGCTGGTGAACTGGAACCAGTAGAAGCCGTAGGCCGGAAGGGTGAGGAGGTAGGGCAGCTCGCCGATGGGCGGGAAGGGCGTGCCGCCGGTCAGCTCCACGGGCGTGCAGCCCTTGTGGTCCGAGAGGTCGAGCTCCACCGCCTGCGGGGAGCGCGAGACGTTGACGACGCACAGGATCGTCTCGTCCTCGAACTCACGGATATAGGCGAGCACCTTGCGGTTCGCGGGATAAAGGAAACGCAGGGCGCCGCGTCCGAAGGCGCGGTGGTTGCGCCGGATGGCGATGAGGCGGCGCGTCCAGTTGAGCAGGCTCGCGGGGCTGCGCAGTTGCGCCTCCACGTTCACCGCATCGAAGCCGTAGATCGGGTCCTGGATTGCCGGCAGGAAGAGCTTTGCCGGGTCCGAACGGCTGAAGCCGCCGTTGCGGTCGGGGGTCCACTGCATCGGCGTGCGCACGCCGTCGCGGTCACCGAGATAGATGTTGTCCCCCATGCCGATCTCGTCGCCGTAATAGAGCACGGGCGTCCCCGGCATCGAGAGCAGGAGCGAGTTCAGCAGTTCGATCTTGCGCCGGTCGTTCTCCAGCAGCGGCGCGAGGCGGCGGCGGATTCCCATGTTGATGCGGGCGCGGCGCTCGTTGGCGTAGAACGACCAGAGGTAATCGCGCTCCTTGTCGGTCACCATCTCGAGGGTGAGCTCGTCGTGGTTGCGCAGGAAGATCGCCCACTGGCAGCCCTCCGGAATCTCCGGGGTCTGGCGCATGATGTCGGTGATCGGGTGACGGTCCTCCTGCGCCAGCGCCATGTACATGCGCGGCATGAGCGGGAAGTGGAACGCCATGTGGCACTCATCCGAGTCGCCGAAATACGGCGCCGTTTCCTCGGGCCACTGATTGGCTTCGGCCAGCAGCATGCGGTCGGAATAGCTCTCGTCGAGGGCTGCGCGGATCTTCTTGATGACGTCGTGGGTCTCCGGAAGGTTCTCGCAGTTCGTCCCCTCGCGCTCGATCAGGTACGGGATGGCGTCGAGGCGCAAGCCGTCGACGCCCATGTCGAGCCAGTACCGCATGGTGTCGAGCACGGCTTCGAGCACCTTCGGATTGTCGAAGTTGAGATCCGGCTGGTGGGCGTAGAAGCGGTGCCAGTAATAGGCCTTGGCGACCGGATCCCAGCTCCAGTTCGACGCTTCCGTATCGAGGAAGATGATGCGGGTGTCCTCGTATTTCTGGTCCGTGTCCGACCAGACGTAGAAGTCCCGCGCCGAGGAGCCGGGTTTCGCGGTTCGAGCTTTCTGGAACCAGGGATGCTGGTCCGAGGTGTGGTTGATGACGAGCTCGGTGATGACCCGCAGCCCACGGTCGTGCGCCTCCTTCACGAAGCGGCGGAAGTCGCGCATCGTGCCATAGCCGGGATTGATGCCGCGGTAATCCGCGATGTCGTAGCCGTCATCCTTCAGAGGCGAGGGGTAGAAGGGCATGACCCAGATCGCCGAGACGCCGAGATCCTTGATGTAGTCGAGCTTGCGGGTGACCCCCTCGAAGTCGCCGACACCGTCGTCGTTCGAGTCGAAGAACGATTTCACGTGCAATTGGTAGATGATGGCGTCCCGGTACCACTCGGAGTCGCTGCGATCGATCATGGCTCACTTCTTGGACAGGGGAACTCGTGCCGGCCGCGCGGGCCGGAACCACTAGCTAGGGCGGCTGCCGGGCGGGATAAGGCGCCAGATGACGACCGGCCGTTCCGCCGGATCGAGGGCGATGCGGTGGCTCTTGCCGTGCAGCCAGAAGCGGCCGCCCCGAAGAAGGTCCTCCACCTCGATCGATCCGTGGTCCGGGATGCCGAATTCCCAGAGCGGCACCTCATAGGTGCATTCCTGCCGGTTCTTCGGGTCGAGATTGACGAGGATGAAGACCGCGTTGTCCTTCTCCGGGGTCGTCCGGAGGTAGGCCAGGATGTTGTCGTTCCAGGCGTTAAGGAAGGCGATGTTGCGGAAGTCCCAGAGCGCCGGGTTCGCGCGGCGGATCTTGTTGAGCAGGCGGATGTGCTCGTTGATGTTGCCCGGCCGGTCGTAGTCCCAGACCTTCAGCTCGTACTTCTCCGAGTCGATATATTCCTCCTTGCCGGGCACCGGACGGCCTTCGCAGAGCTCGAAGCCGTTGTAGATGCCGTAGACGCTGGACAGCGTCGCCGCGAGCGTGCCGCGGGTGATGAAGCCCGGGCGGCCGCTCGTCTGGAGAAAGTATGGGTTGATGTCCGGCGTATTGGCGAAGAAGTTCGGCCGGTAGTACTCGCCCATGGGGGAGTGGGCGAGCTCCGTCATGTACTCGATGAGTTCCTGCTTCGTGTTGCGCCACGTGAAGTAGGTATAGGATTGCTGGAAGCCGACCTTCGCGAGCTTCCTCATCATCTTCGGCCGCGTGAAGGCTTCCGCGAGGAAGATGACGTCCGGGTGGCGCGCGTTCACCTCGCCGATCATCCACTCCCAGAACGGGATCGGCTTCGTGTGCGGATTGTCGACCCGGAAGATCTTCACCCCCTGCTCGACCCAGAACAGCACCACGTCGCGAAGCTCGAGCCACAGCGAGGGGAGGGCCTCGCCGTAGAAGTGGACGTTGACGATGTCCTCGTACTTCTTCGGTGGATTCTCGGCGAACCGGATCGAGCCGTCGGGCCGCCACTCGAACCACTCGGGATGTTCCTTGATCCAGGGGTGATCGGGCGAGCACTGGATCGCGAAGTCGAGGGCGATCTCGAGGCCATGGTCGTGGGCCGCTTCGAGGAGAGTGCGGAAATCCTCCAGCGTCCCGAGTTCCGGATGCACCGCCTTGTGCCCGCCCGCCTCGGAGCCGATGGCGTAGACGCTGCCCGGATCGTCCGGGCCGGGGGTCAGGGTGTTGTTGCGGCCCTTCCGGTTCGTTTTGCCGATGGGGTGGATGGGCGTGAAGTAGAGAACGTCGAAGCCGAGATCCTTCACGCGGGGTAGCTGCGGGATCACGTCGAGGAACGTGCCGTGCACGTCGGCATCGCCCGATTGCGAGCGCGGGAAGAGTTCGTACCAGGCGGAGAAGCGCGCCGCGAGGCGATCCGCGATCACCTCGAGCGGGGGCTCGTGACGGGAGACGTTCTGGCGTTCCGCGTTGCGGTCGATGAGGTCGCGGTGACCGGGATCCAGCAACAGGCCGAGCTGCGCCTCCGACCCGTCCTCCTCCGATCGGAGCCGCTTCAGGAGATCCGCGAGGCTTGCCGCATCGGGGGCTTGGGCCAGGCCGGCCGCCTTTTCGACGATCCGCACGCCCTCGATCGTCTCGAGACGGACGTTGACGCCCGCGGCGCGCTTCTTCTCCACCTCGTTGAGCCAGGTCGCGAAGGGGTCGCGCCAGCCCTCGACAGTGTACTGGTAGCGGGCGTTCCGCTCCACGGGAAAGCGTCCCGCCCAGCGGTCGTTGTCGACGAAGCGCATGGGCGCGCGGCGCCAATCGCTGTCGCCGGCGGCCCGGTAGACGATCGCGGCCGCGTACTTATCGTGGCCGTCCGTGAAGATGTCGGCCTCGACCTCGATCACGTCGCCGGCCACTCGCTTGATCGGGGTCCGCCCCCCGTCGATCTGCGGGGTGATCGCCTCGATGATGACCCGCCCCTCGCCGGTCGGCCCTTTCGCTGTCTTCGGCTGGACGGAGGTCTGAGCGCGCCGGGCGGAGAGGATGCGCACTATGCCCGGCTCGATCACGACGGGAGAGCCCGGCGCGAAGGCGAGGGGCGGGGCTCCCGGCGTCCGGTCCTCGAAAAGATCGAGCACGCCGCCCGACCGGGCCACGAGCGTCGCGGGGTCGACGGTCTGAGCCTCTGAGGTCCGGTTGACGAGCAGGAGCGTCGCGGTTTTGGCGGAGGCGGGATGCCCGCTGTCGAAGCGCAGGAGCGCCGTCACGGGGCTGTCCGGCCCGCTCAGGTTCCATTGCGCTCCCTCCCGGTTGGCGGCGGGCAGTTCGGTGCGCAGGCGGTTCACCGCGGCGATGAACTCGGAGATGTCGACGCCCGTCATCTCCCGGTCGCCGGGCGTCGTCTCGACCACGTGGAGCGGACGGCGGTAGCCCCACTCGTAGCCGATCGGCATGAGGACACCGGAAGAGAAGAAGGCCGCGAGCGCGTAGCGGGCGCTCAGGTGCCGTGCGATCTCGGCCGGATCGTCGCCGGCCTGAGCCGCGAGGCGGGCCATGTCGTGATTTTCCGGAAACGCGATCGACGGGGCGACGGTGCGCAGAGCCTCGTACTGCTCGAGGGCCCAGGGCGCCCGGCAATCCCACCACGCGAAGCTGTTGAACAGGAAGTCGAACCCGGCGCCCGCCGTTGCCTTCGTCTCGTCGAGGGTGCAGCCCAGCGTTTCGGCGGCAAGAAGGCAGTCCGGGTCGCGTTCCTTGGCGGCGCCGATGAGATCGCGCCACACCGCCGGCGGGACCTTGTAGGCCGCATCGCAGCGAAAGCCTCGGACGCCGAGCCCCTGCATATGGGCGATGTAGCGGTCCCAGTAATCCGTGAGCGTGCGACGGGCCTCCGGTTTGTGGTAGTCGAGTTCCGCGAGGTCGCCCCAAACGGTGCGTTTCGCCGGGTCGTCGGGGTCCACCGCGAAAGGACTCGCCAAGGCGCCGGTCTCGTCGCGCACGAAAAGGTCGGGCTGCTCCTCGGCGAGGCGTCCGTCCTTCGCCGTGTGGTTGATGACAAGGTCCGTCATCACCTTGAGACCGACCGCGGACGCCTCCTCCACGAAACGACGGATCGAACCGTCGTCGTCGCCCTCCCGGTCCCTGAAGCGCGCGTCGAGGCGGTAGGGGTCGCGCACGGCGTAGAGGCTGCGGGAGCCGCCGGTCTCGTGGAACGGGTTCACGTAGACCCAGTCGAATCCCATCCGGGCGATCCGCGGCAGCTCCGCCGCCCAGGCGGAGACCGGGCCGACGAGGAGCGGGAACAGGTTGTAGATGCGCGGCCCGAGTTCCATGGACGCGGAGGTCTCGTCCGCCGTATGGGTTCGCTTCGGTTCCAACATGTTCATGCGCCGGCCCTCAGCACCGAAAGCGGAAGATCGTTCAGGAGTTCCGCGACTGACGTATGGTCACCCTGGGCCTCAGACATAGCGCCCGTGATGATGTTGCGCCACCGGCCGCTGGGAAGGGGGATAACGGTCTCTTTCCAGACCGCCTCCCCGAGAGGCCAATCCTCGGGCCCCGCAAGGCTCGCTACGAGCCGCGGCACCACGACGATCAGGCGCTCGCTCCCCAGGCTCCGGCTGAAGGCGAGGACGTGGCGGCTCCGGGGGCCACGCACCCGGAGCGGCTGGTAATCCCCGGCCGCATAGAGCTGAGGCCTCTCCGCCCGGTCCCGGAGCAGGGCGGAGAGGACCCGCTGCTTGATCCGCCCGTCCGGCCAACTCGCCAGAAGGCTCGGGAGCGGCTCGTCGCCGTCGAGCGCTGCCATCCTGAGGTCGTAGTCGACCGGCCGGCGGTTGTCCGGGTCGACGAGGGAGAGGTCCCACATCTCGGTGCCCTGGTACACGTCCGGGATCCCCGGCAGCGTCACCTTCAGGACGGTTCGCGACAGGCTCGTCAGCATGCCGGCATGGGCGAGGCGCCGGGCGAGAGGCCGGAACTCGTCAAGGAAGGGCGAGCCCGCATCGAGCATGCCTCGGACGAGGCCCAGGGCTGCGGCCTCGTAGGCCTCGTTGACATGCACCCAGCTCGTATGGCGCTTGGCCTCCCGTAACGCCTTGGTGACGAAGCCTTCGATACGCTCGCGGAAGCCCTCGACGAGGGCAGCGTCGACCTTCCCTTCAAGGAGTTCCACCGGCCAGGCGCCCAGGATCGCCTGCAGGATCAGGTAGCCGTCATTGGCGTCGGGCGCAGGCTCGCCGTCGCCCCCCAGATGCTCGGCCGAAAGATTAGTCCAGCGGCGCACGGCCGAACTCCACTCGTCCGGCATCTCCGAGAGAGCGTGCAGCCGGGCGCGCGCATCTTCGCCGCGCTTGGTGTCGTGGGTCGCGCTCGCGATCATGGCGTGAGGCCAGGCGCGGGCGCGCTCCTGATTCTGGCGGTGGAAATCCTCCCGGCGCACGCCGAAATGGTGCGGGTCGCCGCCCACCTCGTTGAGCGAGAGCAGCCTCACGTACCGGTAGAAGAGGGTGTCCTCCAGGCTCTTCGCCATCACCGGGCCGGTCAGCTGCTGGAACCGACGCCGGAACCGGCGCACGAGATCGAGGTCCGGCCGGGCCGCATCGGCGGCAGGGTCGGAGAGCAGGAAGCCGGCGATAAAATCGTGGACGGACCGGTCGGGGAGGGCGCTCCACCGCTTGGCCGCCTCGATGGTTCCCTCGAGCAACGCCCGGTCCTCCGGCACCGGCTCGGCGTCGCCGAGATAGGTGCGGTAGACCGGGAAGCGCGCGATGATCTCGACGAGGGCCCGGCGGATGGCGAAGAACGTGTAGTCCCGGGTGCGCCGGTCGGCATCGGCAAGGCGCTTCAGGTCGGAGCCGAGCACCTCCAGTTCGCTGGCAAAGCTCGTCTCCAGGATCTCCGTCTTCGCGGCGCGAAGAAGCGTGCCGTACCGACCCTCGATCCCGGTCGCCTCGCGGTAGATCGCCTCGAAGCGGTCCGCGTTGTCGGGCTCGACGAACACGCCGTCGATGAGGTTGAGAACGTCATAGCCGGTGGTGCCGGCGATGGGCCAGGGGCGGAGCGGCTCCCCAGGCTCCAGGATCTTCTCGACGACGACGTAGAAGCCCGGGCCGACCGCGGCCTGCAGGGCGCGGGCATAGCCTTCGGGATCGGCAAGACCGTCGATGTGATCGATGCGAAGGCCCTGGATGCGGCCCTCCCGAACGAGGCGGAACACCATCTCGTGGCTGCGCTCGAACACCTCCGGATCCTCGACCCTCAGCCCAGCAAGGCCGTTGATGTCGAAGAAGCGGCGGTAGTTGATGTCGCTCGCCGCAACGCGCCAATAGGCGAGGCGGTAGGCCTGCGCCTCCAGGATCCGGTGCAGGGTGCCGAAGCTTTCCGGGGTCCCCGGCGCACCGTTGACGAGCGCCACCGCCCGGTCGATGCCGGCCCGCAGGTCCGGCGAGGCGGAGATCGCGGCGGCGAGGCGCGCCTTCAGCTCCTCGCATTCGGCCGGGAAGCCGGCGCGCCGGTCGGCGGGCTCCTCGTTCATGACCCGCAGGCGTTCGCTGACGGCGAGCATCTCCGAACGGCCCGGGATGTCGCCTTCGGGCAGGGCTGCGAGGGCGCGGTCGAGGACGATCGGGTAGGCGAGGGGGCAGACCGGAAAGCGGTGCTCCCAGTGCCAGACGCTGAAGCTCCCCTCGTCCGCATGGTAGGCGAGCTTGAGGTCGCCTTTGTCCAGCGCGTCGCCGTAGCGGTCCCCCAGGAAGGGAATGATGAGCTTGTGGTTCGCCCCCAGGCGCTCCCAGTCGATGTCGAACGCGCGCCCGTATGGGGAGAGTTCGCCCCATTCGAGCACCGACAGCCACCAGCCGTTATCGGCCCCGCCGACTCCCATATGGTTCGGGACAATGTCCAGGATCAGCCCGAGGCCGTGCTCCTTCAGGGCATCCGTGAGGCGGACGAAGCCCTCCTCGCCGCCGAGCTCGGGGTTGATCCGGGCGTGGTCGACGATGTCGTAGCCGTGCACCGATCCCGGCCGGGCAGTGTGGATCGGCGACGAATACAGATGGCTGATCCCGAGGCGGGCGAGGTAGGGGACGATCCTCACCCCATCGTCGAAGGTGAAATCCTTGTGGAACTGGATGCGGTAGGTGGCGCGGGGCGGCGGTGCAGCCAGCGCGCTCGCGCGAGGCTCGACCCCGCGGCCCTCGTCCGCCATGGCGGCGGCGAGCTTCGCCAATCCGCTCCCGGGGGCCACGACGGCATCGAGATCGGTACTGAGGCGGCGCTTCCAGTTCGGGTGACCCCCGTCCTGGCCCGGCATGTTCGCCTGGTTGAGCTCGCCGGAGGCATCCTCGATCTGGATGCCGACCAGGGACGAGGGCGTCCGCGCCAGGTAGCGCATCGTCGCCTCGAGCGGCGGCTCCTCCGGCATGTCGGGGCTGGGCAGGAGCCCCTCCGCCGCCAAGGCTTCGCTGAACTGGCGAACCTCCTGTTGCCGCGAGGTGCGGTCCCGGTCGGCGGTTTCGTTGTCGTAGACGCCAAGGGTCTGGCGCAGGTCGATGTCGAGGCCGCGCCACCAGCCGCGGAAGGTGGGCAGGTCGTGGGTGGTGAACACGGCGAGCGCCGAACGGGGATAGGTCGCCGGACGCTTGAACGCGCCGTCGTTCTCACGCTCGAACCAGAGCACCCGGTAGCTCAGAAGGCCCGCCTCCATAATAGCATCCGAGAAACCCTCGGGCCCGTTGCCGAGGTCTTCCGCGATCACGAGGCTGCGGGCTCGGTTGCTCTCAAGGCGCAGCACCGCGAGCATGGCCTCGAACGGGTAGGCCACGTAGGCGCCCTGCGCCGCGCTCATGCCCTGGGGTATGAGGAACAGGCGCTGGAGCTGGAAGGCGTGGTCGATGCGGATCGCGCCTGCATGGCGCATATTCGACGCCACCAGGGCGCGGAACGCCGCGAGGCCCTGTTCTTCCAGGGTGATCGGATTGAAGGGCGGCAGACCCCAGTTCTGGCCGAGCGGCCCGAACGGGTCGGGGGGCGCGCCGACCGACAGGCCGGGAGCGAAGCGCTCCGGATTGGCCCAAATCTCCGACCCGCCCGCATCGGCACCGACGGCAAGGTCGCGATAAAGGCCGATGCCCATACCGGACGAGCGGGCCCGGGCGGCTGCCTCGCCGAGCTGGAGATCGGCGACCCATTGCAGCCAGGCATGGAACGCCACCCGTTCGGGATTGTCGCGCACGAAGGTGCGGACCTCGCTCGACCGTGCGCTGCGGAACCCCTCGGGCCAGTCTCCGAGCCACCACCGGCCCTCGTTCCGGAAGTGCTCGGAGAGAGCCTCGAAGACGGCGTGGGCCTGGAGCGCGTCGCCGCCCCGGCGCCGGAAGGTTTCGAGGGCCGCCTGATCGCCTCCGGCCCGAAAATCCTGCCAGAGCGCATCGAGAACCGGCCGCTTCAGCTCCCAGACTGCCGCGTGGTCGATGAGGGCAGCATCCCGTAGGCCGGCGATGCGCTCGCGGTAGGCGGTGTCGTCGAGGATCGCCGCAGCCTTCCCCTCGGCGAACCCGTCCAACGCCGTGGGGTCGATGAACAGGGTTTCGAGGAAGAGCCGGGAGGAGGGCGAGTACGGCGAGATCTTGGTGCGGTCCGCCGAAAACAGGGCGTGGACGGGGCTGAGCCCGAGAAAGGAGGCCCCGAACTCGGCCGTCCCGGCGGCGAGGTCCGCCACGTCCGTATAGTCGCCGATCCCGAGATTGCGGCCCGAGCGCAACGAGTAGATCTGCGCCGTGGTCCCCCAGAGGCGCGCGCCCTCGCGCATGAGCCGGGGCTCGTAGCACCGCCGCGGCGCGGCAATCAGGGTCGACTGGCCCGACCGGCCGCCCGCCTCGACGTGAAGGCGGTGGTATCCCGCCGAGAGGGGCGGCAGGGTGATGGCGGCGCCGTCGCCTGCCACCGTCGCCCGGCCCTCCTGAGAGACGCCGCTTTCCTCCTGGATGCGCCAAGTCGCCGTCCCGTCCCGCACGCCCCGCAGCGGGACGGTGAGGGGCCGTCCGGATTCCGCAGGCAGCACCAGGGGCACGAGGCCGTTCTTCAGCGCTTCGACCTGCTCTAGGGCGTCTCGCGCCTCCGCCTCGGTTCCGACGGCGAGGCCGAGGCCCGACAGGATCGCCGCCTTTGTCTCCCGGCTCGTCTCGACGGTCTCGCCGCGCTGGTCGCGGTAGCGGTCTGTGATGCCGACGAGGGCTGCGATCCGCCCGATCGTCTCGTCGTGTCCGCTCATCGGCCGGCGCCCCGGGCAAACAGGCCCTGCCAGGGATCGAGGCGCACCCGCCCTCCGTCGGGCCGAACGCCGGCGCTCGACCAGAGCGGCGCGCCGTCGAGATCCGCGTCCACCGCCGCGTCGCCGAAATTGGCGAGGAAGCGCAGGGAGCCGCCTTCGAAGCGCCAGACCACGTCGAGGAGGCCGGCCTGGGGCTGCGTGCTCCCCGCTCCGACGAACCCGCTCTTCATGAGCGGCACGATTTCGGCTTGCCGGAGCTGCAGGAGGCTGCGGGTTTCCTCCAGCACCTGCGCATGCGGCGGGCGGCTGCGCTCGGACCAATCGAGCCGGGACCGGGCGAAGGTCTCTTCCAGCGTCGGATCGGGGATCTCGTCCTCGCGGCCGGCGAAAGCCTTGAAGGCGCCGAACTCGCGGCGGCGCCCCTCCCGGACAGCGTTCGACAGGGCTTCGTCCTCCGCAAAGTCGACGAAGTAGAGGAAGGGCGTCGAGGCGGCCCATTCCTCGCCCATGTAGAGGAGCGGGATCTGCGGCGAGAGCAGCAGGCCGGCCCGGGCGAGCTGCAGCTTCTCGGGCGGGCTGAGGTCGCTGATCCGTTCGCCGAAGGCCCTGTTTCCGATCTGATCGTGGTTCTGAAGAAAGCCCACGAAGGCGGTCGGCGGGAGATGGGCCGACGGCTCGCCCCGCACCTCGCCCTCCCGGTGCGCGGAGGGCTCGCCCTGGTAGGCGAATCCTTCCGCGAGGCACCGGCCCAGGCGCTCCACCGGCTTGTCGGCGTAGTCCACGTAGTAGCCGTCCGCCTCGCCCGTCAGCAGGGTGTGCCAGCAATGATGGAGGTCGTCGCTCCACTGCGCCGTGTGGAGGCGGGGGCGCCCACCCTCGTGCGGCAGCCAGCGGGCCTCGTTCGCGTCGTTCTCGAGGACGAGGTGCACCTCGCGGCCCGGGAGGGCCGTGCGGGCCCGCTCCGCGATCTCGGCCAGGATGTGCCGGTCGCTGTCGTCCAGGATGGCGTGGACGGCATCGAAGCGCAGACCGTCCACGTGGTATTCCTCAAGCCAGTAGATCGCGTTGTGCACGAAGAAGTCGCGCACCGGCCCGCCGCTCTTGCCGTCGTAGTTGATGCCGGCGCCCCAGGGGGTCTGATGGCGTTCGGTGAAGAACGACTTGGCGTAGGCGTGAAGGTAGTTCCCCGCGGGTCCGAAGTGATTGTAGACCACGTCGATGAACACCATCAGCCCAAGCGCATGCGCCCGGTCGACGAGACGCTTCAGGTCGTCCGGGCTCCCGTAGGCGAAATCCGGCGCGAACGGCAGGACGCCGTCGTAGCCCCAGCCGCGGCGGCCCGGGAAGTCGGCGAGGGGCAGGAGTTCGACAGCCGTGATGCCGGAATCGCGCAGGTCTTCGAGCTTGCTCATCAAGCCCGCATAGGTGCCCTCCGGCGTCGCCGTGCCGACATGCAGTTCGTAGAGGACCGTCTCCTCCCAGGGTCGGCCTCGCCAATCGCCGTCTGTCCAGTCGAAGGCGGCGGGGTCCACGACGAGGCTCGCGCCGTGAACGTCGTCCGGCTGAAAGCGCGAGGCGGGATCCGGCACGGTGAGGCCGCCGTCGACGCGGAAGGCGTAGCGGCTTCCGGCCCGCGCTTCCGGCACGGTGAGGCGCCGCCAGCCCCCGTCTTCGACCGGCATGGGGCGCTCCGCGCCGTCGAGCACCAGCGCGACCTCCTGGGCGGTCGGGGCCCAGAGGGCGAAGCGCACGCCCTCGCCGGTGATTTCGGCCCCGAAAGGCATCCCGTGAACCCGCCGCATCCTGATGTCCCGATGATTTAGCCGTGCTGAAACAGAACGAGGGACCTCGGCTCCATCCTGAAGGTTCCGCCGGCCTGGAGGATGGCCGCTTCACCCCGCACGAGGCCCTCGCTGAGCGTCGTGTCGAAGAGCTGAACCCATCGTCCGTCTGGAAGAGCCTCTGGAAGGGCGAAGTCCACCGGCTCGGCCGATCCGTTGACGAGCAGAAGGAGTCGCTGCCCGTCGGGCGCATCGTTCCCGAGTTGCATCCCGAACGACCGCCGCTGAGGATCGTTCCAATCCTCCCCCGACATTTCCCGCCCCTCCGGCGCCAGCCAATGCACATCGCGCAAGCCACCGGCCGAAACCGGTGCGCCGGTGAGGAACGTCCGGCGGCGGAACGCATCGAAGCGCCGCCTCAGGCGGATCAGGGTCTTGACGAAGCCATGGAGGCCCGGATCGGCCGCCAGGCCCTCGTCCCAGTCGAGCCAGGTCGTCTCGTTGTCCTGCGCATAGGCGTTGTTGTTGCCGGCCTGGCTGCGGGAGAACTCGTCGCCCATGAGCAGCATGGGCACGCCTTGAGAGAAGAACACGGAGGCGAGCAGGTTGCGCTTCGTCCGCGCCCGGACGCTCAGGATGTCCGGGTCGTCGGTCGGACCCTCGACGCCCCAGTTGGAGGACAGGTTGTGACCGTGCCCGTCCCGGTTGTCCTCGCCGTTCGCGTGGTTGTGGCGCTCGTTGTAGCTCACGAGATCCTGGAGGGTGAAACCGTCGTGGGAACACACGTAGTTCACCGATGCCCATGGTCCACGGCCCGACCATTCGTAGATCTCCCGCGATCCCGTCATGGCGCGGGTGAGCTTCGGCAACTGGCCCGCATCGCCGCGCCAGAACCCTCGGACGGTGTCCCGGAACTGGTCGTTCCATTCGCTCCAGCCCGGCGGAAATCCGCCGACCCGGTAGCCGCCTTCGCCGAGGTCCCAGGGCTCCGCGATGAGCTTGACCCCGCTTAAGGCAGGATCCTGCCCGATCGCTCTCAGAAAACCCGCCCGGTGGGAGAAGTCGTAGGGTTCGCGGGCGAGGCTCGGGGCGAGGTCGAAGCGGAACCCGTCGATGTGGTACGCCTCCACCCAGTGGCGCAGGGAATCGAGCACCATCCGCAGCACCTGCGGATGATCGAGGTTGAGCGTATTGCCGGTGCCGGTGCTATCCCAATAGAAGCGCGGGTTGTCGGGAGCGAGCTTGTAGTAGCTCGCATTGTCGATGCCGCGGAACGAGAGAGTCGGCCCGAGGTGGTTGCCCTCGGCGGTGTGGTTGTAGACCACGTCGAGGATCACCTCGATCCCGGCCTCGTGCAGGGCACGGACCGCGCTCTTGAGCCCGAGGATCCCGGCCTCGCCGAGGTAGAGCGGCTCCGGCGCGAAGAAGGCGAGGGTCTGGTAGCCCCAGTAGTTGCGCAGGCCCTTCTCGACGAGAAAGCGGTCGTCCACAAAGCCGTGGACCGGCATCAGCTCGACCGCCGTGATGCCGAGCCGCACGAGATGGTCGATGATGGCCGGGTGGCCGAGCGCCGCGAAGGAGCCGCGCATGGCACCGGGGATCCCCGGGTGGAGAGCGGTGAGGCCCTTCACGTGAGCCTCATAGATCACCGTGTCGCTCCACGGGCGCCGGGGAGGGCGGTCGTCCCCCCAGGGATAGGCCGGGTCCTCCACGACGCCCTTCGGCATCATGGGGGCGCTGTCGCGGCGATCCGGGGTGAGATCGCTGCGCGACCGGCCATGGCGGTAGCCGTAGAGCGCGTCGTGCCAGCGCACGCGGCCGTGGAGCTGGCGGGCATAGGGGTCGAGCAGAAGCTTGTGCGGGTTGAAGCGGTGGCCCTGCCGAGGCTCGTAAGGGCCATGTACCCGGTAGCCGTAGAGCTGCCCTGGACGGAGGCCCCGGACGTAGCCGTGCCACACGCCCTCCGTGCGCACCTGCAGCGGGATGCGGTCCGTCTCGCGCCGGCCGCTCGGCTCGAAGAGGCAAAGCTCCACCGCCGTCGCATGATCCGAGAAGAGGGAGAAGTTGACTCCCCGTCCGTCCCAAACGGCCCCGAGCGGCAGCGGGGAGCCGTCGTCAACCTGCAGCATGCACGATCCGGCTGCGGGACGGCCGGCGGCCGCTCCTTGGTCCCGTCGTCTCGTCCTCGCGCAGGGCGGCAAGGAAGCTCTGGCACCAATGCCCGATGCTGTTCGCCCTCAGCTTCCCCATGAGGCTCTGCCACCGCTCGCGCCGCTCCTCGAAGGACATGGTGAGGGCCGTGGCGATGGCCGCCGACATGGTTTCGGTGTCGTAGGGGTTCACGAGGAGCGCCGCGTCGAGCTCGTACATGGCGCCGGCGAAGCGGGACAGGATCAGGACGCCCGGATCCTCAGGGTTCTGGGACGCCACGAACTCCTTGGCGACGAGGTTCATGCCGTCCCGGAGGGGCGTGACGAGACCGACCCGGGCCATCCGGTAGAGCCCTGCCAGCGCCACGTGGCCGTAGGTCTTGTTCACGTAGCGGATGGGCGTCCAGTCCACCTCGCCAAGGTTGCCGTTCGTCCAGCCGGCCTGCTCGGCGATCTCGTGCTGCATGCGCTTGTATTCGGGCACGTCCGAACGGGACTTCGGCGTCACCTGCAGGTAGGTGACCCGGTTGCGGAAGCTCGGATTCGAGCGGATGAAGCACGAGAAGGCCTCGATCCTCTCCTTGATGCCTTTCGAATAATCGAGCCGGTCGACGCCGATAATGAGGGCCCGGTCGCCCATGCTGGCCTTCATGCGGCGCACGAGGGGGCTGCGCATGGCGCTGGCGGCCGTCTGGGTGAAGTTGTCGGTGTCGATGCCGACCGGAAAGACGCCGATCTTGAAGCGGTGCGCGTCCACCTGGTAGTCGCCGTTGGCGAGCGGGAAGCCGATCCGCTCCCGGACGAGGCAGTGCCGGAAGTTCTCGGCGTCCTGAGGGGTGTGGAACCCGACGACATCGTAAGCCGTGAGCCCGTTCAGGAGGCGCATATAGGCGGGCAGGGCGCTCGCCACGTCCGCCGGCGGCCATGGGATATGGAGGAAGAAGCCGATCCGGTTGCGGCAGCCGAGGCGCCTCAGCTCCGCCGCGAGCGGGATGAAGTGGTAGTCGTGCACCCACAGGGTGTCTTCGGGCCTGAGCAGAGGCGCGAGCGCCTCCGCGAAGGTGCCGTTGACCCGGAAGTAACCCTCCGTCTGCTGGCGGTCGATCTGCAGAAGATCGAGCCGGTAGTGGCAGATGGGCCAGAGCGCCTGGTTCGCGAAGCCCGCGTAGAAGAGATCGAAGTCCTTCTTCAGGACGTCCAGGACCGCGAAGGTGATGTTGCCGGCCTGGTGAATGGTCGGGATGCTGCCTGGCCGGTCGACGGTCTTTCCGGACCAGCCGAACCAGAGGCCGCCCTTCTGCTTCAGCGCGCCCTCCAGGGCGACGGCGAGGCCGCCGGCGCTCGATGTCCCGTCCTTGGTCGGCAGGGGAACCCGGTTCGAGACCACGACGAGGCGACCCGGCGGCTTTGCCGGGGCCAGTTCCAGGCTGTCGGATTCGGAGTCGGGGTCCGGCCGGCCCTTCATGGGTTCGGTCCGGTGATGGGAGGCGATACCGAAGGGCTCAAGCCGGTTTCCCATGCGTGCAACCAGAAGAATGGTCCAGGTACAACAAACGTGCGGGTTCCCTGTTCCTCAGCATGACCCTTCCCATGCGGTAAGTCGAGAGCATACGCTGGGGGGGCGGCGAAGCCGGCTATGCTTCGCCGGTGCGGACGATTGGCCACATCTCCTTGAGAAACAACGAGCTTGACGGGAATCGGTGCCGCTTGCCCGATTGACAGGCTGGCCGAAGCAGATTCAGACGCAGGTCGCTTCAGCCGTTTCATGTGCGTGCCGAACGCCACCAAGGCCTGAGACAGGCCGTTTTCTTACGGGGACATGACGATGATTGATCTTGAGCAGAACATTCGCGAGCGGGCCTACCAGATCTGGGAACAGGAAGGCTGCGTTCACGGCCGCGACAAGGAGCATTGGCACGCCGCGAAGCTCGAACTGACGAGCGCAGTCGAGGAGCAGGCGGTGGCCATCGAGGCGCCGGCCGTCGCTGCCGAGCCGGCAAAGAAGAAGGGCCGCCGTTCGTCGAAGGAGGCCGTGCCGGCCGTTCCGACGGCTCCGGTCGTAGCCGCTGCCGCCCCGCGCCGCCGCCGCGCCACCCCGACCCTGCAGTAATCTGCCGAGGGCTCGCGCCTCCCCCTCCCGGACCCGTCCCGGAGCGCCGGCGCGAGCCTTTCCCTGCCTCTCCGATCCGGTCGGTGCACCATTGCGCGGCCGGCTTCCTCTGCCCACATCCGCCGTAGCTGGAGCCGTCCCCCAGGCCAGCCTTGAGGTTCAGGGCGAACCCTGCGTAAGGGCTAGACCGGCTCCCGCCGGGGCGGCGCCAGGGCTGCAATGCAACAAACTCTTGCGGAATTCGGCGAAGAGCCCTAATCGGGCGGCGGATTTGCCGTCAGGCACAACAGAGCCGCCGAGGATAACAGGACATGGCGAAGGAAAAGTTTGCTCGCACGAAGCCGCACTGCAACATTGGGACGATTGGCCATGTTGATCATGGCAAGACGTCGTTGACGGCGGCGATCACGAAGGTTCTGGCGGAGACGGGCGGGGCGACGTTCACGGCGTAC
>DASZBD010000036.1:0-182150 GCA_035944475.1 Microvirga sp.
TGAACACGCTCTCCACGAGCTCGCGCGCGAACACCTTCGTCAGTTCGTGCTCTTCGGCCAAGCGCTCCACCAGATCGTTCTTGTTCACGAGTTGCTCCTGCTGAGAATGGGAATGCGGGCATGCTCAAACGGGCTATGCCCTCAAGAGTCAAGGCGCAGCACCGGCCCGATGCCAGCCAGCTCAGTTAACGGAGTGTTGACGGGCGCAAGGATAGTGTTCTCACCTCATCCCGGAGCCTTGGCCGATGCGTGTGCTGCTGATCGAGGACGATGCGTCCGTTGCCCAGAGCATCGAGCTAATGCTTCGGCCCCCGGCGTTCCAGGTCACCGTCACTGACCTTGGCGAGCGCGGGATCGACCTTGGCCGGCTGCCCGACTACGACATCATCCTGCTGGACCTCAACCTGCCCGACATGTCGGGGCATGAGGTCTTGCGGCTGTTGCGGGGAGCCCGCGTGACCACACCGGTGCTCATCTTGTCTGGCATGAACGGGGTCGAGGACAAGGTCCGGGGTCTTGGACGGGGAGCGGACGACTACCTCACCAAGCCCTTCCACAAGGACGAGCTCATCGCCCGCATGCACGCCATCGCGCGCCGGTCGGCAAGCCAAGCTGCCCCCGAGTTCGCCTGCGGTGACCTCGTGATCCGGCCAGCCGCTCAGCGGGCGGAGGTCGCCGGCAAGCCGATCCCCCTGACCGGCAAGGAATACAAGATGCTGGAGCTCATGGCGCAGCGTCAGGGCTCCACGATCACCAAGGAGATGTTCCTCGCCCACCTGTATGGCGGGATGGACGAGCCTGAGATGAAGATCATCGACGTGTTCATCTGCAAGCTGCGCAAGAAGCTCGCCGACGCCTCAGGCGGTCAGAACTACATCGAGACGGTCTGGGGCCGGGGCTACGTTCTCAAGGAGCCCACGCCAGAGCGCCTGGCTGGGTAGGGCAGGGGACCGGACCATCGTTCGCCCGTGATGGGTGGGCATCAAAGAGCAGCAGGGTTCGACGTCAAATGGCCAAGGCTCGGCCTCTGATCGGACCGGTTTTCTTCGCCGTGTTGTCAGCAGCTCTGTTTACAGGTCGAGCCTTCGTCATGGCTGGTGTGTGATGCCCCGCTACTTCTTTCATGTGACCGACGAGAGGCGCGTGTACCGCGATCCGACGGGCAGCGAGCTCCCGGACCATGGGGCCGCCCGGCGGCACGCCCTGAAGGACGCGCGGGCTCTCCTGGAGAGCTGGATGGCTCGCAGCCGGGTGCCCTGGCGCATCGATGTCGCGGACGAGAGCGCTCGACCGGTGCTCAGCGTCAGAGTTGCGGAGGCAGCCGTGTCGGAGGCCGTACCCCTGTTCCATGAGCCGGACGACCGTGCGGCTTAAACAATCCGGGAAGTGCTGCAATGCTAACAGCCCATTCATGCCTCAAGTCGGCGGGACGTAGAAGGTCTCGCCTAGGTCAGCTCCGAGTAGGAGTGACTAGAGTCGGTGGCCACGACACTGTGCAACGTCGATTTTCACGATGGGCGTCCCGTCAATGTTCGGGCAGCTGCGATCTCGCAGCACCCGCCCACTATCGGCGATGCCAGGGTAATTGCTGCGCGTGACAATACTTTTCACATGACAGCAACGATAAAGCGTGACTGGGAAACTGAGGAGTTCACGCAGGTGACGCGAGGTGTTGCCGCTCGATGCTGGACGACCATATCACTCGTCAAGCAATCAGAATCTTCGCTGAGGCTCCGCGTGTTGCATGCTGCAGCGGTGCCAGGCGTACCCATACCAGCTAACCGAGAACAGCCTGCGAAAGCATGGAACTAGCGGCGATCAGTAATGTCGCATCGATGAGACGCATGTGAGAGCGAAGCGAAAGCCGATCCATGAGCAATCGAGCGAAGAACGCGCTTGGGATGGTTAGAATCCCGACTGCAATCCCGTATGTCAGGAGCGGTGCCGTAACAGTCCCCGCTGCCCCGAGCGAGATCGCTTTCGTCAGGTTCATCCCTAGGCCGACCACAGCGTCCGTGGCCACAAGCGTCGCTCCCGTCAGACCGAAGACCATCAGCAGCGGAAGAACAAGGATACCGGCTCCGATTGTCAGCCCGTTTAAGAAACCGAAGGTGGTGGCCGCCAACACGAACCACATGGGTTTCGGGCGCCAGGCCCCTAAGGGAGCTACCGCTCTCACGCCCAGCAGAGACAATAGAAAGAGGCCTAGAATGGCAGCCGTTGTTCGCTCTGACAGCTGGCTGTAAACAACCGCGCCCAAGATCCCGCCCGGAGCCGCAAGGACGACGAGCTTGAGGGCTGCCCCCCAGTCCACCTGCGTGCGAAAGGCTGCGACCCGGCCAATATGACTGATGACCATAGCGATGCTTAAGATCGGCACGATGGCCCGCACGCCGACGATGGGCACAAGGACGATCGAGAGGACGACCCCGGCACCCGACCCCGTGAGGGCACTCAGGAGTGATCCACCGAGCGCTGCGAGGACGATCAGCGGAAGGTCAGCTGCGCCTGGTAGAGCGATCCCGTCAAAGAGCGAGGTCGGGCCCATAAACATCAGGGGAGATACGCCCCTCCGTTCACGTGAACGGTCTGCCCGGTCACATAGCGAGCCGCGGGACCACACAGGTACCGAACCATGGAGGCGACGTCTTCAGGGGTGCCTTTGCGTCCCGCGAGGTTCACTCTGGTGTCGTGATGATGCGGATCGGCTCCCGCCCGTTCAGTTGCGATTAGGCCAGGGGAAACCAGATTCACCGTAATGCCGTGTGGCGCAAGGTCATGCGCCAAAGCCTTCGTCAAGCCGTCGAGACCAGCCTTCGCAGCCACCACGTGAGCTCGGTTTTTAGCACCCACGTAGGCCGTCAAACCACCAATGTTGACGACGGCCGGCTGATCTGATCGCTTCAGGGCAGGAAGGGCTGCTTTGGTACACAGGAACGGTCCATCGAGCGCGATCGACAGGACCTCTCTCCATGACTCGAACGACAGATCCTCGAACGGAACCTCGTTGCGAACGGCTGCGTTGTTGACGAGAATATCCAGACGGCCAAAGGCTCTGAGAGCCTGTTCGACCAGAGTACTCACATCGTCGGGGCTGGATACGTCTCCAAGAACGCCAGCAGCCTGCCCGCCACGAGACCGTATGGTCCCAATCACATCATCCAGTGCCGCCTTGTCTCGCTTCGCCGAAACGACGACGTGCGCCCCACCTTGAGCAAGGCTCAGCGCGATCGACCGCCCGATGTTGCGAGAGGCTCCTGTGACAAGCGCCACACGCCCTTCAAGCTCCGGCCCAGACATGTCCTTCTCACTCCCAGATGCGTTCATTGCCGAGCGGCGGCAAGGTCAATAGTACCTCCATCCGCGATCACGACGAGAGCCTCCCTCAGTGCCTTCGCCTGCGTCGCGTCAAATCCGCCGAAGGTCAAATTAGCGGCAAACTTGGCGTCAAGCTCACTGTCGCTCAGAGGCTCCTTCGCGCCACCGCGCATATGCGGCTGGTGAAGTTCTCGCTCCGTGCCGTCCGACAGTATCGCCTTGAGGTGACCACTGAAATTGCGCGGGTACTCATCGGCAGGATTGATCTCATAGCGAATCTTCGCGGCCAGTCTGCGAACCTCGGGGCTGCGAGCTCGTTCGTCTGTGAACTGACCGAGCCCAGCCTCCCCGGACAAAAAGCCGACCGCCATGCAATAGGGCGTCGAGAACTTGCCTGCGTAGCCGTTCGGCGGTTGATGCTTTTCAGACAACGGCTCCCAGAGCCGGTGCACGGTGCCTTCGCCGACCTTGCAGGTGATCGACTCGATATCGTCTGCCGAAATCCCGTCGGTGGCCAAGCGTATCGCACAATCGACGAAGGGTTGGGTCATCGTCCCGCACGCATAGGGTTTGAACGCGAGGGTCTCGGTAATCCAAGCGTCGCCCAGCCCATCCAGAAGCTTCGAAAAATCCGGTACTTTCGAGGGGGCGAAAGCTTTGTAGAACCCGTGGGCTCCTTCGAAAACGGAAACCGGACCCGTGAAACCCGCTTCTGCCATCAGGGCGGCCCTGAGACCGGATTGTGCCGCGGCGCCGGCGTGGAGGCGTTTCGTCGAACTACCGTCGGCCAGATACTCGATGATCCCTGAGGCGAGACTTCCTGAGATTCCGAGCGCTCTGGCGATCACGGCGCTGTCGAGATTGAGCGCCGCGCCGACGGCCGCTGCCGCCGCTGGCGCTCCGAAGATGGCCGTTGGATGAAACCCCGCCTTGTGGGTTGCCTGGGGAGCGACGAGGCTAAGACGACACATGAGCTCGGTTCCAACCGCTAGCCCCCGCATAACGTCGACGCCACTGAGCCCGCGTTGCTCAGCGATGGCGAGAACGGCGGGTACGATCACGGCGCCGGCGTGAACGGGGCCACCCTCAAAGGTGTCGTCGTAGTCCTCCCCGTGCGCCGCCGTCCCGTTGACAAGCGCCGCGTCGTAAAGACCGAGCCGGCGGTTGTGCCCTAGTGCCGAACAGGGCCCCTCGTTCACAGCACTCGCCAATGCCGCTCCGACATAGTCTGTCTTCCGAGCGGCGACTGCGAGGCCGACGATATCGAGGAGAAGACGTCGGCAAACCGCCTCCGTCGCCGGGGACGGCTTGGCCTCAGCTGCGAAGGCCGCGAGCCTGTATGCAACGGAGGGTGTGCTGACGGTCTCGTGCTTGTTCAACGGGATAACCCCTTGGATCGGTCTGTGGAGGATGGTTGCTCGGCTAGGGCTCGGCGCCGCGCAGTGTGAGGGCACGGTTATCGAGATACTCCCGGATGAGCGAGTAGATCGCAAAGCCCGTGGCTGCGAGGAGCAAGCCCACCGCGATTGGATCCTCCAAGAAGATCATGTGATCTCCACCAGAGAGGACAAGCGAGCGGCGATAACTCGACTCCACCATATGACCCAGGACAACGCCCAGGATCATCGGCAGGATCGGGAAACCTGCAAGGCGCATCAGGTACCCCGCAAGGCCGAAGACCAGCGCCAGAGTGAGGTCGAATGTGCTGTTGTTGAGCGTATAGATGCCCGAAAGGATCAGCGCGAAAATGAAGCCTGCTTGATAGGGACGCGGTCGGTTCACGAGCCAGATGCAGACGGGAAGGATCAAGATGCCGATGGCAATCTGCGCGATGATCGCGATGAAAGATCCGACGTAGAGGCTGTTGATGACCTGGGGGTTTTGCTCGAACAGGCGAGGGCCGGGCAAGAGGCCGTGCATTAAGAGCCCGCCCAGCAGAACGGCGGTGGAGTTGGAGCTCGGCACACCAAAGCTGAGGAGCGGAATGAGCGTTGCGCTCGCGACGGTGTTGTTGGCGGTCTCCGGAGCCGCTACCCCCTCCTCGGACCCCCGGCCGAACTTTTCGGGGGTTTTCGACCAGCGCCGGGCCTCGTTATAGGACATGAAGGCGGCTACGGAGCCGCCGCCCCCGGGCGTGAGCCCCTCAAACAGCCCGAAGATGCAGCCGATCGCCTGCGAACGCTTGAGTCGGTTCAACAGAGCGAGGCTTGGCAGTTTTATGCGGATCGATGCACCCAGACGGGCGAGGCTTGCTGTGCCAGACTGGCTCATGAGTTCTGTGAGCGCAAACAGCCCAACCATTACGAGAACTGGCTCGATCCCACTCAACAGGTCCGGAATTCCGAATGTGTATCGGTTGACGCCCGAGATGGGATCGGTGCCAACTGTCGCGATCATCAAACCGATCACCGCAGCACTCAGTCCCTTGATCAATGATCCGCCCGACATCGATGCGATCACCGATAGTCCCAAGATCCCGAGGGCAAAGTATGAGGTGGGCTTGAAGGCAAGAGCGACCCATGACAACGGCTCGGTTAGGAGAACGAGCATCGCGAGGCCAAAGAGGCTTCCGATCACCCCGGAGATCAGCGAGATCCCAAGAGCTTCGCCGGCGCGGCCCTGTCGATTGAGTTCGTATCCATCGATTACTGTGGCAGCCGCCGAGTTCGTGCCTGGCGTCCGGATCAGGATCGCCGGTATGGAACCTCCGTACTCAGCTCCGATATAAACGCAGGCCAGCAGGGCGATCGCCTGTGCTGGATCCATCGTAAAGGTGAACGGCAACACCAGTGCCATCGTGATCGACGCGGAGATCCCGGGAAGTGCTCCGCCGAGAATGCCCCAAATCAGACCTCCGATCGCGACGAAGACGAGCGGAGTCGCTGTCAAGAGGTGAACGATATCCCAGAATTGAGTCACGGTCTTGAATCCTGCAGCACCGAGGCTTCATGCAACGGGAGGCGAGGCATCCTCATGAGAGAAGCCCCTGCCAAAGCGTGCCGATTGGTTGGTTGACGCCAAGAAGCTTGACGAAGACCGCCCAGTAGAAAGCGGCCCCGCCGACCGCGACGACGGGGATGAGCCAGCGCTGCTCTGATCGTTCGAACACGGCAATACTCGCGATGAGAAGAGCGACGGTGACGAAGTATCCTAGAGCGGGCAGCAGGAGCACGTAGCCAAGCCCAAACGCGAGGAAGCCAACACCCCGCAGGAGCCGGGCGTCTTGCGCGTTGTCATTGGCGACTGAGCGCGGCGCCTTCCTTCGTGCAACAAGTGATCGGATGATGAGGAGGAGACCAAGGCCTGTGAGGACCAGGCTGAGCACCTGAGGTAGTCCGGCCGCCCCAACCTCATCGGACAAGGTGCTGTCCGCAATGGTTCCTGATCCGAAGTAGTAAAGGCCGGCGATCACGAGGAGAACGACGCCGCTCAGAAGATCTTTGTTCACGACCACGATGGCACCCCGTGCTGAGAACGCCGCGCCGGACAGGAGTTCCTGTCCGGCGGAAGATTGCAGGTGGGCGCTACTTGATGGAGCCGGTTTCCTTCAGGAAGGCTTCCGTGGTGCTCGCAAAATCGTTCACGAAGGCCGGATAGTCCTTGTGAGCGATGAAATTCGGCACCAGAACTTCGGCCGCATAGGCCTTCTTGTAGTCCGGATCAGCCAAGACCTTCTGGACGGCGTCGTCCCAGATCTTCGTGACGTTCTCAGGAACACCCTTCGGCCCAGCAAGGCCGCGGAACTTCGTTAAGGCAACGTCGTATCCAGCCTCCCTGACGGTTGGCACGTCCGGCTTGTCCGGAATCCGCTGTGGGTTGAACGTTGCGAGAAGCCGCACTTTGCCAGCCTCAAGCTGCGACCGAACCTCTTGGATCTCGCCGATGCCGATGTCGAGAGTGCCATTTAGAACGTTCAGCATCATGTCGCCGCCGCCCTCATGAGTGACGATGGCAGCATTGACCCCTGCAGCACGCTTCAACTGTTCGGCCGCCTGACGCTCAAGCGAGGCAGGGTTTGCAGCGCCCCAGCGCCCCCGGTTCTTCTTGGCGTGTTCAATGACGTCAGAGAAGGTCTTAAAGGGCCCGTCAGCCCGGGTGTAGACCACCTCACTGTCAGCAAAGAAGTTCACCAGCGGGTCGAGATCCTTGTACGTGTTCGCGGGTTTGCTCAGAAGCGACGTGTAGATGTAGGTTGGTGTCGTCGCGTAAAAGACGCTGCCATCAGCTGGAGCAGAAGCCACTCTCGCCATGGCCTTGGCGCCGCTGCCGCCTTGAACGTTCTCGACGACGAAAGTTGCGCCAATGTACTTGCCAAGATGCTTCGACATCTCGCGCAGGAACACGTCGCTCCCACCACCAGGGCTCGAGTGAGTGACGAGTGTGACTACCTTGTGCGGATACTCGGCGGCTTGCGCCAGCGCGGAACCCGTCCAGGACAAAGTGCCGATCAACGCGGCACCAGCGAATGTCTTCAGTCTCGTTCTTAGGGTCATCGTTTCCTCCGTTAAGTGCGGTCACCTTCTTGTTGGGTGGTCCGCCAGGGTGAGCATCTGAGTGCAGCGGCCCCCTTGGCCGTTGCCGTTACTGCGCGGCGGATCTCGCCGCGTCAGCATCTGAACCAAGGCCCGCGATGATCGCCATCATACGGCCGAGGTCAGCGCCCTTATCGATCTCCCGCGAGAGATCGAGAAGTTCGGTCTGCAGCGCGCCATCGACCACGCCTTCGGCGCACATGCGGAACTTGCCGTCGAGATCCTGATCGTCGATCGGGTTGAGAGGCCCACCCCTGTAGCGCTCGTCAGCCCATTGTGTGAGGGTCCGGCCGTCCTTGGTCTCGACTTCGATCCGGGAACGAATGAGATCATATCCGCGAGCATCGATCTCGGCATCATTGACAACCTCCGTCCGAGCCTGCAGGTCCTGCATGGCAGTGCCAGCCACGAAGGCATCCTCGAACTCGTGATGGCTGGCCCGGCGGCACAGAATGATCATCGCGAGCAGAGCCGGCATCGAGAACTTGGCCTGAAGGTGGTTTCTCGCGACTGGATAGCGAATCGGCTCGATGATGTTCTTGCCAGCAAAAAAGCGTACGCGCTCGACTTGATCAGCTTTGAGATCATGATCGAGAACGAGCTTCAGCATCGCGTCCATCGACTGGTGTGTCAGGATTCCCGAGGGATACGGCTTGATCGAAACGCCAGGGTTTTCGATGGTGAGGGTCCGCCCGAACCCTTCCTGCGCCTTATCAGCATCAAAGCCTTCACCCATCACCGAGAAGAAGCCCCATTGACCGTCCAGGGCCGCCGGATCTGCTTGGAAACCTCTCGAGGCAAGTATGGCCGCCGTGACACCGTTCTCGCAGGCGCGTCCGACGTGAAGCGGCTTCGTCATGGTGCCGAAGTTGACGCGAATGCCCGCCGCGAAACTTGCCGCAATTCCGAATGCATGAGCGAGCGCATCACCCTTAAGGCCCATGAGCTTTGCTGCGGCCACACAGGCGCCGAACGTTCCGACCGTGCCGCTTGAGTGATGCCCACGCCGATAGTGGCGCGGCTTCATCCATTCGGAGATCTTGCATTCCACCTCGAAGCCAGCCTGGAAGGCCAGCATGACCTCCTGCCCGTTCCGGACGCCCTGCCGCTCGGCGACGAGGAGAGCGGCTGTCAGCGGTGGAACCGACGGATGAGTTAACAGCCCGTAAACATGGTTGGGATCATGCGAAACTTGAGTGTCGTCCCAGTCGTGCGCATGACCGGCAGTGCCCCAGACGCGAGCCGCCAAAGGGGCAGGAACACGGGCCGATCCCCCACCGGGCAGCGGCGCGTCCGGGCGACCGCCCTGTTCGAGTGCGTCGGCCGTTAGGATCTGAACCGAGTGTTCCTGGCTGCCGGCAAGGTAGAGGCCTACCGTGTCGACGATGCAACGGCGGCCGATGCGCAGGGCTTCAGGAGATAAATCCGCGTACGAGACCGTTTCAACGAAGCGAAGAGCCTGATCAGTGATGGTGGATGACGCCTGCGGCACGGATTTGCTCCTCATTATGTAGCGGTTGATGGGCGGCTGAGATGAGACTTCAGCCGCTGTTTTGCCGTCGCAACGTGACGGTGATGGGCAGCGTAGGCTCGCTCGGGATCGCGGGCTGCGATCGCCTCCACCATCTCACGGTGTTCCTCGTTGGACGCCTTCATCGCATTGCCGAACATCAGGCTGCGCGCCCGGTAGAGCCTCAACTGCTTGATCAAAGATAGGTATTGGGCAGCAAGGACCCGGTTGCCGGCGCGCTCAACGATGTATTCATGGAAGGCAAAGTTCTCGCGGGAATAAGTGGCGAAGTCGTCGCGCTCGACCGCCTCATTCATGCGACGCAGGAAGCTGCGCAGTTTCTCGATCTCGTCGCCCGTTGCCCGCTGCGCCAGCAACCCGCCGGCAAGTGCGAACAGGGCCGCGCGGACCTCGTAAATGTCATCTGCTTGCTCCGCGCTCAGTTGACGAACGAAGACACCGCGGTTGGGAACTTGCTCGACCAGGCCCGCCGCTTCCAAGCTTCGAAGAGCTTCGCGGACAGGACCTCGGCTGATGCCAAACCGGATCGCAAGTTCTTTTTCACTGATGCGATCCCCGGGCTTGAACTCACCAGCAAGGACCACACGCTCGATCTCGCGTTCAAGCAACATCGGCAAGGAGTGCGATCTGAGTAGCTCTATCGCAGCGACGGACAAAGCGAGGTCCTCCTTCACGCTGGGTAAGCTGTCAGCATCAGATTGTCAACAATCTACCTGACCAGAAGCTTTGTCTTAGTTTATTCGCACAATTTAATGAGTGACCACATCGCTTCTGCAGCAGGCGACTGCCGCCCACTCGGACGCATTAGCTTGATCGCAACCCGGATCTCCCGGTCGGACGACCCCGCCGGCACAAGAGCTCCTGAGGTGAGTTCTGCCGATACGAGTGTCTTGGGAAGCCAGGCCATGCCACGACCCTCGAGCGCCATGGCCTTCAGTGCAGCTGCCAGATGAGAGGTGAATACGACCTGCTGCCGACACCTCCGGTTGGCTGAAACGCTGGCGAGAATACGGCCAAGACCGGATGAGGGGGCATAGCTCAGGACTTGAAGACGCTCGGACCCGCCCTCCAGCGCATGGAGTGGTCTTCCTTCCCGGTCAGGGGCGCTGATCGGAACGATCTCGTCTTCACCCAGTTCAACCTCGTTGACGCTCAAGCCGCTTAAGCGCACAGTCGTTGTCGAGTGATGGTGATACAACAGAAAATGAGCTTCCCCTCGCCTCAGGATCTGCTCACAGCCCTCCATGGTGTCGGCAATGAGCTGCACTGGCCCAATAGCCACTCTTTGCTCCAGGCCCATGAGCCATGCCGGAAAGAACACCTGGGCGAGCGTATGGGTTGATGCGATCTTGATGCGGTTCTGGTCTCCTTGCGCTGCTTCGAGTGCGTCCTGCCGGGCATGTTCCAAACTCAGCAGAACCTCGGTTGCAAAAGGTCGGAGACGCTCGCCAGCCCTCGTCAGGTCGACCCTGCGGCTGGTGCGCTGAAAAAGGGGCGTTCCGATCCATCGCTCCAGCGCTTGTATGCGGCGGCTGAGGGCGGGCTGCGCGATGCCGCAGCGCGCTGATGCCCGAGAAAAGCTGCCGGTCTCAGCAACGGCGAGAAAGTCTTCAAGCCAAGTCACGTCCATGCTGAAATCTATGCCCAATCAGCATGGATTGATATCGGATTCAGGTCTGTCTCGATCCGCCATTCCATGCCAAGCACGACCTTTCTCGAGCATGATCTTCGATCTTGCTCGAGGCTTTGGACGCGAAGGGAACAGAGGGCGATGATCTTGGAGAGGGACGAGGTTCTCCTGTTCCCCGGGTTCCGGGCCCTTGATGTTCGAACGCATGAGACAACGATCCGCCTTCGGGTGGGCGGCTCAGGGGCGCCTCTCGTCCTGCTGCACGGCTACCCGCAGACTCACGTGATGTGGCACAAGGTTGCGTCCCGCCTTCAACAGCACTTCACACTCATCTGCCCTGACCTGCGCGGTTACGGCGACAGCGGCAAACCTCCTTCAGACCACCGGCACGCCACTTATTCCAAACGGGCCATGGCCGCGGACGTGGTCGACGCCATGCGAGCCCTCGGCTTCGAGAGGTTCAGTGTCGCGGGCCACGACAGGGGAGGGCGGGTGGCTCATCGTCTTGCCTTGGACCACCCCAGCAAAGTGCAACGCTTGGCCGTTCTCGACATCGCGCCGACGCGGGAGATGTACCGGGACACAACCGATGCATTTGCGAGGGCCTACTGGCACTGGTTCTTTTTGATCCAACCCTCGCCCTTCCCAGAGCGCCTGATCGGCGCTGACCCGGAGGGTTACTGGCTCAAGAAGTGCGGTTCGGGCAGTGCCGGTCTTGCCCCCTTCAGCAAGGCGGCTCTTGCCGAGTACCTGCGCTGTTTCTCCAACCCCGCCACCATTCAGGCCTCATGCGAGGATTACCGGGCAGCTGCTACGATCGACATTGAGCACGACAACGAGGATGCTGGACGTAAACTGACCCAGCCTCTCCTGGTGCTTTGGGGTGAGCTGGGCGTGATTCATCGCTGCTTTCGCCCGCTCGACCTGTGGCGGGAGCGGGCGCACGACGTGCGCGGGCGTGCGCTCGCGGGTGGCCACTATCTAGCTGAGGAATTACCCGATGACGTCTCAGCGGCGCTCGTCGGGTTTTTTGGAGAGCAAACCTCATGAGCACGAATCGTGTGTACCGTGTCGCGGTTGTTCCCGGCGACGGTATCGGCAAAGAAGTTATGCCCGAGGGGGTGCGGGTTCTCGAGGCGGCGGCCAAGCGCTTCGGTTTCGAGGTGCGCCAGGATTGGTTCGACTTCTCCTCTTACGACTATTATGCCCGGCACGGCCGCATGCTGCCGGAGGATTGGAAAGAGACGATCGGATCGCACGACGCCATCCTCTTCGGCGCAGTCGGCTGGCCCGAAAAGATCCCTGACCACATCTCACTGTGGGGCTCGCTCCTCCAGTTCCGGCGCGAGTTCGACCAATACGTGAACTTGCGGCCGGTTCGCCTGATGCCCGGCGTTCCGTCGCCCTTGGCAAACAGAGAGCCCGGTGACATCGATTTTTGGGTCGTCCGGGAGAACACGGAAGGGGAGTACTCTTCTCTCGGCGGGCGCATGTTTCCGGGAACGGACCGGGAGTTCGCGATCCAGGAGACCGTTATGACCCGCACCGGCGTCGACCGGATCTTACGGTATGCCTTCGACCTTGCTCAGAGCAGGCCGAAGCGACACCTCACCTCGGCCACAAAATCGAACGGCATCTCGATCACCATGCCTTACTGGGACGAGCGTGTGGAGGAGATGGCCAAAGCCTACCCGGAGGTGAAGTGGGATAAATACCACATCGATATCCTCACGGCGCATTTCGTTCTGCACCCCGACTGGTTCGATGTTGTCGTCGCGTCCAATCTGTTCGGCGACATCCTCTCGGATCTCGGACCGGCCTGCACCGGTACCATCGGCATCGCGCCTTCCGGTAACATCAACCCCGATCGCGGCATGCCCTCGCTCTTTGAACCGGTGCATGGATCAGCGCCCGACATCGCGGGTCAGGGCATCGCCAATCCGATTGGTCAGATCTGGTCCGTGGCGATGATGCTGGAGCACCTTGGCGAAGGTGACGCGGCGAAGGCGATCGTGACTGCCATTGAGCGGGCGTTGCAAGAACCCCTCTTGCGTACCCGCGATCTGGCTGGGCCGGCCAACACCATAGCCTGCGGCGAGGGCGTTGCACGCGCGCTTGCATGAGCACAGGTTACGAAACGCATCGGGAAGGGCTGGCAAGTGCTGCAGCCATTCTGAGCGTAACCCAGTCGCATGTAGACGACGTTTAGCAACGCGCTCTAGTAACGGGCGCTAGCACCGGCAACTCCTAATCCGCGCGATGGCTGTGGTAATTACGCTGCTCGCTCTGAAATCAGGGCCGCCGCTTTTAGTTCCTCCTCACGTTCTTTGCGCTTTGACCAAGCCGTCAGACCGAAGGTTACGACCATCACAGCGAGGATCGCCAGAGCGCCCGGGCGCTCCATGATGTAGAGCGGATTGCCTCCCGAGAGCTGGTAGGACCGCAGGAACTCGGTCTCAAGCATGCGGCCGAGCAGCATACCAACGACCACTGCGGCCACTGGATATTCGTACCGGTTGAGAATGAAACCGACGACGGAGAAGACGATGAGAGTGATCGGACCTTTAGTCGTCCCGTCGATCGCGTATGTTCCCATGACGGCGATCGCCAGGATCGCTGGCAGCACGTAGCGCGTCCGCACTTTCACGACCGTGCTGGCAGCATAGATGAAGGCGATACCGACGACGAGAAGGATGATGGCTTGCGCGATGTTGTTGAGAATGATCGCGTAGACCATGTCCTTTTGCGTTTCGATGAAGTTTGGACCCGGCACGATGTTGTGCATCATGAAGGCCGCGAGCAAAATGGCCGTAGCGCCACCCCCAGGAATCCCAAGGGCGAGCGCAGTTGCCATAGAGCCGCCTTCCGCGCTGGCGACTGAGGATTCGGCCGCTATAACGCCCTTCGGATTGCCGTGACCGAACGTGTCACGATCCTTGGACGTCCGCTTCGTCTCGGCGTATGAAATCAAGTTGCCAATCGAGGAGCCCACGCCGGGTACAGCGCCGATCACAATGCCGATGATGGAGCCGCGAAAGAGCACGCTTGGATACCTGAACGTCTGCCAGCAGCCTGCGAGAATGCGCCGGACACTCACCGTTCGAGCCTCAGCTGCCTCTAGGATGTAGTCACGGCTCGCCAAGCCAAGCAGTTGGCCTGCGGCGAGAAGCCCGATCATCGCCGGGATCGTTGAGATCCCATCCAAGAGGCTCGGGATGCCGAACGTGCCGCGAACATACCCGGCCGTGTTCATCCCAACTGTTCCAAGGAGGATACCAATCGCCGAGGCAGCCAATCCGCGTGAGAGATAAGTGCTGCCCAGGGATCCGAGAAGCAGGAGACCCCAGACGGCAACAAGGAACATCTCGACCGGTCCGATCTGGAGGACCACGTCTGCCAGTGGCTCGACGACGATCAGCAGCAGCACGTAGCTGAAGATCCCACAAAGCGTGGACGAGAAGAGCGCCAGACCGAGAGCTTCGTTATGCAAGCCCTTCTTGGACATGGCATAGCCGTCGAAGGTGGTTGCAAATGACGAGGGCGAGCCGGGTATGTTCATCAAAATGGCCGGCACCGAGCCGCCGAACCCGGCGCCTGTGTAGACCGACGTCAGGAACACGATCGCCGGGAAAAAATCCATGTAGAGAGTGAGGGGCAGAACGATCGCCATCGCCATCGTGATGGAGATGCCTGGGATGGCGCTAAAGACGAGGCCAACGAGGAGCCCTGGAAAAATCCAGAACCAGGACGAGAACGACGACGCCATGATATTGAGCGCCGAGATAAACGCGGGGACGTCGATCATCGCTTTGCCTCAGAGGACCAGGGTCGTCATGGGATAGGGCATCAGCAGCTTGAACCCACTAATCAGCGTGAGCGTGACGGCCAGCGGGTAAATGAGTAGGGGCAGCGGTCTGCGTTCGCCGCAGATGATCATGGTTCCAAGCACGAACAGCAGCATCGCCGTGTCGAAGCCGATTGTATCGATCAGGAAAACAAATGCGGCGAGACACAAAGCGACGGCGGACGTTTTAACCACATTTGGTTTCGCGGCTGGCGCATCGATCTGATCGGCGTTCGAACGTGCGCGGAAGCACTGCGGGATGATCAAGAGGATGAGGCCGAGGACGAAGAGAACCGTCGGCTGAACGAGAAGCAGATTGTTGATGTTCAGCGAAGCTGCGCGTGCGTCCAAAAGGAACCATGAAGCGAGACCGGCCAGCGCAATCAACAGCGCGAGGTGGCCCCAATCGATGAACCGGCGGCTACGCTCAAACTGCATCGGGATCTCCTGCAGCCATACAAGAAGCCGCCGCTCGGGCATTCGTCCGATCGGCGGCTGGTTAGCGTCAGGATGCCTTCAGGAGAGACAGGTGCTTTTCCATCACATCGAAGGTCGATAGGTAAGCCTTCTGCGAATCCTCCGGCCCGAACCACTCGGTCGAGAGTTCCTGCTTGTCCAGAGCTGCGATCGCTTCGGGGTTCTTCGAGGCGCGCTCCACGGCCCCGAGAAGCGTCTTGTAAAGGTCTGGCTTGCCGTCGCGGAGTTTAGCCGAGACCACCCATCCACGTTGCGATCCAACGACCATGTCCGACTTGATGCCGGCGGCTTCCGCGAGCGGTGCCTCGGGCCACCAACTCGGCGATTGTTCTGCGAACATGGCCAACGGACGGACGCGGCTCTTGAGAGGCAAGAAGCCCTCGCCGCCAACAAAGCCGATGTCGACTTGGCCACCGGCTGTCGCGTTGCGGGCCGGACCACCTCCATCGTAGGTCACGAGACGAAGCTTGCTTGCATCGACGCCAGCCGCGCGCATGGAGAGCATGAGGTTGGCGTAATCGGCTGAGGCCGGCTGAACGCCGATGCTTAGGCTGGTCGGATCCTTCTTGAGCATCTCGATGGCTTGAGCAAAGTTCTGGACCTTGCCGCCCGACGCCGTTGCCGCAACCGTGTAGTCCCGTGACGGCAAGTTCAGCATCTGAAAGTCGTCCCGCTTGTACGGGGCATTCTGCAGCAGGATCGTAAGCGGGATGTACGGTGCGGCAGACGTGCACAGGATGCTGTACCCGTCGTCTGGCTGCTGAAGGTAGTACGTATGGCCCAACTGCGTGCCCGCACCTGGTCGGTTGACCACGACCATGGGCTGGCCGAACTCTTTCTGAAGGAAGGGCGCGAATGCCCGTGCCAGTCGGTCGTTGTAGCCACCGGCCGCGAACGGAACGACGATATTTAATGGACGGCTCGGATAGGCCTGGGCTCTCGCGATGTGCGGCAGAGCCAGTGAGCCCGTCGCCGCGGAGGCCCCGCCGATGGCAGCAAGGCGCAGGGCATCGCGCCTCGTGAACGATAGCTTATCCTTCATCTGTTTTCCTCCCTCGAACGGTGGCTGGTCATGGACCGCGGCTCGAAAATTGCCTTCTTGGCGAGGCGTTCCCAGGCCCGGTTTGGCGTGGGCCAGATCGCCAGTACGCTCCCCTTCCGCCGGATTGTCAACAATCTTCAGCAAGCAATTTGGTGGTCGATGGCTGCGCGCTCTGTTGATCGGAGCGTAGCCATACTGGTTTGTTATCGCTGGTTGCCCCTACTGCGATGGCTTCCTGCGGCCTCGTCGAGCCTCAAACACTGCGAGCGCGCGCCCTCGCACTACACGCCTTTGTGTTCGCCAAACAAACCGGGCCCGTGCTCGATCATCACATGAAGATTGTTGACAGTTCGCATTTGCGCTGGTCACCTGCTCGCGGGATGACGGCGCTGGCCACCAAACGAGGGGGATGGCGTGGTTGAACCGCCCGTCTGCCTCGCTGCCGCGCAGCAATGATGGCCCGGCGCAGCAAGCAGAATATGAGAACGCTCTGGAGGTTGCTCATGAGTTCCTCCGACCCTCGTCACCTTTCCGAGCCACCACCGGCTTGGGTGACGTGGTTTCCCCGGCGAGGAGGTGCCTCCATTCTCGCGACCTTTCTCATCGCAGCCGCCGCAGGTGCTCTGTTCCAGTGGCTAGGCGTTCCACTCCCCTGGATGTTGGGGCCGCTTGCAGTCTGCGCTGCTGGCGCGCTTGCTGGCCTGCCCATGCGCGGGGTGCCGCAGGGCCGAGAGGTCGGCCAGATCTTCGTTGGGTTGGCCATCGGACTGCGGCTTACGCCGGAGGTCCTCGGTTCGACGCTCGCTCTCGTGCCGCACATGGCACTTGCGACCGCCTACGTGATTTGTGTCACGACGGCAGCAGCCTTCCTGCTGCGACCGCTTGCTGGCGTCGACGGTCGGACCGCGTTCTTTGCTACAGCAGCGGCCGGAATGGCCGACATGGCCATTGTCGCGAAGCGGTATAACGGGCGTTCAGACGCGGTAGCTGTCGTTCAGGCGACCCGTGTTGCCTTCATCGTCGTGACGGTGCCGCTGCTCGTCTTCTTCTTTGGAAGAGACGGCGGAATTGAGAGCCCAACCACCCTTCGTGTGGCCGGACCGTTCGAACTCGGCTTCCTCCTGGTGCTTGGGACGATCGGCGTTCACGCCGTTCGCCCCCTCGGGATCCCCAACCCTTGGTTAATTGGGCCAGTTTTGGTGGGCGCGCTGGTCGCCTCGGTCGGACTTCTGCCGGTCTCGGTACCGCGCGTCTTCATCGTGGTTGCTCAGATCGCGATCGGGATCTCCCTCGGCCTGCGCTTCGAGCGCGATCTTATCTTGCGCCTGCCGCGGGTTGTTGGAGGGGCTCTAGTCGTCTCCGCGCTGCTGGTCGTTGTCGCTGCGGCCGGCGCCTGGACCCTCGAAACCGTCGCTGATGTCCCGTTCTCTACCGGGTTCCTTGCCCTTGCTCCGGCTGGTGTGACGGAAATGGTCATCACCGCCGAGGCTATGCACCTGGATACAGCCCTCGTCACAGCCTTCCACGTGATGCGAATCGCCGTCATTGCATCCAGCATTCTGGTGGTTTTCCGGGCCTACGAGTGGGTTGATAGGAGAATCAATGGACCTTCTGTTTGATCGTCGCCGCACGCTCATCGTCGGCGCGAGCTACGGGATTGGCTTTGCGACAGCGAGCCTCGCGGCCGCGGAGGGAGCAGACCTGTTGCTGGTGTCCCGCAGCCAAGCCAATCTCGAGGACGCCGCGCGTGCCCTGAAAACCTCGCCGGCACCGGCGCTTCTTGCCGCCGATGTAACGCAGCCGGAGGGGGGTGATAAGCTCGCTGGCGCGGTTGCCGATAGATGGGGAGCCCTCGACGTGCTGGTGACGGCAGTTGGAGGGTCAGTGCGCTCCTCGTTCCAAGATCTCACCGACGAACAATGGGCCGACAACTACACTTACAACGTCACGTCTACCGTTCGTGCCATTCGCGCGACGCTGCCCTTTTTGCGCAACGGCTACATGCCCGCCATCGTCATCCTCGGTGCGGCTTCAGCAAAAATGCCCTACGCCCATCAGATTGCTTCCAACACTCACAAAGCCGGGCTACTTGCCCTTTCGAAAACCCTTGCTCAGGAGCTCGCAGCTGAGGGCATCCGGGTCAACCTCGTCGGCCCAGGCCGGACATTGACGCCGTTATGGCTGAACCGGGCAAAGAAGCTGGCGAGCGAACAGCAGGTATCCGAAGAGGACATCATTCGAGGGTTTTCAGAGGACATCCCGATGAAGCGGTTTGCCAACCCCACGGAGGTGGCCACCATGGTCGTCTGGTTGTCCTCTCCTCGTGCGAGTTACATCACGGGTCAGGCCATCAATGTGGATGGAGGGATCGCACGCGGCCTCATCTGAGGGATTGCTACAAGCAAGGGGCAGACTGCAGGGACCTGTCGACGGGCTCCTCGTTCGACTGGCCTGTGACGACTGCACTAGCCCTCTGGGTAGCGCCCAACTTCCCCGAATAAGACTTCTCGACTCGTCAGCACATGTGCCTCCAGCGCTTGAGCGGCACCGTTGGCGTCGTGGGCAGCGAGACGCTCAAGGATCTGGCGGTGCTCCCGGTTCGAGATCTCCATGCGTCCTGGCATATCAAGGGTTCTGCGCCGAAACAGATGCATCTCGCGATGGATCGACGCGCACTCTTCGGCGAGCCGTCCATTGCCGCTGAATTCAACGATCGTCTCGTGAAAAGCGAGGTTCCCGGGGTAGAAGGCGTTGAGGTCGCTGGTCTTGATAGCGGCGTCCATCTGGTCGACGTATGTTGTAAGGACGCGGATCTGCTCTTGCGAGATAATGGGCGCCAGCAAGCGACCGGCGAGGCCATAGAGGACCGCCCGGACCTCATAGAGCTCCGCCGCCTCACGCTGGCCGATTTCGCGGACGAACACGCCCCGGTTCACGATCACGTGGACGAGGCCACTTTGTTCCAGGCCGCGGCAGGCTTCTCGGATCGGGCCGCGGCTGACCCCGAGCTTGGCCGCGAGCGCATTCTCGTTGAGACGCTCCCCGGCTTTCAACTCACCGCGGGCGATCATCCGCTCCAGTTCGCGCCGGATAATTGACGTGAGGGACTCCGTGCGTCTGATGTGAAGGGCTGATTCAGAGTCGATGCTCATCGGGGCTGTCCATGGATGCGGGGCTTCTAACACCCCGGCGCGTTCTGTGCATGCAAAATCAAACTGTTGACAATCGACAAAGTGCATTTACTGATCGACGGGAGATCACGGAGGCAGTGATGCAGACACCCCAAAACCCCTCACCGACCGATAATAAACTCACCCGCTCCGTGGCGGAGTTCGTCTGCAACACGACCGCCGACGCTATTCCAAGAGACGTCGTCGAACTTGGCAAGAAGTCGATTCTCGATGGAATTGGGCTCGCTTTGTCCGGAGCCGTGGCCAAGTCCGGTGAGTATGTCCGTCAGCATCTCGCTGACCTCAACCTTGGTGAGGGCGCGGCAACCGTGATCGGCAGCCCCCACAAGGTGGCTCCTCGGTTTGCGGCCTTCGCCAATGGCGTTGGCATCCACGCTGATGATTACGACGACACTCAGCTCGCCGTTGCCAAAGATCGTGTCTACGGTCTTCTCACACACCCCACGGCACCTGCTTTGCCAGCTGCCCTGGCAACAGGTGAAGCGACGGGCGCGGACGGGCGGGCCGTCATGCTCGCCTATCACCTTGGTGTGGAGGTGGAGTGCAAGATCTCCGAGGCCATCGATCCGCGACATTACCAAACCGGCTTCCACAGCACTGCGACTTGCGGAACTTTCGCTGCCGCAGCCGCCAGCGCGAAGCTGATGGGCTTGGATGTCGAGCAGACGCTGCGTGCCCTTTCCATTGCGGGTAGCCAGTCGGCTGGTCTGCGCGAGAATTTCGGTACGATGACAAAGCCGTTCCATGCCGGCCGTTCTTCGGAGAGCGGCGTGGCGGCGGCTCAATTCGCCCGATACGGCTGGACCGCAACCGACAAGATCTTGGAGGCGCCGCGCGGCTTTTTCCGAGCCGCTGGCGGCGGTTATGACGAAAGTGCAATCCTCGGTAAGCTCGGCGCACCCTGGACCTTTGCCAACCCCGGAATTTCGATCAAGCCCCATCCGTCTGGATCCCTCACCCATCCGGGCATGACAGAGATGAGCCGCCTGATTCGCGAGAACGGCATTAAGGCCGCCGATGTGGAACGCGTTCGCGTAGGCACGAACCACAATATGCCGAACGCCCTGATCCACCACCGTCCGACCAACGAACTACAGGCGAAGTTCTCCATGGAATTTTGCATGGCGATCCTCCTGTTGGAAGGCAGGGCCGGGCTTGCAGAATTCACTGACGAAGTTGTGCATCGTGATGACGTGCGAGCGATGATTGAGAGGGTGGACTTTGTCGTGGACGATGAGGCAGAGGCCGCCGGCTACGACAAAATGACGACCTTGATTGACATACAGCTCAAAGATGGCCGCCAGATCTCTGGGCGGGCTGATTTCGGGAAAGGCAGCCCGGCCAATCCCATGACCTATGACGAAGTCGCGGAGAAGTTCCGCGAGACGGCAGGCTTCGGCAAGCTCAACAAGCAGAGCATCGAGGACGTGATTGCAATGGTGCGAGACCTCGAGAGCCTTGGCCCAATCGAGCGCCTCATGGCTCCGCTGCGTTTCTAGAACTGCACACTCAGGATGGAGCCGCGGCCGATGAGGGTCCGGCCGCCACGGAAAGTTGGATACGATGACGCATTTTACCCTCGGTGTTCTAAACGGGGATGACATCGGTCACGAGGTTGTCCCCGCCGCCGTCAGGGTTCTTGAGGCTGCGGCGGTCCGGCATGGTCTTGAAATCGACTGGCGTCCCATGCCGATCGGCAGGCGAGCCCTCGACACCCACGGCTCGACGATGCCGGAGGGTACTCTCGAGACCTTGGCGACCTTTCATGGGTTCATTTTAGGCCCCATCGGGCACCAGGCTTACCCAAAGGTTCCGGGTGCGATCAATCCGCATCCCATCATGCGCAAGCGCTTCGACCTGTTTGCGAACGTCCGTCCGACCCGATCCTACCCAGGGATCGGGTGTCTTTACGAAGACGTTGATCTTGTGATCGTTCGCGAGAACAACGAGGGCTTTCAGCCGGACCGTAACGTTGTCATGGGTTCGGGGGAGTTCCGGCCCACAGATGACCTCACGATCTCGGTGCGCGTCATTTCCCGCAAGGGCAGTCGAAAAGTTGCCAGGGCAGCCTTGGAGATCGCCCGCCACCGCCGCAAGCGACTGACGCTCGTTCATAAGAACACCGTCTTTAAGCTGGGCTGCGGAATGTTCGTTGAAGAGTGCTACAAGGCGGCAGAGGATTTCCCGGACGTGACTGTGGACGAAGTCATCGTCGATACGATGGCGATGCGCCTCGTCCGGGATCCGCAAAGCTTCGACACGGTCGTGACCACCAACATGTTCGGTGACATCCTCACCGACGAGGCAGCCGGACTCGTCGGGGGACTCGGAATGGCACCAGGTCTCTGCATCGGTGAGGGCAACTTCGCCATGGCGCAGGCTACGCACGGCTCAGCCCCTGACATTGCCGGCAAGAGCATTGCTAACCCTTACGCCATGATTGAATCGAGTCGTATGTTGATTGAGCACCTGGGCCGAGCTTACGGCGTTTCGCAAGCGATCGAGGCTGCTGCAGCGATCAAGCGAGCGATCGATCAGACCTTGTCTGATCCGGCAACGCGAACCCGGGACATTCGCGGGACTGCGGGGACGGAGGGTATGACCGAGTCGATCGTCCGAGCGATCAACTGAAGGCAACACTCTCGATCCGGAACTCGCCTCGTTCCTGCTCGTCGAGCTGAGGAACCAGCCCCGTCTCCCAGGCGATGTAACGGCGAGCAGCCTCCAAGTTTCCGTCATGGCGATCGTGAACAAAGAATAGAAAGTCGATCGCGTCGCCGTCCGGCGGGTCCTGAGGTGTTGAGACTGAGGGCAGCCCAGACACCTGCCAGCTCGCCTCCTCTCCTTGCACGTGAAGGACATGTGCGCCGCTCTCGTTCAGGTCGCAAGCAGCAAGCGAGACGACGTCAGTTTCACCGATGGCGAGGACTGTTGAGCCCGGTTGCAGCTTGGGCAAACGAGCGCGCGTGGCCCATGAGGCTCCGTTAAGATGACCAGCACGGAAGGCGGTTGACGAGCGAAGATCGAGGAGAACAGCACCCTCGTTGGCCCGCGCGACGGCGTCAGTCGCTCGAATGGGCTGGATCTCCCGCAACGTTGGTTCACTCGGCGCGTCCGGGTTGCGCAGACGCCAATCGGAGGGCCAGCTCAGGATGTCGGGTAGCACGTAAGATTCAAACCCGAGCTGACGCAGCCAGAAGCTCGCCAAAGTCGCCCGCATCCCAGTGTCATCTGCAACGATCACCCGGGACCGGCGCACACCAATCCACTGATCGGTAGCCTGAATAAGTTGTCCGCCGGGCGCCGCCAGGGCAGCAGCGTGCGGGGTGCTCCTTTGCTCCGTCGGATCTCTGACATCAAACAGAAACGTCGTGCGATCCACCTCGGAGGCAAGGTGCTCGGCGGTTGCAAGGTCAACCCAGGGTATGCTGTGCCGCTCCGCAAGAGCTCGCGCTCGTGCTCGGCTATCCTGTGCGTCAGCTTCAGGGAGGGCAGCGGGAGTCGCGCCGCGTTCGAGCTCTCGGCCAGAGAGGGCCCAGCCTTGGGTGCCATTCTCCAGGGCGTAGACCTTCGTCATTCCAGCAAGCATCAGGCCGGCGGCGCCAATGATACTGCGGGTTCGACCTGCACAGTTGATGACGACTACGGTATCGTCGTCGCACCCAGCAGAACCCCACCGGTGAGCCAGTTCTCCATTGGGCATGCAACGGGAGCCTGGAATCGTCATCTTGCTGTATTCGGATGCGGGGCGGCCGTCGAAGACCCGGAACTTTCGACTCTCGTCGCGCCAAGCATGCAGAGTAGCAGGTTCAATCTGGGGTACGTGCCAGACCTGCTCGACTAGTTCGCCAAGGGTCTTGCTCGGCACATTCACTCCTTTGAAGAGTGTGAAGCCTGCTTCGGCCCACGCGGGAGCTCCTCCTGCAACCCAGTCCACCGACCGATACCCGAGTGCCTCGAGACGTAGCGCGGCACGCTGCGAAACGCCGTCGCCGTCATCGACAAGAATGATGGGTGTACCTGCGCGCGGCACGAGCCTGACAATTAAGCTCTCAAGACGGCTGTAGGGACAGGGAACCGCAAGAAACGGGTGGCCCTCGCCATACTGCCCATGTTCGCGAACATCCAGGCAGGCGATCTCGCCTGAGGCGTGAAGCCTTACCTTCGCGGCCTGAGACGAGATCGCTGCCATCGTTACGCTGCCTCACGGTAGGGCAGGGGTTCGCGCCCGCTGAAGAAGTCGTGAAAGGTCGGGTAGACGAGATCGGGTCGATGTTCTGCCGGATAGTGTCCCGTCGGGATCGACCAGCCCCTCAGATCGTCGGCCCATTCAGCCCAGGCTTCGAGCGGCTTGAAGTGTCGTCCGCAGTGACTATTCGAACCCCAAAGAACCAAGACCGGACAGGTGATCTTGCGCTTGCCGTAGTCTGCGGAGTCCATCGCGAAATCTAGGGAAACAGTTGCTCGATAGTCCTCACAAACCGCGTGGATCTGCTCTGGCGTCGTGCAACGCGCATACTCGGCCATCGCTTCGGGGGTGAAGATCTCAAGACCGACACCCTTCTTATTCAGCTTGTAGCGAATGTAATAGTCGAGATCGGCGCAGATGAGGCGCTCCGGGAAGGGCGCTTTCTGGGCCATGAAAAACCAATGATAGGCCTCCAATCCCCATCCGAGGCTAACGTGGGTCAACAAGTGGTGCGTTGGAACGATGTCGAGGGCCGCCAATGCCGTAACACGTCGGGGTTGATCGATCGCCATACGGAACGCGACGCGAGCGCCTCTATCATGTCCTGCCACTGAGAACGTCTCAAACCCAAGGTCGCTCATCACATCGAAGTTGTCCTCGCCCATCGCCCGGAAGGTGTAAGCGGAGTGATCCTCGCCACCGTCAGGCTTGGATGAGTCGCCGTAACCTCGAAGATCGGTGGCAATGACCGTGAAACTCTGCGCCAGAGAGGGCGCAATCTTGTGCCAGCTGGCCAACGTCAGCGGGTTGCCGTGGATGAGCAGAAGCGGAGGGCCACTTCCGGCGATCGCGACCTCGATCTCGGCTCCGCGCGTTTTGATCCGCTGGCGTTCGAAGCCGGCCATGAGCTGAGCCCCGTGTGGCACAAGAGCAGGTCGCAGCGAACCTGCAGTGTCATCTTCAGCCGCCAGCATCATAGCCTCCCTTGTGCCGTCTCGAGTCTTCGAATAGCATATTGTCAACAATTTGCAGTTATGACAAGTGAGACCACCATGACGAACGTTGCTCCGCCGGTAATCGGCCTCCTCTTTGGCGATTGCACGGGAATTGGCCCGGAGATTGCCGCCAAAGTACTCGCTAATGGCGCTGAGCGGCCAGACGCTCGGCTTGTTGCCATCGGCGATAGCCGGGTTCTTGAACTCGGGATGCGCGATGCTGGCGTGAGTTTCCCGTGGAAGCGCGTTGACGAGGATTTGGTCGATTGGACCGGCGGCGCTGTTCCCCTAATTGATCTCAAGAATGTCGACCCACATGCCTTGGAGCGCGGGCGCATCTCGCCAGAATCCGGAAAGCTGACCGGCGACACACTCGCTCACGCCATTCGTCTCGCTCAAGCCGGGCGCATTGATGCTGTGACCTTCGCTCCCTTGAACAAGGCCGCGATGTACGCCGGCGGGTGGCAGTTCCCCGACGAGCACAAGATGTTCGCTCATCTGCTCAACCACCACACCTATTTCGCCGAGATGAACGTTCTTGACGGCCAGTGGATGTCGCGCGTCACGTCCCACGTCTCACTGCGCCAAGCACTCGACATGATCAACGCAAAGAGCATCACGGATGCCGTTGAACTCGTTGACAGAATGATGAAGAAGGCAGGTACTTCAAAGCCGCGGATCGCAGTGGCGGCACTGAATCCCCATGCCGGCGAGAATGGTCTCTTCGGGCGCGATGAAATCGAGCTCATTCGGCCGACCGTCGAAGCGATTGCCGCCTCGGGGATCAACTGCAGCGGTCCCTATCCCTCCGACACGGTCTACATTCGCGCCTTCGCGGGTGAGTTCGATAGTGTCGTGGCCATGTACCATGATCAGGGGCAGATCGCCACGAAGCTTAGGGGCTTCAGCCGTGGCGTGACCGTGACGGCGGGCCTCGACATTGTCTTCACAACACCTGCGCACGGCACCGCGTTCGATATCGTGGGAAAGGGGGTTGCCACCGCCGGTGCGCTTGAGGCCGCACTCGATTTGGCCGCTCAACTAAGCCGGAAATCGGAGCGGACAGTTTCGTCCCACGCTGCCACAGCCGCCTAATCAAGCTCCCGGCCAGAACCGACCTCCGTTTCGATCACCCTCACGCGGATACCAGCGAACATGCAAACGAAAAGCTACCGGATCGCGACGATTCCCGGAGACGGCATCGGTCAGGAGGTCATTTCGGCCGGAGTCGAGGTGCTCAAAGCGCTAGCTTTGCGCGATAGGGGATTCGCACTTACCTTCGATCATTTCGATTGGGGCTCAGCCTATTACAAAGCTCATGGTATAATGATGCCGGAGAATGGCCGTGACCTTATCAAGGATCACGACGCGATCTTCTTCGGTGCGGTCGGCGCACCTGATGTGCCGGATCACGTCACCTTGTGGGGCCTCAGGCTGGCGATCTGTCAGCCATTCGATCAGTACGCAAACGTGCGTCCCACGCGCATTCTCCCTGGCATCACGAGCCCCTTGCGCCACGTCTCTGGCCCTGAGCTAGATTGGGTGATCGTTCGTGAGAACTCGGAGGGTGAGTATGCTGGGGTCGGGGGCCGCGTCCACCGCGGGATGCCGGAGGAAGTTGGCACAGACGTCTCTATGATGACCAGGGCCGGCGTATCGCGCATCATGCGTTTCGCCTTCCGCCTCGCTCAGTCTCGCCCCCGCAAATTCCTCACTGTCGTCACGAAATCCAACGCTCAACGACACGCGATGGTCATGTGGGATGAGATCGCAACGGAGGTTGCGCAAGAGTTCCCAGACGTTACGTGGGACAAGATGCTCGTCGATGCTATGACGATGAGAATGGTGATGAAGCCGGCGAGCCTCGATACGATCGTTGCCACGAACCTTCACGCCGACATTCTCTCCGATTTAGCCGCAGCGCTCGCCGGATCGATCGGAATTGCGCCCACGGCAAACCTGAATCCGGAACGTCAATTCCCGTCCATGTTCGAGCCGATTCACGGCTCGGCTTTCGACATCACCGGCCTGGGGATCGCCAATCCAGTTGCGACGTTCTGGTCGGCAAGCCTGATGTTGGAACATCTTGGCGAAGCTCCTGCTGCATCGCGACTCATGCGGGCGGTCGAGCGCGTGACAGCCAATCCCTTGCTGCACACGCCGGACCTGGGCGGCACAGCCACCACGAGGGCTGTTACTGATGCCGTTGTTGAGGCGATACAAGGCGACAATCATTGATCGCGCACTGGCTGGCCAATCAGCTCAGCGGAATTGCTATATGCTGGCGAAAGCCAGGGCGCTGAGATAACTCGTCATACCACCTTCGAACGGACGGTAGGTTGGGGCGAGCGATGTCAAGCTCGTACCAGCGACGCGCGGTAACTCCGCAGGCTATATCAGCGATGGTGAAGCTATCACCAGCGATGTAGGAGCGGCTTTGTAATTGCTGATCTAGAATGGTGAACAGTCGTCGTGTATCATCTTCAGCGCGGGCGATTGAAGTTTCGTCTCGTTTTTCTTTCGAAGTTCGGATCAGAGCTATGAAAGCTGGCCGAAGCGCCGGCCATAGTGTTGTGGTCTGCCACTCCATCCACCGCTCGATATCGAACCGTTTGAGGAGGTCCTGAGGAAAGATCGCTGCTCCCTGCTTGGTTGCCAAATAGCGCACTATGACATTCGACTCCCACAGCACTAAACCGTTGTCTTCAATCGTTGGAACAAGGCCATTCGGATTGAGAAGTCGGTATCTGTCGGTGTCGGTGCCGCCGAAGGTGCCGCCAATGTCGTGGCGAGTAAAGGGGAGGCTAAGCTCCACGCATGCCCAGAGTACCTTCTGCACGTTGATTGACGTGCTCCGCCCCCAGATCGTAAGCATCGGAATAACTCATCAGTGGGAACGAGGCCGCGCGGGCAAGTCTCGCATTGAGATCAGGTAAAACAAGGTCTCATTACTACCTAGGCTCCGCCGCTGTGGAAAGGTAGTTTCCATCGCGCTACGGGCACGATCCTGAGCTCCAGATCCGAGTTAGGTCTAGCTTGACCCGCCGGAGCCGCGTGAGACGGCAAGGAACCAACGGGGCGAATAGCCTTCATCAATGGTGTTTGATAGATCGGGGATCTGTGGTCGGATCAACTGGCGATCATAGCTCCATCACCCAGGTTCGACTTTAAGAACCTATCCACCGATCAGCACGGCAATCTCAGCACAATCGTCGTGCTGAAAGCAGACACCGCCAATACTCATCGTCTAGGCTCACGAGTAAGCACTGAACAGGGCAAGCCCACGTTGATCTACGACTGCAGTGCCGACCTGCCGCTCGATGCCCTGAAAGCCCGCTTTCTCGATTTGAGGGACAAGCCCCTGCCCAAGTTCACGCGGCGCGGGCTGATGACGAGGGCCGTTGAGCACGCGATCCGGGAAGCCACGTTTGGCGGCCTTGATCGGGAGACACAAAAGCGCCTCGACCAGCTTGTGCGTCAGATCGTGCCCTCGGGCGAGAAGCCCCCGCCAGCCCCTCGTATGATCAAGGCCGGCACGCGGCTCCTGCGCGAGTGGCAGGGCCGCGTGCATGAGGTGACGGTGACCAAGGACGGCTTTGTCTGGCAGGGCGCCGCCCATCGCTCCCTGTCCGAGATCGCCCGGCTCATCACCGGCACACGCTGGAACGGCTGGGTGTTCTTTGGTCTCAAGAAGACGGGATCCGCACCAAGCCAAGCGACCAATCAGCGTCGCGGACGGCGCAGGTCGAGGGGGCAGCCACAATCGACTGCAGCGGCGACTTCGGGCGTTGGGGAGGGGGTTCGTGGCTGAACGGTCAAGGCAGCTTCGCTGTGCGGTGTACACTCGCAAGTCGTCTGAGGAAGGCTTGGAGCAGGACTTCAACTCGCTTCAGGCGCAGCGTGAGGCGTGCGAGGCCTACATCCTCTCCCAGCGCCACGAGGGCTGGCGGGCGCTGCCCACGCCGTACGATGACGGGGGCTACTCGGGCGGCAGCATGGACCGGCCCGGCCTCACGCGGCTTCTGGCCGACATCGCCTCAGGCCAGATCGACGTGGTGGTGGTCTACAAGGTCGACCGGCTCACGCGATCGCTGACCGACTTTGCCCGGATCGTCGAGGTGTTCGACGCGTCCCAGGTCTCGTTCGTCTCCGTCACCCAGGCCTTCAACACCACCTCCAGCATGGGGCGGCTGACCCTCAACGTGCTCTTGTCGTTCGCTCAGTTCGAGCGGGAGGTCACAGGCGAGCGCATCCGGGACAAGATCGCAGCCAGTAAGCGCAAGGGGCTGTGGATGGGCGGCTTTGTCCCGATCGGCTACGAGGCGAGCGGGCGAACGCTGAAGGTGAACGAGGGGGAGGCCGAGACCGTCCGGACGATCTATCGCCTGTACCTGGAGCTTGGCTCCGTCGATGCCCTGAAGGGTGAGCTCGACCGGCAGGGCATCGGCACCAAGGTGAGGCCTGGGCGGGACGGGGCGATGGCGGGCGGCGGGCCGTTCTCACGCGGGCACCTCTACCGCCTGCTCCAGAACCCGCTCTACATCGGACAGATCGCCCACAGGGGCGAGGTCTACCCCGGCCAGCACCCAGCCCTCATCGACCAGGACACCTGGGAGGCTGTTCAGGCGGGCCTCACCGAGCGGGGGCACCAGCACCGGGTCAGGGGCCGAGCCCGCCAGCCGAGCCTTCTGGCCGATCTCATCTGTGACGAGAATGGCACCAGGCTCACCAGCACGCACGCGGTCAAGGACGGCAAGCGCTACCGCTACTACGTTCGCTCCGGTGGGGGAGGGGAGCAAGAGCGCTCTTGGAGGGTGCCAGCCCCTGAGATCGAGGGCCTGGTTCTGGATCAGCTGCGGCGATCCCTGGGCGATGAGGCCTGGATCGGTGACGCGATGATCTCGCGGGGTGGTTCCCCGGCGGACCTGCGGGCGATCTTACGACGGGCGGAACAGCACAGGGCCGCTCTCTTGAGCGCAACCCCGCAGGTGCGAGCGACCCTGCTGGCTCTCCTGCACCGGGTCAGCATCGCGCGACGTGCGGTCACGATCGAGATCAGGGCTGGGGCTCTGCTGGACGATGTGGACCCAGCAGACGAGACCGCGCTGGTGATCACCGTGCCGGCCAGCCTGCAGCGAGAGGCCAACGCGAACCGGCTGGTGCTGCCAGGCGCTCGGCCCGCGGGCAAGGCACCGGATCCCGCCCTCATCAAGGCGGTCGCCCGCGGGCATGCCTGGTTCGAGGAGCTGGCGAGCGGGCGCGCGCCCACCATCAGCGCCCTTGCGGCGAGGGAGGGGGTGACGGACCGCTATGTCAGCTGCCTTCTCAAGCTTGCCTTCTTGGCCCCCAGCACGGTGGAGCGCCTTCTGAAGGGAGAGGCTGCGTTAAGCCTCTCGACCAAGCAACTCACCCTCAACACAGACCTGCCGCTGGGGTGGTCGGAGCAAGTCCAGAGTACCGCCAGCTCATGCCGCGCAGAGCGCATAGACAGCGTGCGGCCGGGCGACTAAGCCCGGCCGCCCGCCGCCTGCTCAGTTTTGCGCGATCCGGCTCTGCGGGGTGCCGAGGTGGGTGCTGAACCAGGAGATGGCCTGGGCGGCGGCCTCGTCGACCACGGGCTGCTCATCATAAAAGCTGATGTGCTCCCGCGTGATCATCCAGTGCAGCTTCTTCTCGCCCCTGAGACTGTCATAGAACCGCTTGGCTCCCTCCGGCACGAGCGCCTTGTCCGAGTGGATCACCATCGTGGCGGCCCTGATCTCAGGCCCAGCATCGATCGAGTTGAACTGCAAGAAGCTCTCAAAAAACATCGTCGCCGAGCGGTTCTCCCAGCGCGCGCCCGTGTTGCGGGCCGTGCCGTAGTAGTCGTACGCCTCCTGGCCTGGCATCGCGAGTTCCTCGTTCAGATCCCTCGAGACGTTCTTCATGTAGTCGACCTCGCCCGTCCGCTCGAACGTGAGGCGAGCCTGACGGCCAAGCTCAACCCGGGCCTCGTACTTGTCCCCGAGCCAGGCACGGAACACCGCCGGATCGTGGAAGAAGCCAGCGATCGTGACCACAGCCTTCAGATCAGGCTCGCTTGCGGCAGCCTTGGCGGAGTAGCCGCCCCCCGAGCAGATCCCGATGAGGCCGATCGCATCCGCCTTCACCTCGGGCCGGGTTTTGAGGAAGGCGAGCGCCTGGCGCACGTCCTCGACCTTCATGTGCGGGTTCTCGTTGTTGCGAACGACCCCGGAACTCTCGCCAAACGTGCGGTGGTCGAAGGTGAGCGCCACGTAACCCGCCCTGGCGAGCTTTGCTGCATAGGTGGCCGGCACCATGTCCTTGTGGTTGGTCTGGGGTCCCTCGACGAGGACGGCCGGGGTGGGGCCACGAGCCTCAGCCGGCACATACAAGGTGCCGACGATCCGGTCCTGGCCGGACAGGAACTCAACCCGCTTCGTCGTGAAGTCGCCAGCAAGGGCCGTCGTGGACAGGGCGGCGGTGGCCAGGGCGGCGGTGGCCAGACGCAGGGCAGTGCGGGGCATCGGGGTCTCTCCTTCGGGGTTGACCGGCCGAACCGTTCGGCCGCGTCGATGGAGAGGATCATGCCGGCAACTGGCCTTGCCCGATTGGAAGATCTTGCGCGATTGCTGGGTGGGCGCTGGCCGGCTCAGCGGGCTGCCAAGGCGTAAGCGGCGGGCGTCTGGCCCAGCGCCTTGCGGAACACGTTGGTGAGGTGCGCCTGATCATAAAAGCCCACCGCCAGGGCCACCTCAGCAAGCCCGGTGTGCCCCGACCGGATCAGGCGGCAAGCCCGCTCCAGGCGCAGGCGTAGAACGAACTGGTGCGGAGCAAGGCCTGTGGTGGCCTTGAACAGCCGCGCGAACTGGAAGGGTGAGTAGCCGGCCGCCTGTGCCAGGCTCTCCAGGCTCACATCGGTGGCCAGATGCTCTTGGGCATAGTCGAGCGCCGAGCGCAGCTGCGCCGCTCCAAGCTTGCCCTTCGGCGCCAGCCGCTTGCTGCCCCCGCTCTGCCCGTGTGCCCCAAGAAGGTGAAGGGCGAAGGCTTGGCCCAGGGCTTCGGCATAGAGCGGCTCGCCCGGTGAGGAGAGTTCGGCGGCAAGAGCTCTGGCAAAGCTGTAGGCTGTGGTCTCGGGAATGCAGCGCCGCTCGGCGAAGGTCTCGGTGGGCTTGGGTGCGCGCTCCTCAAGGATGGCCTCGACCATGGCGGGTGGGAGGGCGACAGCCGCGAAGGTCATCTCCTCGCGCCAGAATGGTGCGTTGGTGTCGCCCTCTGACTGCAGGCAAAAGCCGCCGGTCGCGAGGGGGGCCTCAAGGGTGCGGTCGCCTCGCCGCCAGCCAAAGCGAACGGGCGCGCCGAGGTTGACGATGAGCCTGTGTCCGACGAGGACGTGCTCGTCATAGGCGTGCGGCGCCATGCGGTGAACCTCAAACAGCAAGGGCGAGCGCCAGCCCTGCCGCACGCTGGACAGGACCACCGACGAGCCCGAGGCCGCCGCATAGGGCCGACCCGTTCGGGGGTCGATGAGCGCGATCGCGCTGTCGTCGGCTGAACCTGCTGCCATCCGAGGAACGTACCATACCTGCGCTCAGCTGCTTGAGAGCGGCGCAAAGCTCGCTCGGCCCGAGCTATTCCGGCTCCTCTCCGATGCTCGTCCGGGCGATATCCTGCTTGTTGAGCAGGTGGACCGCCTATCCCGTCTCAACGCGGCGGACTGGGAACACCTGAAAGGGGAGCTTGCCGCAAGGCGTGTGCGCGCTGTGGTACTGGACCTTCCCACGTCGTGGGTGATGGCGATCACTAAGGCCGATGAGTTCACCGCCCGCATGTTCGACGCAATTAACGGCATGATGCTTTACGTGCTCGCCGCAGTCGCCCGGAAGGTTTACGAGGACCGTCGCAGCATACAAGCTCAAGGGCAGGAAAAGGCGAAGGCCGCAGGGCTCTACGTTTGCGTGAGCCATCTCAGACCAGAACAGAAGCTGCAGCAGGCGCGCGGCGGCTACTCCGGGACGACACACACACCCCGATCCGCAAAGCTGACGAGGACCTCGCGACCAGGGCGAAGGGGCGTTCTCGCTCCATAAACCACGACAAAGAGCACTCCTATGGAGCTTGCAACTTCGTACTCAATGTGGTTGCCGAGGTATGATGCCTTGGTAATCTGCCCGGAGAGCGATGCACTCGTCGGAGCGCCATCCGACAGAAGGACAGCGTCCGGCCGAACTGCGACTTGCACGGGGCCGAGGGCTTGGCCGCGGTGGGGCACTGACAGCAGTGATGAGCCGATGCTGATCAGCCCCTGTTCACCCTCCCTTCCGACCAAGTTACCGGTAAGGATGTTGGCATCGCCGATGAAATCGGCAACGAACAGGTTAGTGGGCTCTTCGTAGAGCTCTTGAGGCGTTCCTACCTGCGCAATACGCGCGTTAGACATCACTATGATTTGGTCGGAAACGGCAAGAGCCTCCTCTTGATCGTGGGTTACATATGCGACCGTCAAATTGAGGTTCTGCTGCAGTTCACGGATGTCCTCCCGTACCCGCCGGCGGAGCTTTGCATCGAGATTTGAGAGTGGCTCGTCGAAGAGCAGCACCTGCGGCTCGAGGACCAGTGCACGGGCGACTGCCACACGCTGTTGCTGGCCACCAGACAGTTCGGAAGGAGAGCGCCTTTCAAGCCCCGCAAGACCAACCAGCCGCAGCTTTTCTTCCGCCATCGCTTGGGCGTCGCGCTTCGGCGTACCCTGAACGGTGGGCCCGTACGCCACATTCTCCAAGACGGACATGTGCGGAAAGAGGGCGTAAGACTGAAACACCATGCTGACGTCGCGATCCGCAGCGGAGAGCCGCGTCACCTCGCTGTCGCCGATCAGGATCTTACCGCCGCTTGCCATCTCGAGGCCCGCGATGAGACGCAACGTTGTCGTCTTGCCACAACCTGACGGGCCGAGCAGCGTCACGAGCTTGCCAGCCTCGATGGTGAACGAGACGTCGTCGACCGCAGTGACTTTCCCGTAGCGCTTCGACACACTTTGGAATCGCACCGAAGCGGCACACTTCTTTACGGCCCCAGAGGGCTGGCGAACGGAGGTTGTTACCAGGTTCATCAGACGGCCTCTGCAACGAGAGCGCCGGCGGGTGCTGCGCGTCGTCCAAGCCGGCGCTCGCCAACGACTGCCTGAATACCCAAGATGGCGAGCAGCATAACGGCGATGAGGACGGTGGAATAAGCAATCGCAAGACCGACCTCGCCGGCCTCCACCCGGCCGATGATGTAGGTCGTCGCCATGTTGTACTCTGCAGTCACGAGAAAGATCACCGCACTCACGGCTGTCATCGCTCGTACGAAACTGTAGACCAGCGACGCAACGATAGCCGGGCGCAGCAAAGGCAGCACAACGCGCCGGAGCGTCGTCGCGGACCCGGCACCAAGGGTCAAGGATGCTTCATCAAGACTCTTGTCAATCTGGCTCAGAGTGGCAATGCCGGATCGTACTCCAACGGGCATGTTCCGAAACACGAAGCACATGATGAGCACAAAGCCTGTCCCGGTGATCTCGATGGGCGGTACATTGAACGCGAGGATGTACGACACCCCGACTACCGTCCCCGGAATGGCGAAGGACAAGAGAGTGCCAAACTCAAATGCGCGCTGGCCCGCGAAACGCTGACGCGTCAGAAGATAGGCGGTGAGGAGCCCAATTGCCGCTGTGAGCGGGGCGGCGGCAGCGGCAACCTTGATTGTGGCGAAAAAGGAGTTCCAGGCGGATCCCGCGAAATAGAGCCCTCGCTCAGACCATTCAATCCGAAAGCCGGTGAGAAGATGCTGCAAAGTCGGCGTATAATCACGACCAACGGCCCTCACGAAGCCGCCAACGGCAATCACGGCGTAGACCACGACCGTGAACAGCGCCCATGGAATGGCTGCGAGATAGCTCGCGGCGGCCACGCGCCTCGGCAGGGGAAGTGGGAGACCCGCATCGCCCTTCCCAGTTACAGTAGTGTAAACCTTTTTGCCGAGCCAAGCATGCTGAAGCCAGAAGGCGCACAGCGTGAAAGCGAGGAGGACGACCGACAGAACTGCCGCGCGACCCTGATCCTGTGCTGCGCCGACCACGGCAAAGAAAATCTTTGTCGAGAGGACCTCAAAGTTGCCACCCAGGACGAGGGGATTACCAAAGTCGGCGATGCTCTCAACGAAGCCGAGTAGAAAGGCATTCGCAAGGCCAGGCCTCATCAGTGGTAACGTCACGGTCCAGAAGGTTGTCCAGCTCCTCGCCCGAAGGGTTTGCGAGGCTTCTTCAAGGGTTGGACTGATGCCCTGAACGACACCGATCAGCACCAAGAAGGCGATCGGTGTGAAGGCAAGCAGCTGAGCGATGAGAACGCCAGGCAGACCGTAGATCCAGCGCGAGCGCGGGATTGCAAACCAGTCCGCAAGAAGCGCAGTCACCGCTCCCGAGCGACCAAACAGCAGGATGAGCGCGAGGCCAATCACGAAGGGTGGTGTGATGATGGGCAAGATGCTCATGACCCGAAGCGCACGCTTCAGCGGGAAGTTCGTGCGTGTCGCAATGAGCGCGAAGGAAAGGCCGAGGGCAGTGGTTCCAATGCCGACGAGCACACCGAGTAGAAGCGTATTCCAAGCAACCCCGCAGCGCTGATCACCAACGATGCAGTCCAGCCCCCAAATTGAACGATCGAAGAACTTAGAGGTGAAGTCTCCTGGAGCAAAGCGGCCTGCGTTGTCTTGGAACGCGCTCGCTAGGATCGTGAGCACGGGATAGAAGACGAACGTGGCAATGAGAGCGACGATGACCCCGATGGCAGATACGACGAACGCATCGCCGCGACACCAGCCCCAAGCCGCGAGCCCCTGGCACAGGATCATCAAAAGAGAGAATGCCGTCAGGGCAGCGCCGAGACCCATTCCGGCCTGGCTCGGGCCGAGCGTGCCCAGCAGGCCGTCAAGGCCCCCGCGCCATCCGTTCAGGCCGATTGCAAAGCCCTGCGCGACCAGGACCGTGAGGCCGATGAGGCCGGCAGCCACGAGCCAATTGCCTGCCGATTTGGCGTGACCGCTCAACGGAGCAATTGCAAAACCGAGCGGAACTGCGAGGGGCAGTAGCCAGGGCGCTGATCGAATGCCAAGCCCAAGCCCAGAGCTAGCGACGAGGGTGCCGTTGATACCCTCGAACCCGTACCAGGGCAGGACGCCATACCCCGCCCATGCGAGCACGACCCAGACAAGCGCCCCCTTGGCCACCTCGACCGCCGACGTGCGGTGCTACTTCGACAGGTTTTTTACCTCGGCGTCCCACCTAGTCAGCAGGCGCTTGCGCTCTTCGGATGAGCCGTATTTTCCGAAATCGTAAGCGATGAGCTTGATGTCGGCGATCTTTGGCGCCTGAGGCGGCACGGGAGCGCTCTTATTGGAGGGCACCTGATATGACTTTGCTTCGCTGGCTAGCCGCTGCGCGTTCGGAGAAAGTGCCCAGTCGTAAAACTTCTTAGCGCTGTCGAGGTTCTTGGCGCCTTTGACAATGGACATAGACCCGATCTCGTACCCTGTCCCCTCGCAGGGTGCGACCGCCTTCACCGGAGAGCCATCAACGGCGAACGTCACCATGTCGTGCAGGAATGTGATACCGACGGCGGTCTCGCCGATGGAAGTTGCTTTAGCGGGGGCCGCGCCCGACTTCGTGTACTGGTTGATGTTCTTGTGCAGACCTTTGAGGTAGGTAAAACCCTTCTCCTCACCCATCAGCTGAACCACAGTCGCGAGGAGGGTGTAGGCTGTTCCCGACGAGTTTGGATCGGCCACCTGAACCTCGTCTTTCAGCTTTGCATCCAGCAAATCTGCCCAGCACTTTGGTTCGGGCAGCCCTTTCTGTTTGATGAGGTCGGTGTTGAAGCCGAAACCAAGGGCACCCGAATAGATCCCCACCGTCCGACCCTTGGACTGCTCCCACTGGCGCACGGCCCAGTCCTGAAGGTCGGCCAAGGCGGGAGACTTATACTCATCCGTCAGGCCTTCTTGCCCCGCCTGCAGGTGTGGATCGCCTGTGCCACCCCACCATATGTCGGCGCGCGGGTTCTGGGCTTCGGCTTTCAGTTGCGCAAGGACTTCTCCGGCACTCTTTCGCGTCATAGAGACCTTGATGCCTGTCTCCCGCTCGAAGCCATTCACCATCGCTCGGCACCATTCCTCCTGGACGCCGCAGTACATCACGAGCTGCCCTTGGGCATGTGCGGGCAAACCAAGAGAGGCTAGCCCTCCCAGAACGACCGCGGCGAACGTCCAATGATGGCGGCGCATAACGTTTCCTCCATTTTGCTATCCGGCTAACTCAGCCCGTAGAGGCCCCCCGGTCAAGGGGAGGACTAAAGTCTAAGCTTAACGGATACCTGTGAGGTCTTGCAGCGCGCTCGCTAGCTCCGGTGTGCAAGCCATAATTGGATTACCTGCTCTCAGACCGTCGCCAGCAAGAAAGTTGCTAACGTAGCCTCCGGCCTCGGCGACGATGAGAACGCCGGCGAGTGCATCCCACGAATTTATATGCAGCTCACAGAACGCATCCTGGCGGCCGTCAGCCACGTAGACAAGGCCGAGGGTGCCCGACCCTGCCCGGCGAACATTCGCGCCTGCGGAGTAGAGCCGTTGAACCATCTCAATGTAAGGCTCTGGTGGTAGGCGGGGAGACCAGCCAGCCTCGACTGTCGCATGACGCAGGTTTGTAAGCCCGCTTGGGCGAAGTGGCTGGCCGTCGAGCGTCGCCCCCTGGTCCCGGACGGCGGCATAAAGTTCACCGGCCATCACGTCGTACACAACGCCTATCTCGACGCACCCATGGCGAGCCAACGCGATTGAGACCGCAAAATGCGGGATACCACGTGCGAAATTTGCGGTCCCGTCAATCGGATCGACAACCCAGACGTCATCAGTGAAGGAACCGCCTCCCTCCTCACCAAAGAAGCTGTCCGCGGGGAAGGCGATCTCAAGCCTTCGTCTGATAAGCTCTTCGACTTCCGCATCGGTTGCGGTGAGAAAATCCTGGTGGCTCTTGAACTCCGGCAACGATCTTGCGCGCGCCAGATAACGCCTTCTGATGAGTGCACCAGCTTCGCGAGCGACTGCGCAGGCTGTACTGAAGCGAACAGCGAGATCGGCAGATGACATAACCAATCGCAATCTTCGAGGTAAACAGCGGTTGCAGGCTATGAAACTACTGGAGTAACGCCACTTTGCCGGTCTAGCAAGTTGGCCAATGATTAGCTGCCTAGCCAGCACCTCATTGGTGTTTAGTCAGCAGGAGCTTAGCTCGTGGGCAGCTCTTGACGAGCGACGGGGGCATGTCCAACCCTCCGGTAACGCCAGAGCGGGGAGTAAGCAAATGTTCGGGCCGGGTCGAGCAACCGTCGTCAAACAAAGAGATAGAAGGCTCATAGCCGCCCACCCGAGGGACGGCAGGAGACAAACCGTTCGGCGGTTCTGCTTCTTCGGAGATCATTCGGTTTGCCGTGTCGGTGAGGGCATCCGAACCACGGGCTCGAGCCGACCAGAACGGGCCATTGTGACCGGCGTGTTGTGGAGAGCTTGAAGAGAGCCTTGCTTCGCCCGCCGTCTATAGGCATGCGCTAAGTCACGGCAGATACAAAGCTTTCTAAGGTCGCTCGCCAGGCCAAAGGAGAAGCCAAAAGTGGCAATGACTTAGTGGCGGAGCAAGGGAGATTCGAACTCCCGATACGGTTGTGGCTTTCGGATCCCGGAGTAGAGCTAAGTTTCCAGCGACCGTGTTCATGATCGCGTCAACACATAAGGATGGGTCCGTCGACCTGATCGAGTTTTTGTAACTCGCGCGGCACGCGTTTCGTTCAGAGCAACTGCACACGCTGCGCGAACATATATATAGACGAATAGAAACGGGCTGGTCACAGTGAAAGGATAAGGCGCTAAACCGACAAGGATTGATGGACCACATGACTACTACAGCACGCCTGGGAACGAAATACATCGACCACTCGGGCAAGATCTACGGAAAACTTCGCGTTCTATCGATGGATGGGCATGCGTTATCTCCGAACGGCTACCCGCGCGTCATGTGGCGGTGCGTCTGCGATTGTGGCCGCGAGCATCGCATCCCGGCTGTGGCTCTGCGCCAGGGCTATTCTCTCCAGTGTGACGCATGCAAACCCCAAACAGCGAGGTGGAAAGAACCTTCGACGCCGCACGACACGCAGCTGGCGGTAGAAAAATACGAACTGACGGAGGATCAGTGGACGCAAGTCGCCCCGCTCCTGCCAGGCAAGGTGACGGACTGGGGACGAACAGCCCGTTGCAACCGGAGCGCCATCAATGGCGCCTTGTGGGTGCTCCGCTCGGGGTCACCGTGGCGTGCCTTGCCAGAACGCTATGGCAGCTACCAGACGCTGCATCAAAGGTATAAGCGTTGGTCCGAGGCTGGAGTCTGGACACACGTTTTCGCGGTTCTGCTGTCTGATCCCAGCAACGCCGATCGAGCTCAAGATGCTTTGCTCGCTCAGTCGATTGCGAAGTGCGGACGCCCTCGCACGGGGCGCAGGTCAGACAATCGAGGCTCGGCAACCAAGACGACAAGGGTGATCGCTGCGGGAGACTCGTCGCAGCAGCCATCAGCCTGATGCGTCGCCCCGGCCCCTAGTCCGCCTGCTTGGCCCGCAATGAGACCCAAAGATGGAGCTAACCTGCCTCGAGGCGGTCACGAGACCCCGTCCTCCGTTCGACAGAGTACCCGGAGCTCCAGCAAGTAGTGACCGATAGAAATTAGTTGCGCGATTCCGGTTTGGCCTCAGTCTTGAGCCATGCCCACCTCGAGCTTGTACCAGTACCGTCCCTTGCCCCAGGGTTTGTTCCACGATCTCCTTGTGCGGCTCGAGAGCATAGCGGTTGGGACCTACGGCGGCTTCTTGCGCCTGCCCAAAGATCGCCAGCAGGTCATGCTTGCCGTTCTAGCCAAAGCAGCGCGGCACCTCCTCATGTTCAAGAGCCCGCGCACCACGCGATCCGGCATCGACCGCGACCTGATCGCAATAAAGCCTCTCGTCGCCTCGATGCGACGGGCGAAGTCGCGGGAGCTCATCGCGGAGCACTACGGCTCTGTGCCCGAGGGCTTCTTGGGTGCTCTGTCGAAGACGAGCGGCCCTCAAACGGTGATCTACTACGATCTGCTGTTCAATACCTTTGTCGACCCGCGGAACCAGACGGTCGCCCTGGTGGTCAAGCAGCTCCCCGAGCTCGACCTCAATCGGCTTCTGACCCTCCTCGAGCTTGACCCGGTGTTCCTGCGCCCGCGGTTCGCTCTCAAGGTGAAGAACGAGGCAGAAGCAAAGGCGCTTAACGTCACGCTCGGTCTGATCCGGCAGGTCGTGGGCGGGGCCGCGAACGACGAGGCCCTGCGCCAATCCATCCGTGACATGGGGGAGCGCACCCCCCTCGCGACCTGGGCCTCGAATTGGCTCCGGCGCGTGCCTCAGATCAGCTACCCGGCGTTGAGCCTCGGCGATCACTGGCTGCCGCTCGACAGCGGGGCGAAGCTGACCGAGGCGGGCCTTCGCTTGCAACTTTGCGTTGGAACGCCGTCCCGGATCATCGGCGTGCTCAAGGGCGAGCGGTTCTACTTCGAGTACAGTAAGCGCGGCGTCATCGCAGAGATTCAGGCCATCGGGCCGCAGCGACACCTAGTGCTCGCAGGCGTCCACCTTGCCGGGAACGGCATTGTCCCCCGTGTGCTCCGTACCGAGGTTGAACGGCAGTTCCTCGCTGCCGGTGTCCCAGGCCTCGACTCCTGGCCGGAGGACTGTCCCTGGCGCATGGTCGAACGGGTCTGCCGTCACGAGTTCCCTCACACCGATGACGGGTTTGGTCTCGATCGCCTGGAACACGACGACTTTGCTGGCCTCGAGCAGCAGGTGGCAGCCTGATGGATGCGCCTGTGGTGCAGGTCGAGGCGTGCGCGCCCTCGCGTGAGGTTCTGCGTGAGCGCTCGGGGCAGCGCCTCGGCACGCTCGAGGTGCAGCCCTATACCTGCTGGGTGATCGCCAGAACCCCGAGCGGACAGGTCGTGGGTATCTACGAGCCTGAGCCACGAGACCGGACGCGCAATGCCTCAGGGTACGTGATCGGCTCGGGTAACCTCCTCACCGGCCTTTTGCTTCTAGAGCGCTTTAAATCGGAGCGAGCACGTTGAGACGCTATCCGGAGCACGACGGTGCCGGTTGGCTCGAGCTCGCCATATGGCTGACCTGGGGTGGGCTTCGCCTTGCCGTTTGGCTATGCCGGAGGCTGCTCGGCCTGACGTGGAGGCTCCTGGTGAACCTCACCGTCATCGCGTTCGGGTTTGCTCTCGGCTTCCTGTGGGTGACGCGTCGGAAGACCTGACGAACTTGCTTCACACCGGGCCGGCCGTTCTCTCGCGTCGGGGTTTCCGCGGCGCTTTTTTGCTCGGGCCAGCTCACGTCGTGCGCCATGGGCTTTGTTCAGGTCGCGGGCGGCCCTGCATTCCGCCGTAGTCGTGGAGTTCTCGACGGCTGCAAGCCACCTGTAGTCGAGATGAGTGGAGCGGCGAGGCCGAGGCTGTGACGAGGCGGAGGACGCAACCTCATAGTCTACGTAGTTCGCTTAGTCTCTGTAGACTCTATAGACTATGAGGTTCACTCCTCGACGCCGCCCATCACGACGTCGTCGGCCATGCAGCGTTGTAGTGGCACCGATCGAGACGAGACTGGTAGCGCGCCTTGCCGGTCAGCAGGTTGCCGGCTGAGTTCCGCAGCGACCACGGCGCGAGGGGCACCATGTCGATGCTGTCCTCTCTCGGGGCATGGACCACGTAGCCCTCGCCCGGAGTACCGGCGTCCATCGCGAGCACCAGGCACTGCCCGTCATAGTACGTCGTACCACCCCTCCCGCCCTTCTGGCCCTTGTCGCCCATGAGCCCGAACCAGAAGCCGGGCCCGGCCGTGCTCCAAAGCTTGAGCAGAGCCGCATGGTACTCGGGTGTGATCGCACCTCGGTTCTTCAAGGTGTCGACCCTCACCAGGAAGGGGTCGCGATCGCTCAGCACGACGGAGCGCTTCCACTGCCATTCGCTCAGCCGAATGGCATCGGCCGCCTCCGTCCAGACCTCCAGGGTCACCTTGTAGCGGGCCTGATACTTGGCTCGTGTGCCGTCAGGTCCATTGTCGAACAGGGTCGCCTGCAGGAGCGTGATGGCGTCGAGGGCCGGCAGACGCGCCTGCGGCAGGTCAGATGACGGGGTGGACGCCACGGCAGGTGCTGCCTCGCCGAGTATCGCACGAAGCTGCGCTGCGAAAGCGGGATCGGCGGCGATCCTGTCGAGGAACGCCTTCGGGTCGAAGGTCGAGGTCGAGGTCATAAAGGTCTTCCGTGGCGAGAACGTCAAAGGGGAGGGGCGCCGGCACGTTGAATCCACGCGGGCGCTCGGTTCATCGCTATGAAGAGGAGAGAGGCCTGCAGGCCTATGGCGCCGGGCCTCCAGCCACCATCCTCACCACACGCCCGTGCCTGTTGAGGGTGAGGCACCAGATCGCCTCGTTAGACCGGAGAGCGACGGCCGCCAGAGCCAGACTCGCGATCCGCATGGCCGGCCCATCGCCCCGCAAGAACCCGCCGGCAGCGATGTGCGCGAGGGTGAGGAGGACGGCTCCAGTAGGGCCGGTGTCCGCCTCGATCACCTCAGCCATGCGCTCCGCCATCTGGTACACGACATCAGTCGCCGCCTTCACGCGCTCCAGCGGACCGCTCGCCTCCCAGGAGAAAGACGCCGGCTCGCGGCCAGGGCCGATGATGAGAACGCTTCCGGCGAGGCTCATACCTCCACCTCCGTCGATTCGAGATGGATGAAGACACCATCATCCATCACGACCTCGCAGAACTGCGCGAAGGCCTCCTCCGGGTCCACCGGCATGGGCTCACTCATGCAATCCTGCCACTGCGACCTCACGAGCTCGTTCCGGTAGGATGTTGCGCTCTCCTCGAGGCTGAAGACCCGCACAGATCGGATCTCCTCGTCTCCGTGAACCACCACGAGGTGAACCTGGCGGCGGGCCGACGAGGCATCTGCGCCCCCGAGCTCCCGAACCGTTCCCTGCCACCCGCAAGCAGTGCAGGCAGCGAGGTGGTCGGCGTCCCACCCGTGGTCGTGTGACGGCGTCCGGCCGTCGGGATCGGAGCCTTGCCTAGACAAAGCGGTCCAGATCATCGCCTGGACGGCGATGTCGTCGCTCCGAACGCAGGAGGGACACCTGTAACTGTGTTGGTTGCCGGAGGGCTTGCGGTGATAGCGTCTACGCATGGGGTTGGCCTCGGCCTTCGGCGCGCGCCATGGCGGCGGCCTCTGCCTTCTCCTCCCACGCGCAGAGGTCCTGCACAGCGCTGGACCAGTCGCAATCGGGGCACGCCGCCGGGCTCTCCGTGCCGTACTCCCGTCCATGAACGTCTCGCCACTCGCCGTCGGGTCCAAGCTCCGACCAGATGGGCTTGCACTCGATCTGAATGCCCCGATCCTGGTCGCAGTGCGGGCAGGCCATGGAGTGAGTCTGTTTGGGTCCCATCACACGCCCTCCGAAAAGCTGGCGACAGTGCCTTCGTGGTTGCACTCGTCGCAGCTGGCAGGGCATTCCGGCCCCCACTCGTAGCCGCCGACCTCCTCACAGTCATAGTCCTCGTCATCGACGGTGGTGATGCGGGTCCAGTTGCCATAGCACCTGATGAACAGCTCATCTTCGTTGCCGCAGTTCGGGCAGCGGATCCCGATGCTTTTTGCAAGGCTCATCACGCCACCACCTTTCCAATGGCAGTGCCGATCAGGGGACAGTCCGAGATGCAGTCCTGCACCCGCTCGTCATCGGCCTTAAGGGCACCGGTGGCGACCTGCTCCACCACCTCCCAGGCGTCATAGCTCTCGGCGAACACGAGGGCGAGGCTGCGCCAGCAATCGAAGGGCGCTTGCACCTCTTCGCCATTGTAGAACAGGCGAAGGTGCGGATGGTCGGCCTTGATGGACAGGGCGAGATTGATGGTATCTGCGAGGTCATCATAGATCTCGAGGCAGTGGGTCGGGTGATCCGGCAAGCCCACCTGCAGCTGCACCTCCTCGTAGTCGTCGAGCATGGCAGACGCGGTGCGGTCCCCGCATTCGAAGGTTGGACGAACGGCGAGGTAGGTGCAGCGCCCGAAGGGGAATTGCGGGCGTGCGAAACCGACCGCCGAAGTGACGGTGTTCGTATTCATACTAGAAACCTTCATTTGGGATGAAAGTGTAGGCGGGCGCTAGGCGCCTGCCCTTTTCCGGAACCCTTGGGGTTTACCTGGAAGACTGCGGGCGCACGAAAGGGACGGCCAAAAGGGCCGCTGTGTTGGTCATTGCTCAAATCCGAGTGAAAGGAATGGTCCGGCCAACGCCGAATCACTGGCGCGCTCTCTACGGGACTGATGCACTCATGTCAAGGATGCAGATTTGCAACTTGTTCAGGTGCTCCAGAACCACTCCACGCTCGTGTGCTAAAAGGGGGTGTTTTTAGAGCATTTCAGAACGGGTTTATTACCATGAGAAGAAGGCCGTGCTCCGCCGGCGTCGAAATCTTTGCCACGATCGCTGACGCTTTGGACGACGTCACGAGAGTGATGGGCCGAGCCGATCCGAACGCTCGCCAGGTCATCATCCTTCTCGACATCATCGATCTGGCCCTGCGAGGCGCTGGTCTTACCGACGATGAGCCGCGGCTTGAACGAACGGCAACAGCACTGGCAGCAAAGCGTGGGCTTCGACAGGACACGATCTCGAAGGTCCTACGCGCTCTCGAGCACGAGTACGGCTATGTTTTTGGCCTGCACGACAAGCGTGATCGGCGAGTGCGGCACTACTATCCAACACCGGCCGGGCGTGACTTTGCTGTCGAATGGGCGCGGCGCAGAGGCGTCGATCTCACGTCCGCTCCGATGGAGACCGTGAAACCACCACTGCGCCCGAAGGTGGACCGATCTGCAAAGCGGTAAGGGCCCGCCGAGGCTCTGGATACGGCCAAGCGGTTCTGACGGGGATGGGGCCGTGCAATGCGTGCGGCGCTCTCGGGCCCGAGATCATTTCTATTTTGACGAAGTACCTACCTGTTGAGCTAAGATAAAACAATCAACAGACCAGAGGTACTACATCGCACTTATCCGTGAAATCTCAATCTTCTCAAGTATGTCGATGAATCATGGATGATGCGCCCTCAAGCGCATCATCTATTGTCTTACATAAATCTATAACTCCAAAAACTATCGCCCCTATGTCAAAAACATCTCGCCTCAAGCCCAACAAAGCCTCACGTCCTACCCTGAAGAGGCTGCAGGACAAGGGTATCCTCAGCCGCATGAGGGTCGGACTGCGTCACATCATCAAGACCGACGGGACCGTGGAGGCCCTCGGCTACGACATTGGCCCGTTGCCGAATGGAAAACTTTCGAACTTCCATCCAGGCGCCGCGCAAACCTACCAGTCCGTCGTCGACTATCACGGGCAACGGGCCGAGTTATCAGCCACCCTCGGCCGTGAGGATTACCAGGGGCATATTCTCGAGGTGAGCACTCACTTTCCGCGAAATCAGCTCGCGACGGATCTTCTTGGCGCAGCCGGCATGCCATGGCTCACGGGGCCACATCAGAGCCCCACGGCATACGGCGATGCAATCCTCGTTACGGACAACCGCATGCACTGGTGCCTGCGTCCCTGGCGGGTCCAACCAGGTGAGGTTGCGCTTTTCGACGGTATGCTCACCACGCCCCGTAGCCTCTTACAGAGCCTGGGGGGGCACGACTGGATCTTCTTTCACGAGGAGCCCAATCAGACCGACATCGTCTCGATCATGGTCCGCTGGGTCTGAACGTGGAACATCCTATGACGATGAACAGGAGCGCTAACATTTCGGATGGTCGCACGTCGGCCGTCTGCGCCGATGCAACCCAGGCGCCAGCTATGGCCGATTGCAATTCAGCGCAGCCGTTGTGCGCTGATACTACGATGTTACTGACCGTCGAGGTCTGGGTCGCTGGCGCTGACGTTGCGGAAGCTCTGTCGCGGCGCAGGGCTGTCGAACGCCAAATGGAGCGTCGCCCCATCGAGCATGTAGGCAGCGGATGTGGGCGCATGTTCTATGATCTCTGGTGCGAGCAGACAGGCAAGGATCCTCTAGCGGGGCAAGGCGACGTGATCGCCGATGCGGAGTTCCAGTGTGCGACCCCGGCCTTGAGCGACCTTGCCGTCGAGGCTCTCGCCGAGAGCATCGTCAAAGAGCTTGAGGTAGAGCTTGGGTTTGCCGTTGCCGTCAATCTGACGCTCAACGATGGCGACGGTGATGCCGATGTGGATGGCGAGGCAGCGTTTTCGATCGATCCGGACGCACCCGTTCTGGTCCTCATCACCGAACGCGATCATGCTCACCTCCTGGCTGCCCTGCGCCGGGTCACGTCAGATGGCGGACTCGAGGGAACACTAGAGGCAGAAATCGCAGAGAATGGGTGTTGGGACGTCATGAGCAACGCTGAGCTCGTTGAGCTGGGCGACAGGTTCAACAGCTCCGCCGTCATTTCGTTTGGCTGCGATAGGGCGACCCCGGCTATGCAGCCGTGAGGTGACGCTCAAGAAGAGAGGCGAGTATCGGTTCTCTGAATCGGGCGCACATACCCGATTCAGGAAACCAATTGGCCGAAAGGACGGGCGCCCTGTAGACAGGCTTCAGCCACTGAGCGCTGGAGGTGACCTCGAGGTGAACATGACTCCTCTCCCGGCTGATCGCTTCCGCTACTTCTCAGCCTACGGCGAGGCTGCCTGTGTGGCTACGGCCTACGTGCACGGCTGGTACCTCAATCCTCGAGGCGTGCGGCTGGATGGCGATTGCGGAAGCTACTTTCGGCTTCGGATGATCGACAACACCGAGCAGGCTCACGTCTGTATGTTGCTTGCTTTTCGCATCGGTGCCGAACGAGCAGGTTGCGCGATCAACGACCTCCTCACGGATGAGAGCCTCGCAGAATGCATCGAGGATGTCCGTAGCGGCAGCGATCAATACGACGATAGTGCGACAAAAGCCGTTCGCCGCATCATGTGCGAGCGGCCGTTCGCGAGCGATCAACAAATCATCGAGGTCTTTCGATTCTACCAGACAGCAACACAACGAATTGTTGGCTCACCCGGCATGTGGGCGTGGGTGGAAAGCATCACGGCGGCATTGCTCAAAAAAGGACAGCTTTGTGATCGCGAAGTAACTGCTCTGAAGCCGCTCCTCTTGCTAATGCCGCTCAGTGTAGAGCTGTCCTAATGTCCAACTCGCGAGGCAATTCGGCGTGGTAGGTTGAGCGTTATGGGTCTGAGAAAGAGCATCTACGCGATGGCCTGCCCACAATGCGGCCAGGATGAGGAGCTCATCGTTCGGATGTCCGGCTGGTACTACCTGCGAAATGCAGACCCCCAGGATGACGATGATGCAACCACGATCGAACAGGCTGAGACGGACGACGGCCCTTATGACTTCGACCACCACTCCGGCGTTTGGTGCTGGCAATGTGGCTGGGCGGGCTTAGCCGGTGATTGCACCATCGAGGACGAGCCCGAGGCTGAAACTGCGCAGGACATACAGACGCCTTGAGCAAAGAAGGGCTACGGCATGTATGCCATGGCTTGCCCGCAATGCGGCCAGGATCAGGATCTCGTCGTGCGCATGTCCGGGTGGTATCACCTGCAGAACGATGATCCAGCTGATAACGACGACGCGACCACCATGAAGTAGCGCAAACCGATGATGGACCGTTCGACTTCGATGCGTCGTCCGGCGTCTGCTGCTGGGAATGTGGCTGGGCGGGCACGGTCGGCGACTGTGCTGTGACTGGTGAGGTTCGGGTCGGGGAAGCCGACTGACACGCGCTCGAGGGCATGAGGTGGCGTGCGACCCACCGTGCGTGTCAGACGACGGGAACTAAACATGTTTATAGGTGAGACGAGGTCTTCCGGTGTAAGGTTCAGGTGTTCATTCAGTGGTTATCATGAAAGCACCAGATCCTTACACAACCCTGCACCTTGATCGAGAGAACTGGCCCCGTATTCTCGGAGATCTCCTTCGCAGCCAAACACTTTACCTGCATCGCGAACACCCATTTGTCGGGCGCCTCCATGTAGCCGCGTTCGATGATTACGGCGTGAGTCGGAGCGACTTCTATCGCCGGCGGATTTTCAGCTGTCTTGTGGACGAGTTGCCGACGATGAGCATGCAGGTCGTCGCCGGGCAGGGCTGCGCCCTCGAGGCGCTCCTTCGCGGGCCGAAATGGGGGAGGGGAGAGCGGATCGATCCGACAGCATGGGCCCGCTCGAGCCAGCGTCGTGAGGCGATGTGCCCTCAAGGGGCCCTGGCGTGGTTCCGGGAAGAGGATGCGCTTGAGGGGTTCTCATGCGAGGTGAAGGAAGTCGCTGGCGCGATCTGGGCCGCCATGGAGGGGATCTATGCCGAGATCGAACAATTCCACGAAGTCCACCGTCCGGCCTCGGAAAGGGAGGGCGTTCAGCGCGTGTCAGCGAAAGCAGCCTAAGGCTTGAGCGCTCACCAATCATCAAAGGCTTGAATCGATCAGCGTGGTATCGATTCAGAACTTCCATTGGACGCGAGAACGGTCGGCCGGCACGATGCAGTGCACTGTGAAGCGGACGGCCAAATGCCGTGCCGCCGCTTCTCATGCTCACCTTAAGCTTGCCCTCGGCAACGTCTACACCAGTCCCGCAGCTGGTGCTCGCCGAGGCGCTGCTGTACCGGACAGACGAACAGGACAAGCCATGGCGTCAGCCGAGACCACCGCTGAGTTCGATCTGAAGGGCGAGAAGCTGCGGGCGGCTGTCATGGCGAAGCTGGTCGAGAGGGGGGTGGTCGAGGTGCGTATCGAGTTCGACGGCTGTGGTGACGAGGGTCAGGTCGACGAAATCGTTGCTGTGCGAACGGACGGCGTGACTGATCTGCTCGACTGGCCCTGTGAGATCCCGGGCAAGATGATGGGCGTGGGACGTGTATGGGATCCCAAGCACCGGACGATGGTTCTGCTCGATGCACCCCGCCCAATGACGATGTACGACCTTTTGGATGCATGGGCTTTCGACCTCCTGGAGGAAACCGGAGTGGACTGGGTAAACAACGAGGGCGGCTTTGGCGAGATCGTCATTGACCCCGTCGAGGACTCGATCAGCTGCGAGATGAATCAGCGCTACGTCACCCATCAGACCTCGGAACACGAGCTCTGATCATGGCGGACAGCTACCATCATGCTCTCTCAAGTGTGAAACGCTGGGGAGGCACGCCGGAGGACTATACCGCGATCCACCGTTGGTTTGATGAGAGCAAGACCATCACGTGCGACTTTCGCCATCGGGCGCTCAGACACCACGCCGAGGGCATCGCGCTTTGCGTACAGATCTTTGGGCCGGTTCTCGTGACGAGCGCCGGACGAGAGGTGATGACGCGCTGGATTGCCGAGCAACACGTCCGAGAGGACTTCGGTCGTATCCCATCTTTTGTGGATTGGGTTCGGGCGATCAAAGCTGAACCCTGGATGGGGCGGGTGCCAAAGCTGAACGACGGCAAGATGTCGTCAAGGTCCACACCACCTTCAGAACACTCGATGACCGAGATTCCCTCCCTGAGTTCAATCTAGCGCACCACTTGCTAGCTTGACACCGCTGGTGCAACCCTGCCGGGCGCGTCGATTTTGTTTCGGCTGCAGTGCAAGAGCCGTGTTCTCGCGTAGCAGCGTTGTACGACTTTGCGGTGCCACGACCGTCAGCCCTCCAACTTCATTCAGTGCAATATATGGGGCGGGTAAAGCGCGTCGCTTAGCCGGCATTCCCTCACAGACGAGATGCACGATCTGAATATAGTGAGCGACTGGGCCAACTCCGCTTCGGCAGCGCGAGCCGCCGCATCGGGGCGTATTGACAGACCTCCCAGGTGTTTGACGTCTCGCCGAGTTCCACCGGCGGTCGTCGCGGTAGCCTGTCAACGGAGAGCTCGCGCCATCAGCCTCGCAACTGTTCACTCGGGTCCACTGTCACGCGCCGGCGTGGATACAACGCGGGAACCATGTTCCAGTCCTGGATAGAGAGCTGGTGGGGATCGTCGGTCATCACGGCCCCCTCACAGCGTTGACAGGAGGGCAGTCAGGCGAGCCCCGCCGATCTCGGTAACGGTTGAGGCGATCACCTCGCCGGATGCATTCAGGACATAGTTCGCCCGTTCACAGTCCATACGTTTCAAGGCATGTGCCACAACGGTCAGGTTAAACATCAACGAAGACCGTTGAAAGATCATGCTGTCAACGGTTTTCGTTTATGTTAATCGAAAACCGTTGAAGGACGTTTGCATGATTCAACCCGCACAATCACGCGCTGCACGAGGCCTGCTCGACTGGTCTCAACAGGAACTGGCGAGCCGATCGAACCTCGGCGAGAGTACCATCCGAGACTTCGAGAAGGGACGCCGCGTGCCGAGCCCGAACAATCTCGCCGCTGTGATGCGTGCTCTCGAATCGGCCGGCGTCGAGTTCATTCCCGAGAACGGCAGCGGGGCCGGCGTGCGGCTTCGGAAGGAGAAGGTGCAGTGAGCGAGCAGACCTATGCGGTGATCAACAGCGAGGATCTCGCCGCAACCCTTACCGGCTTCGCGATCAGCCTCGTCGCCGCGACCCGGGACCAATCCCTGTCGGCAAACGAGACGCTCGAACTGCTGGCGAACGAACTGCAGGACCTGGCCGACCGGGCACCAAACACACCCGCCGCCGAGGCCCTCGAACTCACGGCCCGGATGCTCGTTGCCTCGGAGCCGCCGGCCGTGGACGAGGGCCTGCGCCCTGACCAGCTCACGATCGAGAACGACGGGTGAGCGTCAAGTCCGAGATGCCACAGCGGCTCCTGAATGCGGCCGTGGCATTCTATCAAGCGGCCTCTCGTTGCGAGTTCACGATCTGCGTAACGCCGCTGCAGAGGCATGCTGTCGGTGCGCCGACTGTGGTGAATTACGCGCTGTCGATCGAGCTCTACCTCAAGCTGCTGAACCTGCTGCAAACCGGTACGCCGCCAAGGGGTCATCACCTGCTTGCCCTTTTCGACTCGCTGGTCCCCGAAACCCGCGCCATCATTGTCGAGAAGACACGGTGCGCCTATGGCAGCGAGGAAGACCTGCGGGAGAGGATCGAGGGCATCTCGAAAGCCTTCGTGGACTGGCGCTACGCTCACGAGCACGAGTTCCTTTTCGTCAGCAACGATCACCTGACGGACCTAGCCTATGGGCTGCACGTCACGCTCCGCCGTTTGTATCCAGACTTGGTCAGCTGCTACGGCGAGTAGGTCGGGGGTGGCGATCCGTGCGCGGTGCACCTAGCCCCAATTGACAGCCTCCATCTTGAACCTCGCTCCAATTTGTTCTATATCCTTGAACATATCGGAGGGCCACTCGATGGGCACCATGAAGGGAAGCGATCTGGGTTCGGTGGAGCAACACGTCCTGCTGGCCGTATTCCGCCTACGGGGCAAGGGGTACGGGGTCAGCATTCGAGACGAGATCGCGGCGCGCGCCGAACGGGATTACTCGCTCGGCTCAATCTATGCAGCGCTCGAACGACTCGAGGGTAAAGGCTACCTGACCTCGGAAGAGGGAGAGCCCACCGCGGAACGGGGCGGCCGCCGCAAGCTGTATTTTGACATCACGGCCCCGGGCAAGCGGGTCCTGCAGGACGCGCTGAACACCACGGATAAACTGCGCGAAGGCATCGACCTCGGGGGAGTGCCAGCATGAGCGAGACCAACAAACGCCACGACGAGGCGCAATTAGAATTCTACTCGTCCTATACCGACATGGGCGGTGTTTCCCCGCGGATCATCGGGCATCACATATTGCCCGTCCACGGACGGGCGCCGGCCGTGACGGGGCAGGGTGCCGCTATAGTGAGGGTTATGGGGAATGCGACCGTCACGGTGAAGGCCGAGTTCATCCCTGGCAAGGCTTCCGCAACCGAAGGAGCCGACACGGCTCAGTTGTCCGGGCACGTCGAGAACCCTGCCGAGCCACCAGCACTGGCTGAGGTCCTGACGCGTCTTCTAGCAAGACCGAAATATCGCGACGCCATCATCGGCGACCGCGAAGAAAAGTTCCGGGTTCATGTCGCGAAGTGGGGTCGGAAGCGGGCTGTTCGGATGTACTGGACCGACACCCTCTCCTCCATTGGCCCGCAGCTCTACAGTGCTCTGAAGCGGCTTGGGTGGTTCGGGGCGATCGTTGCTGGCTTGAAAGGCTTTTTTGGGGGGTGACGGTCAGCGTGGCCACCCCGAGGTCGCGCACTTTACCGACACTAAAGATAACATGTTCCGATCACCCACGCTTTTCGTTGTCGGCGCTGGCGCCAGCTGCGAGGTCGGCCTGCCGAGCGGTGCCGCTCTTCGGGAGAATATCGCCAAGCTCCTCGACATACGTTTCGAGAATGGAGTCCGGCAGCAGTCCGGGGACTATGAGGTGTGGCAAGCGATCTCGATCGCCGCCAAGGAGGCAGGGCACCAAGCTCAGGTGAATGCTTATCGGGCTGCCGCATGCCAGATCGCAGGAGCAATGACGCAGGCGATCTCCATCGACAACTACATAGACGCTCACCGCGGCAACAAGATGATTGAGGCTTGTGGGAAGATCGCGATCGTACGGGCCATTCTGATGGCCGAGAGCCAATCGGCAATCTACTACGGCCAGGACAAGCACAAGCCTTTCAACTACGCGCCGCCGAAGGCCTGGTTTCAACTCTTCTTCCAGCGCCTCACGGAAGGCGTGGCGAGGAGTGAGGTCAAGAACGTTTTCGAGAACGTGGCGATCGTGACGTTCAACTATGATCGCTGCATCGAGCACTACCTATATCACGCGCTGCAAAACTACTATGGAATTGGCGCATCGGAGGCGGCTTCGCTCATGGAGACGCTTCGGATATATCACCCCTATGGGGTCGCTGGACGACTGCCCTGGCAGGCGGAAGGCCAGCCCGGCGTCGCGTTCGGCGATGAAGGTTACGCCCAAACCCTTCTTCATCTGTCCAAGCAGATCAAGACTTTCACGGAGCGTGTCGAGGAGGAGCGCTTCCTAGATGCGATCCGCTCGGAGGTGGCCCAAGCGGAGACGCTCATCTTTCTGGGCTTCGCCTATGCCGAGCAAAACATGGAGCTGCTCACGCCTCCCAAACACAAAGTGGTTGAGGGCGGGCTGACAACAAGGACGCGCAAGGTGATTGGAACCGCCTCAGGCATTTCTGCTGCTGACGTCAAGGTTGTTATAGAGCAAATCGCCGATTTTCTCGATCGGATCGTGAGAAATGACGGTCCGCTTGGTTGTCAGACAAACATTCGGAACGACCTCTACTGTGCCGGGCTTTTCGAGCAGTACCAGCGCAGCATGTCGCGGTGACACTCGATGAAGACCGCAATCGTCGTCACCCTTGCTTGGCTGCTCGCATCTGCAGCGCTTCTTGCTCCCCGTTGGGCCGAACTCACCCAACTTAAGCTGAACGAGCTCGCCGACAAGCTCGCCGGGTTTTTCTCCCCTCTCGCCTTTGCGCTACTGTTCATCGCGACCTGGTCGCAGCGGCAGGAACTTGGGCTACAGCGGCAGGAGCTGGCGCTCACCCGTGAGACCCTGCAGGAGCAGGCGGACGAGCTCGCCAAGACCGCGGCCGAGAATGGCCGGCAAACGGAGATCCTGCAGCAGACGCTTCAAACCTCACGGGAGCAGGCCGTTTTCGAAGAGCATCGGCTTCGAATGTACTATCTCGCCCGATTTATTGAGCACCGTTGCAGCACACAGTCGGTACGAATGCTTGCGCACAACGACGAAACGCGACTTCTCGGCTTTTACTCGCGAAGGGGAGACCTCGGTGAGGGGACCCAGAGTGTTGATCGCACCGTTGAATCGTTCTCCGACGATCTCCGGGGCTTCAACAAGGAAGCCTCAGAGTACAAGGCGGTTGCCCTTGACGACAGAGACACCGCAATGAGGACTGAGATGCTGGAAAAGCTGGACTACGTCATCAGTGAAGCGCAGCAACTGCTCGAGCGCGAGACCTACACCAGCAATCCTTTGATCGCCGCTCGTCTCCAAGGCATCAGATCTCACAAACTGCTGCAGAATGCAGTTCTCGCGCGTCAAGCCGTTGCAGCTTGATCCGTGAACCCGCCGGACATGGCGGCGGGTTCGGCACGATCACCAAACAACATGCGAAGTTCATGCAGAAGCCCTCGAAGGCGGAAGTCGTCTCTTACTTCCTCGCCCTTACCGCTGCCGGGATCGTTAATCTACTCGCAGACTGGTCCGCAATCCAACATACGCTTTGTACGGCGCCTGTCGTCACCAATGCGATCCCTAGTCAAGCGTTCAGCTGCCTCGAGTTCTGGCTTAACAGGTACCAGGACTTGACGGGCGGCATGCTGGCACTTGTTGGTGCGCTTGCAACTGTATGGATGATCCAACGGCAGATCGGGCAGGTCGAGAACCTCGACAGCCGGCGCCGGGGCGACGAGAGCTATGCCTCCCGCTCCGTCCTCCCTCTCGCCCTGAGCACTGTCTGTGACTACGCCGAACGATGCGCTCAGGCACTGGCGGCCATTAATCCTGAGGACCGCACCTCGGTACGCGGGTTCCAACCGCCGGATTTACCTGCGAACTTGGTGGAGCCCTTGCGTGAATGCATACGCTACTCTGACCGCGAACAGGCGAAAGAGCTCGCCGATCTGCTGTCAGCCATGCAGGTTCAGCATACACGTTTGCGTGGCATACCTGCGAGCGCGTTTCGCAACGCCATCATCACGGGTCACACGATAGACTCCAGAATGATCGATACGGCGGATCTATACGCCCGGGCCTCAAACCTATTCGACTACGCGCGGCGATCGGAGGAGGGTAAGATGGTGTCCGTTAGCTTCGCCGACCTGCGATCTTCCCTGTGGCTAATGGGCATACATGAAGGAGAGAACGAGAGTCTCTACAAGCTTCTGGACGCCCGCGAAAACAGGCGAAACGGCTAACGACACGTCGCTTTCAGCTTGATCCATGACCCTGCGGCGAGAGATACGGTTGCTTCCGTTAATTCGCTGATACCCTTTTGTCCCGCAGGTGGTCGAGCCCGCAGACGGGGGCAACGCGTTGTAAGGGAAGCCGGTTTTCGCCCGCAAGATTCAGCGATGAGATAGACATCAACCCCGTAGAGGTACAACGCGTCAGTCAGATATTGCAGAAGTTGCCGGCCGGACGGCGTATCAGGATGCAGCAGTTTTGCCGTATACCCATCGTTGAGCCCGCTGCGGTCGTCGCACTCGCGCATGCTCCATTCTAAAGGTTCGATGCGCGCCCGGATCCTGGAGATCAACGCAAGGTAGACCTTCTCGGCCTTTTCGCCGATGGTGTCTGGTCGAGCGTGTCATCGATCGACCATAGCTTTTGCGAGGCTTCGTGCGTCGGGGCGCCGGAAACAGTGACCTGGCTCGTGCCGACGCTTCTGCATCACGTCGCCTGCTCGTCGGCCCGCTTCGCACTGATCTGCCCGTGCCCACGCCGCGTCCGGCCCTGAGGGCTTGGATTGTCATGAGCTCACCCGTGAGCTCCTCCCGGCGGCGAGCCTCGGCCTGCGCCGCCGCAGTGCGCTCCGTCTCCTCCTAGATCTTCAGCTGCTGGCGCTCGAACTCGGCCGCCCGGGCCTGCTCGGCGGCTGCAGCCTGAGAGGCCTGGGCCGACATCGCCGTGCCGGCGAGACCGGTGACGATGCTAGCGAACGCGAGAGCTTCCATGCCGGTCATGCGCTACTCCACCAAATCTGCCCGAATGCGCCGCACCAGGCGCAGCAACCCGTCGAGCCCGGCCTCAATCATCGACAGCAGGAAACTCAGGATCAGCGCCGGCCGGTGCACCAGCGCTGCAGCCAGCGACGGCCAGGGCCGGGCGGCCGGCGAGGCAGTCAGCAGCACACCCCATGCCAGATCCGGCGACACGGGCGGCCCGGGCAGGTCCGCCACGCCGATCTCCCGACGCTGTAGCCGCTCGTATCAGCGGGCGACCTGCACGACGGCCGCCACCAGCACGACGAGGATCGAAGCGAGCCAGATCATCGGCCACCTCGCACCACGGTGAAGCGCGCCCGACGCTCCTCAGGGCCGCTCGATCAGCTTTTGAACGACCTCGACCTCATCCTTGAGGAAAGCCGCGACTGCCGCCTCCGCCTTCTTACGTCGCTCTGGAGGAGCACTCTCAAGCGCGGCTGCGATGCCCTCAGCGCTCAGCACGACGGAACCTCAACGATGGTTTCGACAGAAAATTGAGAGCGGATGTACGAGTCCGCGCGCCCACTTTTCCTCCCCCCGGCTCCGATGCGCGCTGTCGCGCAACTCGAAGGGGGTGGGGGGTGTCGCGGCGCTCGGCGTCGCGACGTTGCGCAAGGCGGTTCGGAAAGCGGCAGGAGGGCAGGGCGGAACGCCCGCGATCGGGAGCGAGGAACGCGCCGGCTGCTTCCACTTTGCTTCCATTGCTGCCCCCTCCCCCCCGCAATCCGGTTGGCTTGCAGCATACCGGCTAAGCCTATGACCAGTAACGCACGCCGGGTTTTGCAACCCGACCAGAGCACATGATCGAAGGTCACGTGTCCCGTTCGTGCTCGATCGTCTTGTCCGGAGGGGACAGGTCGACCACGTAGCCGGGGTTCACGTTCACCTGCAGGGCGAGGCTCGGCTCCTCCGGAGGCGCGATGCCAGCATGGGCCAGCAGCTCTGTCGCGGCGTCCCGCTGCACGTGCTCGCTATTGTCATCCAGCAGCCGGACCAGGGTCGCCGCAGCCTTCGGGACGGCGCTCGAAAGGTATTCACGCGCCCGTCGCTCCAGATGGGCACGAATATGATCCCGGCGGAGCATCCTGGAGAGGTGCTCCTCGCTGATACCTACTTGATTTGCCGCATCTCTTTGCGTGTGTGCTCTGGATGTCAGCAGCAGGCGGATCGCTTGATCTATTTTGCGCGGAACGATGGGTTCCTTGCCTGCTCTCTGTTCGCTGCGCGTCGCTACTCGCTTCATTGCTGCCCCCTTGTGTCGTGGTTCTGATGATCGTTCCCGTTCCGCGTTCCGCTCCTAAGGAAAGGGATGGAACGGAACGGCTGGAGGAGGGGCTAAAAGCCCCCCTCCGTTCCAGGTCGGTCGTTCCAGTGGAACGGTTGCTGCGTAAGGGTTTGAGGCCGTTCCGAGGCGGATCGTTCCGCACCGTTCCGGCGGTCCCGGAACGGGCCAAAGGATGGAGGGGCCGTTCCGGCCCCTTGGAACGGCTCAGTGGCCATAGGTCGCCCCTGCTAGTTCGTAGTTCCGCCGCACCCGCTCGGCCTCGGCCTTGCCCTTCGGGGTGAGGATGTTTCGTCCGCGCTCCACGGTGACGAGCTTGTCCTTCTTCAGCCGTTCGAGAGCCCGAGCGACCTTGGACTTGTGTGGCGCGCCGGCCTTGGTGATCCACCCGAGGAGGTTGGCGATCCCCGCGACGCTGATCTCCTGGTGCTCGGCGAAGATTAGAAGTACCTGGTTCTCGTCGGAGCGCTCGCTCGCACCATGCCGCTGCTGCTCGACGTCAGAGAGCAGTCTGGCGACGACGGTTGTGATGTGGCGGCCTTTGCTGTCCCGCAGCTCGTCTGTGGTGACCGGCTTGTTCTCGAACGCGATCGGCTCGAAGTCAGGACCGCGGAACTTCGCCTGATGGTGCAGGTTCACGACGTCGCCAGCCTTCAGCAAGACGAGGTTGCCATCCATCTCGTTGACGAAGGCTCCGCCACCGCGGGGCACGAGATTGTCGCTCGACGCGTTCTTGACCGGGTGGCAGGCAGCCACCACGGTCGGTCCGCCCTCGAACTGGGTGAACTCCCGCATGTCTCTGGCGTGATCGAGGATCTCGACGTTGCTGTTGTCGTCGTCGCCCCCAAAATAGGCTGCGGAGGTGTCGATGATGATCAGGATGAAGCCGCCGTGCCGCTTCACCTCGCGCTGGATTCGTGCCTTCATCTCAGCGAGGCGGAAGCGTCCCGGGACAAAGTGAACGGGTATCGTGCGGTGGTCGAATCCCATCTCTGACGCGAGGGCTATCCACCTCATCTTCACGTCGTCTGGGTTCTCGCCGGCAAGGTAGAGCACCTTGCCTTGTTCGAGCTCGCGCCCGGCAAAGACGCGCCCTAGTGCGGTGGTGGCCGTGAGCAGGAGCAGAAAGTTGGTTTTTCCCGTGCCGGTCGGCGCAGTCAGGCTGTAGAGGAACCGCCTCTGTAGAATACCTTGCAGAAGGTAGTCCGGCGGGACGAAGTCCGACGTGAAATCACCACTGCTAATGATCAGCGGCTGCTCGTCGAAGCTTGCCCGCTCCTGCAGGCTCTCCAAACTGTGCATCGCCGCAGCGATCTGGATGCGGGGCGACGCCTCAACGGGTGAGTCGCAGGCCTTCTGGATCCATTCGTCGGCCTGTAGGATGAACTCACGCCGCATCGCGAGATCATAGACTGTACGCGCATAATCCTCCGCGTTGATGACCGTGGTCGCCTCCGCGGCGAGGCGCGCGAGGTACTGCCCTGCTGTGACACCGCCGAGATCCTGGTCCGCGATGAACGTCCGAAGGTTGATCGGAGTCGCTTTCTTGTTCTGGCTGATCAGCGATGCGGCAACGCTGTAGATTTTGCCATGAAGGGACTCGCTGAAGTGCTCAGGCCTGAGAAACGAGGCGACACGCTCGAACGCTTGATTGTTGACCAGGATCGCGCCGATCAGCGCCTGCTCGGCTTCGAGGTTTACCGGCAAGACCCGAGGCTCGTTCTGCATGCCGAGTCTGAGCTTGACGACGTTCATCAGCCCTCTCCCGCGACGATGCCGAGCCGCTCCACACTTGCGCACGGTTCTCACGCTCACGCCGGCAGAGGCGCTTGTCGAAGATGATGAGGCCCTGCGGTGCCGTCTTCGTCCGTGCGATCAGGACCTGCAGGGAGCGCGCCGGCAGCGTCTCATCCGGGGCAGAGCACGAGCCGTCCGTCGACGATCCCGTTCAGGCGGCGCGCCACCTCGTCGAGACCCATCCCGCGCGCGGAGGTCCGCTGACCGTCGAGGGTCAGAGTGCCTTGGCGCTCATTGTCGGCTGTCCTAGTTCCTGAATGCGCACCCCGCCCCCCGCCGGGTCCGCATCCGAGCCTTGGCGACGGGGCGCCGCTTCCCCGTCGCCGGCTCGCCGTTCTCGGCAATTCACGCGGCCTGTTGCTTCAGGCTCTCGACGAGGGCTTCGACGTCGCCAAGGGTCGCACCCTTGCAGCGCGTGCCGAGGTCAACGAGCGGCAGCGCGAGCGTTCCGTTATCGAGCTTCCGCCGGAGGCTCCGCTCGCTGATGCCGAGCACGTCGGCGATGGCCTTGAATCGGATCACCCGCTTCTTTTCGAAGGCGGGTGGCAGATTGTTCAATGCGTTCATGGTTCCTGTCCTGTGGCTGTGGGAACCCGTGGTTGGGACAGGACTCAGGCTGACAGGAACGGCGTTGGGGGTCAGTCCGAGTTGTTCGAGTTGTTCGAGGTGGGCGCGGCTTCAGCATCGTACCGTCGAATCCATTCGGGCATGTGCTTACGAATGGTCGCCTCGCCGATCTCGGCACCGGTCACCGGGTCAGCCGTCAATCTCAGCAACTCCTCAACGCAGCGCTGCTGATTCCAGATCGCTGGTCCGCCATTCAGCGGACGGCGATTGCTGAATGGGCCACGTTGGTGTCGCAGGTGGCAGAACAGCTTGTAGCCGTCCTCAGGATCGAACACCTGCAGGGGATGCAACTTCCGCCGTTTCTCCCCGTGCACCGCGGTTGTTTGAGCGTAGCGTTGTGGCGGCGGCCCAGGGGCAGGTTCAGAGGAAACATCGTTCGTTGCCCCGCCTTCAAGCACAGCGATCTGGTCGTCGATGGCTTTCCGTGCAGCGTAGAGGGCAGCGAGCGCTTCCGCTTTGGGATCACTCACGATGCGGCCGCCCTGATCGGCACCACGTTCGTTCCCGCCCCCGTACCGTCGAGATGGTCGGCCCAGAGCTGCATGGCCGCCCGGCGCTCCTCCACGTAGTGGTGGCGCATGTACACGTTCCCGACCGCGCTCGCCTTGCCGGTCGTGTGCGCAAGGGCAGCGCTGATCACGTGGGGCGGAATCGCGAGGCGCTCTAGGCCGGTCGCGAAGGACCGGCGCAGGTCGTGCAGCGTCCATTCTGGCAACACGGCTCCGGCCTGACCCAGGCGCTCGTCGACTCGCCGCTTGCCCTTGCTCCAGCCGCTGTAGCCTTCCTTGCCCCGGCCGAACACCTCGTCGCGCTCACCACGCGGCAGGGCCGCCAGGATCTCGACGGCTTGGCGGGGGAGGGGGACCAGGTGCTCCCGCTTACCCTTCATGCGGCCGGCCGGAATCGTCCATGTCTCGGCCTTGAGGTCGATCTCACTCCACCGCATGCCGCCGCACTCGTCGCGGCGAACCCCGGTCAGGATCAGCAGCCGCAGGATGGCGGCGAAATCCCCGTCGCCGGCGTTCGATCGGACGGTCCGCAGCTGGTCGGTGTCGAGCAGCGTCTCCCGCGCCTTCTCCTCGGCCTGCGGCTTGTTCGTGCCGATGGTCGGGTTGCTCGACGCCAGTCCTTCGCCCATGGCCCACGCGAACAGGGAGGAGAGCGAGCTGCGCGCCCGGTTGCCCGCGACCGCGCCGCGCTCGGCTGAGATCTCGTCGAGGCGCGAGGCGATCTCGCGTCGTGTGATCTCGTCGATCGGCCGGGACCGCAGCGGCTTCCAGTGCTGTGTCAGATGGCGCTCCAGCGCCGCATAGGTGAGGGGGCGCAGTCGGGCCTTCGCCTTGACAAGATATCGGTCGGCGATGGCGCCCAGTGTGTGCTTGGCGCGCTCCTTCGCCTCCCGGACCTCTGCCGCTGGATCCTTGCCCAGCATGGCCTCGGCCAGGATGTGCCGCGCCTTGGCGCGAGCGGTCTCCGCGCTGACGATCGGAAAACGACCAATCCGGGTTCGCCGCTGCGCGCCGGTCTTCAACCTGAACTGGACGAACCACGTCCGCGCACCGCCTGGGAGGCACCGGATTCCGAAGCCGGAGAGCTCGTCATCCCAGGCGATCAACTCGGACCGATCGGGCGGGCAGGAGAGGGCGGAGATCGTTTTGGCGTTCAGGCGCATGGCGCACCTCATCTGGAAGCATTCTGGAAGCAACCGGGCGACAGCTTGTGTCCCGATCTGGCAGCAGATTACCTGTGGTCTCGGGAGAAATGAAAGGCGGGGAGGGGGCTTAAAGCCGGACCTGTCCGCACCTGTCCACAAGGGATACAGGGCTTTCAATCATGTGGTCGTGGGTTCGATCCCCACCCCGCTCACCACCAAAAAATTTCACAAGGCGCTCGGCTTGGCGTGAGATGCTCGATCAATCGAGGCTCGGCACCATAGTAGCTGAACTCGCGCTACGAGGCTTGACGCCGAAGTGCGGCCTTGCCTCTGGGGGCACCACGGTGAGATCTCACGTGCTGACGAGCGTCGAACGCTCGCAAGCTGGCCGGACACCAGCACGGCCCACCTGCATCCATGCCGAGGCCTCTTGCGGAAAGAACTTGACGGCGGGAGCCGGAAGACCACCTTTCATCACAATATGTTTCGCTTTGTGACGCTCTGTGGGAGGCCGTCCCTTTGGCTGAGCAGCAGCTGAACGATGGAGGAGGGCGCCCTTGGACTGGTTTGAACTTGCCACCGCGTACCTCGCCTTGTGGGCATGGCTGCTCCACTCCATAGATATTGCGCCGCTCGTGTCGGACGACCACCCCTGGGCTTGCACCCCGTAGGCGAGGAGCCGATCCCAGGCCGGTGGCCATAGTGTGGAAGCAAGAGTGGGTGCCTGCGGAAAGCATCCGGGCCCGGCGGCATCAGCGTGCGGCACGCCTTGCTCGTGGCCGCGCCCTGAAAGAGAGCTTCACCTCGGTGGCCGGCGCCTGTGCTGTGGCCGCCAGCACGTGCTGCCGCGTGGCCTCGTCGACGAGCCCGGACGTGGCCAGGTTCTCGAAGTTGCCGACGTGGCGGGGAGCCCTCCGGTCGTCTCCGCTGAATACGCGAGGACCATCCGCGAACACCACGATGTCGCCCCGCCGCAAGGTGCTGTCGTTCAAAAAGGCCCAATCGGGACTTCCGTCGGAGACGGGCTGCTCGGACGGCAGGTCCTGCCGTTCGGATGCCATCGCAATAGGGGCGGAGGGAATGCGCCGCGACAGCCGGTTCGACGAGGGCCGCTCGCCCGTGGGGATACGGATCGAGGCGTAGGTGGCTGCAGGACGGGCTCTTGCGATCGCGACCCGGCGATGGCGCGGTGTGCCGCTGAACAACTTCACAAGCGGACGCAGGAACTCCGGCACTTTGGCGCTCGTCCCTCGGGAAACCTTCGGCGGACCGAACAAGGTCTGCAGGAACGCGTGGGACGGCGTGGCCGAGGAGAGCAGGAGAGCGCTCCCCAGCAGAACCGGACCGATCATCCGCGAAGCAATGCCGGGCTGTACGCCGGCGCCGGCCTGACCGATCCGTCTTGACTGCCTCTGCCGCATGCCCGGTGCTTCCCGTCGCACCCCCACGCGGAACACCTACCAAGCTCGCCTTAACCGCCCGTGGGATCATTCGGAACAATCCTTGTCACCTCATCGAGAGCGCGAGGTGCCATTCCGCCGTCCGAACTCGAGCTGCTGAGCGTTCCATTTGGACCGGTGCCGCTCAACAAACCGACGATGCTGCTGAACAAAAGAACGATCTCGACGCCGGAAAGGTCAAGTCTGCTCGTGACGCCCCGTGTTGTCTCACAGTCGAATCGATGATGTCTCATCGGCCAAGACCAAGATCAACGTACGTTCACGGGCTCGTGGATTTTGATCTTAGGCTGGAAACCATTTGCCCGGCATGCGTTGACCCGCCACGAGAGGCGAACGTCTCGACAAACCGCAATGTTGGAGAGAATGATGAAGAAGCTTGCCCTTCTTGCCGGCGCTGGCCTCATGGCCTTCGGCGCCATGGGTTCCGCCAACGCGCAGCCCTATTACGGCCATTACGGCCACCATGGCTATTACCGCGACAATGACAGGATCAACGGCGGTGCGCTCGCCGCGGGTCTCGTGGGCGGTGCCATCCTCGGCGGCGTTCTCGGCGCTGCGACGGCCCCGGCCTACGCCACTCCGGTCGCCTCCTACGGCTATTACGGCCAAGCGGCCTACGACGATTTCGACGAGCCGGGCTACGGCTATTACGGCGCTCCCGTGGTGCGCCAGCGGGTCGTCTACGCTGCCCCGCGCCGCATCGTCCGTCAGCGCGTCGTTTATGGTACGCCGCGCACCGTCGTCCGCAACCGCGTCGCGGTTCGGCAGGCCTTCCCGTACGCTGCCCCGCACGAGATCCGCGACGGCCGCCGCACGGTGTTCATCGGCACGAACCCCTCACGCCGCGTGGTCGTGAGCGGCCGCGCCTACTAAGCGCAGTTTCAAGGCGAACAGGAGCCCGCCGGGACGTCCCCCGGCGGGCTCTCGTCGTCATGACCGTTGGAGGCTCTCCCGACGCAAACGTTAAGGTAAACTCGGGGTAAAACCGAGCAGGCCCTAGCTATCACCCCCATCCTTGATCCACATAAAACTTGAGGAACAAGGTGAAACGGGTGTTGAGCATGGAATACGATCAGATCACGATCTTCGGTGCTCTTGCGGTCTTCATCATCCTGGGGCTCGCCCTGGTCTTCGGGGTCATGGCCCTGGCACGGGCGATCATGGCGCGCCTCAAGCGGATCCGTGGAGCGGCCCACGCAGCGCCGGAAGCGCCGGTCAAGCTGCATCCCCTCGAGCCCCTCGGCGTCGCGGGCGATCTTCTCGCCATCCGGTCGAACCTTCTCGCCGTCTCGCGTCAGCTCGAAGATCTGGAGCGGCGCATCCGCCTCAACTCCATTGCGCCACCCAGGACCAGCAGGCCGGCCCAGCCGGTCGGCCAAGCGGAAGCCGTGTCGGCGTAGACGCTTGGCGGCGACGGAACGGGGGCGCCCATGGATTACCGTAGGAATGCCGAGCGGGTAGCGACCTCCCTTCTCGGCGTCGTCGACCACGAGAACAGCCTTTCGACCTGCCTCGTGACGGATCTCAGCGCCCAAGGAGCGAGGCTTCGCGTGTCGGCGAGCCACGCGCTTCCCGAGACCTTCAGGCTGCTGATCGCCCGCACGGGCCTCGACCGGCAGGCGGAGGTGCGGTGGCGGACAGGTGAGGAGGTCGGGATCGAATTTCGGCAGGCGGCCAAGCACGCCCGCGGACCCGAGAGGGCTGAAGCTCGACAGTAAGCAAGCCTGCTCTACCTAGGCCTGATGTGGCAGGGGAGCGGGACGATGGCGAGAGCGACGAAGAAGGTTTCGGGCAAGGCGCAGAAGGGCCGAGCGGCCGCCAAGCGCGATGCCGGCAAGAGCGCGCCTGCCAAACGCAGCACGAAGCAAGGCGGGCGTCGCGAGCCTCAGACCGACGACGCACGGAGCTGGTTCGGTGCCCTCGACACCCTCGCTCGCTCACCGCTGGGGCGAGAGATCCTCGCGGACGTATTGGAGGCTGCGGCCGCCACCATCCGCAACCGCCCCCAAGCGATCACGAACGCCATCGATGCAGGTTTCGAGACCGCAGCGAAGGCGGCCGGGACCACAGCAGAGGCCGTCCAGGAGGCCGCCTCCGCCCTCGCCGACATGGCCTCCCGTCTGATCCCCGGGCCCGTCGCTGCCGGCAACGAGAGCAGCCGCAAGCGAGCCGGGAGCGGGCGTGGGGCTGCGAAGAAACGGCGGCGTTGAGGACACACGTCCAAAGCGCCAGCGTGCGCGAAGAAAGGGGGCGCCCACATGGTCGGATGCGGGTGGACAAGCCTCCGAAGGCGCGTCGCCGCGTTTGACAGATTGCGGCTCTGCATGTCACCCCAAGCTATGCCGAGCCTTCCTCCGCAGAACGGACCGTTAGCCGCCAAGACGATCCCGTTCGGCGGAGCCCGTAGCGCATCGAAAGAGCCTCAGCCGACGGGAGGCGCCCTTGGATGTCATGCGGTCCAGTGAACTGATCGTGCTTTCGAAGGACGGGCGAAAGAGGGCCGCCCTGCGATGGAGCGAGCGGCCGGCACTGGCCTATGCAGCCGCAGCTGCCATTGCTGTTCTCGCCGTCGTCCTTCGCGTGGGCGCCACGGCCTATCTCGTCGGTGCGCAGTTCATCACGTTCTTTCCCGCAGTCGTCGTCAGCGCCTATCTGTTCGGCATTCGGCCGGGACTGCTCACTGCCGTCCTATGCGGCCTTGCAGGCTGGTTCCTGTTGATCGAACCGGAATTGTCCTTCCGCATCGATGCGGCCTCAGACGCGATCACGCTTTCGATGTACTTCGTCACTGCGTCGGCCATCGCTGTTCTCGTGGGAGGTGCGCGGGAGGCGGCTCTTCGCGAGCGGGCTGCTAAGGAGGCATTGCGGGACAGCGGAGCAACCCTGCGGAACGTCGTCGAGCAGATGCCAGTCGGCGTCATCATCGCCCGCACGCCGTCGGGCGAGATCCTGGTCTGGAACAAGGCTTCGGAGCGGATGCTCGGCCATCCCGTCCTTGGAGCGTCTGCGGAAGAATACGGCTCCTATGGCGGGGTGCACGAGGACGGCTCGGCCTTCGCGGCGACCGACTACCCGATGGCGCGGGCCGTTCTGTTCGGCGAGGCCGTTCGCGACCGCGAACTTCGCTATCGCCGAGGCGACGGCACGCTCGCGCATCTGTCGGTGAGCGCCACGCCCGTGCGGTCGGTGGGCGGGGCGTCCGATCTCGCGGTCTGCACCTTCGTCGACATTACGGGTCGCAAGCGGGCGGAGGAGCACCAGCAACTCCTCATCAACGAGCTGAACCACCGGGTGAAGAACACCCTCGCCACGGTCCAGTCCATCTCGAACCAGACCCTGCGCAACGCCTCGAGCACGGCGCAAGCCCGCCAAGCCCTAGAGAGCCGCCTGTTGGCTCTCTCCCGGGCTCACGACGTGCTCACCCGCGAGAATTGGGAAGGCGCGGATCTGAAGGAGATCGTGGGTCAGGCCATGGCCCCTTACGGCACCGGCGATGCGAGCCGGATCGAGCTCTGCGGTGCGAGCGTGCGCCTGAAGCCCGCCATGGCTCTCGCGCTCGCCATGTCTCTTCAGGAGCTCGCCACCAACGCCGCGAAGTACGGCGCCCTGTCGGATGCCGGCGGTCGCGTGCGGATCGAGTGGCGCGGGGGGGATGGCCGGCTTCGCCTCATCTGGACGGAAGCGGGCGGCCCGCCCGTCGAACCGTCCACCCGCCGCGGCTTCGGTACGCGCCTCATCGAGCGCAGCCTCGCGAGCGAGCTCGACGGAACGGCGACCATCGCCTTCGAGCCCGCGGGCGTGGTGTGCACCCTCGATGTACCCTTGTAGCGGCCTCGCGTCCTTAACGGATCGTTAACCCTGTTGCCTTCCTATAGGTCAGGTCAGCCACGTGGCTGGAGATCAGGCGGGGGCCTCCATGACTTTGTTCAACCCGAAGACCGGACAGCACGTCACCATCGAGCCGCGGCCGCGCCGGACGTGAAACTCCGGTCGGGCGGGTGGCGGACGTCCGGAGTGGCCGTCTCTGACGTCGTCTAGCGGATCCGCAACACGGACCGCTCCGCCAAGTGTTGCAGGCAAGACCCACAAGAATTCATTGTCGTTAATGCCTCTTGCGTTTCTTCTCCGACGTGAGATGATTCTACTCAGTTGCTTCGGCAACTCGTAGGCGAGCACCCGGGAGTGAGCACGGATGAACTGCCCTCCCGGGCGCCTCGTCGGACGACCGGCCCGCCGAGCCGAGGGCCGGTTCAGGCCTTGACCTTTTGAGCGCGGGCCGTCCTCCTGCGTCCCATGCTCATCGCCCTTCTCACCGACATCCATGCGAACCGCGAGGCCTTCGAGGCGTGCCTGGCCCATGCGCGGCTCATGCGCGCGGAGCGCCTCATCCTGCTCGGGGATTACGTCGGTTACGGGGCCGATCCCGTCTGGGCGGTCGAGACCGTCATGCGGCTCGTGGAGGAGGGCGCCGTCGCGATCCTCGGCAACCACGACGACGCCGTGAACGCCTCCGCCGACGACATGAGCAGCCTTGCCCGCGAAGCGATCCTCTGGACACGCGACCGGCTCGGCCCGGAACACAAGGCGTTCCTCGCCGGATTGCCGCTCACGGCCGAAGAGGAGGGCGCCCTTTACGTTCACGCCAACGGCTACGCGCCTCGCGGATGGGACTACATCACGGGTCCCATCGAAGCGATGCGTCACCTGACGCGCACGGGCGCGGGCCTGACCTTCTGCGGGCACGTGCACGTGCCGGCCCTCTATCACCTCAGCACGACGGGCAAGATCGGCGCCTTCTCGCCGACACCCGGTGCGGACGTCCCCCTCCTCGCCTCGCGCAGCTGGGTCGCGGTGGTGGGCGCCGTCGGGCAGCCGAGGGACGGGATCCCGGCGGCCAACTACGCGCTCTACGACACGGCCAGCCGCGCGCTGCGCTACATGCGCGTACCCTACGACGCTGCGAAGGCTGCCGCGAAGGTGCGGGGAGCGGGCCTTCCCGAGCGCCTCGCGGTCAGGCTTGAGCAGGGGCGCTGACGGTGCGAAGCCCGCTGCGCCCCGGCATGGTCGTCGACGGGTTCACCCTCGACGAGCAACTGCCCACAGGAGGCATGGCGCAGCTCTGGGCCGTGAGCCGCGACGGCGATCCGATGCCGCTCATCCTCAAGGTGCCTCTCGGCGACAGCGACGATCCGGTGCCCATCGTCGGGTTTGAGACCGAGCAGATGATCCTGCCGCGCCTCACGGGTCCGCACGTGCCGCGCTTTGTCGCCTCCGGCACCGTCGAGATCCTGCCCTACCTCGTGATGGAGCGGATCGGCGGCGCTTCCTTGAAGGCACGCCTCCCCGAGGCGCCGCTGCCCTGGCCGGAGGTCGTCGAGATCGGCATCAGGGTCGCGACGGCGCTCCACGAGTTGCACCGACAACACGTGGTGCATCTCGATCTTAAGCCGAGCAACATCATGTTCCGGGAGACCGGCGAGGCGGTGCTCATCGACTACGGCTTCGCCCGGCACGAGCACCTGCCCGACCTCCTCGCCGAGGAGTTCAAGGAGCCCTTCGGCACCACCGCCTACATGGCGCCCGAACAGGTTCTCCAGGACCGCACGGATCCCCGCAGCGATCTCTTCGCCTTCGGCGTCATGCTGTACTTTCTCGTCACCGGGACGCGGCCCTACGGGGTGCCGCGGGGCACCGCCATCCGCCGCCGGCTGTGGCGAGATCCCGTGCCCCCGCGCGCTCTCAAGCCGGATTGTCCGCCCTGGCTGCAGGAGGTGATCCTCCACTGCCTCGAAATCGACCCGGCGGCGCGTTACGACACCGCGGCGCAAGTGGCCGTTGACCTCAAGAACCCCGGCCAGGTGACGCTTACGGCCCGCGCCGAGCGGCTGCGCCAGGATACGGGGCTCGAGGCGGTAAAGCGCTGGCTCGGCGCCCGCCACAGCAAGCCTGCCGTGCCGCCCCTCAGCACCTACCTGGCTCAGGCTCCCATCGTGCTCGCGGCGGTGGACCTTACCCCCGGCCAGGACGACCTCGCGGAGGCCCTGCGCCTCCTCGTCAAGCGCATCCTGTCCATCGAGCCCGGTGCGCGGATCTCCTGCGTGAACGTGCTCAAGACCTCGCGCATCGCGATCGACATCCTGGAGGATGCGGAGGGGCGCAGCCTGCACGCTCAGCGGCTGGTCGAACTGAGGCACTGGGGCGCGACCCTCGAGGTCCCGGCGGACCGGATCACCTTCAGCGTCATCGAGGCCGTCGATCCGGCGGTGGCGCTCATCGATTATGCCCGCCGCAACCACGTGGACCACATCGTCATGGGCGCCCGGGCGTCGTCCGCCCTGCGGCGTTTTCTCGGCAGCGTCTCGTCCCAGGTGGTGGCGGAGGCGCCATGCTCCGTCACGGTCGTGCGCGTGCCGAGGGCAGGGTAGGGGACGCGCCTGCGCGCCGGGTCATGGGTGGCTCCTCACTTGCGCTCATCCCATTCGTGCAAGATGAACCGGGGAAGTCGGAAGACTACGCAGGTCCTCTGATTTCACTGGCTTTGAGTGCCAAAAAGAGGTTCAATGAGCGTGCTGGCTCAACATAAATGCCCCCACGGGCCGGCGTCTCAGCGCTCCCTTGAGGAGCGCTTTTTTCTTGATGAGAGCGGAACCTGTCTCGCCGGCCCAGGCGTTCTGCTTGTCCCGCGGGCCTGAGGCGGAGTCGCTGCGCGTGATCGAGATCTACCACATCGAGACCATGGAGCCGCAGGCCGAGGGCGGGCGGGTGATCCGCCGCACCTCTGTCCGCAGCCACTCGCTCGAGGTGGTGAAGGAGCGGGCACTGCGCACGTTCCAGAGGTCCCAGGCGCCTCATTCCCGCGACGAGGTCGAAACCGTGAGGGTGCTGAACGGTGCCGGCTACGAGGTGTTCTCGATCAGCGTCCGCGACTGAAGTCCGAATCGCTCGAAATGTCGCCTTCATCTTCGCCGACGATTTGCCAAGTTCTTCCGAATGCATCGGCTTCGGTCAGTGGATAACGCGTAAAACTCCGCGAGACATGCGTGATGACACCGCCCGAATACTTCGTGGAAACCTTCGCGCCGGCACCTGAGGGGTGGAAGGGAGGAGGCGGAGCAACCCCATGGCGGTTCATTACTTCCATTGCACGAACGGGACGGATCTGATCCTCGACCGTCGCGGCCATCGCATGCACACGCCGAAGGACGTGGAGTCGACGGCGTTCTGGGTGGCGGGCCAACTGATGAAGCAGGCACCCGGCCTCGTCGACTGGTCGGAATGGCTGGTCAGCGTTCAGGACCGGAAGGGCAGCATGGTCGTCGTGGTGCCGTTCCCGGCCGGCCAGGCCTGACGAAAATCAGGCTTCCTCGCGGGTGCCTTGAGTCGCCCGGACCTCGTGAATGTGCTGGACCAGGGCCGTCGCGGTCAGGGGCTTCGACGCGAAACGCGCGGTCGGCGGAAGGTCGCCCGGGTTCGGCGCGGTCTTGCCGGAGATCACCAGCACGCCCACCTCCGGCCAGCCCTGAGCGACGAGGCGCGCGAATTCGAACCCATTGATCGAACCCGGCATGTCCACGTCCGTGAGGACCACGCGCACGTCCTGCCGCTTGCGCAGGATCTCGAAGGCCTCGTCGGCATCCTGCGCTTCCAGCACCCAGAAGTCCGCATCCCGCAGGATGTCGACCTGAACGGTGCGGACGAGAGGTTCGTCCTCCACGAGGAGGATGACGGGCCGGGCGAGAACGGGGGCGCGAGACTTCATAGGGCCGGAACGGGCGAGCGACACCGCGGTTCCAGGCCAAGTCAACACATCTTCGTATGAGGGCAGGAGGGGGAGGGAAGCCGGCCGGTGCGCGGCTCTTCGATCCTGCGATCAGGCGCCGGATTTGCGGGTCAGCTTGCCGAGGAGGGCGGGCGGGGTGTCCTCGGGCTCGACCTCTTCGGTCAGCACCATGACGGTGAGTTCCAGAACGTCCACGCTGGCCCGAAGCTCGGCGACCTCGGCCCTCAACTCCGCGATGTCCTGCCTGACGTCGAGCGACGGCGTCTCGTCGGGCGCCTGCTGGGCGCCCTCTCGCCGGACCCGAAGCATGGTGGGCTCTGTCACTCACTCCTCCTCGAACCGAGCGTGCCCTGGACGGTGCGCCGTCACCGATGCCGAACGGGAGCGAGCCTGCGGCGCGTTCCGCTGATTCTGCGCGCCAAGCCCCCACTCAGCCGCGGTACAATGAGACAATCGCGGCAGAATGCAAGGAAACTCCTCGGCGGCGACCGCCATTCCGCCGCGTCATCCTGCTAAGTATCGCCGGTGAAAGGCGGCAGCGGACCGCCTAACGCTGCGGTACGGAAAGACTTTACGCGGCGAAGCGGCGGCAATGCGGTCGCCCGTGACCGGCCCGAAGCGGGCGCAAACGTTGGGGTTGCGGTGCGCGTGCGCCCGCCGCGCCCTGCTTGCAGGAGCGAATCAGGCGTCAAGGTTGCCGGCCTCCCGCAGAGGAAGGCGGCGCCGGATGCTCGTTTCCACAGGTGGTTCGAGGCCGAACGGGCGTGACCGATGACGCGCCAGCGTCTTGATCCCCTCAGCGCGGCGTGTCGCCCCTCGCGCCCTTGCCGCCTTCCGCGCCCGCCTTCAGAATCTCGGCCGCGTCCTTCTGCTCGGCTTCGAGCGGTGCGGGCTCCGGGGCCGTGTCGGCGCGGGCCTCGAGGCCTTGCCCGCCCGGCTTCTGGCTGCCGGCTTTGGCGGCCGCCTCGAGCGACCGCAGGGGGTCCGGTTGCTGGCCCGTGTGTTTGGTGTCCTGCCGCTCCGACATGGCGCTGCTCCTCGTTCCTGGGTTGAGGATCGTCGGGGCGCGTAGCGGGCGCCCCGGAGGGCAAAGCGGGACCGGTGATCGGGTTCCAAGGATCGCAGAAGCGCGCAGGTCCAGAGCCCGCGCTGGGGCGTCAGAGCTGGAAGCCGAAGGCGAACAGAACGGCGGCCACCCCGACCGCGAGAAGCAGGATGCCGCCGATACGGCCGTAATTGCCACGCATAATGAAGGTCCCTCACGAATGCTGGGGACACAAGCCTTCGGCAACCGCTTGGTTCCTAAGCGGCGGGTGCGGTCACTCCGCCGCCGCCTGAGAGGCGGCGGCCTCGGGCGACTTCAGCCGCATGGTCAGGTTGAGGAGCGCGCGGTCGTGGAGGACCACCATGCGCTCCTTCGGCTTCAGCCAGGACAGGGCATCGGCGATCGTCTCCGCATCGACGAGCTTGGCCTCGGCGAGCGCCCGGTCGGTCTCGATCTCGCCGCGGCGGCGGGCCGGGGCGGGCGGCAGCATGGCCTCGTGCTCGTCCCTGAGGCGCGGGTCGTCGTAGAGGGCCTTGAGGCCGTCGACATCGTCGAAGCGCAATTCGTTGTTGCGGGCCTGGAGCTCGTTCGCCCGGGTCGCGATGGCGGGCGGCACGCGCTCCTCCGGCGTCATCAGGAGCCCGAGCCGCTTGAGGGCAAGGCCTGCGCTCAGCTGGCCGCTGAGCCAGGACAGGGGGATCGCCAGGAGCAGACCCACGATCGTAGGCGACATCCACAGGAACAGCGACGTCGCGATGAGGAAGGCCGAGATGCCAGCGAAGACCCCGAGCAGGGTGTGCCAGCGGTGCCGGCGCACGATGTCCTTGAGCGGGATCGAGCCGTCATCGCGCCGCTGGGGCTGCCAGCCCGTGTCGCGGCCGAGCAGGATCTGGAACACGGAGCCTGACTGGATGAGCATCAGGATCGGGGCGAAGAGCGCCGAGAAGACGATCTCGATGACGGCGGAGATCGTGAGGCGGAAGCCGCCGCCGCAGGCGCGCCGCCCGGCCCGGTCGAGAAGCATCAGGATGAGTCCGAACACCTTTGGCGCGATCAGGATGCTCATCGTGATGGCGAAGAGCGCCAGGGCGCGCTCGGGGTCGAACCGCGGCCAGACCGGGAAGAGGCGAAAGTCGCGGCTAAAATATTCAGGGCGGATGTAGGTGGTCTGAAGGACGAGTGCGATGCCGACGATGAGCTGGAACAGCCAGAACGGGGACGCGAGGTAGGACATGATGCCGGTCGCGAAGTGCTGGCGCGTCGGCAGCTTGAGGCCGCTCGCGGTAATGACGCGGGTGTGCTGCAGGTTGCCTTGGCACCAGCGCCGGTCGCGGGCGGACAGGTCGATGAGGGAGGGCGGGCTCTCCTCGTAGGAGCCGCCGAGGTCCGGCAGCATGTAGACGGTCCAGCCGGCCCGCCGGATGAGCGCCGCCTCCACGAAGTCGTGGCTCATGATGTGCCCGCCGAGCGGAGGCTTGCCCTTGAGGTCGGGCAGGCCCGCATGGGCCGCGAAGGCCTTCGTGCGGATGATGGCGTTGTGGCCCCAGTAATTGCCGTCGCGCCCCATCCAGGTGGAGAGGCCCGTGGCGATGACGGGCCCGTAGACCCGCGCCGCGAATTGCTGGAGGCGGGCGAAGAAGGTGTTGCGGTTGATGATGAGCGGCAGCGTCTGGATGATGCCGGCGTCGGGGTCCGCCTCCATGGCGATGGCGAGGCGCACGATGCAGTCGCCCGTCATCAGGCTGTCCGCGTCGAGGACGAGCATGTGCTCGTAATGGCCGCCCCAGCGGCTCACCCAGTCGGCGATGTTGCCGGCCTTGCGGTGGTGGTTCTTCGGGCGGTGCCGGTAGTAGAGGCGCGAATGGGGGCCCAGGCGCTCCCGCAATTCGAGAAAGGCCCGCTCCTCCGCGATCCACGCATCGGGATTGGTGGAATCCGAGACGATGAAATAATCAAAGGCGGAGCCGAGCCCGGTGGCGTCGACGGATTCGCGGATCGCCTCAAGGGCCGCGAAGGTGCGGGCGGTTTGCTCGTTGTAGACCGGCATGACGATGGCGGTCCGGCTCGCCAGAGATTCCGGCAGGGCGGCGGGCGGGGCCGGGCGCCTGAGCAGCACGACGAAGCCGAGGAGAGCGCTCGTGAAGGCGACGGCGATCCACGAGAAGTTCACCGTGAAGAGCGCGAGCAGCACCCATTGCAGCACGGTCGTGCGGCTCACCGACACGACCTGGTACATCTCGTAGGCGCCGTAGGCCGTCAGCAGGAGGCCGCCGCCGAACACGAAGAGCCGCGCGAGCACGGGAGCGGGAAGGGTCTGGACCGGCTGCCGCTCCTCGCGCTTCGACCAGCGCCGGAGCGACTGGGTCGGCATCGGGATCGGATTTTCGGGCGGCATGGCGGGTTCGGGCCGCTGGAGGGCGGCCACGTTGGCATCGGACGAGCTTACGGTGTCCAACGATAGAGCCATGTTTCGCTGACCGGTTTCCCGCCTGCTTCGAGGATGAGCCGCATCTCACACGCGTTTTCGTTGCCTGGGTCAAGCTCGAAGGCAACGCGCATGGTCTTGCGCTCAGGATAGGACAATACCCTGAAGTTATGAACGCTCCCGGGCCCAACGCCGATGGTGGGCTTCAGGTCCGGAGGAGGGTTGTCGCCCAGCATGTCGCCCGCGAAATCGACGAAAAAGCGGCGGCGCCGCCCCGTCGATCCCCGTCCGACCCGGGTTCCGGCGACCGTGGCGAGGGGAGGCCGCTCCGGCGGCGCCCAGCACCAGTACTGCCGATAGGCGAGGGCCACCTCGCTTCCCGCCGCCATCGGGGCCCGGGGGCGCCAATAGGCGAGTATGTTGTCGTTGATCTCGGCGTCGCTCGGAATTTCGAGCAGCTGGACCGTTCCCTGGCCCCAGTCGCCGAGGGGCTCGATCCACAGGCTCGGCCGGCGTTCGAAGCGCTGGTCGTCGTCCTGGAAGGTCTCGTAGGCCCGCTCCCGCTGGATGAGGCCGAAGCCTTTCGGGGCTGCGTCCACGAAGGCGGAAATCTGCAGGGTGTCCGGGTTGTGCAGCGGACGCCAGAGCCACTCGCCCTGGCCGTTCAGCATCTGGAGGCCGCCCGATTCGTACACGGCCGGGCGGGCATCGTCGGCTCCGCGCCGGTCGTTCGGCCCGAACAGGTAGCTCGAGCCCATGCCGCCGAGGCCCACATGCTCCAGGTTCACCCGGGGGAACAGGGTCGTCTCGACGTCCACGATGGTCATCTCGCCCGGGCGGAACGTCATCCGGACGGCCCCGGTGGTCGACTCGGAATCGATGACCCCGTGGACGATGATGGTGTTGCTACCCGCCGCCGGGCGCTCCAGCCAGAAGGCCCGGAAAATCGGGAACTCCTCGCCGCGCACCTCGGCAGGCTTCAGGGTCAGAGCGCGGGCGACGACCCCGTAATTCTGCCCCCGCGCCAGGGCCCGAAAGAAGGTCGCCCCCTGCAGCACTGCGAAATCGATGATCTGGCCGTTGCCGAACGCCGAATGGAGGCGCACGCCCGAATAGCCGATGTCCGGAACGTTCGGCGGCACGTTGAGGCGGCCGTAATCGAACCTTGCCCGGTCGTAGGCCACCCGCCGCACGCGGCCGTCTTCCACGAGGTAGAGGCCGACCTGGTTGCCGTAGACGAAGCCCCGGTGGAGGGGCTCGACGGAGATGCCCCGTCCGTCCGCCCAGATGTGGGTCGCCGGCTGGGTCCTGATCGCCGCGTATTGTTCCGGGTTCAGGTTGGCGAAGGGCTCGGGCAGGTCGTTCGGCGGGGGCGCGAAGGGCCGCTTCGAGAGCTGGCGCGCCACGTCGATCACGAGAGCCGGGTCGAACCTTTGCCCGTCGCCGAGGGTGATCTGGATGACGGATTGCGGCCCCTGCGCTTGCGCCAGGGCTCCGGCGGACGTGGCGAGGGCCGCGATCGATCCGCCCAACACGGTCAGCGCGTCGCGGCGGCTCAGGCCTGGGGGGGAGTTGTCCCGGATAACCGGCACGTTTGGCTCGTCTGATGTCAGGGTAGAAGCTGGGCGGGACGGAGGTGTGACGACGGATATCGGCCTTTACGTGGCAATTGTAAACAGCCGGGTCGTTGCAGTCACGGGAGCACTGGTTTAGCTCCCTTCCAGACCACCGATCCTGAGATTTGCCAATGACTTCCTCCCCTGAGGCCCCCGGCGCCCGGACCTGCCTCGCCGTCGTCCTTGCCGCCGGCGAGGGAACCCGGATGCAATCGGCCAAGCCCAAGGTCCTGCACGAGGTGGCCGGCCGCTCCATGCTGGCCCATGTCCTGGCCTCCCTGGAGCAGGCCGGCGCCGGGCGCCTCGCCGTCGTCATCGGGCCCGACCGGGCCGATGTGGCGCGGGAAGTCGAAACGGTCGCGCCGCGGGCCGAGGTCTTCACCCAGCGGGACCGCCTCGGCACCGCCCATGCGGTGCTGAGCGCCCGCCCAGCCCTCGAAGAGGGCGCCGACGACGTGGTGGTGGCCTTCGCCGACACCCCGTTGATCACGGCGGAGACGTTCGGCCGCCTTCGTGCGCCCCTCGCCAAGGGCGCCGCCGTCGCGGTGCTGGGCTTTGAGGCCGCGAACCCCGCCGGATATGGGCGGCTGATCACCGCGAACGGCCGGCTGCAGGCCATCCGCGAGCACAAGGACGCGAGCGAGGCGGAGCGGGCCCTCACCCTGTGCAATGGCGGGCTCATGGCGATCCGGGGCGACGTGGCGCTCGGCCTTCTCGACCGCATCGGCAACCGAAACGCGCAAGGCGAATACTACCTCACCGATGCCGTGGAGGTGGCGAAAGGCCTCGGGCACGAGGCTGTGACGGTGCTGGCGGCGGAGGACGAGGTTCAGGGCGTCAACGACCGGGTGCAGCTCGCCCGGGTCGAACGGGTGCTGCAGGAGCGCCTGCGCCGGGAGGCCATGCTGGCTGGGGTCACTCTGGTCGCGCCCGACACGGTGTTCTTCAGCCACGACACCCGGATCGGCCGCGATACCCTGGTCGAGCCGAACGTGGTCTTCGGCCCCGGCGTCGTCGTGGAGGAGGGCGCCGTGATCCACGCCTTTAGCCATCTCGAGGGCGCCCGCGTCGCGTCGGGGGCTACGGTCGGACCCTTCGCGCGCCTGCGTCCCGGGGCGGCGCTGGGGCCGAAGGCGAAGGTCGGCAACTTCGTCGAGATCAAGAACGTGGATCTCGGCGCCGGCGCCAAGGTCAGCCACCTCACCTATCTTGGCGATGCGAGCGTCGGCGCGGAGGCCAATATCGGCGCAGGCACGATCACCTGCAATTACGACGGCTTCTCCAAGTACCGCACCACGATCGGGGAGGGGGCCTTCGTCGGCTCGAACTCGTCCCTCGTCGCCCCCGTGACGGTCGGCGACGGGGCCTATGTGGGATCGGGATCGGTGATCACCGGAGACGTGCCGGCCGACGCGCTCGCGGTCGCGCGGGGGCGCCAGTCCAATAAGGAAGGCTGGGCCAAGGCGTTCCGCGAGCGCGCGGCTGCGGCAAAGGCGACGAAGCGCAAGTGAAGCGGGGCGTGTCATATTCGGACACGTGAGTTGATTTGAGACGAGACGGCCCGGCTTGTAGAAGGCCGCAAGTCGAAGCGTGGCATTCGAACGAAAAGGTCGATGGGGCAATGTGCGGAATCGTTGGGATCCTCGGAAAGACACCTGTCGCCGGCCAGGTCGTCGAGGCCCTGAAGCGGCTCGAATACCGCGGATACGATTCCGCCGGCGTCGCCACCCTTCAGGACGGCCGGATCGAGCGCCGCCGGGCGGAAGGCAAGCTGCGAAACCTCGAGGCGCGGCTCTCCGAGGCGCCGCTCCCCGGCGTCATCGGGATCGGCCACACCCGCTGGGCGACCCACGGCAAGCCGAACGAGACGAACGCCCACCCGCACGCCACCGACCGGCTGGCGGTCGTCCATAACGGCATCATCGAGAACTTCCGCGAGCTGAAGGTCGAGCTCGAAGAGGCGCAGATCCGCTTCGAGACCGAAACCGACACGGAGGTCGTCGCCCATCTCGTCACCCGCGAGCTGCGCCAGGGCCGCACGCCCGTCGAGGCCGTCGCGGCGACCCTCCCGCGTCTGCGCGGCGCCTTCGCGCTCGGCTTCCTCTTTGCCGGCGAGGAGGACCTGCTGATCGGTGCGCGCCACGGCGCGCCGCTCGCCATCGGGTACGGCGAGGGCGAGATGTATCTCGGCTCCGACGCCCTCGCGCTCGCCCCGTTCACGGACGAGATCGGGTATCTCGAGGACGGGGACTGGGCGATCCTGACCCGCTCGGGCGCCGACGTGCGCGATGCCGAGGGCCGCCCGGTCCAGCGCCAGCGCCAGCGCATCAACACCGGCTCCTTCATCGCCGAGAAGGGCAATTACCGCCACTTCATGGCGAAGGAGATCTACGAGCAGCCGGAGGTGGTCGGGCGCACGCTCGCCCACTACGTGGACTTTGCCGGCGGCCGCGTGAACCTTCCGGTCGACCTGCCCTTCAGCTTCAAGGACGTGACGCGTCTCTCGATCTCGGCCTGCGGCACGGCGTATCTCGCCGGGCTCATCGGCAAGTACTGGTTCGAGCGCCTGGCCCGCCTTCCCGTCGAGATCGATGTCGCTTCCGAGTTCCGCTACCGCGAGGCGCCCCTCGAGCCCGGCAACGTGGCGCTCTTCGTCTCGCAGTCCGGCGAGACCGCCGACACGCTCGCCTCCCTGCGCTACGCCAAGGCGAACGGCCAGCACATCGTCTCGGTGGTGAACGTGCCGACCTCCACCATGGCCCGCGAGAGCGCCGCCGTCGCCCAGACCTTAGCCGGCATGGAGGTGGGCGTCGCCTCAACCAAGGCCTTCACGTGCCAGCTCACGGTCCTCCTCGCCCTGGCGCTCGCCGCGGGGCGCGAGCGCGGGGTGCTCTCGGCCGAGGCCGAAAAGGAGATCGTGGACGCGCTCATCGGCGTGCCGGGGCTCATCAGCGAGGCGCTGAAGCGCGAGGCTCAAATCGAGGCGCTGACCCGGGAGCTCTCGAAGGCGAAGGACGTTCTGTATCTCGGCCGCGGCACCTCCTATCCGCTCGCCATGGAAGGCGCGCTGAAGCTGAAGGAGATTTCCTACATCCACGCCGAGGGCTATGCCGCCGGCGAGCTGAAGCACGGCCCCATCGCCCTCATCGACGAGACGATGCCGGTCATCGTCATCGCGCCGCACGACCCGTGGTTCGAGAAGACGGTTTCCAACATGCAGGAGGTCGCCGCCCGCGGCGGGCGCATCATCCTGATCACGGACGACAAGGGCGCCGAAGCGACGGGCCTCAAGACCGAGGCGACGATCGTGATGCCGGCGGTGCACCCGACGGTAGCGCCCATCGTGCATGCGATCCCGGTCCAGCTTCTCGCCTACCACACCGCCGTCTTCATGGGCAAAGACGTGGATCAGCCCCGCAACCTGGCGAAGTCCGTCACGGTCGAGTAGGGGGCGGGATTTCCGGGCGGCTCACCACGTAAGCCGCGACGCCGAAGAACAGGACGGCGCACCCGGCCTTCACGAGGTCGGGTGCATCCGTGAACAGGATGATCGTCCAGCTCGCCGCGAGGCTTCCGACCGCAAACACCTTCGCGTAGCGCGGGATCGACCCCGTCTCCCGCCATTGGCGCACCGGCGGCCCGAACCGGGGATGGGCGAGGAGCCAAGCTTCGAACCGGGGCGACGAGCGCGTGAAGCAGGCGGCCGCCAGGATGAGGAACACCGCCCCGGGCATGAGCGGCACGAAGAGGCCGACGAGCCCGAGGCCGAGGAACAGCCAACCTGCGACGAAGAGCGCCGGGCGCCACAGGGCGGAAAGCGCACCGGCCGGGCGTTTGGGCGGGGTGTCCATGGTCCGTTCACCTCGCATGCACCCCGTCCATGGCAAAGGTTACCATGGTATCCCTTGAGAAGCGGGTCGTGCTTCAATAGGACAAGCCCGTAAACGATCCTGCTCCGGTGAGAAAGATATGAGTCCGGCCGAGCCGAAACCGCCTCTGATCACGGCCGTCGACCCCACCGCGCGCACGAAGACGAGCGCGCGCATCCGGCTGCGCAACTATTTTCTCACAGGCCTCATCGTCGCCGGCCCGCTCACCATTACGATCTACATCACCTGGTGGTTCATCACCCTCGTGGACGGCTGGGTGAAGCCGCTGGTGCCGGCCCGCTACCTGCCGGAGACCTATCTGCCCTTCGAGATCCCCGGCATCGGCCTCGTGATCGCGCTCACGGGCCTGACGATGCTGGGCTTCCTGACCGCGAACCTCGTCGGACGGACGCTCCTCGATTTCGGCGAGGTGATCCTCAACCGCATGCCGGTGGTGCGCGGCATTTATCGCGGCACCAAGCAGGTCTTCGAGACGATCTTCTCGACCGAGGGCACCTCGTTCCGCACCGTTGGCCTCGTAGAGTTCCCCGTGAAAGGAACCTGGTCCATTGTTTTCATCTCGACGCCGGCCGGGCCTGACCTTCAGGACAGCCTGCCGCCCGCCGGCGAATATATCGGCGTGTTCCTGCCCTGCACGCCGAACCCGACCACCGGCTTCTTCTTCTATCTGCCCCGCCGGGACGTGATCGAGCTCACCATGAGCGTGGACGATGCCGCAAAGCTCGTCATGTCGGCCGGCGTCATCCAGCCCGACGAGACGCAGCGCCGCCTCCAGACCCTCGCCGAAGCCGCAAAGGCCGCCGAGACGAACCGTCGCGACGAGAGGGTGCTGGAGCCGACCGAGGGGTGATGCTCCCCTGACGTGAGGCGCGCGGCTCTTCCGGGCCGCTCTCCTATCCTGCGCGCAGCAGCTTCACCGCGGCGTCCCGCTCGAAAAGGTAGAGCAGCACCCGCAGCGCCCGGCCCCGCTCGGATTCGAGATCCGCGTCGCGGTCGATGATGAGGCGGGCGTCGTCCCGGGCCGCCCCGAGAAGCTCCGCATCGACGTCGAGCCGCGCGAGCTTGAAGCCCGGCAGGCCCGACTGGCGGGTGCCCAGCACCTCGCCCTCGCCGCGAAGCCTCAAGTCCTCCTCGGCGATCCGAAATCCGTCCTCCGTCTCGCGCATCATCTCGAGGCGCGCCTTGGCGGTTTCGCCGAGCGGGCCCTTGTAGAGAAGGAGGCAGGTGGACGGCCGGTCGCCGCGGCCGATGCGCCCGCGCAGCTGGTGGAGCTGGGCGAGGCCGAAGCGCTCCGCGTGCTCGATCACCATCACGGTCGCCCGCGGCACGTCGACACCCACCTCGATGACGGTGGTCGAGACGAGGACCTTGGTCTCGCCCTTGGAGAAGCGCTCCATGGCGGCGTCCTTCTCGCGGCCCGAGAGCTTGCCGTGGACGAGGCCTACCGCATTGCCGAAATGCATCTTGAGGTCTTCGTAGCGCTCCTCCGCCGCGGCGAGGTCCAGGGTTTCGGATTCTCCGACGAGGGGGCACACCCAGTAGACGAGGTCGCCGCCCGCGATCGCGCGGCCGATCGCGCCCACCACCTCGTCGATCCGGTCGTTCGAGATGAGTTTCGTGGCGATGGGCTTGCGGCCCGCCGGCTTCTCGCTCAGCACCGACACGTCCATGTCGCCGAAATAGGTTAGGGACAGCGTCCGCGGGATGGGCGTCGCCGTCATGACGAGGATGTCCACGGCCTCGCCCTTGGAGCCGAGCGCAAGGCGCTGATGCACCCCGAACCGGTGCTGCTCGTCCACGACCGCGAGGCCGAGATCCAGGAAGGCGACGCCTTCCTGGAACAGGGCATGGGTCCCGACCGCGATCTGCACGCTCCCGTCGGCGAGGCCCGCGAGCACCGCCCGCCGCTCGGCGCCCCGGTCGCGGCCGGTAAGGAGCGCGATGGACAGACCCGCCTCCCTGGCCAGAGGCTCGATGCGCTCGTAGTGCTGGCGGGCGAGAATCTCGGTCGGCGCCATCATGGCGGCTTGGCGGCCCGCCTCGATGGCGCTCGCCATGGCAAGGAGCCCCACCACGGTCTTGCCCGACCCCACATCCCCCTGGAGGAGGCGCAGCATGCGCTTGTCGGCGACGAGATCCTGCCGGATGTCTTCGACCGCCTTTGCCTGCGAGCCCGTGAGCCCGAAGGGGAGGAGGCCCTTGATCCGCTCGACGAGCCGGCCGTCGCCCGCATTCACCCGTCCGGCCAGGCGCCTCATGCGGCTGCGCACGAGGGCAAGCGCAAGCTGAGAGGCGAGGAGTTCGTCGTAGGCGAGGCGCTTGCGGGCTGGCGAAGCGGCCAGGGCCTCCTCGGTGAGCTTGGCAATCTCGTTCGGCCGGTGAAGGTCCACGAGGGCGGCGTCGAAGGCGGGAAGGCCGTTGCGCTGGAGCCAGGCCGGATCCTGCCACTCGGGCAGGGGCGGCACCCGCCCGAGGGCGGCGCCCGTGAACTTCGCGATCATCCGCGAGGTCACGCCCTCGGTCTGCCCGTAGACGACCTCCACGGCGGGCAGGTCCGCGGCGGCGCGCTCGTCGAGGATCCTGTCCGGATGCACCATCTGGCGCGTTCCGTCCCACAGCTCGATCTTCCCCGACACGAAGCGGCGCGCGCCCACGGGCAGGAGCTTTTCCATGCGGGGGCGCTGGGCGTTGAAGAAGGCGAGCGTCACGTCGCCGGTCTCGTCCTCCACCAGCACCCGGTAGGGCGCCCGGCGGCCCGGGGGAGGGGGCCTGTGCGCCGTCACGGTGACGGCGAGGGTCACGGGCTCGCCCACGGGCGCATCCGCGATGGAGCCCTTGAGCTCCCGCGAGACGCCCCCGCTCGGCAGATGGAACAGGAGGTCCACGACGCGGGCGGGCCGGCCGGGCTCGCCGAGGAGCCGGTCGAGGAGCGGCGCGATCTTGGGGCCGACGCCCGGCAGCGTGGCGGCTGGGGCGAAGAGCGGGTCGAGGAGGGAGGGACGCAGGGACATCGAACGGGGTGGCACCGGGGGTCGCAATCGCTATATAGCGGCCAAGATAGCCGTCCAGCCGTCGCGATGCGACGCAGCCGAAGGGAGCCCCATGAGCGGGACGACACGCACCAGCGCTGACCTCGACCCCCGCCGCCGCCGCACCCTCTACCGGGCCTGGCACCGGGGCATGCGCGAGATGGACCTCATCATGGGCCGGTTCGCGGATGCGGAGATCGGCACCCTCTCGGAGGAGGATCTCGGCGAGTTCGAGCGCCTCATCGAGGTGCCGGACCGGGATCTTCTGCGCTGGATCACCGGGGAGGACGAGACGCCCGTGAACTACGACACGCCGCTGTTCCGCCGGCTGAAAGGCTTTCACACCCATACCTCGCCGATCCACGGCTAGTCGCCGCGACAGCCGGTCTCTCCCGTGAACCGGGCCCGCAAGCCCGCGTTTCACCCCTGATCCGTTCCAAGAAGCCCTTGATGAAATCCCCCCTCGCCCGCGCGCTCGATGCTCTGAAGAAGGGCGGGAGCCTGACGCTCGCCAGCGTGCCGGAGGGGTTCGACGGCATGGTGGTGGCGGATCTTGCCCGGGGTCTCTCGGGCCATGTGGAGGGCGCCGCGGTCCTCGTCCACGTCGGCCGCGACGGGCAGCGCCAGCAGACGCTCCAGAACGCGCTCCAGTTCATCGCCCCCGAACTCGAAGTGCTGACCTTCCCGGCCTGGGACTGCCAGCCCTACGATCGCGTCTCGCCAAACGCCTCGATTACGGCGCAGCGCATGATAACCCTGGCGCGGCTCGCCCGCTCGCGCACCTCGGAGGACCGCCCGCGCATCCTCTCCACCACCGTGAACGCCCTCGTTCAGCGCGTGCCGCCGCGGGCCCGCATGGCGCAGGAGACCTTCGCGGCGGCCCCCGGCAACGTGATCGACACGCACCAGATCGTCGCCTGGCTCGAGACGAATGGCTTCCTGCGCACCGGCACCGTGCGGGAGACCGGCGAGTATGCCGTCCGCGGCGGCATCATCGACCTCTACCCGGCGGGCCTGCCCAACCCCGTGCGCCTCGACTTCTTCGGCGACACCCTGGAATCGATCCGCTCCTTCGATCCGGAGACGCAGCGCACGGTGGGGCAGCTCCGCTCCCTCGATCTCGTTCCCATGAGCGAGATCCAGCTCACGACGGAGAGCATCCGCCGCTTCCGGCAGGCCTATGTGGCCGCCTTCGGGGCGCCCACCCGCGACGACCGGCTCTACGAGGCGGTGAGCGAGGGCCGGCGCTATCCCGGCATGGAGCACTGGCTCCCGCTCTTCCACGACGGGCTCGACACGCTCCTCGACTACGTTCCGGACGTGCCCGTGGTCTTCGACGCTCTCGCCGACGACGCGGCCGGCGAGCGCCTGTCGCAGATCAAGGACTACTACGACGCCCGGCGCCAGACCGTGGGCCAGCCGCAGCCCGGCGTCGCGCCCTACCGTCCGCTGCCGCCGGACGCGCTCTACTTCAAGCCCGACGAGTGGGCGGAGCGCACGGCAGCGCTGGCCCTGGCACGCCTCACGCCCTTCGCAGTGCCGGATTCCGGCGGGCGCGCCGTGATCGACCTCGAGGCGCGGCGCGGACGCGACTTCAACGCCGAGCGGGCCGAGGAGGGCGCCAACGTCTTCCAGGCCGCGGTTGCGCATATCCGCGGCCTCCAGGGGAAGGGCAAGCGCGTGATCCTCGGCGCCTGGTCCGAGGGTTCGCGCGAGCGCCTGTGCCACGTGCTCACCGATCACGATCTTCGCCAGACGAAGCCCGTCGCGCGGCTCGGCGACGCCCTCGCGCTGCCGAAGACCGAGGTGCCCGTCGCCGTGTGGGGCATCGAGGCGGGGTTCGAGGTCGGCGACCTTGCGGTCGTCAGCGAGCAGGACATCCTCGGCGATCGGCTCGTCCGCGCAAAGCGGAAATCCAAGCGCCCGCAGGACTTCCTCACCGAGGTCGCCGCTCTCACGCCGGGCGATCTCGTCGTCCATGTCGACCACGGCATCGGGCGCTTTTCCGGCCTCAAGACCATCGAGGCCGCCGGCGCCCCGCACGACTGCCTCGAGCTGCACTATGCCGGCGGCGACCGCCTGTTCCTTCCCGTGGAGAACATCGAGCTCCTGACCCGCTACGGGTCCGAGGAGACCGAGGTCCAGCTCGACCGCCTCGGCGGCGGAGCCTGGCAGGCCCGCAAGGCCAAGATGAAGCAGCGGATCCGCGAGATGGCGGGCGAGCTCATGAAGATCGCGGCGGCGCGCGTGCTGAAGGAGGCGCCGCGCCTGGTGCCGCCGGACGGCCTCTACGACGAGTTCGCGGCGCGCTTCCCCTACGACGAGACCGAGGACCAGATGAACGCCATCGAGGCGGTTCTCGACGACCTCGGCACCGGCCGCCCCATGGACCGCCTCGTCTGCGGCGATGTCGGCTTCGGCAAAACCGAGGTGGCGCTCCGCGCCGCCTTCGTCACCGCCATGAGCGGCAAGCAGGTGGCCGTGGTGGTGCCCACGACGCTTCTCGCCCGTCAGCACTTCCGCACCTTCTCCGAGCGCTTCCGCGGGCTGCCGCTCAACGTGGCGCAGGCCTCCCGCTTCGTGCCCGCGGCGGAGATGAAGAAGGTGAGGGAAGGGCTGAAGGACGGCTCGGTCGACATCGTGGTCGGCACGCACGCGCTTTTGGGAAAGACCATCGCGTTCCGCGACCTCGGCCTCATCATCGTGGACGAGGAGCAGCATTTCGGCGTGTCCCACAAGGAGCGCCTGAAGTCCCTGCGGGCGGAGGTGCACGTGCTCACCCTGTCGGCGACGCCGATCCCCCGCACCCTGCAGCTCGCCCTCACGGGCGTGCGCGAGCTCTCGCTTATCACCACGCCGCCGGTGGACCGCTTGGCGGTGCGCACCTTCGTAACGCCGTTCGATCCGCTCCTCATCCGCGAGGCGCTGCTGCGCGAGCGCTATCGCGGCGGGCAGGCCTTCTACGTGGTGCCGCGGCTCGAGGATCTTGGGGAGGTGAAGAGCTTCCTCGACAAGGAGATCCCGGAGGCGAAGGTCGCCGTGGCGCACGGGCAGATGGCGGCGGGCCAGCTCGAGGACGTGATGACGGCCTTCTACGAGGGCAAGTACGACATCCTGCTCTCGACGACGATCGTGGAATCGGGCCTCGATATCCCCACCGCCAACACCCTCATCGTGCACCGGGCCGACATGTTCGGCCTCGCCCAGCTCTACCAGCTGCGCGGCCGGGTGGGGCGCTCCAAGACCCGAGCGTACTCGCTCTTCACGGTGCCGGCGAACAAGCAGCTCACCGTGCAGGCGGAGCGGCGCCTCAAGGTTCTGCAATCCCTCGACACCCTGGGCGCGGGCTTCCAGCTCGCCTCCCACGACCTCGACATTCGCGGCGCCGGCAATCTCCTCGGCGAGGAGCAGTCGGGCCACATCAAGGAGGTGGGCTACGAACTCTATCAGCAGATGCTGGAGGATGCCGTCGCCCAGCTGAAGGCCGGCGTCGAGGAGCCCGCCGAGGACCAGTGGTCGCCCAACATCGCCATCGGCACCCCCGTCATGATACCGGAGAGCTACGTCTCCGACCTGCAGCTCCGCCTCGGCCTCTACCGGCGCCTCTCCACCATGGAGACGGACGAGGAGATCGACTCCTTCAGGGCCGAGCTCGTCGACCGCTTCGGCGCGCTCCCGACCGAGGTCGATCAGCTCCTCAAGATCATGCAGATCAAGGTGCTGTGCCGTCGCGCGAACGTCGAGAAGGTGGACGGGGGCCCCAAGGGGATCATCGTCGCCTTCCGCGACAACGCCTTCGCCAATCCGAACGGCCTCATCTCCTACGTGACCGAGCAGGGCTCCTTCGCGAAGGTGCGCCCCGACATGCGCATCGTGTTCATCCGCGACGTGGAAGACCCGAACGACCGCATCAAGGCGACGGCCACGATTCTGCGCAACCTCGCCCGCATCGCCGAGAAGCAGGCGGCCTGAGGCGCTATGCTACGCATCGCCGTGGTCGAGGAGGGTCGGCTCGTCGAGACCCGCGGCGCCGAGACCCCGGTGCCCTGGTGGAGCTTCACGAAGACGGTTCTCGCGGCCGCAGCCCTCGCCCTCGTGCGTGACGGCCGGCTCTCCCTCGAGGCGCCGCTCGCGGGACGCCCGTTCACCCTGCGGCAGCTCCTCCAGCACCGGGCCGGGTTGCCGGATTATGGCGGTCTTGCCGCCTATCACGCCGCTGTGGCGCGGGGCGACGCGCCCTGGCCTTTCGAACTCATCCTGGAGCGCACCGAGGCCCGGCGTCTGCGCTACGAGCCGGGCCGTGGCTGGGACTATTCCAATATCGGTTATCGCCTCGTCGGCGATCTCGTCGCGGAAGCGGTTCGCCTCCCGCTCGGCGAGGCTCTGCGCTCTCTCATCCTCGACCCCCTCGGCGTCCCGAGGGCCCGCCTCGCCCTCCGGCCCGAAGACCTCGCCGGAGCGGATTTCGGCACCGCCGACAGCTATCATCCGGGCTGGGTCTATCACGGCCTCATCGTCGGCCCGCTCGCCGAAGCCGCGACGCTGCTGCACCGCCTGCTCGCCGGCCCCTATCTGCCCGCCCACCTTCTTGCCGCCATGCGGGCTCCGCACCCGCTCGGCGGCACCGTTCCGGGGCGGCCCTGGCGCGCGCCGGGCTATGGTCTCGGGCTCATGGCGGGTGAGACGCGCTACGGGTGGCGGGTCGAAGGCCACACCGGCGGCGGTCCTGGGAGCGTGTGCGCCGTTTATCACGAGCCTGACCGGCATCCCCCGCGGACCGTGGCGACCTTCCTGCCGGGAGAGCGGACGGGAGCGGTCGAGCGCGCCGCAATGCGCTTCAGGTCGTCTCAAAGAGGCTGGGCGGTACCATCCACGATCTCTCGAAGCGAGGGAGCGGAACCGGACCGCCCTTGAGACCTCGTCGGATGACGGGCGAGGGCCGCCTCAGAGCTCAGGCTTCGACAGGATCCGAGTGCCGAGCTCGCTTTGCAGCAGCGACGCCTGGGCTCCGTTGCCGTCCGTGCCGTTCATGAGGATGACCGGCGTGTTGCGGGGCCTGAGGGTCGTCCGTAGGCGCTCGGCGAGGTCGAGGAATTGCTGGCGCTCGGTCCGGGTCGCGTTGCGGGGCATGTGCAGCACCACGGCGGCCGGGCTCGGGATGAGGGCGAGCACCTCCTCGGTGACTTCGAGGGGGGTGGTGACGCTGGCAAAGCCCATCTCGGCGAGTTCCGCCGACAGCGAGTGGTTCAAAGCCCGCTCGCCATTGTCCACGACGAGCACCTTCTGCAATCCGATCATGATTGTTCCCGACGCAAAAGGCGTCACGCGGTCTAGAGACCCAGCTACTAACGCCGAGCTCGACCTTTTGTTTCAAAGGCAAGCTCGGCCGTGCGTCAGCGGACGCCGATGACGATCCCGGCGAAGAGGTCCGCCTTGAAGCCGGAGGAGCGCCAGAGCGGCGCCTGGGCCGGGAGGATCGGCATGCCGCGGGCGAATTCGTAGAGCTCGGCGGCGGCGCCCGCGAAATGGATCACCCCATCCTCGTCGCGGCGCACGCGCAGCAGATCCTCCGAGGTGCCGGGCAGGCCGCCCTCGCCGTCGAGGGAGAAGGTGAGGTGGCCGACCGCGCCGCGGGTCCGCGCCAGGCAGGCGAGTTCCCCGAAGGCGAGGACGTCCGTGACGGCCCGCTTCAGGTCGCCCCGCGACTTGAACCGCACCGGCGCCTCGTGGACCAGGATGACCGAGATCACGCTGTCCGGCAGGTCGGCTTCGGCGAGGGCGGGCTCGAGGAAGCCTGGGACCACGAGGCGCGTCGGGCGCTCGTCGAGGAGCGCCCGGTCGAGGGCCGCGCCCTCGAAGAGGCCGACGGTTTCGAGAGTCGCCCCGGTGACGAGGGACGTGGTGAGGCCGAGCACGAGGCCGCGGTGATCGTCCGGAGCGAGCAGGCTCAGGATGCGCTCGTTCGATTCCACCGCCTCCGTGACGAGGAAATGGGCGGCCGCCGCGACGAGGGACGTGAAGGGGCGAAAGAGCGCCTGGGGAGGCCCCTCCCGCTTCTGGAACGTCACGATCCCTGCGTGGGAGGGATTCTCGGGCGGCAGCGGCCCGGCCTCGGTCTCCACGATGGCCCGGTCGAGATCCACCACCCCGTCGGGCACGTTCGGCCCGAAGGCGCAGATGAAGCGCAGGCCGAAATACCGGGCAGCGAGGCGGCAGAAGAGTTCGGCGGGCCGCTCCTCGGCCACGCGCCCCTGGCAGATGACCGCGCAGACGTTGGCGGATTCGATGGCCGAGCCCAGAACCTCCTCCGGCCAGGCCACCGGGAGGAGGCAGGGGATGAAGCCCGCCCGCTCGACGGCGAGGAGCGCCACGCAGGCCTCCGATCCGTTCGGCAGGCAGATGCCGATGGGAACGCCGGCAGGCAGGCCGAGGCCTGCGAGGAACGTGGCGAGGCGGTCCACCACCCGCTGTGTGTTGGCGTAGCTCCAGGCGATCCGCGGCCGCCCGCTCCAGGCCTCGCGCCCGGGCTGATCGTGGAAGGCGAGGCGGTGGGGATGCCGGTCCGCGGTGGCGGCAAGGAGGCTCGACGGGCGAACGGCGCCCCAGCCGAGGGGATCGCCCTCGGGCTCGTCGTCTTGGGGCAGCACACGCGCAAGCGCCGTCATGGAAAGCTCCGGCAGGCGACCCGTTCGTCGAGTCGGCTTGGCCGTATCATGGCCTAAGGCGTTTTGCGCCACCAGACATCGATGGTCGTACCGAGCAGCGGCGTTTTCGCCGGCCGGTCGAGCGATGAATCGTAGGCGAGCCAAGATTCCCCAACGTAAAACAGCGGCACGGCATAGAAGTCGGACAGCAGAACCCGGTCGAGGGCGCGCACGGCGGCGACGAAGCCGTCCCGGCTCTCGGCCGCCACGATCGCGTCGATCAAGCCGTCGACGGCGGGCGAGCGGACGCCCGCATAGTTCAGGGTCCCGGGGGTGTCGGCGCCGGAAGAACCCCACCGGCCGCGCTGCTCGTTGCCGGGGGAGGCGGAGGCGGGCCACGAGGACTGGATCATGTCGTAATCGTAGGTGGCGAGCCGGCGCCAGTACTGCACGTCGTCGACGAGCCGCACGGAAGCCTGGACGCCCACCCGCTGGAGGCTCTGCGCGTAGTTGAGGGCGAGCCGCTCCTGCGGGCGCGAATTCACCAGGATGTCGAAGGCGAAGGGCTCGCCCGTCTCGCGCCGGCGCAGGCCCTCCCGGCCCAGGGTCCAGCCGGCCTCGGCGAGGAGCGCGAGCGCGCGCCGCGCGGTGTCCCGGTCGCGACCCGAGGCGTCGGGGGCGGGCGGCCGCCAGCGGCCCTCCAGGATGTCGGGCCGGACGGCGCCCGGGAAGCGCTCGAGGAGACGGCGCTCCTCCGGGCCGGCGGGCTGGCCGGCGCTCGACAGGTCGGATCCTGCAAAGAAGCTGTCGGAGCGCTGGACGAGGCCGAAATAGAGGTTCCGGTTGACCCACTCGAACTCGAAGAGCGACGCCAACGCCTCGCGCACCCGCATGTCGGCGAAGAGCGCCATGCGGGTGTTGAACACGAAGCCGTTCATCCCTTTCGGGGTGAGGATCGGCAGGCTCTCCCGCTTGATCCGTCCCTCGCGCAGGGCGGGGACGTCGTAGCCCGTCGCCCAGCGCCCCGGGTCGGGCTCGAGACGCCAGTCGTAGAGGCCCGCCTTGAAAGCCTCGAAGAGCGCGTTGGCGTCGCGGTAGAAGTCGTAGCGGATCTCCTCCGCATTGTAGAGCCCGCGCAGCACCGGCAGGTCCGCCGCCCAGAAATCCTTGCGCCTCCGCAGGGTCAGGCGCTCGCCGGGCTTGAGCTCCACGAATTCGTAAGGTCCGGACCCGACCGGCGGCGTCAGGGAGGTCTTGTCGAAGGTCTCGGGATCGGTGGCATGGGCGGCGAAGACCGGCATGAGCCCGAGGTTCAGCGGCAGCTCGCGGTTCCGCGACCCGGCGAGGTCGAACCGGATCCGGTGCAAGCCCTGCACCTCGACGCCTTTCACCTCGCCGTAGGTCGTGCGGTAGAAGGGTTTTCCGCGCTGCTTCAGCACCTCGAAGGTGAAGCGCACGTCCTCGGCGGTCAGCGGCTTGCCGTCGGAGAACCGGGCCCTGGGATCGAGATTGAAGGTCACGGAGGAACGGTCCGCCGGCATCTCCACCGAGCGGGCGACGAGGCCGTAGAGGGTGAATGGCTCGTCCGCGGAGCGGATCATCAGGCTCTGGAGGACGTAGCGCGGCACCACGTCGGGCGCGACGCCGAGCACGATCAGCGGGTTGAGCGCATCGAAGGTGCCCTGGAGCGCGAGGGTGATGCGCCCGCCCTTCGGCGCCGCCGGATCGGCATAGGGCAGGTGGGTAAAGTCCGGCGGCAGGGCCGGCTCGCCGTGCATGGCGATCCCATGGAGAGGCCGGGCCGGCTCGGCGGCAAGCTCCGCGGCCGGCGCCGCCAGGAGTAGGGCGGTGAGGCAAGCTCTGAGAGCGGTTGCGGCAAGTGAAAGCATGCGGCTTTGTGGCCGATTCGCAGCACTTCGTCAGTTTAGTGAGCCGAAAGTCGAAGGGGGCGACTGGAAACCGGAGACGCGAACCGCTAAAGGAGCGCCGCACGTCACGTCCTCGCCTTATTCGGCGAAGATGCAGCGTCCACCGAAGGTCACCGGATCTGCTGAGCGCATCGCGGCCGACCCTGACAAGAAGCCGACCTTCCTGCTGAAGAGGATGATCAACATGTCTTTCGCGAATCGTTTCGCGAGCCGGGGGGGCAAGACCGGCCTGGCGACCGCACTGGCGCTCGTCCTGGGCGCATCCCCTGTTCTCGCTCAGACCGCTCCGGCACCGACGGCTCCGGCCCAGCCCCGCGCGCAGCAGCCGCGCCCTGCGGCGCCGGCCGCCCCTGGCGCCGCCGCGCCGGCTCCTGCGGCTCCCGCAGCCCCAGGCGCAGCCGCCCCGGGCCAGCCCCAGGCCGCCCAGCAGAACACCGGCCCGACCGTCGTGCAGGTGAAGGCCGAGCCGTCCCAGCCCGACTGGACGAAGGTCTGCGGCAAGGACCAGGCCAACAACACCGAGATCTGCTACACGACCCGCGACTTCGTGTCGGATCAGGGCCAGCCGGTTCTCGCCGTCGCCGTCTACGACGTGAAGGGTCCGCAGCCCCAGCGCATCGTCCGCTTCCTCATGCCGCTCGGCCTCCTGCTCCAGCCCGGCGTCCGCTTCGCGGTGGACCAGGGCCAGGCGACTCCGGGCCGCTACGCGATCTGCTTCCCGAACGGGTGCTTCGCCGAATCGCCGGTGACGCCCGACTTCGTGAACGCGATGAAGCGCGGCACGAACCTCAACGTGAGCGTCCAGAACCAGGCGGGCCGCGAGGTCACCTTCGCGGTTCCGGCCGCGGGCTTCGGCAAGGCCTTCGACGGCCCGGCGATCGACCCGAAGGTGCTCGAAGAGCAGCAGAAGAAGCTTCAGGAGGAGCTCGAGAAGCGCAGCGACGAGCTTCGCAAGCGCCTCGAGAGCAATGCCGCGGCGGGCGGCGCTGCCCCCGCACCGAAGCCGTAAGCGGTTTCACGAAGACTGCCGCGGAACGCCGGGCCCCGAGCCCGGCGTTTTCGTTCGTGCTTCAGTTCGCGATCATGGGTTTCGCCCGGTAGCCGCCGCCCTCGTCCTGGTCGAACATTTCCGGGATCATCGGGTTGCGCAGGGGTTCGCCCGATTGGTCCGGCAGGAGGTTCTGCTCGGACACGTAGGCGATGTATTCGGTCTCCGCGTTCTCGGCGAAGAGGTGGTAGAAGGGCTGATCCTTCCGGGGCCGGATCTCCTCCGGGATCGACAGCCACCATTCCTCGGTGTTGTCGAATTCCGGATCCACATCGAAGATGAGGCCGCGGAACGGGAAGAGCCTGTGCTTCACCACCTGGCCGATCGCGAACTTGGCTGAACGGGCCTTCATGGGCAGGTTCTCCTTTCCGAAGATATAGGCCGGCCGGGGCGGAACGCCAACCTTGGCCTTAAGACGGAGATCCTGCCTCCTTCTCCTCGACGAGGCGGGCGAGGTCGACGATCACCTTCGCCTGTTTCCAGGTGGCGTCGTCCTGCATCTTGCCGTCGATCATCACGGCGCCCGTGCCGTCCGGCATGGCCTCAATGATGCGCCGCGCGAAGGCGGCCTCCGCAGGGTCCGGGGTGAAGACGCGCTTTGCGATCTCGATCTGGGTCGGATGGAGGGACCAGGCGCCCGCGCAGCCGAGGAGGAACGCGTTGCGGAACTGGGTCTCGCAGGCGAGCGGATCGGAGAAGTCGCCGAAGGGCCCGTAGAAGGCCTTCAGGCCGTTCGCCAGGCAGGCATCGACCATGCGGGCGAGGGTGTAATGCCATAGATCCTGCTGGGCGACGCTGCGCTCGGGCCCGTCCCCGGGATCGCCCAGGACCTTGTACTCGGGATGGCCGCCGCCGACCCGGGTGGTCTTCATGCCGCGGGAGGCCGCAAGATCCGCGGGCCCGAGGCTCATGCCGTGAAGGCGAGGGGAGGCGGCGGCGATGGCGTCGACGTTCTTCACGCCCTCCGCGGTCTCGAGAATGGCATGGACGAGGATCGGCTTCTTCAAGCCGTGGCGCGCCTCGAGCTGCGCCAGGAGCTGGTCGATGTAGTGGATGTCCCAGGGGCCATCGACCTTCGGCAGCATCACCACGTCGAGCTTGTCCCCGACCTCGCCCACGATCTCGACCAGGTCGTCGAGCATCCAGGGGCTGTTCAGGGCATTGATGCGCGTCCAGAGCCCCGTCGAGGCGAACGCGTTGGCTTTGGCGAGAGCGATGAAGCCCTGGCGGGCGGCGACCTTCTGATCGGCCGGGATCGCGTCCTCCAGGTTGCCGAGGATCACGTCCACCTGCGGGATGAGGTCAGGGATCTTGGCCCGCACCTTCTCCAGATGCGGCGGCACGAAGTGGATCATCCGCTCCAGGCGCACGGGCAGGTCCCGGAAGGGCTGCGGCGCTCCTGCGGCGAGGGGCTGGAAAAAGCGGCGCGGCAGCTTCATCGGCGTCTCCACATGGCTCGCCCTCCGTTAGGCCAAGCTGGCCCTGCCCGTCCAGGCGGATCGAGCGGGCATGCTCCTTTGGTCCGGGGGACGCCCGGGAAAGGTCCGTTGCGGGGGGCGCCAAAGCCTGCAACAAACCCCTGACCCGCTCTGGAGCCCGCGATGTCCGACCTCGTCGGGCTGTTCAACCTTCTCGCCCCGTTCTTCGGCCTCATCGGTCTCGGCTTCTTCTGCGGCAAGGTCGTCAAGCGCCCGGAGGCCGGGCTCGCGTGGATGCAGTTCTTCCTCATCTACGTGTCGCTGCCCTGCCTCTTCTACTCGCTCATCGCCGACAAGCCCCTCGACCAGCTGACGAACTGGCCCTTCATTGCGGTCACGACCCTCTGCACCTACTGCGCCTTCGCGCTCTCGTTCGGGGCGGGGCTCTGGCACACCCGGGACATGCCGCAATCGGTGATGCAGGGGGTCGCGGGCTCCTATTCCAATATCGGCTATATGGGCCCGCCGCTGATCCTCTCGGCCCTGGGGCCGGCAGCCAGCGCGCCCGTGGTCCTCATCTTCGTCTTCGACAACCTGCTCCTGTTCTCCCTCGTGCCCCTCCTCATGGCGGTGGCGGGCCTCGAGAAGCGGAGCCTCGGCGCCACGATCCTGGACATCGTCGTGAAGGTGGTGACGCATCCGTTCAACGTGGCGACGGCCGCCGGCGTCCTCGCGAGCTACCTTCACCTCGAACTGCCGGCGTCCGTCAGCAAGATGGTCTCATGGCTCAACGGCGCCGCGGCTCCCTGCGCCCTGTTCCTGCTCGGCGTGACGGTGGCGCTGCGCCCTCTCGGGCGCGTTCCGGGCGAAGTGCCGGCGCTCGTCTTCATCAAGCTGGTGCTTCATCCGCTGCTCGTGTGGGTGCTGCTCTCGGCGGTCGGCGATTTCGGGCCGACCTGGACCTATGCGGCCGTGATCATGGCGGCCCTGCCGCCGGCCCTGAACATCTTCGTGATCTCGACTCAGTACAATGTCGGGGTCGAGCGGGCCTCGGCCTGCGTCCTTATCGGCACGCTGGTCTCGATGGCGACGCTCACGGGCTTCCTGTGGCTCGTCAAGACGGGGATCATGCCGCATGATCTCTTCCCGTCCTGAACCGGACCGCTCATGGCTCTCCCCCTCGCCGGCCTCACCGTCCTCGATTTCTCGACCTTGCTGCCGGGTCCCCTCGCCACCCTCATGCTGGCCGAGGCAGGCGCCGAGGTCATCAAGGTCGAACGCCCGGGCGGCGAGGACATGCGCCGGTTCCCGCCCGCCTTCGGCGGCGGCTCGGCGCCGTACGCCGTGCTCAACGGAGCGAAGAAGAGCATCGCGGTGGACCTCAAGACGGACGAGGGCAGGCGGAGCCTCGAACCGCTCCTGAGACGGGCCGACATCCTCGTCGAGCAGTTCCGCCCCGGCGTGATGGCCCGCCTCGGCCTCGACTACGAGGCGGTGAGGCGGATAAATCCGCGCCTCGTCTATTGCTCGATCTCGGGCTACGGGCAGACGGGCCCGCGGGCGGGCGAAGCCGGCCACGACATCAACTATCAGGCCGTCACGGGCCTTCTCTCCCTCTCGCCGCTGATGCCGGCCTCGCTCACGGCTGATATCGCGGGCGGGGCCATGCCGGCGGTGCTCAACATCCTCCTGGCGCTCCGGCAGCGCGACGCGACGGGGGAGGGAGCCTATCTCGACATCGCCATGGCGGATTCGATGTTCACCTTCGCGTCGTTCGGCCTCGCCGAGGGCCACGCCACGGGACGCTTTCCCGGGCCCGCGGAGAACATGCTCGCCGGAGGCTCGCCGCGCTACGGCCTCTACCCCACGGCCGACGGGCGCTGCCTTGCCGTCGGTGCCCTGGAGCCGAAGTTCTGGAACGCTTTCTGCGAGGCGATCGAGCTTCCCCCCGACCTCCGGGACGACACCCGCGACCCGGAGGCCACGAAGGCCGCCGTCGCGGCGATCGTCGCCGGCGAGACGGGGGAGACCTGGCGCAGCCGCCTCGAACCCCTCGATTGCTGCTGCACCCTCGTCGCGTCGCTCGAGGAAGCCCTGGCGGACGATCACTTCCGCGCTCGCGGCCTCTTCGCCTACGAGGCCCGGCAGGGCGGTGCGCGCCTTCCCATGGCGGCCCTGCCGCTCGCCCCGGCCTTCCGCCGGAGCCCCGACATCGTGAGGGACGTTGCCCCCGCAGGGGAGAGCGACGCGGCGGAGTTGGGCTAAGGACGCGGGTCCTGCATGAGGCGCGGAGCGTTGAGCCGCGGCAGCACGCCCTCGCGCATCACGGCGCGCCGGAGCGGTCCGATGCCCCCGATGGCGAGGAGCCCGGCGCCGCGCAGGAAGTCGGCGGGCAGCAGGCCCGACAGGAGCGTCCGATTGAGGCCGTCCACGGCTGCCGTTCGCAGCCGCACGTCGAGGTCGCGGCCCCGCTGATAGGCCTGGAGCACCGCGGCGGATCCCGGATCGGCGCGCCCGTCCACGGCCGCATCCCGCAGGGCGGCCACATCCCGCATGCCGAGATTGAGGCCCTGCGCGCCGATGGGCGGAAAGACATGAGCGGCCTCTCCGACGAGGGCGAGGCGCTGCGCCTGGAAGCGCTCTACGGAAAGGCCGCTCATGGGCACAAGGCCCCGCGGCCCATCCACCCGCATGCGGCCGAGCATGGACTGCGCCTGACGCTCGATCACAGCCGCGAGTTCGTCGTCCGCAAGCCCCGAGAGGCGTTTGGCTTCCTCGGGACGCGCCACCCACACGAGGCTCGAGCGCCGTCCCGGCAGGGGAACGAGGGTGAACGGGCCGTGCCGGGTGTGAAACTCCGTCGAGGTCTCGCGGTGAGGCCGCTCGTGGGCCAGGATCGTGGTGAGCGCCGCTTGCGGGTAGGACCAGGAGCGCGTGCCGATGCCGGACGCCTGGCGCAGGGCGGAGTTACGTCCGTCCGCGGCGACGCCGAGGAGGCAGGACAGTGTTTGCCCGCTTCTGAGGGTGACGGTCGCGCGGTCGGCGCCCGGCTCCCAGCCGGCGGCCTGTCCTTCGATCAGCGTGAGGCCCGGCTCGTTGCGGGCCGCTTCTCCGAGGATGTCGACGAGCCCCGCGTTCTCCACGTTCCACCCGAACGCATCGAGGCCGATCTCGCCCGCCCGGAAGGCCACCGGCGGCGGGCGGAACAGGCTCCCGGTGTCGTCGATGAGCCGCATGGTCTCGAGAGGCGCGGCCTGCTGCTGCACGGCGGGCCAGACGCCGAGCGCATCGATGAGGCGCACCGATCCGTTGAGCAGGGCGACGGTCCGCCCGTCCCGCCGGGCATCGAGCGGCCCGACGAGGGCCGTCCTGAAGCCGTCCCGGGCGAAGGCGAGCGCGGCGCTCGATCCCGCGGCGCCAGCGCCGACGACGACGATGTCGAAGCTCTCATCGCTCATGAGCGGGATGCCTCCATGGAGCTGGTGTCGAGTTGCGCTGCCATGCGAGCATCCGCGATGGTCGGAGCAAAGGCGACGGCCGGCAGGCCGAGATGCTCCCGCTCCAGCGCCCGCCGCACGACCGGGTTGGCCCCGGCAACGAAGACCTGGGCGCCGTTGTTCCGTCCGCGCGCCACGAACTCTTTCAACGAGGCCGCCGCGCTCGAATCCGCCAGCGGAACCGCCGAGAGGTCGAGGATCGCGATCTTCGGGAAACGGCCGATCCGGTCGAGGGTCGTGGCGATCTTCGTCGATGCCCCAAAGAAGAGCGGCCCCGTGATCCTGAACACGGCGACGTTGCCGTCACCCGGCCCGACTGGCGCGGCATCCGCATCGTCCGGCCCGTCCTCGGAGAGGAGGGGCGTGCCGGTCTCCACGGAGACGAGCTCCGCCATCCGGTGCATGAAGAGGAAGCTTCCGAGTACGACGCCGACGACGATGCCCTCGGTGAGATCCCGGAGCAGCGTGGTGAGGAACGTGGCGAGGAGCACCGCCGCCTCGCCGCGGGAGCGGCGAAGGATGCTCCAGAATTCGTGCCGCTCCGCCATGTTCCAGGCCACCACCGCGAGGATCCCGGCAAGGGCGGCGAGCGGGATGTAGGAGGCGAGGGGGGCCGCAAAGAGCATGAAGGCGAGGAGGAAAGCCGCGTGCAGCATCCCGGCCACGGGACTGAACGCGCCGGACCTGACGTTGGTGGCGGTGCGGGCGATGGTGCCGGTGGCGCAGATGCCGCCGAAGAACGCGCAGCCCACATTGGCGACGCCCTGGGCCACCAGCTCCATGTTGGAGCGGTGTCGCGTTCCGCCCATGGCGTCGGCGACCACCGCGGAGAGCAGGGACTCGATGCCGCCGAGGAGCGCGAAGGCAAGCGCATCGGGCAGCACCTCGAGGATGCGCTCGGCCGTGATCGTGGGCAGTTGTGGGAGGGGCAGGGCGTTCGGGATCCCGCCGAACCGGCTGCCGATGGTCTCGACCGGCAGGTGGGCGAGCGAGACCGCCGCGGACGCGGCGACCACCGCGATGAGGAAGCCCGGCCAGGTCGGCCGATAGCGCCGCAGGGCGAGGATGAGCGCAATGGTGCCCGCCGCCACCCCGATTGCGGCGGGGCTCGCGGTCGGTGCGGCGGCCCACAGGGCGTCCACCTTCGGCAGGAGCGCCGCCGGCTCCCGCCCGGCGAGCGTCAGGCCGAGGAGGTCGCGGATCTGGCTTGCGAAGATGATGACGGCGATGCCGGCTGTAAAGCCGATCGTCACCGGATGGGGGATGTAGCGGATGTAGGATCCGAGCCGCAGGAAGCCGATGGCGATCAGCATGAGGCCGGCCAGCAGCGTGGCGAGAAGGAAGCCACTGAACCCGTGCCGCTCGATGGAGGCCGCCACGAGGACGATGAAGGCGCCGGCCGGGCCGCCGATCTGGTAGCGGCTGCCCCCGAGGGCCGAGATCAGGAACCCGCCCACGATGGCCGTGTAGAGCCCCCGCTCCGGTCCGGCGCCCGACGCGATGGCGATGGCCATGGAGAGCGGCAGGGCCACGATGGCGACCGTCAGGCCCGCCACCATGTCGGCCTGCAGCTGCGGCAGGCCGTAGCCCCGGCGGAGCACCGAGACGAGCTTCGGCGTGAACAGCTCGGCGAAGCTCGGGCGGGGGGTGTCGAGGCGGGTCGGGAGCATCGCGACGCAGAACCAGGCAGGAACGGTGCACAATAAAGCATGTCGGTGCGGTTGCCGACCCGTCCGCCGGGTTTCTATGATGGTTTCAGGGGAGGAGCCCGATGAGCAAAGCCATTCGCATTCACGCCCATGGCGGGCCGGAGGTGCTGTCCTACGAGGACACGCCGGCGGCGGAGCTGAAGGCCGGCGAGGTTCTGGTGCGCCACCGGGCCGTGGGCGTGAACTTCATTGACGTCTACTACCGCACGGGCGCCTATGCGGCGCCCCACATGCCCTTCACCCCGGGCAACGAGGGCTCGGGCGAAGTGGTGGCGGTGGGCGAGGGGGTGACGGGTTTCGAGCCGGGCGACCGGGTGGCCTATGCGGGGAGCCTCGGCGGCTATGCCGAGGAGCGGGCCATCGAGGCGCGGTTCCTCGTCAAGCTGTCCCCCGGAATCGAGCACGAGACGGCCGCCGCCATGATGCTGAAGGGCCTCACGGCCCAGTACCTCCTGCGCCGCACCTTCAAGGTGGAGCCGGGGCACACGATCCTGTTCCATGCCGCCGCCGGGGGCGTCGGGCTCATCCTGTGCCAATGGGCCAAGCATCTCGGCTGCACGGTGATCGGCACGGTCGGATCCCGCGACAAGGAGGCGCTCGCCCGCGAGAACGGCTGCGATCACGTGATCTTCTACCGGGAGGAGAATTTCGCCGCCCGGGTCCGGGAGATCACCCGGGGCGAGTTGTGCGACGTGGTCTATGACGGGGTCGGCCAGGCGACCTTCATGGGCTCCCTCGACTGCCTCAAGCCGCTCGGGACCTTCGCGAGCTTCGGCTCGGCCTCCGGCCCCATCGAGGCCTTCAACATCGGTCTTCTCGCCCAGAAGGGCTCGCTCTTCGCCACCCGGCCGACGCTCTTCACCCACATCGCCAAGCGCGAGGCCCTCGACGCTATGGCGGCGGACCTCTTCGCCGTGGTCGAAGGCGGGCACGTCCGGATTCCGATCCATTCCCGCCTGCCGCTCTTGGAGGCCCGCGAGGCGCACCGGGCGCTCGAATCCCGCGCGACCACGGGCGCGACCGTGCTGATGCCGTGAAAGACAGCAGCGTGAAGGCGTCCCCTGAGCCGCTCGTCGCCCTGCGGGGGATCACGAAGCGATACGGCGAGCTTCTCGCCAACGACCGCATCGACCTCGCCATCGCGCCGGGGGAGATCCACGCCCTCCTCGGGGAGAACGGCGCCGGCAAGTCGACCCTCGTCAAGATCCTCTACGGGGTCGTGGAGCCGAGCGCCGGCGAGATCCTGTGGCAGGGGCGGCCCGTCGCCATCGCGTCGCCCGTAGCGGCCCGGGCGCTCGGCCTCGGCATGGTGTTCCAGCACTTCTCGCTCTTCGACGAGTTGACGGTCGCCGAGAACATCGCGGTCGCCCTTTCGGGCGACAGGAGCCTGCGCGACGTGCGCGCGAAGCTCGGCGAGGTGAGCCGGGCCTACGGGCTTGCCCTCGAGCCGGACCGGGCCGTGTGGACGCTCTCGGCGGGCGAGCGTCAGCGCATCGAGATCGTGCGATGCCTCTTGCAGAACCCGAAGCTCCTCATTCTCGACGAGCCGACCTCGGTGCTGACGCCGCAGGAATCGGACCACCTGTTCGCGACCCTGGAGAAGCTGGCCGCGGAGGGCTGCGCCATCCTCTTCATCTCGCACAAGCTCGAGGAGGTGCGGCGCCTGTGCCGGAGCGCCACGATCCTGCGCGGCGGCCGGGTCGTGGCGACCCTCGACCCGCGCAAGCGTAGCGCCCGGGAGATCGCCGCCCTCATGGTGGGCGCGGAGGTGGGGGAGGTGAAGGGCGGAGGCGCCCAGGCGTCGAGCGCCGAGGTGCTTCGGGTCCGCGGCCTCACGCTCGCGCCCGCCGCCGTCCACGGCAAGACGCTGAACGGCATCGAGCTTGCGGTTCACGCCGGCGAGGTTGTCGGGATCGCGGGCGTCGCCGGCAACGGGCAGAGCGAGCTGTTCGCTTCCCTCTCCGGCGAGCGGCTTGCCGGGCGGGCGGACGCGGTCGCCATCAACGGAAAGTCCTGCGGCCTTGCCGGCATCGACGCCCGCCGGCGACTCGGGGGCGCCTTCGTGCCGGAGGAGCGCCTCGGCCATGCGGCGGCTCCCACTCATTCCTTGAGTGAGAACACCCTCATCTCGCACCATGCCGGCGGAACGGTGGGCCGCGCCGGCTTCATCGCCCTCGACCGGGCGCGTCGCCTGGCGCGGGACATCATCGAGAGCTTCGACGTGCGCGTGCCCGAAGCCGATCCGGCGGCCCGCAAGCTGTCCGGCGGCAACCTCCAGAAATTCGTGATCGGCCGCGAGATCATCCGCCAGCCGAAGCTCCTCGTGGTCGACCAGCCGACCTGGGGCGTCGACGCGGGCGCCGCCCGGCTCATCCGTCAGGCGCTGGTGGACCTCTCGCGGGCGGGCAGCGCGGTCCTCGTCATCAGCCAAGACCTCGACGAGCTCTTCGAGATTGCCGACCGGATTGCGGTGATCCACGACGGGCACCTCAGCCCCACACGCCCCACGGGCAAATGGACCCGCGAGGCCATCGGACTCGAAATGCTCGGCGTCGCGCGAGGGCAGGGCGCTCATGCGGCTTGAGCTCGTTCCCCGCGCGAGCGTCTCGCCGGTGATGCGGGCGGTCGCGCCCGTCCTCGCCTTCCTGACGGCGTTCCTCATCGGCGGCCTCGTAATTTGGCTTCTCGGCCGCTCGCCGCTCGCGGCCTTCCAGGTCTACGTCACCGGACCGCTTCAGGACCCCTGGGCCCTGCAGGAGCTCGTCGTGAAGGCGACGCCGCTCGCCCTCATCGCCATCGGCCTCTCGTACTGCTTTCGCGCCAACCTGTGGAACATCGGCGCCGAGGGGCAGTACGTGATCGGCGCGATCTTCGGCAGCTGGCTCGCCCTCGCGACGCACGGCACGGAGGCGGGCCCCTGGGTGCTGCCGGCCATGATGGTGCTGGGCCTCCTCGGCGGCGCGCTTTACGGCCTCGTCCCGGCCTTCCTGAAGACCCGGTTCGGGGTGAACGAGATCCTGACGAGCCTCATGCTCGTCTATGTCGCCCAGCTCATCCTCGACTACCTCGCCCGTGGACCCTGGCGCGACCCGAAGGGCTTCAACTTCCCGCAATCCGTCACCTTCGATCCCGCCGCGACCCTGCCGCCCGTCATGGAGGCGAGCCGGGTCCATTTCGGAGCGGTGTTCGCGCTCGTCGCGATCCTCGTCACCGCTGTCGTGGTCGCCTGCACCCTGTTCGGCTACCGCCTGCGGCTCACGGGAGACGCGCCCCGGGCGGCGCGTTTCGCGGGCTTCAGCCAGAAGCGCACCACGCTTGCCGTCTTCGCCATCTCTGGCGGCCTTGCGGGCCTTGCAGGCATCTCCGAGGTGTCGGGGCAGATCGGCCAGATTCAGCCCAGCATCTCGCCGGGCTACGGGTTCACGGCGATCACCGTGGCGTTCCTCGGGCGCCTCAATCCGATCGGCATCCTCGCCGCCTCGCTCGTCGTGGCGCTCCTCTTCATCGGCGGCGAGAGCGCGCAGATCCTGCTGCGCCTGCCCCTCGATCTCACCAACGCCTTTCAGGGCATCCTGCTGCTGTGTGTGCTCGGCGCCGACGCGCTCGTGAGCTACCGGGTCCGGCTCGTGGGGCGGGGAGCGCACGCATGACGTTCTTCGAGGCGGTTCTTCTCACGGTGATCACGGCTTCGACGCCGCTTCTCATCGCGGCGCTCGGAGAGCTCGTCACGGAGCGGTCGGGCGTCCTCAACCTCGGCGTCGAGGGCATGATGGCCATGGGGGCGGCCTGCAGCTTCGCGGCCGCGGTGACCTTCGATTCCACCCTCGCCGGCGTGCTCTGCGGCATGCTCGCCGGCGCCCTGATGGCGGCCCTGTTCGCCCTCGCGGTCCTAGGCTTTGCCGCCAATCAGGTGGGCTCGGGCCTCGCCCTCACGATCTTCGGCCTCGGCCTGTCGGGGCTCGTCGGGGCCCCCTTCGTCGGTTCGCGACGAGACCCCGTGGCGCCGCTCCACATCCCGGGCCTGAGCGACCTGCCGGTGGTGGGCCGCATCCTCTTTTCCCAGGATGCCTTCGTCTACCTGTCCTTCGCCCTCACGGTGGCCATCGCCCTGTTCCTCGTCCGCAGCCGCGCGGGGCTGACCCTCCGGTCGGTGGGCGAAAACCACGCTTCCGCGCACGCGCTCGGCCTTCCCGTGCTGAAGACGCGGCTCGCAGCAATCCTGTTCGGCGGCGCCTGCGCGGGGCTGGCCGGGGCGTATCTCGCCCTCGTCTACACACGGTTCTGGTCCCCCGGCATGACGGCGGGCCGCGGCTGGATCGCCCTCGCCCTCGTGGTTTTCGCGGCCTGGCGGCCCGGCTGGGTGCTCGTCGGCGCCTACATCTTCGGGGCCGCGACCGTGCTCCAGCTCCACGCCCAGGCCCTGCAGCTCGGCATCCCGTCCCAGGCGCTCTCGGCGGTGCCTTACGTCGCGACGATCCTCGCGCTCCTCCTCCTGTCGATCCGCCATGGCCGCGCTGTGGGCGCCCCTGGGTCACTGGGCCTACCCTTTGTGCCGGATCGCTAACCGTTTGGGCAAAAGACGCATTTGCATGGCGGGCGGGCCGCGGTAACCAAGGGCAGACCAGAACAGGGAGCGGTCAACGTGAACCTTAAGACACTCGGTACCCTGGCGGGGGCTCTCGCCCTTTCGCTCACGGCCGGCGGGGCCTCCGCCCAGCAGCAGAAGCTCAAGATCGGCTTCATCTACGTCGGACCCGTGGGCGACCACGGCTGGAGCTACCAGCACGATGTCGGCCGCCAGGCCATCGTGAAGGCCTTCGGCGACAAGGTCGAGACCACCTTCGTGGAGAGCGTGCCGGAGGCCGATTCCGAGCGCGCGATCGAGCAGCTCGCCCGCACCGGGCACGGGCTCATCTTCACCACCTCGTTCGGTTTCATGGAGCCGACCCTCAAGGTTGCCCGCAAGTACCCGAACGTGAAGTTCGAGCACGCCACCGGCTACAAGCGCGCCCCGAACCTCGCGACCTATGCGGCGAGATTCCACGAGGGCCGCTACATCACGGGCAAGATCGCCGCCAGGATGTCGAAGACCGGCACCATCGGCTATGTCGGCGCGTTCCCGATCCCGGAGGTCGTGGCGGGCATCAACGCCTACATGCTCGGCGCCCAGTCCGAGAACCCGAACATCAAGATGAAGATCGTCTACGCCAACACGTGGTTCGATCCGGCCAAGGAAGGCGACGCCGCCAAGGCGCTCCTCGACCAGGGCGTCGACGTGCTCGCCCAGCACACGGACAGCCCGGCCCCGATCCAGCAGGCGGAAGCCCGCGGCCGCCTCGGCTTCGGCCAGGCCTCCGACATGGAGCGCTTCGCCCCGAAGGCGCAGCTCACGGCGATCATTGACGATTGGTCGAAGTACTATGTCGAGCGCACCAAGGCGGTGCTCGACGGCACCTGGAAATCGGGCGACGTGTGGGGCGGCCTCGATTCCGGAATGGTCGTGATGGCGCCCTACAAGAACATGCCGGACGACGTGAAGAAGCTCGCCGAGGACACCGAGGCCGCGATCCGCACCGGCAAGCTCAACCCGTTTAAGTGCCCCGTGGTGAAGCAGGACGGCTCCACCGTGGAGTGCAAGGGCAACGGCGCGCTCTCCGATGAGCAGGTGCTCGGCATGAACTTCTACGTGAAGGGCATCGACGACAAGCTGCCGCAATAAGCACCGCCGGTGTAGGTTTATGGGGGGCGGCCGGGTGACTGGCCGCCCCATTTTCGTGGGAGATGCCGATGAAGCCGACGCCGCGGGACATGCTCGTCGTGGTGGATGTCCAGAACGACTTCCTGCCCGGCGGTGCGCTCGCCGTCGCGGACGGCGATGCCGTCATCGCGCCGATCAACGCCCTCGCGCGCCGCTTCCAGCATGTGATCCTGACCCAGGACTGGCACCCGGCGGGCCATGTCTCCTTCGCATCGAGCCATCCCGGCAAGGCGCCTTTCGAAACCATCGAGTTCGCCTACGGAACCCAGGTTCTGTGGCCGGACCACTGCATCCAGGGCACGCGCGGGGCGGCCATCTCGGACGCCCTCGACATCCCTCAAGCCGAGCTCATCATCCGCAAGGGCTATCACGGCCACACGGACAGCTATTCGGGCTTCCTGGAGGCCGACCGGCGCACGCCGACGGGGCTCGCCGGCTACCTGCGCGAGCGCGGAATCGAGCGGGTCTTCTGCGCGGGTCTCGCGACTGATTTCTGCGTGTCGTGGACGGCGCTCGATGCGCGGCAGGCCGGGTTCGACAGCTACGTGATCGAAGACGCCAGCCGCGGGATCGACACGGGCGGCTCCATGGCGGCTGCGCTCGCCGCGTGGGACCGCGCCGGGGTTCGGCGGATCCGGTCTATCGACATCGCGGCCTGACGCCTTGCGGGAGGATGGCGCTTTGCCTATTCCTGAAGCATGAGCGAAATGGTTCTTTATGGCCATCCCGGCTGGGGCTCCGCCCTTGTCGAGGCGCAGCTCGATTGGCTTGGGCTGCCTTACCGCTTCGAGCCGACCGGCAACCTGTTCGAATCCGCCGAGGGGCGCGAGAAGGTCGGGCGGGTGAACCCGATCATGCAGGTGCCGAGCCTCGTCCTGCCGGACGGTCGGGTCATGACGGAAAGCGCCGCCATCACCCTTTATCTCGCCGACATGACGGGCCGCGACGACCTCGTGCCGGGCCCCTCACGGCCCGAGCGGGCCGAGTTCCTGCGCTGGCTCGTGTTCCTCGTCGCCAACGTCTACCCGACCTTCACCTACGCGGACGAGCCGGGCCGGTTCGTGTCGCTCGAAGCCGCGCGGGGCGACTTCCGAACGTCGGTCGACGCCTATGCCCATCGTCTTTACGGGGTGGTCGAGGAGGCGGCGGGCGCGCCCTGGTTCCTCGGCGAGCGGTTCTCGGCCCTCGATATCTATGCCGCCGTGATGACCCGCTGGCGGCCGCGCCGGCCGTGGTTCGCGGAGCACGCGCCGCGGCTCCACGCGATCGCCGAACGGGCCGATGCGCTGCCGCAGCTCCAGGGCGTCTGGCAGCGAAACTTTCCGAAAGGCTGACGCCCTAGACCGCCACCCCGTGGAGGTCGTAGGCCTCGGCGCGCTCCACCTTCACGGTGACGATGTCGCCCGGCCGCAGGGGCCGCCGGGAGGCGACGTAGACGGTGCCGTCGATCTCGGGGGCGTCGTATTTGGAGCGGCCCTTGGCGACGGTGGGGCCGGCCTCGTCGATGATGACGGGGAGGCGCTTGCCCACCTTCGCCTTCATGAGCTTTGCCGAGACCTCCTGCTGCGCCCGCATGAAGCGGTGCCAGCGTTCGTCCTTGGCCTCCGGCGGAACGGGGTTCTCGAGCGAATTGGCGGGCGCGCCGGCGACGGGCTCATAGCGGAAGCAGCCGACCCGGTCGAGCTTGGCTTCCTTCAGCCAATCGACGAGGAAGTCCACGTCCTCCTCGGTTTCGCCGGGAAAGCCCACGATGAAGGTGGAGCGGATGGCGAGGTCCGGGCAGATCTCGCGCCATTGGCGGATGCGCTCCAGGGTCTTCTCCTGGTGCGCGGGGCGGCGCATCTGTTTCAGCACCGCCGGCGAGGCATGCTGGAAGGGGATGTCGAGGTAGGGGAGGATCTTGCCCTCCGCCATGAGCGAGACGACCTCGTCCACGTGCGGATAGGGATAGACGTAGTGCATGCGGATCCAGGCGCCGAGCTCGCCGAGTTCGCGGGCAAGGTCGAAGAAGCGCGTGCGCACCTCCCGGTCCTTCCAGGGGCTGGTCTGATACTTGAGGTCGACGCCGTAGGCGCTGGTGTCCTGGGAGATCACGAGGATCTCCTTGACGCCCGCCTTCACGAGCTTCTCGGCCTCCCGCAGCACGTCGCCCACAGGCCGGCTCGCGAGGTCGCCGCGGAGCTTGGGGATGATGCAGAAGGAGCAGCGATTGTTGCAGCCTTCCGAAATCTTCAGGTACGCATAGTGGCGCGGCGTGAGCTTGACGCCGTGGTCCGGGATGAGGTCGAGGAAGGGGTCGTGCGCCGGAGGCGCCGCCTCGTGCACCGCCGAGACCACGCTCTCGTAGGCCTGCGGGCCCGTGATCGCCAAGATGTTCGGGAACTTGTCGCGGATCTGCTCGGGCTCCGCGCCCATGCAGCCCGTCACGATCACCTTGCCGTTCTCCGCCATGGCCTGCCCGATGGCGTCGAGGGATTCGGCCTTCGCGCTGTCGAGGAAGCCGCAGGTGTTGACGATGACGACGTCCGCCCCGTCGTGCTTCTTCGTGAGCTCGTAGCCCTGAGCCCGCAGCTGCGTGATGATGCGCTCGGAATCCACCAGCGCCTTCGGGCAGCCGAGCGAGACAAACGAGACCTTGGGAGCGGGAGCATTCATCCGCTGGAGCTTCCGAGTGTGGGTTGAGGCGCCTGCTGGGCGCTGGACCGCGATCAAGGCTGCACCGTCCGTTCCGGCGCGCCGAGCGCCCGGCGCCCATCGCGCCCTGCATGTACGCGGTGCGGGCCGGTTCTTCAAGCCCGGCAACGGTTTCGCTTGATCGAGGATGGCGGAAGGGGTGTCCGCCATCTAACTTGCATCTTAGAAAAAGAGGCAGCGACTTAGCTCATCAACAGACATCCAAACCCCACATTCCGCACCACACCGTTGTGGCGTCAAATCCCCCTTCGTGCCGGACCAGCCGCGGACAATCCTTGATGCACGATGCACCTCGGTGCTTCTGCGAACGAGCTTAAACTCAATCCGGATACCCCGAAGAGCAAGCGGCGCATTGGCGGCGAACTCGTTAGCGTGCTTTGAACGTGGCGGTAGGTACAAGACCCGGTGAGGCTCGTGGGCGGCTCCTCGGGCGAGCTGGTGCTCCGGTGAGCGGCATCGCCATCAACACTCCAGCATCGCGAGGCTTAGGCCTCGGCCCGATTACAAGCCGTGTCTTCGCGGAATGTGTCGTTCCGCTGATCGTGCTCCTCGGGACGGGTTACACGCCCCTTGCACAGCGGTACCATCGGCCCGTTAAGCCAAAAGCCAGGCGTGTTTCGGGTCGTTTTGGAATCGCCAAACCCGTTTCGGGCCGGCCATGACGTTAAGATAGTAGAGATCGTAGCCATGGGCGGCGCCGACGGGATGATAACCCCGTGGGACGAGGACCACGTCGCCGTCGTTGACCGCCATCGTCTCGTCGATGGAGTGGTCGTCCGTATAGACGCGCTGCACCGCGTAACCCTGCGGCGGGTTCAGGCGGTGGTAGTAGGTCTCCTCGAGCTGCGACTCCTCCGGCAGGGCGTCCCGGTCGTGCTTGTGGGGCGGGTAGCTCGACCAGTGCCCGGACGGGGTGATGACCTCGACGACGAGGAGGTTCTCGGCCTGCGCCGTCTCGGGCAGGATGTTGCGCACGTGGCGCGTATTGGTGCCCCGGCCCCGCACCTCCTGGCCGACCTGATCGGGCCGGATCACCCGCGCGGGCAGGCGGCCCGCCGCGGGCGCCGTGCAGACCGCGATCTCGCAGGGTCCCTCCGACCGGACGGCGAAGCGCGAGCGCGCCGGCACGTAAAGCGACCAGGGATCCGGCTCGAAGGGGGAGGCGCGCCCGCCGATGGTACCGAACGCTTCGCCGCCGGCCTCGACGGCCGCCCGTCCCGAGAGCATGACGATGCAGGCCTCCCGCTCTTCCGTCTCCTGGACCAGAGGCTGCCCGGGTCCGAGGCGGTAGACCCCGAAGCCCACATGGGTCCAGCCTGCGGAGGCGGGCGTCACCCGTTGGATGCAGCCCGTCTCGTCGGGGGCCTTGGGGCGGACGAGAAGGTTGGTCATGGCAGGTCCTTCAGCGCAGCCCGGCCTCGGCGAGGAAGCGGGTGAGATTGCGGTAGCCCATGGTGGCGTAGGCGAGCGGGTTCGCCTTTTCGGGGTCCTGCTCGGCCTCCACCACCACCCAGCCGTGGTAGCCTTGCAGTTCGCGGAACACGGAGACGAAATCCACCATGCCGTCTCCCGGCACGGTGTAGACGCCCTCAAGCACCGCATCGAGAAAGCTCCAGTCCTCCGCGCGCGCGCGCTCCATGACGGCCCGGCGCACGTCCTTCGTGTGCACGTGGCTGATGCGGTCGCGGTATCGGCGCGCAAGCGCCGCCGGATCCGTACCGCCCCAGGTGGCGTGGCCGGTGTCGAGCAGGAGATGCGCGGCATCGCCCGTCGCGCTCATGAACGCGTCAATATCGGCCTTCGTCTCCACGACCGTGCCGATATGATGATGGTAGACGAGGCGCACGCCCTCCTGCAGCGTCCGCTCCGCCACCTGCGTGACGCGCCGTCCGAACTCCGCCCAGTCGCCCTCCCGCATGACGGGCCGTTCCGAGAGCCGCTTGCGGCGGTTGCTGTGGATCGCATTGGAGGTTTCGGCGAAGACGAGGACGGTCGAGCCCATCGCCTTGAGGAGATCGAGATGCGGGCGCAGGGCCTGCATCTCCTCGTCGATGGAGCGGGTGAGGAGTTCGGCCGAATACCAGCCAGAGACGCAGGCAAGATCGAAGGGAGCGAGCGCCGATTTCAGCGCTTCGGGCTCTCGTGGAAACTTGTTGCCGAGTTCCATACCCTCGAAGCCGGCCTGCTTGGCTTCGGCAAGGCAGGTTTCGAGCGGCGTAGCGCCGCCGATCTCCAGCATGTCGTCGTTCGACCAGCCGATGGGATTGGCCCCGATGCGGATCATTGCTTGCTCTCGCTGTTCTAGTCCATGACCTTGAACTTAACGTCCCGGTGCAACCGCCTCACGGCCGATGCTCGTCGTGAGGGCGGCGGCGATCGCTTTCACGCCAGCCGCTGCAGGGCGACCGCCTCCTCGTAGGCCGCGCGCGCCGCCCGTACTTCAGCGCGGGTCGAGACCTCCGGCACTGCAACGTCCCACCAGTGACCGCCGGCGTCGGTGGCCAGAAGCGGGTCGGTATCGATCACGAGGACGCTCGTGCGATCCGCAGACCTCGCCACGCGAATGGCCGCTTCCAGACCGGCAACGGACTCGACCTTCCGTGCGAGAGCGCCGAGGCTTGCCGCGTGGGCGGCAAAATCGATCGGCGGCAGGGTCACGTGACGGGTATGCTGCAGGAGGTTGTTGAAGCTCTCGCCGCCCGTCGCGCGCTGCAGTCGGTTGATGCAGCCATAGCCGCGATTGTCGAGCACCACGATCGTCAGTTTCAGGCCGAGCATTACGGAGGTCGCGATCTCCGAATTCATCATGAGGTAGGAGCCGTCGCCCACCAACACGATGACCTCGCGCTCCGGCTGCGCCATCTTCACGCCGAGCCCGCCCGCGATCTCGTAGCCCATGCAGGAATAGCCGTATTCGAGGTGGTAGCCTCCCGGCGCACCCGCCCGCCAGAGCTTGTGCAACTCGCCCGGCAATCCTCCCGCCGCGCACACCACGACGTCGCTTGCCGAGGCCTGTCGCTGAACGGCGCCGATGACCTGCGCGTCCGACGGCAATGCGGCGTTCGTCTCTCCCGTATAGCGGTCCGCGACGCCGAGCCAGCGCGCATGCTCCTCTCGCGCCCGCTCAGTCCACGGTGCCTGCGCGCGCCATTCCGGCAGCGCTTCGCTCAAGGCTTCGAGCCCGACCCGTGCATCGCAGACGAGGGCGTGCGCTCCGTGCTTGAGCGCGTCGAAGGCTTGCACGTTGAGCCCGACGATCCTGCACTCCGGATCCTTGAACAGCGCCCAGGAGCCGGTGGTGAAATCCTGCAGCCGCGTGCCGACCGCGAGGACGAGATCCGCCTCTTCGGCGAGCGCGTTGGCGGCCCCGGTCCCGGTCACGCCGACCGCGCCGAAATTGAGGGGGTGCTCGTGCGGGAGGCTCGACTTGCCGGCCTGCGTCTCGCAGACGGGAATGCCGTGCTGTTCCGCGAAGGCCGCGAGCGCGGCTTCGGCTTCCGCATAAAGCACACCGCCGCCCGCGATCGCGACGGGTCTCTGGGCATGCCGCAGCAGCTCGACCGCCGCCGCGAGTTCGGCCTCGTCGGGGCGGATGCGCCTTGGCGTCCATGTCCGTTCGGTGAAGAACGCTTCGGGGTAGTCGTAGGCTTCGGCCTGGGTGTCCTGGCACAGGGCGAGGGTGACCGGGCCGCACTCGGCGGGGTCGGTGAGGACCTGCATCGCCCGGGGCAGCGCCTGAAGGATCTGCTCCGGCCGGGTGATGCGGTCGAAGTAGCGCGACACCGGGCGAAAGCAGTCGTTCGCCGAGACAGTGCCATCGCCGAACACCTCGATCTGCTGCAGCACCGGGTCCGGGCGTCGGTTCGCGAACACGTCGCCGGGCAGCAGCAGCACCGGCAGGCGATTCACATGGGCGAGCGCCGCGGCCGTCACCATGTTGGTGGCGCCGGGTCCGATGGATGTCGTGCAGGCCATCATGCGCCGGCGCCGGGACGCCTTGGCGAAGGCGATGGCCGCGTGAGCCATCGCCTGCTCGTTGTGAGCGCGGAACGTGGGCAGCCTCTCCCGCTCGGCGTGAAGAGCCTCGCCCATGCCGGCCACATTGCCGTGGCCGAAGATCGCCCACATGCCCGCGAAAAGCGGCTCGGGGCGGCCGTGCACGAGCGTGCGCTGAGCCGCGAGGAAGCGCGTAAGCGCTTGGGCCATGGTGAGACGGATCGTTTTCATTCCAGGTCCTCTCAGGCGGCGCTCGACAGTTCGGCAGCTCGCTCCCAGGCCGCAACGAGCCGGGCGAAGCGCGCTGCCATGTCAGCGGTCGCTGCCTCGTCGTCGATCTCGCTTCTCAGCCATCGCCGGGCTGCGTCGTTGAACAGCGTCCGGCCGACCGCGAATCCACGCACCAACGGCTCGCGGGCCGCTACGGCAAAGGCCGCTTCGAGTTCGGCTTCCGACGCTTCGAGGCCGAGGAGCACGATGCCGCGGCACAGCGGATCGTTGCGTTCGATCACGGCGGCGGTGGCACGCCAGCTCGCGGCATCGGCGAGCGGTTCCAGCTTCCACCAGTCCGGCTTAATTCCAAGATCGTAGAGGCGCTCCAGGACGCTCGCCACCGTCCCGGGTCCGAGCGGCCCGTGCCGGCCGCCAATGATCTCAACGAGCAGTTCGCGCCCGAGTCGCCGCGCGGCATCGTGGACCCTCAGCAACTCCCGCTCCTGCCGTTCGCGCAGGTCGGCCGGGTCGGCGGGATGATAGAAGCACAGCGCCTTGATCGTCTGCCCGACGGGCCATTCGACGAGGGCCGCCGCAAGGCTGCCGCCACCTTCGAAGTCGAGTGGCCGGGAGCCCGGCTCCTCCACCGGGCGGCCGATCCAGAAGGGGTGGTCGGCGGCGCGGAACAGCGCCTCGCGACCATGGGTGCCGTCGATGAGCATGCCGAAGCCCTCGCGTCCGGCCGCGACTCGCGCCGTCGCCTCGACGGCCAGCACCTTGAAGGCGGCGATGCGCTCGCGCGGCACACCGAGTTCGTCCGCCATCGCCTCGAACTGCGCCCGATGGTCGATCGCGAAGGCCATGAGCGCCGGGCTCTGCGGCCGTCGCGTCGTCGCCCAGTGGATGTGGTTCAGCATCGGGTCGTGCCGTAGCGCCCGGTGAGGGGAGCCATGGGCGAGGAAGGTTTGCAGCTCGGCGAAGGTCGGGATTTCGGGCGAGCACAGGAGGCGCGATACCGCGAAGGCGCCGCTCGCATTGGCGTAGGCGCAGGCGGTTTCGAGGGGTTCGCCCTTGAGCCAGCCCCGGAGAAAGCCCGACAGGAACGCATCGCCGGCGCCGAGCACGTTGTAGACCTCGACGGGAAAGCCCGGACCCTTCACCCCGTCGTCGAGAGAAGTCGGGATCTCGCCCGGAAAGACCACGCAGCCCATCGGTCCGCGCTTGCAGACGATCGTCGCGGCGGAGGTCGCGCGAATGGTCCTGATCGCTTCGAGGGTATCCTCCGAGCCCCCGGCGATATGCAACTCCTCCTCGGTGCCCACGATCAAGTCGCAGAGCGGCACAATCGGCTTCAGGTGCTCCGTCACGGCGTCGGAGCGCACGTAGCGCTCCTCGCCTGCGTCATGGCCGAGAAGGCCCCAGAGGTTCGGTCGGTAATCGACGTCGAACACGACCTTGCGGCCATGAGCTTTGGCGATGCGGATCGCCTTTCTCTGCGCGGATGCCGTGTTCGGCCGCGCGAAGTGCGTGCCGGTCACCACGACGGCTCCCGAGGAGGCTACGAACGCTTCGTCGATGTCGCTCTCCTCGAGCGCCATGTCGGCGCAGTTCTCACGGTAGAAGATGAGCGGAAAGGTCCTGTCGTCGCGCACGCCGAGAATCACGAGCGCGGTGAGGCGGTGCGGGTCGGTGCGGATGCCCGCCGTCGCCACGCCCTCGCGCTCCATCTGCTCACGGATGAAGCGTCCCATAGCCTCGTCGCCCACCCGGGTGATGAGGCCTGACTTCAGCCCGAGGCGCGCGGTGCCGATGGCGATGTTCGCAGGGCAGCCGCCCACGGCCTTGGAGAACGACGCCATGTCCTCAAGGCGTCCGCCCACCTGCTGGCCGTACAGGTCGACCGAGGATCGACCGATGGTGACCACGTCGAGAGTCGCCGGCTCCATAACCTCTCCATCCGCGACTGCGTTCGCCCCCTGGCTGGACTGGATCCGGACCGCGTGCCGGACCCCGGTTCAGCTTGCGGCGTTGAAACGCCCGTTCTAATTAGCATCGTTCAGGGGAACATCAATTCCAAAAGGCGGTCTGGCATGATCAGGGTGGCGGTTCTGGGCGCCGGGCGCATCGGACAGATTCATGGACGCAACGTTGCAGGTGCGGCGGCGCGGGTGAGTGTGGTGGCGGATGCTGTGCCTGGGGCTGCGGCTGCGCTGGCGGAGAGGACCGGGGCGGCGGTGGCGCCGGTGGAGGAGGCGGTGGAGCGCTCCGATGTGGACGCGGTGCTCATCTGCACGCCGACCACCACCCATGCCGACCTCATCGAGCGGGCGGCGCGGGCCGGCAAGGCCGTGTTCTGCGAAAAGCCCGTGGACCTGTCGTCCGAGCGGATCGTGGGCTGCCTCGACGTGGTCGAGCGTGCCGGGATCCCGCTGATGATCGGGTTCAACCGCCGCTTCGACCCGCATTTCTCGGCCCTGCGCCGGCGCCTCGCCGAGGGCGAGGCGGGGGAGGTGGAGATCGTCACCATCCTGTCCCGCGATCCGAGCCCTCCGCCGGCCACCTACGTCGCCACCTCCGGCGGGCTGTTTCGCGATATGATGATCCACGATTTCGACATGGCGCGGTTCCTGCTGCTCGGGGACGAGCCCGTCGAGGTGCATGCGGTGGGCTCCAGCCTCGTCGACCCGGAGATCGGCCGCGCCGGGGACGTGGACACCGCGGCCGTCCTGCTGAAGACCGCGCGGGGACGGATCGTCCAGATCTCCAATTCCCGCCGGGCGACCTACGGCTACGACCAGCGCATCGAAGTGCACGGCTCGAAGGGCATGATCCGGGCCGGAAACGTCCATCGCAGCACCGTCGAGGTGGCGAGCGCCGCCGGTATCGCTGCGGACCCTGTCCAGGACTTCTTCCTCGAGCGCTACGCCGAGGCGTATCGCCTGGAGCTTGCCGCCTTCTTCGAGGCGGTCGCGTCGGGCCGCGAGCCTGAGCCGACCGGCCGGGACGGGCTGATGGCGCAGCGCCTCGCGGACGCGGCAACCCTTTCGCACCAAACCGGAAACCCGGTCAGGCTCTAGGCGGCGCTCCGCACTTCGGCGGTCGCGACCGCGAGCGTCATGGCGAGGGCGAAAGAGGCGGAGAGGGACCGGAAGGCGCCGTAATCCGCCTCCGCCACCTCCAGCCAGACATCGGCTCCCGCCGCGAGCGGCGAGAAGGCGGAATCGGTGATCGCCACCACGGGAATCCGGCGCCGCAGGGCGCTCCCGGCGAGCTCCGCCGTGCTCGGAGCATAGGGCGTGAAGCTGATCGCCAACACGGCGTCCCGGGCGGTTGCGGTGGAGAGCTGCTCCGGGCCGAGCTGCGCCACGTGGTCGATGAGGATCGCCCGGATGCCGAGCTTGCCGAACGCATAGGCGAGGTAGGCCGAGACCGGGAAGACCCGCCGGGCACCCAGAAGATAGATCGTCTCCGCGCGGCCGAGAATCTCTGCCGCCCGGTCGAGATCCGCGGGGCTCAGCAAATCGTGCATGCGCTCGAGCGAGACCGCCGCCGCGCCGACGAAGCCGGCAAGGTGGGCCGCCGCCCGCGAGCCCGTGGCGGCTGCGCCGCGCAGGACCCGCAAGCGCTCCCCGTAGTCGGGAAAGCGCTCCCGCAGGCGGGCCCGAAACACGCCCTGCAGATGCGAGAACCCCTCGTAGCCGAGGGTCTGGGCGAAGCGCACGAGCGTCGAGGGCTGAACGCCCGCGTGATCGGCGATCTGCGCCACCGTGCCGAAGGCGATGTCCTCCGGATGCTGGAGCGCGAAGCCGGCAAGCTGCTTCAGGCGTTTAGGCAAGGCTTCCCGCCGAGAGGCGATGAGATCGCGAAGGCCGTCGAAATCCTGCGGCGGCTGTTGGATGACCTGGGGATCGCTCACGTCTCACCTGGAACTGGGCGTTTTTCGGCCTGGGGCTGGGGCTCTTCGGCCTGCGCCAGCGCTCGTCCGGGCTGGGGCTGGGGCCGCTCGAGCCTGCGCCTGCGGGCCTTGACCTGCGCGCCCGACAATGGAACATTCGTTCCAACAACGCAAACATAAGGTTTGTCCGTTCCGTTTGCCGGGCGGGCGAAGCGGAGGACACTAAACGCGCCAAGGCCTGCCGGCCGCCAAGCCGCCCGGCCTTCAGCTGCTCCTCCGCGTCAACTGAACTGCGCACCTTCGCGGGTGCGGGTGGGCCGGTCCGCCGGCCGGTGTTCGAAGGACAAATGGGAGGATTGCATGAAGATCTTGATGACGGGCCTTGCCGCCGCGGCGGCCCTGGCTCTTTCCGCCCTCGCACCCGCAAAGGCTCAGCAGGCCGCCGGCCGCATCATCGTGGTAAGCCACGGCCAGGCGAACGATCCGTTCTGGTCGGTGGTAAAGAACGGCGTCACGGCCGCCGGCGCCGACATGAAAGTGCAGGTGGATTACCGCGCCCCCGAGACCTTCGACATGGTCGCCATGGGCCAGCTCCTCGACGCCGCCATCAACCAGCGCCCGGCCGGCCTCATCGTGTCGATCCCGGATGCCTCGGCCCTGAGCGGCCCCGTCAAGAAGGCGGTTGCCGCCGGCATTCCGGTGGTCTCCATGAATTCCGGCGCCGACGTATCGAAGTCCCTCGGCACGCTCCTGCATGTGGGCCAGGACGAGGTCGTGGCCGGTCGCGCCGCCGGCGCCAAGCTGAAGGAGATGGGCGGCAAGGTCGCGATCTGCATCAACCACGAGGTCGGCAACGTCGCTCTCGACCTGCGCTGCAAGGGCTTCACCGAGGGCTTCGGCGGCAAGGTCACGGTGGTGCCCGTGTCGAACGATCCGGCGGAAGTTCGCTCGAAGACGAAGGCGGCCCTCGCGGCCGACACGTCGGTGGACACCGTCATGGCCCTCGGCGCTTCGCTCGCGGGCGAACCCGCCCTCGCGGCCGCCAAGGAAGCGGGCCGCCAGGGCATCCGCGTCGCCACCTTCGACCTCTCGGCGAACTTCCTGAAGAGCGTCGCGGCCGGCGATGCCGCCTTCGCCATCGACCAGCAGCAATATCTCCAGGGCTATCTGCCGGTGGTGTTCCTGGCCAACTACGCGAAGTTCGGCCTCATCCCGGGCGGCGACGTGCCGTCGGGCCCGAACCTCATCACGAAGGAGAAAGCGGCCCAGGTGGTCGATCTCTCGGCAAAGGGCATCCGGTAAGGGTTTAAGCGGGGCGCTCCAGGAGCGCCCCGTTTCGCAGGCGGCCATCCTCAACCCTCATCCTGAGGAGCCGAGAAGCGGCGTCTCGAAGGAGGCTCCAGGGAGCGCGGGCAGCGCTCACCAGAGGACACTAGAGGCGCCCTCGTCCTTCGAGACGCTTCGCTGGTGCGTAGCCCTCAGGATCAGGACTGGCGTGATACTGCCCCGGAGCACGCCTCAAGAGCCCGCAACGGAGAGGAGATCATGGCCGAGACCAGCCAGCCTGCCCTCGGGGTGACACCCGCAGGATCCTCGGACGAGCGCCTGCGGGATGTGTCGCTCCTCACCCGCATCATGCGGCGGCCGGAGCTCGGCGCCGCGGCGGGCCTCGTTCTCGTCACGGTGTTCTTCTTCTCCACCGCGGACCCGTCGATGTTCACCCTTGCGGGCGTCATGAACATCCTCGCGCCCGCTGCGCAGCTCGGCATCCTCGCGGTGGCCGCGGCGCTCCTCATGATCGGCGGCGAGTTCGATCTGTCGATCGGCTCGATGGTAGCCTTCGCGGGCCTCATCTTCGGCGCGCTGCTCACCCTGTCGGGCCTGCCGCTCCTCGCGGCGATCGCGCTCACCTTCGCGGTGGCGGCCCTGCTCGGCGGCATCAACGGGCAGATCGTCATCCGCACGCGCCTGCCCTCGTTTATCGTGACGCTCGCCTTCCTGTTCATCCTGCGGGGCCTTTCCCTCGTCGGCCTCAAATGGGCGACGGGCGGCTCGACGCAGCTGCGCGGGATCGGCGAGAGGGCCGGGGAGGGGATCGTGCGCGAGCTCTTCTCCGGCGTCGCCTTCGAGGGCCTCTTCGCGTGGCTCGCGGCTGCGGACATCATCGCCAAGTTCCCCAACGGCCAGCCCACCGTCACGGGCGTGCCGGTCTCGATCCTGTGGTTCGCGGGCTTCGCGCTCCTCGCCACCTGGGTGCTGCTGCGGACCCGAATCGGCAACTGGACCTTCGCCTCGGGCGGCGACGCCAATGCGGCGCGCAATTCCGGCGTGCCGGTGGACGGCGTGAAGACGGGGCTCTTCATGCTCACCGCTGCCGCTGCGGCCCTCGTCGCCGTTCTTACGGTCCTGGATGCGGGCTCGACGGACGCACGGCGGGGCTTCCAGAAGGAGTTCGAAGCCATCATCGCGGCGGTGATCGGCGGCTGCCTCCTCACCGGCGGCTACGGCTCGGCCATCGGCGCCTTCTTCGGTGCCATCATCTTCGGCATGGTGTCGATCGGGCTCACCTACACGCGGTTCGATAGCGACTGGTTCCAGGTCTTCCTCGGCGCCATGCTCCTGCTCGCGGTCTTGTTCAACAACTACATCCGCAAGAAGGTGACGGGGGAGCGGTGAGGATGGGCTCATTCTTCGAAGCGGGGATGCGCCTCCATTCCCCCCTGAGGGGAAGGGTTGGGGATGGGGGTGGTGCCGCGTGTCGCTCAGCGGTGCCTCCTGCACCACCCCCACCCCTTGCCCCTCCCCTCAAGGGGGAGGGGAACACGACGGAGCTCCTGACATGATCGATGCGCCGCTCATCGACGTGCGCAACGTCGTCAAGCATTTCGGCTCCGTGATCGCGCTCTCCGGCATTTCGATGACGGTTCAGCGCGGCGAGGTGATGTGCCTGCTCGGCGACAACGGCGCCGGCAAGTCGACCCTCATCAAGACGCTCTCGGGCGTCCACCAGCCGACAAGCGGCGAGTACCTCGTGGAAGGCCGCCCCGTGGCCTTCACGTCGCCGCGGGACGCGCTCGACGCCGGCATTGCCACGGTGTTCCAGGATCTCGCCATGATCCCGCTCATGTCGGTGACGCGCAACTTCTTCATGGGGCGCGAGCCGACGCGCGGTTTCGGCCCGTTCCGCTCGGTGGACTTCAAGCATTGCGATGCGGTGACCCGCGAGGAGATGCGCAAGATCGGCATCGACATCCGCGATCCGCACCAGGCCGTGGGGACCCTGTCGGGGGGCGAGCGGCAATGCGTCGCCATCGCCCGGGCGGTCTTTTTCGGCGCGAAGGTCCTGATCCTCGACGAGCCGACCTCGGCCCTCGGCGTCGCGCAGACCTCCATGGTGCTGAAATACATCCACCAGGTGCGGAGCAAGGGCCTCGGCGTCATCTTCATCACCCACAACGTCCGCCACGCCTACGCGGTGGGCGACCGCTTCACGGTGCTGAACCGCGGCAAGACCCTCGGCACGCACCGCAAGAGCGAGATCACCATCGACCAGCTGCAGAACCTCATGGCGGGCGGCAAGGAATTGCAGGTGCTCTCGGGGGAACTGGGCGGGACGGTTTGAGGAGGCCGGTGGGGGAGGGGGACGGCTTGCGCAACGAGCAGGGGAGGGGGACGCAGCGCCGAGGCGGATCGCGGCTCTCCCTCCCTTCAGGTGAGGGTGCCGGCAGGCGGGTGGGGTATCGCGCGCAAGCGCGAGGTCGTGCCTCCACTCTCATCACTACCTCAACCCTCATCCTGAGGAGCCGCGCAGCGGCGTCTCGAAGGAGAGTTCAGGGAACGGGTGATGCGTTGCGCGTCTCTCCTCCCCCTTGAGGGGAGGAGTTGGAGGTGGGGGTGGCGGCAGCGCCCTCACCGGACAACACACGGCCGCCACCCCCACCCCGTACCCCTCCCCTCAAGGGGGAGGGGCATCAGCAGCGTCGCGTCTCTTGGAACGTGCCGCTGGCGCGGCATACCCTACCCCCACCCCTCCCCTGAGGGGAGGGAGCGGGTAGCGTGGCGCCACGTCCCCTCTCCCGCGGAGCGGAGAGGGACAGCGCACACCCGTCGTGCCTCACGCTGTGAGCGCACGCCCCATACCCGATCCCTCTCCCGAACGGGAGAGGGGGACCCGCGCGGCTCGCAAGCCGCGCCGCATTGAAGGAGCCCACCATGACCGCGCTTGGCATCGGCCTCATCGGCACCGGCTACATGGGCAAGTGCCATGCCCTCGCCTGGAACGCGGTGGCCCCGGTCTTCGGCGACGTCGAGCGGCCGATTCTCGCGATGCTGGCGGAGGTGACGCAGGACCTCGCCGAGGTGCGGGCGCGGGAGTTCGGCTTTGCCCGCGCCACGGGCGACTGGCGCACGATGCTCGACGATCCGGCGGTCGACGTGGTGTCGATCACCACGCCGAACCGATTCCATCCCGAGATGGCGGTCGCGGCCCTCGAAGCCGGCAAGCATGTCTGGTGCGAGAAGCCCATGGCGGGATCGCTCGCCGAGGCGGAGCGCATGCTGGCTGCGGCGCGGGCCTCCGGGCGCGTGGCGATGCTCGGCTACAACTACGTCCAGAACCCGGTGGTCGGCCTGATGCGGCGGCTCGTCGCCTCCGGGCGCATCGGCGAAGTCAACCATGTTCGCGTCGAGATGGACGAGGACTTCATGGCGGACCCGGCGACGCCCTTCGGCTGGAAGAGCGAGGCGAGTTCAGGCCACGGTGCGCTCGATGATTTCGGCGTCCATCCCTTGAGCCTCCTGCGGGTGCTGCTGGGCGACGTGCGGAGGGTCTGCTGCCAGCAGGCGAAGCCCTACGCGGACCGACCCCTGCCGGAGGGCGGTCGGCGCGCCGTCGAGACGCACGACATCGCCGCGGCGCTCCTCGAGATGGAGGGCGGCGCCACGGGTGCGATCCTCCTCAACCGCTCCGCCTGGGGCCGCAAGGGCCGCATCGCCGTGCAGGTCTTCGGGTCGCGCGGAACCCTGACCTACGATCAGGAGCGCATGAACGAGGTGCAACTCTACACGGCGGACGAGGCGGCAGAGACGCAGGGCTTCCGCACGATCCTCGCCGCCCCGCATCATCCGCCCTACGACCGTTTCATCCCGGCCCCCGGCCATGGTCTCGGCTTCAACGACCTGAAGGTCATCGAATGCCGCGCCGTCGTCGGCCGCATCCGCGGCGAGGACACTCTCGGCATCGATTTCGAAGCCGGCATCCGCATCGAACGCACCGTCGACGCCATGGCCCGCTCGGCCCGGGAAGGGCGGTGGGTCGAGGTGGCGCGGGGGTGACGGGCTTCAGGTCGTATGGCGGGAGGGGTGTCAGTAAACTTTGTTATCCACAAGCGCTAGGATGTCTCATCGACGGCGAAAATCGTTGAACAATCAGCGTGTCAGTATGGTGGGCTGACTCCACGAGCGCGATGTTCGCTGCTCAATCTCACGGCCCTGATAGGGCAGATGATTGGGCAGGGAAGTTGGATCGATGGCGCGGACCCTCAACAAGCTTTCGGCCCGCTTCGTGCAAACCGTCTCCGAAGTGGGCCGCTACAGCGACGGCGGCAACCTCTACCTGAACGTCTCCGCAAATGGGGGTCGGCGTTGGGTGCTCATGTATCGTTGGAACGGCAAGATCCACGAAATGGGCCTCGGATCCGCCCGCACTGTGACCCTCGCCAGAGCACGCGAGAAGGCCGCGGAAGCCTGCCAAGCTATCGCCGACCGCCGTGACCCGATGCAGGCTCGCATTCAGGAACGACGCATCCCCACCTTCGGCGATCTTGCCGACGAGCACATCGCAAGCATGGAGCCTTCCTGGCGTAACCCCAAGCATCGTGAGCAATGGCGCATGACCCTCAGCAAGTACGTCAAGCCTCTGAGGGCGCTCGCGGTTGACGCCGTCGCGATGGAGCACGTCCTAGGCGTGCTCCGTCCCATCTGGAGCGAGAAGCCGGAAACGGCCTCCCGTTTACGGAAGCGCATCGAAACAGTTCTGGATGCGGCGCGCGCCCATGGGTACAGGACAGGCGAGAACCGGCGCGCTGGCGGGGCACCTCGACAAGCTGCTCCCTCCCCGGCGCAAGCTCACCCGCGGCCACCACAGCGCAGCTGCTCAACGAAGGGCAGGCTTACGTCTGAGCTTCAGAGAGAAGTCGCAGACCCGCGCCTGTGCTCATCAAACCGTTGAGCCGCCCACATGCAAGACTAGCCCACCCCGTCGGTCAGTCCTACCGCTCCTCGCAAGAGCTCCATCAATTTGCGCTTGACAACCTTGCGATTTAGGCTGACTGCGCTACGCCTGACCCATGCAGCGTCGTTGGTCGCCAACAGAAGTCGGCCCAAGCCTTGCTAGCTTGAGAAAATTTTTTTGCGTTGCGAGCGCCAAAAATGCCCCCCGCGCGGTGCCGTCCCCCGCTTTGGAAACCCTTAACTGACCCTCCTATCCCCGCGGCATTACATTGCAGGGGCCGCAATAAGATCGGCACGCGAACACGCCTTGATGGCAAGCAGACCAGCTAATTCTTAATCAGTGGGTTTAAGGTTTGAACCCTTGCGCACCCACCATTTTCCTCTCTGCAATTGATACGCCAATGATCAAGGGCAGCGCCTAACCTTTGCGGCTGTCTTCGCTGTTCCCGTGCGATTTGTCATGAGCGCAGCCAATGTTTGCGGAGGGCTTGGAAGCGGTAGCTCTCGCAGGACAGGCTTCAGGCAGACCCGGTCTTGCGCCGATCTCGGCATCTTGTTCGTTTTTCCGTTGGCTGTATCGTGCTCGTATCGGCGGGAGCAGTTAGTAATCGGGTGACAATCAAGCCGCCTCCCAAATCGGAAGCTCGCGCTTTTCAAGCATCGCAAACTCGTCAAACTTCGATCGGGCGAAGGTGTCCCCGTGGCTGAGCGGGCCGAGCAAACGTTGGAATGGCTTCGCCAGCGCCGGGCCGAGTCCGGCGATCTCCTGCTGGGCGCGGCCATCGGGCTCGGAATGACGGCGCGGGCCGCCGCGCAGGGCGGGGCGGATTTCCTGCTGGCGCTCAACGCGGGGCGGCTCCGTGTGATGGGCGCGCCCTCCATCGCGGCGATGCTCCCGTTGCGCAACGCCAACGCTTTCACGGAAGAGTTCGCGGGCCAAGAGATCCTCGGGCGCGTGTCGATCCCCCTCTTCTTCGGTGCCGCAGCAAGCGACCCCCGGCTCGACTTGGCCGCCCTCGCGCGGCGGCTCAAAGAAGCGGGCTATGCGGGAATCGCCAACTTCCCGACCACGATCCACCTCGATGGCCGTTTCCGCGTAGCCGTGGAGGCGTCGGGTCTCGGTTTCTCTCGCGAGCTCGACCTTCTGCGCGCCGCCAAGGCGGAGGGACTCGTCACCCTCGGCTATGCGAAGACGCGCGAGGAGGTCGGCCAGGTTCTCGACATGGGGGTCGATATGCTGTGCCTCAACTTCGGCTGGAATGCGGGTGGCGCCATGGGTGTGGCCGGCGCCATGTCGGTGGACGAGGCCGCCGACCGGGCGCGGCGGATCTTCCAGGGTGTGCGCCACCAGGCGCCGAACACCCTTTGCTTCGTGGAGGGCGGGCCTATTGTGAGCCCCGACGACATGTGGCGGGTGTGCGGCGAGTCCCGCGCGGACGGCTATATCGGCGGTTCGACCCTCGACCGTCTGCCCCTGGAAATGTCCGTGATGCGCACGACCTCCGCCTTCAAGGCGACGGCCGTGCTGCGGGCCGCGCGCGAAAGCGCGAACCGGGAGCACATCCGGCTCGGGACGCTCGCGGGCCTGCGCGGCCAGTCCCTGGCCGCCCAGTCGCTCAACGAGCGCATCGCCTCCGTTGCCTCCACGGATCTGCCGGTGCTGATCAGGGGCGAGGCAGGCGTCGGCAAGACCACGGTGGCGCGCGCCGTCCACGTGGCGAGCCGGCGCGGGGGCTCCTTCAAGGTGATTGACGGCCGCACCCCGCCGGGGGACCTCGAGCGGGCGTTGTTCGGCCTTGCCGACGGCGCGGGCGGCCTCCTGAACCTGCCCGACACGACCGTCACCCTAGAGTTCATCGACAGCGTTCCGACGGCAGTGCAGTCGCGGATCGTCGAGTGGATCGACCGGGGCGTGCTGGAGCGGTTCGACGTGACGCCGGAGCGCCCGCGGCGCGCGCGCCTTGTGGCGACCCTCGTCATCGGCGGAGAGGGCGCGTTGCGGGACGATCTGCGGGCCCGGCTGGAGCCGGGGGCGCTCATCGTGCCGCCCCTGCGCGAGCGGCCGGAGGACGTGCCGCTCATCGCCCGCGCGCTCCTCGCCGGCCTCAGCCGGGAGCAGCAGGCCGCCGCGCCCGAGATCGATCCGAGCGGGCACCGGGCGCTCATGGCCCATCCCTGGCCCGGCAACGTGCGCGAACTCAGAACGGTGCTGGCCACGGCCGCCACCGGCAGCCGCGATGGGCGTCTCGATGCGGACGCGCTCGCGCCCTTGCTCGCGGCCGCATCGCCCGCTTCGGGCCCGCTCGAACCGGCTGACGAGCGCACCTGGATCCTCGACGCGCTGCGCCGCAACCGCTTCCGCCGGGCGGAGACCGCCACCTTCCTGCGTATCTCGCGCAAGACCCTCTACAACAAGATGCGCCGCCACAACCTGCTCGACTGATCGGCCGGGCCGCCTACACGGCGCGTGCCACGCCCTCCTGGGGCGAGAAGGCGAGGAGGCTCGTGCCGCTCGCCATGAGTTCGGGCTTGAGCCACGCGCTCATCGTCGCGACGGCTTCGTTCTCGCGTGGGCCCGGCCTCGGCCCTGGATGAAGCACCACGGTCCGGGCGCCCGCCGCGGCCAACTCCCGCGCCGCCGCCGCGCCCGTCGCGAAGGCCACCATGGCGAAACCGAGCCGGCCGAACTCGCGCAGCACCTCGAATTCCTGCGCCGGCGACAAGCCGACGGAGGCGAGACCATTCGCGGTCTCCCCCTCGAGCACCTGAATGGTGGGGTAGTTCGCCACCGCCCCGATTCCGGCCGCGCGCAGGGCCGTTGCCATGTCGGGCAGGCGCAGGAACGGGTCGAGCATGAAGAGGCCCGCCACCGGGGCTGGCCCCGGCACGGGCCACGGCGCGCCGAAGGCGAACTGGCGGGCGAGGTCGCCGTTCACGTCGCACACCGGCAGCATCGCCAACAGGTCGAGGTCTCCGCCTTCCAGGCCCCGCAGGGCCGGCAGGTAGAGAGAGTGGGGGAGGTCGCGGCTCTCCCAGCAGGTGCAGATCTCGAGCCTGGTCACGGCGCCTCCTTACCCCGTTTTACCCATGGCTGATCGCGGGGGCTACTGGAATTCGGCAAAGGTTCCGGCAATCTGAACCGCAACAGCGGACTCGGCCAACGAGCATAGCGAAACACGCAAATCCATGGCGATTTGCGCGGGAGGATCATCGTGAGTCTCGAACTCTTCGTCACCGTGACGATGAACGGCCTGACCTTGGCGGCACTTTACTTCATCGTCGCGAGCGGGTTCTCGCTCATCTTCGGCCTGATGCGCACCGTCAACATGGCGCACGGCTCGCTCTACTTGGTCGGCGCCTATATCGGCTACGCCGTCTTCGAGCCCCTCTACAACGCGGATTCCACCTACGCGATCAGCTGGTGGGTGGGCATCCTCGGCGGCGTGGCGGCGGCGGCGCTCGTCGGGGTGCTCATGCAGGTGACGCTGCTCGGGTGGATGCAGGGCCAGGAGCTGCGCCAGGCTCTCGTCACCATTGGCCTGTCTATCATCATCGCGGACCAGATCCTCGCCCAGTTCGGCGGCACCTCGCGCCAGTTCTTCCCGCCCGATGCCCTGTTCGGCTCGACCGCGTTCCCGATCATCGAGCGCTATCCCACCTTCCGCCTCGTCCAGATCGCCATCGCGGTTCTGGTGGGCGTCGGCCTGTGGCTCCTCCTCAACAAGACGAAGCTCGGCCTCATGATCCGCGCGGGCGTCGACGACCGGCCGATGCTCGCGGCCTGCGGCATCAACGTGCCGCTGGTGTCCGTGGCGGTGTTCGCCCTCGGGGCGGCGCTCGCCGGCCTCGGAGGCGTGATCGGCGGCTCGGCGCAGCCCTTCAGCCAGGGAACGGACGTGCGCTTCCTGCTCACCTCCCTCGTCGTCGTGATCGTGGGCGGCATGGGGTCGATCGGCGGCACCGCAGTAGGAGCGATCCTCGTCGGCCTCGCCGAGCAGTTCGGGCAGGCTATCGCGCCAGTCTACTCCGTGATCCTTACCTTCGTGATCATGGCCGTAGTGCTGGCGATCCGGCCTCAGGGCATCATGGGGAGGCCCGCGTGAGCCCAGCCCGCATCATCCAGCTCTCGCTCCTCGGCCTCGTCGTTCTCGCGGTCCTGCCGCTGCTCGTGCCCGCGTTCTGGACTGCCAACATCCTCGGCCGGGCGCTCGTCTACGGTATCGTCGCCCTGTCGCTCACCTTTCTCGCGAGTTACGGCGGCTTCGTTTCTCTCGGCCAGACGATGATCGCCGGGATCGCCGGCTACACGGTGGCGATCCTCGCCCCGGCCGCGATACCCACCGCGATCCCGACCTCCTACCTCGTCGCCATCCCGGCCGCCCTCGCGATGGCGACGCTCGCGGGGCTACTCGTGGGCGCGGTGGCGGTGCGCACGAACGGAATCTACCTGCTGATGATCACGCTCGCCCTCGCGGTGGGCTTCTCCCTCTACGTGCAGGCTAATATCACGCTGTTCAACGGCTACGAGGGCATCCGTAACGTGCTGGGGCCGGAGTTCTTCGGGCTCTCGTTCCGCAACGCCTACGTCTTCTACTACGTGGCCCTCGTGGTGGCGGCCCTTCTCTATTTCGGGGTGCTCTACCTCGTGCGCTCGCCCTTCGGCCTCGTCCTGCAGGGGCTGCGCGACAATGCCCGCCGGGTGTCGGCGCTCGGCTTCAACGCGCCCCTGCACCGGATCGCGGCGTTCGGCGTCGCTGGCTTCATCGCGGGCTGCGGCGGCATCCTCGTCACCTTCTACAATATCGGCATTTCGCCGGGCACGGTCGGCCTCTCCGCCACCGTGAACATCCTGGTGATGAGCGTGATCGGCGGCCTCGGCCACCCGGTCGGCGCCTTCCTCGGCTCGCTCATCTTCACCGTCTTCGACACCTTCGCGGCGGATCTCTACGACCGCAACCGCTTCAACACCCTCATCGGCACCGTCTTCCTCGTCATCGTGCTCGTGTCGCCGGACGGCGTGCTCGGGCTCGTCAAGCGGGCGGCGGGCCTCCTGTCCCGCGCGAAGGCGGAGGCCGTGGGCGGCAAGGTCGCCCCGCGGACGGGAGAGGTCTAGCCGGCACCGGATACCGGAGGGGTCCCGTCCCAGGCCTCTCCGACAAAGACGGGACGCACTGGAGGAACCATCATGACGATCAACATCACCCGCAGGACGGCCCTCAAGGGCTTCGCCGCCACCGCCGCCACCACGCTCTACGCGCCCGCGATCCTCGCCAACGCGCCGATCCGGCTCGGCGGCCTCACGACCCTCGAAGGTCCCTTCGCGACGGGCGGCCAGGACTCGTTCCGCTGCATGCAGATGATCCTCGAGCAGGCCAACTTCACCGCGGGCGGGCGCAAGATCGAGTTCATCCGTGAATCCTCCAACGCCCAAGCCGACGTCGCCCTTGCGCGCGCCCGCAAGCTCATCGAGCAGGACAACGTCGACATCATCGTCGGCCCGCTCTCGGGCGCCGAGGGCATCGCCCTGCGCGACTATTCCCGCACGCTCACCGGCAAGACGATCGTCAACGGATCGTCCGGCGCGTCCGACACCACCTTGCGCAATCCTTCGCCGAACTTCTTCCGCTTCTCCACAGACGGCGCGCAATGGATGGCGGGTCTCGGTAACTACGTCGCGAAGACCATGAACATCGGCGAGGTCGCCGTGGTGGCGGGCGACTACGCCTTCCCGTACTCGCAGGTGTTCGGCTTCTCGCTCGAATATTGCGGCGCCGGCGGCAAAATGACGTATCTGTGGTCGCCGCTCGGCACCACCGACTACTCCACCATCATCGCGCGCATCCCCAAGACGGCCGGGGCGCTCCTCGTGGTGCACGGCGGCACGGACGGCCTCGCCTTCATGACGCAGTACGCGCAGGCGGGCGGCAGTCTTCCGCTCATCGGCGGCTCGATCATGGCCGACCAGACCATGATGTCGGCGCGCGGCCCGCACCGGCGTCTTCTCGCGGGTATGCTGTCCTCCGGACCCATCGCCGACGTGCACGAAGACCCGATGTGGAACGACTTCGTCGCCCGCTACCAGAAGCGCTGGGGCAACGAGGGCTTCCAGTCGCCATCTATCCACGGCGTGAACTACGCCACGAACCTGCAGGCCGTGATGCGCGCCCTCGATCAAGTGGGCGGCGATCTCGGGAACAACCAGCAGGCCTTCCAGGCCGCGCTCGCGAAGGTCGAGTTCAAGAACCCGATGGGCGCCAACGTGAAGCTCGACGAGAACCGCCAAGCGATCTCCGACGTGTTCATGAACCGCATCGAGGAGCGGGGAGGGCAATTGCGGACCGTCACGTTCCAGCGCACTCCCGCGGTCACGCAGACGCTCGGCCTCCCGCGCGAGCAGTTCCTCGCCCTCGGCGCACCGTCCCGCGACAACCCGGGCTGCGTCGTGAGGAACGGGTGACCTCCATGAACACGCCGGCGTCCCCCGCCTTGAGCCTGTCGGGCGTGGGGCGCCTGTTCGGCGCACTCGCCGCCGTGCGCGATGTCACCTTCGACATCGCGCACGGCGAGCGGCGCGCCATCCTGGGACCGAACGGCGCCGGGAAGACGACCCTGTTCAACCTGATCTGCGGCGACTTCATGCCGACCTCCGGCACCGTGCGGCTGTTCGGCGAGGACATCACGCGCCTGCCGGCGCATCTGCGGGCGCGCCGCGGCATCGGCCGCACCTACCAGACGTCCCTGCTGTTCGTCGGGCTCACGGTGCTGGAGAATCTTTACATTGCCGTGCGCGGCGCGAAGCCTGGGCGCTTCTCCCTTCTCGTCCCGCGCGCCTCCGACGCCGACCGGGCGAAGGCGCGCGCCCTTGCCGAGCGGGTGCGGCTCTCGCATGTGGCGGACCGGCCGGTAGCCGAGCTCTCCCACGGCCAGCGGCGCCAGCTCGAAGTCGGCATGGCGCTCGCCTGCGATCCACGCCTCCTGATGCTGGACGAGCCTGCTGCAGGCCTGTCCGCGGCCGAGCGCCCTGAGCTGAACCGGCTCCTCAAGGAACTGCCGCGCGACCTCACGCTCATCCTCATCGAGCACGACATGGATGTGGCGCTGCCCAACGCCGACATGGTCACGGTGATGAAGGACGGCGCCGTGGTGGTGGAGAACACGCCGGACCGGATCCAGGACGACCCAGTGGTCTACGAAATCTATCTCGGCAAGAAGGCGGCTTGACCATGCTGGCGACACTGGAGCGGCCGGCCTCGACCGGGGCCGAACAGGCGGGCGGCGCCCTTCTCGAGATCCGCGACCTGCAGGTGCGTTTCGGGCAGGCGCAGATCCTGCAGGGCGTGACCCTGTCGGTGGGGCGCGACCCGATCGCGCTCGTCGGACGCAACGGCATGGGCAAGACGACCCTGTGCCAGACCGTGATGGGGCTCAACGCCGCCGCCGGCGGCGAGATCACGTTCCGCGGCCGCTCCATCCGGGGGCTGACACCGAACCGCGTGGCGAAGTCGGGCATCGCCCTCGTGCCTCAAGGCCGGCGATGCTTTCCCTCGCTCACGGTGCACGAGCACCTGCGCCTCGTCGAGCAGGGGCGCGACGTGCCCTGGACCGTGGAGCGGGTCTACGACACCTTTCCGCGCCTCGCGGAGCGCAAGGGCAACGGCGGCACGCAGCTCTCCGGCGGCGAGCAGCAGATGCTCGCCATCGCGCGGGCGCTGCTGACCAACCCGAAGCTCGTGATTATGGACGAGCCCTCCGAGGGCTTGGCGCCTGTCATCGTCGACCACCTGTGCGAGGTGCTGCGCGGCCTTCGCGCGGAGGGCATGGGGCTTCTCCTCGTGGAGCAGAAGCTCGGGGTCGCCACCGCCGTGTGCGACACGGTCGCGATCATGGTCAACGGCCGCGTCGCCACCGTGATGGACGCCGCCGCCCTGCTGGCCGACGAGGCGGCGCAGAACCGCTGGCTCGGCGTGGCGCAGGGCGGGCATTAGGGGAGTGCGAGCGATGGGCAAGGTCTACGTGGTCGGCACCTGCGATACCAAGGAGCAGGAACTCGTCTATGCCAAGAACCTCATCCAGGAGACCGGCATCCAGGCCGTTCTCGTGGATGTGGGAACGCAGGGCCTCTCCAACTCGGCCGACGTGCCGGCCGCTGAGGTCGCGGGCTTCCACCCGGACGGGGCCGGCGCGGTGCTCGGCCGTGACGATCGCGGCGCGGCAGTCGGCGCCATGGCGGAGGCTCTGGCGCGCTACATGACGAGCCGCATCGATGTCGGTGCAGTGCTGGGGCTCGGCGGATCGGGCAACACCGCCCTCGTCACCCAGGCCATGCGGGCACTGCCGATCGGGGTGCCGAAGCTGATGGTTTCCACGGTGGCCTCTGGCAACACGGCGCCTTACGTGGGGCCGAGCGACATCGCCATGATGTACTCGGTCGCGGACGTTGCGGGCATTAACGCGATCACCCGCAAGGTCATCGGCAACGCCGCGCACGCGGCTGCCGGTATGGCGAGGTGGTCCGTTCCCGCCGGCGTCGCCGACAAGCCTGCCATCGGCCTCACCATGTTCGGCGTCACCACGGCCCTCGTCTCTCAGGTGCGCGAGGCCCTTGAGGCCGAGTACGACTGCCTCGTCTTCCATGCCACTGGTACCGGCGGGCAGTCGATGGAGAAGCTCGCCGATTCCGGGCTCGTGCGCGGCCTCATCGACGTGACCACCACGGAGGTGCCCGATCTTCTCGTCGGCGGTGTATTCCCCTGCACGGAGGACCGCTTCGGCGCTGTGGCGCGCACGCGCCTTCCCTATGTGGGCTCGGTCGGTGCGGTCGACATGGTGAATTTCGGCGCCCGCGAGACCGTGCCCGAGCGCTTCGCCGAGCGGAACCTTCACGTGCACAACCCGCAGGTCACGCTCATGCGCACCACCCCTGAGGAGAACCGGGCGGTGGGCGAGTGGATCGCCTCGCGCCTCAACCTCTGCGAGGGGCCTGTGCGCTTCCTCCTGCCGCTCGGCGGCGTCTCGGCGATCGATGCGCCGGGCAAGCCCTTCCACGATCCCGAGGCCGACGAGGCGCTGTTCGCGGCGATCCGCTCGACCCTCAAGCCAGGCCCGAACCGCCGGATCGTCGAACTTCCCCATGCCGTTAACGACCCGGCTTTCGCGGCCGCCGTGGTCCAGCATTTCCAGGAGATCGCCCGATGAACGCACCCCTTCGCCTCGACCCTGCGCGAGCCCGGCACAGCCGCGCGGCCCTGCTCGAAAAGTTCCGCGCCATGATCGAGGCGCGCATCCCCATTATCGGCGGCGGCGCGGGCACTGGCCTGTCGGCCAAGTGCGAGGAGGCCGGCGGCATCGATCTTATTGTGATTTACAATTCCGGCCGCTACCGCATGGCGGGCCGCGGGTCGCTCGCGGGGCTGCTCGCCTACGGCAACGCGAACGACATTGTGAAGGAAATGGCCCGGGAGGTGCTGCCCGTGGTCAAGCACACGCCCGTGATCGCGGGCGTGAACGGCACCGACCCCTTCGTGCCGATGGACGCGTTTCTCGACGAATTGAAGGCGATGGGCTTTGCCGGCGTCCAGAACTTTCCTACGGTCGGTCTCATCGATGGGGTGTTCCGCGCGAATCTCGAGGAGACGGGCATGTCGTATGCGCTCGAGGTTGAGATGATCCGCCTCGCCGCCGAGCGCGACCTCCTCACTACGCCCTACGTGTTCTGCGAGGCGGACGCGGTGGCGATGGCCGAGGCGGGCGCCGACATCCTCGTGTGCCATTTCGGCCTGACCACCGGCGGCTCCATCGGCGCCGAGACGGCGCTCACGCTGCCAGACTGCGTCGAGCGCCTCGATGCCTGGGCGGCGGCGGCCAAGCGCGTGCGCCCGGATGCGATCATCCTGTGCCACGGCGGGCCCATCGCCAACCCGGAGGATGCCGCCTACGTGCTCAAGAACGCCCGCGAGTGCCACGGCTTCTACGGCGCGAGCTCGATGGAGCGCCTGCCCACCGAAATCGCGATCCGCGAGCAGACCCGGGCCTTCAAGGCCCTGACCTTCTGACAGGCAAAAACCGACCATCGAAACCAGGGAGGAACGTGATGGCCAAGGCCTATGCAAGCGCGATCATCGACGCGCCGGTCGAGACGGTGTGGTCCGTCCTGCGCGACTTCAACGGCCTGCCGAACTGGCACCCCGCCATCGTAACGAGCGAGATCGAGGACGGGCTCGACGCCGACGTCGTCGGCTGCGTGCGCAGCTTCCGGCTGCAGGATGGCGCTCTCGTGCGCGAACGGCTGCTTGCCTTCTCGGATGCGGATCGCTCGCTCACTTACAACTTTGAGACGCCCGCCTTTCCGGTCGAGAACTACCTCGCCTCGATCCGGGCGCTATCGGTGACGAGCGGCGACCGCACCTTCGTGGAATGGGAGGCCACCTTCGACGAGGCGCCAGAGGACCGGGGCAAATACGTGGAGATCATCTCCAACGCCGTGTTCCAGAGCGGCTGGACCGCCCTGAAGGCGAAGGTGGCCGGCATGCCGAAGCCCACTGGGGCCGAGCGCTGGAAGGCCGGCCGGCCCAACAAGGTCTGGTGCTCCTCCGTGATGAACGGCCCGGTCGATCAGGTCTGGGGCATCATGCGGGACTTTGCGGGCATGGGCGGCTGGCACGACGAGATCACCCGCATGCACATGATTGGGGGCGTGCGCTCCGACAAGGTCTCCGGCGTGCGCGACTTCTACTTCGGCGAGGGTCAGCTCCACGAGGAACTCCTCTCCTTGAGCGATCTCGACCGGTCGTTCTCGTATCGCATCACGAAAAGCCCGATGCCCTGGATCGGCTACGTGGCGGGCGCGCGGCTATACCGCGTGACGGACGGCGACCTCACGTTCGGCGTCTGGACCGCCGACTGGGCCGCGACGGCCGAACACGACCCGACCCTGCAGCGGGACGTCCACGAGAACGTGTTCCAGAAGGCGTTTGACACGATCAACACCCGTTTTGGGTCGACAGTTGAAAGGACTTACGCCGCCGCATGAGCTTACTGCAGAGCGGCCTTAGCCGTTTGGACGCGTCCGTCAGAGAAGACCGCCTCGCCCTTCTGGATGTCCTCTGCATTGGAGCGAGCTGACCACGGCCCTCACCGGCGTCGCCTTCGACACGACGAGCGTGGAGGATGCGTTCAGGATTCGCCTCGACCGTGGCCGCGTCGCGGATTGAGATGGCGCTCAAGAGCGCCGTCGTGATGCCGTTGATGAAGGCGCTGCAGAGCATGATGCAGGGCTTTGCGGGCGGCGCGGGCGGGATCCCCACGATGGCCATGAGCGGTTTCGGCCACGACATTCCGGCCAGCATGTTCCACCGCGGCGGCACGGTGGGGATCGACGGTCAGCCCCGCTACGTGCACCCGGCCTACTTCGACGATGCCCCGCGCTTCCATCGCGGCACGCTGGCGCCGGACGAGCGCGCAGCGATCCTCCAGACCGGCGAGCATGTGCTGTCGCGCGAGGACGTTGCGGCGCTGCGGGGTGGAACGGGCGGTGATGCTCCCGGGCCCGTCGTGAACGTCTATGCCCCGCCCGGATTGCAGGTAGAGACCCGCGAAAACCGAGGCCAGGATGGGGGGCCGGTAGGTCGACGTAACCATAGACCAGGCGGTCGCGCGCAACCTCGCGACGCCCGGCAGCAGCTCAAATCGCGCGATGCGCACGACGTTCGGGGCGCGGCCGGCACTTGCCCGCCGATGAATAGACGAGATCGCGTCAGCTAGCCGCCAGTATCAGGCGGTCGACGTCATCGCGCCCCTCTGCATGCAGGTCCCGTAGCGAGATCTCGATGCCAAGCTCCGACCAGGTCTCGGCGACAGCCCGCGCCAGGGCATGGTTAAGGCTGACCGGATCAGGATGCGCCACGACGATCAGAGCCGAGGAGGAAGGCGCAGAGGCAGTGGACAAACGAAACTCCTTCTGTCCTGATCGGCGTTGAGAGCCAGGACGGGGAGGGGTCAACCTTCTGGTTCGAGATCCCGTTGCGCGCTGCGGACGCACGGCCCGGCCAGGCCGATGCAAGCAAACCCATTGCACTGGCAGCCCAAAGAGCCCGCGTCCTTCTCGCCGAGGATAACCCGATCAACCAGGAGATCGCGCGAGCGGTTCTGGTTGCGGCCGGGCACATGGTTGACGTTGTCGACGATGGGGCCCAGGCCGTGGCCGCCGTGCAGCGGGAGGCCTATGACCTCATCCTCATGGACGTTCAGATGCCCGTCATGGATGGCCTGACCGCATGCGAGCGAATCCGCGGCTTGTTCGGCCCTCTCGGCCAAGTGCCGATCGTCGCGTTGACGGCGAACGTCCTGCCCCATCAGGTGGAACAGTTCCGGGCCGCCGGTATGAACGACCATGTGGGCAAGCCCTTCAAGCGCGAGACCCTTCTGGCTGTTATCGACCGTGTGCTGGGCCAGTTCAGGCCCACCTCGCAGTCGGCAGCTTAGCGAGAGACCCACCTTAAGAGCCTGCCTCTGCGGCGAGGCACACTTAGTTCTTGGATCGGAACGGCGCGTGACGCACGGTCTTCAGCAGTAGAACGCTGTGCCATCAGCTCTTGGGCTACCAAAAGCGCTTAAGGATTGTTGGAAATGGTAAGTTGTACGATGGGCCTCCGCCGCCTGTGCAAGCTGCGGAGGCGGCCTGTTTTCAATGATGGAAGTAGGGGTCGAGAACCCGCACTTCGGTGATCCGATCGACGGGCAGGTTGTTGCGCTCGGCGACCCTCCGGATAGCTTCCGGAGAGGGCGCATCATAGATACAGAAGGTCTTCGTCTTGTCCGGTGTCACATAGGAGTGCACCCAGGTCACTTGCTCCTGGCTATTGACTCCGATGACGGAATTGCAGGCTTGTGCGCCAGAAGCATCGGCCGGCAAACCGAGGCCGTCGGCAAAGGTCCTTTCAACAAGATACCGGGTCATGAGCGCTTCTCCCTTACTCAGCCTCTCGGGCTGACGTCGAGAGTCGGCCCAATATTGAGCGGGCACATCGGGATGAGCTCCCTATACTAGGCGTTTCACATCCCTACGTTTCGCCGCTGGAGCCCCGCATAAGCCGGGCGACCTCGGCGCGCGATGACACCCCGAGCTTGCCCAGAACCGCCGATACATGATGGTCGACGGTCTTTGCCGAGATATGCAGGCGATGCGCAATTCGTGAGTTTGTCAGTCCTTCCATGAGCAGCGACAGGATCTGCGCCTGGCGGGCTGTGAGGCCGTATTGATTGCCACGGGTTACCGACCGAGGGCCACGAGGCACCCCTGCGGCTCCCTCTCTCCTAAGACGCTGGCGCAAGGCGTCGGCCGCCGGCCGCGCGCCGAGACGGTCGTAGATCACGAGCGCCGCCCTGCAAGCAGCCGCGCCACCCGCCTCGAGAGCTCGGGCCTGCTCATAGGGACAGCCGCGCTTTTCCCAAGCGAGCGCCGCGTCCTGCCACTTGCCCTGGAGTTGAAGCAGATAGGGATGTGCGACCCATGACGGGTAATCAGCATCGGCCCCGGCCTGTTTGCGCCAGAACGCAAACTCACCGGCATGCCACGGATGCCGGTGACGGATGGCGAGGTCCCAAGCGGCTTCCGCCTCGTTTTGCGCTCGCCTGTGGTCTCCACTTAGGAGGGCGGCCTCCGCTCGGGCAGCGCGCACAGGCGCGAGGCGCTGAAGGGTCGCCGTGCGGCTGGCGAGATCCAAAGCCTCGTCCAGCAGCGCCCATGCGCCTGGATCGCCGCGGCGGGTCCGGATCCGTCCCAGAGCGACAAGGGCCATGATGCGGCTGACAACGGCGAGCTCAGGTACTTGTAGGACCTCACTCGCCAGATCGGCGGCTTCCGACCACCGGCCTTGATGGAGGGAGGTCAGAGCGAGCCAAGCCGAGATGTAATGCCCAGCGTGATCAAGATCGCGCTCTCGGGCATAAGCGAGTCCCCGTTGCAGGAACTGATCGGCCTCGGCTAGGTGGTATTGCTCGCCGTAGGAGGAGCCGATGTTGAGGAGGGCGAGCGCAACAATACCGTCGAAGCCGTGCTCTTCGGCCAAAGCAATGCTGCGATCGAGATAGACGCGGCCACCCTGATCGTCCGCCACCAACATCGCCGAGCCCACGACCATGTTGGCGGAGGCTACCGTCTCTGGATCACCGACGGCCGCTGCCATCGCCATAGCCTTGTGCCCCCACGCGATGGCAGCATGTTTGTCCCGATTGAGCATGCGCAAATGCGCTTTCATGCGCATTGCGGCTGCGAGCTCACGGGAGATGCCGAAGCCTTTGAGGAGTTTTACAGCTCGAGAGCAGCTCTCGTCGGCTTCTGTATTCTGGCCGGATCGAACCAGTGGCCATGCCAGCGCGGCCAGATTCTCGCCTTCCTTGCGCAGGTCGCCGAGCTCACTCCATATTCTCACCGCCGCGCGGCGGGTTTCAGCGGCTTTGGACTGCTGATCGAGCAGCGCTAACTCGCCAGCGAGAGCTTCGAGGATGAGTGCCCGCACCTCCGTCGGCTGCGAAGCGGTGTGCCGCAGAGCGCGTTCGAACTGTGCGGCCGCCTCACGGTGCGAGCCAATCGCCTGGGCCTGCCGGGCTGCTGCCGGCGCATGCCGTCGCACGGCTTCGGCGTTACCGGCCGCCTCCGCGTGATGAGCAAGGAGACTCGCATCAGCGCCGCCACCCTCTTCCAACACGCGGAGCACGCGATCGTGCAGCTTCATCCTTCGAATCGGAGCGATGCAATTAAGCACCGCTTGCCGAGTGAGCTCATGCCGGAGAGCAAGAGTACTGCCCTCGATCCGAAGCAGCCCCGCATCGACGCAATCGTCCGCTTGAGCAGCGTCGTCGCCCACGATCTGCCATAGAAGGCTCGCATCGCAGCGCGCGCCAATAACCGCCGCCGCCTCAAGAACACGCCGTGCGGCCGGGGAGAGGCGGCCGGCACGCTGAAGGACAATGTCACGCACGGCTTCAGGAACGTGGTCCGGCTTTCCCGAAGCGAGCAGTTCCGTGACGAGAAACGGGTTGCCGCTGGTTTGCCGATACACGACACCTGCATCAAAGTGCTCCTCACCAATCAGCTCCCGGACAGCTTCGAGTGAGAGCGGGCGAAGGGGGATGCGGCTAACGGTTCGGCACGTGGCCAACACGCCCAGCAGGCTTCGCAATGGGTGGTGGACAGAAAGCTCGTCGTCGCGGTACGTCAAGATGAAGAGCAACTCGGCAGTACCGGGTCTTCGAGCAAGGTACTTGATGACGTCCAACGATACCTCGTCGGCCCAATGCAAGTCCTCGAGGACCACGATCGCTGGGCCAATTCGCTGAAGCACTTGAACGACGCGCGGAACAACCCTGCTAGAGCTTGGTCCAAGCTCCAGCACAGCCAAGAGCTCACCGCCGATCTGCTCGGCAATCTCGTGAAAGGGAGAGAGCGGGGTTGGGGTATAAAGAGAGTCGCAACGCCCCAAGAACACGCGCTGCCGCCGGCGGAGGAGCGCCGCGAAGTGCTCAATGAGTGAGGTCTTGCCGAGTCCGGCTTCGCCACTGACGAGGGCGATCCGTCCCTCGCCACCGCTCAGGTCGCGTGCACATTGTTCCAGCTCTTCCAGCGATGAACGACGTTCAAGAAGATGCATGACTGAACCTCACAGAGACTTCAGTCTTGCACATTCCTTATTAGACCAGAAAGCACGAGAAGCCTCTGGCCTCGACTGGGCAGCAGGGAGGAACTCTTCCACGTCGCATTGCTCCTCAACCCTTGATCGGCCCCCGGGAACTCTCTGCGGAACAGGAAGCCCGTACTACGGAGGCGATGTCGGGCCTTTCGGGTCCTGGGTTAAACGTGGATCCACCCTTGCAGGACGACAGCCGGCTTTGCCCATATCGGTTCGGTCCCGGAACTATCATCCTTGAGGCACCCCAAGACGGGTTCCGGGCAGGCAGTTTATCTGTAGGAAGGCGCGGTTAAGGTCTGCGGCACCTCGCATCACAGGCTCGGCCCAATGCAGCCACACTCGACGGCGATACAAGCTTGACCGTACGGGGGGACTGGCCATGGATGGAACGCCAAGCTGCTTTGACTACGTTCAGGCCCTCGCTGACGAGGCGGCCGCGCTCGAAAAGGCAGCCGTCGACCTCTTCCTAGTGGCCGAAGTGCTGAGCCGGCGGGGCCGTCACGACGAGGCAACTGAAGTGAAAGCTGCTGGCTACGCTCGCCGGGTGGCCGGTATCGAGCGCAACGCCCAATCCTTTGCCCTGTCGGTCAAGGCCGCGACTACGGACCTTGATCAAGGTTAGGCGATCACGACGCCTGCCTGAGTTCGAAGCTCGCTCTCATTGCCTCAGCTACTGGTGAAACTGCACGCAAGCGTATGTGAGGGTGCGACCGGGCCGGCCAGCATCCTTGAGGGTTCTGACCGCCGACAGGCCGAGGATCGAGAACGTGAGGTGATCGTTCTCGCCCCGTTCACATGTCACGACTTTGCCTTCGCTCGTGCAGCGGAACAGGTCCGTGGCGTAGATGCCGGTCTGCACGGTGGCCAGTTCACCTCCCAGGATGATGGTCGCCTTCTCGCCTCGAGTATCCTCAACGGCCTCTCCTGTGCGCCGGCAGTCGAAGAACCTGAGACCCTCGCCCCAAGTAACTTGGACCACTAGAAAGGACAACGCGAGTGCCAGAACACGTGAGTGCATAGCCAGCTTAAAACATTGCAGCAGATCGAAACTGAAAAGCCGTGGTGAGCTTGAGTCTTTGGCAACATGCTCCCAGCCCCGTCAATACTTAGGTCTGTCATCGGGGAGGCAACGCACATAGGGTGCTTGATCCGAAACGAGTTCTTTGTCTGGCCGCAAGCCGCTTCCCCGACCGACGAGCCGAATCATTGTACTTCGTGTGGAGCCGCGCAGGGCGACTAGCGCAGCAAAGCCAAGGTCCATCGCAACCGCAACACCGCCGATCAGTGCGGCACGCCGCGGTCCTGCGCCCTCGCTCGCGGCAAAGTTGTAGCAGCCGATGAACAGAGACGGGGCGAGGAGCAGTAGCGCGCGAGCAGCTTTGCGCGAACGGGCCGGATCAGGTGGAGGCATGGTCTGAGGTCTTGTCTTGCGTGTCGGGATCATCACTTTCGCCGAGAGTCTTGCATCAGGGCGCGCCAGGAGCAGTTCGATGCAAGGTGAGCCAGTCGTCTTGGTCGAGCCCGCGACATGTGGGAAGGTCGCAGTAGCCGACCAGTGTGAACGCGACCCCCGTTCAAGCCATGGGCGGCAATCCCGCAATCTGAAAGGCCGCGCAACGGGCGCCAGCCTTGACCGACGATGATGCTATACTGACGGGCTTGCCTTCCTCGAGGTCTTGGCCATGCCGCGCTACTACTTCGACTTCATCGACGACGATGGACGGCTCATGGATGAGGATGGCCACGAGTTGCCGGGTCCTGACGCTGCCTACATGGTTGCGCACGCCATGACCTCAAAGCTGATGCAGCTACCCGAGCCGCATCTCTTGAGATGCCGCTTCAGAGTACGGGACAGCTCCGGCGAGACTGTGTTCGAGCTGACCTTTGCCGAGGCGATCACCATCCCCGGCCGGCTGAACTGACGGGCCTAGTCTTCGCGTTGGCAGGAATGCCTATGAAGCTCGCTGGTATAGTAAAAGTAAGCGACGCCACCTCCTCCGGTGCAGCACCTTACGCAAGAGCGTTTCGTTAACACTTCGCCCTTATAGGCATCGGTACGGCTGTAACGAGTGTCGGTTCGGTGCGCCGGCCGCAATGCGCCCGTGTTGCGAGTGGAGGCGCCTGTGATGACCTTAGTCGCCCGCGCCCTGGTATCGGCTGGCGTTGTCCTCACTGCCGGAGGAGTACTGGGAGGCCCTCAGTGACGATCGGACAGGCTCCCCGCCCGAGCTATGATCGAGCCACACCGGTTCTGATCGTCGACGACGAGTACATGATGGTCGAGGTGATCACGGCCATGCTGAACAAGCTCGGGCTGCGGGACGTCGACTTTGCCTGCGACGGGCTGAGCGCCCTGGCCCAGCTGCGCGAGCGCGCTTATGGGCTGGTGATCTCCGATCTCAAGATGGCCGGCATCGACGGCCTGGAGTTCGTGCGCCGCATGCGCACCGACGCGGCGCTCAGGCACACCCCCTTCATCATGACCACCGCCAGCCGGGATCTTGGGGTGGCGCGCCAGGCCAAGGCGGCCGGGGTCGACCACTACCTGCTCAAGCCGTTCCGCTCGGATGCCCTGCACGCCAAGCTGGAGGCGGTCATCGGGGAACACGCGCTCATGCTCAGCCGCATGCGCCAGATCGAGGCGCCAGAGGCGGCCCGCACACGAGACGTGAGAACCATCGCCTCAAGCTTCAGACGCGAGGACTAACCGCTGAATCAAGTGCAGCCGCTGAGGCGCTAAAGCGCATTCTCCCTGGGTCTGAGCTGTTCAGCTACGGGCAGAGGAAGCCTTGCGCCCCGTCAGAGCGGCACACTGCGCCGTTGGGCAGCCTCACGCCTCCAAGCCCGTCTGGAGCCGCATAGGCGCCGTTCGGAAGGGCAAACCCACCCTGCGGATCGGCTTCGACCCGTGTTCCGTCGGGCAGGATGTAGCCACCCCCGTCATAGGCGATGCGCTTGGGTCGCGGGGCGGCTGGCGTGGGCTGAGGTGCTGCAGCCACCAGTGACGCGGGTGCCTGAACGGTGGGGGACGGCGGAACGCAGGCGGCGAGTGCCACAAGCAGCAATGGCGTGTACCAGGCCTTCATGTCCCCACCCCGTTTCTCTGGTGATGTTGCCTCACCGCTGTAGCCCTGCAGGTTCACGCCGCCAATCCGACCATAGCCCCTCAGGATGCTGCGGGCGGGCGCTTTCCTCCACTCGGGAATCGAAATCTGTTGGCTAAGTGCGGTTTGGAATCAAACGGGCGAGAGCTGTCAGACACTGCTGCTCCAGCACCTCCTCAGCTCGGTCGTACTTGCCCTCGAGGCGCTCATAGGTGCTCTGGCGCATGCCCTTGGGCCGGGGCGGCAGATCCCACTCGTCCGGGTCCGCATCGCCCAGAAGCCGTGCTTTCACCTTTGCCTTCGTGCGCCAGGCCCGGTCGGTGGGCGTGAGGTACTGCGAGGCATACGCCACCTGCCGCCCCCAGGCATGGCGGCTGGCAAAGGCCGTGGCACCCGCTGGCCTGAACAGCACCCTGACGCGCCGGCCGGTTGAGGGGCAGATCACGTACCATTGCCGCCCACCATAGGGCCGTGCCTGAAAGACGAGGGTGAGGCTCTGAGGGTGACCGCGGTAGCGCAGATCCAGCACTCCGCCATGCTCCATCAGCCTCACCTCGGCCCGGAGCGTCGTGCCGGACGCATAGGTGAGGGTGGAGCGGATCACCGCCCCCGGCTGGCCTGAGCCCTTCGGGATGAGGCGCGCCAGATCCAGCACCGGCCCGCTCTCCAAGGGCACACGCTGGCGATCACGCGGCATCGGTTCGTCCTCGTACCTGTCCCATGTGTCCCACCTTTCCCGAACCAGAGTCAGTGTTCGCTGAAGCTGTGTCCCACTGTCCCGCGCTCTAGAGCGCGGGACAGTGGGACAGGGGCTCAAACCCGACCCTCCGCTTTGGACCTGATCTGAAGGCGGTTCACCTTCGACTTGCTCAATCCAAGCTCCTCCGCAATCTCGCGCACCGACTTACCCTCCCGGGTGAGTTCCTCGACCTGCTCGAGCGTCCGGTCCTGCAGGGTCAGGCAGGTCCAGTGGTCCTTGCCGTCGATCTTCTGCAGCTTCGCCTCGAACGGCAGGGCGTCATCCCCGAACACCCCTCGGGCTTTCGTGAGGTGGACCTCGAACCGTGCTCCCTCCTCGGCCTCGTAGTCCTCAGGTCGCTTGAGGTGGATCACCGTGTCGAGCACATCCTCCCGCTTCGAGGTGCCCCGGGCGTTGTCGCCACGGCCAGTGTGGTGCACGAGCAGAACACACACGCCGCGGCGCCTGAGATGCAGAAGCCAGGATTGCATTGAGTCCCAGGAGTCCGCGTCGTTCTCCCGCCCCCCGTTCACCAGGGTCGAGACGTTATCGAGAATGAGAAGGCTGGCGCCGCCAAGACACCCCTCCAGCCGCTGCTGGTCCTCAGCGCGCGCCAGGTTCAGCGACGTGCCCAGGGGCTGGCGATCCATGGAGACGAGCTGGAAGTAGTCTTCACCAGGCGGTTGATGAGCTGACGCTGCCATCATCTCGCGGGCCCGCTCCTGCATCAGCTCCTGGGGCATCTCGCCATCGACGTAGAGCACCCGGCGGGGCGCGGACGCCTGCCACTTGAGAAAGGGAGCACCGCAACACACTGCCCAGGCCAGGCCCATGCAGACGTACGTCTTGCCCACCCCGCGGCCGGCGTAGATCATCGCAAGACCCCGTTCGGGCAGGATCGGAGCCATGACGTGGCTCCGAACCGGCAAGGTCAGGCCGGTGAAGGCAGACAGGCTGATCGTGCTCAGATCCTTGCGCTCTAGAGCGTGGTCGGCGACCAATGGAGCACAATGCTCGAGGGTATATGCACCCAAGATCTGGTCAGCCATGTTGGCCTCCCCGGAGGAGGTCGTTGAGATCCGATCGAGCCTCTGACGGGGTGATGAGGTAAGCTTCTGCTCCCCCGGTCTGCCAACGGTGGGCCGCCGCACGAGCGGCTCGCATGCCGGCCGGGTCGTGGTCGACCGCGAGCCACAGGCTCTCGATGCCGGGCAGAACGGGCAGGCGCTCCACCCCTCCTGCTGAGAGGAGCGACCACACCGGGGAGGGGCCAAACTCCGGCACCTTGCGCAAGCTGAGTGCCGTCTCGACGCCCTCAGCAACGCCAAGGCAGGTCGTGACCGCCTCGTCCGCCGTGAGCTTGATCGCGCCGCGAGCGACCGGACCCAGGGCGAGCTTGTCCTTGCCGTTGATCGTGCTCTTGCGGCCATCGCTGCTCAAAGCCGTGCGGTGCACCGCTTTGGGCTCGTTTGAGACCACATCGCGCACGAGGCAGACCATGGCGGGTGTGCGCTGGCCCACGAACGGGCAGGCGGGATGAAAGCGCATCACCTCTGGGGCGTCCGGCGGGAGCGTGAGCCCGCGACCCTGGAGAGAGGCCTCGACCAGCGTGCCCTCCGGGGCCTGCGCCTCATGCCAGAGCCTGAGAGCCCATTCCGTCCCAGTGACAGAGGGCGACACCCCGGCGATAGGGGCGACAGGGGGCAGGCGGGGTGTCGCCCCCGAACGGATCATCTGCTGGATCCGGCGCTTCTCCTGCAGAGCGTCGCCTGCACCAAAGCAGTGCACGAGAAAGCCGCCGGGTGCGCGGGGGTCGAGGCGAACGCTAAGCGAGCGGTCGCGGCGCGAGTGACCTGTTGCAGGAGCGAGGATCTGACCACGCGAGACCTCGCCGCCGAGCGCCCGGGCGAGGGCGTGAAGGTGTGAGGCGCCCACCATCACGCAGCCCCCCGGCTGATGAGAGCCCGGATGTCCTCCACCCGCCACGCGGTAATACGCGGTCCAAGCTTGACGGGCTGAGGGTAGCGTCCGTCCTTGATGCCCGCCCACCACGTCGACTTGGAGACGGGAATGGGCCCGAGCGGGGCAAGGATGTGAGGCAGCCGGACAAAGCCGGTCGCAGGCAGGCCGTTCAGCGCAGGCCAAGCGCTCTCGTTGTGGGAAGCCACGTGGCTACCCTCCTGTCGATGGTGACAGGCGGCGACGGGGAGAGCGGGACGGAGCAGGATCAGCCGTGACGATCCGACTGATCCAGTGCTCCAACGTTTGGGACAGAATGTCCCAATGTTTTACTTCTCGCCCCGTTCGCAGTAGGGTTGAGCCCGCTCGTCCAAGAGCACGGGGTTCGCCCCACCGAGCCGTTCCAGCCTTGCCGGGCTGGGCGGCTCGTTTCGCTTGTCAGTGCCTCTCGTGCGGGAGGCCGGTCCGCGTCGGATTGCTTCGACCCGAGTGAGCCTACATCACCCGACGCTGAGTAAAAGGCCTGCGGCCTACGGAAACAGCGCAAGTATGTTCACTGTTCGTTGCCTGCACGTTCTGTCGCGAACGCCGCCCACGCGTTCATCAGATCGCGTCTCTTCTCGAGAAGGTCGCTCCGCCGGTACGCCGCTTCGGTCTTGTCGCCCACCGCATGGGCGAGCGCCATCTCGCACACCTCCCGCGGAAAGGCCGTCTGCTCGGACGCCCAGTCCCGGAAGGCTGAGCGAAAGCCGTGCGCCGTCACGGTCAGCCCCATGCGCCGCAGGAGCATGAGAAACACCATGTTGGACAGCGGCCGCTTGGGCGACCGGCTCGGGAACACGTAAGGGCTCGCCCCAGCAAGCTCGCGCGCCCGGGCGAGGATCTCAAGGCAGCGCGGGCTCAAGGGCACCCGGTGCTCGCGTCCAGCCTTCATGCGCCGAGCCGGGATCGTCCACAGCGCTTTGGCGATGTCGATCTCATCCCACGTCGCGCCCAGCACCTCGCCCGTGCGGGCCGCCGTGAGGATCAACAGCTCGAAGGCAAGCCGTGAGCCCTCCGCCGCCTCACCTGAGCGCAGGCGGGCCACGAAGGTCGGAACCTCAGGGTAGGGGAGGGCGGCATGGTGCTGGTCCCGGTCCGTTTGCCTGGGCAGCCCGCGCACGACACCCTCGACCGGGTTGTCGCCCGTGCGGTGGCCCGCGGCTTTGGCCCAGTCGAGCACGGTGCCGATGCGCTGGCGCACGCGCCGGGCCGTCTCGGGCTTGGTGAGCCAGATGGGAGAAAGGGCCCGCAGCACGGCCGGGGTGTCGATCTGGTCAACCCGCAGGTCGCCCAGCGCTGGATGGGCGTAGCGGCGCAGCGTTGTGATCCACTGCTCGACATGCTTGCCGTTCGTCCAGGCCGCCCGATGCTCGGCATGCACCTGCTCGGCTGCTGCGGCAAAGGTCGGAACGGGGCGGCGGGCGCGGCGGCGCTCAACGAGCGGGTTACCGCCCTCACGAGCAAGCTTGCGCAAGGCGAGTGCCTTGTCGCGAGCCTCGGCCAGCGTCGTCAGGCTGAGCCCGCCAAGGCCGATGTCGCGGCGCTTGCCGTGTACGACCGTGCGCAGCAGCCAGCGCTTGGCACCGGAGGGGTCGACCTCAAGGTAGAGGCCATTGCCGTCAGCATAGCGGCCGGGCTTGGAGAGGCTGCGAATCGTCACCGCCGTGAGGGCCCGCTCGACGTGCCGCCCGGTTCGCTTTGGCATCCTGCTCACCCCACGATCAACCCCACATCCTGAGCAGGATGGAGCAGGTTCAGGCTGGACGCAAGCGGACAGGCGCTGAGGCTAAGTGCTTGCAATTGTGACAGATGCTGGACGAGGGTGGACAGGGTTGGACGTCAGGATGGCGGAAGGGGTGGGATTCGAACCCACGGTGGAGTTGCCCCCACGGCGGTTTTCAAGACCGCTGCCTTAAACCACTCGGCCACCCTTCCACGGTGCGAATCGACCCTGCTGTCGCGAGCGCCGCGCCCGGTGCCGGGCTGCATAAGCTCCCCGGGATCGTCCCGTCAAACGGCAAATCGCCCCGATCCTGTCGTCCCTTGATCCCGGGACCGGTGCCCCGACGACAAGAGGCGGGGGAGGGTAGGGGGCCAGGGCCGGGCCCGGCGGCGCGATCCTTGCGGGACAAGCGTTTGATCCGTTGCCTTGATGCGATATCGGCGGTGGACAAATCCAAGGATCCCGTGACCGAATCGCCAAAATTAAGAGATCGTTAACCATCTCGGGCGCATCACAGGATCACGGCATCGGTCGAGATTCCTGGCGATCCGGAGGTGCCGCGGCGCCCCGTATCGGGCCTGGCGACCCCGATCCTGTGACGGAAGGATTGTGAGGATGAAGGCGATCACCTTCGTGACCCAGAAGGGCGGCAGCGGCAAGAGCACGCTCTGCATCTCCCTCGCCATCGCCGCCGAGGAGGCGGGCTCCTCCGTCTGCATTCTGGAGATGGACCGCCAGGCGACGGTCAGCGACTGGGCGGAGCACCGGCAGCGCTCCTCGCCCGAGGTGGCGCAGATCGACGCGACGCAGCTCGAGGACGTTCTGCAAAGGCTCCAGGGCTCGGCCTACGACTACGTGTTCATCGACACGCCGGGCGTCGACAGCCCCGGCACCCTGTCGGCGATCCGCGCGGCGGATCTGTGCGTCATCCCCTGCCGCCCGACGCCGGCGGACCTCAGGGCCTTCAAGCCGACTCTCGCCGCCATCTACCGGCTCGAGAAGAAGTTCGCCTTCGTGCTTAACCAGACGCCGCCCCGAAGCTACCGGGTGCGGGACGCCACGGACGGGCTCGCGGTTCTGGGCGTCCTGCCCGACGTGAACATCGTCATGCGCAACGACCATCAGGACGCCATCGGCCTCGGCCAGGGCGTCACGGAGTTCAACCCCACCGGACAGGCCGCGCAGGAGGTGCGCAAGCTCTGGTCGTGGCTCGAGAAGCGGATGCAGGTCTCAAAGCATGTCAAAGCCGCATAAACTGAGCTTGAAGTCGATCGTCGCCGCCTCCGTCCCGAGCTCGGTGCGCAGCGATCCGGACATCGTCGGGTTCTCGGCGGCGCCGATCATCCCGGCGATCAAGCAGGGGACCTTGAAGGAGCGCGCCAAGCAGCTCTCCGTCTATCTCGAGCCCGCCGTGCACGAGCAACTGCGGGAGCTCGCTTACACGGAGCGCACGAAGATCCACCAGCTCATGCTGGAGGCCGTCGATCTCCTGTTCAAGAATCGTGGTGCGCTCTCGATCCGCCAGCTCACCGCCCAGAAGGGCAAGCCGGACGGCGTGTCGTAGCGCCGTTCGGGCCTCCGCGGATGCCGTTGGGTGACCTTGCGGGCCGCGACAAAGAGGTTCGGCGCAGCGCCCGCGCCGGTGCGGACTTCTTCGATTTAAGCTGCTGATTTGTAAGGTGTTCGGGTCCCGCCGAAGTCCTTGGTGATCGCGGGGTTCCGCCGTTGACATGCGTTGCGTTTTAACGATCCTTTAGGGCTTCGGAGCCAGGGTGCCGGGTGGCGTGTCACACGCCGCAACAGAGCACCCGGACGACACGTGAGGGCAGAATGCGGGTTTTCGACGCCGAGCTGAACACGCGGCCGTGGGCGGATGCTTGCGGCCCGGCGCAATCCCGGATCCTCCGGCTCGCCGGGGTGACGGTGGCGGCCCTCTTCGCCGCCAACTGCTCCAAGGTCAGCAGCGTCGATTCGAAGTACGGCGTTCCCGCGAGCCCGAGGGTCGTCGCCGAAGGGCAGGAGGTGCCGAAGGGCGGCGGCCGGCAGATGGTGGGCAAGCCCTACACGGTCGCGGGCAAGACCTACGTTCCGGCCGAAAACCCGTCCTACGTGAACGAGGGTCTCGCGAGCTGGTACGGCGCCAATTTCCACGGCCGCATGACCGCCAACGGCGAGATTTTCGACCGCTATTCCATCGCGGCGGCCCACACGACCATGCCGCTCCCGAGCTACGCCCGGGTGACGAACCTGCAGAACAACCACTCGATCATCGTCCGGGTGAACGACCGCGGGCCCTATCACGGCAACCGCATCATCGACGTGTCCCAGCGGACCGCCGAAGCCCTCGACTTCAAGAACAACGGGACGGCCCGCGTCCGCGTGGAATATGTGGGCCGCGCCTCGTCCAACGGGAGCGACGACAAGACCCTCCTCGCCAGCCTGCGCACGGACGGGCAGCCCGCGATCCTCACGGGCCAGCCCGCCACCATGATCGCCCAGGGCGGATCGCGGCCGAGCCCGGCCCGGACCGCCATCGGCCTTCGCACCTACGAGACGACCGAGGACGAGGAAGCGCCCGCGAGCGCCGCGGCTCCGGCCCCGGCCGTTCAGGCGCAGGCGGCCGGTCAGGCCGTCGGGCAGGTCGCGGTCGGCATTCCGCTTCCCCCCGAGCGCCCCTTCGACCTCGGCACGATCCCGAACGCCGCTTCGCCCGTGCGGGCTGCCCCGGCGCCGGTGGCGCTTCAGCCCAGCCGTCCGGCGGCCGGCAGCCTGAGCGCCGCGCCGCTGCCCTCCGGGGGCTTCCAGCAGGTGAGCTCCTTCGCGGCGCAGGACCCCACGAAATATGTGGGCCGTTCGGTTCAAAACTAACCGTCTTCGCAAGGAAGCGTTGATTTCGGCGAACCTTCGCCACAGATTCGGCCTCTGTTTCACGCAAAACGGTTGGCCATGTCCTTTGCCCGCTCCCTCGGGTCTCTCGTCAGACCGGCCCTCCGGGGCTTCGTCGCCATCGCATTGCTCGGCGCCGGCATCGGGTCGGCGGCCGCACAAGGCTTCCAGACCCTGGCCCCGCAGGCCATCCTGATCGATGCCGAGAGCGGCACGGTCCTGTTCGAGAAGAATGCCGACGAGCCGACGCCGCCGGCCAGCATGGCCAAGACCCTCACCGCCGAGGTGATCTTCGACGAGATGCGCAAGGGGCGCATCAACCTCGATACCGAGTTCACGATCTCCGAGAACGCCTGGCGCCGCGGGGGCGCGAGCTCCGGCGGCTCGTCGATGTTCGCCCAGCTCAACAGCAGCATCAAGCTGTCGGACCTCATCCGCGGCGTGATCGTGCAGTCCGGCAACGACGCCTCCATCGCCGTCGCGGAGGGCATCGCCGGCACGGAGGAGAACTTCGCCCGGATGATGAACGACCGGGCTCGCGCGATCGGGATGACGAAGTCGACCTTCCGGAACGCGACGGGCTACGGCCATCCCGAGCAGAAGGCGACCGCGCGCGATCTCGCCAAGCTCGCCGTCTACATCATCGAGACCTATCCGGAGCTCTACAAGATCTTCGGCGAGCGCGAGTTCACCTGGAACAAGATCCGTCAGCAGAACCGCAATCCGCTGCTCGCGATGGATATCGGCGCGGACGGCCTCAAGACCGGCAACATCGACGAATCGGGCTTCGGCCTCATCGCCTCCGCGGTGCAGAACGGCCAGCGCCTGGTGCTCGTGGTGAACGGCCTCAAGACCGCCCGGGACCGGGCGGCGGAGACCCGCAAGCTCCTCGACTGGGGGTTCCGCGCCTTCGAGACCCGCCAGCTCTTCGCGCAGGGCGACGTGGTGGGAGAGGCACAAGTCTATGGCGGCGACCGGCGCGGGCTCCCGCTCGTCTCTCCCAAGCCCATCCGCCTCCTGCTGCCGCGGGGTTCGAACGACCGCCTGACCGCCCGCATCGTCTACCAGGGCCCCCTCGTGGCGCCGATCCAGAAGGGCGCCCAGGTCGCCCGCCTCCAGGTCAGCCGGGGGGACAATCAGGCCCTGGACGTGCCGCTCTATGCCGGCGAGGACGTGACCACCGGCACGCTCACCCAGAGGGCCTTCGACGGGCTCATGGAATTCGGCTCCGGCCTGATCCGCCGGGCCTTCTCGGCCGCCACCGAACGCGGCTGATGCGGGGCTGCTTCATCACCTTCGAGGGCGGGGAGGGGGCCGGGAAATCCACGCAGATTGAGCGGCTCCGCCGCCGTCTGGAGGGCTTCGGCCACGCGATTCTCGTCACCCGGGAGCCCGGCGGCTCGCCCAAGGCGGAGGCGATCCGTAAGCTCGTCCTCGCCGGGAAGGTCAAGGAGCGGGGCCCGTTCGCGGAGGCGCTCCTGTTCTCCGCCGCCCGGATCGACCACCTCGACCAGCGCATCCGCCCGGCCCTGGAGCAGGGCATCCACGTGCTCTGCGACCGCTTCGCGGATTCCACCAGGGCCTATCAGGGCGCCCGGGGCGGCGTGAGCCTGGAGCGACTGAAGGGCCTCGAGCGCGTGGTGGTGGGCGATACGGCACCGGATCTGACGATCATCCTCGACCTGCCGCCGGCCGCCGGGCTCGCGAGGGCGCGGCAGCGGCGCGAGGCGAAGGGCGAGGGCACCGACCGGTTCGAGGCCGAGGACGCGGCCTTCCACGAGATCCTGCGCGAGGCCTTCCTCGCCATCGCCCGGGAGGAGCCCGGGCGCTGCTTGGTCGTCGACGCGGCGGGCGATCCCGACGCGGTCGAGGAGGCCGTCTGGTCGGCGGTCCGGGACCGCCTCCCGGTGCTCGCCGCGCGCTCCGGTGCCAAGCCGGGCGAGGCGACGCCGCCCGGCAGCGACGTCGAAGGGGCGACGCCCCATGTCGCGTGAGGCGGACACCCCCGCCGAACCCGACCGCCTCGAAGGCGCTCCGCACCCCCGCGAGCAACTGGCCTTCTTCGGCCATGCCGAAGGGGAGGGGGCCTTCATCGAGGGCATCCGGGGCGGGCGGCTGCACCATGCCTGGCTCATCGGGGGCCTGCAGGGGATCGGCAAGGCGACCCTCGCCTACCGGGTGGCGCGGCGCCTCCTCGATCTACGCCCCGGCACGCCGGTCGACAGCCTGGACGTTCCGGCGGCCTCCGCGGCGGCCCGGCAGGTCGCCGCCCTCTCGCATCCGAACCTTGCGATCCTGCGCCGCGCCCCGGCGACCGACAAGAAAGGGCCCTCGGCCACGATCCCGGTCGACGCGGTCCGCCGGGCGCTGTCCGTGTTCGGCAGCACCTCGGCGGACGGGGGCTACCGCGTGTGCATCGTGGACAGCGCGGACGACCTCACCATCGCGAGCGCGAACGCGCTCCTCAAAGTGATCGAGGAGCCGCCGCCGCGGTCCATCTTCCTCATCGTGAGCCACGCCCCACAGCGGCTGCTGCCCACGATCCGCTCCCGCTGCCGGCGCCTCGCCCTGCGGCCGCTCGGGGAAGGCGAGATCCGGCAAGTGATCGGCTCCCTCGGCAAACCTTGGTCGGACGCCCCTCAGGAGCTGCTGGCCCAGGCCCTGACCCTCGGGGAGGGGTCCGTGCGCCGGACCCTCGAGATGCTGGACGAGGACAAGCTCGCCTTCGTGGCCCAGGTTACCCAGGCCCTCGACGCCCTCCCGCGCACGGAGCCGAAGCGCGTGCTGGCCCTCGCCGAGAGCCTTGCGAAGCGGGACGCGGACGAAACGTACGAGCTTGCCCTCGACACGGTGCAGCAATGGGTGAGCCGGCGCCTCGAAGCCCAGGCCGCCCTCGGGCCCGCGCGCCTTGCACCGCTGGTGGAGGTATGTGACAAGGTCGCCCGCCAGGCGCGCGAGGTGGACGTGTACAACCTCGATCGCCGGCCCCTCGTCCTCTCGCTGTTCGACGATCTGGCCGAAGCGGTCCGCCGAACGGCGTGAGCTGCTGTTGAAGGACCTCTTCCGTGGCCGCCCGAGACAAATTCTACATCACCACGGCCATCTCGTACCCGAATGGCGCCCCCCATATCGGCCATGCCTACGAGGTCGTGGCGGCCGACGCGATCGCGCGCTTCAAGCGCATCGACGGCTACGACGTGTTCTTCATGACGGGCACCGACGAGCACGGCCTCAAGGTCCAGCAGACCGCGCAGCGCAACGGCACCACCCCGAAGGCGTTCGTGGACGGCCTCGCGGCCCAGTTCCGCGCCATGGCGGACCGGCTCGACTGCCGCTACGACCGCTTCATCCGCACGACCGATCCCGACCATCTCCCGTCCACCCAGGCGCTCTGGCAGCGCATGGAGGAGCGCGGCGACATCTACCTGTCGAAATATGCCGGCTGGTACTCCGTGCGGGACGAGGCCTATTACGACGAGGCGGAGCTCACGAAGCAGCCGGACGGCTCCTGGCGCGCCCCGACGGGCACGCCCGTGGAATGGATCGAGGAGGAGAGCTACTTCTTCCGGCTGTCGGCCTACCAGGACCGGCTGCTAGCGCATTACGAGGCGAACCCGCGCTTCATCAGCCCGGAGACGCGCCGGAACGAGATCGCGAGCTTCGTGCGCTCGGGCCTGAAGGATCTCTCCATCAGCCGCACGACCTTCAACTGGGGCCTGCCGGTGCCGGGCGACCCGAAGCACGTGATGTACGTGTGGGTGGACGCCCTCAACAACTATCTCACGGGCGCCGGCTTTCCGGACGAGGCCGATCCGCGCTGGCGGAACTGGCCGGCGGACGTGCACATCATCGGCAAGGACATCGTGCGGTTCCACACGGTGTACTGGCCGGCCTTCCTCATGTCGGCGGGCCTGCCGCTGCCGGCCCGCGTCTTCGGCCACGGCTTCCTGTTCAACAAGGGAGAGAAGATGTCGAAGTCGGTGGGCAACGTCATCGACCCGTTCTCCCTCGCCGACACCTACGGCGTCGACCAGTTGCGGTACTTCTTCATGCGGGAAGTGCCGTTCGGCCAGGACGGCAACTACTCGCACGAGGCGATCGTCAACCGCATTAACGCGGACCTCGCGAACGACCTCGGCAATCTCGCCCAGCGCTCGCTCTCCATGATCGCCAAGAACTGCGGGGGCGCCGTGCCGGAGCCGGGCGCGTTCACGCAGGCCGACGAGGAGATCCTGAAGCTCGCGGACGAGCTGCCCGGGAAGGCGAGGGCGGCCATGGAGGACTACGCCCTCCACACGGCGCTCGCCGACATCTGGGCCGTGGTGGCGGACGCGAACCGCTACTTTGCCGGCCAGGAGCCCTGGGCTCTGCGCAAGACCGATCCCGCCCGCATGAACACGGTGCTCTACGTCACCGCCGAGGTGCTGCGGGCCATCGGCATCATGGCCCAGCCCTTCGTGCCCCAGGCGGCGGCGAAGCTCCTCGACCTTCTCGCCGTCGGGACCGAGGAGCGGATGATCGCCGGGGTCGGCTCCGGGCACCGCCTGCGACAGGGCACCGCCCTGCCGCAACCTCAGCCGATCTTCCCGCGTTACGTCGAGGCGGAGGCCGGATAAGCTTCCGCTTGCTGCGCCCGCCCGGGCGCTGGAGCGGAGGAGCCGGATGGCTGCGCCGACCTTTATGTTCGCGACGGGGATCGAGAACAGCATCCCCACGATCAACGGCGGACGGACCCGCATCGACCAGTTCGCCAAGTGCGGGCACTACGAGCGCTGGCGGGAGGACTTCGCCCTCCTGCAGGAGCTCGACATCTACTTCCTGCGCTACGGCCCGCCGCTCCACACGAGTTTTCTCGGGCCGGGCCGCTATGACTGGAGCTTCGCGGACGAGACCTTCGCGCAGCTTTACCGCGACGGCATCGTGCCGATCGTCGATCTGTGCCATTTCGGGGTGCCGGACTGGATCGGGAACTTCCAGAATCCCGACTTCCCGCAGCTCTTCGCTGCTTACGCCCGCGATTTCGCCTGCCGTTTTCCCTGGGTTCAGCTCTACACGCCCGTGAACGAGATGTTCATCTGCGCCCTGTTCTCGGCCGCCTACGGCTGGTGGAACGAGCAGATGCAGAGCGACCGGGCCTTCGTCACGGCGCTCAAGCACGTGGTGAAGGCGAACGTCCTCGCCATGAGCGAGATCCTGGCCGTCCGGCCCGACGCCATCTTCGTCCAGAGCGAGTCCACCGAATACTTCCACGCCGAGAACCCCGCCGCCATTGGGCCGGCGGAGTTTATGAACGCCCGGCGCTTCCTCTCCCTCGACCTCAATTACGGCCGGCGCGTCGATTCCGACATGTACGAGTACCTGATGGACAACGGCATGACCCGGGAGGAGTACCACTTCTTCCTGGAGCGCTCGTCGCTGCGCCATCACTGCCTCATGGGCAACGACTACTACATGACGAACGAGCACCGGGTGCGGGCGGACGGCTCCAGCGTCTCGGCCGGCGACGTGTTCGGCTACGACGAGATCACGCGCCAGTACTACGACCGCTACAAGCTGCCGGTGATGCACACCGAGACGAACCTCATGGAGGGGCCGAACGGCGACGAGGCCGTGAACTGGCTCTGGAAGCAATGGGCCAACGTGCTCCGGGTCCGCAACACCGGTGTGCCGATCGTGGGCTTCACCTGGTACTCGCTCACGGACCAGATCGACTGGCACCACGGCCTGCGCGAGGAGCGCAACGAGGTGACGACCGTCGGCCTCTACGACCTTGACCGGAAGATCCGGCCCGTGGGCCGCGCCTACAAGCAGCTCATCAGCGACTGGCGCGACGTGCTGCCGGCCCAGAGCATGGTGCTCACGGTGCCTCTGGTGATGCCCTGCGAGTACGGGGACCCGGTCGCGGTGCGCCACCGGGAGCGCGCCCGCCGGTTCCTCGCGACGGAGCTCGCAAGCGACCTTGCCGTGGCGGCGGCCCAGTAGCGCGCCCTGGACGGAGACGCCGGTGGGCTCTATGGCACCCGGACCATGCTCGTCGACAGCCACTGCCATCTCGACTTCCAGGACCTCGCCGGACGCTTGCCCGACGTGCTCGCCAACGCCGAGCGCGCGGGCGTGCGGCGGCTCGTGACCATCTCCACCCATGTGCGTCGCCACGAGACCTACCGGGCCCTCGCGGAGGCGCATGCCCCGGTGTTCTTCACGGTCGGCACCCATCCTCACAACGCGGCGGCGGAGCCCGACATCCCGGCCGCCGAGATCGTGCGCCTGTCCGCCCATCCGCGCTGCATCGCCATCGGCGAGGCGGGTCTCGACTACTTCTACGACAAGAGCCCCCGGGAGGTGCAGCAACGGGTCTTCCGCACCCACATCGCCGCGGCCCGCGAGACGGGCCTGCCGCTCGTGATCCACGCCCGGGATGCTGACGACGACATGATCGCGATCCTGGAGGACGAGACCCGGGCAGGGCGCTTCGATGCGGTCCTGCATTGCTTCTCCTCGACGGCGCGGCTCGCCGAGGCGGGCGTCGCCCTCGGCTTCTATGTGTCGTTCTCCGGCATCCTGACCTTCAAGAAATCGGAGGAGATCCGCGCCGTAGCGGCGATGGTGCCCCGCGAGCGCCTCCTCGTCGAGACCGACGCGCCCTATCTTGCGCCCGTGCCGCATCGCGGTCAGACCAACGAGCCCGCCTATGTGGCCCACACGGCGCGGGTGCTGGCCGAGACCATCGGCGTGACGGAGGACGAGGTGGCGCGGATCACCACGGAAAACTTCTACAGGCTGTTCCGTAAGGCGGCGGCGGCCGATTCCGCAGGGCAGGGCGCCGCATGAACCTTCGCCTCACGATCCTCGGCTGCGGCTCGTCCGGCGGCGTGCCGCGGGTCGCCGTCGGCTGGGGCGCCTGCGACCCGTCGAACCCGAAAAACCGCCGCCGCCGCTGCTCCGTGCTCCTCGAGCGGAAGGGCGCCCACGGCACTACGACGGTTCTGGTCGACACGACGCCGGACCTGCGGGACCAGCTCATCGGCGCCGATGTGCGCCGGCTCGACGGCGTCATCTACACCCACGAGCACGCCGACCACACCCACGGCATCGACGACCTGAGGCCGCTCGCCATCGTGATGCGCCGGCGCGTGCCGGTCTACATGGACGAGGCCACCGGCGCGATGCTGGAGGCCCGCTTCGCCTATTGCTTCAGGACACCCCCCGGGAGCCAGTATCCGCCGATCCTGGAGGCGCGCCCCATGACGGCCGGGCAGCCATTGACGATCGACGGCCCCGGCGGCGCGATCGAGGCGCTCCCGTTCCGCATGGTCCACGGCGACATCGACGCCCTCGGACTTCGGATCGGCGACGTGGTCTATGCGCCGGATGTGAGCCATATCCCGGACGAGAGCCTGCGTTATTTCGAGGGCCTCGACACGCTCATCATCGACGCGCTGCGCTACACGCCGCATCCGTCCCATCTCTCCCTGTCGGAGGCCCTGGCGCTGATCGAGCGCGTTCGGCCGCGCCGCGCGGTCCTGACGAACCTCCACACCGACCTCGACTACGAGACGCTGCGGTCGGAGATCCCGGACGGCGTCGACCCGGCCTTCGACGGCCTGACCGTCGACATCGCGCTTCCGGCGGACCGGAGGGTTTCCGAGGCCGCGCGTTGATCGGGGTTCGGCGCCGTGCGCGTCACGGACCTCGCGAGCGAGCTTCGAAGAATCCCGGCGCACGGTGCCAAGGGCATTTGAAATGATCGAGGCCGCCGAGCCAGCTTGCCAAGCGCGCAACCGAGCCGAGCGGACAAGCCGTAGCAGGACAAGAGCCTGGGGCGAGCGACACCAGCCTGGAGAAGCCCGCAGGCTGGATCGGTCCTGCCACGTCAAGCCCATCGCGCAGAACCGTCTATCCGTTGGTTCCATAATATATCTTATGCGAAATTCAGATGGAGGCTGCGGAAGGCTCTCGCCTTCAAGCTGTTCTGCGCTTCGATCGGCTCTTCCGATGGGCCAACTGCGCTGAGCGGCTAAGGCTTGGCCGCCGCTCGGCTGCCGGTCTGGTGCGAAAACCCTCCCCGCGACACGCCCGTCGACCTCGGTCGTTGTCCGGCAGCGATGGGTTTGCGGATTGCCGAGCCGGGCCGCAACAGACTTGAGGCGTGTGCCATACCGCCCGGGTCCGGCATTCCGCTGTCGACACTGGCCGCTGCCGGACTTTGGACTGCCACGCGCGACCCGCAGGTCGAACTGCGCGCGCGCGCTGGATGGCCTACTAGCGGCACTGCTTCGGTCCAGCTTCCGAGCTGCCTCGACCGCACGCCACGGCCTGAAAACCCGCCTGAGACTATCAGACTTCGAGGCTTGTCGCAGGTCCCGCGTTAACGCTCGCGCGAATAGCTTTGCCGTACACTTGCGGAACACAGCGGGAACGACTATCCTGTTCTTGCTTTGTTTCAAGAATCGCTCCCGAGCGGAGCAGCACCCCCTTCAAGGGAGCCAGAAAGGCCAGCCATGCTGACGCGCAAACAGCACGAACTGCTCCGCTTTATCCATGAGCGGCTGCGGGAATCCGGCGTGCCCCCGTCGTTCGACGAGATGAAGGACGCCCTCGACCTCAAGTCGAAATCGGGGATCCACCGCCTCATCACGGCGCTCGAGGAGCGCGGCTTCATCCGCCGCCTGCCGAACCGGGCCCGGGCGCTCGAGGTCATCCGCCTGCCCGACGCAGCCGCCGGCGCTTCGCAGCGCGGCTTCAAGCCGAGCGTGGTCGAGGGTGGCCTTGCCGGCAAGGTGAAGGTCCCGGCGCCCACCGGCACGGAAGACCGCGGCCGGGACATGGCGATCCCGGTGATGGGCCGCATCGCGGCCGGCACGCCGATCTCGGCCATCCAGAACCGGAGCCACTCGATCAGCCTCTCGGCCGATTTCCTGGCCCAGGGCGAGCATTACGCGCTCGAAGTGCGTGGCGACTCGATGGTTGAAGCCGGAATTCTCGACGGCGATCTCGTGGTGATCCGCAAGCAGGATCAGGCCAATACGGGCGATATCATCGTGGCGCTCATCGACGACGAGGAAGCCACCCTCAAGCGCTTCCGCCGGCGCGGGTCGTCCATCGCCCTTGAGGCGGCGAACCCGTCCTACGAGACCCGCGTCCTCGGTCCCGACCGCGTGAAGATCCAGGGCAAGCTCGTCAGTCTGGTTCGCCGGTACTGACCGCCTCCTCTCCGTCGGGAAGATCGATGCTCGGCCGCGGGGGACGCGGCCGATCGCTGGCCAGAGCCATAGGCGCGGCTTGAACGGCGGGCCCGCGCCAGGGCCGCCGCTCCTCCTTCAGGCGGGTGGAGCGGATCGCAAGGTCGGCCTCCCCGAACCGGGCGGCCGTGGCGCCGCGCCGGAGCAGCGCCGGGCGGTCGAGCACCAGCGGTGCCCCGCAGCCCGGGGCGTCGAGGCGGGTGATCACCACCGCGGCCCGCCGGCAATCCTCCTCGAGAGCCGACCGGTCCGTCACGTAGGCGACCGCCCGCCCCCCGGTCGTGATCGCGACGCATCCGGCGGGATCGCACGTAGCGGCCTGGCGCAGGGCAGCGTCGTCCGCACCCCGCCCGTCCCCGTCGGCGCGCAGCCATTGCTCCACCACGAAATCCGACGGCTTGCCGAGGATGACGAGCGCGCCGTCCCGTCCCCGCACGGCGGCCCCGGCGCCCTCCCGGTCGACGAAGAGGTCGTAGCGCGGCGGGGTCGCCGCGAGGGCGAGCCCCGCCCCTGAGGGAAGAACCGCGAGCCAGCGCAAGGCCGAGGCCGGCAGGGTCGCGACGAGGAGCGCGCCCGAGAACAGTGCGAGCGCCCCCGCCCCGAACGCCGGAACGACGACGTTCGATCCCTCGAACCCGCTCACCCAGGCCGACACGGCGAGCACCTGGTCGACCGCGAGGCCCATCACCCACCAGACCGGGCCGTCGAGCCCGAAGGGATAGGCCAGAACGCCGAGGAGCGCCGCCGGCATGACGGCGAGGGACACGAGCGGCAGCGCGAGGCCGTTGCCTACGAGGCCGAAGGGGTTGAGGGTCTGGAAGTGGTAGGCCGCGAAGGGCGCGGTCGCGAGGCTCGCCACGAGCGTCATGGCGACGAGGCCCGCGAAGGCCCGCAGCGCCCAGCGCCATGCGCGGTCCAAGGGGCCCGACGGAGCGCCCTCCCCGGCCCGCAGTTGCAGCAGGGGCGAGAGCGCGATGAGCGCCGCGACGGCGCCGAACGACATCTGGAAGCTCGGCCCGATCAGCGTCTCGGGTTCGCGGGCAAGCACGATCACCGCGGCGATGGCGAGATTGCGCACCGAGAGAGCGGGCCGGTCAACCAGCATGGCGCCGAACATCACGAGGGTCATGACGAGGGAGCGCTCCGTCGCGACCTCCGATCCCGAGAAGATGCAATAGGCGCCGGCGCCGACCATGGCGGCAAGGGCCGCGATCTTCTTGACGGGCCACATCAGGGCGGCCGTGGCGCTCAAGGCGAGAAGCGCCCGGACGCTCCAGAAGATCGTGCCGGCGGCGAGCACCATGTGCAGGCCCGAGATCGACACGATATGGTAGATGCCGGCGGCCCGCAGGATGTCGTTGGTCGGCTCCTCGATGAGCCCGCGCTTTCCGGTGACGAGGGCCGCCGAGACGGCGCCCGCCTGCCCGCCGATGCTCGCCGCGATGCGCTGCGTGAGGGCGTTGCGGGCCGCATCGACCCCCGCCGCGAGCCGCAGCCCGAGGTCGAGGGGCTGCGCGGGCGCGCTTGCCGCGATGTCGCCGACGAGCGACCCGACGGCGCCGATCCCCCGGTAGCGGGCATCGCGGGCGAAATCGTAGCCGCCGGGCCAGGCGGGCTCGGGGGGCGGCAGGAGCCGGGCCGTGGCGGCGATCTCCTGGCCCGGGCCGAGGCCCCGCACGTCCCGGGCGGTGACGCGCACCCGCTTCGGCTGCCGGCCCGGCGGCACGCGGTCCAAGGCGAGCACTCTCACGGTCAGGCGCGCTCCGTCGGGCCGTTCCTCGATGGCCTCGACGATGCCGCGCAGCGGCGCCACCACGGTCCTGTCGAGCGCCGGTGCCTCGACGCTCCGCGCGCGCACCACGCCCGCCGAAAAGCCTGCGAAAAAGGCCGCGATGGCAAGGGCGATCCCGAAGGGCAACGGTCGCCCGCGGAGGCACATGGCGGCCGCGGCGCCGAGCGATGCGACGAGGACCGGCGCCCAGAGCGCGGGGCGGCCCTCGGCGGCAAAGAACAGGAGGATGCCGGCGCCGAAGGCAACCGCGAGCCAGGGAAAGAGCCGGCGCTGCTCCACCTCTAGTGCGGCCTGCCGGCGGACGAAGGCCCCGAGCGCGCCGCCCTTCGCGGCCGGGAGGGTCCCGCGCGCCGGCCACGCGAGCGCCGCGGCGGCGGCGCGCGGGACCCTGGGGCGCTGTTCGGTGTTGTCCGCAGGCATGGCTGCCGCTTAACGGGGGCTTGCACCCATGGTAGACGACGCCGCCCGGCGGCCAAGTCGCCCCTTCCTCCTTTTTCTCAAGGCGTTCCGATTCCGATGTCCGTCGTCACCCGCTTTGCTCCCTCCCCCACCGGGTTCCTGCATATCGGCAGTGCACGGACGGCGCTCTTCAACTGGCTCTACGCCAAGCGGCACGGCGGCCGCATGCTCCTGCGCATCGAGGACACGGACCGGGAGCGCTCCACGGAGCCCGCCATCCAGGCGATCCTCGACGGTCTCACCTGGCTCGGCCTTCAGTGGGACGGCGAGGCGATCTACCAGTTCTCCCGCGCGGCCCGTCACCGGGAGGTGGCGGAGGGCCTGCTCGCGGAGGGCAAGGCCTACCACTGCTATGCGAGCCAGGAGGAGCTCGCCGAGATGCGCGAGACCGCTCGAAAGGAGGGCCGGCCCCTGCGCTACGACGGCCGCTGGCGCGACCAGGATCCCGCCGAGGCGCCGGCCGGAGTGAAGCCGGTGATCCGCCTCAAGGCGCCGACCGAGGGCGAGACGGTGGTGGAGGACGCGGTGCAGGGCCGGGTGGTCTGGCAGAACAAGGATCTCGACGACCTCGTCCTCCTGCGCTCCGACGGCACGCCCACCTACATGCTCGCGGTGGTGGTGGACGACCACGACATGGCCGTGACCCACGTGATCCGCGGCGACGACCATCTCACCAACGCGGCCCGCCAGACACAGATTTACCAGGCGCTCGGCTGGGACGTGCCGAGCATGTCCCACATTCCGCTCATCCACGGGCCGGACGGGGCGAAGCTCTCGAAGCGCCACGGGGCGCTCGGCGTCGAGGCCTACCGGTCCATGGGCTACCTGCCGGAGGCCCTACGCAACTACCTCGTGCGCCTCGGCTGGAGCCACGGCGACCAGGAGATCTTCTCCACTGAGGAGATGGTGCAGGCCTTCGATCTTGGCTCCATCGGCCGCTCCCCGGCAAGGTTCGACTTCGCGAAGCTCGAGAACATCAACGGCCACTACATGCGCGGGGCTGTGGACGAGCGCCTTATCGAGGCCCTGGAGACGATCCTGCCCGAACTCGGCCCCGCGCGCGGCATCGGCGGGACCTTCGCGCCGGATCTCCGGGCAAAGCTCGCCGCCGCCATGCCGGGCCTCAAGGAGCGGGCGAAGACCCTCGTCGAACTCCTCGACAGCGCCTACTACCTCTACGCGCCCCGGCCCCTCGACCTCGACGAGAAGGCGAAGGGGCTCCTCGCCGACGGGCGCGAGCGCCTCGCCGGCATCGCCGGCAAGCTTGAGGCCGCCCCGGACTGGAGCGCCGCCTCGGTGGAAGCCGTGGTGCGGGCCCATGCGGAGGCCATCGGCGCGAAGCTCGGGCAGGTCGCCCAACCCCTGCGGGCGGCGATCACCGGCCGGGCCACCTCGCCTGGGCTGTTCGACGTCATGGAGGTGCTCGGCCGGGACGAGACCCTCGCCCGCCTGCGGGATCAGGGGCTCTGACCGCGATCCTGTTCCCCTTTCCGCCCGCTTGCCGCCTCTTTACGGATAAGCTAACCGAACGCCATCCATCCACGACCGGCCCCGCCGGGCGCGGCCCGGGGCGGAACCACCCTGTTCCAAGCCCCTGTCCGCCCTAGGTGTCGCCCGGCCTTCATCAGAAAGGGCCACCCCCCATGAGCGCTTCCAAGAGCACGCTCAGCGTCGCCGACAAGCAGGTCGATCTGGCGGTCAAGCCGGGCACCATCGGGCCGAGCGTGGTCGACATCTCGAAGCTCTACGGGCAGACCGGGATGTTCACCTACGATCCCGGCTTCACGTCGACGGCGAGCTGCGAGTCCTCCATCACCTATATCGACGGCGACGAGGGCGTCCTGCTCTATCGCGGCTACCCGATCGAGCAGCTCGCCGAGCACGGCGACTTCCTGGAGACCTGCTATCTCCTGCTCTACGGGGAACTGCCCACCGCCGCCCAGAAGGCCGATTTCGACTACCGCGTCACGCGCCACACCATGGTGCACGAGCAGATGACGCGGTTCTTCCAGGGCTTCCGCCGCGACGCGCATCCCATGGCCATCATGGTCGGCTGCGTGGGCGCGCTATCGGCCTTCTACCACGACTCCACCGACATCTCGGATCCGCACCAGCGCATGGTCGCCTCCATGCGCATGATCGCCAAGATGCCGACCCTCGCCGCGATGGCCTACAAATACCATGTGGGCCAGCCCTTCGTGTATCCGCGCAACGACCTCGACTACACGTCGAACTTCCTGCGCATGTGCTTTGCGGTCCCGGCGGAGGAGTACAAGGTCAACCCGGTGCTCTCCCGGGCCCTCGACCGCATCTTCATCCTGCACGCCGACCACGAGCAGAACGCATCCACCTCGACGGTGCGCCTCGCGGGCTCGTCGGGCGCCAACCCGTTCGCCTGCATCGCCGCGGGTGTGGCCTGCCTCTGGGGCCCGGCCCATGGCGGCGCCAACGAGGCGGCGCTGAAGATGCTGGAGGAGATCGGGACGCCCGAGCGAATTCCGGAATACATCGCCAAGGCGAAGGACAAGAACGATCCGTTCCGCCTCATGGGCTTCGGCCACCGGGTCTACAAGAACTACGACCCGCGCGCCCGCATCATGCAGAAGACCACCCACGAGGTGCTGAACGAGCTCGGCATCAAGGACGATCCGCTCCTCGACGTCGCCATCGAGCTCGAGCAGATCGCCCTCAAGGACGAGTACTTCGTCGAGAAGAAGCTCTACCCGAACATCGACTTTTATTCGGGCATCACCCTCAAGGCGATGGGCTTCCCGACCTCCATGTTCACGGTGCTGTTCGCCCTCGCCCGCACGGTGGGCTGGATCGCGCAGTGGAAGGAGATGATCGAGGACCCGTCCCAGAAGATCGGCCGTCCGCGCCAGCTCTATGTCGGCGCCCCGAAGCGGGAATACCAGACGGTCGCCCAGCGCGGGTAAGCGCTCTCAATCCTCTCGCCGGAGGCGGCGAATCCGCCTCCGGGATCAAACGTCAAAGGCGCCGCGGCCCCTCAGGCGCGGGTCGGAATCGAATACGTGCCGGTCGCGTGGCAGACGAGGTCCGGCTCCCCTTCCGAGCGGATGGCCACCTCGCCCACCGCCAGCCGCTTGCCGAGCTTCAACAATCGGCATTCCGCGATGAGGGCCCGCTGCTGCGGCTTGCGCAGGAAGTTGAAGGAGAGGTTCGTCGTGACGGCGAGGGCGACGGGCCCGATCTCCGCGAGGATGGCGACGTAAAGAGCAAGATCGGCGAGGGCCATCATGGAGGGCCCGGAGATGGTTCCGCCGGGCCTGACGTGGCGCTCGTGAAAGTCCATGCGCAGCCGCGCGCTCAGCGGTCCGACCTCCTCGACATGGTAGGTGCGGCCGCCGAGGTGGATCTGCGGAAACTCGCGATCCAGGAAGGCTTCCAGCTCCGCGACGCTCAACTTCGGCTGCATGGGATCGATCAGTCTCCGGCTCTGCGAAGTGCCCGCGCTGCTGCGGCGGCTTCGCTCGAAGCCCGGTTGCACCACGGCGCGAGGCGCCCGACAATGGGCTTTGTGGATGAAGCCCCGAGACCTGCCATGGATGCGGATGTCCGCATGACCACCCCTATCCTGCTGCGCACCGACTCGGAGGGCGTGGCGACGCTGACCCTGAACCGCCCCGCCGCCCGCAACGCGCTCTCGGAGGCGCTCCTCGATGCGCTCGCCCGCGAACTCGACGCGATCGCCGAGAAACGCAGCCTGCGGGCCGTGGTCCTGGCGGCGCAGGGCCCGGTCTTCTCGGCGGGCCACGATCTCAAGGAGATGACCGCCCGCCGCGCGGATCCGGACCGTGGGCGGGCCTACTTCGCCGACATCCTCGCCCGGTGCTCCGCCACGATGCAGCGCATCGTGCACCTGCCGCAGCCCGTCATCGCCGCGGTGGAAGGCCTCGCGACGGCGGCGGGGTGCCAGCTCGTGGCGAGCTGCGATCTGGCTGTCGCGGGCGCCGAGGCGCGGTTCTGCACGCCCGGCGTCCATATCGGGCTGTTCTGCTCGACCCCGATGGTGGCGCTCTCGCGCAACCTCGCCCAAAAGCACGCCATGGAGATGCTGCTCCTCGGCGACATGGTCCCGGCGGTAGACGCCCACCGCTTCGGCCTCGTCAACCGGGTCGTGCCGGCCGGCGAAGCCGCCGCGGAGGCCCGGCGCATGGCGGCGGTGATCGCCGCGAAGTCCGGTCACACCGTGAAGATCGGCAAGCGCGCCTTCTACGAGCAACGGGAGATGGCCCTCGCCGAGGCCTATGATCACGCGACCGCCGTGATGGTCGAGAACATGCTGGCGCGCGATGCCGAGGAAGGCATCGGCGCCTTCATGGGGAAGCGCATCCCCGTCTGGGACGGCGACGAAGCCCCATAAGGTCGGTTTTGGGCCAGAAGGCTTGACCGCGCGGGCCAGCCCCGGCCAAAGTGTCGCCCGCGCCTGCTGGCGAGCAGCGCAGCCTCAAGCTCCGAAGGGAGCCCCCATCCCGATCAAGCGCGCCCGACAGGGCGCCTGCAGGAGACGTCCATGCGAGCCTGGATCAAGGGCCTCGTGGCGGCTGCGACGCTCGCCCTCCACACCGCCCCCGCTGCCGCTCAAGCCCCCGACGTGACCGTCTTTGCGGCGGCAAGCCTCAAGAACGCCGTCGACATCATCACCTCCGACTACCAGCGCGAGACCGGCAAGCGGATCGCCGTGTCCTATGCGGCTTCCTCGGCCCTCGCCAAGCAGATCGAGCAGGGCGCTCCTGCCGACCTCTTCATCTCCGCCGATCTCGACTGGATGGACGATCTCCAGCGCAAAAATCTCATCAAGCCGGAGAGCCGCCGCAGCATCCTCGGCAACCGCATCGTGCTCGTGGCGCCGGCCGACCGGGCCCAGGCCCTCGACCTCAAGCCCGGCGCCCTCGCGGCGGCCCTCGGCGGCGGCCGCTTCGCCACGGCCGCCGTCGCCACCGTGCCGGCGGGCAAGTACGGCAAGGCGGCCCTCGAACATCTCGGGCTCTGGGGCGAGGTCTCCGGCAAACTCGCGGAGGCCGAGAACGTACGGGCCGCGCTCCTCTTCGTCTCTCGCGGCGAGGCTCCCCTCGGGCTCGTCTACGAGACCGATGCCAGGGCCGATCCGAAGGTGAAGGTCGTCGCCCGCTTCCCCGAGACGAGCCACCCGCCCATCGTCTACCCCGTCGCCCTCACGGCCGCCTCGAAGAGCGAAGAGGCTCCCCGCTTCCTCACGGCCTTGAGAAGCCCGAAGAGCACCGAAATCTTCACCCGCGAGGGCTTCACGCCGCTGGATTGAGACGCCGCTCCCGCCATCCCGGGACGGCCGCGCCGCTCCCGGGACGACGGCCCGCCGTCTTTTTGACCCATGACCCTGTCCCCCGAAGAATGGACGGCCGTCCGGCTGAGCCTCTGGGTCGCCGGCATCGCGACCCTCGCGAGCCTGCCGCTCGGTATCGCCGCCGCTTACGCGCTCGCCCGCGGCCGCTTCCCGGGCCGCGCGCTCCTCGACGGCGTCATCCACCTGCCCCTCGTGCTGCCGCCGGTGGTCACCGGCTATCTCCTGCTCCTCGCCTTCGGGCGCCGGGGCCCGGTCGGCTCGGCGCTCGAAGCGTGCTGCGGGATCGTGTTCTCGTTTCGCTGGACGGGGGCGGCCTTGGCGGCGGCCGTGATGGCGTTCCCGCTCATGGTGCGGGCGATCCGCCTCTCCCTCGAAGCCGTCGACCGCGGGCTCGAACAGGCCGCGGGAACGCTCGGGGCCAACCCAGCCTGGGTGTTCCTTACCGTGACCCTGCCCCTGGCGCTCCCCGGCATCATGGCCGGCATGATCCTCGCCTTCGCCAAGGCGCTGGGGGAGTTCGGCGCCACCATCACCTTCGTCTCCGCGATTCCGGGCGAGACGCAGACGCTTCCGGCGGCGATCTACGCCTATACGCAGGTGCCGGGCGGGGATGGCGGCGCCCTGCGCCTGAGCCTCGTCGCCGTCGTGATCGCTCTTCTCGCCGTCATCCTCTCCGAACTCCTCACCCGGCGCGTTGCCGGCGCGGGGCGCCTCACGTGACCATCGCGGCCGCCATTCGCCACCGCCAGGGCGCCTTCTCCCTCGACGTCGCCTTCGAGAGCGAAGCGCGGGTGCTGGCGCTCTTCGGCGCCTCGGGCTCCGGCAAAACGACGCTCCTCAACGTCATCGCCGGGGTGGTGCGCCCGACGGAGGGCCGGGTTTCGGTCGGGCGCCACGTGATGGTCGACACGCAGGCCGGCCTCTTCGAGCCGCCGCACCGGCGGCGGATCGGCTACGTGTTCCAGGAGGGGCGTCTCTTTCCCCACCTCACCGTCCGGCAGAACCTCCTCTACGGTCGCTGGTTCACGCGGGAGCGGGAGCGCTGGGGCAGCCTGGACGAGGTGGTGGCGCTGCTCGGGCTCGAGGCGCTCTTGAAGCGCCGCCCGGGGACCCTGTCGGGCGGGGAGAAGCAGCGCGTCGCCATCGGGCGGGCCCTCCTCGCCTCCCCTCGCCTCCTCCTCATGGACGAACCACTCGCCTCCCTCGACGCGCCCCGGAAGGCCGAGACCCTTCCCTATATCGAGCGGCTGCGGGACGAATTGCGGGTGCCGATCGTCTACGTGAGCCACAGCGCCGAGGAGGTGGCCTGCCTCGCCGACGAGGTCGTGCATCTCGAAGCGGGCCGGCGCGTCGCCTCCGGCCCTGAAGCCCCGTGAGCGCGCAGGCGAAAGGCCGATTGCCCTTCGCCGGTAGAGCCCTTAACTCCCCCTCCATGAACCACGACAGCTACCCGAACGAGACCATCCGCGGCATCCTGCAGAGCGTGAAGACCATCGCGCTCGTCGGAGCTTCCGCGAACCCGGCGCGGCCGAGCTGGATCGTGATGAAGTATCTCGCCGAGCGCGGCTACCGGGTGATCCCGGTCAATCCGGGGCTCGCCGGCCAGAACCTTCTCGGCGAGCGGGTCTACGGGCGCCTCGCCGACATCCCGCACCCGGTCGACATGGTGGAGATCTTCCGCAACTCGGAGGCGGCCGGCCCTCTGACCGACGAGGCGCTCGCCCTCGATCCCCTGCCGAAGGTGCTCTGGATGCAGCTCTCCGTGCGCAACGACGAAGCCGCCGCCCGCGCCGAGGCCCGGGGCCTCACCGTGATCATGGACCGCTGCCCCAAGATCGAGTTCGGGCGCCTCTCCGGCGAGATCTCCTGGCAGGGCGTGAACTCGCGCATGCTCTCGGCCAAGAAGCCGGTTCTCGCCGGCAAAGGCTTCCAGAAACTCGGCCTCAACCGCCAAAGCTAGCTTGACTGACGAACGAAACGTTCTTTACAACGAACGGCACGCCGCGGGCCGGGTGGGCTCGGCTGAGTTTCTTCAGTGGCGAAGGATGGATCGCGGCGGACAGGCGAAACCGCGCGGGAGGATGCAATCATGACGGATCGGGTTCCTGGATTCAACACCCTGGCGGTTCATGCGGGCGCGGCGCCCGATGCGGCGACGGGCGCGCGGGCGACGCCCATCTACCAGACCACCTCCTTCGTCTTCGACGACGTGGACCACGCGGCCTCGCTCTTCGGCCTGCAGGCCTTCGGCAACATCTATTCGCGCATCGGCAACCCGACCTGCGCGGTGCTGGAGGAGCGCATCGCGGCGCTCGAGGGCGGGACGGCCGCCCTCGCGGTCGCCTCCGGCCACGCGGCGGAATTCCTGGTGATGCACACCCTCCTGCAGCCCGGCGACGAGTTCGTGGCGGCCCGCAAGCTCTACGGCGGCTCGATCAACCAGTTCAACCATTCCTACAAGAACTTCGGCTGGCAGGTGGTGTGGGCGGATTCCGACGATCCCGCCACCTTCGAGGCCGCCATTACCCCGAAGACGAAGGCGATCTTCATCGAGAGCATCGCCAATCCGGGCGGCGTCATCGTCGACATCGAGGCGATCGCGGCCATCGCCAAGAAGCACCGGGTCCCGCTCATCGTCGACAACACGATGGCGTCGCCCTACCTCATCCGCCCCTTCGAGCACGGCGCCGACATCGTGGTCCATTCGGCGACGAAGTTCCTCGGCGGGCACGGCAATTCCATCGGCGGCCTCATCGTGGACGGCGGCTCCTTCGCCTTCGCGGGGGACGACCGCTACCCCATGCTGTCGAAGCCGCGGCCCGAATACAACGGCATGGTGCTGGCCGAGACCTTCGGCAATTTCGGCTTCGCCATCGCGTGCCGCGTGCTGGGCCTGCGCGACCTCGGACCCGCGCTCTCGCCCTTCAACGCCTTCATGATCCTGCAGGGCATCGAGACCCTGCCCCTGCGCATGCAGCGCCATTCCGACAACGCCCTGACGGTGGCCGAGCACCTGGCGGGCCACGGTGAGGTCTCCTGGGTGAGCTATCCGGGCCTGCGCTCGGACCGCTACCACAACCTGGCCAAGCGCTACTGCCCCAAGGGCGCCGGCGCCGTGTTCACCTTCGGCCTCAAGGGCGGCTACGACGCGGGCGTGAAGCTGGTGTCGAACCTGAAGCTCTTCTCGCACCTCGCCAATATCGGCGACACCCGCTCCCTCGTGATTCACCCGGCCTCCACCACGCACCGCCAGCTCACCCAGGAGCAGCTCGTGCAGGCCGGCGCCGGCCCCGAGGTGGTCCGCCTCTCCATCGGCCTCGAAGACACCGCCGACCTCATCGCCGACCTGGACCAGGCGCTGGCCGCGGCGTGAAGCGCGACGCCGCTCCTCCCTCCCGTGAGGGGAGGGTGGCGCGGGCGCAGAGCGCCCGTGACGGGTGGGGTGTTCGCGCGCAAGCGCGAGTTCTAGCCTCGACGAAAGCCTGCCGCTTCTGCGGCACCACCCCACCCGCCTGCCGGCACCCTCCCCTGAAGGGAGGGAGATCTCCCCAGCCTCTTCCCAGCCCGGACGCAGGCCGCTCCCAGTCCGGCGTTTTCTGCGTCCCAGCCCGCAGACTGCGGGCGGGCTGGGCGGCTGGACCGCAGCCAACGGGCCGGGCTGCGGCCGTATTTCGGCGTGAATGCCCCCTTCCCGCCCCGGTTTCGTTCGCGAAAGCGGACGCTTGAAACGCCCTGCAACGCCTGTTGCACCCGTTCCGCGCCGTTGCACGAAGCCGCCCGCCCCGCCGGACGCCTGTCGGATCAGCCTGCCTGTGGAAGCCCGCGCCGGGCCCGCTCCCCGCCCGTTGACGGGCCGGTTTGTTCTTGTTTTGATCTTATCATGAAGCCGCCCTACCTCGCCATCCCGACGATCCGCCTGCGCGACATTCAGAAGGCGTCGCAGCCCGAGACCCCGCCGCGGCGCCCGGCCCGGGGCCGCCCGCATGCGGGCTAGACCCTCGACCGGGTGCGCCAGCTCGTCGAGACGACGCCCCTCTCCTATCGCGAGATCGCCCGCCGCACGGGCCTCTCCGCGGCGACCGTCTGCCGGCGCGCCCGCGCGGGCGCCTGGATCCGCCCCGAGGCCGCCTACCCCATCGAGCATTACACCCCGGATGGCCGCCGCACCCTCAAGCGCCGGGAGCTCGCCGCCCGCCTCATGGCCCAAGCCGAACGGTGCATCCGCGCCCTCGAAGCCGACCCTTACGCCAACGCTAACGAGGTCGCCCGGGCGCTGCGCTTGGCGAAAGCTGCGAAGGCGCTGGATGAGGTGGATGGGAGGAGGCATTCCCGACGCATCAAACGCCCGAGTTCCACAGGTCACATAGGCCGGAGAACGTAGAGTCGACCATTTTGAGATGTTGACCTCAGGGATCAAATACTGTCGAGCTCCTTGGCGGGGGTCGACCATGAGATGCTTGAGTCTGTTTAGCGGTGCCGGTGGGCTTGATATCGGCCTCGAAGCTGCTGGCTTTGAGATCCTGGCGAACGTCGAAGCGGATGCCGATTGCTGCAACACGCTGCGACTGAATGGTGCGCAGTGCGTCATCGCGCAACCAATCGAGAGGGTCGACCCGCAAATTCTATTGGAAGAGATCAGGCTGCGCCCAGGTGAACTTGACCTTCTTGCGGGCGGACCGCCCTGCCAGCCTTTCTCCAAATCAGCATTATGGGCTTCGGGTGCTGCACAGGGTTTACTTGATCAGCGAGCTCGAACGCTCGACCACTATTTCACATACGTTGCACAGCTGAGGCCTAAGGCTTTTCTGATTGAGAACGTTGAGGGATTCAAGAATGGTGGCGGTATCGACTATGTAGAAAGCAGAGTCCATCTACTCAGGGAACACGGCCTCGATTATGTGTTGAATTGGCGCCTGATCGATGCGGCTGAATTCGGCGTTGCACAACATCGGCGGCGACTATTTGGGGTAGGTCTACTGAGAGGTTTCGAGTTCAGTTTTCCTCATGCCCGCTTTGGGACCCGTGATGAACCATTTCTGACAGCATGGGACGCTTGCAGCGACGCAAGCCGGACTGACTATGTCGAGGATCTTACCATTAAGGGGCGGTGGGCCCAGCTTATACCCAGCATCCCTGAGGGTCAGAACTATTTGTGGCATACCGCACGTGGGGGCGGAGAGCCACTCTTCGGCTGGCGTACAAGATATTGGAGCTTTCTACTCAAACTCTCGAAGAATAAACCCTCACCTACGCTTGTAGCCAATCCTTCCCAAAACTCTGGGCCGTTTCATTGGGACAATCGCCTGCTCTCAACGCCAGAGTTAGCTCGTATTCAAGGTTTCCCGATCAGCTACCGCTTTGCAGGCGGTCGCGCATCCCGGCAACGTCAGATCGGGAACGCAGTACCACCACCTTTAGCTGCTGCTCTAGGTCGCCAGATCATCCATGCGCTGGGTCGGGAGCCTAATTCAACAGCGAGTTTGCTGATTCCGCGAGCCTCTGCCACGCCGCCCGTGGCTAAGGTGGACAGAGTTCCAGAAACTTATCTTGTCCTACGGGGTGAGCACGAAGCCCATCCGGGGACAGGTCGTGGGCCACGCCCACGAAACGTCCTTACGCTGCCAACGGTATCAGTAGGGTAGCCTCCTGAACCCACTTATCGAGTTTCGTCCTCAATGGCTCACTCAGATTGGGCAAAGTAGTACAGATTCGCGTTCGATCGAGTATCGCGCCGTTAGACTCGACCGACGCCTCGCGAAAACTCAGATCGTCTAGAGCGAACGGAACGGCGAAGAGCCGAGTGGGAGTCGAAGAAAATTGCACAGCTTTGCACCAACGATCGATGTTGGGACGCGATGCTTTCCCTTTCCAATCGGTCACCCCTGTCGCACACTGCCCTAGCAGAATGGGGATCCCACTCCGCCCATCCTGAAACTCACGTACGACTGCAACATCAACTTGCGCATCGTTCGCAGATGGGAAAACTGAACTGTCTAAATATTTGCCCTTCGCCCAACTTGCTACTAATTCGACGACTTTCCCCTTTTTTCGTTGAGCGATATTGGACCAGCCGGTTTGGTGAACAGTCCAACCGGGTAAAGCCCTTTCTAGCGCAGCAGCCACAACGGTTTCAAAGAGATCTCTGAACTCCACAGGGTAGGTCTTCCTCAATGCGGTGAACTGCTCAGGCAGAGATGAAAGAAGACAAAACAGGTAAGCTGTTTTTTGAACTGAGGTTAGCTCGATAGTATCGCCGGCAATAGAGAACGGGTAAGACTGGTCGAGGTGTTGCCGGCGCGTTCTGCACCGATTGAAAGCATCGTTGATCAATGTCCAAGCATCGTCGCTGCCGGTTACTAAAGCGGCGCCCTCTAGGCGATCAACGAGATAAGGTTTGCTAAGGGCTTCGCCATTTAAATAGACTTCGGTCTCGATCCAATCAGCAAACAGCTCGATGCGTCTCTCTGAGGGCGAATGAGCTGACCCATAGCCGGTCTCGGGCAACTCAATCGGCACCTAGCGCCTCCCGAGCATTCTTCAGATTTTCTCCTTTAGTAATGTGAGCCAGCGAGATCCCGCCTTCGATGACGGGCCATGCTTCATCACGAACAATCGGCTCTTCGGCACGTGGTGCAATCTCTGATAAAGCGAGAGAGATCTGACGCCGCGCTTCGCGTAACGGCTCAACCACAAGATCTACGCCACCCTTAGTGAGCGAATAAGCAACTTCGAACTGTGGTTCGGCGGTTTGCATTAGATACCTGACCGCTCGGGGCTCGGCCAAAATTTCCCCAAACCGGTCGACCTGCCGAGAGTCTTTCACTATTGGCTTGCGTTGCTTGGAGCCAAATAAAAGATCAATGAAATAGCCAAGTTCTTTCTTTTTGTATTCCGGTATTGGATCATGGGCTCCTTCGGGAGTGTTCCGCAAATCAACACCGATAAATGATCTCACACCCTCAGATCGAAGGGATAGGAAGAGAACTGAAAACTTGTCTTCTACTTCAGCTAGTTTCTCCTTGTCCCAATTCGCCTCAATTTGAAGAAGAATTTTGTATGCAACATAGTTTTGCCGAATGAAATCTGTGCGGCTTCCAATTTGCTTAGCTACCTCTTTATACGACAGGCCCTGCTCCTCGATCAGCCGAGTGATGAATTCGGCTTTCTCGGTCGGGGCCCACTCTTTGATCCCAGTTACGTGACGAAATCCGAGATAAGCTGATACATCTGTGCGGCTTTCTGCAACTAAGTATGGAATTGATACGAAGAGTTCATCAGTTTCTTCAATTCGACGTTCTGCAAGACGCTCTTTGAGCCAGCGAGGAGGATCGATTTGTCCTCGAACGGTTTTCAACATGAGTTTAAGAGCTGCTAAACGGCGATTCCCTTCTACCACTACCAAGCTCTCTACTCCATCGATCGGTTCTTTGACCACGATGAGTGCGTCTTGCGTCCAAAATCCCCCCGCCGTCAGAAACGAGTCGACCAGTTCGTCTAGCGTCCATTTAGACATCGTTTGAAGAAGTTCGTTTTGATCTAGGTTCTTCTTACGGTTGAGCCGACCGATCCGTGGGTTTTGCGGGTCAAGCTGTAGATTGTCCACGTGCGAATAATCTAGCTTTTTGCTAATCGCCATATCGTCAATCTCCGACGTCAAACCCATGGGTATACTATTGTTGGTTGCCCAACAGTGAACACCTACTGAAGCGTCACAACCCATGTCCCTCGCCTCCGTCCGCGCCCATCTCGCCGCCGCTGCGCCTGACCTCGCCGTGATCGTCACGGAGGCGCGGTCGGCGACCGTGGAGGAGGCGGCGGCGGCGCATGGGGTGGCGCCGGGGCAGATCGCCAAGACGTTGGCGCTGCGGATCGGGACTGGGGACGGGGCGCGGGTGGTGCTCGTGGTGGCGGGCGGGACCATGAGGCTCGACAACCGCAAGGCCCGGGCCCTGTTCGGCGCCAAGGTGTCGATGCTCGGGGCGTTGGAGGTCGAGGCGCTCACGGGGCATCCCGTGGGCGGCGTCTCGCCCTTCGGCCTCGCGACGCCCCTGCCCGTTTACTGCGACGTGTCCCTGAAGGGCTTCGACGAGGTGGTGCCGGCGGCGGGCTCCACCCACAGCGCCGTGCGGGTCGCCCCCTCGCGCCTCGCGGAGATCGCGGGCGCCGAATGGGTGGATCTGTGCCAGGCGCCGGGCGAGGCCGCGGCGGGCTGAGCGACGGACCGCGAGGGCGCCTCAGCCGCCCTCCCCTGCCCGCCCCCGGGTGGCCCGGAACGCCTCGAGGCTCAAGGAGCCGCGGGCATTGTTGCAGGCCTGGCAGGCGAGCGCGAGGTTCTCGATCACCGTGCGCCCTCCCGCCGAGCGGGGCGTGAGGTGATCGAGGGTGGCAAGGTCCGGCGCCCGGTGGAGGCCCCGGGCGCGGGGCCGCACGGGCCGGCCGCAATGGACGCAGCGCCCCCCGTCCCGGGCGAAGATGGCGGCGAAGAGCGCCTGGCGGTGGGCGGAGGTCATGGCGCTTCGCTCCCGGCCGCGCCCGCGCGGGCCGGCGCCGCTCCGGGGCCGGTCCGGCCCTGCGGCCACAGCGCCCATTGCCCTTCAGGCGGCTGTGATTTCAACAAGATGTCGTTCATGTTTGCGTGTTCTCATGGTCCCGGGCCGGATCACGCTGCGCCCCAAACCCGCCGCCGGAGCAGCGTTCGCGTCGCAACCTGATGTCCGATCACCCACGATCAGCCCCTCCCCTCGAGGCGCCCCGCGCGGCCCCGCCTCCGCCGCGCCCGGCGGCGCCGCGGGCGGCCGCCCTGGCCCCCGACTGGCGGCCGCAGATCCTGCTCCTTGCTCTGTGCGTCGTCGGCATCGCGAGCCTCTGGATCGGCATCGGGGCCTTCCTGCAGAGCCGCAGTCAGGCGGCCGTCGACCAGGTCCGCTCCGAGGTGCGCAACCTGTCGATCGCGCTGGAGGAGCAGGTGCAGCGCACCTTCCTCGGCATCGACCAGATGATGCGGCTCACGGTGGCGGAGATCAAGGAGCACCCCGCGCAGTTCGAGCTCGCCGCCTGGCTCGCCCGCGTGCCGCAGAACGCCGACGTCCTGCTGCAGGTCTCCCTCGCGGATGCCGGCGGGGACATCGTGGCGAGCTCCGTCGGCAACGCCGCGTCGGCCCGCGTCAACATCGCGGACCGGGAGCATTTCCGCGTCCACAAGGAGAATGCGGAGGCCGGGCTCTTCATCAGCCGGCCGGTGCTCGGGCGCGTGTCCGGGCGCTGGTCCATCCAGGCGAGCCGGCGCATCGACGGGCGCGACGGGCGCCTGGCCGGGGTGCTGGTCTTCTCCATCGATCCCGTCGCCCTCGGGCGCATCTTCGCCAATATCGACGTCGGGCCCGCCGGGGCCGTCACGCTCATCGGCACCGACGGCGCCGTGCTGGCCAGGGCTCCCGTGGTCGAGGGCACGTTCGAGCGGGGCCTCGACGATGCCAAGGCCCAGCCGATCCTCAAGGCCATGCAGGTGCAGCGGCACGGGCTCCTGCAGCTCGTCAGCCCGTTCGACGGCGTCGAGCGCGTGGTCGGCTATCGGTGGGTGAAGGGGCTGCCCCTCGTCGTGACGGTGGGTGCGTCCCTCGACTCGGCCCTCGATCCGATCCGGGCCGAACAGCGGTGGATCGTGGCCGGGGGCGGCCTCATCACCCTGGTGCTGCTGGCCACCTTCGGCCTCCTCTTCCGCCTCATCGAGATCCGGCGCCGCAAGGAGACGGAGCTCGCCTGGGTCAACCGGGCCCTCGCGGAGGGCGAGGCGCGCTACCGGCTTCTCGCCCAGAACGCCACGGACGCCATCGCGCGGATCGGCCTCGACCTCGAGATCCGCTACCTGTCTCCCGCAATCGAGGCCATCACGGGCTTCGAGCCGGCGGAGCTCGTGAGCCGCCCGCTCGTCGACATGGTACATCCGGACGACCGGGCCCGGGTGGAGGAGCATCTGCGCGGCCTCATCGAGGCTGGGCCCGGCGCCCCGCAGGCGGCGCTCCAGTATCGCGGCCTCAAGGCCGATGGCAGCGTCGGCTGGCACGAGATCAACCCGACGGTGGTGTTCGAGCCCAGGACCGGCGAGGCCATCGAGATCGTGGACGTGATCCGCGACGTCTCCTCCCGGAGAATCATCGAGGAGGAGCTGCGGGCGAAGTCCGAGCTCCTCGAGACGACCCTCGAGAGCATGGATCAGGGCCTCATCATGATCGATGCGGCGGGGCACATCGTGGTGTGCAACCGCCGGGCCATCGACCTCATGGGCTTTCCCCCCGAGCTGATGGCCCGGCGCCCGCATTTCCGCGAGCTGCGGCGCTATCAGGCGGAGCGGGGCGAATACGTGCAGTCGGGCTCCGCCTTCCAGCGCTGGATCGACGAGGGCGGCCCGATGCCGGACGAGCCTCTCTACGAGCGCGTCCGCCCGAACGGGGCCGTGGTGGAGGTCCGCACGGTGCCGCTCCCCGGGGGCGGCGTGGTGCGCACCTACACGGACATCACCGCCCGCCGGCAGGCGGAGCGCGCGAGTCGCGAAAACGAGGAGCGCTACCGCCTGCTCGCCGAGAACGCGTCCGACATCATCATGCTGCGGGCGGTCGGCGGCCCGCGCCGCTACGTGTCGCCGGCCTGCCGGGCGGTGCTCGGCTACACACCCGAGGAGTTCCTTGAGCTGCCGACGCCGGAACTCGTCCACCCGGACGACCTTCCCCGGGTCATGTCGATCTACGACCGCCTCAGCCCCGGCAATCCCGAAGTGCGCGACGCGCATCGCCTGCGCCACAAGGACGGACGCTGGGTGTGGGTCGAAGGCGCGTTCCGCCTCATGAGCGGCGGCTCGGAGCCCACCGTGCTGGCGGCGCTGCGCGACGTCACCGACCGCCAGCTCCAGGCGGAGCAGCTCAAGACCGCCAAGGACATGGCCGAGGACCTCGCCCGCAAGGCCCAGGCGGCGAGCGAGGCGAAATCCGAGTTCCTGGCCTCCATGAGCCACGAGATCAGGACGCCCCTCAACAGCATCCTCGGCTTCACCGGCCTCGTGCTCGACGGCGGCAGCCTCAACCCGGAGGACCGCCGCTACATCGAGCAGGTCCGGGGCTCGGGACACGCGCTGCTCACGGTGGTCAACGACGTCCTCGACTTCTCCAAGATCGAGGCGGGCCAGGTCGAGCTCAACCCGCAGCCCTTCGCCCTCGGCGAACTTCTCGACAACGCGGTCTCCATCGTGCGCGGCATCGCTCTCGAGCGCGGCATCCCGATCGCCCTCGAGGCGGCGACGGACCTTCCCGCCGCCGTGATCGGCGATGCGGACCGGCTGCGGCAGATCCTGCTCAATCTCCTCAACAACGCCGTGAAGTTCACCCGCCAGGGTTGGGTGACCCTTGCGGTGCGGCGCTGCGCGGGCGGCCTTCATTTCACCGTGACGGATACGGGCATCGGCATCCCGGCCGACAAGCTGCCGCGGCTCTTCGAGCGCTTCACGCAGGTCGACAACTCCATCAGCCGCCAATACGGCGGCACGGGCCTCGGCCTCGCGATCTCGAAGCGGCTCGTCACCCTCATGGGCGGCGAGATCGGGGTGGAGAGCCGGGCGGGCGAAGGCTCCACCTTCTGGTTCAGGGTGCCGCTGGCGGAGAGCCTGACCCCTGCCCTCCCGGCGCGCCGGCCCGCTGCCGACGGCGCCGCGCGGCCCGCCCATATCCTCCTCGTGGAGGATGTCGCCATCAACCAGGAGCTCGCCCGCCTCATCCTCGAGAAGGCGGGTCACCGGGTGGACGTGGCGGGCGACGGGGCCGAGGCCGTGGAGGCGGTGCGGCGCACGGCCTACGACCTCGTGCTCATGGACGTGCAGATGCCCGTCATGGACGGCATCGCGGCGACGGGCCGGATCCGGCGGCTCGGCGGCGCCCATGCGGCGCTCCCCATCGTCGCCATGACGGCGAACGTGCTGCCCGACCAGGTCGCCCGCTTCCGGCAGGCCGGCATGGACGACCATGTCGGCAAGCCGTTCCAGGCTGCGGAACTTCTCGCGACCGTCGCCCGTTGGGCCACTTCCTCGCGCCTCGACCGGGCGAGCTGAACACATCGTCAGGCGCGCCGCACCGGCTGCTTCGTCCACAGCTCCGGCTGGCCTGCTCAAGCTTTCGGCGGAACCGCTCCCGCGCCAAGCTCGTTGAGTCAGCATCCTAACCACAAGGAGTGGACACTCATGAAGAAGATCCTTCTCGCGGGCGCCTTTGCGCTCCTTCCGGTTGCCGCTTTCGCTCAGCAGGGCGGCGGCGCGGCGGCGGGTGCCGGCGCGGGCGCCATCGGCGGCGCCATCGTGGGCGGCCCGGTCGGTGCCGTGGTCGGCGGCGTGACCGGCGCGATCGCCGGCGGCATCGCCGAGCAGTCGCAGCCCGGCTTCCGCCAGTACGTCGTCCAGCAGAACGTGCCGTCCTACCGCTACGAGCAGGACGTCCGCGTCGGCGCCGTGCTCCCGTCCTCGGGCGTGCGCTACTACGAGGTCCCGGCCGAGTACGGCGTCGAGGGCTACCGCTACACGGTGGTGAACGAGACCCCCGTGCTCGTGGAGCCGGGCACCCGCCGCATCGTCCAGATCATCCGCTAAGGCGGGCCGATCTGAGGAGCCTTTAGGGGCGGCCTTCGGGCCGCCCTTTCTCGTTGGCAGGCTCTCGGCCGGGCCTAGCGCGCCGGCCCGGCGAGGCGCAGGTGCACCACCGCCATGCCGAGCACCGCCATGGCGAAGACCTGATGGGCGAGGCCCGCCCAGAGGGGCACGGCGAGGAGAAGGGTGACAATCCCGAGGGCCATCTGCGCCACCATCAACCCTGCCAGCACCCGCGCGCGGCGTCCGGCGCCGGTGCTTGGGGCCCGGCGGGCGAGGCTCCAGGCATGCCACAGGGCGAAGGCTACGAGGGCGTAGGCCGTCATCCGGTGGTTGAACTGAACGAGCGTCGGGTTGTCGACGAAGTTCTCGATGAAGGGCTGCACCACGAAGAGCGCCGACGCGGCGGGCACGAACTCGCCATCCATGAGCGGCCAGGTGTTGTAGGTGAGCCCCGCCTTCGAGCCCGCCACGAGGGCCCCAAGGGCGATCTGGAGGAAGACGAGGCCGAGCAGCACGGCCGGGGCCTTGCGGGAGACGGAGGCCTCCGCTTTGCCGGCCGGCCGCTCCCGCAGGCCCGTCGCCACCCAGACCAGGAGGGCGAAGATCACGCTCGCGATGGTGAGGTGCAGCATCAGCTTGACGGGCGCCACCGCCACCATGCCGGGCTTGAGGCCCGACGCCACCATGATCCACCCCACCGCGGCCTGCAGCCCGCCGAGCGCGCCGATGCCGAGGAGCACGAGGGCGAAGCGGTTCGTGACCGCGCCGCGGAGCCAGAACCAAGCCAGGGGCAGGAAGAAGGCGAGGCCGAGAAACCGGCCGAGCTGCCGGTGGCCCCATTCCCAGAAATAGATCGTCTTGAACTCGCCGAGGCTCATGCCCTTGTTGAGGAGCTGGTATTGCGGGATCGCCCGGTACTTCTCGAACTCCGCGAGCCAGGCGGCCTCGGACAGGGGCGGGATCGCGCCCGTGACGGGCTTCCACTCGGTGATGGACAGGCCCGACCCCGTCAGCCGCGTGGCGCCCCCGACCGCCACCATGGCGACGACGAGCGCCGCGAGAAAAAAGAGCCATGCCCGCACGGAGGCGGCCGAGGAGGCGCGTGACGGGGCGAGGGGAAGGGTGCCGGCGGCGGAGGCGGCCATGGTCGGGGTTCCGGAGACGGGTCGGGAGAGGCGGCCGCCGCTGCGAAGAACCGCATGGCAACCGCCCGCAGGGCTTCACATATGAGCGAAAGCCCCGCCCGGCAATGAAGGGCGGTGACGCACCCGCCCTGCCCTGCTACAGGCCCGCAGGCCTGTCTTCGAAGAGGATCCCATGCGCCAGCGCTCGCGCAAGCTCATCGGCACCGCCCTCATGCTCGCCTTCGTGGTGGCCTACGGCCCCGTGGCTATGGCCCTCGCCGACAGCCGCATCGTCGAGCTCCACGCCCTCTTGCAGACGGTGATCTTCTTCATCCTCGGTATCGTGTGGATCTTTCCCCTGATGCCGCTGATCCGCTGGATGCAGAAGCCCGACGCCGACCGGGCCTGAGCCCCGTCAGGTGGGCGAGACCACCTGGGCGCGCACGAAGCGCCCGTTCGCCGTGGTGGTGCAGGTCATCACCGCCTCGCGGACCTCGTAGAACTCGGGCCGCGAATACACGACGCGCATGCGCACCGGCCCCCGGTAGGTGCCGTTGGGCAGGCGGCGCTCCGGACCGACCGAGACCGCCTCGACCTGCGTGTTGGGATTGTACTTCAGCGCCGCCTCGAGCGCCTGCTGCTGGCAGGGCTGGACCGTGCGGTTGCGTCCCGGCGCGACCGCGAGGGGCTGGGGGAAGGTGGCGAGGACGTCCGAGCGGGCCTTCACGGTGCCCCATTGCGGCACCGTGGCGGTGACGATGGGCTCGTCGTGGGCGGCTTTGGTCTTGGGCGACGAGGGTCCGAGCTGCCAGGGCATGTACTCGGTCATGTTAGGATCGATGGGCTGCTCGTTCGTCCCGTACCGGAAGGTTGCCGTCGTGGCGGGCGCCGCAACGTCCGTCGTGGTGAGCGTTGACGCGCATCCGCCGAGAACCGCGCAGGCGGACGCGAGAAGTAGCACACGGGTCATCATCAGCCCCTTGTTGTTCGACCTTGACCGTACTTGCCCCGAGACAATGCCGAGAGCGGCCTCTGGTTCGAGGGGAGCTGAATTTTTAGGAGCTTTAAAGGCCGCCTCGGCGGCGGGACGAGCCCGTCCGGGCTCAAATGTCAGGAAAAGTGGTAGGCCCAGCGCACGGCCTGCGCGACGACGGCGAGCCCGAGCCCACACCACAGGCCGGCGGTGATCCGCCCCACCGTCGTCGTGAACACCCGCATGTCGAAACCCTCAAAGACGCTTTGCACGTGACTACGCTCCAACCCCCGCCCGGGTTTCACGGGCCACGAGAAGCCTAGCGCGTCATGGTGACCGGACCGTCAACGCGATCGCCTCGCGAGCCGGGCCTGCGAGCGGCGCCAGGCGCTTCTGACCCGGCGCCGCTCTCGTCGAACCCTATTGCCGGGCGCAGATCGCGCGAGCCTGCATCCGCGCCGGCGTCTCGGCGGCGGAGAAGCAGTAAACCGCGACCTCGTCCATATCGAGCCGATCGCCCCGGGCGCAGGTGCCGTTGACCGGGTACTCGCTCTCGCCGCAGCGCGCGACGCAGCGCGGCCCGCTCTCGCATTGCTGCACGAGAACCCGCAGGACCGTTCCGGCGGCACCCGCTGGACCGGCCGGACCGGTGGGCCCGGGCGGCCCGGCGATGCCGGCCGGACCCTCGGGACCGGGAGAACCTGACGGACCCGCAGGTCCGGTCTCGCCGGGCGGTCCGGCGGGACCTGGCGCACCCGCGGCTCCAGCCTCGCCCCGCTGTCCCGCAGGACCCGGCGGGCCCGTTTCACCCCGCGGGCCCGGCACACCTTGGGGGCCCTGCGGCCCCTGATGGCCGGCGAGCCCCTGCGGCCCTTGCGGACCCGGAGGCCCGGCGGGTCCCTCGGGACCGGGGGGGCCTGCGGGACCGGCAGGACCTGGCTGCGCCGCGGCCGTCGAGCCGCCTCCACCGGTGCCCGGAGGGCCCTGAGGGCCGGGCGGACCCGCTGGACCCTGCGGTCCCTCCGGCCCGCGCTCGCCCGCAGCGCCGGCCGGCCCGGCAGGTCCCTGAACCCCCGCCGGACCCTGCGGGCCGGCAGGACCTTGCGCCCCGGCGGGACCCTCGGGCCCGCGCTCGCCTTGGGGACCCGTGGGCCCGGCAGGACCCGCCGGCCCGGCAGGTCCCGTCTCGCCGCGCGGACCGGGCGTAGCTGCGGCGGCCACGGCGCCGCCGTTCTCCGGGCCCCGCTGGCCGCAGAATCCCACTACCGCCCGGCGCTGCTCGGCATCGGCCTGGATGGTGACGATGCAATCGTCCGGGTGGTAGGCGAGGCGAAAGACGAAGCGCCCCGACGCATCCGAGCGCACCGGGTTGGCGCCGTCGAGGGTCACGGTGGTCTGCCGGGGCTGGCTGAGACGCCCGGTGACCCGCAACTCGCCCCCGGTGATCATCGCTTGGTCGATGAGAATATCGGCGACAGCCGGCGACGCAGCCCCGAGGGCCGCGCCGCCCGACAGCGCCAGACAGATCAATTTACGCCTAACCATCACGTCTCCCCTGACCGATGGTCGAGCTTGCGACGATAGGTGACGTTGCGTCAAGCGAAGGACCGGACAAGAGGCCGCTGCTGGTTTTATATTCTCACGCGTCTGCCGCCGCGATCCACAACGGAAACCCGCATCGTCGGAACGCGCGGGGCAACGGAGAAAATCGAGCTTTCGTCCTTTCCTTACCAACGCGGTTCGACGACCAGTCTACGGCGGCAAGGACGGCGGATTGTACAATGCTAAAGGAATTCGGACCCAGTATCTGGATCGAGGACGGTCCAACGATCACGGCAGCGGCTGGTTTTCACTATCCCACCCGCATGGCCATCATGCGATTGTTGAACGGCGACCTCGTTCTCTGGTCCCCGACGGCGATCTCCGACGAACTCTGCGGTCAGCTGCAATCACTGGGTCGGGTGCGGTTTCTGGTTCCGCCGAATTCTCTCCACCATACGTATCTCGGTGATTGGCAACGGGCTTACCCGGAAGCCACGGTCTTCGCGCCGCCCGGACTGCGGGCGAAGCGCAAGGACATCAGGTTCGACGGTGACTTCTCGGACGGCCCGATCGGTGCCTGGGCGGGAGAAATCGACCTGACGATCATGTGGGGCAATCGCATCACGACAGAGGTCGTTTTCTTTCATCGCCAGAGCGCAACCGCACTCTTCGCCGACCTCATCCAGCAGTTTCCTCCTGGATGGTTTTCAGGCTGGCGAGCGATCATTGCAAGGCTCGATCTGATGGTGTCGGACGAACCGACCGTGCCGCGCAAATTCCGGATCGCATTTGCCGACCGCAGCGCCGCCCGGGACCCTGTTCGCCGGGTTTTGTCGTGGCCGACGAAAAGAGTCATTCTCGCCCACGGCCCTCCGATCACGAACGATGGGCAAGCTGTCCTGAGACGCGCTTTTCGCTGGTTGAGCGTCGAATGACGTGAGAGCCGTCACGCGCGCCCCTCTCGCAGCCCTGGGCCATAGCGCTTTCTACAAACGGAGAGAGCCGACCCGAAGGCCGGCTCCAAAGCCATAACTTTCGCTTCTGAAATGATGGTCGGAGCGAGAGGATTTGAACCTCCGACCCCTAGTCCCCCAGGCAAGGCTAAGTTGCGGCCTTGCAATGGATTTTCTGCAAACGGGGTGAATGGAGGCGGGTTATGGATCAAGGGCTTACAACCGAAGTGCAAACTGAATTGGGCCGGGAAATCGCCGACTGGGTTATGGCCGTGCTAGGCGACCGAAAGGGCTTCAACGGCTGGTGGGACGGGATCGACGAGGACGTGCAAGAGGAGATTATGGACTCTCTCGCCGAGGCTGCCGCGGGCGCGATCCGCCACCACGCGCAGAGCAAGTGAGCGAGAGGTTCTGATCCAAGGCTCCACAGAAACACAAGGCTTTTTGTCGCAGATGTCCCACTACTTTGGAGGCTCGCATGAGCAACATTCGCGTTTGGTCACCACGCCGCGGGAGCCATGAACGGGAGCCCGATCTCGCCCGCTGCCGAGCGGCCGTCTGGCAGAGCGAGGGGAATTGGGGCCGCTCCTACCAGTGCCAGCGCAAGCCGAAAGTGTTCCGCTGCGTCGAAGGCGTTGAGGGCGAGGTCGGGTTCTGCG